>CAWFQH010000003.1:0-235945 GCA_963817945.1 uncultured Solirubrobacterales bacterium | reverse complement strand
AAAGCACCACGTAAAACGGCGCTTTGGCCGGCCCGCCGTTGTGGGTCTGCACCTCGACCGCAGGCGCCGCGCAAGAGCCGGTGCCGCCGATCGTCACGTAGGCGGTGAGGTTGCCCGAGCCGTTGTAGCGGGGGGTGACCTGGGCTCCCCTCGGCGAGAAGCCGGCCACCGAGACGCAATAGATCCCCGCTTCTTTGCCCTGCGTAACGGTGATCTGGCCCTTGGAGAGGGCGGTGTCGACGTTCCCCTCCTGGCTCACGGCGGCGAAGGCGACCGGGTTTGCCGACTCGGCGAAGGTCGAGGTGTCGGCGGCGTGGGCGCTCGGCACCTGGGAGAGAGTCCCCTCGTTTAGTTGAGCGCCGGTGACCGCGTCGGGGGCGATCTTCTCGGTGGAGACCGCTCCGTTTAGGAGTTTGGGGTTGCTGACCGCGGCGTTGGCCAATTTGCCTTCCTTGACCGCGAAGCCGGCGATCTTGCCGCTCTTCACCGCTTCGGACTTGATCTTGGGGGCGGTGACGGCGTTCTTTCTGATCTTGTCGGCGGTGACCGCTCCCGGTCGCAGCGCCTTGGCGCCGACCGACTTTGGGGGGAGCTGGCTGACGGCGAACGCGGTTGCGCCGCCCAACGCCAAAAAGAGGGCGATCGTGGAGATGACGTTGGCGTAGCTCAGCTTCGGTTTCATCGCTTTCCTTTTTCTTCTCCTAGCCCCTCGCCTTGCAGCTTCGGGTCAGGGTCGTGGTCAGGGTCTTGCCGCCCTCGAAGGCAAAGCTCGATCTAACGAGGGGAAAGAGCGCTCCCGGGAAGCCCTCGGGGGCGGGGCAGCCGGCCGAGAGGAAGCTCCTTGCCTTGCCGTGGGCGCTGTAGGTGCGGCCGAGCTTTAGGTTGAGGCCGGTGACGTAGCCCCACTCCCCGGTGACCCGGGGAAGGGAGGCGTGCAGGTGAGTCGAGAAGGTTCCCTTGTCCTTGCTGATCTGTAGCGGCAAGACGTAGGAGGTGGGGACGGGCTCGGTGCCGTAGATGTGGGCGAAGATCACCGGCGCCCCTCTCAGCACGCCGTTGAAGGCGAGCACCTTGCCCTCGGAGGGAAAGGGCGACTGCTCGGGGAAGCGCACGTTGGCCGAGAAGTGGCCCTCGCCGACCAGGGCCGCTTGGCAGGCAAGGAGCGCCTCGCGGGTGGTCGAGGGGTTGATCTTGCCCAGCCGGCAGCGGGGCAATCCTTGGGTCTGCAGCCGCCCGGCTCTGTTGAAGGAGAAGTCGACCCCCTGCAGCTGCGGCGGTCCCTGGGAGGTGCTCGAGGAGATGCGGCCGCCGATCCGGACCGCGATCGGCGCGGTGCCGTGCCTCGGTAGGAGCTTGGGCGAGAGCGAGCCGGAGACCGCGACGCGGACCGAGCCCTTCTGGACAAGCTCGGCCTCGACCGCTGGCGCCAGGCAAAGCCAGGCGAGGGCGAGCCCGCAAAGCGCGCCAGGCCAGGGTAGGGCGCGCTTGGCGGGCGCTGGGGCCCTCGCCGGGGCCTCCATCAGCCCCCGCGGGCGCTGCGCTTGTGCTTGCGCCCCTTCTTGCAGTTGGCCTGGAGCTTGGGCCTAAGCGTCGCGGGCTTGCCGTTTTGGCCCTCCAGGTTGGCCTGCAGGCGGTAGGTGCGATCGCAGACGTCGCGGCTGTTGATCAGCAGGCCCTTTTTGCCTCCCTGCATGGTCAGCGTGAAGGTGTCGACCGGGGCGTCTGGGATCTGTTCGAAGCTGACCCTGATCCCGCCCCTGATCGAGTCGACCCGCCCGACCACCTCGACGTCGACGATCCCGTGCAGGTCGACGACGAGGTCGGGCAGCTTGTTATCGGAGGAGCGCATGTAGACGGGGCCCGAGAGCGTTTCCTCAAGCAATGGCGTGCTCGCCGTCGCGTGGCCGTAGATCGAGCCCGGCGGGCAGCTCTCGGCGGCGAACTGCACCCTGGTGCAGATCGTCTTGATGTGGGCTTGGTCGAGGAACTCCGAGCGCGGCAGCGAGACGACCGCGGCGGCGGCGTTGGCATCGCCGGGCCTGGCCCGGTAGACGCTGCGCAGTTTGGGATGGGCGCCGCGTTTGGTGCCGCCGAAGAGGCGGGTGGTGATCCGTGGTTTGAAGCCCAGCGAGGCGCACTCAGCCGCCTGGAAGGGGGTCGAGCTGGTCTTCGATTTGCCTTCGGAGCTAAACAGAGCGCCGGTCAGCGCGAAGGGCTCACAGCTGGTCGGGTTGAGCGTGAAGCGGTCCCTGTCGAGGTGAACCTGGATGTCGCGGACCCTGACCGGAATGCCCTTGAAGATCAGCGGCAGCTTGTCGGTGATCAGGCGAAGCTCGGCGGTCTTTGAGTCGACGTAGGCCGGTGCCCTGGTGACGATGTTGCCCAAGTCAAAGGGCCCGGCCACGGCGGGGACGATTGCCACGCCCGAGACGGGGGCGCCTTTGTAGGGGCCGGCCATGTAGATCTTGCCCTTGACGTAGGTGATCACCTGGCCCACTCCGGCCCCCGCGTCGACCGAGCCGACCAGGGAAGAGGCGGGGCAGGAGGGGGAGTTGAGCTCTTCGATGCCCGTCCGCTCCGGGTTGGCCGCGGCGGCGATCTGCGCATCTGAGCAGCGCCCGACTCCCTTCAGGGAGGCGAGCAGCCCGGGAGGGGCCTTGCCTTCGGCGACCGAGAGCTCCTGCTCGAGGTCGTTGCGGGTCATCCGCAACTCCATCGGGCTAAAGGAGCCGGCCAGGTTGTTGAGCGTGCCGCCGCTGATCAACGGGTTGAAGGGACGCTCGCTTGGTGAGTTAAGGCACGGGGTGCCGTCGGGGTTTTGGGTGATCACGTAGTCGTTACTCACCGTGATCGGCGTGGTTGGGTCGTGCCAGGAGTAGAAGGTGGCCTGGATCGTCTTGGTGCCGCAGGTCTGCGGGTTGACCAATCCCGCTCTGAGGCCGCCCTTTAGGTTCATCTCCAGGTCTGAGAGCGGGAACTGAGGGATGTCGTCAAAGGTGGTGGTGATTTGCCCCGTCTGCGGATCGAGGTCGACTCGTCCCGGCACCTTGACCAGGATGCCGCGATCGGGCTGCTCGACGACCAGGTACAGCGAGAGGAAGTTGTGGAAGGGGTTGTCGTTTTGCTTGGCGATGTAGAGGAAGCCTTCGGGCTGTTCGTCGATCGGCAGGGCCGGCGTGTGCAGGGTCAGCCTGCCGTACTGGGAGGCATCGGGGCAGGTGACCGGGTCGTTGGTCCCGAGGCTGATCTGGGCCGGTGAGCAGGACTCCAGTCCCTGCGCGGCGGCCGGGTTGATCGTCATTCCCTCGGGGAAGGTGACGACGACTTTCTTCATCGGCGGCGTGCCGATGCCTTTGACGAAGCCTTCCTCGGCATAGAGTTTTTTGGCTTCATCGACCGTGTCGTCGCGCTGGGGTACTTCCAGGTGCACGTCGAGGCCGGTCGAGGCGCCCGCGTCCCGCGTCGTCGGCTGCAGCGAGGTCTGCGGCTCAAAGCGAAAGCGCGGGTCCCCGCAGCCAGTGACGTTGAGCGGGTCGGGGTACTCCTCCAGCGGGCTGAACTGGTCCGGGCGCTGGTAGGAGTCGATGCGGATGCGCATGCCGCCGTTGTCAAAGCCGCAGTCCATCGGGTTGGTGAAGAAGGCGCGGATCGGCGCCGTGAAGGGGGCGCCGAGCGCGACGCCGCCGGGTTGCTCTGCGGGGAAGAAGCGGAACTTGTCGTGCGCCGGGTCCCCCGGCACGCCCCAGAGCGTCACCTCGGTGCCGCGCACGTTGACCAGCGAGGAGATGTCGGGCGTCAGCGACTTGATCGCGTAGTTCTGGGCGGGGTCAAGGGTCGCGTAGATGTGGCCGATGACAAAACCGGTGGCGCTGAAGCCGAGGTCCACCGGCGTGCCCTTGGGCGGCTCGAGGTTGTATAGGGCGACGCGGGAGAGCAACTCGTTGGTGTTCAGGCAGCAGCCCCGTCCGTTGTTGGAGCCACCGAGCAGCATCGTGGCGTTCAGGTAGCCGATCTGCGTGTTGGCCGGGCAGGCGGTCGAGTTCCCCGTGGCGCCGAATTCGGCGAAGGCGGTCGGATCGCACTTCGGCAGCGTCTCGGGGTTGCCGATCATGCCGCGCGGCAGCGTCGCCTCGACCGTCCGCAGCAGCCCGTTGGCGGGGCTCTCGCGGGTGCCGTCGACCGAACCCAGCTGGCTTTTCGCGTTTAGGTCGAAGTTGACCCGCTGCTCGAAGGGATGGTCGCCGGCCTGGCGCGAGGGCGAGCCGTCGGGGAAGGCCTGATCGAAGACCTCGCCCCGGAAGCTGCCGGGGACGAGCCCGAAGACAGAGGGCGTCGGGCTGAAGCTGACCTGGTCGACGTCGCTGGCGCTGGGCGCGCCGGCGCCGGAGATCGTCGCCGTGTTGGTTCCCGTGCCCGCGGCCCCGGGGTCGATCGCGACTTCCACGTACACGGTTTGCAGGTAGCCGCTCGGGGAGGCGAAGGGGCCCGAGCCCACCCCCGGAGCCTCCGTGAAGACGGGTACAAAGAAGCTGGGCAATTCACAGGTCGCCGTTTCGGTGCCGATCCCCGAGCAGAGGAAGGACAGGTCGGCGAATTTGCCATCCCAGGCGATGTTGGTGACCTCGACTCCTGCGGGCAGCTGGTTGGTGATCGTCAGGGCTTCTTCGGCCCCGGCGGCGTCGCCGATGTTGCGGGCCTGGATCGTGAACACTCCCGCCCCGCCGGGCGGCAGGTTGGTGTCGCCCCAGGTCGCCTTGATGTCAAAGCGCGGCGCGGCTTGGGCCTGTGCGGCGCTGCCCAGCGTCGCACAGGCGAGGGCGATCAGGCCCAGGATCAGCGCTCGGCGGTTCACTTCGTCCTCCCTTGCTTGGTCTGGCTAGCTCGCCCGTTGCGTTGGTTCGCACGGCGTTTGACGCAGCGGCCCTTGCGGCGCACCCGTCCCTTGCGGCAGCGGGCCCTCGGTTTGCCTGCCACGTTGCCGCGGCCGCTGAAGCTGGCGCTCCCCGCCCCGCCCGGCACGGGTGGGGCGACCAGCGGCCCCTGGCAGGCGTCCCCGTCGCAGTGCACCGCCGAGGTCGGCCGCGGGAAGCCGCCGCCGATCCGCGCCACGTAGAGGTTGGAGACCCCGTCGCGCTCATGGCCGGTCAGGCCCGGGTCGGTGACCGAGATGAGGATGTTGGAGCCATCGGCGTCGATGCCCTGGACGATCGGAGCCGAGAGTATGCTGGCCGGGTATTCGGTCACTCCGTCGGTGATCAGCCGCCGCACTCCTCCCCGCCACTCGTAGACGTCTACGGTGCGGTTCACGTCGCGCGGCCCCAGCCCCTCGGCGGTGACGAAGGCAAGCGTCGAGCCGTCGGCTGACATCCCGAGCAGCTCGCCGGCGCCGAGCGGTGCGACAGGGTGCGTAGTCGCCCCCTCACGGTTGCAGGAGACGCACTCCAGGCTCGCTTCGCGGTCGTCGTAGAGATAGACCTGCCTGTCGCTGCCGTCGCCGGCGATCGTATCGGCGGTGTAGAAGGGTTGGGCCGTGTTGGCGAAGGCCAGCATTGTGCCCTCCGCCGAGATTCTCGAGGTGCTTTTATGCAACAAGCCCGAGACAAAGTCGCCGTTCTTGGTGACGAAGCGGATCTGGCCGTCGCTGAGGACGTAGACGTTTTTCTCCGACGCCCCCAGCGGATGGCCCGCGACCAGCTCCTCTCCCGATTCGAAGTAGGCGTGGGAGAAGTCCGGCGAGATCAGGATCGGCCTGTACATTTGAGAACCTTGGATGGGAACGGTCGCCAGGCTGGCGTTCGCGACCACGCAGGTCAGGCAGCTCGACTCTTCGCTCTGCTCCTCCCAGCGATAGAGGTCGGCGCCTGCGTTCCCGTCGGCCGGGTCGAGCTGGCTGAAGGTCGCGAAGTAGGCGCCGCGGCCGTTCGGGGTGGCGGTGATGAAGCCGACGTCTTGGGTCGCGGTGCCGGCGTCGATCAGGGTCGTCTCTTCGCTTTCGCGGTTGCGCACGTAAAGGCCCCAGGGCGCTCCGCATTCGCCGTTGGGTTTCGCCTGAAAGTAGACGCGCGAGGCGTCGGTGGTGGCGATCGCGTGATAGCCCTCGCGCCAGATGCTCCCGGCGGCCCTTCCGGTCACGCTGGGAGAGCCACCGACGAAGCTCGGCCCCTCCTCCAGCCCGCAGCTCGATTGCGTGCCGTCGGGCATGATGCTGAGCACTTCGCCCGAGCCATCCCCGATTTCCTCCAGCTGGTCGCTGGCGTGGTTGATGTCGATGACGTGGGCGCCGTCGTCGGTCATGTCGAAGGCACGGGGACCATCGCCTTCGACGGTCCAGTTGTAGGTCTGGAGAATGTCCTGGTGCTGGTGGGTGTCGAGCCGCAGTCGGGTCGACTCGCTCGCTTCCCCGAACGGCGGCCTGTACTCAGCGTCGAAGACGAAGCGGGAGAAGTCGGGCGTCGCGGCGCGGGCGATGTAGAACAGGTCGCCGCCGCCGACCTGTTGGCTCGTCGGGGGCGCCAGGCTGCGCGACTGCCAGCCGCTCGGCGTCCGTTCGGCCAGGAAGGTCGACACGGTCCCGTTGGGCGCCCCCGGCGCGCCGCCACTCACCCCCCACGTCGCTTTGTCGCCGTCCAGGGAGATGCCAGGCGGGCGGGCGGTGAAGCTGGTCGGACTGAGCATGGTCACCCCGCTGAGCGCGTTCTGGTTGCCCTTGTCGGGGTTGTTGACCAGCTCGATGCCGCGCGCGGGGAGGGTGACTTCGGCCGTCGTACGGGTCGTGAAGGTTTTGATCGCCCCCTGCGGCGAGGCCGGGCCGGCGTCGTTTTCGGCCGAGAAACGGTATTCGTAGGCGGTGTTGGGAGTGAGGCCGGCGACCTCCTCGAAGACGAAGACCTGTTGGTGACTGCCGCCCGTGTATTCGTGCTCAGGCAGGGCGGTCCAGGCTTCTGCGCCTGCCTCGCGGTACTCGAAGCGATAGACCAATGGATAGGTCGAGGTGGCGCCTTCGGGATTGACACGCGCGTTGAGGCGAGCTGTCGTATCGAGGCGCGGCGCGACGAAAGCCGTTTCGACTTCGGTCGGCGGAACGGGATCGGTGACGAATTCTTCGGTAACGGAGTTGGCCGTGCCACCGCCGTTGGTGGCACTGATTCGCACGCAGTAGTGCTGGTTTGGCAGCAGGCCGGTGAGTTCTTCAGAGACGGCGACCGGGCTGGTCGATTCCGAGTTCATCTCATGGACGGGCCCGTTGGCGAACCCCGAAGCGCAGGCCGGATCGGTGCTCCTCTGGATCCGCCACGTCGCGCCGGGGTCGCCCTGCGGATTGACGGTGCCGCTGATCTCGACGCTGCTCGTGGTGATCGAGGCGGGGGGATCGATCGTGACCGCCGGAACGGGCGGGGTGGCCGTAGTGAACGTTGTCGCGGTCGAGTAAGCGTCGAGGGTGTTTTCGGTGTTGGTCGCGACCAGGCGCACTTGGTATTTCGTGTTTGCTTTGAGTCCCGTGATGTCGAACGAGACGAGATGCGGGGAGCTGTCTTCGGGGAGGGACTGCTCGGGGGACGATTTGGCCAAGGCCCAGCTCGCGCCTTCGCCCTCCTTCCATTCGAAGTGGTAGGAGTTCGGCACGCTCTGCGGATTGACCGTGCCGTTCAGCTTTGCTTTCGAGATGCCGACTTCGGTGGCATCTTCAACCACCGGATCCGGGACCGTGCCGCTAGTCCTTGGGCCGAAGACTTTGACCGTGTCGGTGACCGATTCCAAGACGTAGACCCAGTCTTTGCTTGGACTGTAGGCCAGGCCGCGGGCCTGTGCGAGCAGGTCGCGGCCGAAGGGGCTACCCGCAACGAGGCTAGCCCCACAGCCGGGCGCTTCGCACGGTTCGTACTCGTCGAAGCGATCACCCTCAGCGGTGAAGATATGGCCGGCGGGCTGCGTTTGATCGACAGCGACGTCGAAGAACTGATGGCCGGTGCCCACCAGCGTGGAGTCATAGACACCCCCTACGTACTTGTCGACCCCCCCCGTAATTTCGCTGCGCTCCACATAGAGGATGCCGCTTTCGCTGAGACCGAGTCCGCAGGGCCTCCTCCCTTCACCGAACGTAATCGTCACCGAGCCGATCTGGGCGGGCGGGCTGCCGGTGTTGTCGAACTCGAGGACTTTGAACCGGTCTTCCCCGGAGGAACTTCCGTTCCCCACCCAGAGGTGCCCTTCGGTGTCCACCGCGATGCCGCAAGGTCCTGCCGCGGCTTGAGGAAGGGTCCAGAGATAGTTGCCGTCAGGATCGTAGGCGTGAATCGGACCGCCGCTCCCGCTGACGTAGATCCGGCCCTGTTCCCCTTCGCCCGGCCCCCCAGAGCCCCCCGAGTTATCGAGGGCGAGATCGACGCCAAAGTCACCGAAACTTTTGCCGAAGGCTCCAGCAGGGGTATCCGACCCGTCCAGACACGATTCGCCAGTGGCTGCGAAGGCCTGCGCTACCCCATTGGCGTTGAACCTGCAGATCGCGGGTTCGCTGTCGGACGGGCCTTGGTTTTCACCTGGGGCATTGAACAGATAGACATCTCCAGTCGAATCATCCGTGGTTACTGCCACGGGATTCTCGATCGGGCCGACGGAGGAGTCGCTGCCGTCGAAGCTGAAGAGGAGCGACCGTTCGTTGGTGACGGTGCCGGCGAGGGCCGGCACCGCGCTGAGCAGCATTGCCAATACGACAAATAGAGGGAGGGCGAATGCAGCGAGGGAGGGCACGGCTTTGGCCGCGCCGATACGCGGTCGCCCGTTTGCGTATGAAGGCGCACCACTCCCGCCGGCGCCATCTGAGACATGGCGAGTCATGAAAGCTCCACCGAGGAAGCGGCCGAGGCCGGTGACCTTGTTCTGGGTCGATCCCGCGGTCGATGCCTTCGCGTAGCTTCTCACGTTCAGCTCTCTCCTTGTCCCTTGAGCCCCTGCCGACCGCTCCCTCTGCGGCCCTCCCTGGGCTCGGTTTCCCTGTCCCTGTTACGTCCTGTAAACGTGGACATCCGTGTTTTCAGAACGCAGGCGACAGAGTAGACAATTGGTTCTCCAAATGTCAAGGCGACTTCCGAGATCGCTCGAGCCGGGATGAGCCCGGGCCGCTCAGGGAGGGTCCCCTTGGCAGGCGCTCGACGCACCCTGGCCTGGGTCGCGATTAGGAATGCCGCCGGGTCGGCTAGCCGCTGTGGTTCAGACCCGGCACCGGCGTGCCATGCTTGCGGACGGCGCAGAGCAGGGTCGGCGGGTCGAAAGAGTCGGTGAGGGCGCGACCGGCGGGAGTGCCGCGCAGCACGGGCGGCAGCGGCTTGCCTTTCGGGCCACGGCGGCGAACGTAGCTGCCCGCGCCGCACTGGATAACGAAGTCGCGGACGCCGTCGCGGGCGTCGACGATGTCGTCACCACCGCCGCCGTAGAACTCGTCCTTGCCGGGCTGGCCGAGCATCGCGTTGGGACCGCCGTCGCCGATCAGCACGTCGTAGTCGAAGGAGCCCTCCATGTCCTCGTTGGAGTCGGCCAGCGCAACCGGTCGGCAGCGGCGCACAGCGTCGATCCAGGCTTTGTTCTGCGGGAAGGAAATGATGAGCAGACCGGGATGGGCCTGGGTCTCGGCAAAGGAGGCGTCGTCGCGACCGGGACCGCCGACGATCGCGCCACCGGCGCAGCCGCCGCCGGCGGCGAGCAGGTCGCCGTGCTGGCCGCCGTAGAGAAAGGTCGGACCGGGCAGGCCACCGATCAGGCCATCGGCGCCCGCCTCGCCGTAAAGGCGGTCCGCGCCCTCCCCCGCCTCGATCAGGTCGTCCTCGGGGCCGCCGTGAATCGTGTCGTCGCCGGGACCCCCGGCGATGCGCACATTCTGAGCGCCCGCCAACGAGCCTTCGACGCGGAATTTGTCATCGCCGGGGCCGAGATCGGCCATTAGCCAGCGGGCGCGGCCGGCCGGACAGAGCGCCTGCGTCAGGTGCTCGCTGAAACGTTCGCAGCCAGGCCCGAGCGCGATGCCCTTCGCCGCGGTCAGGCCGAAAGCCGCGGTCTCATCGTCGAATCCGATCGTTATGTCGTCGTTGCCGCCACCACCGACGATCAGAAGCCCGCCGCCCCCGCCCGGCGTGCGGTCGAGCTCGACGTAGGAGGAGCCGTTAGGCGCCCGTTCGCGGCCGCAGGAGACGCGCACCGGCCCACCTTTGCAGCCGTCCTTGCCCTGCCCGCCTTCGAGCCGGTTGCTGCCCTTACCGCCGAAGATCTTGTCGTCGCCCGGGCCACCGTCAATCGTGTTGCCGCGCGGGTCGCCGATGAGGACGTCGCGGAAAGCCGAGCCCTCGATGCTCTCGCTGCGGAAGACGCGATCGTGGCCGTCGCCGCGGGCTTTGTGGGTCGGCAGCGAGACCCACACCCCAGCCCCTTTGTCGCTTGCCACGTCGGTGGCAAAGGAGACGGTGTCGCCGCCGCCGGTGCCGCCGTCGATGCGGTCGTAGCCGTAGTCACCGTGGACGAGGTCGTTGCTGCCGGGACCGCCGTTGATGATGTCGATACCGAGGCTGCCGGCGACCTCGTCACCGTTACCGGGGCCACCGAAGAGCTCGTCGTCGCCGAGGTCGCCAATGACGATGTCGGCGTTGCCGGCGCCGCCGTCAACAGTGTCGTTTCCGCGCCCACCGTGCAGCAGGTCGGCCCCCGGCCCACCGCAGACGAGGTCGTTGCCGAGGCTGGCGACAATTTCGTCGTCGCCGAGGCCGCCCCAGATGACGTCGCGCTTCGGGGTTCCCCGCAGCTTGTCGTCCTCGTCGGTGCCGACGATCTTCGCCGGCCGCCCGTGGCAGCGCGGGTCGTCCTTCTCAGCCGGCGCCGCGCCCAGGGCCAGGAAGGCCCCGAGGACGACCAGCGCGACTGCGATTCCCCTGCCGAGCGGCTTCATGACGGGGAATCGTATTCGCGCGGACGGTCAGTCCAGATTCACCATGACGTGCTTAATCTCGGTGTAGTCCTCGACCGCGTACATCGAGAGGTCCTTGCCGTAGCCGGATTCCTTGTAGCCGCCGTGGGGCATCTCTGAGACGAGCGGGATGTGGTCGTTGATCCAGACGCAGCCGAAGCGCAGCGCGTTGGCGACTCGCATCGCGCGGCCGACGTCTCGGGTCCAAACCGAGGAGGCGAGCCCGTAGCGGGTGCCGTTGGCCCACTCGATCGCCTTCTGCTCGTCGCTGAACGGCTGCACCGTGATCACCGGGCCGAAGATCTCGTCCTGGATCATCTCGTCGGACTGCTCGAGGCCGGCGACCACGGCCGGCTCGAGGAAGTAGCCGGGCAGCTGCGGCTGCACCCCGCCGGTGACTACCTCGGCCCGCTCCGGCTTGCGCTCGAGGAAGCCCTCGACCCGCTCGCGTTGGCGTGAGCTGTTGAGCGGGCCCAGCGTCGTGTCGGCCGCGAGGGTGTCCCCCAGCACCAGCCCCTGCGCCTGCGCGGCGAGGCCGTTGACGACGTCGTCGTAGACCGCCTTCGAAGCCAGCACGCGCGTCGCCGCGGTGCAGTCCTGGCCGGCGTTGTAGTAGCCGGTGCCGGCGATCGTCTCCAGAGCCGTCTCCATCTCGACGTCGTCGAAGACGACGACCGGCGCCTTGCCGCCCAGCTCCAGGTGGACGCGCTTCAGCGTGTCGGCCGCCGCCTTGGCGATCCACTTGCCGGTCGGTGGCGAGCCGGTCAGGCAGACCATCTCGACGTCGGGGTGAGTGACCAGCTCGGCGCCGGTCGGTTCGCCGTGGCCGCCGATCACGTTGAGCACGCCCGGCGGCAGGATGTCGGCGCACCACTCGGCGAACGTCAGCGTCGTCAGCGGCGTCGTCTCGGCCGGCTTCAGCACCACCGTGTTGCCGGCGCCGAGCGCCGGGCCGATCTTCCAGATCGCCATCATCAGCGGGTAGTTCCAGGGGGTGATCTGGCCGACGACGCCGATCGGCTCGCGACGGATGAAGGAGGTATGGGCCTCCATGTACTCGCCGGCCGCCCGCCCCTCCAGGCAGCGGGCGGCGCCAGCGAAGAAGCGCAGCTGGTCGGCCATCACCGGAATTTCGTCCTCGATCACGGCGCCGCGGGGCTTGCCGGCGTCGGCGGCTTCGAGGTCGGCGATCTCCTCGCCGCGCTCCTCGATCAGGTCGGCCATCCGCAGCAGCGCCCGCGCCCGTTCGCCTGGCGGCGTCGCCGCCCAACCATCGAAGGCACCCTTGGCCGCCTCGACCGCAGCGTCGACATCCGCTTTGGTTGAGAGCGGCGCCTCGGCGATCGCCTCACCCGTTGCCGGGTTGACGACCTCCTCGGTCCCGCCCTCTGCCGGGTCGACGGCTTTACCGCCGATGAAGTTCCTCAGCTTGGTCTTCTCTGCCGTGGCCATCACTCAATCCACCTCCGCAGGTTCTTGTGGCCGACGGGCCGATTCCGGCGCTCGGAGCGCCGTTTTCGGCCCATCGGCGGGGGTTTGGATGCCCAGCGCCTCCTCGACTGGGACGCTGGTCGCGCCGACCGCCTCAGCGACGGCCGGATGAGTCACCTCGCCGCTGGCGACGTTGACCCCCGACCGCAGCCCCGGGTCGCGCCGGATCGCGCCGTCGGCGCCGTGGTCGGCGAGCGCGATCGCGTAGGGCAGGGTCGCGTTGGTCAGCGCGTAGGTCGAGGTGATCGGCACCGCGCCGGGCATGTTGGCGACGCAGTAGTGAGTGATCCCGTCGACCTCGAAGGTCGGGTCCTGGTGGGTCGTCGGCCGCGAGGTCTCGAAGCAGCCGCCTTGGTCGATCGCGACGTCGACCAGCACCGCGCCGGGCTTCATCAGCGCCAGCTGCTCGCGGCGCACTACATAAGGAGCGCGGGCGCCGTGGACGAGGACCGCGCCGATCACCAGGTCGGCGCGCGGCAGCATCTCCTCGATCGCCAGCGTCGTCGAGTAGACGGTCGAGCAGCTGCCAGCGAAGGCGATGTCCAGCTCGCGCAGGCGGTCGATCGACTTGTCGTAGACGAAGACGTCGGCGCCCATCCCGATCGAGATGAAAGCAGCGTTCATCCCGACCACGCCGCCGCCGATCACCATCACGTTCGCCGCCGCGACACCGGGCACGCCGCCGAGCAGGATGCCCCGCCCACCGAGCGGCCGCTCGAGCATGAAGGCGCCCGCCTGGGTGGCGATCTTGCCGGCAATCTCGCTCATCGGAGCCAACAGCGGCAGGCGGCCGCGCGCGTCCTCGACGGTCTCGTAGGCGACGCAGGTGGCGCCGGAGTCCCGCAGCCCGCGCGTCTGCTCGGGGTCGGGCGCCAGGTGCAGGTAGGCGAAGAGCAGTTGCCCCGGCCGCAGCAACTCAATCTCCTGCGTTTGCGGCTCCTTCACCTTCAGCACCATTCCCGCCTCGGCAAAGACGGTGGCGGCGTCGGGCACGAGGCGGGCGCCCTGCGCCTCGAAGTCGGCGTCGGCTATCGCGCTCCCCTCTCCCGCGCCCCGCTCGATCAACACCACATGGCCGTGCTCGACCATTTCCCTCACGCCGGCGGGGGTGATCGCAACCCGGTACTCATCGGGCTTGATCTCCTTCGGGATGCCGACGATCATCGGTCGCTCACGTCCCCACCAGCTCCCTGGCCCGCAGCGCCAGCCAGAACTCGATCCGGTCGTGGGCGCGCGAGAGGTCCCGCCCGGTCAGGTCTTCGACCTTGCGCATCCGGTAGCGCAGGGTGTGGCGGTGGCAGTAGACCTGCCGAGCGGCGCGCTCCCACTGGCCGTTCTGCTCGATGAAGGCCTCCAGCGAGCGCAGCAGCTCGCCGCCGTACTCCTCGTCGCCCTCCTCGATCGGCCCGAGGACGCTGTCGCAGTACAGCTTCAGCGCTTCGTCGTCCTGGATCGAGAGCAGCAACGTGAAGGCGCCGAGGTCGCGCCAGGAAGCGACCTCGGGCTCGTTGCCGTTGGCGAAGGCGGTGGCTTCCAGCGCGCAGCGCGCCTCGTGGAAGGAGTGGCGCAGCTCCTCCGGCGGCGCCGGTCGGCTGGCGGCGGCTCGGACCGCGCCGCGCTCCTTGATCAGGGCGCGGCGCGCTTCGGAGGCGAGGTCGACCGGGTCGCGGTCGGCGGCGTCGACGACCGCGCAGAGCAGCTCGCGGCTGCCGTTGGCGTGCGGCGCGACCACCGCCGGGCAGGCGTCGGCGGCGAGCGCCCGCTCCAGCGCCGGCTCCGCCGCCGCCGGGTCGTCGAGGTCGAAGACCAGCACCGCGGCTTCGTCGCCGATCCCGAACGGCTCTAGGCGGCGGCGCAGCTCGGAGGGGTCGAGGCGGCCGCCGAGGGCGCCGGCCAGCACGTCGCCGGCGAGGCGGCGCTCGGTCTCGCGGGCGACGCGACGGCGCATCAGCTCCAACGCCACCACCGCCACCGCCTGCTGCAGGATCAATCGCTCGAAGTCGCCGAGGCCGCCGGAGTCGCGAACGACGACGACCCAGGCCTGCGGCGGCCCACCGCCGGGCGAGATCACCGGATGCGCCAGCGCCCGGCCGGCGATCGAGGGATGGGTTGGGACGAAGGGATGGCCGTCGCGGGTGTGGTTGAGCGCTTCGTCGCGGATCGCGTTGACCGCCTCAGCCGAGAGCTGACGGCGGAAGCCGCGGCCGGCGAGGCGCTCGCCGCGGCCGTTGAGGATCGCCACGGTGCCGCCGACGGCGGAGGCGATCGTCGCCACGATCTCCTCCAAGCCGCGCTCTTCGAGGACCAGTCGCTCCAACCTTCGCTGCACGGCGATCCCCCGCTGCAGCACCTCGTACTGCTCGTTGACCAGTTTCGCGAAGGCCTTCTCGGTGATCGCGATGAACGGCGTCGAGTAGGGCACCTCGAAGAGGGGGAAGTCCCGTTTCAGCGCCTCCTCGACCAACGCTTTCGGCATTTTCTTGTGGTTGAAGCCCGTCCCGAAGCCAAGTCCGGCGAGGTTGTGCTCGGCCAGCAGGCGGATGTAGGAGCGCTGCTTCGTCGCCGTGTCGAGCGGGATCCCGGTGGTCAGCATCAGCTCGCCGCCCGACAGCCACGGCGTCGGATCCTCCAGCTCGGAGATGTGCACCCAGCGCACGGGCGCTTCGGCGGAGTCGATCCCGGCCGCCAGGTCGAGGCCGAGCTCGTCGAGCAGGCTGTGAACGGTCAGCATCGAGCGCCTATCGATGGACCCGCTCCCAGGCGTCGGTGAGGACGCCGCGCAGCACGTCGTGGATCTCCTCGAACTGCTCGCTGTCGGCGATCAGCGGCGGTGCGAGCTGGATAACGGGGTCGCCGCGGTCGTCGGCGCGGCAGATCAGCCCGCGGCGGTAGAGCTCGCCCGAGAGGAAGCCGCGCAGCAGGTCCTCGGACTCCTCATCGCTGAAGCTCTCCTTCGTCTCCTTGTCCTTGACCAGCTCGATCGCCTGGAAGTAGCCAGCGCCGCGCACGTCGCCGACGATCGGCAGCTCGCGCAAGCTCTCCAGCATCTGGCGGAACTCGCCCTCCTTGGCGAGGACGTGGTCGCAGAGGCCCTCTTCCTCGAAGACGTCGAGGTTGGCCAGCGCGACCGCGGCGGCGACCGGGTGGCCGGCGAAGGTGAAGCCGTGTGCGAAGGAGGCGTCGCCCTCCATGAAGGGCTCGGCGACCCGATCGGAGGCGATCACGCCGCCCATCGGCGCGTAAGCCGAAGTCAGCCCCTTTGCCACCGTGACGATGTCGGGCTGGTAGGCGAACCGCTGGCATCCGAACCAGTGGCCGAGGCGGCCCCAGGCGCAGATCACCTCGTCGGAGATCAGCAGGACGTCGTGGCGGTCACAGATCTCGCGCACCCGCTCGAAGTAACCGTCGGGCGGGACGAAGCAGCCGCCCGCGTTCTGCACCGGCTCGAGGATCACCGCGGCGACCGTGTCCGGCCCCTCGAACACGATCCGCTCCTCGATCGCATCCGCTGCCCAGAGCGGATGACGGTCCTCGGGCCAGCGGTAGATATTCGTGTTGGGGACGTGGCAGCCACCCGGCGCCAGCGGCTCGAACTGGGCGCGCAGGTCGGTGATGCCGGTCGCCGAGAGCGCTCCCAGTGAGGTGCCGTGGTAGGCGATCTCACGCGCGATCGTCTTGTGCTTTTGGCCGTTGCCGCGGACGCGGTGGTAGTTGCGAGCCAGCTTCAGGGCCGACTCGACCGCCTCCGACCCACCCGAGGTGAGGAAGACCCGGTTGAGGTCGCCGGGCGCCAGCGAGGCGAGCCGGGCGGCGAGCTCGATCGCCCGCGGGTGCGCGTAGCTCCACAGCGTGTAGAAGTCGAGCTCTTCCATCTGCCGCGCCGCCGCCTCGGCCAGTTGCGAACGGCCGTGGCCGGCGTTGACGCAAAAGAGGGCGGAGAGCCCGTCGAGGTAGCGGTTGCCGCGCTCGTCGTAGACGTAGCAGCCCTCGCCGCGGACGATGATCGGGATCTCTGCCCCGTCGAGGTAAGAGCCCATGCGCGAGAAGTGCATCCACAGGTGCCGCTTGGCCAACTCCTGGAGACTGGTGTCTACAGCTGAGCTCTGTGACGCGATGGCCATGCCGTTGCTCCTCTCGTGCTACGACGTTATGGACAAAGCTAGCCCGCAAAGCGCACTTTGACAAGCTGCCTTTTGGTATAGCAAGCGCACACTCCTTGTACAAAACGGATAAGGAAATCAGATAGTAACGAGAGTTACGATAACGACGCAATGGCGCAATCCGCCGAGGACCCGAGGGCGCAGGCCGGCGAGCACGGGCTGAAGAAGGACGCGATCGGCTTCTCCGACGGGCTGACGATCGCGCTCGCCTCGACGGCGCCGGCCTACTCGCTGGCGGCGGTGATCGGCTCGATCGTCGTGGTCGTCGGCTTCCAGGCCCCGGCTGCCCTGCTCGTCTCCTTCGTGCCGATGTTCTTCATCGCCGCGGCCTTCTACTACATGAACCGCGCCGACCAGGACTGCGGCACCAGCTTCTCCTGGGTGACTCGGGCGATCGGGCCGCAGTCGGGCTGGATCACGGGCTGGGCGATCTGCGTCACCGGCATCCTCGTCGTCGGCTCGTTGGCCGACGTCGCCGCCTACTCATTCTTCGACCTGATCGGCGCCGAAGGGCTGGAAGAAAGCACCGCCGCGGTCACCCTGCTGGCGCTGGCGCTGATCGCCCTGATGACGACGGTCTGCGTGCTCGGCACCGAGCTCTCGGCCCACCTGCAGAAGGTGCTGATGGTGCTGCAGATCGGGCCGCTGCTGCTCGTCGTCGCCGTGATCCTCTACAGGGTCTTCGCCGGCGACGCGCCGGCGCCCGCCGTCGACCCCTCGCTCTCTTGGTTCAACCCGTTCGCGATCGAGAGCGGCGGAGCGCTGACCGGGGCGCTGCTGCTCGGCGTCTTCATCTACTGGGGTTGGGAGAGCGCCGTCAACCTCAACGAGGAGACCGAGCACTCGGTCACCGCGCCGGGGCTGGCCGGCCTGATCTCCACCGTGATCCTGCTCGTCACCTACCTCGGCGTCGCCACCGCCCTGGTCGCCTGGCAGGGCATCGCCGGGGCGGAGAAATTCGAAGACAACGAGGAAATCCTGCCCAGCTACGCCGACGCTGCGCTCGGCGATCCGCTCGGCAGCCTGGTCCTGTTGGCGATCGTCGTCTCCGCCCTCGCCTCGACCCAGACGACGATCCTGCCCGCCGCCCGCACCTCGCTCTCGATGGCCCGCGCCGAGGCGATGCCGTCGGCGCTGGGCGAGGTCAGCACCCGCTTCTTTACGCCGGTCGTCTCGACCGTCACCATCGGCGTCCTCGCGGTCGTCTGGTACCTGCCCTCGAAGCTGATCAGCGAAAACTTCCTCTTCGACTCGCTCTCGGCGCTGGCGCTGATGATCGCCTTCTACTACGCCTTCACCGGGATCGCCTGCGCGGTCTACTACCGGCGCGAGCTGCGCAAGTCGGCGAAGAACTTCCTCTTCGTCGGCGTCGCGCCGGTGATCGGCTCGCTGCTGCTCGGCTACCTCTTCTTCAAAGCCCTGTTCGACTACGCCGACCCGGCCAACTCCTATACCGGGGCCTCCTGGTTCGGCGTGGCGCCGCCTGCCGTGATCGGGGTCGGCTTCCTGGCGATCGGGATCGCTTTGCTGCTGGCCTGGCGGCGCCACCGGCGCGAACCGTTCTTCCTGCGCCGCCGCGAAGTCGCGCCGCCGGGACTGCTGGAGGAACCGCCGCCGGAACCATCGCCCCGCCCACCCGCCTTCGCAGAGGGGGAATGAAGTGGAACGGGAGACCGGCCTGCGCCGTCACCCCCGAAGCCCGCAAACCCGCAGCGCTACCGTCTATGAAGGCTCCGATCGGGTAGTTCCGGTCGCGGAGGAGATGATGGACAGCAGCGTTCCGAGCGTCGAGTTGCAGAGCGTGAGTAAGCGCTTCGGCAACCTACTCGCCGTCGACGACCTGAGCCTCGAGCTGCACAGCGGCGAGTTCTTCACGCTGCTCGGCCCGAGCGGCTGCGGCAAGACGACGACGCTGCGGATGGTCGCCGGCTTCGAGCGGCCCAGCGAAGGGACGATCCGGATCGCCGGCGACGACGTCGCCCAGCTGCCGCCGCACAAGCGCCCGACCAACACGGTCTTCCAGAGCTACGCGCTCTTCCCCCACATGAGCGTCGAGGACAACGTCGCCTTCGGGCTGAAGCGCAAGCGGGTCGCGAGGGAGGAGGTCGGGCGGCGAGTCGCCGCCGAGCTGGAGCGGGTCGGGCTCGCGGCGGAGGCGAAGCGGCGCCCCGCCCAGCTCTCGGGCGGCCAGCAACAGCGCGTGGCGCTGGCGCGGGCGCTGGTCAACTTGCCCAAGGTGCTGTTGCTCGACGAGCCACTCGGCGCCCTCGACCTGAAGCTGCGCAAGGACCTGCAGGTCGAGCTGAAGCGGATCCAGCGCGAGGTCGGGATCACCTTTGTCTACGTCACCCACGACCAGGAGGAGGCGCTGACGATGAGCGACCGGATCGCGGTGATGAACCGCGGCCGGGTGGAGCAGGTGGCGGACCCCGAGGGCGTCTACGAGCGCCCTGCGACGACCTTCGTCGCCGGCTTCATCGGCGTCTCCAACCTGATGCCGGCTGTCGTTGCCGGCAGCGACGAGGTTCGGCTGGAACACGGGCCGGCCGTGCGGGTGCCGGTCGACGGCCTGGCCCCCGGCGACCGCTGCCACGCGGTGGTGCGGCCGGAGAAGCTGCGAATCGAGCCGCTGGAGGCCGCGGTGCTATCCGCCAACGGCATGCCGCGGGTCGAGGGCACGGTAGAAAGCTCGCTCTACCTGGGGACGTCGACGCAGATCGTCGTCGACCTCGGCGACGGCGTGCGGATGACCGTGCTCGTCCCCAACGCCAGCGAGGCCGAACGGCAGCGGTTGCCGGGCGGCGGGGCGCGGGTAGCGCTCAGCTGGGACCCCGAGCAGATGCACGTGGTGCGGGAGAGCCTGCAACTACAGAGAGGTGAGTTGAATGAGCAGCAATAGATCCATGCTGGTCGCGGCGCTGGCTGTGTTCGCCCTGGCACTGGGCCTCGCCGCCTGCGGCGACGACACCGTCGGCGGCGGCAGCGACGCAGAGGTGACGACGGCGAAAGCGGGTCCCGTCAAAGGCGAGCTGACGATCTCCAACTGGCCCGGCTACATCGACCCGGGACCGAAAGGCACGGTCGCCGAGTTCGAAGACAAAACCGGCGTCAGCGTCGACTACATCGAGGACATCAACTCGAACGACGGCTTCTTCGGCAAGCTGCAGCCGCAGCTCGAACAGGGCGAATCGGGCGGGCGCGACATCTTCGTCGTCGCCGACTACATGGCGAAGCAGATGTACGACCTCGGCTACCTGCAGGAGATCGATCACGACGGCCTGCCGACGGTCTTCGAAACCCTGCTGCCCAGCCTCGAGAGCCCGGGATTCGACCCGGAGCGCAAGTTCTCGGTGCCGTGGCAGGGCGGCATGACCGGGATCTGGGTCGACACCTCCAAGGCGCCCGAGATCCGCTCGGTCAACGATCTCTTCGACCCGAAATACAAGGGCAAAGTGACGATGCTGGAAGAACTGCGCGAATCGCCGCAGTTGGTGATGCTCGCCGAAGGGGTCGACCCGGCGGAGGCGAGCGCCGAGGACTGGTTGAAAGCGATCGACAAAATCAGGGCGGCTGCCGAGTCGGGGCAGATCCGCGATTTCACCGGCAACGAATACACCGAGGACCTGACCGCCGGCAACATCGTCGCGGCGATCGGCTGGTCGGGCGACGCCTCGCTGATCGAAAACAAAGACGCCGAATGGCGGATGCCGACCGAGGGTTGCACCCAGTGGATGGAAAACATGGTGATCCCGGTGGGCGCCCCCAACACCGCCGCGGCACTTGCCTGGATGGACTTCGTCTACGAGCCGGATGTAGCGGTCGACATCACCGAATACGTCGAATACATCTCGCCGGTACAGGGCGTCAAAGAGCTGCTCGAGAAACGGGGGTCGGAACTCGCGGAGAGCGAGATCGTCTTCCCAACCGAAGAGTTCACCCGCAACTGCACGGGCCAGAACACGCCACCGGACCTGGAGCGGGTCAACGAGGCCTGGCAGGACGTGCTGACCGGGTGATCGCGTGAGGCTGAAGCAGCGCCTGGTCCCCTACTGGCTCCTGGGACCGGGCCTGCTCTGGCTCATCTTTTTCTTCGTCGTGCCCATGTACTTCATGGGCGAACTGGCGCTGCGCTCGGGCTCGCTGACGACGGGCTTTATCTTCGCCTGGGAGTGGGGGAACTTCCCCGATTCGCTCTCCGGCCACATCGACCAGATCGTGCGCTCCTTCTTCTACGCCGGCACGGCGACGGTGCTGGCACTGCTGATCGCCTACCCGCTGGCCTACGCGATCGCCTTCCGCGCCGGGCGCTTCAAGCTGCTGCTGCTTTTCGCGGTGATCGCCCCGTTCTTCACCACCTACCTCGTCCGCACGATCGCCTGGAAAACGATCCTCAGCGACGACAGCCCGGTCGTCAGCATCCTCCAGACGCTGGCGCTGGTCCCCCAGGACGGGCGCGTCCTCGCTACCTCGGGGGCGGTGATCGCCGGCCTCACCTACAACTTCCTGCCGTTCATGGTCCTGCCGCTCTACGCGAATCTGGAGCGGCTCGACATGGGCCTCGTCGAGGCGGCCAAGGACCTCTACTCCTCCTCGCGGCAGGCCTTCGTGAAGGTGACCCTGCCGCTGACGATGCCGGGCATCGTCGCCGGCGTCCTGCTCACCTTCATCCCCGCCTTCGGCGACTACATCAACGCCCAGTTGCTCGGCGGCACCCAGCAGGCGATGATCGGCAACGTCATCCAGTCGCTCTACTTAAACCAGCGCGATTACCCGGAGGCGGCGGCGCTCTCGTTCCTGATGATGGCGTTGATCCTCGCCGTCGTCGTCATCTACATCCGCTTCGCCGGAACCGGCGCCTTCATGGGCGACGAGGACGAGGAAACGGCGAGATGAGCGCCGCGACCCACGCCTGGAGCTGGCTGCGGCGCAATGCGCTGCCGATCTACGCCGCTCTCGCCGTCGCCTACATGCTGATCCCGATCGTCGTTATCGCGGTCTTCTCCTTCGGCGAGGCGCCAAAAGACAAACTGACCTTTGGCCTCGACGAGGGCTTCACGCTCGAGTACTGGCGCACGGTCTTCTCGCTGCCTCAGCTGAACGACGCGCTGATGACGAGCTTGCGGCTGGCGACTTTCTCGACCCTTATCTCGACCGCGATCGGAACGCTGATGGCGATCGCCTTGGTCCGTCACCGGTTCCTCGGGCGGCGGGCGGCGAACCTGCTGATCGTGATCCCGATGGCGACGCCCGAGGTCGTGATCGGCGCCTCGCTGCTCTCGATGTTCATCTACTACTCCTTCGCGCTGGGCTTCACGACGCTGCTGCTGGCCCACGTGATGTTCTCGATCAGCTTCGTGGTGGTGGTCGTGCGCTCGCGACTGATCGGCTTCGACCGCAACCTGGAGGAGGCGGCGGCCGATCTCGGCGCGACGCCCTTTGCCACCTTCCGCACCGTCACCCTGCCGCTGTTGGCGCCGGGGATCGTCGCCGCGGCGCTGCTCGCCTTCGCGCTCTCGATCGACGACTTCGTTATCTCCAACTTCAACTCGGGGACGACCGTCACCTTCCCCCTCTACGTCTACGGGGTCAGCCTGCGCGGCATCCCGGTCCAGGTCAACGCGCTGGCGACGCTGCTGTTCGCGGTCACCGCGCTCGCGGTGGCGCTGGTCCTGTGGCAGCAGCGGCGGGCGGAGCGGATGGCAGCGGTACGGCCTGAACTCGAACCGGCGGCGCCGATCCCCGCCCCGCCGGCCCAGGCGACGACGTGAGCACCGACGGCCACACCACCGCCGATGGGCCTCAAAGCGGACAAATAGGACGCTTTGAGGCCCGTCGGCCCCCTGCGCGGCTGGCGAACTACGTGGGTGGCGCCTGGAGGCCGGTCGACGGCGTCGCCACCCTCGACGACGTCGACCCGGCCACGGGCGAGGTGGCGGCACTGGTGCCGCTTTCGGGCGAGCGGCAGGTGCGCGAGGCGGTGGCGGTGGCGCGCGCGGCGCAGCCGGGCTGGCGCGAGGTTCCGCCGCAGCGGCGGGCGCGCGCGGTGCTGGCGCTGCGCGACCAGCTGCTGCGGCGGCGTGAGGAGCTGGTGGCGCTGGTCAGCGCCGACATGGGCAAGACGCTGGCCGACGCCGACGGCGAGGTTGGCCGGGGGATCGAGTCGGTCGAGTCGGCGGCGGCGATCCCGCACCTGCTGAAGGGCGAGACGCTGGAGGGCGTCGCCGTCGGGGTCGACGTCGAGCTGGTGCGCCAGCCGGTCGGCGTCGTCGCCGCGATCACGCCTTTCAACTTCCCGGCGATGATCCCACTCTGGTTCCTGCCCTACGCGATCGCCTGCGGCAACTCCTTCGTCCTCAAGCCCTCCGAGCAGGACCCGCGGCCCGCCTCCTTCATAGTTGAGCTGGTCGACGCTGTCGAGGAGATCCCGCCCGGCGTGGTCAACCTCGTCCACGGCGGACGCGACGCGGTCACCGCGATCCTCGACGACGCCGACATCGATGCGATCTCTTTCGTCGGTCGCGCCGAGACGGCGCGCTTCGTCGCCGAGCGGGCGGCGGCAACCGGCAAGCGGGTGCAGGCGCTCGGCGGCGCCAAGAACTCGCTGGTGGTGATGCCGGACGCCGACCTGGAGCAGGCGATGCCGGCGATCATGGGCTCCGCCTTCGGCGCCGCAGGCCAGCGCTGCCTGGCCGGATCGGTCTGCGTCGCGGTGGGCGACGAGGCGCGGCGGACGGAAGTGCGGGCGGCGCTTGTCGCCGCGGCCTCGGAGCTGCGGGTCGGTGCCGGCGACGACCCGGCGACCGACGTCTGCCCAATGGTCTCGGCAGGCGCTCGGGAGAAACTGGTGGATGCGATCGGCCGGGCTGAGAGCGACGGCGCCGAGCTGCTGCGCGACGGCCGGGGCGAGAACGGGAGTGGTGCGCCCGGAGATGGCGGTCCAGCGGGCACTTACCTCGGACCGACCATCGCGATCGCCGACGCCGAGTCGGAGCTGGCGCGCGAGGAGCTGTTCGGGCCGCTGCTGACCGTCGTCGACGCCCCCGACCTCGACGCCGCGCTCGACTTCCTCAACGACTCCCGCTACGGCAACGCCGGCGCGATCTTCACCGCCTCGGGCGAGGCTGCACGCCGTTACCGCTACGGCGCCGAGGCCGGCATGCTCGGCGTCAACGTGGGGGTGCCGGCGCCGGTGGCGTGGTTCCCGTTCGCGGGTTGGAAGGACTCCTGCGACGGCGATCTCCACGCGAACGGCACCGACGCCGTCGACTTCTACACCAGGAAGAAGGTAGTCACGACGAGGTGGTAGAGGGGGTGGGTGTCCTTCGCCCGGACAAGTGCCGGTCTAATGAGACCGGCACTTTGAGTATCCGCCCGTTCGAGGGACACCCACCTCCTCATCTAGCCGCGCCGCAGCTACCGGCCGATGTGGAAGCCGATTCGCTCCGGAAGCTTGGAGATCGCCCTGCTTAGGAAGCTTGGACGGCGGCCGGAGAGCTCCGCCTCCTCCTTGCTCCTCAGGGCGCGGCGGATGAGTTCGCCGCCGAGCCAGTGGAAGGGCTCGTGGGGGACTCGTTGGGGGGAGGGGTCGACGATGGGGAGGCGGGAGTGGTCGTCGCGGCGGTCGAGGACAAGCGAGGCGAGGGCGCGGCCGACCATGTAGGAGGGGCCGACGCCGTTGCCGGTGTAGCCGGCGGCCGCGAAGGCGTTACCGCCGTGAAACGGGACGATCATCGGCAGGTGGGTCGGCGAGACGTCGATCGGGCCGCCCCAGGCGTGAGTAATGCGGGCGGGACTGCCTCCTGGGCCCGCGGTTCGCAGCGACGGGAAGTACGCGTAGAGGCGCTGGGCGGTCGCCGCCGCCACTTGCGGGTCGACCTCGGCGCGGCCGCGCAGGCGGGCGCCCATCTCGATCCGGCCACCGCCCCAGCCGAAGGCGATGCGCCCGTCGGGCGTGGTGCGGAAGTAGTCGATCAGGGCGCGGCTGTCGGTAACGCACTCGCCGCCGGTCCAGCCGATCTCCTCGAGTGCGTCGGGCACGGGCTCGGTGAGAACGATGTGGGAGGAGGTGAGCGTGAGCGCGTTGCGCAGCGGTCCGCTCCGCGCCTTGGCAGCACCGCCGATTGAGACCACCGCGGCACCAGCTCGAACGGCACCCGCGGCGGTCTGGACTTCGCCGGGGCGCATCGATCGCACCGCCGAGTGCTCGAAAATCTCCACGCCCGCAGAGAGCAACCGCTCGCGCAGGCCCTGAGCCAGCCGAGCAGGCTGGACGGTTGCCGCGTCCGGGTAGAGGGCGCCGCCGCGGAAGGCGGGCGAAGTGCAGCGGGCGGCGACCTCCGTCGCGTCAAGCGGCTGGATGCCGTCGCTGCCGCCGAGCTGCCTGTAGGTAGCCAGAGCCTCATCCCAAAGGCCGTCGTGGGCCGGTGCAGTCGAGACCTGCAGATAGCCACCGCGCCGGAACCAGGCATCCACAGCCTGCTCGCGACAGAACGACTCGATCCCCGCTACTGCCTCCGCCGAGGCGCGCGCCACCGCCAGCGCCGCCTCGTCCCCCCAGCGTGCCCGCATGTTGGGGAGGGAGAACCACATCACGTTGCAGAAGCCGCCGTTCCGACCGCTCGGCCCTCGCCCGCAGACGTCCGCCTCCAGCAGCACAACCCGCGCCGCCGGCTCCAGCGCCTTCGCATGCCAGGCGGCCCACATCCCCGTGTACCCGCCGCCGATCACGACTACGTCGGCACTCCGCTGACCTTCGAGGGACGCCAGCGGCTGCATCGCACCCGCCTCCTCGAGCCAATAGCCATGAGCCGTGTGCTTCATCAGCTATGCCGAGTCTCGCAGGCGGCTCGCCCGCCTCCATAGACTTGTCCGTCGATGGCCACGTTCGACGCTCTCGCCGACCTGCCGCTGGAGATCGAGGGCTACGAGTTGGAGGGGTTGGAGCTACAGATCCCGGGCTTCGACCGGCTGTCAACGGTGATCCACCTTCGGGGCGGCGGCGAGGAGGGGTTGGGCGAGGACGTCACCTACGACGCGCTCGACCACGTCGCCCTGCAGGACGCCGGTCCCGTACTGGACCTGACCGGGCACGCGACCCTGGGCGAGTTCTGCGATTTCATGGCCGACGTCGACACCTTCCCCTCCGAGCCGCAGCGTGACGTCTCCCGCCGCTACCGCCGCTGGGCCTTCGAGTCGGCGGCGCTCGACTTGGCACTGCGCCAGGCCGGTGCCGGCATCGAGACGGTGCTCAGCCGCGAGCCACGGCCGGTCTCCTTCGTCTGCTCGATGCGGCTGGCCCCGGGCCCTGACGAGCCGTCCTCGATCGAGACGATGCGGCGCAAGCTCGGCCCCTACCCTGACCTGCGCTTCAAGCTCGACCCGACCAACGACTGGGGCGATGAGCTGATCGCCGAGCTGGTCGCGACCGGCGCCGTCGACTCGCTCGACCTCAAGGGCTTCTACAAAGGCACGGTGGTTGACGTCGAGACCGACCCCGAGCTCTACCGGAAGCTGATCGAGGCCTTCCCCGAGGCCTGGCTCGAGGATCCCGACGTCAACGAGGAGACCCGGCCGTTGTTGGAGCCGATCCGCGGCCGGCTCACCTGGGACGCGCCGATCCACTCGATCGCCGACATCGAGCAGCTCCCCTGGGAGCCAAAGATGGTCAACGTGAAGCCTTCGCGGATCGGCGGCCTGCGCGACCTCTGCGACACCTACGACTACTGCGCCAGCGCGCACATTGGCGCCTACGGCGGCGGCCAGTGGGAGCTCGGCGTCGGCCGTGGTCAGATCCAGGTCCTCGCCGCCCTCTTCCACCCCGACACCCCCAACGACACCGCACCCGGCGGCTACAACGAAGCCGACCCACCGCCGGGCCTGCCGACGAGTCCGCTGCAGCCGCGGCTAGCCTCGGTCGGCTTCCGCTGGACCGACTGAAAGGAACCCATGCCCGAGAAGAGCTTCGCCGACGCACTCAACGAGCAGATCGCCAACGAGTTCGCCGCCTCGCAGCAGTACGTCGGCGCCGCCGTCTACTACGACGCCGAAACGCTGCCGCGGCTTGCCAGCTTCTTCTACCGGCAGGCCCTGGAGGAGCGCGAGCACGCGATGATGATGGTCCAGTACCTGCTCGACGTCGGCGCCGAGGTCCGCATCCCCGACATCAAGTCACAGCAGACGAGCTACGTCGACGGAGTAGCGCCGGTGCGGATGGCGCTCGAGCAGGAGGAGCGGGTCGGCGAGGAGATCTACGCGCTGTTCGAGCTGGCGCGGGAGGTCAAGGACTACCGGGCTGAGCAGTTCATGCAGTGGTTCGTCAAGGAGCAGGTCGAGGAGGTCGCGCTGATGAACGACATCCTCAACGTGGTCGAGCGCGCGAAGGAGAACCTGTTGCTGGCCGAGGACTACATCGCGCGGGAGAACCCCGGGGAAGACGGGAGTGACCCGACTGCGCCGCCTGCGGCGGGTGCGGGGGGATAGAGGGGATCGGGTGTCCTCGCCCGGACAAACGACGGCCTAATTAGGCCGTCGTTTTGAGTATCCGCCCGTTCGAGGACACCCGATCCCCTCTTCCAGCCACAGCGCCTGTCGCCCGGCGGCCCAGCCGTTCGCGCAAGCTGGCTCAACCGAGCCAGCCGGCGCGTTGGCGCATACGGGTCACTCGCCTGTACTCGGCGATGTCCTCGCGTAGGGCTGCTGGAGCTGGGGCGGGGAGGAAGCGGGCCGGTAAGGGGGACTCGACTACGCCGTCCTCTCCCTTGGCGACGCGGTAGGCGCGGGCGCCGCGCTGGGCGGTGACGGCGGCCGGTTCGCCGTTGCCTTCCCAGATCAGACCGGCGTAATCATCTAGTCCGTAGCCGCCCGGCATGCCGTTGCCGACGGCCTCGAGGTAGGTGGCGCGGCGGTCCGGTTCGTTGTTGTAGTGGACGCAGAGGCTGCCGCGGAGCAGGCCCAGGCCGGCGCCGGGCTCGGCCCTGCCCGACGACTTGGTGATGCCGGCCTCAAACCAGCACATCGCGCCGGCGCTCTGACCGGCGAGGACGATCCCCTGCCGCCAGGCCAGGCTGAGGATCGCGCCCAGCTCGTGCGCATCCCAGACCGCGAGCAGGTTGAGCAGGCTGCCGCCGCCGACGTAGATCAGGTCCTGGGCGAGAAGGTGATCCCGCAGCTCGACCGGCCGGCGACCGAGGCGGAAGAGGGAAACGTCGGAGGGCTCGCATGGCCGCTCGCCGAAGGCGGCGTAGAAGCGGCCGATCTGCTCGGAGGTGTCGCCGCTGGCGGTCGGCAGGATGCAGATGCGTGGGCGTCCGCCGGCACGGCTCGTTGCCAGCCGCAGCATCAGCTCGCAGACCGCGCGGTCGGGCGGGCGCGAGCTGAAGTCGTGACCACCGAGAGCGAGGACGCGGGAGATCACGCCGCCGCCGCGGTCGACATCGCGTCCGGCAGCGGCGCCAGGTAGCGGGTTGCCCCGGGATCGCCCAAATAGGTGGTCGCGATCCGCATCTCCACCACGCGGTCGCCGACCAGGTCGAGTCGGTAGCCGCGCGCTGCCGGCCTCGAGGCGACGACACGGCACAGCTCGGTGCCGCTGAAGTGCAGCGCCGCCCCGTCCTCGGCCGCGTAGCCGGAGCGCATGCCCTGCCGCAGGAACTCGCGGTAGGCGAAGCGCCGCCGCGACCCTGGCTCGTAGTGGACGCAGTTGCTGAAGGGCAGTAGCCCGAGACCCTCGACTCGCTGCGGCTCGCCGTGGAAGCCGGTCACCGCGTCGGCGAACCAGCACAGGGAGCCGGCCGAGAGCCCGCAGAGGACGACGCCGCGCTCCCATGCCTCGCGCAGGATCGCGTCGATTCCATGCGCTCGCCAGACACCGAGCATGCTGACGACGCTGCCGCCGCCGACATAGATCAGGTCCTGGGAGAGGAGGTGCTCGCGCAGGTCGGCGGGCCCCTGCTCGCGGCGGAAGAGGGAGATATGGCTGGCCTCGCAGCGGTCGGCGGGGAAGGCGCGGTAGAAGCGGACCACGTAGTGGTCGGCGTCACCGCTCGCCGAGGGCAGGAAGCAAACGCGTGGTCTAGCCGCGCCGGTCAGCTCCAGCACGTAGCTGTCCAGCAGCGGGTTCCCGGACTCCATTGAGAACCCGCCCCCACCGAAGGCGACGATCTGGCGGAGCGCTCCATCCATCGTCGAATGGTCGCCGTCATCGCCGCCCGTGGCCTTGTACGGCGGTCCGAAGTTCGCGGCCGCCCGCTCGCCCGCATGTACAGTGCGTCGATGATTCGCAAGATCCGCCGCGGCGAAGACGGCGGCACGCTGAACGGCACCACCTACGGCGGCCGCTACTTCACCGACGAGATCCCGGCGCACGAGATACCCGCCGGCTCGATGCCCGCCCGCGCTGCCTACCAGCTGATCCACGACGAGCTCAACCTCGACGGCAACCCGGCGCTCAACCTCGCCTCCTTCGTCACCACCTGGATGGAGCCGGAGGCACAGCAGCTGGCGACCGAGACGCTCAACCGCAACTTCGTCGATCAGGACGAGTATCCGCAGACCGAGGAGATCCACCACCGCACGATCAGCATGATCGGCGGCCTCTTCAACGCGCCGGCCGGCGGCCAGCCGTGCGGCACGGCGACGATCGGCTCCTCGGAGGCGATCATGCTCGGCCTCCTCGCCCACAAGGCGAGCTGGCGGGCGCGGCGCGGCGACGAGAGCGCCCGGCCGAACGTCGTCTTCGGAGCCGACGTCCACACCTGCTGGGAGAAGTTCACGCGCTACTTCGACGTCGAGCAGCGCGTCGTCTCGCTGACGCCCGAGCGGCACACGATTGGACCCGACGAGGTCGAGCTGCTGCTCGACGAGAACACGATCGCCGTTGGCGCGATCCTCGGCACCACCTTCACCGGCCAGATCGACGACATCGAGGGGATCGACGCCCTGTTGCGCCAGGTCAAGGACGAGAAGGGCTGGGATATCCCGATCCACGTCGACGCCGCCAGCGGCGGCTTCGTCGCCCCCTTCGCCTATCCAGAGTTGAAATGGGACTTCCGGCTCGAGCAGGTGCGCTCGATCAACGTCTCCAACCACAAGTTCGGGCTTGTCTACCCCGGAATGGGGACGGTGGTCTTCCGCGACATCGAGACCGTCCCCGAGGAGCTGGTCTTCAAGATCAACTACCTGGGCGGTGAGATGGCCAACTACAGCCTCAACTTCAGCCGGGCCAGCAATGCGGTTTTGCTCCAGTACTACAACTTCCTCCGGCTCGGCCGCGAGGGCTACGAGCGGATCACCACCAACTTGATGGCGAACGCCGCCGTTCTGGAGAAGGCGCTGACTGCCTCCGGTCGCTTCGAGCTGCTCAACGACGCCCGCTACCTGCCGGTGGTCGTCGTGCGGCCGACCGAGAGCGGCGGCCTCGACGTCTTCGGGCTCTCCGAGCGCCTGCGCGAGCGCGGCTGGATCGTCCCCGCCTACACCCTGCCACCGAACGCCGAGTCCGTCGCGGTCCTGCGAATGGTCGTCAAGGAGAACTTCAGCCGCGATATGGCCGACATGCTGAGCACCGATATCGAGGCCGCGCTTTCCCGGATGGACGGAGCGCACTCCCCGCAAGCGGCGGCGGCGGGCGACAAACAGCGGCGCATATGCTGAGTGACCGAGAGCCCGAATCCCGCCCCCGTTCCCAGCAGACGCCGTATTGTTAACTCGGTACTGATTCGTCCACCGAGGCGCGCACGGGGTGTACAATTGCGTTTACGAGACGCTGTCTGCCCGGGAGCCCCCATGTCGCCGCCGCCCGCTAAACGCAGCACCGCCCCCGACCTCGGCCATCTGATCGAGCGGGAACGACTGCCGGCCGGCCGCGAGGATCTCCCCCACCCACTGGTCGCGCACTCCCAGCGCGAACGAATCCTCGTCGCGACGGCCGAGAGCTGTGCCGGCAAGGGCTACGCGGCGACGACGATCGCCGACATATGCGAGCCGGCCGGCGTCTCGCGCGCCACCTTCTATGAGCTCTTCAAGGACAAGGAGGACTGCTTCCACGCGGCGATGGAGGTCTCGCTGGCTGACGCGATGGGCCGGATCGTCGCCGCCTACTCGCCCGACAAGCCGTGGGCGACGATGGTTCGCGATGCCGCCGCCGCCTTCCTCGACCTGCTCGCGAGCCGGCCCGCCTTTGCCCGGCTGGCCTTGGTCGAGGCGCCCTCCAGCGGCCAGCGCGCCTTCGAGCTCTACGCCTCCGGCAAGCGGGTCCTGCAGTCGCTGCTCGACCTCGGCCGCAACGACCCGGTCGAGGAGGAAGCGATTCCCTCCAGCGCTGGCCGGGCCGCCTTGGCGGCGGCGGAGTCGCTGATCGTGGGCCAGATCCTCGCCGGTAACACCGAGCGCCTGCGCGAGCTGCTGCCCGACATCGTCTACATCACCACCGTCCCCTACCTCGGCCAGGAGGAGGCGCTGCGGCAGTCACGCAAGGCTGAGAAGACGGTCTCCTCGAGCGAGGTCTGAACGGGTGGAGGCGGCGAGTACCGGGCCGTGGCGCCCACCGCGCGGCCGCCACCGGCTGCCGCCCGAGGTGGTCGCCCGCTCCCAGCGCGAACGGCTGCTCGACGCCGCGATCCGGGTCGCGGCCGCCAAGGGCTACGCCGCGACCACCGTCGGCGACCTGACCAAGGAGGCTGGCATCTCGCGCACCACCTTCTACGAGCTGTTCGAGGACAAGGAAGCGTGTTTCCTGGCCGCCTACGACAACGCAGTCGACGTCCTCGTCCGCCAGGTGGTGGCCGCCTACGAATCGGAGGAACGCTGGCCGCAGCGGGCGCGGGCGGGGCTGAGCGCGCTGCTCGAGGTCCTGGCGGCGGAGCCGAAGCTGGCGCGCCTGGCGCTGGTCGACATCGGCGCCGCGGGCCCGGCGGCGCAGCGTCGCTACCGAGTCGCCGTGCAGCGACTGACGCCGCTCTTCGAGGAGGGCCGCGACTTCGCGCCGGGGGGCCGCGGGCTGCCCGCCAATACCTCGCGGATGGCTATCGGCGGCGTCACCGGCCTGATCGCCGACGAGCTGGTTGCGGGCCGCGCCGAGCAGCTCCCGGGTTTGCTTTCGGACGCCCTATTTGCCACGCTGGTTCCGTACATCGGCCCGGATGCGGCGGCCAGGGAGGCGCGGGAACTGACTCGATAAACACCTCCGTACACACGCCGCTATGATCTCTATACCCAGCAGTTCTCACCTGGCGGTCTGGCCGATGGCAACCACCGAATCACGGCGGCAACTCATCCTCGACGCGATGATCCGCGTCGTCGGCCGCAAGGGCTACAAGCTCACCTCGGTCGCGGACGTGATTGAGGAGGCAGGCACCACCCGCACCACCTTCTATAAGCACTTCGAGGACAAGCAGGAATGCTTCCTCGCCGCTTACGACCAGGTGGTCGAGCGTGTCGTGGGCGAGGTCGTCGCCAACTGCAACGGCAGCGAGAGCTGGCTGGAGCGCGTGCGGAAAGGCCTGGAGACGATCGTCGGCCTCTTTGCCGTCGATCCCGAGCTGGCCCGGACGGCGATAGTCGAGGTGGCGGCGGCCGGTGCTGACGCCCGCCAGCGGCATTGGAACGCGATCAACCGGTTCACCGAGTTCCTCGAGGACGGCAAAGACCTCGCCGACGGACACGAGCTACCCGACAACATCGCCCTAATGGCGGCCGGCGCGGTCTCCGGCCTGATCTTCGACGAGCTCCTCACCGGCCGCGCCGAGCGCCTGCCGGAGCTGCTGCCCGACCTGCTCTTCGCGATGCTGGTCCCTTACATCGGTCCCACTGCCGCAGCCGAAGAAATGCGTCGGGCCGCAACGGGATAGCGGTCGACGGCCGGGGCGCCTCCTTGCCGGCCATCGACCCCCCCTGTCTCCGCCCCCTGCTAGATGAGATCCATCTCGCGCCGGAGCTTGTCGCGCACTCGGTGAAGACGGACCTTGACCGTCCCTTCCGGGATTCCGAGGCGGCGGGCTATGCCGGCCTGGGTTAGGTCCTCTTCATAGCGGAGTCGCACGAGCTGTCGGTCGCGCTCGTTGAGGCGATCGAGAGCGGCGTGGATGTCGGCCCGCTCGACCGTGGCCATCACCCGCTCGTCGTCGACGCCAACGTCGGTCTCCATCGTGTCCACGGGGTCGGGGCGCAGCCGAGCGTGCTGGCGGAACGCCTCGTTGCGGACGATCGTCGCCAGCCACTGCTTGCGGCTGCCGCTGTCGCGCAGGGTGGAGCGGCGGCGCCAGGCGCGGAGCAGAGCGTCCTGGGCGATGTCCTCCGCCTCGCTCGGGTTCTTGGCGTAGCGATACGCGAGCCGCAGGCACACTCGGTGGGCGTCGTTCCATTCCCAGCCGTCGCCAGCAGCCTCTCCCCGTTTCGCTCGGTTGGTGAGATCCCGAACCTGCACGATGGTCGAACAAACTATCAAATCTGATCGGTGAAACTTTGTTAACAATTTTCCGGTCTGGAAGGGCATGGCGGCAGCAGCAGAGACGGAGAACCGGTGGGCTGAGGAGGCCTACGAGGCGATCGCGCCGGTGTACGACGAGTTCACCGCCCACCACGACTACAAGCTGTGGATGGGCAACCTCATGGCCCCCTTGGAGCGCTACGGCTTGAGCGGCAACCGCCTGCTCGACGTCGGCTGCGGGACCGGCCGCAGCTTCCTCCCGTTGCTCGAGCAGGGCTGGGAGGTGACCGCCTGCGACCTCTCACCCTCGATGCTGGAGCTGGCCCGAGCCAAGGCGGGGAACAGGGCGCGCCTCAGCGTCGCCGACATGCGCGAGCTGCCCGTGTTCGGCGAGTTCGACCTCGTCTGGTCGCTCGATGACGCGGTCAACTACGTGCTCAACGCCGAGGACTTGGAGAGCGCGCTGAAAGGGATGCGGGCGAACCTGGCGACCGACGGTCTGCTGCTCTTCGATGTCAACACTCTGGAGACGTTCCGCACCTTCTTCGCCGAAGACGAGGTCATTGAGCGGGGCGGCCGGCGCTACGTCTGGACCGGCCAAACCGCCGCCGACGCGCCGCCGCGCTCGATCGGAGAAGCGTGCCTCGAAGTGACCGAGGCCAACGGCGGCGAGGCGATCGAGACGCACGCGCACCGGCAGCGCCACCACCCGGAAGCGGACGTACTGGAGGCGCTTGAGGCGGCCGGTCTGGAGTGCCTCGAGGTCTTCGGCCACGACCACAGCGCAGTGCTGGAGCAGCCGGTGGACGAACTGCGCCACACCAAGATGGTCTTCATCGCCCGCCGAGCGAGCTAGAGCACCTGGGCGTCGAGGAAGCCGGCAACCAGGACCAGCCAGGCGCCGATCTCGGTGAGCAGCAGCGCGATCATGAAGGCGTGCAGCCCGGCCATCGGCTCGCGGAACTGGTTGTCGGTGTCGCGGCGCCACCCGTGCCAGGCGTAGCCAGCAACCGCCGCGAAGAAATAGAAGGCCATCGCTCCGGCCGCGAGCAGGTTGACCAGGGCGCTCCAGCCGCTCAGCTCGACGAAGGTAGCGACCAAAAGCAGGGCGAAGCTGTAGAGGAGGGCCGCCCGGTGGGCGGTGTCTACGTAGGGGTGGGCCAGGCTCTCCTCCGATTCGACCATCTGCCGGTACTTCCAGACGCCGAGCAGCAGCGCCCAGAGGAACATCGCCCCAGCGGCGAGCAGCACCGTCTTCGTGTCCCCACCGAGCTCCATCGGCCGATGCTACAAGCGCCTCAGTTGCCGGCGGCGAGGGCGACCAGCCCGCGCATGAGCTCCACCGCCTGCGCACGGGTGAGCCCCTGCTCGCGGACGAGCGAGCGCCAGGTGGCGAAAGTGACGGCGTGGCCTATCGCCGCGTCCACCCGCCGCCGCCGCGTCCCCCGCTCCGGGCGTCCGCGGGCGATCGTTGCTACCGCCTCAGCTCGCCAGGCAGCCATCGCTTCCACGGGGCCCTGCATCGCCGGTACCAGGGCTGCGTCGCGAGTCGTCCTCTCCAGCATGCCCTCGCCCCGCTCGTACCAGGCGTAAAGGGCGCTCAGCCCTACGCGCAGCCGCTCCTCCGGCTCCTCGACGGCCGCCCACTCCGCCAGGTCCGGCAGTGGGTGCTGGGCACGCCAGTGGGCGGAGCAGGCTCCGAACAGCGCCTCTTCGTCGGGGAAGTGCCTGTACACCGTGGCGCGCTGCACGCCGGCCCGCTTGGCGACTGCGCTGATCGTCGTCCGCGCGGGCCCGAGCGATCCGTGCAGGTCGACGGCGGCCTCGGTGATGCGACGACGCGTCTCCTCCTCGGCCTCAGCTCGACGCCGCTTGCGGTATTGCCGCTTGGTCGCTGGACTTCTTTGAGTAGACATCACTGTGCGACGAAGTTTGACAGACGGAGCGGCGGCTGCTAGCTTCGGCGCACACCGCTGTTCGACCAAAAGGAGAACGCCATGTCGTCAGCCCAGCTCGCCGAGACCCTCCGCCGCTTCGACGCCTCACAGGGCCCCCGCAAGGTCGGGCCGAACGAGGGGCCTCTCGCCCAGCTCGGTGGCTGCGATGCCCGCTTCCTCGTCTTCGGTGAGGAATCCGGCGGCGGTTTCTCCCTCGTTGAACACCCGGTGCCGCCTCGCTCCCTCTGCGCCCCTCGCCACAGGCACCGCGGCGTCGACGAGTACAGCTTCGTCCTCGAGGGCCGGATGGGCGCCCTCCTCGGCGACGACGTCATCTACGCCGAGGCCGGCGACCTCGCCTTCAAGCCCCGCGAGCAGTGGCACACCTTCTGGAACGCCGGCGACGAGCCCCTCCGCATCCTCGAGATCATCTCCCCCGCCGGCTTCGAGCACTTCTTCCTCGAGTTCGACCGAACGAACAAAGACGGCACCTTCGACCCCGCCGCCCTCGGCGAGCGCTTCAACATCGAGTTCGACATGGAGAGCCTGCCCGCGATCTGCGAAAAGCACGGGCTGGTGCATCCGCTGCTCGGCTAGGCAAAGGAAGTAGCCCGTTCAGGCAGGGAGGCGTGTGGCTTAGCTCGGCCTAGCTACGCGGAGCTGCTCGTCGCTCGAGCAGAGCGTCGATGCCGCGCTGAGCCTGTTCGCCCAGTTGCCGGCTTCTCTGAAGAGCGCCCTGGATTTCCTCGAGTCGCTCTTCCGCGGTTGAATCCTCGGCCGGCTCCTCCCCGACCAGCATCTCCTCGGGCAGCGCCCCCCCGGTCAGCGCTTCCTCGACCTGCTCGATGTCGAGATCGGCAATTTCCTCGAGAAGTCTCCGGTAGGTCCGAGTCGAGAGAGGATCGCCCTCTTCCTCGACAGCTTCACCGACCAGACCTGGATCGGCGTAGTAGTGCAACACGGTTTTCGGCCCGAAGCGACGCAGCCCAGAGGAATATCCGAGCTTGTCGAGGTAGTCCGATGAGATGTCGAACTCGAGCTGCCGCTGGTGGTGTGGCGTCAATTCGCCCAGCCGGCTTCGACGCACACTCCAGCGGCCCCCAAGCGCCCCGAGACCCCTTGCCTTCCCCAGACCGGGACCAAGCACGATGATGGTGGGAGAAAATTCCTTCTCGCGGTGCTCGGCCATTTCTTTCTCGTGGGGCTCAGCCATCGTTGAGGTCCGTCATCTTGGCGAGTGCAGTCTCCAGCTCATCCAGGCGTTCGTTCATCGCTTTGAGGCTGTCGACAACGGTACCGCGCTCTTCCCCCCAGTCAATCCCGTCCGTGGACAGCCTCCTGGGAAGCATTCCCGTGAGCAACGGCCCCAGCACAAGGGCGGGCACAACCAGCGCGGTGGCGATGGCGAGCGCCCGCTCCAGGCGGAACAGCAGGGCCGACTCCATCGCGTATGCCGGGACATCGCCATGGATCGGGATGACGGCGGCGGCCGCAAGGGCGAATGCCGAGGCGAGCAGTGCCCATATTCCTACGCCCACGGCGACGGAGCTACTCGTGTACGGCGGAAGTTTCAACGGGCGCAGGGTACCTGCTCCCCCTCACCGCAAAGCGGGAGCGACGGGGGTCAAACCCCCTCTGGGCACCGCATCGAGATCCGGTCGTAGCTTAGGCATCGCTAAAGCAAGCGGGCAGTGTCGCCACCTTGGGCCCGCGACGCCCGGAATCCCGCGGTTCTCTTCTCCCTGTCGTCCTTGGACTGGCGATCCTGGGCTTCGGCTTCCTCGTAGCCGCTCCAGCGCTCCCTCCCCCATCACCACCCCCCGTCCGCTCGCTTGCGCGCGGGGGGCGGTGAACGCATGGCCGGCCCCTATCGGGGATGAATCGCGGCGGCCGGCCGCACTTTTGTCACTCTCTGGATGCAAAAACCCGCAGTCTTGAGGAGGAGAGATGCCAGAGCGACCGACCCTGTACGTCTGCCACGGCGACGAAGGCGGCCCCCGCGTCCACCCCTGTCGCCGCGTCCAGGAAGCGCTGCACAACGCGGGCATCGAGTACGAGAAGGTGATCGCCGCCCACGGCCACCCGGTTCCGTTCCTGCGTAAGGGTTCACGCGAGCAGCTGCGTGAGGAAACCGGCGACACGAAGCTGCCGACGCTGAAGTTGGCAGACGGTACGGTCCTTATCCACTCCCGCGCGATCCTCTCATGGGTCAAGCGCCAGCCGTAGGCAGTCGGCATTCACTTGGGCGAGCGCCGCATCGTTTTTGCCTGGACGTCGACAACCCACCGGCTGCCTTCCGGGCCAACCACGATGCTGCCCGGCTGCGGCGCCGCCTTGCCGCGATCGCGTGATAACGCCGGGGGGATGCGGCTGATTCGGGGCCAGTCGTTTAGCGGAAAAGGCATCGATCGCCGATTGATGCCCAGAGCGGGAACGACGGGGGTCAAACCCCCTCTGGGCACCGCATCGAGATCCGGTCGTAGCCCGGGCGGAATTCGAACCCGCGACCTTCGGGTTTATGAGGTTGAGGCGGGCGATCGGCTGGACTACGTGGAGCGCGCTCTAGAGCGGTTTTCGCGAGATCGAACTACGTGGAGATCGGCTGGAATCTGTGGGGCATGTTGCCCCATTTGTTGCCCCAGCCGGCCGCGCTCGAACCCCAACGCTCCCGGCGCGTGCTGCGGCTAGTTGACCCTCTAGCCGCGCCGGCGGTAGTGCAAGTACACGGTCGCGCCGAACGTGCGGGTCTCGACCAGCTCGAGGTCGATGTGCACGTCCGGCGGGAAGTACGGCGTGCCGCCACCGACCACGATCGGGATGACGAACAGCTCGAACTCGTCGATCAGCCCACGCCGCATGCATTCCGCCGCAAGGCCGGCGCCGCCGACCGCGATCCTCCGGTCCCCGAGCGCGGCGATCTCCTCCTCGAGCGTTCCCGTGGCCAGGCGGTTGCTGCCCTCGACGCTCGTCAGCGTGGTCGAGAACACGACCTTCTCGAGCGGGCGCCAGATCTCGGCGAACTCCGCCATCACGGGGTCGGAGAACTCCTCGGTGTCCCACACGAGCATCGTCTCGTAGAGGCGCCGGCCGAGCAGTTGGGCGTCGATCGCGGCGACCCGTTCGTTGTGGAACCGGTGCAGCTCCTGGCTGGGCACCGCCCAGTCGAAGCTTCCGTCGGGTCCGGCGATGTAGCCGTCGGCCGACAGGCTCATGGAATAGGAGATCACGAGGACACAGTGAACCGCGTCGAGCCGACGGCCTTCTCGGCGACCCCGCCGCAGCTGATCGTGGGCGGGCAGTTCGTTGTCTGCACCCCTCCGCGTCGCCGATCCGCCGCGCGACGGAGATGCAAACCCTGCTGCGTCACGCCCGCCCCCATGGAGGCAACGCCGCCGAGGGAGTGAAGCGAACGCGACCTAGCGATTGCGGCGCTGACTACACGCGCTAGGGAATAGCTACATCGACGAAGCCGCCACGACCGAGACATCGTCGTGGCGGATTGCCCCGTGCTTCTGAGCTGGCGCCGTCACCAGCGCCGGCTTGCGGCTCGCGGGCGCAACGTCGAGCACGAACTCGATCCCCAGCCGCCTGACAGCATTGATGATCGTGTCGATCTCCGGGTTGTGCTCCCCGGACTCGAGCTTGACGACCCGAGGCTGCGAAACGCCCAGCTTCTTCGCCAGGGCTCTCTGGCTCAGTTTGTGCTCAGCGCGATAACGCAGCAGCGTTGCCGCAAACTCCCGCGCAGGAGCGAACCTCTGCCACTCCGCCCGGAAGCTCGGATCGGCAAGCTGCTCCTCGGCCAAGAGGGCATCGAAGGTCTTGTCGGAGGTTGTCATCGTCACCTCATGATAATAGATCTATTATCGGAATCAAGGGTGGCGCTTTAGCCGATCGCTCGCTTCCGCGACCGCCCGATCGAAGTCTTTCTTCGTCGCGGCTATCGCCAGAATCACGAATCGGCTGCTGAATCGCGCATAGATCGGCCGAGCCTCGCAAGTCCCTTGCTTCGGCCGCAGCTCGAACAGATTCGCCTCGCCCTTCAACGACTTCATATGCGGCGACGGCAAGTCCGGCCCGAGATCCCTCAGCTTCTGCACCACGTTGAAGACCGCCTTGCGGTCTCCCTGCGACTTCACGTCCTCGAAGTCTATGACCGCATCGCTGTCGAAGTTCACGATCCAGGCTCGCGGCTGTTTCCCCATTCTGACGACATTAGCCTTGGCCGCGGGCTCAACTTATTGTCTTCAGGCCAGTTGCGTGTGCGCTGCGCTCCCCTAACTTCGTATCTCCCACAACCGCCGTATCAGCGGGTGGACGGTGGCAGTCGCTAAGACTGTCGCTCACACTGCAAGAACGTTTGATCCAGTCCGTGCGCTCATCCGGCGGCCCATCGCGGGCATGGCGGCGATGCTCTCCTCGGAGTCCGCTAGCCAGTCCTCCCATGCCTGGGAGTCGAGCCCGACAGCCGCCGCTCCAGCTAGGTCGTTGGTCTCGACCTCGCCACTATCACGAAAGCCGAAGACATACTGCTCAACACCAGGCGGCACTCAGTTGAGGCAGATAATCCCGCACAACCTATTTAAGGGAAGAAAAACCATCTATCACAAAGTTCGTTTTCTTCCTTAACTCTTCATTCAAACCCCTATCAGGATAGAGATCGCATGCCGGCTCCATTGCCATTAACGCTGGCTTCCAAAAGACGAAACCATCTGCTGTGTGGGAGTCGTAACTGCAGCATATGATGATGTCTTGGCCCCAAAACGTTTCGTCAACGCTGAACATTTTCTCCACCATAGTTCGCGTATAGTCGTAACGCCGTTCCATAGCTTCCTGTACAACCTTGTCCCGTTTATCCGTTGGTAGGTGATGAAGAAATTGATTCGGGCCGAACACCTTGTCGCAAAAGTTCGCATACTCGAAACTGAAATTCTGATGAGCATGCCAAAAAACATCTAAAGTTTTGGACAACGAGTGCAGGTTCTTTCCATCTATTACCTCTAACGAGTAAAACAGTTTCAAGTTCGTTAGACCGCGCGCCAAATAATCGGTATCGAAGAAACGTTCATCGTGTGGGTTCTCTTGTTGTACACGCCAGATAATTTTGACGTAATCATCAGAATTGTTAATATTTTTTAACGCTGTTAGAATTTGGTCGTTCTCAATTTTATATTCCTGTTTCTTGCCATCGATGAATTGCTGTTTTGACAGTTCGAGTATCGGCACAATTTCTTCATCGGTGAGGTAACCCTGGATAGGTTCAGTAGTGTCTATCATGGTTCGGTTCGCCCTTTCATTATTGGTAAAGTGTCCCTGAGCACAGCCCTACCACACTGGATACTGTTTGAGCAAGAACACTTGAGTTTTTGACATCTCGTCCTGCGCGGTTAGGGGCCTCTCCTATGCAGCCATCGCGCGATCAAGATGCTCCTCTGCGTGCAGCTTTTAGAACCCGGCCAGCCGTGGTGAGCGGGTAGGCGGCGTATTTGTGGGCGAGCGTGATCGGGATCGTGGCGTCGTCGTAGAGCCGCGTCCGATCGCGCCCGGCATGCTGCAAGTAGGTCGTGTCGATCGAGTGGACGGCAGATTTGGCCGCGTGCGCTCGCAGGAGAATCGCTTAGCCGCTATCGGTCCGAGAGCAGCACGTCCTGGTGGGGTAGTTGGAGCCTCGACCCTGAAGCGGCGCAGGCTGAGCAGTTGCTGTCGAACTTCGCCGACTTCTGGAAGGTCGAGACCGCGCCAGCCGAGCGTCGCCGTCTACTGCTCAGTCTCTTCGAGCAGGTTTGGGAGGACGACGGGCAGATCATCTCCGTCAAACCCCGCAGCGGCTTGGTCCCCTACTTCCAGGCGGCCCGTGCGGAACGCCTGAAACCCGATCGGGATTCAGCGGTGCCCAGAGCGGGAGCGACGGGACTCGAACCCGCGACCTCCGGCGTGACAGGCCGGCGCTCTAACCAACTGAGCTACGCCCCCTAGGGATGGGCCTGGGAGGGCCCTGGCGGGGATTATCTCAGGGTCGCTGCACGAGTAGCTGAAAGGGAGCGGCGGAACGGCGAGTCGATTCCAGCAGGAGGCGGAGTCGGGACTGGCCGCAGACCGTGAAGTTGAGCTGGCGGCGGATGCTGAGGCCCTGGCGGGAGGTGCTGAGGAGGCTGCCGGAGGCGCTCAACAGGGTCAGCTGGTAGCGGCGGCGCAGCTCGTCGCTGGGCCGCAGGCTGACGGTGCCGTCGAGGGGCGTGCGGAGCGCCTCGACCACCCCACCTCGGCGGCGCGGCGGCGCCCGTCCCTGCAGCCGGATGCTGGTTCGCCCCAGCCACGGGTGGAGTGTGTCTTCGCGGATCGCGCGGAAGGCGGCCGCGTCGGGCTCGAGGAAGTCGATCCAGGCCCAGCGCGACGGGTCGTCGGGGAAGCGATAACGGGCGAAGGCCTCGGCGAATGCCTCGCCGGGGTTCTCGCGGTAGTGCAGCATCTCGTCCCCTGGAAAGAGAATGCCGCGCCGGCGAGCCTGGCAGACCCGCTCCAGGCTCGCCCAGCGCGGCGGTCCCCAGTCGATTGCCGCGGGGAATGGCGCCGGGCTGTATCGGTGGTTGGCGACGTGGTGCCCGTACTCGTGCGCGAGGACGAACTCGCGGCTGACCCCGTCGTAGGCCGACATGTCGCTGCCACCGATGACGATCTTGTCTTGGCTGGGGTAGTAGCAGGCCTGCGCCCCGAGGCCGCAGTCGAATTCGAGCTGGCCGGGGGTGTCGAGCTGGATCGTCAGCAGGTCGATCTCAGGCCCGTGGATCAGGGTGCCAATGAAGCTGGCGATCCGCTGCGGTTCGGCTGCGTCGCATGAGACCTGGCAGGCCGTGGTGACCGCGATCGCGATCGTCGCACCGCTGCCGTCGTTGACCGGATAGCGCTCGGTCGCTGCGCTGGCCGAGATGCGCGCGGAAGCGGCTCCCGGCTCGTCGACGACGACGTCACGCACCGCCCCCGCCCCGGCCGCCGGGGCGGCGAGGAGAAGGATCATGGCTATGCCCGCAAGCGCCCCCACCGGGCGCTTGCTCAAGGAGCGGGCCCGTTTCTCTTGTTGGGGGACTTCCCAGCAGTCACCGCCGACCACCGTAGCTCGGCCTCCACCCCATTTAAATGGCCGTCATACACAGCGGTACCGAGCCGATGCCGCCGCTGCGGCGCACGGCTACCATGCAGCGGCCTTGATCGTCGAGCGGACCGAGAACCCAACCTGGCTCTCCAACGCCTACCTCGTCGCCGAGGGGCCGCGCGGGAAGGGGGTCCTGATCGACGGCAACGACGAGCTGGGACCGCTCCTGGGGCGGGCGGAGAGCGACGACATCGACATCACCCACGTCCTCGTCACCCATCCGCATCATGACCACGTCGCCGGCCTCGGCGAGGCGCGCGAGCGGCTCGGTGGACCACCGCTGGTGGCCCATCCCGAAGCCGCGAGCGAACTGCCCGAAGAGGTCGCGGTGACGCTCGGCGACGGCGAAACCTTGAGCACGGGCGGGCTGGAGATCGAAGCGATCTCCACGCCCGGGCACGCGGCCGGACATCTCGCCTTCCTCGTCAACGGCGGTGACCTCTTCACCGCCGACGTTCTGTTTAAGGGGACGGTCGGGGGGACGATGGCGCCGGGGGCGAGCGGCTTCGCCGACCTGCGCGACTCGGTGATGCGGCTGATGGAGCTGCCGCCGGAGACCCGCGTCCACCCCGGGCACCGGGAGCCGACGACGATCGGCGAGGAGTGGGAGGCCAATCCCTTCGTGCGCATCTGGCGCGGCCTCGAGCAGACCGGCGAGGAGGAGGTCACCGTCTGGGGACGGCCGGCGACCCTGAAGCTGTGGGCACCGGACTACGACGGCGGCAACAAGGCCTGGATCGTCTTCGGCGACGACGGCCTCGAGGCGATCGTCGGCGGTTCGCAGGTCGAGCGCGCCTAGCACCTCGTCGGACCCCGCGAGAGCGGCCTGGCGAATCGAGTGAGGTTCACCACCGTATGGGTGCATAACTTCACACGCTTAGGATCGTCGCATGAGCGCCGAGCCCCCTCAGACCAGCGCCGCCGAGCTGAAGGTGCAGATCGAGGCCGAACGCGGCGGTCGTCCCTTCCTCGTCTACCGCGACGGGGAGGGCGAGCAGCGGCTCGTCGTCGTGGAGGAGGGGACGACCGCCCTCTGGGTTGGCCGGGGCGAGTCGGCTGACCTGCGACTCGACTGGGACGCTGAGGTCTCGGCCCTGCACGCCCAGATCGACGTCGTGCGCGACGAGTGCACCCTGCTCGACGACGGCCTCTCCCGCAACGGCTCCTTCGTCTGCGAGGAGCGGGTCGACGGGCGACGGCGCCTGCGCGACGGCGATACGCTGCGCTTCGGCGCCACCACCGTCCTCTTCCGCCGGCCGGGCGAGAGCGCCCCCGAAGCGACCGTGGCGGCGAGCCAGGTGAGCGCGGCGGCGACGGTCTCTCCCGGCCAGCGGCGCGTCCTCCTCGCCCTCTGCCGTCCCTTCAAGGACGGCGACACCTTTGCCACTTCGCCAACCAACCAGGCGATCGCCGCCGAGCTGCACCTCAGCGTCGACGCGGTCAAGACCCACATGCGGGCGCTCTTCGAGAAGCTCGGGGTCGAGGACCTGCCGCAGAATCGCAAGCGGGTCGCCCTCGCCGAGCGGGCCCTGCAGAGCGGCGTCATCAGCCGCCGCGAGCTCTAGCTGCCTATCGCCTGCAACAAGGCGCCCCGGACGGATGTGCGATTGGAGCGGCGCCGATATGTCCGGACACTCCTAGAGGGGCGATCGATGCCGCCGGGGAACCCATGCACCTAGTCCAAGCGCTGACCTCTACCGAGATCCAGAACTTCCTTTTCGACTGGTACCCGATCTTCGGGATCTTCTTCATGCTCTGCCTGCTGCTCGTCTTCGTGACGCTGCTGCGAGGCACGCTGGGGGCGACCAAGCCGGAGACGGTCAAGGCGAGCAAGACCAAGCCGGTCCTCTGGGAGGACGTGCAAGGCGTCGACGCCGCCAAGGACGAGCTGATGGACGTCACCGCGTGGCTGCGCGACCCCGACCGCTTTGCGGCGCTTGGCGCGCAGCCGCCCCGCGGCGTGCTGCTGTTCGGCCCGCCGGGGACGGGCAAGACGATGCTGGCGCGGGCGGTCGCCGCGCAGGCCGGCGTCGACTTCTTCTCCGCCTCCGGCTCGAGCTTCGTAGAGATGTTCGTCGGCAGGGGCGCGGCCCGGATCCGGCGCCTGTTCAAGGAGGCCCGCAAGTCAGGCCGGGCGGTGATCTTCATCGACGAGCTCGATGCGGTGGGGGGGGCGCGCAGCGGTGGTGGCGGCGACGGCGGCAGCAGCGAGCGCGAGCAGGCGCTCAACCAGCTGCTGGTCGAGCTCGACGGCTTCGAGAAGGACTCGGGCACGGTGATCGTAATCGCCGCCTCCAATTACGTCGACAAGCTGGACAAGGCGTTGCTGCGGCCGGGCCGCTTCGACCGCCAGGTCCTCGTCGCGCCCCCGGACCGCGACGGCCGCGAGGCGATCCTGCAAACGCACGCGAAGGGCAAGCCGCTCGCGCCCGACCTCGACCTGGTCGACGTCGCCCGTAAGACGACCGGGATGACCGGAGCCCAGCTCGCCAACGCGCTCAACGAGGCGGCGATCATCGCCGGGCGGGCAGGGCGTGAGGCGATGGCCCGCGAGGACCTCGATGAGGCGCTGTTGCGCCAGTCGGTCGGCTCGCAGCAGGCCCGGCGTCTGACCCAGAACGAGCGGCGAATCGTCGCTTACCACGAGGCGGGCCACGCCCTCTGCCGGCGCCTGCTCGGCCTCGACCCACCGGAGATCCTCAGCATCGTCCCCCGCGGGCCGGCGCTCGGCTTCGTCGGCCACTCGCCGCAGGAGGACACCTACCTGAAGTCGCGCGAGGAGCTGCTCGACGAGCTGGTAACGCTGTTGGGCGGCCGCGCCGCCGAGGAGGAGGTGCTGCGCGCGTCCTACTCGGGAGCGGTCGACGATCTGCACCGCGTGCACCTGGTCTGCAAGCAGATGGTCTCCGAGTTCGGGATGGGCGTGGCGCTGGACGCCGACGGGGCGCCTCCGATCGCCCTCCCGACCGACGACTACGCGCTCTCCGACCGCACCCGCCGCGACGTCGACGTGGCTGCGATGACGCTCGCCCGCGAGGCCTACCGGCGCGCACGGGGACTGCTCGCAGCCAACCGCGAGTGTCTCGACGACCTCGCCGCCAACGCGCTCGAGCGCGAGACGCTGACGCGCGAGGAACTCGACGAGATCTTCGCCGCGCACGAGCTGCAAGAGGGCCGGCCCGAGCCCGTCTTCGGCTGAGGTAGCCGGCACTACACTGTAGGCCTTGACCGCGGCCTCCGACAGCGATTCGTACTTTCCGGCCGGCCGCTCGATGGCGCGCCGCGTCCACGGCGATCGGGCCGTCGGACTGCTCTACGGGCAGCGGGCGCTGCTGATCGGAGCGCTGGAACCGCTGACCTACACCGGGACGATGCTCTCGACCCGCTCCGGCGACCGGCCGTTCGAGCGTCTGGCCCGCACGGCGAAGATCCAGGAGACGGTCTTCCTCGGCACGCGGGCCGAAGCCGACGAGGTGCTGGCGCGCGTGCACCGGCTGCACCAGAGCGTCAAGGGCGAGCTACCAGAAGCGGCCGGAGTCCATTCCACCGGCACCCCCTACTCGGCCTTCGACCCCGAGCTGATGTTGTGGACGCTGGCGGTGATCGCCGACTCGGGCCGGGAGATGTACGAGACGCTGGTGCGTCCGCTGAGCGAAGCCGAGCGCGAGGACCTCTGGCAGGACTACGTGCGGTTCGGCGAGCTTTTCGAGCTTCCTCGCGGCGAGGTGCCGGCGACCCACCGCGCGTTCAAGGCCTGGTTCGACGCCAAGCTCGCGTCGCCGCAGATGCAACCGACCGAGCACGGGCTCGAGATGGCGCCGCTGGTGGCGTTCCGCCAGCCGGTGCCGGCCGCGGCCCGTGGCAACCTCGCGGTCCAGAACCACATCATCAAAGGGACCCTGCCGCCCCGGGTCCGCGAGCTCTTCGGCATCCCCTGGACCCGCTCGCACGAGTCGAGCTTCCGCGCCATCGTCGCCGCCCACCGCCGCGCCCGCCGCCTCTTCCCCCACCGCATGCGCCGCGGCCGCAACGACGTCTTCTTCGACGTGGTCACCCAGGCCGAGCGCCGCCGCGGCGGCACCGCGACGCCACGGCTGTCATAGCGCTCGCTGCGAGCGCTCGTGCAACCGCTCGACCAGTGCGCGCCGCGAGCCCAGCCGCCGCAATTCGCGGTCTCGCGGGTTGAGCCTCGACGCCCGCTCGTAGACACGCTGGGCATAAGCGATGTCGCCGCGCCGAGTGGCGAGATCTCCGAGCAGGGCCCAGCTGACGTAGTTGTGCGGCTCTCGCTCGACAGCTTCGAGCAGCGCCAGCTTTGCCGGCCTGTAGGCACCTAGCCGAGCCAGGGCCGCCGCCTTGGCGTAGTAGGCCTGCAGCGAATCGGGATTGAGTGAGAGTGCATCGGCAGCTGCGCTAAGCGCGGCCCGCGGGCGCGACCGCTCCAGCTCCTGCTGCGCCTCGCTGTTGAAGCGGTCGGCCAAGGTCGGCCGGCCGATGAAGACGATCGCCACCACCGCCAGGACCAGGGCAGCCACCGTCGCCAGCGGCGGCAGGCGCCGCAGATACCGCTCCTCCTCGCCGGAGCCCGGTGGGAGAAACAGGACGGCGGCCGCCCCCAGGGCGATCCCGGTGACCCCGGGGATGAGATGCAGCCAGTCGACGCTGGTCTGCGCGAGCCAGACGACGAAGACGCCGGTAGCGGCGACGCCTAGCGCCGTATCCGACTGGCGACTGCGTCCCGCCTGCGCCCACCGCCAGATGCCGGCGAAGACCGCGACCAGGAAGGCGCCCAGCGCCAGCGCGCCGACGATGCCGGTCTCGCCGAGAGCTTGCAGCTCGATGCTGTGCGCCTGACGAACGTCCTCGTTCGTGCGGCGCTCGAGGAAGTAGGTCCGATCGAAGTTCCCGGCCCCTATGCCGCGCACGGGGTCGTCGGCGAACTGTCCCCAGGCGATGCGCCAGTAGTCGTAGCGATTGCCTCCACCCGAGGTGAACCTGTCGCCGGAGCCTGCAGGTTCGAGCTCGGTGAAGGCGTCGTACTCCTCCGAGACCCTGCTGACGGGATCGCTCACCGCTGCCGTGGCCGAGACCAGTAGGACGACGGCGACCGCGCCCAGCAAGGCCGCGGAGATCCGGGGCAGATAGTCGGCGGCGGCGCCCGAGCGGCGGCGGAGCGAGACGATCGCCCAGCAGGCGACCGCCCAGACGGAGGCGACGATGCCGGCTGCCAGCAGGCTCCACTCGGCGGCTCGGCGAATCGTCTCCGCGGGCGGCGCGAACTCGTCCGCCGGCAGCGGCTGGGTCACGTCGGTGAGCGGTCCCCAGGCAAGCGCCAGGCCCCCCAGCACCGCCAGCAGCAGCCATGCGCGCCGGCCACGGCCCGGGAAGAGGACGAGCGCCACGATCGCCGACGCCGCGAAGGCAAAAGCCGTACCTCGGGATTCGGTCAGCAGAACCAGCGCCGCGAGCAGGGTCGCTCCCCCGGCGGCGGTGCCGGCGAGGACGGGGATGCGCACTCGCTCGGCCAGGGCGATGAGGGGCCAGAACCCGAGCAGGAAGTAACCGCCGAGGCCGTTGACGTAGCCGAGCGGTTCGAGCAGCCGCGAGCCGGCGAAGAGCGCCGGTCCATCGCCGCCGAGCATCTCCGCCAGGTCGTAGCCGGCGATGCAGAGGACGCCGAGCGCGGCCGAGAAGACGAAGATCTCGCCGTCGAGCCGGTCGGAGATCAGCAAGACGAGGAGAAGCAGGAAGACAGCGTGCATGATCCAGCGATCGCCTTCGATCAACGCGCGGTCGGCGGACTCCGCCCAGCCGATCGACAAGAGGGCCCAGGATGCGAGTAGCAGGAGTCCCGTCACCCCCACCGCGGCAAGGCCGGTTGGGAGAGCCGGTCGGGCCAGCAGCAACCCGATCGCGACCGCGATCAGGGCAAGGGCGATCGGCCCCCACGCCGAGATGTCGAAGTATCCGTAGAAGGCCGGGCTCAGGCCGCAGCCCAAGCCGGCCGCGGCGAGCATCGTCCGGCGCGCCCCGCCGTGAACGGCCGAGTCGCCGGCCGACGAGCCGCGAGCGCTCAGGAGTCTTCGGACACGGGCATCCACGGGGGCCCCTCGGCGGCAACGATCGTCACCGCTCCTGACAGGAATGCGACGCAGGCGGCGGCAAATGCGGCCCCGGGGCCCAGAAGAGTCGCCTCGATCGCCAGTCCGCAGAGCATCGACTGCACGAGCACCAGTGCTCCAGCCACAACCCGAGGCGATTTCAAGCGGATCAAGAGGCGGTGAGTGGTGTGGTCGGTCGCCCCGGAGAAGACCGGTGCCCCGCGGCGCCGCCGAGAGACGATCACCAGAGCGGTGTCGAAGAGGGGCAAGCCCACCGCGAGGGTGGCCGCGATCACCGCCGACCAGCCCGAGAGCTCTCCGAACGGAGCCACCATCAAGCATCCCGCCAAGAGGAACCCGAGCGCCATGCTGCCGCCGTCGCCGAGGAAGATCCGAGCCGGGCGGGCGAGGTTGAAGCGCAGAAAGCCGATCAGCGCGCCGCAGGTCCCAGCGGCGATTGCCGCCAGGGCGAAGGCGTCGCCGATGACGGCGAGGATCGCCACGCAGGCAGCCGACACCCCGGCCACACTCGCGGCTGCACCATCGAGGTTGTCCATCAGGTTGAAGGCGTTAACCACGGCGGTCACCCAGAGCGCGGTGAGCAAGAGGTTGCCCGCGTCGCTGGCGAGAATCGACCAGCCGAGGTCCTGAGACCAGAGGAACCAGGCGGCTCCCATCTCCACGGCCACGCGCAGCCAGGGCGACAGGTTGACGCGGTCGTCGACGGTCCCAACCACGGCAAGGCCGAACGTGCCGACGAGCAGCGGCCAGAAGCGACCCACCTCGTGACCGAGCAACAAGACGGCCGGCAGGGCCGCGGCGAGGACAGCAGCGCCGCCGAGGTAGGGGGTGGCCTGCAAATGGGCCTTGTAGCCGACGGGGGAATCGAGCAGCCCGATCCGGCGCGCCATCGCGATGGCCGCCGGCACCGTGGCGCCGGCGAGAGCCGCCGCCGAGGCGAAGACCAGAACGAGACGAACCCCCTCCGGCATCTCAGGCGACTTTGTTCACTTCGAGGCGGCTCGCTCGCTCGATGACGACGTCGTCGATCATGTCGTCGACCGTGCGGGTCGGGGACCAGCCGGTGATGCCGTGGATCAGCGACAGATCGGGATGCCGCCTGCCGATCTCTTCGAACCCCTTGCCGTAGGCCTTCTCGTAGGGCACCAGGCGAATGCCCGAGTCCGAGCGGGTGCGCTCGATCACGCGGCGGGCGAGGTCCAGGATCGATATCTCCTGCGGCGAGCCGATGTTGAAGGTCAGGCCCGGCGCTCCCTCCGCGTCGCAGAGGAGCAGCATCGCATCGACCACGTCGGCCACATGTGCGAAGCACCTCGTCTGGCTGCCGTCTCCGTGCACGGTGAGGTCCTCGCCGCTCAGCGCTTGCTGCACGAAGCGCGGCAGGACCATGCCGTAGGCGCCGGTCTGACGAGGGCCCACCGTGTTGAAGAGCCGGACCGAGATCGTCTCGGTGTTCGCCTCGTAGCGGTAGGCGTTCGCCAACACCTCGGCGAACGCCTTCGCGGTGGCGTACGCCCAGCGCGCCGTCGAAGGCGGCCCGAGGATGCGATCCGACGTCTCCGCCAGCGGACCGACGCTGTTCTTGCCGTACACCTCAGAGGAGGAGACGACGACGATCTTTCCACCCCGCCTGGCGACCGAGGAGATGACGATGTCGCTGCCGCGCACGTTGCGGATCAGCGAGTCGAGCGGGCGGTCGAGGATCAGTTCGACTCCGACGGCAGCCGCCAGGTGCAGGCAGACGTCCGTGGCAGCGGTGCACTCGTCAACCAGAGCCTGGTCGAGAATGGATCCCTCGACGAACTCCGCCGCCTCCGTTTCCAGCGCCGGCGCGATGTTCTCCAGCCGACCCGTGCTGAGGTCGTCGAGGACCAGGACGGTGTCGCCCCGTGCAACCAGCGCGTCGGTCAGGTGAGAACCGATGAACCCCGCCCCCCCGGTGATCAGGTACCTCACGTCCACCTTTCTATCGTCACTGGCCGCCTCGCGCGGCGATAATAGCCTCAATGCCTGCGGGTAATTCTTCTGTCCGCGTGCTGCGGGTGATCGCGCGGATGAATCTCGGCGGTCCGGCCCATCACGTCGCGCTGCTCAGCGGCCGCCTCGACCGGGCGCGCTACGAGACTCTCTTGGTGACTGGGAATGTCGGAGCGGGAGAGGAGGAGCACGCCGGGCTGGACGACGGAGTCACCGTTCGTCACATCTCGCAGCTCCGCCCGGAAATCCGGCCTTTGCAGGACCTTTTGGCGCTGATCGCCCTGGTGCGGATCGTCCGCACCTTCCGGCCAACCATCGTTCACACCCACACCGCCAAGGCGGGGATGCTGGGCCGGGTGGCGGCGCTGTGCGCGCCGCGGCCGCGGCCGCTCATCGTCCACACCTACCACGGCCACGTCCTCCGCGGTTACTTCGGTCCATTGAAGACCCGAGTGTTCACACTGATCGAGAAAGCCCTGGGAAAAATCAGCGATTGTTTGATTGGCGTCAGCGAGGCGACCGTCGAGGAGCTGGTCGAGCTCGGGGTCGCGCCCCGCTCCAAGTTCGCGGTCGTTCCGCTCGGCCTCGAGCTGAGCCCCTTCCTCGCGCTCGGCCTCGAGCCCGATCCCGGCTTCCGCGAGGAGGTCGGCGCCGGTCCCGGCGAGGTCCTCTTCACCTATACCGGCAGGCTGGCCGCGATCAAGCGTCCCGACACGATGCTGCGAGCAGTCGCTCTCGCCCGAGGGGAGGGCGCCCCCGTCAGGGTGGCCGTGGTCGGAGACGGCGTCTTGCGGCCTCAGCTCGAGGAGCTGGCCGAGGAGCTTGGATGCTCGGACTCCGTCAGCTTCCTCGGCTATAGGCGCGACCTCGCGCGAATTGCGGCCGGAAGCGACGCCGCCCTGCTCACCTCCGACAACGAGGGCACGCCGGTCGCCCTGATCGAGGCTGCAGCCGCGGGCCGGCCGGCGGTCTCGACCGCAGTCGGTGGCGTCAGCGACATCGTCGTCGAGGGAGCGGGCTACCTCGCCCCGCCGGGCGACGAGAGGGAGATCGCGGCACAGATGGCGCGGCTCGCCGCCGACCCCGAGCTGCGCCGCCGAATGGGATCCCGCGCCCGGGAGCACGCTCGCACCCGCTTCTCCGCAGCCCGGCTGCTGCGCGATGTCGACGCTCTCTACTCCCGGCTGCTGGCCCGGGACGGGCGCCCGGCGTGATCGGCGGAGAGCACAGAGACAAGCCGACGGCCGATCGCAATGTCGACGCTGCGACCGTGGTCGGATTCGGGCACGAGTGGGCCAGCTTCGACCAGACGGATCTGCCGGCGGCGGAGCTGGAGGAACGGTTCCGCCAGTACTTCCGCCTCTTTCCCTGGGATCTGCTGCCGGCCGACCCGAGCGGCTTCGACCTCGGCTGCGGCAGCGGCAGGTGGGCCCGCCACGTTGCGCCGAAAGTGAAGACGTTGCACTGCATAGACGCCAGCTCCGCCGCGATCGAAGTCGCCGAACGGGCTCTCGCCGACCGCCCGAACTGCGTCTTCCACGTTGCCAGCGTGGACGAGATGCCGGTGGCAGCCGCCTCGATGGACTTCGGCTACAGCCTCGGCGTCTTGCACCACGTTCCCCACACGCAAGCGGGGATCGAGGCTTGCGCGAGGCTGCTGCGGCCGGGCGCGCCCTTCCTGGTCTACCTGTACTACGCGCTCGACCGGCGCCCCGCCTGGTTCCGCGGGCTCTGGCGACTCGCCGACGCAGCCCGCCGCGGAATCAGCCACCTTCCGCAGCGACCGAAACTGTGGCTGACCTCGGCGATCGCGGCGATCGTCTACCTGCCGCTCGCCCGCAGCGCCGGGCTCCTCGAGCGCCTGGGCGCCGACGTCGACGGCTTCCCGCTCTCGACCTACCGGGCTGCCAGCTTCTACACGATGCGAACCGATGCCCTCGACCGGTTCGGGACCCGGCTAGAGCAGCGCTTCACGGCCGCCGAGATCCGCTCGATGATGGAGGCTGCCGGTCTCGAGCGCGTGGCGTTCTCGGACGAGCCCCCCTACTGGTGCGCCATCGGCTACCGAGCGGCCGCATGAGAAGCGAGGTCCCGCCAGCCTCCCTGAGCGAGCCCGACCTCCTGGTCTCCTCCTCGATCGGCAGCGGCGGCCGCCTGCTCGGTTTCCGCGCGGTCCAGTTCGCCTTTCTCTTCCTGCTCAGCCTCGTCGTCACCCGCGCGCTCGGCCCGGAGGGCCGCGGCCAGTACGCCCTCGCCCTCAACCTGGCGACGATGATCTGGGTCGTCTCCCATCTCTCGGTGGAGCACTCGATCGGCCGCATGATGGCCCGCAAGGAAGCCTCGCTCGTCGAGCTCGCCCACCTGGCGTCGTTCTTCGCACTCTCCCTCGGCCTGGTCGGGATGGCGATAACGCTCGCCGTCGGTCTGCCGATCCGTGGCGCGCTGCTTGGCAGTGCCAGCCCGGCAACGGTCATCCTCGCGGCGGCGACCATCCCCTTCACCCTGATCGGGCAGATGGCAACCGCGCTACTGCTGCGGATCGGGGCTTTGAGGACCTACGGCTGGGTGATCGCCGCGGGGGCCGTGGTGCAGCTCCTGCTCGCCCTCGGCCTGGAGGCGGGCGTAGGGCTGACGCCGGAGCTGGCGATGCTGGCCGCGCTGTTGACGATCGCAGCGGTCGGAACCACGCTGGCGGCGGCACTGGGGCGGCGGCTCGGGCTGCGAGCGCTGGCGCCGCGGACCGAGCCGCGTTTGGTTCGCTCCGCCCTGCATATCGGCGTGCAGTTGCAGCCCGCATCGATCGCACTCTGGCTCAACCTCAAGGTCGATCTGCTGCTGGTGGGCCTGCTGACGACCACGCACGAGGCGGGGCTCTACTCGCTGTCGGCCAACCTCGCCGACATCGTCTTCGTCAGCGTCTCCACCGTCGCCCTGGCGGCGCTCGAGACCCAGACCAAGGCCGACGCGAAGGCCGCCGTCGCCTACACGGTCGACTTCATCGGCCAGAACGTCGGCGTCGCGGCGCTGCTCGGAACCCTCGCGGCGGCCGCGGCCTATCCCTTCATCGTGCTCGTCTACGGCTCCGCCTGGGCGGCCAGCGCGCTGCCCTTCGCGCTGCTGATGCCGGCGGTGGTCGCGCTCGCGATCGAGGGACCGGCACGCGACCTGCTGATCAGGATCGCGCCGCCGCTGGTGATCTCAGCCGCTTCCGCGCTCGGATTCGCGCTCAACCTCGGCCTCAACTTCCTTCTCATCCCGTGGCTCGGAATCTCCGGCGCGTCGGTCTCCTCTGTCGTCTCCTACTGGCTCGCCGCCGGGCTGATGCTGTATCTCCTCTCCCGCTATGGAGACGTGCCGATGAGGCGAACCCTGAGACTGCCGCGCCGCGACGACGCCCTGCCCCGCCTGCTGCAGCGCGGCGGCGCCATCCTCGCCCTGCGCACCAAGAGCGGTGGCCGTGCCTGAGGAACTGCGTCGGGCGGGCTGAGCAGTGTGTGGAATCGCCGGATGGGCGGGAGACATCGGCGCCGACCGCGAGGCGCTGCGACGGATGTGCGACGCGCTCGTCCACCGCGGACCCGACGCGGCCGGCGAGCTGTTCGTGCCGGGCGAGGCGGCGATCGGCTTCCGCCGGCTGTCGATCATCGACCTCGAGACGGGTAACCAGCCGATCGCCAACGAGAGCGATGGCGTGCACGTCACCTGCAACGGCGAGATCTACAACTTCCGCGAGCTGCGCGCAGAGCTCCACGGCCGCGGCCACGCTTTCCGCACCCGATCGGACGCGGAGGTGATCGTGCACCTCTACGAGGAGCGCGGGACGGAGTGCCTGGACGACCTCCAGGGGATGTTCGCGATCGCCCTCTGGGACACGCGGGCCGAGCGGCTGCTCCTCGCGCGCGACCGGCTCGGCGTCAAGCCGCTCTACTGGGCGCCGGTCCGGGAGACGGCATCGTCTACGCGAGCGAGCCGGGCGCGATCCTGGCCAGCGGCCTGGTCGAGGCACGACCGGACCCGAGCGCGCTGCGCGAATACCTGACGCTCCAGTACGTCCCGCCCCCGCTCTCGGGCTTCGCGGGGATCCGCAAGCTCGCCCCGGGCGAGCGGCTCGTCTACGAGGGGGGCCGGGCGCGAGTCGAGCGCTACTGGTAGCTGGATTTCGGCAGGACCGAGGCAGCTGCGGAGGAGGAGGCCCTCGAGCGCCTCGACGCGCTGCTGGCCGAGGCGACCCGCGAGCGCCTCGTCGCCGACGTGCCGCTCGGGGCCTTCCTCTCCGGGCGGAATCGACTCGAGCCTCGTCGTCAGCTACATGGCCGAGGCCAGCAGCCAGGTGAGAACCTTCTCGATCGACTTCCCGGAGGCCGGCTTCAGCGAGGGCGAGCACGCCCGCCGGGTGGCACGGATCTACGGGACCGAGCACGAGGAACGCTTGCTGGAGCCGGCGATCGTCCCCCTCGTGGCCGACGCCGTTCGCCACGCCGGCGAGCCCTTCGCCGACTCCTCGGCGATCCCGACCCTGCTGCTCTCGAGGATGACCAGGAGAGCGTCACGGTGGCGCTCTCGGGCGACGGCGGCGACGAGGCGTTCGCCGGCTACCGGCGCTACCTCGTCGCCCGGTTCGCCGACCGGTTGGACCCGGTCGAGCGCGGCTGCCGGCTGGCTCGCGAAGCGAGGGGCCCTCTCCCTGCTGCCGGGCCGGGCCGCACAGCGCGGCGAGCCGCCACGGCGTTCGCGATGCCCGCCGAGCAGCGCTACGCCTCGATGATGTCCCACTTCAGTCCCGCCGAGATCGAAGCCGCTCTGCACGCCTGGGTTCCTCGAGGCGGGAGGCGACCACGGCGCCGCCTGGGCGGAGACGCTCGCGCCGCCGTCCCTGCCCGGCGTCGATCGGTATCTGGCGCTCGACACCCAGACCTACCTTCCCGGCGACCTGCTGCTGAAGGTCGACCGGATGTCGATGGCCACCGCCCTCGAGGTGCGCTCGCCCCTGCTCGACTACCGCGTCCACGAGTTCGCCGCCAGATTGCCGAGCCGGTTGAAGCTGAGGGGACGGACGACGAAGTGGGCCCTGAAGGAGATCGCCCGCCGGCGCGGCCTACCGCCCGACCTCGTGAACCGGCGCAAGCAGGGCTTCGGCGTCCCGGTCGGCGCCTGGATGCGCGGCGAGCTGCGTCCCTGGGTCGAGGATCTGCTCCTGGACCGCCGCAGCCTCGAACGCGGCTACTTCGAACCTGATCGGGTGCGGCGCCTGCTCGCCGATCATCTCGACGGCAGCGCCGACAACACCTACCGCGTCTGGAACCTGGCGGTGCTGGAGCTCTGGCACCGGTGCTGGATCGATGGCAGCTGAGCGCCCCCGCGTCCTGTTTGCGATTGGGGGCCTTGGGATGGGCGGCTCCGAGCGGCAGCTGATCCAGCTGATCTCCAGCACCCACCCCGACCGCGTCGAGGCGACCGTCCTCACCTTCTCCACCGTCTGCGACCCCGCTCATGCGGAGCGCCTGCGCGAGCTCGGCGTCGAGTTGATCCAGCTGGCCCCGGCGGGCGGCCCCCGACCCCTGCGGCCCCTGGCCTCGGTTCCCCGCACCTTGGCGGTGCTGCGCCGCCTTCGCCCGGACGCGGTCTATGCCTGGCTCGAGGAGGCCTCGACCACTGTGACCCCGGTCGCCCGCGCGCTGGGCATCCCGGTAGCGATCGCCCGCCGCAGTGTCTGCGGCTCGGCCGCCGAACGCCAGGCTCTCTACCGGGTCCCGATTCGCTGGGCCGAGCGCCGGGCGCAGGCGGTTACCGGAAACTCAGAGGCGGTGATTGCGGAGGCCGAAGCCCGCGGTGTCCGGCCGGAGCGCCTGCGCCTGGTCCACAACGGCCACCCTCCGGTCGACCCCCTCCCCCCTCCGTCGGCGGCCACGGTGGCGCTCGGGTACGTCGCCAACTACCGCCCCGAAAAGGGGCACGCGCGCCTGCTCGACGCCCTCGCCCTGCTGCGACCGCGGACTCCCTGGCGGGCCGACCTCGCCGGGGCGGGTCCGTTTCGCGAGCAAATCGCGGCGGAGATCTCCCGGCGCGGCCTCTCGGACCGGGTCAGCGCAGGCGGCCCGATCGACGACGTGCGGTCGTTCTGGGCCGAGCACGACGTTGCAGTCCTCCTCTCCGACGACGAGGGCAGCCCCAACGCGCTGATCGAGGCGGCCGTCCTCGGACGTCCCCTGGTGGGAACCGACGCCGGCGGAACCCGGGAGGTGATCGCCCCCGACGGCGGAATCCTCGTCCCCCACGAGCCGGCGGCGATCGCGGCGGCGCTGGAGCGGCTGGTCGACGACGCCGAGCTGCGCCACTCGCTCGGCGCGGGCGCACGGCGACACGCCCTCGAGCAGCACGACCTGGCGAAGTTCGCGGACGGCCACCTGGCCACGGTGTGCGAGGCACTCGACCGACGCGGGTCGGTCACGTGATCCGAGGGTTGGGTGAGGTCCCCTCAGGGACTGGTGCTCAGCTCTTCATCCAGAAAGCGAGCCTGCAATTGCGCGGCCGATTGGGCTGCGCGCACGGCCTGCGCCGAAGGGGGCGTGGAAGCATCGGTCCGCAGCGCGCCCTCCTCCTTGATTTCGGCTCGATTCTGGGCGAGCTGGGCGAGCTCTTCATCCAGACGGGAGTCATAAATGATCTGCCAGTTCCCATCGTCCCTGCGCAACGTTATGGAGTTCAGCTCTTTCGAGCCAGTCGTCAGCCTCAGCGTGTAGTAGACGGTGGTGTCCTCGCCGTCAGCGTCGACTCGGACGATTGCGGGCTTCAGCAGTGGATAGATCGACGCGTTCAGCTTTTTGGCGCCGATCACAGCATCGGTGCCCACGAAGTCACGGAAGCGCGGGTGATAGTAGGCGGCCATGTTGGCCCAGGACCGGTACTGCAAATCCGACCAGTATTCGATGAAGGCGCGTTCCGCGCTCGCCTCCGGGTAGCGCGAGAAATCGGAAGGTTGCAAGACATTGCTCGGCGCCAGAGAGGACGTCTGATTCGAGTCTTTGGTCCCGCACGAGGAAAAGGTGAACAGCACGGCCAGCGTGGCGAGGCAAGCAAATGCCGCCCCCCGGCGGGCAGCGAAAAGGCGGGTCCAAGAGGCACCTCCCATCAGCAGCGCGGAAGTATATGTTCATGCGCCTCGTGAAGAGTGCGGCACATGTCTTGGGGCGCAATCTGCTCTTCTCCATGCTCGCCGTCGCCCTTTTAGCGACCGCGGTGCGGGCCCCGTTCTTTGGCGACGGTGTCGCAGCTTCGGACACGACCGTATATCTCAATGTCGCTGAGGAAATTCTCCAGGGCTACTTCCCGAGCGATCTGCGCCCCCCCGGGTACTCGCTCTTGCTGGCCGCCTTCGACGGCCTGGGGATCGATGCAGTAAGCGGCATCGTCACGCTTCAGAACGCCATTGGAATCTTTCTACCCGCCGGCGTGCTCTTGGTGGGTTGGAGGTTCTTCAGTCCACCAGTTGGAGTCCTGGCGGGCTTTCTCACCGCCGGTTCGCCCCTGATGACCCTCACCGAGCAGCTCGCCTTGGCCGATTACCTGTTCGGCGTCGCCCTCTTCACTGGCACTGCACTGCTCGCACAGGCGGCGTTGCAAGTTCAGGCCAAGCAATTCTCCTGGCACCTGCTCGTCGCGGCGGGTGCGATGTTCGGAATTGCAACCCTTTTTCGGGCGAACGGACAACTTGCCTTTGTGGCAATTCCGCTTGTACTGCTCATCGCCGCCCGCGACTGGCGGGCAGCTATCCGTCCGGCCGCTGCTGCAATTGCAGGAGTGCTGCTTGTTGTGACGCCATGGGTGCTTCACAACCTGGTAGTCCATGGCAATCCGAGCGTAGCCACCGAGGGAGGCATCTCACTCTATTCTCGCGTCATAACGTGGGACCGGGTACCACCGCCTGCCGACGCGCCCAATGGTCAGCTCGCGCTCAGCATCTACAAGACGGCTGAACCGGGTCCACTTGCCGGCGTGGAGTCCGGGCGTCCAACCACGGCCCTGTACGACGCGCTGCGCAATCAGGGCATGAGTGAGTCAGAAGCATCCTCGACCATGGGCGCACTAGCTCGTAAGGCCCTGTTCGAACACTTCGACATCTATTTAGAAAACACTCTGGACATACTCACCAAGTACAGAAGCCTTTACGACCCTCGCACCTTTGGAGTCAAAGAGAACGAAGACCACATCTCGCTCACTCGCAGCTATATCCGGACCCTGCAACCAGAAGTGGAGAACATACCGGGCGATTCCGGCCTGACGCGGACGCTGTGGCAGGTATCACAGACGCTTACGAAACTCATCTATGCGATCACCTTGGGGGGCATCGTCGCACTCCTCTTACCGTTCGTTGGCGATAGCCGTCGGCGCCTCACCGCAACTGCATTCCTAGTTGTGCTCATACTGGGGATGGTTGGCGGCAGCTTGTTTGGCGTGTTTTCTCCACGCTACGACATCATGTTCGCGCCGATGGTCTGGATCCTGCTTGCCGCTGCAATTGCCTTGATCGGTGAACTGGCCGTGCTGGCGCTACGCCGTCTGCGACCGGGTTGGTGATCGGCGATCGGACAGCGTTCCGCCGGACCGAAGTCGGTCTGGTCACCGCTGCGTTTTTCGCTCCCTTCTCTGCGACTCGCATCGTCGGCTCCCTGACCCTGGGCCGGACGGCAGCGATTGCCTTCGCCGTGCTCTTGACGGCCGACCTGCTCGCCCAGCGCCCAGTGCGGTGGCGCTTCGACCGCCCGGCGGTGCTGCTGGCGGCCGCCTACCTCGGCCTCTGCGCCTGGGCGCTGCTCAGCGCCGCCACCTGGGGTTGCAATTGCGGCGGCAAGCTTGGGGGCTTCTTCGAGTTCGCCCTGATCGGGCTGCTGGCGCTGGTCGCGATCGGGTTCGCACCGAGACTGCGTGGAACCGCGATGGCGGCCGCGTTGGCCGGTCTCGTCCTCGCCGCCGTGCTGGCGCTGGCGGGCGCCGGCAGCATCAACTCGGGAACCGTCGACATGACGCAGACCGGTGGCCGGCTCTCCGGCACCTTCGGCAACGCCAACGAACTCGGCTTCGCGGTGGCGCTGGCTATCCCGATTGCGCTGGCCTACCGGCCCTTCGCCGGGCCGCGAGGTCGGATCGCCTGCGTCGTGGCCGTCCTCGTCCTGGCCACGACGCTCGTCCTCACCTACTCGCGCGGCGCCATCATCGCCGCCGCGCTCGGAATCGTCGCCTTGGCCATCTGGCAGGCGGCCGGGTCCCGTCGCAGGATCGCAGCGATCCTCGTCGCCGGTGGCATTGCCGCGGTGGCGGCCGCGATCCTCTACGCCAGCTTCGAGGAGGAGCGACGCGACGCGAGCTTCGTCTCGGTCTCACCATCGCTGAGGACGCTCGACCAGCGCGACCTGAGCGGCTGGGACAGCCGCGCCTTGGGCCCGATCCCGCACGGTCCTTCGACCCTGCTGGACCGGGGAGCCGGCATAGCGGTACGAGCATCCAGGGCGGGCGAGGGCGCCAGCTTCCGCTGGGGCGAAGCGGAAGCTGGCGGCGTCTACGTGCTGCGCTTTCGGGCTCGCGCCGACAGCGCCGGGCTTCCGTTCAGCTACGCCCTCGCCGACAGCGCGCACGAGCTGGAGGGACCGCAGGCGACCGGGAAGCTAAGCCGCGACTGGCGCCGCTTCTCGCTGGCCTGGCGACCGCCGTCCCGCTCGGCTCACGCCGCCCTCTACCTCTGGCAGACCGCCGGCCCGTCGACTTTCGCCGTGTCGGAGGTGGAGGTGATCGCCCGCGAGCGGAGCCGGCCCACGCAGGTGGTAGCGATTCCGCAGGAGCTCGAGGGCTCGCTTTACGAGCGCCTCGCCTCGACCGCCACCAGGGCCGAGCGCCGCTACATGCGCTCGCGCCTGGACGCCGCCCGCCTCGCATTCCGCGCCTTCCGCTCGGAGCCCCTCCGGGGGATCGGCTGGGGAACCTTCCCCGCCTACGCCGACGCTCACCTCGACTACGGCCTGCTCGCCGCGCACGACGAGTACCTGGCCGTCGCCGCCGAGCTCGGCATCGTCGGGGCGCTGCTGCTCGCCCTGATGGTCGCGGCGCTCGCGCTCGGCATCCGCGCCGTCGCCGCCCGCCGCGCGCGGCAGGGAAGCCCGGGTGCCGTCGGCGCCCCCGAGGCGGCGGCGATCGGCGTCCTCGCCGCGGCGGCAGCCGGGATGGTCTTCGTCGAGGCGCTCTCCACCCCGCAGCTCTCGATTCCGATAGCCCTGGCGGCGGCAGTCATCTGTGCCGGCCGCGAGCGCTCAGGAGAGCGCGGCTGAGCCGGAGCGCTCCGCGCTGGCGCCGGCCTGCGTCCGGTGATGCTCCACGGTGCGCCGCAGGCCGTCGCTGAACTCCACGGCCGGCCGGTAGCCGAGATGCTCCCGGGCCAGTGAGATGTCGGCCAGCGAATGCCTCACGTCACCAGGCCGCTGTTCGAGGTAGGAAGCCTCGACCTTGCTGCCGAGAATGCTGCGCAGCTCCTCCAAGAGGCCATTCAGGGTGATCCGCTCGCCGCAGGCGATGTTGAAGGTCCTCCCGGAGACGCCGACGGCATCCGCGGCCAGCAGGTTCGCCTCGACCACGTTGTCGATGTAGGTGAAGTCGCGCGACTGCTCACCGTCACCGAACACCACCGGCGCTTCCTCTTCCAGCAGGGCGGTGATGAACTTGGGAATGACGGCCGCGTATTGTGAGAGCGGGTCCTGGCCCGGTCCGAACACGTTGAAGTAACGCAGGGCAACGGTCTCGAGCCCGTAGACCTCGGCGAAGCTGCGGCAGTAGCCCTCGCCGGCTAGCTTCGCGACGGCGTAGGGTGCGATCGGCATCGGCGCGCGGTCCTCGCGCTTGGGCAGCGTCCTGTCGGCGCCGTAGATCGAGGAGGAGGAAGCGAACACCACCCGGCGCACGCCGCTGTCGCGCGAGGCGAGCAGCAGGTTAAGGGTGCCGATCACGTTCACCGCGTTGCTGGTCAGCGGGTCCTGAACCGAGCGGGGAACCGAGGGTAGGGCGGCCTGGTGGAATACGACCTCACAGCCTTGGACGGCATTGTGCGCTCGCTCGTAGCTCTGGATATCCCCCTCGACCAGGTCGACGGAGGCCGCCAAACCGACCAGGTTCGACCGCGAACCGGTGGAGAAGTTGTCGAGCACACGCACCTCGTGACCGTCGGCGACGAGTCGCGATGCGAGGTGCGATCCGATGAAGCCGGCGCCGCCGGTGACCAGCGCCCTCATCGCGATCTGCGCCAGCCGCGGGACGGACGACGTGGCGCCGCACTTTCACCTGCCAGAATCACGGCCGGCATGATGTCAGACGGCGCCCCAGCAACCACCGAGCCGGTCACCACGGAGCCCTCGTGGCTGGCCGACCTCCTCGCTGCGCCGGGCTCCGGGGAGCCGCTCAGGCTCGATCCGGAGGGGGCCCATGCCAACGGGCGCCTGGTCGCTCCTCGCGCCGGCGGATTGCTCCGCTTCGTCGAGTCGGACTCCTACGCCCTCAGCTTCGGCAAGGAGTGGAACTGGTTCTCCGAGACGCAGCTCGACCGTCCCGAAGAGCAGCGGACCGAGTCGCGCGAGACCTTTGCCTCGAAGACCGGCTTCACGCCGACTGCCCTGAAGGGCAAGACGATCTTGGACGTCGGCTGTGGAATGGGCAGGTTCGCCGAGGTCGCCGCGTCTTACGGGGCCAATGTGGTCGGCGTCGACCTCTCGGTCGCGGTCGAGGCGGCGAACAGGAACCTCGGCGCCCTCCCCAACACCGCCTTCCTGCAGGCGGACGTGTTCGACCTGCCCTTCCGCCCGGAGTCTTTCGACTTCATCTACTCGATCGGCGTCCTGCACCACACGCCGGACACGCGCGCCGCGTTCTCGCAGCTGCCGCGCCTGCTGCGGCCAGGCGGACGGATCGCGATCTGGGTCTACACGAGCGAACGCCCGCTGGGCTACCTCTCCTCGGACCTATACCGCCGGCTCACCACGAGGATGGACGAGGAGCGCCTGCTGAAGCTGTGCCGGATCGCGGCGCCGCTGGGGCGGCTCTACCGCACCCGCTTCGGCAGGTACCTGACGCCGCTACTGCCTGTCTCGCACCACCCCGACCCGGAATGGCGCGTGCTCGACACCTTCGACTGGTACGCACCGAAGTACCAGTGGAAGCATGACTGGGACGAGGTGGAGGGTTGGTTCCGCGAGGCGGGCCTGGCGGACATTCGCCGTCACGAGGTTGCGGTCTCGGTGTCCGGCCGGCGTCCCTGACGCCTGCGGCAATCCAGACCCCGGCCTCCGCTAACCGCGTTTGAAGGCGTAGTACGCCGGCTTCTTCCTGCCGTCGTAGGTGAGAAGACCGCGATTGACCTCGGTGCCCCGACCGTCGGGCGCTTCGTCATAGAGTTCGAACCACCCCAGCGTGTAGATGCGACGCCACTTCCGGGTGATCGCGAGTGCGGCCGTCAGCCAGTTCGCCGCCGTTCGCTTTGAGACCCAGTAGTTGAACTCACTGTTGCTGTGATCGGTGGGAACGAAGTACTCGGAGAGGAAGAGGGGCAGCTTGCCTTGGTTTCGTCCGGCTCGCGAGAGGTAGCGGTCCACATACTGCGCGAGGACGTCGAGGTCGCAGAAATCGGCGAGCCCGCTGCCGGGATTGATCAAGCCCTCGCTCAGATCAGGTCGCCTGTAGCCGAACGGATTGTGGCCGTAGAGATCCATCCTCGGCGGCCTCCCGTCGGGGAGCCGCAGCGCCTTGATGTAGGCGAGCGGCCTGATGTCCCCGCCGGTGAAGGTGTTCCCTCCGATCACGAGGTTGGCGGGATTGACCTGCTTGAGCGCTTCATAGGCCGCGTCCAGCATTTCGGCATAGACGCGCGGGCCGCGGCTTTGCGCAAGGGTGAGATCGAGCCCGGCGACGCGCGCCAAGGGCATGAAGTTGGGGCGGCGGGAGGGCTCTCCCCAGATCTGCCAGTGGCGAACCTCAGGCCAGCGCTTGGCTGCTGCGGTGACGAAGTCCGCATAGTCCTGGGGAATTTCGGGCGCCCACCGGTACGAGCGGCCGCCGTTGGCCCAGCCGGCGGTGCCAATGAGGGCGAGCACGACCTCCATGCCGCGGGCCCGTGCGTTCGCGATCGCCTCGTCGACGGCGGGGGTCCAGAAATACGCGGGGTCGGCCGGGTCGGTTGGATGAGTGGGCTTGGTCGGGGCAATCCGCGACCAGTTGATCGTGATCTCGTAGAGCCCAGCACCCAGGTCGGCATAAATGTCAAAGGCCTTGGCGTCGTAAGGGCCCCAGGTCAGCTTGTGCGTAGAGACCGCAGCCGGGGCGCTTCCGGGGAAGGAGAGGAAAACGAACAGCGCTAGAAGCGAGAGCAGCCCGCAGCGGATCCGCCACGTGGCCGCCTTTTGTGTCTGCTCTAAAGTCATCGAGTTCAACGGCTGTGAGATATCTGCTTCCGCATAGACGAAGTCGCCCCCGCGAGCTGCTGAGCTCGGCGATGGTACTGGGCGCGGTCGTCGCAACGATCGCGTTTGCCGGGCTGACCGTCGGCGACGGCACGGCGGCGGCGGCGAAGGGGGTTCACTTCGACCCGGAGAGTCCGGCGGGAACGGAGTACGCCCTTCCGCTCAGCGAAGCTCGCAAAGATGCTTCAGGGCAAGGCGGATCGGACCGCGAGCCGGGCGCGGCGCCGCCGCTGTTCGGAGTAGGCGTTTCCAAGGCCGGCGCCGGCGCCCAGGAAGGCACCGCTCCCCCCGCTGGCGAGAACCGCGGCGGAGCGCAGGACGGCGAGCGCGAGTCGCCGGGGCGCGGCTCGGAAGACGCTCCTGCAGCCGGCTCGGTCGGCGCCTCGGAGGACCCGGTCCTCCAGGCGGGAGACGGCTACTCCGCCGGCAGCGCTCTGGCGTGGGTCGCGGCGATCGTCCTGTTGGGGGGGTGCCTCGCCTTGGGCCTTCGGGGCCTGCAGCGATGGGCGGTACCGGGCTCGAACCAGTGACCTCCTGCTTGTAAGGCAGGCGCTCTCCCAACTGAGCTAACCGCCCCGGATCTCTTGATTATGCGGCATCGGAGCTATCCGGCTCAGCGCCTACAGTCCTCGCAGCCTGGGGAGGCGCCCATATGCCCTCGCGCATCCGAACAACTCCGCTGATCGCGCTCCTGGCGCTCGGCATGCTGGTGCCGGCGGCTGCCCCGGCGCAGGAGCGGACGATCGTCGTCCGCGGCGAGGCGACGCAGGAGGTGCCCAATGACACCGCCAGCTTGGGCTTCTCGGTGACCAAGGAACGGCGGTCGCGAGAAGCCGCCCTTCGCGTCGTCTCGATTCGGCTGCGAGAAGTGATCGTCAACGTGCAGGGGATTCCGGGCGTGGGACCGGGAGACGTCACGACCGGCCGGATCACGATTCGCAAAGTCGTCAAAGGCAAGCGCACCCTCTACCGCGCCAGCGAGAGCATCTCGGTGATCCTGCACCAGCCCGAGCGCGCCGGCGAAATGGTCACCGCGGCGATCGCGGCCGGCGCGACCGGCACCAGGGGTCCGAGCTTCTTCCCGGGCAATCCCGAGACCGCCTACAACAACACGCTGCTGGCGGCTTTCGATCAGGCGAAGGCGAAGGCGGCGGCGCTTGCTACGCGTGCAGGCGCCGTCCTCGGTCCGGCGATCAGCATCGAAGAAGGCGCAGAAGTGGTTCCCAGCCAGCCGACGGCGCGCAACCGCACGGCTGCCGACGAGGCGACCCCGCCCGTCAAGCCCGGCGGCTCGACGGTGACGGCCACCGTTCGCGTCGTCTTCGCCCTGCTGTAGGCGAATTGCGCCGGGCTCATCCGCCGCCTTACGGGCGACCGGCGGCTATACGCCCTCGACCCGCTTCTTCAGCTCGCCGGGGCGGGAGTTCACCAGGGCCGCCCGGACCGCCCCCTCGACCGGGCCGCGGATGAGCATTCCGAGCACGCGTCCCGGGTCGGCGTCGAGCGCGTAGGTCGCCCGCGTCCGCCCGTTGCCGAGGTCCTCCAGTGTCCAGGAGCCGTCTACCGACTTGAGGTCACCCTTGACTTGGGTCCAGGAGAGCCGGGTGGGCGGCTCGTAACTGAACCGCACCTTCGTCTTCACGTGCCTGACCTTGACGTCGCTCTCGCTCTCGACCAGGGTCGGCCGGCCGTCACCGTCCCGCTCCAGCGGGGAGATCGCGACGAGCCCACCCTGCCACTCCGGCGCGCTGAGCACGTCCTCGACCTCCGCCCAGACGCGATCGAGCGGGGCGTCGATCTCGGTGCTCGCGGTGCCGCCCAGGTGAGCCATCGGGGTCCAGGCTACTCCGGTGTGCTGGCAGCGATGAGTTTCGGCTCCGCCGCCGGTCTATAGGTGCAGAATCGGTTGCGCCCTTCCGTACGAGAGGAGACACCCCATGCACCAGAGAATCGTCCCCAACCTGTGGTTCGACACCGAGTCCGAGGAGGCGGCGGAGTTCTACGTCTCGGTCTTCCCGAACTCGCGAATCGTCAACGTCACCCACTACACCGAGGCTGGGCCACGCGAGGCCGGCTCCGTGATGACGGTGGAGTTCGAGCTGGACGGCCAGCGCTTCGTCGCCATCGACGGCGGCCCGGAGTTCAAGTTCGACGAGGCCGTTTCCTTCGAGATCGAATGCGAGGACCAAGAGGAGATCGACTACTACTGGGACAAGCTCACGGATGGCGGCGAGGAGAGTCAGTGCGGCTGGCTGAAGGACCGCTACGGCCTCTCCTGGCAGGTCGTACCGACCGGGATGGAAGAGATCTTCGCCGACCCCGACAAGGGCCGCGCCGAGCGCGCGATGAGCGCGCTGCTCGGAATGAAGAAGCTCGACATCGCGGCCCTGCGCAGCGCCGCCGACGGGTGACAGAATCGCCGCATGGACTCGGCGATCTTGTGGCGGGTTGCTCTCGTGCAGACCGTGGCCGTCGTGGCGCTGTCGCTGCTGCTGGCACTCGTCTTCTCTGAGGGATTCTTCGATGACTGGGGCTGGCTGACCGGACCGGCGGCCTGGCTCCTGTGCGCCTGGCTCACGGCCAGGGTCGTCGGCCTTCCTGAGGCCCCGGTAATCGCGCGGGCAGTCGCGGCCGGCCTCGTCAGCCTCGTCTTCGTCCTGCTCGGCCTGCACTGGCTGGGCGCGGCGGTCGCGGTAGGAGTCTTCGCGCTCCTCTGCGCGCAGCTACCCCGGCCCCAGGCGGCGAGGTCTTGACGGCAAGTGGAGCATTCGCGCTCTCATCTCGCCGAGGCGTCACTGCGATTGCTCGCTGCACTTGGAACCGAGACAAGCTTCCCGGGCGATGTCGTCGGCTTGGAAGAGCTGGTGGGCCGTGTAGCCGAGGGTCGCCCGGGCGAGGCGATGGACTTCGAAGTTGAGCCAGCGGACGAACTCCCTCGCTACAGCGGCCAGTACACGGTCTGGGTCAGCCCGGCGGCGAAGGGTTGTCTACGCCTGCGACACGAGACCGGCGACAGAGGGCTTGTCTCCGAGGTGGTGACCCTGCGACCCGATGGCCGGCTCGGTGAATTCGAGACCATCGAGGGCTTCGGCGTGCCCGATTTCGAGCTAACCGCCCAGGCACGCGCTGATCGCGACGCGGTCGAGAGGTTGACCCATGTACGGCACGCCGATGAGATCGACACCAATCGCAGGGTCGAGGAGGATCAGCGGCGCTTCCGCACCGAGCACCTGCTCGGAGTCGTTCCCGGGCCGTCGCAGGATTTCGCCGGGCCAGTCGTCAGCTTCCTCGCGCTCTACGACACCGGCGTGATCGTCTACTACCTCGTCCCCCGACCACCGGAGGAGGACCTAGAGACCGACGATCCTTGGGGCGAACCACTGGAGGCGGCAATGATGCCGAAGATTGAGCTGAGCGACGACAGCGGAACGGGGTACGAAATGGTCGATCTTGCTTATTTGGATGCAAACGCGCCGTTGCTACGAGCAAGCCAGAGCTTTGTCTCGGCTGTCCCGGCAACCGCTTCCAGCCTCGTCGTCCGCTTCGAGTCGACGAGCGTTGAGATTGATCTCGGACGGCGATGAATTCGGGGATCGGCCTGGAGCCGGAGGAACAAAGACGGCAGGCGGCAACGGATCTGCTGATGCTTCGCGTCGCCTTAGCCCTTCTCAACGACGCCCGCAGGGTAGGCCGCTTTGAGAGCGATCAGAACATGCTCAACGCGCGGGTGGCCAAGTTAGTGGAGGAGCTCGATGATCACCCCTCCGCACGGCTCTCACCCGAGACGGCGACGGTACAGGCGATGCTGCTGGCGCCTGACCAGATCAGCCTGTCCGCTTCCTACAGCGAGTCCTCAGCCGTCGTGGCAACCCTACGTAGCGATGGAGTCCTTCTCGATCAGGGCACCACGGTCGAGGTCAGCGCCGAGCGTGTCGACGAGAGCAAGCTCTCTCAGGACAAGCGAGATGAGATGAACCGAGCAATCGCCGAATTCGAAGCCAAGCGTGCGAGACCACAGTTCAGCGGCAGGCGTTTCCTGCGAGCCCTATCGGTCGAGCCCCAGCCCAACTCCGAGGTGCAGATTCTCGCCGTAGAGCTCTTCGATGATGGGCTGTTCGTCCATTACACCTTCGACCAGGAGGCCAGGTCCTTGGAGTCGCTCATGACGGACGACCCCCTCGGACGGCCTGAGCCAAAGACGAGGATTCTGCTCGAGGACGACCTGGGAACCGAGTACTACGAGAGCGGCGCCGGAGGAAACGGCGGCGTGCAGGTCGTTCACGGTGCATCTGGTTTCGCCCCCGCCGTCCCGAAAGACGCCAGCACTCTGCGGATCTCGACCGACAGCGGCACGATCGACCTTTCGCTCTACTCCCGTACTTCCTGAGACTTAGTGGAGCGGTTTGTGGCTAGGCTGTGTGCCATTCGCGTGCTGCGTCCTAGAGCAGCTCGTCAATTTCCTTCGCGACCTTGGTCAGCTGGTCTTGGTCCAGCCCACCAGAAGGGTCGTCCTTCGTCGTGAAGAGGTTCTCGCCGAGGACGAAGCCATTCTTCTCATACCACTCCAGCTTCCACTCCCACGACTGTCGATAGCTCTCCTTGTTCAGCATGCCGAGGTGCTCCCAGACGATCACGTCGCCGGCGGCGTCGACGAACGTGAAGTCCGGGCGCAGGCGGCCAGGAACGTTGGTTCCATCCAGCGGTCGCTCGTAAAGACACCGGCTCCACATTCCGAGGCGCTGGAGCTCGATAGCGATGGCCAACTCCGACTTGCTGCGAACCATGCGGCCATCGGACACACGGTGAATCAGATGCTCCGCGTACGGCGGAGCGTCAGCCTCCTCGCGAACCACCGAGCGGAAGAGGTTCGTGTTCCGGCGCGCGGTCTCCGAGCGCTTGGGAAGGGTGAGGTCGTAGAGGGTGGAGGCATCGTCACCCTCGATGAGCAGAACGAGCTTGTCCTTCGCCCGGGTCAGGCCCGTGTAGAGCAGCTCGCGGGAAAGCATGCGGGTCTCGGGCAGGACGAAGAAGACCACGCCGAAGTCGCTGCCCTGGGCCTTGTGCACCGTCAGGGCGTAGGCGAGCTCGAGCGACGGCTGCTCGCTGGTGGACGCCGCGTAGCCGAACGTGAGCGCCGGCCGGCCGGCGAACGCGACGCTCATCCACTTGCCCTTCATCTGTGCGACGGTCCCGATCTCGCCGTTGGCGAGGTACTCCTCCTGCTTCCCTCCCCGTGGACTCCAGCCGGTTTTCTTTTGGTTGCGCAGCTGGATCACCTTGTCCTTGCGGCCGATCTGCTCCTCCCCCAGCGTCTTCCGCCAGCTCGACTCGCGGAAGGTCGCCTGAAGCCATCGGTTGAGGTCGTGGACGCCGTATGGGTGCATGCGCACCGGGGAGAGGATCTGGAAGCCCTTCGACGCCGTCCGGTTCGTCGAACGGGATCCAGCCCTTCTCGTCGAGACCGAGTGCGCGGTCGAATCCGGCGACATCGGTAGGGGCATCCAGGTCGAGGTGCTTCTGGAGCTGCTCTCCGATCACTCGGCGCAGGTCGTCCGGCGTTTTCCAGGTGACGATCTCGAGGTCGTTGAAGGTTCCCCCGAGTTCCAGGTCGCTGAGTACCCGGTCGGCGTCCTTCGGCTGGGGCTCGTTGGTGAACCACGCGGCCAGGCGAAGCGCGTCAGACGGCCCACCCAGTGCCGTGCGCACCTCGACCGTCAGCCGGGCCAGCACCGCAGCCGCGGTCTCCTCCTCCTCCGAGGAAGGCTCGTCCAAGACGCCGACGAGGTCCGCAAACGGCCGGCCGACGCCGATCGGGGGGAGCTGGTTGGGATCGCCGACGAGGATCAGCCGCTCGACGTGGCCGAGGTCGAGTGCTCGCAGGACGGCGTAGAGGTCGTCCATCGTCAGCATCGAGCACTCGTCGATGACGACCGTCTTCTCCTTCCGGTGCGTTTGGAGGCCGTCGAACAGCGGTCGCTGGCGGGCGCCGTCGTAGCGCCCGAGCCGGTAGAGGAACTGCGCGATCGTGCTCGCCTCGTGACCGGTGGCGCGCTGCAAGCGCACGCGCGCCTTGCCGGTCGGCGCCAGCAGCAGGACGCCCTCCTCGGCGATCTCCTTACACAGACCAGCGCCCCGAGTACCGAAGTCTTGCCGGTGCCGGCGCGGCCGACGAGCACACCAAGGCGATGGGTCGTGATCTTCTCGAGAGCGTCTTCCTGCTCGGCGAGCGCATCGATGTGACGGGAATCGTCTAGATCTACCTCGGCGCCGCTGGCCCGAATCGAGTCGATCAACAGGTCTCTCCACTTGTCCGCACCGAGTGAGGTCAAGTCTTTCGACGCCCGTTTCAAGAGAACGCGAGCCAGCCGCAGCTCGGTATCCGCGTGCGTGGAAAGCTGCAGCGCCGAGAGCTGCTGTGGCACCTCCGGATCGGGACCGGGGACCTCGACCTCCGCCTGCCCGACCACCGACCCCAGGAAGTCCTGGTTGCCGGGGAACCAGTCGAGCGGGACGACGCAGGGTCGGGCGAGGTCGAGCTTCTCCAGCCGGGTCAGGGTCTCGACGCTGCTAAGGAGCGAGTCCCCCTCGTCGGAGGCGCGCCGCAGGATGCTGACGATCGCGCCGCGAACCCGGCGGCGATCGTTCGACGAGTCGACCCGCGAGCGATCCGGGACCGGGCATTTGGCCCTTACCGTGTCGTCCGGGAACAGGCCGCGGTCGATCGCGCCGATCGTGATCGCCGGCGAGTCGGTTGCGCCGAGGTCGCCCTCGGAGATGCGATACGGGTTGTCGAGCACCTCCCGGTCCGTCACGCTCTCGGCCGCCGCCTTGGCGCGCCGGGACGGATCGAACCACCGTTTCGTCTGGTCGGGACTGAGCGCGAAGCGAGAGAGCAGTTCGAGCAGAGCGCGTCGCTCGTCGGTGAGCTTTGCCCAAGTCGACCGCACCGCCTCGAGGTCACCGGCGTAGGCGCCCTGCGGCGGCTCGGCCTCACCGCGCAGCAGCGTGTCGACGAGGGGCCAAGGGTCGCCGTCGGGAGCGATCCGCCCGGTTGCGATCAGCTCCAACGTGAGCGCCGTCCCCATCCTCATCCCGAGCGCCTCCAAAGCAGATCCGAGGCCGGGGAAGGCGCCCCGATCGGTCCAGGTCTGCGCAATCTGTTGGTTCAGCCACTCCTCCCGCAGTTCCCAATCCCCTTTGGCGATGCCGTGTTCGCGAACACGCCGGACCGAGTCAAGACAACCGACGAGCACCGAAAGCGCGATGTCAGGGGAGGCGTGTTCGGAGAAGTAGGAGAAGACGCCAGTGTGCTCGCGATCGGGGATCACCGCAATCTCTCGCACCAACTCTTGCCTGCGCTTGTCCTCCTCCGAATCTCCAGTCGGCTGCAAGTAAGCGTGGTAGGGGAGCAAGAAGCCGTCCTTGCCATCCGTTCGGATTGAGTGACCGATCTCGCGGTCCCAGATCGGGTAGGCGGGCTTGTCTGGCGGCCGCTCGTAGTAGAGCTGCGGCCCGACCTTCGTCACCCTGCCGACGCCAACCACGAGGCGGTTGATCATTTCACCGACCGGATGGCCCTCCTTCGTGTAGAAGAACACCAAGGAGGTGTTTTTCTCCAGCCGCCGGAAGAACCGCTCTAGAAGCGCCTCCTGCCTTTGGCTACCAAAGACCCAGTTAGTCGGGAAAGGCGGCTCGCGGTCCTCCGGCATCATCTCCGGGGTGCATTCGGCAATTTCCTCCTGTTTGCCGCGCATCAGCGAGGAGAAGGGAACGGCGAAGGTCGAGTAGGGCGACGCCTCGATCAAAGTCGGCCGCAGGTGGCCGTGCGTGGAGCGAGTGTTTTTCTGATTTTGGTACGGGTGTGCGATAACGCGGGTCCATTCCCGCGAGCTCATGAAGGCCGCAGCCTCGGCGCGGCACGGGGGCAGCTCATCAATCGGGAGGTCAGCCCAATCGCTCCCTGCCCGAGCGATCTCGGCCTGGTCGTCTCGTTCGGCGCGGATGCGGTCGAGCGCGAGGCAGAACGTGTTTTCCCCTGGCCGGTCGCAGATCGCCCCATCCCACTGCCTGTCGTGCCAGGCGACACGCTGGGTTAGGTGCAGCATCTGCCCTCCTTAGCCTCCGTCACAATCGCGTGCAAAAGCCTACGTTAGAAGTGTGGTGATGGGAAAGAAGTCATACGCAGCCTTTTCGGACGATGACGCATGGCGCAGCCTGCGTAACTGGGTCGCGGCTAACCCGGAGGCCGACCCCGAAAGCCTCCGCGGTGCCCTCGCCGAACTGGGTCGGCCGCCCGCCTGGCGCGAGCTCGGCGCGGCGTTGGAGCTGCTCGGGATGCGCGCACCTGGCGGAGCGCCGCCGTTCCTCGCCGAGTTCGTCGGCCGGCTGGCTGCAGCGCGAGAAGCGGGGAGCGTTCTCGACGCGTACGCGACGTCACCGACGACGATCGCGGCGCTTGCCGAGTTCCTTCCCAAAGCCCGAGCGGTCGCGCTGACGCCGCACGAATGGGTCGAGCGAGCCGGCCGGTCCGTTGCGCCCGCTATCGACTGGCGAGTGGGGATGCCATTCGAGACCCTCGGCTCGCTGGACAGCCGGTTCGATCTCATCGCGGCCACGCCGCCGTTAGGCGCCCGAGGGAAGTCCTTCCCTATCCGGCGAGGGCTCGGGGAGTACGCGAACTCCCTGATGGTCGACCTGGGTGGTCAAGTGTCCCGCGGCGGAGCGCTCGTTGTCCTCGTCTCCGACGGGTTTTTCTTCCGGGCTGACGCCGAGCGCACTCGGACCGCTCTGGCGGAGCTCGGCCTGCGCGTCGAGGCAGCGATCTCTGTGGAGGGAGGGCTACGACCGCGAAGCCAGATCTCCACGAGCCTCCTCGTCATCACCCACGGCGACCCGCTCGACCGACTCTTCGTCGGACGACTCGATCCGACCATCGATCCGGGCGGGCTGCTCGAGAACATGAGCCACCGGCGCCCCGGCGAGTTCTTGCAGCTCGGCTACCTCTACCCGGCGAAGCTCTATCGCGGCTGGCGGGCACTGATCAAAGAGCACGAGTTGCTCGTCGGCCTCGGCAAGTCGCGAATGCCCTTCGTCAGCCTTAAGGAGATTGCGGTCGCCTATACGCAGCTGCCGGCGAAGGACGACAGCGAGAACGGGAACGGCAACAGCGTCTACGTGCCGGAGTTTCCCCAGGCGAAAGTGCTGATCGCCCCGCCGGAGAAGCCTCGTGGGTACACCCGCGTCGATCTCGATCCCAAACGAGCGAATGCGCGGTGGGTGGCGAAATGGCTGAACGAACCTTTGGGTCGGACGGCCCGCTTGGCATTTGCCACCGGCTCAGCCATCGAACGCATTCGCCGGCAGGACCTCGGCCGCCTGATGATCGTGCTGCCCCCGCTTGACGATCAGATCAAAGCGATCGATATCGGGCAGGAGCTTCAGCTGATCGCCGGCGAAGTCGCAGACACTCAGAGCGGGCTCTATACGGGACAGCTCTTGACTGCGGAGGCGCAGGGTTTCCTAGAACGCATCCGGAAAGCCTTCGCCGATGACGATGACGCGGTTTCCGCAGCGCCGACGGTCGGCGACTGGATCGAGCGGTTGCCGTTCCCACTCGCCAGCATCGGGCGCAGGTATCTGGCTGTGCAGTCACCGCGGGAAAAACTCGATCACCTCCAACACTTCTTCGAGGCGTACGGGATCTTCATGGCGACGCTCCTGCTCAGCGCTGCACGACGCGATGCGGAGACCTACCAGGAAGCCCGACTGAAGCTACGCAGTGGCGAATCGGGGCGATCCATCTTCAGCCGCACCAGTTTCTACACGTGGATCACGCTCGGCAGCACCCTGGCCAAGCGCATGGCCGGACGCCTCGAGGACGACAAGTCCGGTGAGGTCCACGCCACGTTCTTCGGCAGCCTTGCGACCGAGTTCACGGACCCTCTCGTCGCCGGCGACTACTTCGACGTCCTCGACACTGCACGTCCTGTTCGCAACAGGCGCAGCCACGGTGGGATCGAAGGTGAGCAGTGGGTGGAAGCCCAACTCGCTCGCCTGCAGGCAGCCCTCAACGAACTTCGTCTGCAGACCCCCCATCCCTTTGCCCAGGTGCACCTCCTACAGCCCAGAGGATCAGAGCAGGAAGACGACAACCTGTTCACCTTTGGCCAAGCCCGGTGCCTGATGGGATCGCACCAGATCTTTTCCCAGCGAAAGGTGCAAAGCACCGCCCCAATGCGCGCCCGCGGCCTCTACCTCGTACCAGCTTCCGGCCTGGCAGAAAACCCCCTCCAGCTACTGCCCCTGATCCATATGCTCCCAGTCTCCGGCACTGACGAATACGCGGCGTACTACTACAACCGGCACCTAGCTCCCAGCGAACCCGACAAGTTTCTCTTCGTCACTTACCACTTCGCAGGCCAGCCAGAAGAACAGCTGACCAACTCCGAGCTAGCCAGTCTGATCGCTGACCTCACCCCGGAGTGAGCAAGCAAAAGGCCCAAGCCTCTGCAGTAGTGGCTGAAGGTCCGGTCCGCCGAGGACCGGCGCTGAACCGGGGCGATTGAGTCGCTTCGATCAGCCTAGAGAGCAATGTTTCCGGATTGAAAGGAAGATCTGGCTCCACAAAAAGAATGGCCGGCGCCTGCCTGCACTCCTCCCCATGCGCCCGACGAGAATCGACCTCGCGACCTTCGGCTTTGAAAGGCTGAAACTCCTTGGCATCCGGAGCGGGTTTGCCGCGGCGATGTGACTGAGGTGCGACACGGATTGGTACCCAGGGCTGGAACAAGCGGCTCGCGATTAGGCTGCCCGCATGGTTGGGCTTGGGCGCATCGACCCTACGCCTCACTGGCGGATCGGGCCTCTAGAACCCGGAGATCTAGGCCTAAGTAGTCTGCCAAGGGGCCGGGGATCTCGTCGCCAAGCGCTTGGGCTACACGCTAGGTGAGATCGGATCCGTTTCCGGAACCCGGAGATCATCGAGACCCGCACGATCTGCCTCAGCAAGAAGTCGATCCGGATAGAACGGGTCGTCGAACATCGAGTTGACCACAGACGGAATCAATGCGTCTAAAGACAGCCGTATTTCTTGCCGCAGCCGAGCGATCCGCTCGTACCGGCGGGTTAGATCTTGGAGTGCCTTCACAACCTTCGGCCGGTCTGATTCCCGCGGCAGAGGCAGCTCAAACGAACGCAGCGCATCGGTTTGGAGTTTCCGAGTGTCGTGCGTTGATCTTTCGACAAGCTGGAGAAGCCTGGCGTTCAGCGCCCAGAGTGCCTCGCATAAGTACTGTGCGTCCAACGCAGAGGACGGCGTCAATGCCTTCATATCCTGATTGATCGCTGCCGGGACTGACAATACTGCGGACGGCACAGTGTGGGCCAGAATCATTCCTCGGGTGACCACGAGTACGGTTCCTGGCTGGTGCAGACGGGCGGAGGTCTCTTCAGTTGCTTGGTTGGATATATGGTCGATCGAATCCGAGATCTCCCGCACCTTCATGTCCTTAGGAGAGATCCAAGGAACCGACCCTTCCCAATACGTCGCATTGGTTTTCGGGGGAGTTCCGCCACCGGCTATCTCTATCAAGTCTCCAAGGGGATGGACCTCGGCAGCCGCTTCGCAGATGAGTCTCTCGGCATCGCCGGAGTGAAGAGCCGACAGTTCAGAATCGGACCGAACTCGAAGACCCTTGGACAATTCGATGGATCTGAGGATCTCTGCGAATCGGGCTGATAGTCGCCTTTGGTCGGCAAGCGGCGGCAGTGGAACAGTCAGCTCCCAAAACTGCGGCGGGTTAAGCGTCAACTTGCTAATCGCTGCCGCACCCTTTGAGAGTCGCTCTGCCTGAAACGCGAGCCGACTTGAGCGAAAGTAAAGGCCAAGGAAGCGCGGGTCCACCTGCTCCAAATCAATTGTGAACGTAGGAAACTTGTCACTGACTATATGACCGTCAACCTCATCTCCGGCGACGGCGAAGGACCCCTTCCACGCGAACAGCTTGTTGTAGAGGATGTCACCTGAGCGGACGATCCATTGCTGCTTTCTCGCGATGTCCAGGCCATAGACTCGATCCCTTACGAACGCCCCGTTCCCATACCATCGCACCCCAACACGTGCGTACTCGGTTGTATCGTCGACTATGAACTTGCGCTCAACGCGCTCCAAAACTTGATCGAATCGCGCTAAACGCCAGCCGGGTGGAAGACTCTCTGGCGCGGGTGTCACCGGGTCCGAGATCCCAGCAGCTCTTTGACCTCGCCGAGTAGCTTAGCGATCTCCGCCTCATTCTTGAGTATGGATTCGACAAGCTCCGCCGGCGGAAGATGCTCCAACCGTTCCGGCGCACGGGGATTCTTTTGATCCAGATTGAACCCATTCTCTTCGAAGGTGGTGACAGGAACCTTCCAGGCATGATCCGCTTCCTTCCGATCCTGCCACCAGGCGAAAAGTCCAGCGAATTCCTCATACCGAAGCGGTTTGGTCTTGGTGTAGTTCTTGCGGTCATCAGGTAACGGCTGCTCGTAGTACCACGTGTCCGTCGTCCTACCCGACCGGTCGAAGAACAGGACGTTCGTCGGGATCGGAGTGTAAGGGGCGAACACGCCGTTGGGCAACCGGACGATCGTGTGCAGGTTGAAGCTCCCTAAGAGTTCTTCCTTAACGCGCGCCGCCACCCCCTCTCCCGAAAGCGTTCCATTCGGCACGACGACGCCCGCTCGTCCCCCGAGCTCGTCGGAGCGGTCGGGCCTCTTGAGCTTGCGCATGATTAGCTGGAGGAAAAGAAGGGCCGTCTCAGAAGTTTGGCGGTCGGCGGGAAAGTTACGCTGAATTCCCTTCTCCTCCTCACCACCGAAGGGTGGATTGGTGACTATGACGTCTACTCGTTCGCTGTCACCTATCTCACTTATCTTAAAACGAAGTGCATTGAGCGGATCGATTTGGGGGAACTCGATGCCATGAAGTAGGAGATTCATCTGGCAGAGAAGGTAGGGAAGGGGCTTTGGCTCGATGCCTCTTAGGGCGATCTGCTGAAGGGCCGTAAAGTCCCTAACGGTCGTCGCCTGGGGCTTCAGATAATCGAAGGCCTCGACGAGAAACCCTCCGGTCCCGGCCGCCGGGTCAAGTACCACCTCGCCGGGCTGGGGATCTACCGCGTTCACAATCATTCGGATAAGGGGCCGGGGCGTGTAGAACTCTCCCGAGTCGCCCGCAGCATCCCGCATCTCTTTGAGCAAGGACTCGTACAGGAGACTCAGAGTGTGTATCTCATCCGATGATGAGAAGTGTATTTCGGCAACCTTGTCGAGTACGTCACGCAGAATGTAGCCAGACTGCATTCGGTTGGCGGTGCCGCGGAAGACCGCAGCGATTATGTTGGCTCGATCAGGATCGTCTGCGCCACCCAACGACTTCAGGTAGGCGAACAGCCCCGGGCCTCGCGTGCCGTCGGGGCGCACGGCCTCGTCCTGGTTAATGAACGCCAGCAGGGCGTCGCCGGTCATTGCGTTGTGGAGGCTGGAGTGATCGTCTTCTTCACCCGTCGAGTTCCAATCCGACCATCGGTAGGGGGAAGCGATTAAAGGAAGGAACGGTTTGCCTTCAAGCGCCGCCTCGTCGGCGCGGATTCGCTCCATGTCGTCCAGAAACTTCAGGAACATGATCCAAGTGAGCATTGGCAGACGGTCGACGTCGCCGCTGAGGCCCTTGTCCTTGCGCATGATGTTCCGGCAGGCTTTTAAGATTTTGCTCAATCGTCGCGCCGTCGTTTCGGGCCTTGGCGTTGAGTTTTTGCGGGCTGGCAAAGTCGGATCCACGTCTACGCCGCGTAGAGCAGCTCTTCCAGCTCGTTGACGGCCTGTCGCAAGGCGTTGGGCCCTCCGAAGATTCTCGCGATCTCGCTGGGATTCCCTCGATCTGATACCGGAGGAATCTTCAGCGCCTCGGGAAGTCGCAGTTGGTCGGGTCCATGGTCGGCGTAGTTGCTCACGAGATCCTCGAGTATCGCCCGGGCCTCGGGGGCATACTGATGGAAGAAGCCGACATTATTGCCCCTGAGCCGATCTGCTCTTTCGCGCCTGGTCCGCAGCGGCCCATTGAAGGCGAGGTGGCAGAGAAGGTCCAGTGGATCGGCATCGGGGGCGCCGGCTATCTCACCGAGACGATCGATATCGATGCCGCGCTCCGCCAGTGCATCGAGTATCAAGCGTCGCTGCTTACGTTCTGTCCAGTCTTTCTCAAGAGCCTCGGGAGACCGATAAAGCGCTCTGACCTTGTCGCGGGCGTAGTCTTCGTAGCTGACGACGCGTAACTGGCGACCCTTTGAGTCGAGCTCGTAGACGACTTGAGCGGCGATCTCGATGCTTCCTCCATCGAAATAGTATTTCCGCTGCTCGGGCGGTCCGTCCTCGTTGAACTCCAAAAGGACGACCTCTGCCCCGCTCTCTGCGTCCCCCTGCGACTCGTCCTCAGCCACCGTCTCCTCGATGATGTCTCCTGCGTCATCGATCAACTCCTCACTCACAAGGGTGGGATCACCGTCGAATTCGGAATCGGCAAACAGTCTCGTGGCACTGCCGGTGTAATCAATGATGTTGAAATAGAGCTTGCCGTAATCCTCTCGAACTCGGGTGCCACGACCAATGATCTGCTTGAAGTCCGTCATTGATCCGACGACCCTCGCGATCACCACGTTCTTGCAAGTGGGTACGTCCACTCCGGTCGTCAACAACTGCGACGTCGTCAAGATGACCGGGGAGACGGACTCCAGCTCCTGAAACCTGCTCAGATGGCCCGCACCGACCGTACCCTCGTCGGCCGTGACACGACACACGTAGTCTGGGAATCGGCGGACAAGCGATGCGCTGTGATTGTTCAGCGCCCGGCGCATCTCCTCGGCATGCTCCTGGTCGGCACAGAAGACGATGGTCTTAGCAAAGGGGTCCGTCCGCCCGAGGAAATGGGTCAAGTGCCTAGCTATGGCGTCAGTTCTAGCCTTAAGGGAGAGTGAGCGCTCGAAGTCCTTCGTGCCGTACTCCTGATCAGGGATCTCTCGACCGTAGCGATCGAGCGTTCCTTTTGACGGCCGCCAGCCCGCGGCGTCCACGCTGGTTACCACGCGATGGACTTGATATGGCGCGAGGAACCCATCATCGATGCCATGCCGCAGACTGTAGGTATATATAGGATTCCCGAAGTAGCGGTAGGTGTCCCTGTTATCGTCGCGGAGTGGAGTGGCGGTCATGCCGATTTGGGCAGATGGTGAGAAGTATTCGAGGATCTCGCGCCAGTTGCTCTCGTCACGAGCGCTGCCTCGGTGACACTCGTCGATGATGATGAGATCGAAGAAGTCGCGAGGGAACTCACGGTAGAGTCCGGGTCGCGCCTCGTCCCGCGCAATAGCCTGGTAAGTGGAGAAGTACATCTCCCGGCTCTTTCGGGCGTCACCGCCGATTATCTTGTGCCTCGCGTCGCCGAACGGTGCAAACGTCTTGTCTTTTGGATCGTCGACCAGAACGTTGCGGTCGGCCAGGTAGAGGATTCGAGGCTTGCGTGGCTCATGCGCTCGATTCCATCCGCTCGTCCAGAGCCTCCAGCAGATCTGGAAGGCAACGAGAGTCTTGCCGGTCCCGGTCGCCAACGTGAGCAGGATCCGATCGTCTCCCCCGGAGATCGCCTCCGTGGCACGCCGAATGGCGACATCCTGGTAGTAGCGCAGCGCTTTCGCCGTATCGTGAAAATAGGGCGCCAGAACCTGCGGGTCCACAGGGTCCACTCCGCGCGCTTCGCAGTCGCGCCGCCAGAGCTCGTCGGGAGAGGGATAAGCTAAGAGCTCGGTGTCAAGCCCGGTTGTGTAGTCGTGCTCGACGATACCTGGCCCGTTCGTGCTGTACGCGAACCTCAGGTCGAGCATCTCCGCATAACTCTTGGCCTGCTGAAGTCCATCGGCGGGGAGGCGATACTCGCTTTTCGCCTCCACGACCGCCAAGGGCCTATCGCGGGTATAAGAGAGTAAGTAGTCGAGGCGCCTACGCGAGCCGCGTTTTACTGCGCCGCCCGCGACGACGATCCTGCCAGGCGTGACCGTGACCTGCTCGCGGATCTGCGCGTTGGTCCATCCGGAGGCATATAGACCCGGAACTACATAGGTCCGGCAGGTATCAGCCTCGGTTGGCAGGCTGACGTCCCCTCTTGCGCGACATTGCCGATCTCTTCATTCCCGCTGCCTCTCGACCCAAGGACTAGACGTTACCAATGAAAGCAAAGAGTCTCTTTGCTCCAATACTTTCCTTGGGCCGATCAGGCGCCGTAACGGTGGGCCATACACCCTCCGGACGCCATCGGAAACTTCCCACGGCTGTGAGATTGAGTGAGTGAGGCAATCGAAATCGATTTTACCCGCGTTCAGCGACAGCGACGGTAGCTCTGCTCGAATGAAGCAGCGGCCTTGCTTTCGTGCCACGGCCGCCGATGCCATGCGTGAACTCGCGGGCTCAAAGAACGGGGATCCCCTGGGCACAGATTTGTCGCTGCCGATGAGAAGAATGTGCCCGACGAGTTGATTCGCAACCTCAACTTGAAAGGACGCGCGTCGTCCGCGCGGGGAGCGGAATCGCGGCGTCAATGCGACCGGAATGCGACCGTCAGGTAGCCGGCCTCCCTACCATCGAGCACATGGCGATCAAAAAGATGGAACACGTCGGGATCGTGGTCGACGACCTAGCGGCCGCAATCGAGTTCTTCGTCGAGCTGGGACTAGAGCCGGGAGGCAAAGGCCAGGTCGAGGGTGACTGGGTGGACCGCATCATCGCGCTCGAAGGGACCAAGGCCGAGTTAGCGATGCTGCGAACCCCGGACGGCGACGTAGAAATCGAGCTGGTGAAGTTCCACTCACCGCCGACCCAAGGCGGCGACCCGCAGGCGCCCTCGAACACTCCAGGCCTCCGCCACCTCTCCTTCCTAGTCGAGGACATCGACGCCGTAGTCGCCGGCCTACAAGCCCGCGGCACCGAGCTCGTCGGCGAGCTGGTGCGCTACGAGAACAGCTACCGGCTCTGCTACGTCCGCGGCCCCGAGGGAATCATCATCGAGCTGGCAGAAAAGATTGGCTGACGGGTCCGGTCCGCCTTCGCTCCCCGATCGACCAAGCGCCCCGTCAAACGATCAAACGTGATCACTACCCGCGCTGTGGACTGGTCGAAGAGGGCTGGCCGCTGAACCGGTCGATCGGGTCCCTTTAATCAGCCTAGAGACGAAGTTCCTCCGGATTGAGGATGAGAGGCGGCCCTTGCTAGAGCCGTTGCGGCAATGGTGCGACCTGGAAGTGACTTGACGTTGCGCTCGTTTCGACCGATGGTCAAGGCTCGGGCAGTGGCTATCACACCGTTAAAGCAAGGCTGCGAACGCAGCGGCATCCGAGATCATCAACGCGTCGAGGTTGGTGTCTTGTTCCTGGGCGGTGATTAGCTCTCCACGACGCGCATCAAGAATTGCGGCCTCTATACCCTGCGGCGCAGTCTCAGACAGCAGAAAGAGCATGTTTTCTCGCCTGGCAGCCGTCAACTCAGGTGCCTTGAAATAGAGCTTAACCACATACTTCTCTCCATCGACCGTAAGGCGCAACTCGGGATTGACCTTGACTTCAAGTCCAGCCGCTTCCCAGATTTTGTTCGGGGCCCGGCTAGCGGTGATCACTTTGTTGCGCGCCCACGGCGTCAAGCCAACTCGGCAAGCTTCGTAGCTAGCCTGCTTCCCCGGCGTTTTTACCTCTTGCAGTAGTTTGCGAAAGGCCTGAACGTTCCAGCCATCAACCAACTGCCTCACGGCTCGCTCGCGGAAGCCTTTGTAGAAGTCCGTTTTCGGGTCGTAAGCTTTTTTGGAATCAGCTACGCAAGCAACCCCTCGCCGTACCCTGCGCAACCGTGAAATCGACGAAAAGACTGAAGTGCGCTAACACCACGAAGGCCTAGTGCTCCGTATCCTTCGGCGGGTAAGGGTCCTTGGCGGGAGGGATCGTGTCCTTGCTTCCTATCCGCCCGTCTTTGCGTTGGGTGATGCGCTCGCCCCCGCCGATATTGCGGAGGATTTCCCCAGCTCGTTTATCCGCCTCCCTCTGGGTCGGCAGATGAGCGCTGGACCGCTTTGCTCCCGGCTTGTTGACGTCCCAGCCGCCTTCAGGGTTCGGAGAGACAATGCGGGTATTAGGTTTTTTCTTTGCCATTCCAACAGCGTACCCAACCTGGATGCGGATGCGTCTGGGAGCCGAAGGCGTCGAGCGACTCAATTGCAAGTCCGGCCGTTTCCGATAGCGAGGGACTTCGCGCTTTTTGCGGTCGGACCGCCAAGGAGAGGCTCATCGCGATCCGCTTATCGGAGAAGCAAGCGGTGCTGCGCGGATGTGCTCGCCAGGGAGCCGCGTATTGATTCAGAAGATGGCGCGGCTACCGAGGGCTCGGGGAAAGAGGCAATACTTCGGGGGTGCCCAACGCTGCCGGCCGGCGCCTCGCTCTTCCCCGAGCAGAAGCAGAACCGCGGCCCTTCAGACCAAAAAAAACCCGGCCCACGAGGAGCCGGGTGGTCTAGGCCGCCCAGTATAGAGAATTGAGGGCGGATTTCCAGCACGTCGAGGTCGAAGCGCCAATCTTGCCCGTTCTTACCAAGGAGGCGGTTTCGTATAGCGCCCGCAGGGATCTGGAAGCTGGTGAGCCTGAAGATCGGCCGCCACAAGCTGGCGCCACCAGTGCCCTCCAACCCCGTCGGTCGTTTTCCCCTTCAGGTCACCGGCGAGCCAAGCCGAGGAGGGATTGACAGTTCCTACGGGCACGCGCTCTCGAGCCTCCTGGATGGGGAAGCGAAGGTCGCTGTCGTTCGAAATAACGATCGCGGCGTCTACGGAGCCTTGAAGGATGTCGAGCAGCAGATGCGAGGCTACGTTGACATCGGAGCCCTTCTCCTCTCGACAGGCGTAGCTCACCATGAATCGCGCATCGTGGACAGGGGCTCCGTGCCGGTCTTGGACCATGACCGGCCAGTCTGACGTGGCGATGATCGGCCTACCCTTCCGATCAGGCGTTGCCAACGGCGCCTTCTTGACTCGTGAAACGTAGTGCCCGTACTCGATGAGATCGACAGCGCCTCCGGCTAGAAGTGCCTTGAGGTAAATGTCCTGCTCTGCATGCCCGGTGGCATTTGACGCTCCGTCAATGCGCGCGGTGCAGTAAACGACCCTCTCGATCTGCGGCTCCGACCAGCCCGCCGCGCGTTCGGCCAAATCCTTCCCAAGGGCGCGAACATCCAACCATCGCCAGCCCTTAGTGCCACGCCCACAGAGATCTCGCACCCCGTAGTAGAGGTTAAAACCGTCGATGTAGAGGCCGACTCGCATCATTCGTCGTCGGCCTGCTCGCCAGGGTTGAGCTGAGCAGGCTGGTCGAATACAAGCGCCCGAATGAAGTGGGTGAGGCGATCCGCGTCCTCCCGATCGAGCCCTTGAGTGGGCAGGTGGAGCTGGGCCATCTGCCCACTCTTTAGGGGGAAGGGATAGGCGATCAGAGTGGATGAGGGCTGGGGCGGTGAGGCATGGGCGTTGCTCGCCTCCTGTTTCGGTTCCCCTTTCGTCCGTTTTGCCGGCTCCCCATTCGAGCTTTTCGGACGCGAGGCACGAGAGGGTGCAGGTCGCCAATTCGGATCAGCGAGATAAGCCCTGTACGCCTCGACCGCCTTCCTAGAGCGCTGGCGATAGGCCCGCAGGCTCTCGGCAGAGTACTTGCCGATGGACCGATTCTGGAAGCGCTCCACGTACTCGTCAATGTCAAAGGTCCGTACATCGAATCCCTCATAGTCGTCTCCCTCAACGGTCGAGAAAACCTGTTTGACGGCCGACTTCCAAGGATTGATGGATCCAGCGGTCCCGTAGCCCTTGTTGATCATGAAATCTAAGAAGGCCAACAGCCCGCCCACATTTCCGCTTGCTATATCCGGTGATGCCAACATGCCCTCCTGGGACGAGATTTTCGTTCGACTCGAACGCGCATGATACACATTTGCCGTACGGAATCAGGAACGAACGAGGAGCTTTTCTGTTTGGCACTAGTGGAGAGCGTCCCGGATTTGCCCGTAGCTTCCCTCCGGTTGGGTGCGTGTAGCGAGCCAGCATCGTCTCCACCCGATGCCCCGCAATCTCGGCCAGGTCGGCGTCGTTCACGCCCGCGGCCCGCAGATGGGTGACGTAGCTGTGGCGGCACTCGTGGGGGCGAATGTCAAGGCCGGAAGCTTCCTGGGTGGGCTTCCAGAGGTCGCGGTAGAACGTGCGCTCGCGCCAGAGGCGGCCCCTCGGGGTCGTGAAGAGGAGATCGCAGCACTCATCGCCTAGCTGGATCTGGGCTTCGAGCATCCAGGCGAGGGTCGCCGGGACGGGAACGACCCGGCCGGCGTCGGGCTCGCCGTGGTCGGTCTTGGTTCCCTCGAGGATCCGTCCCTCGTGGGCGGTGCGACGGACTTGGAGCGTCTCGCCGTCGAAGTCTTCGCAGCGAAGTGGGGGCACCTCCCCCAACCCCAGCCCGGTGTCGGTGAAGACGCGGACCATCGCCTCGTAGCGGCCGGCCGCCTTGCGAAGCGGTGCATCTCCTCGAAGCTGAAGACGCGGATCGGGCGGGGCTTCTTCTTCGCTCGTGGGTCGTTAGCCCGAATGCAGACGCCCTTGAAGGGGTTGAGGTCGCAGACTTCGTCGGTGATCGCGTCCTCGGCCATCGCGGACAGTGCGCGGAGGATGCCGACGGCGCCCGTGGTAGCTCGGCCTTCTAAGCGGAGCATGTGGTCGACCAAGGCAAGGACGTGACGACGGCGCAGCTCGCGCAAAGGCCAGTCCTTCAGCGGGATGCCATCGATCTCTACGTCGGCGACTCGGCTGATTCGGTGGTCGTAGGTGGCATTGGTGCGTTCCGCACGCGGATGGCGTTCGGTCCAGGTTGCGGCGTACTCGCCCAACGTGTCGGGCCGGTCGGAGAGTCCGTAGGCCTCCTCGATCGCCTGGTGGGCTTCGTGTTTCCTCCCTGAACGTGCCCTTGCCTCGGTTCCAGGTCGGCTTCGCGACCCTGCGCTTGCCATCGCGCCCGGTGTAGCGAGCAACCCAGACGATCTCGCCCGAGGGGTTGCGACGTTTGATCGGGGAGTCGCGGTGTTTCACGCCACCTCCTCCCTGCGCTGTACGAGGAAGGCATCGACATCGGCAGGATCGATCCGGCGTGCCGCTCCGAGCTTGTAGGAGGGCAGCTCGCCGCGTCTGATCCAGTTGCGAATCGTCCGGTCGGACACGGCGAGGTAGGCGGCAAGGCTTCGCTCGGTGAAGAAGGTCCGGAAGGCTTTCCGCTTCATGGCCCTTCTGTCCAGACAGGCCGGTCCTTGCATCGGCAGAGAGCTAAATCGACGCCTGAACTTCGGTCTAACCATGACCTTCGGCCGCACTCCTCGGGCGGCCATACAGGCGGCGTTCGCACGGCGAAGCCGTGCCAAAATCCGCCGCCGGCCGCCCGGGAAACAGGCCCTCGCGAGGCGGCGAACCGGAGGGTTCGTAGTGTGTCGTGCTGTTGGGGTTGGTGCCTTAGCGAGCCTCTGATCGATTCCAAGCACCGCCCCTAGATCCTGGAGCGACGGCCTTTGCGGTCTTTGCTGGTTTCGAGTTCCGCACTGGGCTCCAAGATGCCGATTTGGGTCCGATGCAGGGAGGCCAGCCAAGCTCTTCCTGGCTGATCCCAGCCTCCTGACGCGCGCGGACCAGATTTGCTGCGAAGCGTCTTGCCACGTCCATCAGCCGCATCTCCGCAACCTGATTTGTTCCCTCAGGCCGAGCAGGGCGGCGTGCTCGGCAATGACGCGCTCGTATTCGTTGGCTCGGTCGATCGTCTCCGCCAAGTCGGTCAGGACTCGGCGAACGGCTGCGTCCGGGACGATTGAGAGCGAGCGGAGCGCCGCGAGGAGCTTGTCGTAGGCCGCTTCTTCGCGATGGAGCTGAACCGGCTCGCGCAACTCGTCGGGGTATTCGGCCAGCTCGTCGCGGATGCCGTCGCGAGCCATCGTGAAGACGCCTCGCAGGAAGCGGCGGTCGGGTGATGGAATCTTGAGGGCGACGGCCTTCCCGCCACCCGTAGGGTTCTTTCTAGCCATGAGGAGTGCACGCTCCTTGTGGTTAGGCGGCCCGTCGTGTTTGCGCACGGCGGGCCGCCGCTCTTGTGGTCGGCCTCGAATTTAGCAGAAGCTGTCGGGGAACCCCGACACTCTGTTATTCCCCGTGGAGGATTTCCGCTACACGGCTGTGGTGCAGGCCGGTCTCGGCTGCGATGTCTCGCGTCGAGAGGCCAGCTTGGCGGGCTCGCTCGAAGCCTTCGCGGCGAGCGGCGCTCGCTTCGTCCCGCTGCTTCTGGGCGCGCTCAAACGCGGCTTGGAGGCGTCGCACCTCGGCTCGGGCCTTCTTCTTGTCGGTGGCGTCCGCGATTGCGGCAGCCTACGAGCTGTCGCCGCTACCGCGCGCTCGAAGCCTCGCAAGCAGCAATGTCGCAGACGAGTAATGCGACCAAGATGTGACCACGACGCGGCGGAACGCCCCGGAACCGCCCGGACCGCCGCGGAACGCCTCTCCAACCCAACGCTGACAATCCGGCTCCACAAAAGGAAAGGGCCGGCATCTGCCGGCACTCCTCCCCATGCGCCCGACGAGAATCGAACTCGCGACCTTCGGCTTGAAAGGCTCACGCCCTAAGTCTTAAATGTCAGTTGGCAAGCCAAATAGTGCTGAGCTGCTAAGTAAAGGGAAGGCCAAAGGGGAGGACTTTTTTGAACTTTGCAAGAGCCACCCTTCCCATCCGCTGTGCGTCCCGGGCGTTAGAGACGATACGTCGGTGACCTTGCCAACCCAGCTCTCTGCGGCAGAGAGTCAAATCTTGAGGGACGCGCTGTCCGGGCGGCCAGAATGGCAGGAGCTTGCGCGTGCCTTGGAGGCTCTCGCCAAGACACATGAGAGCGAGGCCCTGAAGATGCTCAGTCTCGCGTTCATATACGACCTCATCAGTCCAATTCAGGATGCTCGCCGAACGACCGCTGGTAGCCCGTATGCGTCGATGATTGAGTCAGACGTCGGCATATTCCCACCTCGACCCAAGGAAGTTGTCGACGAGGTTCGCTCGGTTTGGCGCGCAGCGCGCGACGCAGTCGACGACCCAATCGTCGGAGCTCGTATCTGCGATCTCCTGTATGTCGCAGAGGGGAAGGTTGCTTATGAGGATGGGCGCCGGGGGGCTCGAGAACTGGCGAAGCTGGCACAAGAGCCGAACTGGAGCGCGATGGACCGTGCTGTCTGCATCGCGAGATCCATCGAGGTCTTGGTTGAATTGAACGATCAAGAGTCGCTCGCGGTCGCCGTTGGCGCGGCTGGTTCGCTCGCGGGGGAGATGCTGAACCAGCAACACCCAGGCCCACCTCTGACGGTGCTGCGCTCGCTCGTTGGCCTCAAGGCGGGGCTGCGTCCCGACAACCTCGACGAACTCCTTGATCAGGCGATCAAGCGATTCAACTCGGGTCACGCGGGGGAGGGGGTCCTCGAATTAGCGGCCGAAGCAAGCAGCAACCCACACCGGCGGAAAGAACTTCGACGACGACAACTGCAACTTCGCATGGACGAGGCAGCCGCAGCCGAGGGTCTCACCAAGGTCTCTTTTTTACAGCGGGCGATCGAGCTGGCCCAGCGACACGGATTCGTAAAAGAGTCGCGCGAACTTCTGAAAGAGCAACAAGACCTCCCCAAAGAGGATCTCGGCTTCGAGTCAATGGAGGCTAGTGTCGATCTACCTACCGAGGAAATTCGAAAACAGATCGATCTGATCGTCGGGTCTCATGCCGAAGATATTTTCGACGCTCTTAAGCGCTTGGGAACCTTCGGGCCTCCGGGTGGTGCACACAGCGACATCGATCGGGAAGTTGAGGAGCAGGAAAAAGAAAATCCCCTTCTCGGCATCTTCGGGCATCAGATGTTCAGCCCCGAGACCTCTGCGCCAACGTTCATAGCCAACGATCCAGAGAGCAAGAAGCTGATGGGGCGTGGCCGCCAGCGAGAATTTTACGTCAACTTCTACGGCGGTGTCTTGTATGCGCCGATGCTCTTTGAGGCGATTGAGCAGCACGGTCGCCCCTCCCGCGAGGCCCTCGCCGATCACTTCACGACTGAGCTAATCGGCGCCGCACGGGGGGAGCGTCTCGCGCGCGGCATCGAGCTTTTCTGGGATAAGGAATACGACGAGTCGGCACATGTGATCGTGCCCCGTATGGAGAGCATCCTCCGAGATATGGCTCGATTCAGCGGAATCCCAATTGTCAAACTCGCTCGGGAGGGGCAATTTGGCGGCGTCGTATCTCTCAATGTGATCCTGCCTAAGTTGCGTGAGCTCTACGAGCCGGAACCCTGGTTTGACTACTTCGAGGCCCTTCTGTGTGATCCGTTAGCGACGAACCTCCGGAATAACATCGCCCATGGGCTCGTGGATCGCGTCGGAGGCGCTCATGCAGCTCTGCTGATTCAGGCGGCCTGCTACCTGGCCCTCATGGCCAGGGAACCGCCCTCGTCACGCTAGAAAGATCGAGCAAATGGGTGCTGCGGCTCCCTTCATGTAGACGCGGATGAGTGAGAGGGATCTGTACCGGTCCGAAAAGGTGGAAGCCAGAGCCCGTCCCACCCCCGCTACCCCGCAGCCCGGCTGGTGGCTTCAACAGCAGGGAACTCCGTGCCGCTAGGCGGCGATCCGTATCACCTCGGAGTCACGTGGACTCTCACTCTGGGTGATCGTCGGTCCGTCTCGGCCCCAGCCGGCGAGTTCAACTACGAGCGTGCGCTGGTCCTCTGCGACCGGCCGCAACTTGCGGGCAAGCAGGCGCCCGAAGCGGCGATCGTGAGTGGAGACGATCAACTGGCGGCGGTCCTTGGTGCGACGCAGAAGATCGATCAGGCCGAGCAAATTGACGTCATCCAGGCTTTGCAACGGGTCATCGAGCATCGCCGCGCCCAGGGGAATCGTTGGCACCCCAAGGTTCAGCGCTAAAAAGACAGAGACGGCGAGCGCGTTCAGCTGCGAGCTGGAAAGGATCGCACCGGGGACCGCCGCCGATACTGGCCGCTGGGTGTCGCCGAGCGGCGTATCGAGATGACCGCGCCCGCGCGACATGCGGAGCGCAAGGCTGATGTCGCGCAGCGAAGGGTGTGGATCGGCAGTCGCATAGATCCGCTGCAACAGCGGCTCCACTCTCCGCAGTTGAGCGGCGACGACCGTGGAGGAAGCCTCCCGCAGCGCTTCGAGGATCTGGCCGGCGCGCTCGCCGCTCTGCCGGCGCGCCTCGATTGCCGATTCTTCCCTACCGAGCTCTGCCTCGGTCCGGCTGACCAGCTCCTCATATTCCCCACGCCGGGCGCGTTCACCAAGGCCGGCTACCTCGAGCGCCAGGCGCTCACCCTCGGCCTGCAAGGTGTCTATCTCCTCGGCGGCGCGACGGATCTCTGCGGAAAGCCTGCCCAGCTCGGCCCGCGCAGACGCCGGGTCCTCAGCCGAGATCTCGAATTCAGCCAGGCGACGAATGCGCTCGACCTTCCAGCGCTCGCGCAGCCGGGCTTCAGCCTCGGCCTCAGAGAGTGCGGACCTGGTTTCGGATAACTCCAGACGGACACGCTCTATCTCAGTAGCGATCGCGTTGAGCGCGCCAGCCTCTTGGGGGGCGGGAAGACGCTCGTCGTCAGAACCAGCGGCGGTCAACTCCTCGAGGTGACGTCTCGTTCTCTCTGCGTCGTGCTCCTGTCCACACACCGGGCAGGGTCCTTCGATATGGCGTATCGCCAGCTCGGCCAGAGCGCGAAGCTCCTCGTCGCGCTCACGCCGCTGGACTTGGCGACGACGCTGCTCGGCCGCCTTTGCCTCAGCCGCCGCCAGCGCTTCGCGAAGACGCTCGAGCTGGGCCTCGGTACCCTCAGCCTGCTTCGTAAGCTCGGCCGGGTCCTGACCTGGCGCTGCCGTTTGAGCTCGCTGCTCGATCTCGGTGTCGAGCTCCTCGATGAGAGAGATGCGACGCCCGCAGGCTAGCCGCTTAACATCCAGGCGCTTTACAGCCAGCTCGAGTGCAGTGGGGGCTTCGGGACTCGCCGCCTCGGGCACATCGCCCTCGACTACACCCTCGAACCGGCTGGCACGCTGCCACCAAGAACCCCACCGATCCGCGATCACTCTCTCATCCACTGCAGCGAGATTGCTGAGCGAATCGAGCCGTGCTCGCGTTTCTGCGAGCCGCGCTCGCAGAACTTCCAGATCCTCGTCCTGGCGATTGGTTTGAGCGCTCCAGGCACGTTTAGCTCTTTCGAGACTGAGCGTTAGCTCCGTCACGCGGCCGGCGCCGACCAGCTCAGAGACTGCCTCGAAGCGCTCTCTCGGACTATCGCCGTCGATGAACTGACCGACGACGTCCTGCTGCAGGTAGACACTGCGCGTAAGGGTCGTCGTCAAAGCCGAGTTGGCGTCCGGCGCGAAAACGGCATCCGGCCAGAGCACCTCATGCAGGCGTGATTCCGCGCCCTCGTCACGAAAACTTTGCTCGCCCAGTTCGAGGGTCAGCCGCGAACGCGACCCATCGTGACTGCGGATCACCCGCACCAGACCGTCGTTCCCGTGGAGCTCGATTTCAACGCGTGCCTGACCCGAGGCCGAGTAGAGGCACACGATTTCGGGGTCGTCTCCAAGACGAGGGATCGCGCCGGTCAGACCCCAAAGCACGGCATCAAAGATCGAAGTCTTACCCTGCCCATTGGCACCAATGACGATGATCGCGTTGGCGTTGAGGTCGATCTCGGTCGCCGAGACGAGACCGCGAAAACCCTCGACGGCAAGACGGCCTAGCTTCACCGCTCATCCCCGTTTATCTGTATCGCCTCGAGTAGCGGACGCTGCTCGCGAAAAGCTGCGATCAGCGCCTCGCTGTTGGCACGGTCGATCCCCTCCTCCTCGAGCAACTCCGGCAGCAAATCAAGCGCCGAGGTCTCAGGCTCAAGCTCAGAGGGTGGGCTGACCGGCAAGAGGGGCAGGATCGTCCGCTCGACATCGGCGAGCTCGCCCAGTTCCTCACCCGCGGCAATTAACTTGCGCACCCGGGTGATGTCGTACCGGATCTCCTGCAGGCGCCCGTTCTCGCCAGCAGGCGGAATCGCCGGGCAGAACAGCACCAAATAGCCCTCCCATGACTTCGGATCCGAGCGGGTCATGTGGGCGGACATCAGCTCGACCAGTCGAGCTTGATCCTCGCTCCAGCCATCGAGAAGCGCGCTCCAGGTCTCGTAGACCACCAGCAGCACGACGCCGTAGCTGTCCTCGTAGAAGCGGCCACGGCCCGCGGCCTCGCCGAGCACCTCCTCGGAGACCCGGGTGTAGTCGGCCTCCTCAAGATGACGCGACGCGGCGGCGGTGATCTCAATCGGAGTCAGCGGACTCAGGCGACCATCTCCTCGGCCAAACTCGGCTGGGCCCGCAGCTCATCAACACTCCGCAGGATCAGCGTTTCTTCGCCGCCGATAATGCTCTCCGTCGCGGCGGTCTCATCCTCCTCGCCGACCAATTTCATCGGCGGTGCCACCGCATCACGGGCCCCAACGCCGCCAAGCAGCGCGTAGCGGGGCTCGATGAGGCGTCGGTTGCGCGGAAAGGGCGGCTGGACGATCGCGGCCTCAACCGAACTCCAACTCCGGGTTCCCCGCCCCGAGGCGAGAAGCAGTGAAGCCTTGAGCGAGTCGTCCTTGATGAACTCGACGACCCCGTCGTTGTGGAAAGTCGCCGCAGTCTCGGTCCTACGCTCGATTAGGGCGATTGCCAGCAGCAGTGAAGCGATCAGCTCGACGTCGGCGGCGCCCTGGGGCAGGTAGCGCTGGCGGGTCTCGAGCAGCCAGCGGGCCCGCACCTCACCGACGCCGATCAGGTCGAGCTCCGTTAGAGCGGTTGCAGATCCCGCCGGGGTGCCCGTCGTCGAACCCCTCCCGCTCGATCGTTTCTCGACACGAATCGAAGAGCTCGTCGCGGTGCCGGGCGAGAACGCGGTCGGCGAGCCGCGACATGACTGCAGTCCACCCCAGCCGCAGGTACTCGTCATCCTCAAGGCCAACCTCGCGGCGCATGACGGAGTGCTCGGGATCGGCCGGATCTACCTGCAGAAGCTTTGCCTCCTCGGGCAAGGCAACCCTGATCCGGCGCGAGGTCTCAATCAGTACTCCGGCCGGTGAGCCGAGGCCGGCAAAGACGGTCGCCGGTCCGCCGAGCGCGAGGTTGCCGACCACCTCCTCCCAGCCTTCCTCCCAGCCTTTTTCAATCGAATCGGTGCGCAGCACCCAGTCGTCGGGCGGGGCGTCGACGCTGCGGTGCAGATAGATCAGGTTGGTCCCCGACATCCGCCCATGATCGGCTGGTTTGGTGATCACCGTAACATCGTCCTCAGAGCCGATGTAGGTGAGGGCATTGACCATGCCGAGATCGAAGTTCAGGCTGAGAATGCTTTTCAACGCACCCTCTCGCAGTAGGGCCGCAGCTATCAGGCAGCCACGATTTGGGGTGACGGTGCGGAAGCGCTCGACCGGCATGCGGCCAACGAGATCGGCTTGGCCGCCGGTCTTCTCGTAAACAGCATCCGCGAGGCAGGAAAGGTCGCCGGGCTCAGCGCAATCGCCCTCCTGCAGGACTTGGTCGTGAAGAAGCTTGCGGTGCGCCTTCTCCGCACATTCATGGGCAAGAGGCAACTCCATCGGCGTCTCGACCGAGGTGCCGGCACCGATAACGAGAACGACTCGACCGCCGGCGTCGGCAGAGATTGCCTCAAGGAGCTCGGAGGGCATCGGCGCCTCCTGCACCTCCCCCACACCGTTCAAAGTCCGCCTCCGATCAACCACTCATCGCGCCTGCTCAAGACGGCTTTTATCAGGAAACAGACTGACTTGAAACAGGGACGGGCATGGGCAGCACACGCAAATGAGGCCGCAAGCGTGCCGAGTCTCGACGACCACCCTCAAGAAGGTAGAGCAAGCTTTTGTCCCGCGAAACGCTCGGACCTACTGCAGCCGCTAAGTCGGGCTTAAGAACCCGACTACTGCCGTCGGCGGCGACCAGGACGACCGAGCGACCTTCGTCGGCGGCGCGCTGGATCTCGTGGCCGGCTTGAGGGGTGTCGGCGTCGATGAACGCGGCCCTCTCGGGATAGGGGGAGCGACCCTCGACGGCCAAATCGATCGCTTTATCCATCACCTTGGCGGCGGGAGAGCGATTGCTGTCGGTGCTCATGGCCTTTCCCATCCTTCGATCATCTCGCGGTAGCTGCGCTCGATCTCCTCGATTGCAGCGCGCATTCCTTCTCCAAGGGTACCGCTGTGAAACGGCGTCCCAGTCTGCTTGCCCTCGCTGCGGCTGTATCGGTGCATCTCGTTGTGGCCATGAGCACCGTCGTAGACCCGGATCGTCTCCGTCGCCTCTCCTACCTCAAACAGCAGGACGACGGCGTAGTCGGTGATCTCGCGGCCGTTGGTGGTGAACTCGACCCGCAGCATCGCCCCGAGGAGGTGATCGAGGATGCGCAGGTAGTTGGCGCTCATGGGCGCCGGAGAGTAGCCGCGCCTTGTCGCGGGTGTCCGCTCAAAGGGAAGGTGAAGGGAAGGAGATGCCCGAAAACGTGCTTTTCCTGCCTGCTGACCCCTGGTTGACTTGCGTTGACTCGGCCTGAAACCGACGACAAAGAAGCCGGATTTTGCGCACTAATTTGGCTCTAGAATGCGCTTCCTCCATGCGCCCGACGAGAATCGAACTCGCGACCTTCGGCTTGAAAGACCGACGCTCTTTGGACCCCAGAAGGGTCCGTTGACCACTGAGCTACGGGCGCCCTGCCCTTTAACTTTACCGGCGTGAACTCGTTCGAGCATCGCTGGTGGGCATGGATCTAGGGCTCCAAGGACGGGTCGCGCTGGTCATGGGCGCGAGCAAGGGCATCGGCCGCGGGATCGCGGCGGCGCTCGCGCGGGAGGGATCCCGAATCGCGATCGCGAGCCGCTCGGAAGACAAGCTGGAAGAGGCCGCGGCGACCATCGAGCAGCCCGCGATCGAAGCAGGTGGCCAGGTGACTGCCTTCGTCGCGGACACGGATGACCTGGACCGCCTGGCCGAGCTGCCCGGTGAGGTGGAGGCGGAGCTGGGACCGATCGAGATCCTCGTTCTCAACAGTGGCGGCCCGCCCTTCGGCGGCGCCCTCGACCACGGCCTCGACGAGTGGGAGCGCGCCTACCGCTCGCTGGTGCTGGCACCGCGGGTCCTCACCGGTACGGTCGTGCCGGGGATGCGCGAGCGCGGCTGGGGACGGATCGTCAACGTCGGCTCGATCTCCACCCGCGAGCCGATCCCCGGCCTCGCCCTCTCCAACGCACACCGGATGGCGGCGGTCGGCTTCCTGAAGACGCTCGCCGGCGAGGTCGCCGCCGATGGGATCACCGTCAACACGATCGCCACCGGCCGCTTCGCGACCGATCGGCTGGCCGACGCCGGCGGCTCGCTCGAGGCGGCCGAAGCCCAAGCGCGGGCCGAGGTGCCGGCCGGGCGCCTCGGGCAGCCCGAGGAGTACGGCGACCTCGTCGCCTTCCTCTGCTCCGAGCGCGCTGCCTACCTCACCGGGACGACGATCCCGCTCGACGGCGGCCTGCTCGGCTCGGCGTTCTGAGCACCGTGGTAAGCATGGTCGTGCGATGAGCCATCACCACGGCCACAGCCACGCATCGGCCGACGCCGACCGGACCAAGCTTTGGATCGCGCTGGCGCTGATCCTCGGCTTCATGGCGGTCGAGGTGGTGGCCGGCATCCTCGCCGACTCGCTGGCGCTGCTCTCCGACGCGGCGCACATGCTGACCGACGCAGCCGCGATCGCCCTCTCCCTCCTCGCGTTGCGGCTCGCCCGCCGGCCGCCGGGTGGGGCGATGACCTTCGGGCTGAAACGGGTCGAGATCCTCTCCGCCCAGGTCAACGGCATCACCCTGCTGGTGCTCGCGGCGCTGATCGCCTACGAGGCCGTTCACCGCCTGATCGAGCCGCCCGGCGTCGACGGCGGTCTCGTCCTCGTCGTCGCCCTGGCGGGGGTTGGCGTCAACCTCGCCGCCACCGCGGTTCTCGCCCGCGCCAACCGGCAGAGCCTCAACGTCGAGGGCAGCTTCCAGCACCTGCTCACCGACCTCTACGCCTTCATCGGCACGGCGGTCGCCGCCGCCGTCATCGTCCTCACCGGCTTCGACCGCGCCGACCCGATCGCCTCGCTTCTCGTGGCGGCGCTGATGCTGCGCTCGGCCTACGTCCTACTGCGCGAATCGGGTCGGATCTTCCTCGAGGCCTCGCCCAAGGAGCTCGACCCGGAGCGGATCGGCGCCCGCATGGCCGAGCAGCCCGGCGTGGTTGAGGTCCACGACCTGCACGTCTGGGAGGTCACCTCCGAGTTCCCCGCCCTCGCCGCCCACGTTGTCGTCGGCCCCGACACCGAGTGTCACCGGGCCCGCCTCGAGTTGGCCGATCTACTCGAGCGCGAGTACGGCATCCAGCACTCGACCCTGCAGGTCGAGCACGACCCCGAGCGCCTGCTGCAGATCGAATAGCTACTCGCCCGGCGCCTCGCGCATCGCCGGGAAGAGGACGACGTCGCGCAGGGTCTTGGCACCGCTGAGGATCATCATCAAACGGTCGATGCCGAGACCGGAGCCGCTGGCGGTGAGCATCCCGTATTCGAGCGCCCGCACGAACTCCTCATCGTGCTCGTGCGGCGTCGGCTCGGCGCCCGATTCCTGCCGCTCACGCTGTTCGACGAAGTGGCGGCGCTGTTCGATCGGGTCGTTGACGTCGGTGCCACCGCCGGTGATCTCCATCCCGGCGACGATCCCGTCGAAGGCGGCCGCGAGCAGCTCGGGGTGCTCCGGCACCGGCTTGACCAGAGGCCAGATCGCCAGCGGCAGGTCGATGATGAAGGTCGGCTGGATCAGCTTCGGCTCGATCAGCTTGCCCTGCAGGGTGTCGACCAGCGCCGCCCAGTCGTCGTCGGGCTCGGCGTCGTCGCCGGCGATCTCGGCCAGCTCGTCGCGGCTCGCCTTGGTGATGTCGACCCCGGTCTCTTCCTTCAGCAGGTCCTGCAGCCGCAGGCGCGGCCAGGGTGGCTTCAGGTCGATCGTCTCGCCGTCGCGCTCGACCTTGGTCGTCCCCAGCACCCGTTCGGCCGCCGCCGAGACGATGCCCTCGGCGACGTCCATGACGCCGTGGTAGTCGGCGCCGCTAACGAACCACTCCAGCATCGTGAACTCCGGGTTGTGCTGCGGCGACATCCCCTCGTTGCGGAAGAACTTGCCGAGCTCGTAGACGTTCTCGAAGCCGCCGACGATCGTCCGCTTCAGGTAGAGCTCGGTCGCGATTCGCAGATAGAGGTGCCGGTCGAGCGCGTTGTGGTGGGTCTTGAAGGGTCGCGCCGCGGCGCCACCGGTCATCCGTTGCAGGATCGGCGTTTCCATCTCGACGTAGCCGCGTTCGTTGAGGTATTCGCGGATCGCCGCCACGACCTTAGCCCGCATCGCGAAGATCTCGCGCGAGCCCTCGTTCGCCATCAGGTCCAGCTCGCGCTGGCGATAGCGCGTCTCGGGATCCGAGATGCCGTGGAAGAGGTCGGGCGGGTCGCGCAGCGCCTTGGCCAGCAGCGTGCACTCGCGCACCTCGACGGCCAGCTGCCCCCGTTTCGTCACGTAGAGGTCGCCCTCGACGCCGACCAGGTCGCCGATATCGAGATCGGCGATGCGGTCGAACGCCTCCTGTCCGAGCGCGTCGACGCGGGCGTAGGCCTGGATCGTCCCGGAGAGATCGCGGACGTCGAAGAAGAGCGTCTTGCCGTGGCCGCGCTGGCCGACGACGCGGCCGGCAATCCGGTAGCTGAAGTCCGTGTGCTCGCCCGCCTCGAGCTGCTCGGGATCGTGCGCCTCGTGAACCTCGGCGATCGCGTTGCGATCGGGGAAGGAGAAGGGGTAGGGATCGATCCCTTCGGCGCGCAGCCGTTCGACCTTCGCCAGCCGCTCCGCCTCGGTCGAGCCGGCAGCGGGCGGCGGCGCGCCTGGATCGGTGGACTCCGCTGCCGCGGCGCCCTCTACGTCAGTCGAGTCAGCCATGACCCAACGCTATTCGGTGCCGGACTCGCTCGCTCGGAGGGCGGCCCGCTCAGGGAGCGGTGCCGACGGTGACGCGCTCGCCGCCCATGTAGTCGCGCAGGGTGTTCGCATCACCGAGCAGGTCGCGCATCGCCGGGCCGTGGTGGGTGTCGTGCTCCATCGCCATCCGCCAGCCGCTCGGCGTTTCGGCGACGAGCTTGCGGATCACACCGAGCCCGTCGGCGCCGCAGTCGCCGGTGACGGCGATCCGCGGCTCGCGCTGGATCTCCGGCGAGCGCTCGTAGATGGTCTCGTCGGTGACGTACGGAAGGTTGGCAATCACCAGGTCGACGTCCTCGAGCCCGTCCGGCAGCCCCTCGGCAACCGAGACGTCCAGCTCCAGCCCCAACCGCTCGGCGTTCTCGCGGGCGGCTTCGACCGCTTCGGGCGAGAGGTCCGATGCGGTGACCCGCAGGTCGGGGCGCTCGGAGATCAGGGCCAGGGCGATCGCGCCCGAGCCGGTGCCGACCTCGTGCACGCGGGCACCCTCGGGTAGCTCCGTCCCGACCTCGACCAGCAGCTCGGTCTCCCGCCGCGGCCACAACACGCGCGGGTCGACGGCGATCTCCAGCGTGCGGAAGGGAGCACGGCCGAGCACGTAGGCGAGTGGCTCGTGATCCGCGCGGCGCGCCACCAGGGCTTCGATCTGGCTCTCCAGCGCCGGCGTGACCTCGCCGCTGCCGTCGCGGCGCAGCTCCTCGACGGAGATGTCGAGCGTGCTGGCGACCAGCGCCTCGGCGTCGGTGCGGGGCTCGTCGCAGCCGGCGGCGGCGATCCGCTCGGCGGCTCGGTCGACCAGCGCGCCCGCGGTTGCGGCGGATGCACCGCCTTCGCTGCCGGTCTCCACTGGTCCCACCTGGTTCGCCTCCTCCATTACCTCAAATTAATTTGCGCAAGATTAGCCGACTCGTCGTCGGGACGCGACAGGGTCCCATATCTGCGCTTCGCGACGTAGACCCACACCACACCGGCAGCAATCATCGCAAGGCTCTCCAGCTGAGCCGTCGTCAGTCCGAGCGCCGCGTCCTCGTTGCGACGCACGAACTCGACCAGAAATCGCTCCGCCCCCGCGTAGAGCAGGTAGAGGGCGAAGAGGACACCGGCGCGAAAGCGGTCGCGCAGCTGCCAGAGGATCCAGGCGCCCAAGCCCATCGCCAGCGCCTCGTAGATCGGCGTCGGGTGAACCTCCTCGGTAGTGGGGACGGTGCCGTCGGGGTAGGCCATCGCCCACGGCCCGTCCCAGGGCCTGCCGTAGTCGCCGTCGCCGGAAAGCTGACAGCCGATGCGGCCGATCGCGTAGCCGAGTGCCAGCGCAGGCGCCGCCAGGTCAAGCAGGGCGAGGCCAAGAATGCCCCGGTAGCGGGCCCAGAGCAGCACGGCCAGGGCGCCGCCGAGGGCGCCGCCGTACCAGACCAGGCCTGAGCCGGAGAAGACGTTGCCGAGCAGATCGTCGCTAACGCTGTCCCAGTTTTCGACCAGGAAGTAGAGGCGTGAGCCGACGACGCCGCCGATCAGCGCCGCGAAGCCCATCTCGTAGGCCCAGTCGACCGGCAGATCGAGCTCCTTCAGCCGCTTCGCGATCAGGGCGCCGGCGGCGAGGAAGGCCAGCGCGAACATCAGACCAAAGGTCTGGATCGTCAGCGGGCCGAGCTCGATCTCGGGGTACAAACCCGCTCCCTACTCGCCGAGCAGCGTGCTCAGCAGGGCCTTCTGGGTGTGAAGCCGATTCTCGGCCTGGTCCCAGACAGCGGAACGCGGCCCGTAGAGGACGTCGGCCTCGATCTCCTCGCCGGGGTGGGCCGGCAGGCAGTGGAGGACGACCGCGCTGTCTTTGGCGACGCTGAGCAGATCGGCGTCGACTCTGAACGGGGCGAGGTCGGCGCGGCGGCGCTCGGCCTCCTCCTCGTCGCCCATGCTGACCCAGACGTCGGTGTAGATCGCGTCGGCGCCCGAGGCGGCGTCGCGCGGGTCGTTGGTCAGCCTCGCACCGTGGCCGTCCTCGAGCTGGTAGCCGTCCGGGGCCGCGACGATCACCTCGACGTCCGCCAGTCGGCCGGCGATCGCCAGCGAGCGGGCGACGTTGTTGCCGTCGCCGACGTAGGCGACGCGCAGGCCGGCGAGCTCGCCGAAGCGCTCGCGCAGGGTCAGCAGGTCGGCCAGCGCCTGGCAGGGATGGTGCCGCGGCGTCAGCGCATTGACCACCGCGATCTCCGCCTTCGCCGCCAGCTCCTCCACCTCCTCGTGGGAGCCGGAGCGGATCGCGATCGCGTCGACGTAGCGCGAGAGGACCCTGGCTGTGTCGCCGATCGACTCGCCGCGGGATAGCTGCAGCTCGTCGCCGCGGAGAACGATCGGCGTTCCGCCCAGCTCGGCGACGGCGACCTCAAAGGAGATTCGCGTCCGCGTCGAGGGGCGTTCGAAGACGAGGGCGACGCTGCGGCCGCCCAGCGCGCCGGCACCCGCGGCGGTGCGCCTGCCGGCTTTCAGCTCCAGCGCCAGGTCGAGCAGTTGCGAGAGCTCGAAGGCACCAAGCTCTTCAGCGGTGAGGAAGTCCTTGTCCAAGCCGCGGATACTAAGCGCGTGCGCATCGCCGCAATCAGCTGGAACCTCTTCCACGGGCGCGATTTCCCACCCGATCCCGCGCTCCTGACTTGGCGCTCGCGGCTGCTGCGAATCGCCGAGCGCAACGGCACCCACGTGCAGGTCAACCGCGAACTGCTGCGCGAGTTCGCCGGCCTGCTGGCGGCGACGGACTGGGACGTCGCCCTGCTGCAGGAGTGCCCGCCGCGTTTCGCCGCGCCGCTCGCCCAGGCCTGCGATGCCGAAGCGCACCGCGTGCTCACCTCGCGCAACTCGCTCTCGTCGTTGCGCCAGCTAGCCGCCCGCCTCAACCCCGACCTGATCGCCTCCGGCGAGGGCGGCTCCAACCTGATCCTGGTCCGTCGCACCTTCCGGTGCGACTTTGCCGTCGATATGGCGGAAAAGTCGCAGCGGGAGCCGGCCATCGTCGAGCGGCGACAGATGGTCATCCACGACGGTCCACTGGAGCGGCGCACGATGGGCTTCGTCCGGATCGATGCAGGGGTCGGCACGGAGCTCTGCGTCGCCAACCTCCACGCCAGCGCCGACCGGCCCGACCTCGCCGCCGAGGACGTGCTGCGGGCGGCGGAGGCGGCGATCGAGTGGGCGGGCCACGCGCCGCTGCTCTTCGGCGGCGACCTCAACCTGCGCCCGCAGGCAAGCCCGGCGGTCTTCGAGCAGCTGCGCGAGCGCTTCGGGCTGGCGCCGCCAACCGCGCCCAACGCGATCGACCACCTGCTCGTGCGCGCCCTCGAGATCGTCGAGCGACCACGCCGCTGGCCGCCGGAGGCGCGCGAGGTGCGCAGCGGCGGCCTTGCCCTGCGCCTCTCCGACCACTCCCCGGTCGAGGCGACGTTTCGCGACCTCCGGCGCGCGGGAATGAGATAGTCACCTCACCCCAGTCCAGCGACGACAAGGAGGCACCACCGAATGGCCGCGAAAAAAGAATCCGGCAAAACGACGAAGACGTCAGCGAAAGCGAAAGCCGGGACGCGGTCGAAAAAAGCCGGCAGCGGTAAATCGACGGCGAAAAAAGCCAAAGCGAAATCGCGGTCGAAATCGAAAGCCAAAGCGCGCAGCAGCAAAACGTCGTCCCGCTCCAACGCCGGCATCAGTGGCCTCGACAAGAGTGTCGAGCAGTTCCGCGAGAGCCTCGAGCACAGCGTCACCCTCAGCCGCGACCGCCTGCAGGAGGTCGTCGACGACGCCGTCAAGCGCGGCCGGATGACCCGCGGCGACGCCGAAAAGATGGTCTCCGACCTGATCAAACGCGGCCGGCGGCAGACCGACGGCATGCTGAAGGAGCTGGAGAAGCTGCTGAAGCAGGCGCGCAGGAAACTCGGGTAGCCCCTTGGCACAGGCCACCGGCCAGACGGCGGCGCGGCCGAAGCGGGGCGAGCAGCTCGAGCTGGAGATCGACTCGCTCGCCTTCGGCGGCCGCGGCGTCGCCCGCGCCGATGGCTACGTCGTCTTCGTCTCCGGCGGCCTACCGGGCGACCGGGTGCGGGCCGAGGTCACCAAGCCGAAGCGCAGCTTCGCCGAGGCGCGGGTGGTCGAGCTGCTGCGCCCCGGCGCCGACCGCGTGCCGGACCGCTGCACACACGAAGGCGAGCCCTGCCCGGGGGCGCCCTGGCAGGGCCTTGCCTACGAGCAGCAGCTCGTCCACAAGCAGGCCCAGGTCGAGGAGGCGTTGCGCCGGATCGGCGAGCTGGAGGGATTCGAGCTGGAGCCGATCGAGCCGGCGCTGGAGCAGTGGCGCTACCGCAACAAGCTCGAATACTCCTTCGGCGAGCGCGAGGGCGAGACGGTCCTCGGCTTCCACGCCCGCGGCCGCTGGGACCTGATCGTCGGCGTCGAGGACTGCCTGCTCGCCTCCGAGCGCGGCAACGTGGCCCGCAACGAGGTGCGCGAGTGGGCGCGCCGCGAAGCGGTCGCCCCCTACGACCGCCGCGCCCGCAGCGGCGTCCTGCGCAACCTCGTCGTGCGCGAGGGGCGGCGCACCGGCCAGCTGCAGACCCGCCTCGTCACCGCGCCGGCGCGCTTCCCGAAGCCACCGGTCGACCTGCACACGATCGTCAGGGACGACTCCGGCAGCAGCGACGGCCCGACAGGGGTGCTCGGCGAGGAGCTCCTGGCCGAGGAGCTGTGCGGCCTGCGCTTCGAGATGTCCCACGGCGCCTTCTTCCAGACCAACACCGAGATGGCGGAGCGGTTGTACGCGGTCACTGCGGAGTACGCCGGGCTCAGCGGTAGCGAGCGCCTCTTCGACCTCTACTGCGGGATCGGCACGATCGGGCTGACGATGGCGGCCAGCGCCGGCGAGGTCTGGGGCGTGGAGATTGTCCCCGAGGCGATCGCAGACGCGGAGCGCAACGCCGAGCGCAACGGCATCGCCAACGCCCGCTTCCTCGCCGGCAGCGCCCGCACGGGCGTGCGACCGTTGCTCGAGCAGGCCGGCAAAGCCGACGTCGTCGTCATCGACCCGCCCCGCGCCGGGCTCTCGCAGAAGATCGTGCGCCGGGTGCTGGAGTGCGAGGCGAAGCGGATCGTCTACGTCTCCTGCAACCCGACGACGCTGGCGCCGAACGCCGCCCAGCTGGTCGAGGCCGGCTATAGGCTGCGCCGCGTGAGGCCGGTCGACATGTTCCCGCAGACGCCGCACATCGAGTGCGTCGCGGAGTTCGACCGCCAAGCTGCCCCCGGACGCGGAAGCCGAACGCCGTCCATATCTGATTCCTCGGCGTTCGGCGAGAGCAGAGGAGGCAGCGCCTGATGAGGGGCTTTGGCGTGGCCGCGGGGCTCGACCCCGAGGTGGCGCGGCCGCTGGCCGAGCGCTGCGCCGAGCTGGGCTACGCCTCAATGTGGTCGAACGACCATCCCGGCGCCAAAGGGTTGGAGACGCTGGCGGAGTTCGCCGCCGCTGCACCCGGGGTCGACCTCGGCGTCGCCGTGATCGCCCTAGACCGCACGCCGCCGCAGCAGATCGCGGCCGACCTGGAGCGGCTCGACCTCGACCCGACCCGTCTCTGGCTCGGTGTCGGCGCCGGCTTCTCCGAGAAGCCGCTGACGCGGATGCGCGAGTCGCTGCCGGAGCTGCGCCAGCGCCTGCCCGGCGTCCGTCTCGTTCTCGCCGCAATGGGACCGAAGATGTGCGCCCTGGCCGGGGCCGAGTTCGACGGCGCCTTCTTCAACTGGATGACGCCGGAGTTCGCCGCCGGCGCCCGGCAGCGGGTCGAGGAGGGAGCGCGCGAAGCCGGCCGCGAGGCGCCACCCGTCTTCGGTTACGTCCGAACCGCCGTCGGCGAGGAAGCAGCCACCCGCCTCGCCAAGGAGGAGTCCTTCTACCGTGACCTCCACGACGGCTACCGCAACCACTTCGACCGCCTCGGTGAGCCCGAGGGGACGGTCGGGGTCGCCGCCGGCGATGCAGAGGAGGCGCAGCGGCAGCTGGGCACCTACGTCGCCCTCGACACCGTCGTCGTGCGGGGACTCGCCAGCGCCAAGGTTGAGCCGATGACCGCGCTGGCCGCGGCTGCGGCCCCGCGCTGACCCGGCGGCAAGCCAACCGGTGCCGAGCTCCTCGGCCTCCGGCCCCGCTACGCGTAGAGGCTCTCCGACGCTAACGGCTGCGCGCGGGCACTCCAGAGCGTGACCTCGAGGAAGAGGTCGTCGCCGTAGCCCTCAAGCGCGTCGAGCGCAATCAGCGTGAAGCGTTCGCTGGAGATCGCCTCCTGGTCGACCGTCAGCGCCTCCAGCTCGGCGGTGGCGGCGACGGCGCCCCGCACCAGCGGCCGTCCCCAGACCAGCGTGACAGCGCCGGCCCGCCCGTTCTCGCCGCGCCAGCGGCCGATTACCTCGTCGTTGAGGTCGATGCGCCAGTCGGGGTTGTCCTCGGCGAGGACGTCGGTGAACTCGACGGCGGCGCGGAAGTCCCCCGGCTCGCCGTCCTCGGGCTGCACGTAGGAAACATGCCCGTACAGCTCCAGCATTCCCTCGGGGCCCTCGGCTCGCACAGTGGCGGGGACCCAGACCCGCCCGCCCCAGGCCCGCCCTGGAAACCACTCGAACTCTGCAGGGACGGTGGTCCCGGTGGGCAAGTCCGCAGCCTCGCAGGCGGCCCCGAGCTCGGCAGCGAGCCGCTCGGCGAAGCGGCCGTGCGGGATTCCCTCCTGCGTCGAATCGGCAATGAAGCGCGGGATCGGACGGGGGTCGGGCGCCACTACGGCCGAGCCTACCGTTGCGCTTCGCTGGATGAAGCGCCAATTAAGCCCGCCCGCGCCCAACTCCCGACCTGCTAAAAACAGACCAGTTTGTAATGCGGGGTCGGCACGGTTTCACGAGCGGGGGGTCAGGATGAACAGCAGACGAGGGAAACTCGCCGTCAGGCAGGGCGGTGCGGCCTTGGCGAGAATTGCGACGATCGCGATTGCCGTGCCACTCCTCCTCGCTGCCCCGGCGGGCGCAGCGACTGGTTACGAGCTCTCGACCACCAAATCGACGCTTCCCCTCGGCGCCGAAGCGCCACACGGCATCGCGGTCAATCAGGTCAGCCACGACATCTACGTCGCGATCATCGCGCGGAGCCAAACGGACACCGGGGAGATACGCCGGTTGACACCCGCCGGGATGATCACCGGCAATTTTGGCGGCGCCGGCAGCGCCTTCTTCTCGGGGGTCGCCATCAATCCCCTGACCCAGGGCATTTACGGCGCCGAGATAGCGCTTCAAACGCCCATCGGGAAACTCGGCACGCCGCGGATCGACATCTTCTCGTCCACCGGCGTCTCCAGCGGCAACTTCGCGACAAGCGATACCGAAGCAGCCCCCCAAATAGCCGCCGACTCCGATGGCCTCCTCTACTTCCCTAACGCGGCGACAAACTCCGTCCAGGTATTCAACTCTTCGGGCACGCTGCAGGAAACGATCGTCTGTACCGGCTGCCCGGGCGGCGCCTTTGGCCAGCCCACGAGCGTCGCCATCGACTCCGATGATGACCTCTACATCGTCGACCTCGCCCCCGATCGCGTCCTCAAGTTCGTCGATAGCGGCAGCGGCTATGCGTACGCCTCGACCCTGCAGAGCGGCCGCGGCGCCGCCGGCGTCGCGGCCGACCCGGGCACCGACGATGTCTTCGTCAGCGACCTCCCGAACGGGGGCAACCACCACGTGGTCGCCTACAACTCCTCTGGCGTGGAATTCGACGACTTTGGTGCGGGCCTGACCACCAACGCCTTAGCCCTCGGAGCCCTTACCGGGCCACAACTAGCTGCGGACGCAACGTCGCACAAGCTCTACTTGGGCTCCAAAAACCAACTCTTCGTCTTCGACAGGGTCACCATCAGCCCGCCGGTCGTCACCACCGACCCCGCCTCCTCGGTTGCCCAGCAGAGAGCGACTCTCCAGGCCACGATCAACGCCAAAGGGCACGCCGTCCTCGATTGCGAGTTCGAGTACGTCGACGACGCCGAGTTCCTCGCCGAAGGCTTCGCGAACCCGACCACGATTGGGTGCTCGAGCAAACCGGACGGGAGCAGCAACGTCGCCGTCAGCGCCCTCCTCTCGGCGCTGTCGCCGGCGACGAAATACCACTTCCGCGCCGTCGCGACGAGCCACGCCGGGACGACCACCGGCGGCACACGCACATTCACGACGCTGCCGAGCGTGCCGCCCACCGTCACCACCGATCCCGCAACCGACGTAACCGAAAACGCCGCGACCCTCGTCGGCAGGGTCAACCCGCATGGCGGCACGGTCAGCGACTGCCACTTCGAGTACGGCACCACCTCGTCCTACGGCACGAGCGTTCCCTGTGCGCCCAAACCGGGGCCCGTCAACACCGAGGTGACTCAGGAAGTCACCCTCCAAGGGCTGCCAAGCGACACGGGTTATCACTACCGCCTCGTCGTCAGCACCAATGCGGGTACGGAGGAGGGCGACGACGTCGCTTTCACCACCGCGGCGGCGCCGCCGCCGCCCCCACCGCCGCCGCCGCCGCCGCCCGAACCGGTTCCACCGGTAGCCGACCCGCCGCCGCCTACGGGGGAACCGACCGCACCGTCGTGCAGGCCCGGCTTTGTGAAAGTGCGGAGCGCCGGCAAGCTGACCTGCGTCAAACGGTGCCGGAAAGGCTTCGTCCGCCGCAAGGTTAAGGGGAAACCCAAATGCGTCAGGCAGCAGCCTCGGCGTCGCGCAGGTCGACGCTAGCTCGCTCCGGCGAGTAGATGTTGATGTCGACGCCGGTGCCGAGCTCGAAGCCGGCCTTGGTGGTGAGCTTCGGGGCGATGTCGACGTGCCAGCGGAACTGCTCGGCGCCGCGCGGGGCGGTACGCACCCAGAGGTTCAGCTCCGGCGAGCCGTCGAAGCGCTCGGCGAGGAGACGCAGCGCCGTGCGCAGCATCGCGGCGCCGCCGTCGTCGTCCTCGAAGCGAGGGGCTTCGCCGCGCGGCACGACCCGCAGCTCGTAAGGAGAGCGCGAGGCCCAGGGGCAGATCAGCGCCGCCTCGTCGTCGATCGCGACAAGGCGATCGCGGCGGCGCACCTCCTCGACCAGAACGTCGCCGAGCAGGTCGCGCCCTGCCGTCCGTTCGGCGTAAGCTCCGACCCGCTCGCGCTCTCGCGCCACCTGCGCCGGCACGAAAGGGAGCGCGTAGAGCTGGGCGTGCGTGTGGGGAAGCGAGGCGCCGGCGCCCTCGTTGACGACCAGCTGGACGTAGGCCGCGTCGGAGTGAGCACGCATCCGCTCGCGCCAGGTGGCGACGGCTCCAGCGAAGCGCTCCTCGCTCAGCTCGGCCATCGCGGTGACGTGCTCCGGTGCGTTGACGATCACCTCGTGACCGCCGTCGGCTGGGCGCGAAACGAACAGCTCCGGCGCGCTGTCGCGGTGCGGCTCCCCACCCTCGCCCAGGGCCGGGTAGAGGTTCGGCACGACGCGGCTGGTCCAGCCGGGCATGTCGGCCGCGCCGCCCCCCGGTCGCACCGCGTAGACCTCCGCCGGCGTGCGGTCCTCGCGCCCCTCGCAGAAGGGACAGCTCTCCGCACCCTTCTGCTCGGTCGCCGCCGGCTTGAAGCCGTGCGGTCGGTCGGCCCGCCCGGGAGCAAGAATCGTCCGCAGCCCGGTCAACTGATCGGTGCGTATCTCAGGTGTGCTCAAGGTTCGCTCGTCGCGAGTCCGTCTTCACTGGCGCCGCACGACGAGGGATACGGGCTCAGGCTCTCGAAGGGGGCAGATCGTCGGGGTCCGGCGCGGTGGAGAAGTCAGACTCGGGCTCGGGTGGGGGCGGGGGCGCCGGCCTCGGTCCGGTCCGCGGCGGCGACTTCGTCCGTCCGTTGCCGCCCTGGATGAACGGCTCGAGCACGTCCATCGGCAGCGGGAAGACGATCGTCGTGTTCTGGTTGCTGCCGATCTCCAGCAGCGTCTGCAGGTAGCGCAGCTGCAGCGAGGCCGGGTTGGTGCTGATGATGTCGGCGGCGTCGGTGAGCTTCTGCGCCGCCTGGTACTCGCCCTCGGAGTTGATGATCTTGGCCCGCCGCTCGCGCTCGGCCTCGGCCTGGCGCGCCATCGCCCGCTGCATCTGTTCGGGGATCTCGACGTCCTTGATCTCGACCGCGGTCACCTTCACCCCCCAGGGCTCGGTCGACTCGTCGATGATTTTCTGCAGCTCTTCGTTGAGCCGCTCGCGCTCGGAGAGCAGCTGGTCCAGTTCGGCCTTGCCGAGCACCGAGCGCAGCGCCGTCTGGGCGATCTGTGAGGTGGCGAGGAGGAAATTCTCGACCTCGACGATCGAGCGGTTGGCGTCGACCACCCGGAAGTAGGCGACGGCGTTGACGCTGGAGGGGACGTTGTCGCGGGTGATCACCTCCTGCGGCGGGATGTTGAGCGTCACCGTGCGCAGGTCGACGCGTTCCATGCGGTCGATCAACGGGATCAGCAGGATCAGCCCAGGGCCCTTGGTGGCGATCAGCCGGCCGAGGCGGAAGACGACCCCGCGCTCGTACTCGCGCAGTACCCGCACCGCGGTGCCGAGCACTATCAGGACGAAGACCGCCAGGACGACGAGAACGACGAGCGCTGCTTCCATCAGCCTGCTCCTTCTGCCGGGGACTGGGTCGGCAACTCCGGCCGGACGGTCAGGGTGAGCCCGTCGACCGACTCGACCGTGACTCTATCTCCCGGACGCAGCGACGCTCCGTCGCCGGATAGACGCGCCCGCCAGAGCGCTCCCTCGACCCACACCTGCCCCTCCGGGTCGAGCGCGGTGCGCGCCTCCGCCCGGGCGCCGATCAGCTCCTCGGAGCCGGTGCGGACGGGCTCGTCGCGATGGGCGGCGAGAACTTTGCGGCCGACGACGTAAGCGCTGAGGAGCGAGAGCACGCCGAGGGTGATCAGCCCGGGTCCCGCCCAGTCGCTGGCGCTGGAGTCGGAGTCGACGGTGAGGGCGACGACGCCGGCGGCGATCAGCCCCAGCGCCCCGAGCGCGGCCAGCACGCCGCCGGTCGGCAGCAGCAGCTCGGCGAGCAGGACGACGATCGCGGCCAGGGCGATGACGACGAAGACGTCCACGGTTCGATTATCCGCTTTTCGCGTCGCCCCCGAGCGCGTACCGCTCTACGTCGGCCTGCAGCTCGGCCTCGTCGTCGTACTGGCCGAGTTTCGAGAAGACGACCGCCCCGTCGCGGTCGTAGAAGATGGTCGCCGGGAGGCCGCGCGCCGCGGCCCCGTCGTCGATGCTCTCGACGATCTCCTCGTCCGGGTCGGTGTAGCTGGGATAGGGAACCGGCCTTTCGCGCAGGAAGCTGCGGGCGAGATCGTCGGAGTCCTGTTTGTCGACGCCGAGGAACGCCACCCGCTCGCCGTAGCGAGCAACGGCCTGCTGGAAGTGCGCAAACTCGAAGCGGCACGGCCCACACCAGGAGGCCCAGACGTTGACCACGACCGGGTACCCGCGCAGCGCCGCGATCCGCTCCTCGTAGGCATCGACGCCGCCGGACAGGAGGCGGTTCGCGTGCTCGTACAGCCTTGCGAGGGGCGGCGGCGCCCCGGCAAGGGCCTTGTCGTAGTCGGGATGGGCGCCGCTCTCGCCGTCAGACGAGGAGCCGCATCCGGCCGCAAGGAGTGCGAATGCGAGGAGAGTGAGCGCGAGGGGACAGGTGCCGATCCAGCGTTGCGCCGGCCGCGTCGTCCGGTCGATCCCGGCAGCGAAATCATTCATCTGGGTTCCCTGTTTACAATACGTCTGTCGGGTTCGTCCGTATGCGGACCCGCTCGAGATCGCCGGGGATGGAGGAACCACCTACTCCCGGCATCCTCGTTAACTCTTCCCGGTGGCGCGCGCGGCGTCGCCGTGGGAAGGAACCCACAGGCTTATGGCCAAGACCAGCGAAGTTGCCGCGAAGGCGGCAGTTCCTTCAGGCGCCGACATCGAGCGGGCGTCCGACTTTGCCCGCGAGCCGTTGCTGCTCGACGGCGAGGGGCCCGAGGCGCTCGCCCCCGGGACGGCGCGACGGCGCGCCCTCGACGCGGCGCTGAAGGAGCTCGACGCTGGCGCCGAGCATCCCTCGATCCAGTGGCGGCGGGACTTCTCGCTGCTGCTCGGGCTGGAGCGACTGCTGGCCGACGAGCCACCGAAGCTGCGTGACGGCGCCGAGCTAAACCCGCACCAGGTCGACGCGCTCTCCGGCACCCTGACCGAGCTCATGGCCGAGCAGCAGACCGCCGCCGAGAACGGCGCTGCTCCGCCCGCCGCCGCGGAGAGCGAGAAATCCGCCGACGCGGGTCAGGACGGTGAGCCTTCTTCCGAGGAGGACGAGGAGCCCGACGAGCTGGCCCCCGACGAGGAGCCGCAGGACTGGGAGGAAGCCCCAGCCACCGACGAAGAAGAAGAGCCGGTCGCCGAGGCGGCCGAGGACCCTGGCGCCGAGCGCCGCTTCTGGTTCGAGCACGCGACCGGGGCCGGCAAGACCGTCGCCGCGGTCGGCTTCATCGACGCCACCCGCACCGGCGGCGTCCTCATCCTCACCCACCGCCGCAACCTGGTCGACCAGTTCATCGGCGAGATTTCCGACCGCGGCTACAAGGAGCGGCTGCGCCCGCCGCTGCTCGGCGACCGCGACGACGCCGAAGGGCCGGTGACGGTCGAGACCTACCAGTGGTTCGTCCGCAACCATAAGAAAGTCTCCGACGCCTACTCGATCGTGATCTGCGACGAGGCGCACACCGCGCTGGGGGAGAAAACGAGCGCTTGTATCCGCGCCTGGACCGGTCCGGTCTTCATCGGCATGACCGCGACCGGGGCCCTGATCGCCCGCCACGTCGCCGACCTCTTCCCGACCCAGACCTCGCGCTTCGACCTCGCTCAGGCGGCACGCCGCGGTGTGATCGCGCCGCTTCGCTGCATCCGCATTCCCCCCGGACCGGGCGTGCGGACGATCGCCAAGGTGCCGCTGCGAAAAGGCGAGGTCGACCAAGACTTCGACCAGGAGGAGCTGGCCGCACTGCTCGACCAGGAGCCCTTCAACGTCGCCATCGCCGATCTCTACAAGACGCGCTTCAGCAAGACGCCGGGTGTCCTCTACACGGCTGGCGTCCAGCACGCGAAGAACGTCGCCAAGGCGCTGCAGGGGCAGGGGATCAGAGCCCGCGCCGTCTCCGGCGAGACGCCGAAGCGCGAACTGGCCGAGATCCTGGCCGGCTTCGAGCGCGGCGAGGTCGACGTGCTCTGCAACGCGATGCTCCTGGCCGAGGGCTGGAACTCACCGCGGGCGACGATCTGCATGCACCTGGCGCCGACCGCCTCACGGCGGATCTACCAGCAGCGGGTGGGCCGCGTGACGCGGCGCGCGCCCGGCAAGGAGGCCGGGCTGGTGATCGACTTCGTCCACCCCGCGACCACCCACGACGAGACGATCGTCACCCTGCACAGCCTGCTCGACCGCGAGGTCTACCGCGGTGGCGCGATCGTGGTCGGGCCGGTGCGGCGCGGTCGCGGGCGCCGGGTGCGGGTGGAGCGGCGGATCGTCCCCGTCTCGAACGACTCCGAACGCCGCACCCAGGTGCTGGAACGGGAGCTGTGGCGGATCGCGGTCGAGAACCTCGACTACCCCGAGCAGCACGCCTGGGCGGCGCTGGCCGGCGCCCGGGTCAACCCGCAGAACTGGCGGCGGGCGCGCTCGATGCTGCAGAACGACCGCACGAAAGAGCTGCGGCGCCGCTTCCTGCTGACCTGCGTGCAGCGCAACCGCAACTCGCAGCTGCGACTGAAAGCGCTGGGGGAGATAGCCGACCTGCGCGACGCCGAGGCATTCGACGACGCGATCGACATCGTCGGCAGCTGGAGTCGCGACGACAAGCGGGCGGGGACGAAATGCCTGCTGCAGGCGCTGGTCGACAAACGGATCGGGCGGCGCGATCAGGCGCAGGCCTGGGTCTGGCGGCTCGCCTCCTACACGCGTGAGCTGCACGAAGAGTATGCGGTGCAGCGCTGGCCGGAGACGAAGCGACTGCTGGGCCTGCTCGTCAACTCCTCCGGGCGAGCGCACGGGCGCAACGCGCGGCGGCTGGTCCACGCCTCGCGCAAACAGGACCGCCGTCTGGCGGTGGCGCTGCTGGCCGCGGCCGTCTCGCACACGCCCGAAGGCGAGGAGGTGCTGCGCGGGGCACGGATGCGGATGGCCCGGAAACCGTCAGCGACCGCGCGCGAACTGCTGCGCAACTTCCCCAAAGGCGGCAAACGGCGGCGCAAGCGCAAAAAAGGCAAGTCCGGCGATGGCGAGAACGGCGCCAAACCGAGCGGGCGCGCAGCGCGGGCGGCTAAGAAAGCCGGCGAGAACGGCTCAGAGCCGGAGGTGGACCTCGCCGGCGCCGAGGACGAGCCGGTCGTCGCCGGCGACGACGACTAGATCGCCCGAGTCTTCGATCCCTTCGGCTACTCCCGAGCCGCCGTCCCAGGAGACCTCGCGGCCCCGCAGCGCGTCGCGCGAGCGCCAGGCGGCGAGAACCTCCTCGCGCTTTGCGCCAACCCAGCAGTCGAGGGCGCGGTCGAGGGCGCGGCGGGCCGCTTCCGGCTCGACGCCGCCGCCGAGCGAGACCGCGGGCCAGCGCAGCTCGTCGGGGAATTCCTCTGGCGCCACCGCCAGGTTGAGGCCGACACCGATCACCGCCCAGCCGTCCTGCGGCTGTAGAGATGCCCGGCCAAGCTCGCCAGTCGCAACCGCTGAGTCTTGCCCGGGCATCTTGGCCTCGGTCAGGATGCCCGCAAGCTTGCGTTCTTCCAGCCAGACGTCGTTGGGCCACTTGACCGCGCACTCGATGCCGGGGCGAAGCCCCTCGGCCACCTCGCAGACGGCGAGTGGGACCGAGAGCGGCAGCAGCAGGTGGCGCTCGTCGAGCGGGCGCAGAATCGCCGAGTAGAGCAGCCCCTTCCCGGCCGGCGCCGTCCAGGCCCGGCCCTGGCGCCCCCGCCCCGCGGTCTGCTCAGCGGCGGTGACGACGGTCCCGTGCGGGGCGCCGGTCTCGACCAGCTCGCGGGCGCAGGCGTTGGTCGAGTCGGTGATGCGGTAGTGCCGATGGGGGGAGCCGAAACTCACGGCTTGGCGTCGGCGAGCAGTGCCTCGATCAGGCCGTCGACGTCGTGGCGCTTGGCCTCAACGTGAACCTCGAGGCCGGCGGCCCGAACAGCCTCGCTGGTGATTGGGCCGATCGAGACGACGCGGGCGTCGCGAGGGAAGCGGTCGTCGAGCGCCTCGGTCAGGTTGTGGACGGTCGAGGAGGAAGTGAAGGTGACGTAGTCGGCGGCCTGGGCCGCCTCGACCGCAACCGGGTCCGGCTCGTCGCGCACCGTCTCGTAGAGGGCGACGACGTCGACCTCCGCTCCGCGCTCGCGCAGGGCGTCGGGCAGCACGTCGCGCGCCTCGGCCGCGCGGGCGACGAGGGCTTTCGAACCCACGACCTCGACCCCTTCCAGCGCCTCGATGAGGCCCTCGGCGACGAAGCGCTCGGGGACGATGTCGGCCTGGATCCCGTGCTCGGCCAACGCCTTGGCCGTGCCGGGCCCGATCGCTGCAATCGTCGGCCCCTTTCCGTCTCCTACCTGTCTCGTCCCGCTCAGCGCCCGTGCATCGAGCCCGGCCCCGGTCAGCGCCTCGAACAGCAGACGGGCGCCGTTCGGGCTGGTGACGCAGATCAGGGCGTACTCGCTGATCCGCTCGACCGCCCGTCGCACCTCCTCGCTCTCCAGCCGCGGCTCGATCCGGATCGCCGGCAGCTCGACGACCTCGGCCCCCAGACCACGCAGCGTCGCGGCGAGGCCGCTCGCCTGGGCGCGGGCGCGGGTGACGACGACCCGGCGGCCGTGCAGCGGCCGCCGCTCGAGCCACGCAAGCGACTCACGCCGGGCCACGGCCGGGCCGACCACGATCAGCGCCGGCGTGCCGATCTTGTTGTGCTCGACCGCCTCGGCCAGGGTCCCCAGCTTCGCCACGACAGTCCGCTGACCCGGCATCGTGCCGCGCTCGACCGCAGCCGCGGGCTCCTCCGGGTTGCGCCCCGCCTCGATCAAAGCCGCCGCGTTCGCGCCGAGTCGCTTGACGCCCATGTAGAAGACGAGCGTGCCGGGGAAGCGGGCCAGCGCCTCCCAATCGAGTGCGGTCTCTGCCTTCTCCGGGTCCTCATGCCCGGTCACGAAGGCGACTGCCGAGGCGTCGTCGCGGTGGGTGACCGGGATGCCGGCGTAGGCGCTCGCTGCGACCCCTGCGGTGACGCCGGGGGCGATCTCGAACTCAATTCCGGCCGCGCGCAGCGCTTCCCCCTCCTCCCCGCCGCGCCCGAAGACGAAGGGATCGCCCCCCTTTAACCGCACCACGCTCTTCCCCGCCCGCGCCGCCTCCACCAGTCGCTCCTCGATCTCCTCCTGCGGCATGGAGGGCTTACCGGGGGCCTTGCCTACGTAGATGAGCTCGGCGTCGGGGCGGGCGCAGTCGAGGGCACCCGGCGGGATCAGACGGTCGTAGAAGATCACCTCGGCGCCGGCGATCAGCTCCAGCGAGCGGGCCGTCATCAGCCCCGGGTCCCCCGGGCCGGCACCGACCAGGTAGACGACTCCGGGCCGGGCGCTCATACCAACGCCCCCGTCCCCCACAGTGCCTGAGTTTTTGCATGCATGGCGTGCATAACCTCAGTCACTGCTGTTCCACTCCTCGGCGCGGTCGAGGATGTCGCGGGCGCCGACGGCGATCAGTCGCTCGGCGAGCTGGGCTCCGGCGGCTGCGGGGTCCGCCTCGACGCGGTCGCGGATCCACTCGCTGCCGTCCGGCAGACCGACGAAAGCCTCGATCGAGAGAAATTTCTCGGTGCCGCCCTCCCCATCGGTAGTGAGCCGCGCATGCACACCGATCGGCGAGGCGCAGGTCGCATCGAGCAGCGCGACGACGGCGCGCTCGGCGGTCAGCTCGCGCAGCGCCGTCTCGTCGCCGATCGCGGCAGCGGTGCTCGTCGCTTCCTCATCTCGGGCCCGGGTCTGCACGACCAGCGCCCCCTGTCCGGCCGCCGGCGTCATCGTTTCGCCGGGAATGGCGAAGCTCGCCTCGGCCTCGCGGCCGAGACGGCGCAGGCCGGCCGCGGCGAGGACGATCGCGTCGCGCTCTCCCTCGGCGAGCTTGCGCAGGCGAGTGTCCACGTTGCCGTGCAGCTCCTCGACCCGCAGGTCCGGACGTGCGGCCAGAAGCTGCGCGCGCCGGCGCAGGCTGGCGGTGCCGACGCTGGCGCCCTCCGGCACGTCGTCGAGAGCCGCCCCCACGCCGATCCAGACGTCGGCCGGGTCCTCGCGGGCCGGCACGGCGGCGATCGCCAGCGCCTCGGGCATCCGCGCCGGCAGGTCCTTAGCCGAGTGGACGCCGACGTCGGCCTCGCCGTCCAGCAGCGCCCGCTCGACGCCGCGCACGAAGCGCTCCTTGTCGCCCGGCTCGCCATCCGAGGAGACCTCAACCAGCTCCGCGCCCCCAAGCATGTCGGCGACGAGATGTGCCTGGGCCAAGGCGAGAGCGCTGTTGCGAGTGGCGATGCGGATCGTCAACTGCTCTTGCGACGGCGCAGCTCGGTTACGTTCGACTCCGCCTCGCCCTCCGGCTCGGTGTCGGCGTCGAGGCCGAACAGCTCGCGCAGGGCGCTGACGTAGAGGTAGGCGCTGTCGCTGCCGGCCGAGCGCTTCATCCGCACGGTCGGCTCGTGCAGGAGGCGGGAGACGATCGCCCTCGTCATCGTGCCCAACCGCTCGCGATCGTCTGTCGCTGAGCTCCTCCCAGCGGGCCTCGTTCTCGGCCAGCACCCGCCGCACGATCTCGTCGGCGCGCTCGCGCAGCGAGGCGATCGTCGGCACTACCTCCAGCGAACCGAGCCAGCGCTCGAAGCGATCCAGCTCGGCGGCGAGGATCGGCTCGGCCCGCCGCGCCTCGGCCTCGCGGCCGCTCGTGTTGCGCTCGACGATCTGCTGCACGTCGTCGATGTCGTGCAGGCTGACGCCGGCGATCTCGCGGCAGTCCGGCTCGATGTCGCGCGGCACGGCGATGTCGACCAGCAGCAGCGGCCGCCCGTCGCGGCTCTCCATCACCTGCTCGAGCTCGTCGCGCTCGACGATGTGGTGTGGCGAGTTGGTCGCCGAGACGACGATGTCGGCGGCGGCGAGCTGCTCGGGCAGCTCCTCGAAGCGGACGGCGTCGCCGCCGAAGCGCTGGGCGAGCCCGATCGCGCGGTCGTAGTGGCGGTTGGCGACGAAGACGGTGGCGACGCCGCGAGCGACCAGCGCCTGGGCGACCAGCTCGGCGGTCTCGCCGGCGCCGATCACCAGCACCCGGCTTCTCGCTGAGGTCGCCGAGGGTGCGCTGCGCCAGCTCGACCGCGACCGAGGAGATCGATACCCCCTGCTCGCCGATCGCCGTCTCCTCGCGGGCCCGCCCGCCGGCGGCGAGGGCACCGCGGAAGAGGCGGTTGAGGATCGGGCCGGTCGCGCCCTCGACCAGCGCAAGCTCGTAAGCGCGTTTGACCTGGCCCTGGATCTCGGCCTCGCCGACGATCATCGAGTCGAGCCCGGCGGTGACCCGGAAGAGGTGATGGGCGGCCTCGCCGGAGCGCAGCGAGTAGAGGTGGCCGAGCAGCTCGGTGGGGCGGATCTCCGCCTGGCGGGTCAGCACGCCGAGCGCTGTCGACTCGGCCTCGACCGGGTCGGAGACGACCAGGTAGAGCTCGGTGCGGTTGCAGGTCGAGATCGCTGCCGCCTCGTGGATGCCCTCGGCCGCGGTCAGCTCGTGCAGGGCGCCGACCGCGCGGCCCTCAGTCAGCGAGAGGCGCTCGCGCAGGTCGAGCGGAGCGGTCTTGTGGGAGACGCCGAGGGCGAGAAGCTCAGACATCGGCGCTCACCCTTTCGGAGTCTGCCGCGGGGGCCTCGCCATTGGTCCGCTGCTCGGCGAAGCCGGCCAGCTCGCGCAGCTCGCGCTCGATCCGCTGCAGTTTCGCCGCCATGATCGCCACGTAGACGACGATCAGGACCAGGAAGACGATGTAGGCGCCGGCGACGTACTTGCCGGCCTCGTCGAGCGGCAGCGCCGGGGCGGCGAGGGGAAGGAGCTCGGCCAGGGCCATCAGCTCACCTCCGGCGCGACGCGGGAGCCGCCGCCGGGCGCCGGCGCGTCGAGGGCGCGGCGCAGCCGCTTGAGCTGCCCCGAGGCGCTCTTCGCGGTCAGCTCGAACTTGACCAGGGTCACCCAGAGCAGCGCCATCGCCGCCAGGCAGACGAGGAAGGTCAGCATCATCGATCCCGGCAGGCCGCCTTCGGCGGTGGCGAAGGTGCGCGGGTGGACGAGGCTCTCGGCCAGCCGCACCGCCATGAAGTTGAGCGGCACGAAGGCCCCGGCCGTGATCGCGAACACCGACGCGTAGCGGGCCTGGCGCTCGCGGTCCTCGATCGCGTAGCGGAAGGGGTAGTAGGTCGCGTAGAGGAGGAAGACGATCAGGAAGCTGACCAGGGTCGGCTCGTCCCAGACCCACCAGTGCCCCCACGAGGCCTTGGCCCAGATCGCGCCGGTGATCAGGACGGCGACGCCGAAGATCACCGACATGTGGATCGAGACGTAGGAGTAGGCGTCCCAGCGCGAGTCGCCGCTGCGCAGGTGCAGGATCGCGAAGACGCCACCGGCGACGAAGCCGAGCAGCGCCACGATCGCCAGCGGCACGTGCAGGTAGAAGATCTTCTGGATGAAGCCCTGGTCGGCATCGAGCGGCGCGTAGAAGAAGACCAGCGAGAGGGCGAGGGCGAGCGTCGCCACGGTGGCGATCGAGAGGGCTCTGAGACCTTTGCCGTACATGCGTTCTGCTCGGTCTGAGGGAAGGGGCGCCTCAGTCCTCCAGCAGGAAGTCGAACACCGCGTATCCGACGAGGAGGAAGACCAGATCGTATAGACCGAGCACCGCCAGCCAGGTGCCGAAGCGGTCGTAGGCGGGACCGCCCACCTCCAGCAGCGGCTCGCTGGCGCCGGTGGCGGCGATCATCAGCGGCACGACCAGCGGCAGCAGGACCAGCGGCACCAATAGGTCGCGGGCACGCGAGTTGACCGCCATCGAGGAGATCAGCGTGCCGGTCGCGGCGAGGCCGAGGTCGGCCAGGAGGAGCACGACTGCGAGAGGTGCCAGCGCCGCCGCCGAGTCGAGGAAGAAGACGGCGAAGACCGGCACCACGATCAGCTCAAGGACGAGCAGGTAGACGAGCAGCGCCGTCGCCTTGGCGGCGAAGAGGGCGGTGCGGTCGATCGGCGCCAGGCGGATCGCGTCGAAGCCGCCCTCCTCGCGCTCGGCGACGAAGAGCCGGTTGATGCCGAGGATCGCGGCGAACAGCAGCGTCGCCCAGAGAACGCCGGCGGCGAGGCTGCCGGAGAGCGTCGTGCGGTCGAGGCCGAAGCGGAAGATGACGAAGGTGGTGACGGCGAAGAGCGCCATCGCGGGCAGCGACTGCAGGGTGCGCAGCTCGGTGCGCAGGTCCTTGCCGAGGAGGGCGCGGAAGGCGACCGCGGAGGGCGTGAGGAGGGCTGCCGGGGATCTCGCCTCGGCACTCATCGCAACGCCGCCTCGGTCAGCTCGGCGCTGCCGTCGACCGCCAGCCGCAGCACCCGGTCGGCGTCGGGCAGGGAGCGCTCGGGGTCGTGGGTGACGACGACGCGGGTGCGGCCCTCCCCCGGCCCAATCAGCCCGCGCGCCAGCTCCCGGCCGGCGGTGTCGAGGTTGGAGTCGGGCTCGTCGAGCAGCAGCAGCTCGGGCTCGTGCAGGACGCAGCGGCAGATCGCCAGCCGCTGGCGCATCCCGGCCGAGAGCTCGGCCACGCGCTCGTCGGCGCGGCGCTCCATCCCCACCGCCGTCAGCAGCGCCTCGATTCGGCGCTCGGCAGCCTCGCTGCGCAGACCGTGGAGGCGGGCGTGGAAGCGCAGGTTCTCGCGGCCGCTGAGGTCGCGGTAGAGGAGCGGCTCGTGGCCGAGCAGGCCGATCCGCCCCCGCACCTTCCACGCCTCACCGGGCAGGCTGGCGCCCAGGACTCGAGCCTCGCCGCCGCTCGGGCGCAGCAGCGTCGCCAGGATCCGCAGCAGCGTCGTCTTGCCCGCCCCGTTGGGTCCGAGCACGACCAGCGTCTCACCTGCGGCGAGCGAAAGGTCGACCCCGTCCAGGGCCGCCCGTTCGCCGAACTCCCGCCGGAGGCCGTTTAGCTCAATAGCCGTACTCACGCTGCGATTCTCACTCAAGCCATCCCGGTAGGGGTGGAACGTCTTGTACTTTTTTTGCGGCTCCGTTGGCGGACAGCCGAATCCTGTTTTCAAAAAAAGTTAAGTGGAACCCCTACCGGGATGGCTTGAGCGCTAGCGCTTCTTGCGCAGCGTGCGGCGGCCGACCTCGAGCAGCGGGCCGGCGCCCTCGCGCAGCGCCTTGGTGCGGGTCGCGCCTTTGCCGTAGAGGATCTTGGCCGAGGCGCGGACCGCTTCGCCGAGCGTCTGGTCGTAGGGGTGCCACCAGAAGTCGCGGGTCAGCCCCGGCTCCCAGGCGTTCATCTTGATGTTGACGCACTCGTAGAAGCCGAATTTGGAGTGCGAACGGCCGACGCCGGAGTCCTTCACCCCGCCCCAGGCGCACTGGCATGCGCCGTGGCTGAAGGAGTGGTCATTGACCCAGACCATCCCCGACTCGACCCGGCGTGCGATCCGCGCCCCCTTCTGGCGGTCCTTGGTCCAGACCGAGGCGCCGAGGCCGAACTCGGAGTCGTTGGCGAGATCGATCGCCTCCTGCTCGGAGTCGACGACGACGATCGGCAGCACAGGACCAAAGATCTCCTCCTTCATGATCCGCATCTCGTGCGTGACCCCGGTCAGCACGGTCGGGGCGACGAACTTGCCCGGTAGGCCGGCGACGTCGGCTGGACCGCCGCAGAGCTTGGTCGCGCCGGACGCGACCGCGTCCTCGATCAGCTCGCAGACGATCTCGTACTGGCCCTCTGAGGTCATCGGGCCGATCTCGGTCTCCCACTCGAGTGGGTCGCCCAGCCGCAGCTTCTGCGCCTCGCGGGCGACGCCCTCGACGAAGCGGTCGGCGACCTCGCGGACGACGTAGACGCGCTCGATCCCGGAGCAGGTCTGGCCGGCGTTGGCGAAGCCGCCCCAGACGGCGCCGGAGATCGCGTTGTCGAGGTCGGCGTCGGCGCAGACGATCATCGGGTCCTTGCCGCCTAGCTCCAGGACCGAGCCCTTCAGCTGCTGCGCGCAGGCCTCGCCGACCTTGCGGCCGACCTCAACCGAGCCGGTGAAGAAGATCTTGCCGGCGCTGGATTTCGCCAGCGCGTCGCCGACGGCGCCGCCGCCGTGCACGACCCGAACCAGGCCCTCGGGCAGGCCGCCCTTCTCGAAGACGCGGCGGATCGCCTCACCCAGCAGCGGCGTCAGGCTGGCCGGCTTCAGCACGACGCCGTTGCCCGCCATTAGCGCGATCGCCACCTCGCCGAAGGGGATCGACCATGGGTAGTTCCAGGGCGCGATCACGCCGACGACGCCGATCGGCTCGTAGGAGAAGCGGCCTTTCTTGCTCATCAGGAAAGCCTGCGACATGCGGACCTTCTCGTCGGCGAGGATCTTTGGCCCAGCCTTTGCGCACCAGTGCAGCGCGTCGACGGTCGGCAGCAGCTCCATCGTGTAGGCCTCGGCGCGCGGCTTGCCCTGCTCGTTGACGAGCAATTCGGCGATCTCGTCGATGTCGTCGAGCAGCGCGTCGGCGGCGCGGCGCATGTAGGTCGCGCGGTCGGCCAGGGACAGCTCCGCCCAGGCGGGCTGGATACGGGCGACGTCGACGACGACCCCCTGGACCTGGTCGGGCGTGATCGTCGCGACCGAGCCGACCAGCTCGCCGGTCGTCGGACTGAAGCTCTCGAGGGTGGACTGGGACGGGGGGGCCTGCGTGGCGATCTCCATGCGCTCGATTGTAGGTGGACCGCGTCGATCGAACGAGCGAAAGCCGTTGCACACATTTTTGATTTGCGTACTGACCCGTAACGTCTTGTCGGCTACGGTGCCATCATGGAGGCGATGAGGGAAAGCTGGACCGACGAGCGCCTCGACGATTTCCGCGAGGAAACCGCGCGGCGGTTCGAGGAGGCAAGGACCGAGACGGCACGGCGCTTCGAGGAGGCAAGGACCGAGACGGCACGGCGCTTCGAGGAGGCGGGGGCCGAGACGTCACGCCGCTTCGAAGAGGTCTATCGCCGCTTCGACGAAGTTGATCGACGTCTGGACGGGGTTAATGCCGACATCCGCGAACTGCGTGGCGCGGTTGCCCACCTCGGGGTTCGCATCGACGAGATGAACCGCACCATCCTGCGGCTGGGCACCGGCTCGCTCGTCACCTTCGTCGTCGGCTTCGCCGGCCTGATCGCCACCCAGCTCTAGACCGACCTCCCACCCCGGCGCGGCGACTATCGAAGCCGGCCTCCCACGCCGGCGCGGCGACTACCCGGCCCCTCATACTGGGCCTGTGGCGGATCGGCTCTTCGATGCTCCCGAAGCGGGCCCGGCTGACGTCCCCACAGCGGACGCCCCGCTGGCTGTGCGGATGCGGCCGCGCGACCTCGACGAAATCGTCGGGCAGGAGCACGTGCTGGGCGCGGGGTCGGCGCTGCGGGTGGCGATCGAGAGCGGCCACCCCCACAGCGCGATCCTCTACGGGCCGCCGGGGTCGGGCAAGACGACGCTGGCTCGGATCGCCGCGGCGCGGGCGGACGGCGCCTTCGAGGAGGAGTCGGCGGTCAACGCCGGCCGGGCTGAGATCCGAGCTGTGATCGCGCGAGCCCGGGAGCGGCGGGGGGCGAGCGGTCGCGCCACCGTCCTCTTCCTCGACGAGATCCACCGCTTCAACAAGGCCCAGCAGGACGCGCTGCTGCCGGCAGTCGAGGAGGGCCTGCTGACGTTGATCGGCGCAACCACCGAGAACCCCTACTTCGAGGTCAACTCGGCCCTGCTCTCGCGCTGCCAGATCTACGAGCTGCGGCCGCTGGACCCGGAGCAGGTCGAGGAGCTGCTGCGGCGGGCGCTGACCGACCCTGAGCGCGGCCTCGCCGAACCACCGCCGGTCGAGGATGCGGCGCTGGCGATGCTGGCGCACCGCTCTGGCGGCGACGCCCGCGTCGCCCTCTCCGCGCTGGAGCGGGCGGTCGAGCGCACCCGCGGCGCGCCGATCGACGTCGCCGCCGCTGAGGACGCGCTGCAGCGCAAGGCGCTCGAATACGACCGCGAGGGCGACCGCCATTACGACTTCGTCTCGGCCTGGATCAAGGCCACTCGCGGCTCCGACGTCGACGCCTCGCTCTACTACCTCGCGGTGATGCTGGAGGGCGGCGAGGACCCCCGCTTCATCGCCCGCCGCATGGTCATCCTCGCCTCCGAGGACGTCGGCAATGCCGACCCCCAGGCGCTGCTGGTGGCCGACGCCGCCGCCCGCGCCGTCGACCGTGTCGGACTGCCCGAGTGCGCCCTCAACCTCGCCCAGGCGGCCGTCTACCTGTCGCTAGCGCCGAAGTCGAACGCCTCCTGCAAGGCGCTCGGGCGCGCCCGAGCCGAGGTACGGGAGAACGGCGCCAAGACGCCCCCCGACTACCTGCGCGACGCCCACTACAAAGGCGCGAAGGCGCTCGGGCGCGGCGAGGGCTATCGCTACTCGCACGACGAGCCCGGGGGCGTCAGCGACCAGCCGCTGCTGCCGCCCGAGCTCCGGGACCGCCGCTTTTACGCACCGACGGACCGCGGCTTCGAGGTCGAGCTGGGTCGGCGACTGGAGGCGCTGCGCAAACGCTTTGCGGGCGATTAGCGGGCGTTCCAGTCGCTTGTCGCAGCCGCAACTTCTTCCGGAACAGGGTGTTTCAGAGAGCGGCTTTCCAAGCTAGAGCCAGGGAGAGCCGACACACCGGCCGGGGGCCTGGACTGGGGGCCTCCGGTCGGGACCTAACAGGGGGACAGGGGGACTCGACGACCGCGCACGCACTAGCGCGCGGTCGTCGAGCTGTCCCCCGTGCGGCTCACCGGCGTCGGCAAACGGCTCAGCCGAACTGGCCGACGGCGATGGTGTTGCCGTCGGGGTCCTTGAACCAGGCGACGAGGCCCTCCTCGGAGCGCAGAATCCCCCGCTCGTCGGTCTTCAGCGGCTCGTCGTACTGCTCGAACTCGATGCCCCTGGCGCTCAGCTCGTCGACGAGCTGCTCGAGGTCCGAGACTTCCCAGGTTGCCACCGTCGCCGTCGCCTTGCCGGCATGCTCGGAGGCGTAGACGATCAGCTCCGAGCCGTCGCCGCAAGCGTAGGTGGCGACCTGCGCCTCCTCGCTACCGCCCGATGACGTGAGGCCGAGCTTGCCCTCGTAGAACTCTTTCGCTCGCTGCAGATCGCTGACCGCGATCGTCGCGCTGACCTTGCTGTCGCTCAAGCTCATTTCGATCATCCTCCTGACGATTGTTCTTGCAGGGTGGGGACTGCGGGTTGAGGTTGAGTTCATTGCTACCCCTTCGGCTGCCAGAAGGCGACCTCGCCGCCGGCGGGGGTGGAAACAACGCTGCGCCTGCCGGCCGGGCCCTCGCGCGGCTCCAGCAACACCCTCGCCCCCAGCTGAAACGCCCGTTCGGTGGCGGCGTGGATCTCGGCGACCTCGACGTAGGGCAGCCACAGGGGTCGCGTTGCATCGCACTCGACGATGCCACCACCAAAGCCGCGCCCCAGCTCCAGGGCTAAATAGGACCCGCAGCCCGCCTCGATCCGCTGCGAGCGCCAGCCGCAGAGCCCGGCATAGAAGGCGCGGGCGGATGACTGGTCGTCGGTATGGAGCTCGAGGTGGACGACGGGATTAGAAGGTTCTTTCGGCATCTGCACCCATAAAGACCGGCGGCGCAGCCGAAATTAATCGGTGTTTGGTCTGTCCCCGGCCGGGAACTAATCGTCTCGCTTGGCAAGCTATCGCCCGGCGACCCGCTCACAAAGGAATTGAGATGCCCACCGCAACCAAGCCACAGCCCACCGGTCAGATGCGCGCCACCGGCGCGTTCCTCTACGAGGGCCACCGCATCGAGTACGACTCCTACGGCGAGGGAGAGCGGCTTTTCGTCCTGATCCACGGCTTGCTGATGAACCGGCGCATGTTCGAGCGGCTGGGGCCGGCGCTGGCCGAGCACGGCCACCGGGTCGTGTGCGTCGATCTGCTCGGGCACGGGCGCTCCGACCGGCCCGAGGACCTGCGGCTCTACTCGATGCCCCTCTTCGCTCGTCAGCTGGCGGCGTTGCTCGACCACCTGGAGCAACCGACGGCGGTCGTGGGCGGTACCTCCCTCGGCGCCAACGTTGCCCTGGAGCTGGCGGTGCACGAACCAGAGCGCGTCCGCGCCCTCTTCATCGAGATGCCGGTCCTCGACAACGCCCTGCCGGGGGTAGCGGGCGCCTTCGCCCCGCTTCTGCTCGGCCTGCGTCTGGCCCGGCCCGTCTTCGAGCTGCTCTCCCGCGTCACCTCGGTCGTGCCCCGCACGCACCATCTGCTCGACATCGGTCTCGACTTCGTGCGGCAGAGCCCGAGCCCCTCGGGGGCGGTGCTGGAGGGCCTGCTGCTGGGAGAGACGGCGCCGCATCGCGACGAGCGCCGCCGGATCGAGCAACCAGCGCTGATCGTCGGCCACCCGCGCGACCCGATCCACCCCTTCAGTGACTCCGGGATGCTGGCGGACGAGCTACCGAACGGGACGCTCGTCGAGGCGGACTCGATTCTCGAGTGGCGGCTGCGACCCGAGCGGCTGACCGGCGAGCTGGCCGCCTTCCTCGACGGCGTCTGGGCCTCCCCGGTCGACGCCGCGCCGGCTTAGCCTCGCGCGCTGCGCGGCCCCTCTACCCTGGGGGGCGATGAGCTCCGATGCGATAGGTGCGACCGCACAGGAGGCGGAGCTGCTCGCCGCGGCGCAGGGGGGCGACGAAGCGGCATTTCAGCGGCTGATCGAGGCCCACCGGGGCGAGCTGCACGCCCACTGCTACCGGATGCTGGGGTCGACCCACGACGCCGAGGACGCGCTGCAGGAGGCGCTGGTGCGCTCCTGGCGCGGGCTGGGAAAGTTCGCCGGGCGCAGCTCGCTGCGCTCCTGGCTCTACAAAATCGCCACCAACGCCTGCCTCGACGCGATCGGCCGCCGCCCCAAGCGGGTGCTGCCGATCGACTACGCGCCGGCGGACCCGCACGGGGGCCCGGGCGAGCCGCTGGTCGAGTCGACCTGGGTCGAGCCCTATCCCGACGAGGCAATGGGCGTCGAGGACGGCTACGCCGCGCCCGAGGCCCGCTACGAGCAGCGCGAGAGCGTCGAGCTCGCCTTCGTCGCCGCCCTCCAGCATCTGCCGGCCAACCAGCGTGCCGCCCTGATCCTGCGCGAGGTGCTCGGCTTCTCCGCCAAGGAGGCGGCGGCGATGCTCGACACCAGCACCGCCTCGATCAACAGCGCCCTGCAGCGGGCGCGGGCCGCGGTCGAGGAGCGGACGCCCGAACGCAGTCAGCAGGAGACCCTGCGCGCGCTCGGGGACGACAGCGTGCGCGAGGTGGTCGAGAGCTACGTCGACGCCTGGGAACGGGGCGACGTCGAGGCGGTGGTCGCGATGCTGACCGAAGACGCCGCCTTCACGATGCCGCCGCTGCAAACCTGGTTTCGCGGCCGCGGGGAGATCGCGATCTTCCTCGCCGGCTGGCCGATGTCGGGAGCGTGGCGCTGGAAGACGCGGCGCGTCCGCGCCAACGGGCAGGAGGCGATCGCCTTCTACACCTGGGACGAGGACGCCGAGGTCTACGAGCGCTTCGCGCTCAATGTCCTCACCTTCCGCGGCAGCGAGATCAGCGAGGTCGACGCCTTCCTCACCCGTTCCACCGAGGACCCCGACCGCGAGGTCATCGCTAGGCTGCCGGAGCAGCCCTTCGACCCCGGCCGCCTCGCGGCCGCCTTCGAGCGCTTCGGCTTGCCAGAGGAGCTCCCGAGCTAACCTCGTCCCCCACCGATGAGTTCCGGGCACCCACCGAGTCTCAGTGGGTGAAGGCAGCAGAACCGCCCACCCAGACTCGACGGAAGGACCCCCGATGAACGCCCAGGCCGACTCCCCAGACCGCAACCGCTGGCTCGCGCTCTACGTGCTCTGCGCGGGCATGCTGATGATCGTCCTCGACATCACGATCGTCAACGTGGCGCTGCCCTCGATCCAGGACGACCTCGGCTTCTCCCAGAGCAACTTGGCTTGGGTAGTCAACGGCTACCTGATCCCGTTCGGCGGGCTGCTGCTGCTGGCCGGCCGCTTCGGCGACCTGATCGGCCAGCGCCGCGTCTTCCTCACCGGGCTGGCGATCTTCGTCGCCGCTTCGCTGCTCTGTGCCGTCTCGCAGAGCCAGGAGATGCTAGTCGGCGCGCGCTTCGTGCAGGGGATCGGCGGCGCCCTCACCTCGGCGGTGATCCTGGGGATGATCGTGACGATGTTCCCGGAGCCGCGCGAGCAAGCGAAGGCCATCGGCGTCTACGGCTTCGTCGCCTCGGCCGGCGGCTCGATCGGGCTGCTCGCCGGCGGTTTCCTCACCGAGGCGATCAGCTGGCACTGGATCTTCTTCATCAACCTGCCGGTCGGCCTGCTCACCGCCTTCTTCGCGATGAGGCTGGTCGAGCCTCACGAGGGGATCGGCTTCGGCGAGGGCGCCGACATCCCTGGCGCAGCGCTGATCACCGCCTCGCTGATGCTCGGCACCTACACCATCCTCGAGGTCACCGAGGTCGGTTGGGGCGCGACCCAGACGCTCCTCCTCGGTGCCGTCTCGCTGGCGCTGGGCGCGGCCTTCGTCTGGCGCCAGGCGCGGATCGCCAACCCACTGATGCCGCTGCGCCTGTTCCGCTCCCGCAACGTCTCCGGCGCTAACGCCGCGCAGGCGCTGCTGGTCGCCGGCATGTTCTCGATGTTCTTCCTCGGCGCCCTCTACATGCAGGAGATCCTCGGCTACGACCCGCTCCAGGTCGGGCTCGCCTTCCTGCCAGCGACGATGGTGATGGGCACGCTCTCGCTCGGCTTCTCGGAGAAGTTGATCATGCGCTTCGGGCCGCGGCGGACGCTGTTGCCGGGCCTGGTGATGATCGGCCTCGGCCTGCTGCTGTTCGCGCGGACGCCGGTCGACGGCGACTACCTGGCGGACATCCTGCCGCCGATGCTGATCGTCGGCATCGGCATCGGCACCTCGTTCCCCTCGCTGATGACGCTGGCGATGTCGGGCGCCACGCCCGAGGACGCGGGCCTCGCCTCGGGCGTAGTCAATACCGCCGCCCAGGTCGGCGGCGCGATCGGCCTCGCGGTGCTGGCGACGCTGGCGACCGAGCGCACCGACGGGCTGCGCGACTCGGGGTCGAGCCTCGACGCCGCGCTCAACTCGGGCTTCCACCTCGCCTATCTGGTCGGCGCCGCCCTGGTCGCGGCGGCCTTCGTGATCGCAGTCGTAGTGATGCGAGAAACGCCGATGCCGGAGGGTGCGGAGGCACAGGCTGCGCAGGGCGCGGCGGAGCCCGCCTACGAGGCCAGCTAGGCGCGTCCTGAGCGATCGCTCAGGATTAATTTCGCATCAAGCGGGTAGAGCCCCGCACATGAGCGGGGGCGCCGCGCTCAACTCCCTTCGATCATGGCGGGCGACGGTCTGGTCGTCGCGGCCCTGGCGGCTCTCGCCGCGTTTTCGGGGGTGGCGCGCGGCGCCGGTTACGTCGCGCTCGGCGACTCCTGCGGCGAGACCCTGCTGCACTTGACCACCGGTACGGTGGCGAAGTGCGCCCACGTCCGGCCCGGCACAGGGCAATGGAGTAACCCGCACTGCGCTTGAGGGACACTCCGACCCCGCGTAGTGTGACCGGCGATGCCACCGCAGACCCGATACGCGCGCAGCGGTGACGCCAGCATTGCCTACCAGGTGTTCGGCGAGGGCGACATCGACCTCGTTGTCGCCTTCCCCTTCGTCTCCCACCTCGACCTGCTCTGGGAGACCCCCGCGCAAGCCCACTTCATGCGTCGCCTCGGCTCCTTCGCCCGGGTGATCCCCTTCGACCGGCGCGGCGTCGGCCTCTCGGACCCCGTGCCGGACGGGGCGACGCTGGAGGAGCGAATGGACGATGCCCGCGCGGTGATGGATGCGGCCGGCTCGGAGCGCGCCACCCTCTTCGGGATGTCGGAGGGATCGACGATGTGCATGCTCTTCGCCGCCACCTACCCCGAGCGCACCTCGGCGCTGGTGCTGTGGGGGGCGATGGCGCGCTCGACCTGGGCCGAGGACTATCCCTGGGCGCCCTCCAAGGAGGCGCTGCTGGAAGCCAACGCGGAGCTGATGTCGCCCTTCTGGGGCCAGGGGGCGACGATCGACGTCTTCTCGCCCAGCCTCGCGGCCGATCCGCGCGCCCGCGAGGCGCAAGCTCGGCTGGAGCGGCAGGCGGCGAGCCCGCTGCGGGTCGAGCAGCTGTTCAAGACCTTCCTCGACACCGATGTCCGCGAGACGCTGCCGCTGATCCAGGCGCCGACCCTGTTGCTGCAGCGGCGCGGCGACCACGCCGTCAACTACCGCGCCGCACGTTGGCTGGCAGAGCGGATCGAGGGCAGCCGCTACGTCGAGCTCGAGGGGGTCGACCACTTCCCCTGGGTCGGCGACGGCGGCGGCGAGGCGCTCGACGAGATCGAGGAGTTCCTCACCGGGGTGCGACCGGCGCCAGCGGCGGAGCGGTTGCTGGCGACGGTGGTCTTCACCGATCTCGTCGACTCGACCCGGCACGCCACCGAGCTCGGCGACCGCCGCTGGCGCGAGCTACTGGAGGAGCACCAGCGGCTGGTGCGGGAGCGGCTGGTGCAGTTCGCGGGGCGCGAGGTGAAGACGACCGGCGACGGCTTCCTGGCGGTCTTCGACGGCCCGACCCGGGCGGCGGAGTGCGCACGGGCGATCGTCGATGACCTGCCGGCGTTGGGGATCGAAGCCCGGGCGGGCCTGCACACCGGCGAGGTCGAGCTGATGGGCGACGACGTCGGCGGCATCGCCGTCCACGTCGCAGCGCGAATCTCGGCGCTGGCCGAGGCGGGGACCGTGCTCTCCTCGCGCACGGTGCGTGACCTCGCCGTCGGCTCGACGGTGCAGTTCGAGCCCTTCGGCCGCCACGCGCTCAAAGGCGTCGCCGAGGAGTGGGAGCTCTACAGGGTCGGCTGAGGAACTGAGAACAGCTCCGCCGAGGGGATCCCAATTACCTCGCCGGCGAAGCGCTTCTCGCGACCGTAGACGACCCAGGTGGTGTCGATTTCGCCGATGTCGAGGTCGAGCCGCAGCTCGTCGGAATGCTCGTGCAGGTGCTCGATGTGGGTGAGGCCGGAGTCGTAGCGGCCCGCCAGCAGCTCCTCGCCGACGATCGGCTTCGAGGCGACGTCGATCACCTCCTCCCACTGCGAGAGGTCGACGTAACCCTTGGTGGCGGGGACGATCCCCAGCGAGCGCGACTTCTCAACCTCATGGCGGGTCAGCACGCAGAGGTGCTTGGTCGGGTAAATGAAGGTGTCGACGACCCAGACCTCGGTCCAGTACTTCTCGGTGATCTCGTGAACCTTGGGGTGAGCGCTGCACTGGATCAAGAAGGCGAGGTTTGGGGCCTCCCGAAGCATCTCCAGGCCGACGTGGAAGTCGGTGATCAGCTCGAACTCGTAATCCTCGGCTGAGATCCCCTGGAAGGCCATGTATTCGCGGCAGGCCCGTTCGTGGCAAGTGCCCTCCGGCCCCAGCGTGATCAGCGTGATCTTGTCCTCTCGCACCTCGCCAAGGCTAGTCGAGGAATTAGGAGTAATCAACTAACTGGCTAAGACCCGCCTACCGCTCGGGGTCGAGCAGGCTGTCCGGGTCGGCCTCGGCTGGACAGCTATGGAAATACGTCCGCATCTGGCGCTTCGGAGATACCCGAGAGCGTTGAGGTCCATGCGAGGGGTGGGGCGACTTTTGGGGCCTATAGCCCCGGAAAGTTGCCCCACCCCGGTCGGTGCAAGCCTTTCGGGGGCAATGGCCGCCGCCAGCGTCTGCGACCACGTCCGCGAGGCCTGTGCCTGGGTCGCGGCCCGCGCGCGCTCGGTCGAGCTGCAGGAGAGCGCGATCGAGGAGTACGTGAGCGGTCTGCCGGCGCACGTCGAGGAGCCGGAGCCCGATCCGGCCACCCACCTCGTCGAGGGTGACGTCGAGACGCAGGCTGCCTTTGCGATCTGCCTCGACGCGATCAACTTCGGCTCCGGCTGGTGGCCGACGATCCGCAAGCGGCCCGGGCACAGCGGCTACTTCACGATCGCAGCCGGGCTGACCGAGCGGTTTCGCGGACGCGGCGCCTGGTCCGCGACGGAGCTGACCGGGCTCTCGGCCGGCGAGATCGCCGCGGTGGTCGGCCAGGAGCCCGACCACCCGCTGATGGCCGACTACGCCGCCTCCCTGCGCGACGTCGGCGAGCGCGTGCTCTCCGAGCACGGCGGCCGCTTCGCCGCCGTAGTCGAGGCGGCCCAGGGGTCGGCGCCCGCGCTCGCCGGCCTGCTGGCCGACTGGAAGGCGTTCGCCGACGTCTCCAGCTACGAGGATCGGCCGGTGCCCTTCTTCAAGCGCGCGCAGCTCGTCCCCGTCGATCTCGAGCGCACCGGAGTCGTAGAGCTGCACGACCGGCACCTGCTCACTGCCTTCGCCGACAACCTCGTCCCGCACGTGCTGCGCCTCGATGGCATCCTGCGACTCGATCCGGAGCTGGAGCGAACGATCGAAGCCGGTGACCTGCTCGAGCACGGCTCGCCCGAGGAGGTCGAGCTACGCGCCTGCACCGTCCACGCCGTGGAGCTGCTCGGCGCCGCCGTGGGCCTCGCGCCCGCCGACGTCGACTACCTCCTCTGGACCCGCGGCCAGGGCAGCCGCTACAAGGCCATCCCCCGCCCCCGCTCCCGCAACACCGCCTACTGAGCTCGCGCACGTCCGCGGCCGGCGAGACCGGCGGCGGCGCCCAGGGCGGCGGCGAGGAAGGCGCGGCGCAGGGTCGGGCGATGACGGCTGCGGCCGGGGCATCGGTGCCTCAGCCGAGGCCTTTCTCCTCGGCCGCCTTGTAGGCGATCTGCAGGAAGTCGGAGACCGTCAGCGCCGAGAAGACAGCCGCGAGGAAGCGGGTCAGACGGGGAGCGAAGAGGAGGCCGATGGAGAAGGCGGCGACCACCCAGAGGCCGAGGCAGTAGGGGCAGACGAGGAGCTCGCCGATCGCCTTGCGCGCACCCTTGCCGCGCGAACGCTCCTCTAGCTCCCCCGGCCCGCCGCTGCCTTCCAGCTCGGTGAACGGCGCGCGCAGCGGACTCGTCACCTTGTCCTTGGAGATCAGGCGGCTGAGCTTGTGGGAGGCGGTCCCGATCAGGAGCAGATCGGCGGCGGCGAGCCGCTCGGGCAGCGGCCGGTTGCTGCACTTGGCGGCGAGCAGGCCGCCCACGAAGAGGGCGTTGAAGACGGTGGCCAGCACCGCGTAGGAGAGGAGCGGCGGCCGCTCGGCCGGCTCGGCGTAGCCGTCGATGGGCTCAATCCGGCGCTCGTCCTGGAGCGACTGTGCGTCCATCTCCAGCGCCTACCCTCGCTGCCAGCGGCGGAAACGGTTCGCCGCCGCCTCCGCGGGTAGACGCTTCCCATGGGAGCGAGCGAAGGCAAGTACCTCGCCATCTACCTGAACGACCAGCTGGCGCTCGGCCTCGGCTGGCGCGAACTGGCGCGCCGCGCACGCGGCGCGAACGAGGGCACGCCGCTCGGCGAGGCGCTGGAGCGGGTGGCGAGCGGCATCGCCGAGGACGTCGAGACCTTCGAAGGGATCATGGAGCGGCTGGGGATCGGGCGCGACCGCCTCAAGCCACCGCTGGCGATCGCGGCCGAGCGCCTCGGGCGGCTCAAGCTCAACGGCCAGCTGCGCGGCTACTCGCCACTGAGTCGTTTCGTCGAGCTCGACATTCTTGCGATGGGGATCGAGGGCAAGAAGATCCTCTGGGCCAACCTGCGCGACTTCGCCGAGCTGCATCGGCGGCTGCCGAGCGTCGACTTCGAGGGCCTGATCGAGCGCGCCGGCCGCCAGCGGGCCCAGCTGGAGCCCTTCCGCGCCCAAGCCGGCCGCGACGCCTTCATCGCGGCCGGAGCGGCTCCCGCCTCCGACGCGGGTGCGATGGCCTGAGGGCCAGCCGCTCGGGCTACCCTCAAGCGGCGATGACCAAGAGCGAGTACACGATGCTCGAGGTCGCCGGCCGTGAGGTCCGGCTCTCCAACCCGGCCAAGGTCTACTTCCCGAAGCCGGGCTGGACCAAGCTCGACATCGTCGAGTACTACCTGGCGGTGGCCGAGTCCGCACTCGTCCACCTGCGCGAGCGCCCGACCGTGATGAAGCGCTTCGTCAACGGAATCATGGAGGAGCCGATTTGGCAGAAGCGAGTGCCGAAGAACATCCCCGAGTGGCTGCAGACCGCGTCCGTCTCCTTCGCCTCCGGCCGCACGGCTGAGGAGCTGGTCGCCAACGACGCCGCCCACCTGGCCTGGGCCGTCAATCTCGGCGTGATCGATTTCAACCCCTGGCCGGCGCGGCGCGCTGACCTCGACCGTCCCGACGAGCTGCGGGTCGACCTCGACCCCACCGAGGGCATCGGCTGGGACGATGTCCGCCGCACCGCCCTGGTCGTCCGCGAGGTGCTCGACCACCACGGCCTGCGCGGCTACCCGAAGACCTCCGGCTCGAAGGGGATCCACATCAACGTGCGGATCGGGCCGCGCTGGGACTTCCTCGAGGTCCGCCGCGCCGCCCTGGCGCTGGCGCGCGAGGTCGAGCGCCGCGCGCCCGACCTGGCGACGACGAAGTGGTGGAAGGAGGAACGCCACGGCGTCTTCGTCGACTACAACCAGAACGCTCGCGACCGTACCGTCGCCTCCTGCTGGTCGGTGCGCCCGACCCCCGACGCCCGTGTCTCCTGCGCGCTGCGCTGGGAGGAGGTGCCCGATGCCGAGCCGGCGGAACTGCGGCTCGACACCGTGCCCGACCGGCTCGCGGCGAACGGGGACCCCGCGGCCGACATCGACGAGCGGCCCGGCTCTCTCGACTCCTTGCTCGACCTGGCCAAGCGCGACGAAGAGGAAGGTCTCGGCGACGCGCCCTGGCCGCCCCACTTCCCAAAGCAAAAGGGCGAGCCGAAGCGAGTCCAGCCCAGCCGCGATCGCGACCGGCCCAAGCAGCGCGGCCGCGCCGGCGACCCCCAGCCTGGCGACCCGCCACCCGGCGTACGCACGGGCGGAATGCAGCAGGGCTTCGGGTCCAAGCCCCGCACCGGCCAGGGCCACGTGGAGGAGTTCGAAGACGACTGACCGAGGGTCCCGGCGGCAATGCCGCCGGGACCCGCTTGCGGTCAGCTAGGTGCTGCGCCTACCAGAGCGACTTCTTCAACTCGCTCTCGTTGACCTGGATCACCTTCACCTCGTTCGATGCCTCGGCGTCGCCACCCTCGGCCTCGGCGTCGCCGCCGTCGCCTCCGGTTGCGTCGCCGCTGTGGGCCGTGGTGTCGCCACCGTCGGCGTCGGCGTCGTTGCTGTGGCTCCTGCCCTTGTCGTAGCCGTCACAGCCGCAGGAGCTGTGCTTGCCGAGGACCGGGGGTTTCCGCTCCTCGGGCTCCGACTTCGCGTAGGCGTTGCCGTTGTACTTCTGGGTGTTGCCCGTGTTGGCGTCGCCGCCATCGCCGCCGGTGGCAGCTGCGCTGCCGCCGGTTGCGCTGGGGTCGCCCTGTTTCACATCCGACGCGTTGCTCTGTGAGGAGCCCGAGCCGGAGTCGTTTATCGAGTGCCTGTTCTGGCACCCGCAGTCCCCGTGCGAGGAACGACGAGAGCCCTCGGACTCGTTGGACTGAACGACAACCGCGTCGTTCTCCGCCTCGGCGTCGCCACCCTCGGCCTCGGCGTCGCCGCCTGTTCCTCCGGTTGCGTCGCCGCTGCGTGCCGTGGTGTCTCCACCCTTGGCGTCGGCGTCGTTGCTGCCCCTGTGCTTGTCGTAGCCATCACAGCCGCAGGAGCTGTGCTGCCCGTTGAGGACAGGCACTTTCCGCTCCTCGGGCTTCGACCTCGCGTAGGCGTTGCCGTTCCCGATCTGCGTGTTGCCGGTGTTGGCGTCGCCGCCGTCACCGCCCGTGGCCGCGGCGCTGCCGCCTTCGGCCTGCGGGCTGCCCTGCTCGACTTTGGACTCGTTGCTCTGTGAGGAGCCTGAACCGTTTATCGAGTGCCGGTTCTGGCACCCGCAGTCCCCGTGCGAGGAGCGGCGGGAGCCCTCGGACTCGTTGGACTGAACGACTACTGCGTCGTTCTCCGCCTCGGCGTCGCCACCCTCGGCCTTGGCGTCGCCGCCGTCGCCTCCGGTCGCGTCACCGCTGCGCGCCGTGGTGTCTCCACCCTCGGCATCGGCGTCACCGCCGACCGAGATGGCAATCGCGTTGCCGTTCCCGATCTGGGTGTTGCCGGTGTTGGCGTCGCCGCCCTTGCCGCCGGTGGCAGCAGCGCTGCCGCCGGTTGCGCTGGGGTCGCCTTGCTTCACGTCCGAGCGGTTGCTCTGCGGGCCGGAGCTCGCCGAGCTGCTCTTGCACCCGCAGTCCTCGTAGGAGGAATGGCGGGATCCGTGCGACGAGTGGCGGGAATCCTCCGACTCGTTGGACTGCACGACCACTGCGTCGTTCTCCGCCTCGGCGTCGCCACCCTCGGCCTCGGCGTCGCCGCCGTCGCCTCCGGTTGCGTCACCGCTGCGGGCCGTGGTGTCTCCACCCTCGGCATCGGCGTCGTTACTGTGGCCGTGACTCTTGCCGTGGCGCTCACAGCCGCAGGAGTTGCTCTCCTTCTGCTCCTGGGGCTCCGACTTCGCGTAGGCGTTGCCGTTGTACTTCTGCGTGTTGCCGGTGTTGGCGTCGCCACCGTCGCCGCCGGTGGCAGCGGCGCTGCCGCCTTCGGCGTTGGGGCTGCCCTGGTGGACGCTCGACTCGTTGCTCTGCGAGTCGCTCGTCGAGTGGCTCTGACAGCAGTTGCTCTTGGAGGAGCCGCTGCCCTCGGACTCGTTGGACTGGACGACGACCGCGTCGTTGGAGGCGTCGGCGTCGCCGCCCTCGGCCTCCGCGTCGCCACCGTCGCCACCGTAGGCATCGCCGCTCTCCGCGGTGGTGTCGCCACCCTCCGCGTCGGCGTCGCCGCCGACCGAGATGGCAATCGCGTTGCCGTTCCCGATCTGCGTGTTGCCGGTGTTGGCGTCGCCGCCTTCACCGCCGGTGGCGGCGGCATCGCCGCCCGTTGCAGTCGGGTCGCCCTGGGTGACGCTGCTGCTGTTGGTCTGCCCGGAGACAGGATCCGGCAGCGGGACCGAGGCGGCGGAAGGCGCCGCTCCGATCGCCAGGGCGACCGCGGCTGCGATAACAGCCGTGGGGAATTTCATCGGTACTTCCTTTCACTCGAGTTGAAGTCCGCCGGGGGAGTAAGGGCTCCCGGCGCAGCCCTGGTTTAGGTCCCGGACGGGAACTAGCCAGGGCGCTCGAGCGCGCAGACGAACGGGATCGGTGCCAGGAATCCCGGCACCTCCATCCGCCTGCGGAAAGTCGCCGGCGCGGCCAGCGCGAGCAACGCAAGCAACGCGGCGAGAGGAATGAAGAGTGAGCCGCCGGACCCCGCGAAGCCGACGCTCGGAGAGGAGAGCGGCAACGGCAGGTCGGCGGGAGAAGGATCGGTGCCATGAGCGCCAACGAGCGAAGGTGCCACCGGGGCCGCGAACGGCGCGGGAGACGACCCGGCGATGCCTCCGGGGAGGGGAGTCACGGCGGGCGCCGGGACGGCGCGCTCCGACCCGCTCAGGTTGCTCGTCACCTCTCCGTCGGGAGCGAGGAGTCCTGCCCCGAAGGGGGCCCGCAGCTCCGGTCCGCCGAGGCCCGCAGGGGGCGCGCCCGAGGCGGGGAGCATGTTCGACGGCGGGGAAGGCTGCGCTCCTGCCGGCAACGAGGGGACTATCGCGTCCTGCATCGCGGCCAAGGCCTCGCGCACTGGCGCGAGCGCCGTCAACGTCTCACTCAGGGGCGCAAGTGCCGCAGGAAGCACCTCTCTCGGAAGGTTGGTGATCTCGGAGACGCCCGCCAGATCGGTGAGCTCGGAAACGGTCGGCAGCTCAGGCAGCGTGTCCCGGACGACCGACTGCTCTGCCCCGGCGCGATCAACCTGGCGCGCGGCACCAGCGGAGACCTTGTCAACGAGGTCAGCCGCAGCGTCTCCGGCAGCCCCTGCGGCTTCCCGTCCTGATGGACCGGCAAGCGAGGGACCGGAAGCAGAGGCGGGGATCGCCGACTCCGCGGCGCTCGTGACCCCGTCCGTCACGGTCTCGGCGGCAGCGCTCGCCGCCCGGAGCGGAGTCGACTCCGGGGCGGGCACCGACTTGGGGGTCGGGCTCGACTCTGGAGCGGGAGCGGCACTCGACTCCGAAGGGGAAGGCGCGCTGGGCTCCGGAGCGGAGGCTGGGGTAGGGAGCGGGGTCGTGTCTTCGGCAGGCGGAGCCACTTCGGCAGTCGCGGACGTCACCGCTGCAGCCGTTTCGGCTGCGGCCGTTTCGACCGTCTCTGCACTGGCGGCAACGCTCGCAGCCGCCGGCACCGCCGCGGCGTCGTCCGGCTCCGCGGCCGCCGACGTCGCCAGGCTCATCGCGACGAGTACAGCGACTGCCAGGGCCGCCACGAAGTGCCGGGCCTGTACGCCGTTCCGGTACGAAAGGGGTCCCACATGGCCCAGACTACCCAATATTCGTTGAAATTTGCGCCAATTTCTAAGGTTTTCGCGGCCCTCTAGCTCAGGTCGAAGCTTGAGCGCACCGGAAATCCCTGCAACGACGCATGGTCGCCAGATGGCGCCTCACGGCGATGTTCAACTGTTAAGAAGCGCCTCGAAACCACCGAGGCGCTTCGATCGGGCGCCTAGAAGACCCGCAAAAGCACGGCAGCGACCAGGGCGGTCGGGGTGCCGAAGAGGCTGAGGCGGGCGAAAAACCGGTTCCAGATTCCCTCGTAGCCGACGCTCTGAAAGAGGAAGAGGCCGACCACGTGGGCGAGGTTGATCAGCGCCATGAACATCGCGATGAGGATCGTCGCGGCGCAGGCGAAACCGAGACGGCCCTCCTCGAAGTCGTGGCCGCTGGCCTCGCCGACGCAGTCGGCGGCAAGGGCGCCGAGGAGCAGCGTGCCGAGGATCGCGACAAAAATGCCGGCCATGTCGCGTTTCCTCAGCGGCGGGAAGTTGCCTGACGGGCGCCAGCCTTTCTTGCGGCCGGCGACACCGTCGGTCTCCCTGACGTCGAGCACGTGCGGCCGCTCCGCCCGATCGACGACGAGCTCGACCACTGGCAGGTCAAGGTCGCGCTGCGCCTGTTCGAGCAGGCCGCGCTCGGCGAAGGCGCTGTCGCCGGCGCCGTGGGCGACGAGCAAGACCTGGTCGGGGCGAAACTTCTGGATCTCGTCTTGAATCGCGACCATCGGATCCGAGTCGCCGACCTCGCCGGTCGCGTCGAAGCCGGCACCGTGGAGCTCATCGAGCGTCCGCCGCAACCGCTCTTCGGCCGGCTCGATCGCCCCGTCGACATCGCCGAGGGTGTGCTTGAGGCCGGAGTCGACCAGGGCAGGAGCGACGACGAACACCGAGCCGGTTCCGTCGCCGAGGTGCTCGACGAGCCTCTCACGAAGCTCGGCGCCGGCGACGGCCTCATCGGCGACTACGAGGATCCGCCTCGCACCGTGCCCGTCCGCCGTCGCGCTCTCACCCTTCATACGGATTTGCGTACCCGGGAAGTGGTTGAAGAAACAGTGCGTAGATTAGTCGGCTTTGATCGTTGTGATCGCCGACACGCACCTGCCGAAGGGTCGGCGCCGGCTGCCGCGCCGCTGCCTCGAGCTGATCGCCGAGGCCGAGGCGGTGATTCACGCCGGCGACTTCGTGCGCCTGCCGGCGCTGCGCGAGATCGAGACGCTCTGCCCGAACGTGCACGCGGTCCACGGCAACGTCGACGAGCCGGCGCTGCGGAGCCTGCTGCCAGCGACCCGCGAGGTGCAACTGGGGGGGTCGACGGTTGCCGTGATCCACGACGCGGGCCCGACGCGGGGGAGGCTCGAGCGCCTCCGCGCCCGCTTCCCCGAGGCCGACGCGGTCGTCTTCGGACACAGCCACATGCCGCTGCACGAACGGGTGAGCAACTTCCAGATCTTCAACCCAGGCAGCCCGACCGAGCGCCGACGGGCCGCGCAACGCTCGCTGGGATTGCTGAGCGTCGACGCCCGCGGTCTCGCGTTTGAGCACGTCTGGCTGGAGGAAACTGATGGTGGATGACTCCCCGCAAGCAAAAAGCCAGCGCTTCCACCGCCGCGAAGACCGCCGAGCTCGCTGAATACGAGGGCAAGCGGGACTTCGGCACGACGCCCGAGCCGGCGCCCCGGCGGCGAGGCAGGAAGAAGGGAGCGCCGCGCTTTGTGGTCCAGGAGCACAGCGCCCGCCGCCTGCACTGGGACCTGCGCCTCGAACACGCCGGGGTCGCGGTGTCGTGGGCGATTCCCAACGGCATCCCCGACGACCCGGGCCAGAACCGCAAGGCGGTCCACACCGAGGACCACCCGCTCGAGTACATGGAGTTCGAAGGGGAGATCCCGGCCGGGGAGTACGGCGCCGGCTCAGTGAAGATCTGGGACCGCGGCACCTATGAGTGCCACAAGTGGGAGCCGGGCAAAGTCGTCTTCAGCTTCGCCGGCAATCGGCTGAGCGGTCGCTACGCACTCTTCCGCGCCGGGGAGAGCGAGAAGGATTGGATGATCCACCGCATCGACCCACCGGCCGAGGCGCGCGACGCCTTCCCGGAAGCGATCGTGCCGATGCTTGCCCGCCTCTCCGAGCTACCGGCTCGCGATGAGGGCTGGGCTACCGAGGTGAAGTGGGACGGCGTGCGCGCGATCGCCTATTGCCGGCCGGGCCGGATCGAGCTGCAGAGCCGCAACCTCAACGACATCACCGCCCAGTACCCCGAGGTGCGCCGCCTCTCGCGCCAGCTCGGTGCCCGCGACGCCGTCCTCGACGGGGAGCTCATTGCCTTCGACGAGCAGGGTCGGCCCAGCTTCGAGCGGCTGCAGCAGCGCATCCACCAGACCGAGGAGACGGTCGTCCGCCGCCGCATGAAAAGCCACCCGGTGGTCTACGCAATCTTCGACCTCCTTCATCTCGACGGCCGCGACCTGACCGGCGAGCCTTATCGGCGCCGGCGCGAGCTGCTGGAGGAGTTGGAGCTGAGCGGACCGAGCTGGCAGACGCCGTCCTACTCCGCGGGCCATGCAAAGGAGCTGCTGGAGGCAAGCCGGGAACAGCGGCTGGAGGGGATCGTGCTGAAGCGCCTCGACAGCCTCTACTCGCCGGGCAAGCGGACGGGCGCTTGGCTGAAGGTGAAGAACACCGGGCGGCAGGAGTTCGTGATCGGCGGCTGGCTGCCCGGCGAGGGGCGGCGCCGCAACCGCATCGGCTCGCTGCTGCTCGGCGTCTTCGAGCCCGACGGCAAGGGGCAGGCGCTGCGCTACGCGGGCAAGGTGGGGACCGGCTTCAGCGAGGCTGACCTGACCTCGCTGCAGGCGCGGCTGGCGCCGCTGGAGCGCAAAGCGAACCCCTTCGCGGGGCGCAAGGGACCGAAAAAAGGCGCCCGCTACGTCGAGCCGGAGCTGGTCGCCGAGATCGAGCTGCGCGAGTTGACGGCCGAAGGCATGGTCCGTCACGGCTCCTTCAAGGGCCTGCGCGACGACAAGCCGGCGAGCGACGTCGGGCTCGAGCGGCCCGCCCCGGCGCCGGGTGGCAACACCGATGGTGGCGCCTCACTGACTGCGGCGGCGACGCCGCGGCCGCGCAAGAAAGCCGAGCTGACGATCGACGGCAGGACGCTGCAGCTCTCCAACTTGGACAAGGTCCTCTATCCGAGCACCGGTTTTACCAAGGGGGAGCTGATCGACTGGTACGCGCGCATCGCCGATGTCCTGCTGCCGCACCTGCGGGGCCGGCCGCTGACCCTGAAGCGCTATCCCGACGGCGTCGAGGGCGGGCACTTCTACGAGAAACGCTGCCCGGCCCATCGGCCCGAGTGGGTGGAGACGGCGAAGATCTGGAGCGAGCGCCACCGGGGAGAGATCGACCACTGCTTGGTCAACGACCTGCCGACCCTGGTCTGGGCAGCCAACCTCGCCGACATCGAGCTGCATTCCTCGCTCTCGCTGGCCGAGGACATGGAGCGACCGACCGCGGTCGTCTTCGACCTCGACCCCGGCGGCCCCGCGGACATCGTCGACTGTGCCCAGGTTGCGGTCTGGATCAAAGGCATGCTGGAGCGGCTGGGGTTGAGTAGCTATCCGAAGACGTCGGGCTCGAAAGGCATGCAGCTCTACCTGCCGCTCGGCGGCGAGGTGGGCTACGAGCAGACCAAGCCCTTCGCCCGCGCGGTCGCCGAGACGCTCGAGCAGAAGTTCCCCGAGCGCGTCGTCTCACGGATGACGAAGAGCAAGCGGGACGGCCGAGTGCTGGTCGACTGGAGTCAGAACGACCCCCACAAGACGACGGTCTGCGTCTACTCGCTGCGGGCGAAGGAGCGGCCGACGGTCTCGACGCCGCTGGAGTGGGAGGAGGTCGAGGCGGCGCTCGCCGCGGAGGACGCCGGCCGGCTCGAATTCGACCACGTCGCGGCGCTTGGCCGGACCGAGGAAAAAGGCGATCTCTTCGCACCGCTGCTGAGTGAGCGACAGGACCTGCCAGAGGGGTTCGACTCCTAGCCAGGAGCTCCCGCCAGGCGAGGCGCACGTTTCCGGCCCGGCGCGCGCGGGAAGCAGGAGGACGTGAGCGCGACCGGGGTCGACGAGGAGAAGGCGAGCTCGGCGCGCGCTGCCGCGCTCCCCTCGCTGGGCGGCCTGCCGACCGCCGGGCCGCTGAGCGAACTCGTCGCCGGCCTCCTCGCCCACCCCGCGCACGCCGTCCCCCTCTCCGCCCCCGAAGCCGAGGAGGCCGCCGCCCAACTCGTCGACCACGTCGCCGAGCCGCTGGGCGACGACGACATGCAGCTGGCGCTTTACCTCTGCTACGAGCTGCACTACCGCTCCTTCCCTGGCGTCGACCCGGACTGGGAGTGGAGCCCGACCCTGCTGGCCGCCCGTGCGGTCCTCGAGAAAGCGTTCTTCGGCGCCCTCGAGGACGAGGTCCCAGGCGAGGGCGTGGACCACGAGCGAGTCGGCCAACTGCTCTTCGAGTTGGAGGAAGGCGACGACGGTGTCTCGCTCTCTCGTCATCTGGAACGTGAAGCGGGGATCGAGCAGTTCCGCGAGTTCGTCGTCCACCGCTCGCCCTACCAGTTGAAAGAGGCCGATCCGCACAGCTGGGCGATCCCGCGCTTGGCGGGGCCGGCGAAGACGGCGCTGCTGGAGGTTCAGGGCGACGAGTACGGCGACGGCCGCCCCGAGCGCATGCACTCGGCTCTCTTCGCGACGACGATGCATGCGCTCGGCCTGAGTGACCGCGAGAACGCCTACCTAGACCGCATCCCAGGCACGACCTTGGCCACGGTCAATCTGATGTCGGCGTTCGGCCTGCGCCGCACGCCGGCGCGGCGCCATCGTCGGCCACCTGGCGATGTTCGAGATGACCTCGGCACGGCCCAACCGCCGCTACGGCAACGCCCTGCGGCGACTCGGCTTCGACCGCGTGGCGACCGACTTCTACGACGAGCACGTCGAGGCCGACGCCGTCCACGAGAACATCGCCGCCTACGACCTCGCCGGCGGGCTCGCCCGAGCCGAGCCAGAGCTGGCCGGGGACATCCTCTTCGGCGCCCGTGCCCTGCTCGAGCTCGAGGACCGCTTCGCACGGCGCCTGATCGCCTCCTGGGAGGCGGGCGAGACCTCGCTGCGCCGACCGCTGTGACCGGCGCCGCGGCTTCCTATGTGCTGCCGCTGCGTTGGGCGGAACCCGGCCCGATCGAGGAGCTCGCCGCCTATCTGCGCTGGCTCGCCGGCGAGGTCGAGGAGGTCCTCGTCGTCGACGGCTCGCCCGCACCGCTGTTCGAGCGGCACGCCGCCGCGCTCGCAGCGGACCGTCCGCCACCTGCCGCCCCACGCCGACCTCGCCTTTGCGATGGGCAAGGTCAACGGCGTCGTGACCGGGGTGCGCGAGTGCCACCACGAGCGTGTCGTCCTCGCCGACGACGACGTCCGCTACGACGCCGTCTCGCTGCGGCGGGCGCTGGCTCTGCTCGGCGAGACCGATCTGGTCCGTCCCCAGAATTACTTCGACGAGCTGCCCTGGCACGCTCGCTGGGACACCGCGCGCGTCCCTGCTCAACCGCGTATTCACCGGCGATCCCGCCTTTCCCGTCGGCGACTTCCCGGGCACCCTGGCGGTCCGCCGCTCGAGCTGTTTCTGGCGAGCGGCGCCTACGACGGCGACGCCCTCTTCGAGAACCTGGAGCTGATGCGGACGATCGCGCGCGGCCGGCGGAACGCGTCGCGACGCCGCTCGACCTCTACGTCGCGCGGCGACCGCCGAGCACGCGCGCACTTCCTCTCGCAGCGGGTGCGCCAGGCCTACGACGACCTCGCGATGCCGGCCCGGCTCTGTGCCTTTCTCGTCAGTGGCCCGCTGGCGACGGTGCTGCTGCGTCGCGGGCGGCGGCGCAGGCTGGGCGCGGCGGCGCTGGCGGCGGTCGCGGTTGCCGAGACTGGCCGGCGGCGGGCCGGCGGCGGCAGAAGGTTCCCGTTGAGCGGCTCGCTGCTGGCGCCGGCCTGGATCGCCGAGCGCTCGCTCTGCTCTTGGCTGGCGCTGGGGGCGCGACTGCGCGGCGGCGTCCGCTACGGCGAGGGCCGGTTACCGCACGCCGCGACCTCGATGCGGCAGCTTCAGCGTCGCTACGCCGAGTCCGGAAGCACCTGGTCCTCGGGCAACGGGACCGAGAGTCCGCTCTCGGCCCGGAAGCGAGTCGTCTTGTGAGTCCCGTCGCAGAAGGGCCGCGTCTGTGAGCGACCGCAGCGGCAGAGGGCGACGACGCGGCGCTTGACCTCGATCTCGTTGCCGTCCTGGTCGACCAGCGTGAAGGGACCACGCACCAAGTAAGGCCCGTTGCGGTAGGGGGTGATTCTGGTCGGGGCCCCGTCCGGGCGTCCGTCGTGCCGCTCGCCTTCAGCCACGGATCGCCTTGCCGGCGAGGTTCTTGACGCGGCTGCGCTCTCGCCCCGAGAGGTTGCCCGGCCGGCCCTTCGACTTCCCCACCAGCCGCAGCAGCTCCTGCCGCTCCTTCTGGCTGAGGTTGCGCTCCACTCGCTCCCGGCCCTGCTCGGCCAACCAGACGGCGGCGGCCCAGACCATGCTCCAGGGCACGCGCCGCCAGCGCTTGGGGGTGAAGCGACGCACGATCCACGGGGCCATGGCGCTCCTCTACCCAAAGGGCGGCGGTCGCCTAACGCTGGCAGCGGGGGCACCAGTAGGTGGTGCGGTTGGCGTCCCCCTGCCCGCGCGAGGCGATCGGCGTGCCGCAGACCGAACAGGGGCGCCCCCGGCGGCGGTAGACCGCGCCGCGCTGGCGGCCGCCGTCCGCCGCCGCCAGCATCTGCTCGCGTGCCGCCAGCAGCACCCGCTGCAGGTCTTCGTCCTCCAGCTCAGCGAGGCGCAGCCAGGGGCTGAGGCGGGCGGCGAAGCAGGCCTCGCTCTTGAAGATGTTGCCGATGCCGGCGATCCGCCTCTGGTCGAGGAGGGTCTCGCCGAGGCTGAGGTAAGCGGCCGCACGAAGCGACCGCACCGCCTCGTCGAGGTCGAAGTCGGCGGCGAGGATGTCGGGGCCGAGGCTGGCTAGCTGCGGATCGAGCCGGAGCGCCGAGGCTGGCAGCACCCGCAGCGTCGGCCCGCCGAACTGGACCGCTTCCCACTCCTCACCGCGCAGGACCGCCCAAGCGGCGGCGGCCGGCTTGCCCCAGGCGGCGCCCCGCCGGTACACACGCCAGGAGCCGTTCATGCCGAGGTGACTGTGAAGGATGAGGTCGCCGAAACGCAGAAGCAGGTTCTTCCCGTGTGAGTCGACCCGATCCAGGCGCCTGCCGTCGACCCGCGCCAAGCCGTCGACGCGGCCGCGCGGGTTCGGCGCGGCCGCGCCGACCTCCGCACCGCCGAGGACCGCTTCGATCTGTCTGGCGGCGCGGAGGACGGTGTCGCCCTCGGCCAACTACGGCCTTGAGGTCGGCGCCTGCTGCTGCGCCTCGTCGCGCACTTCGTCGGCGCTCTCCTGGGCGCTCGACTTCAGCGCCTGCGCCTGCTCCTGACTCGCTTCTTTGGCGGTCTCGGTGGCCTGCTCGGCGACCTGGCCCGCGACCTCTTTGCCGCGCTCCATCGCCTCCTGGCCGGTCTCGATCGCCTTCTCCTTCACCTGGTCGGCAAGCGGTCCGACCCGCTCGTCCTCCATCCGGGTGCTGGGCAGGAGCATGCCGGCGAGGAAGCCGGCCGCGACACCGCCCAGGGCAAGCCCGATCGGGTTTTCCTCGGCGACGCCGACCGCTTGGCGCGCCCCTTCCTTCATCTGTTCGCTTTCGGGCGTCGCTTCGCCGATGCGGGACTTGGTCCCCATCATCTGGCTCCGTAACCGCTCCTTCCTGTCGGTGAAGGACTCCTTCACGCGCGATTTGACGTCGGCCTTGTGAGCCAGCGCGTTGACGGTGTCGCCCATTTCACCTCTGGTCTGCTCTATCTCCTCGCGGATCTGGCTTGGCTCTTGGCCCATTGCACGTCCTCCTTCACGCTTTCGACGGTTTCCTCGGGAGCGGGCGGCATGCTCTCCTGCAGGCGGTTCCTTCCCATCGGCAGGAGGATTGCCGCCGCGATCGCGTAGACCGCGGTGACGATTAGCGCCGCCACCCATGCGTTCATCCCCTCGTCCAGCAGGAGGATGAGGCAGGCGGTGAGCGCCCCCAGGGCGAACATGCCGGCGACCGCAGCCGCGGCGAGGATGCCCGCCCCGATCCCGGCCCGCTTGCCTTTCTCGGTCAGCTCGGCTTTGGCGAGGTCCAGCTCCTGGCGGATCAGCTGCGAGCTCTGCTCGGAGAGCTGGCGGACCAGCTCTCCGGTCGAGTTCTCGCGCAGGTCGCCGGCCCCGCCGTTCACGGCCCTCATCGGCCCAGCGCCGGCTCACCGACCGGCGCCTGCGTCGGCGGCACTGCCGGAGTTGCGACGGGCTCGGCCGGAATCTCGGGGACCGCAGGTGGCGGCTGGTACCTCTGCCCCCGCGTCGGGGCTTCCGACTGCAGGCGGCTGCGGTAGCGATTGCCGCTGGAAGCCTTGAGGAAGCGTGCGGCGACCATGCCGATCGCCAATCCGCCCGCGAGAACGGCAAGTGGCTGGCGGCGGCCGAAGTCCTCCAAGTCCGAGAGCAGCTTGTCGGAGTCCGACTCGCTCAGGTAGGAGCCGACCCGCTCGATCCGCTCGGCGCCCTGGTCGGCCAGCTTCGCGGGCGTCTCTTTGCCCTGGTTGCGCAGCTCCTCGCTGACGCTGCGCAGGTCCTGCGCGGTGCTGTTGACTTTCTCGCCTGCCCGGGTGGAGCGCTGGTCGACCTGCTCGCGCAGTTTCTCCTGCGCCTGACTGGCCGCCGCTTGCGCCCTCTCCTGCGCCTGGCCGGCGACCTCCTGCGCTTTGTCTTTCGCTTCCGATGATTCGTCCTGTTGCGGGATCGCTTGCGTACCCGGCGGACCGGTTGATTCAGCCATCTTCAAACCTCCAGAGTCTCGTTTCCCCGGCTTTCCCCGGTACACCTGATTGCCCGTTCTAGGGGAGGGCAAACGCCCGCGGGGAGCGGATTCGCGAGGATGCCGGCGCGCCATGCTCGAGACCCCTGCCGCCACCCTTCGCCCCGCGCCGAGCGACTCCCCCGGCTCGATCTTCCTCCGCTTCCTCAAGTTTGGCTGCCTCGCCTGGGGCGGGCCGGCGGCGCAGATCGCGATGATCAAGCGCGAGTGCGTCGATGAGGAAGACTGGGCAACCGAGGACGCCTTCCGGCGCACGCTTGCCGTCTACCAGGTGCTGCCGGGTCCCGAGGCACACGAGCTCTGCGTCTACTTCGGCCGCCTCCGCGGCGGCAAGCTCGGCGGCTTGCTCGCCGGCCTCGGCTTCATGCTGCCGGGCTTCCTGCTGATGCTCGGTCTCTCGGCGCTCTACGTCGAGGCCGACCTCGCCGGCGAGCTGGATGAGCTCTTCTACGGCCTCACGGCCGCCGTCGGAGCGATTGTGGCGCGGGCGCTGGTGCGGCTCAGCGGCTCCTTCGTCACCGACGTCCCGCTGGCGCTGATCGCCGTCGCGGCCTTCGCCCTCACTCTCTTCGCCTCGGCGAGCTTCGTCCTCGTCCTGCTCGGCGGCGGCCTCGCCTACGAGCTCTGGAGCAATGCCCGGCGCTGGCGGGGGCAGGTCTCCTCCTTCGCGCTGCCGCAGCTCGTCGCCGCGGCGCTGTTGCTGGGCGCGCTGGCCGGGTCGCTGAGCGGCGAAATCTTCTTCGAGGGACTGAAGGCCGGATTGCTCACCTTCGGCGGTGCTTTCACCGTGATCCCTTTCCTGCAGGAGAGCGCGGTCGAAGGCCAAGGCTGGCTGACCGACAGCCAGTTCGTCGATGGGCTGGCGATCGGCGGCGTGCTGCCGGCGCCGCTGATCATCTTCTCCACCTTCGTCGGCTACCTGGCCGGCGGACTCGCCGGAGGCCTGGCGATGACCGTGGGCATCTTCCTGCCCGCCTTCGTGCTGCCGATCTTCTTCCATCGCACTCTCGTCGCCGTCGCCGAAAACGACCGGATCCGGCCCTTCCTGCTCGGTGTCGCCGCCGCGGTCATCGGTCTGATCGCCGCCGTCACCGTGACGATCGTCGAAACCAGCGTCGTCGACGTCCCCACTGCCCTGCTCGCGGCCGGTGCCTTTCTCGCGCTCAACCGCTGGCACGGGAAGCTGACAGTCCTCTACGTCGTCGCCGCCTGCGGTGCGATCGGCGCCCTCCTGCAGCTGACGGTCGTCTAGGCGAGGCCGAGATCGCGGGTGGCCCGCCGCGGCTCTAGGCTGGAGGCGTGGGCAAGGTCATCTACACGGCTGAGGCGAAGGTCAGCGGCGGCAGAGTGGCGGGCCATGGCCGCACCTCCGATGGGCTGCTGGAGGTCGAGATCCGGATTCCGCCCGAGCTGGGCGGAGACGGGGATGGCACCAACCCCGAGCAACTCTTCGCGGTCGGCTACGCGTCGTGCTTCGAGAATGCCCTCGCCGCCGTGGCACGCCGCCGCAAGCTCGAGGTCGACGATGTCGAGGTCGAGTCCAAAGTGTCGCTCGTCACCGCCGAGGAGCGCGCCTTCACGATCGCCGTCGAGCTCGCGGTGAAGCTGCCATCGCTGGAGGAGGATGCCGCCGTCGACCTCGTCCGTGCCGCGCACAAGGTCTGCCCCTACTCCAACGCCACCCGCGGCAACATCGACGTCGCGCTCAGCGCCAACGGGGCCCCCGTCGAGTAAGGAGTCCTCATCCCGGTCGCGGGTGGTTTTGGCCCGCTATAGGGGCCAAAAAGTACCCCTGATTCGCTGAACACCTGTACAGTATGCTGCTGAACATGCGTTCAGTCAAGGGAAGCGACTCGATCCTCGCGGCCGCTATGCGCCTCTTCGGCGAGCGGGGGCTTGAGGCCACCTCGCTGCGCGAAGTGGCCAAGGCGGCGGCGGTCTCGCCAGCGCTCGTCGTCCACCACTTCGGTGGCAAGGAGGGGCTGGTGAGAGCCGTCGACGAGGCCGCCCTGCGCGAGTTCGGCAGCGCCTACGAGGCGAACGAGCCGGCTGAGGGGCCGGCGCTGCTGCGCCAGAGGGCCGAGCAGACCGCGCGAGTGATGCGGGAGCACCCCGACGTCTGCGCCTACTTGGGCCGTGCCCTCGTGGAGGGCACGCCCGGCAGCGCCGGCCTCTTCCGGCTGACGATCGAGGCGGGGCGAGGCGAGACCGAGGGGCTGGCGGCAAAAGGCGCCCTGCGCGACGACACTGACCTGCTCTGGGCGACCCTCCAGCACTTCTTCCTGATCTGGGCCCCGCTCAGCTTCATGCCACTGCTGGAGGAAGTGCTCGGCGGCCCACTCCTGGCGGACTCGAACCTGGAGCGCTGGGTCGAGGCGAACGTGGCGCTGCTGCGGGAAGGGCTATACCGCGATGAGTGAGCGTGTCCTCGACCTCTCCTTCGACTCGGGGGGCGAGCGGGTCGCCGCCTGGCTGTACCTGCCGGAGGGGGAGGGCCCGCATCCCTGCGTCGTCCTCCTGCACTCGACCGCCGGCATTCGTCAGTTGCGCTGCTATGCCGAGCGGGGCAGAGCGTTCGCTGCAGCAGGTGTCGCGGCGCTTCAGTTCGACTGCCGTGGCTTCGGCGCCAGCGAAGGCGAGCCGCGGCAGCTGTTCGACGTGCACAGCCAGGCCGAGGACCTGGAGGCGGGGATCGCCTGCGCGCGGAAGCATCCACAGGTCGACGCCACCCGCCTGGCCCTCTGGGGCGGCTCGGCGAGCTGCGCCTTGGTACTTGCCGCGGCGCGCCGCCACCCGGATATCCGCGCCGTCGTCTGCCTGACCCCGTTCGTGCCGGGACGGGCGACCCAGCGCTCGGCCCGCACTCCCGTGCCGCGGCTGGCCGCCGCCGCCTTCGCCGACCGCCTGCGCCTCGCGCTCGGCCGCGATCCCCACGGCGTCCGCGTCGGCGGCGAGCCGGGCGAGACCGCGATCCTCGTGCGCGAGGACGCGGCCGCGCGGGAGCGGGCGATGCTGCCACCCGAAGCCCGGGTAGAGCCCTCGGGCCAGCGCGCCGAGCTGCCGTGCGGCATCTTCTGGGAGAACCGGGTCGTCCTCCGCCCGCGGCTGCGCACGCCCCATCCCCTGCGCCTCGCCCCCACCGTCGCGGCGCCCCTCCTCGTCGTCGCCGGCGAGGAGGACGTCCTCTGCCCACCCGGCCCAGCCGGCGAGCTGGCTCGGCGCGCCCCGGCCGGCCAGCTCGAGACTTTCTCCTGCGGACACTTCGACCTCTACGACGGCGTGAGCATCGAAGCCGAGGCGGCCTTCCTGGCTCGGCAGAGTGGGGAGCGGGCGGGCTAGTCGCGGCGGTACTCACGGGGATCGCCGTCGACGCCGGCTCCCGAGGTGCGCCCCGGTCGCGGGCCCGGGAGGGCAGGCACTGCCCGGACATGCGGCACGTTAGGGCCCGTCCCGGACAAGCCGACGGGAACGAAAGGCGACCGGGCCGGGGAACGAAAAACGCGACCGGTAGTGGCGTTCGGGGCCTGCCTCGCGCGTAGCCTTCGCGCTTAGAAGCTCGTCGCGCCACCTTCGAGGTCGGTCCCGCTGGGCTTCCGCGGTTCCTCACTCTCCCAGTCGCAAATCCAACTTAGCTCCTGCGCCGGTGGGGCGCCAGGGATGGCCTTCCTTCCTTCCCGCAAACTGCGAGAACTCTCACCGGTCACATACCTTTGCCGCGGATGCCCGACGCGATCGTCCTGCTGCTGGCGGCCTCCGGGACGGCGCTGGCGACCGGTCTCGGGGCGATCCCGGTCTTCTTCCTCGGCACGAGGGCAACGCAGCTGACGCCGCTCCTGCTCGGCTTCGCCGCCGGCACGATGGGCGTCGCCTCGATCGCGGGACTGCTGCTGCCGGCCGTCGACGAAGGCTCGACGATGGCCGTGATCGCCGGGCTGCTCGCCGGGGCGGCGCTGCTGGCGGTCGTGCGCCGGTGCCTCAACCCTTCCCCGACTTTCATGGGACGCAGCGGCCCGGGCACGCGGACGTCGGCCCTGGTCTTCCTCGTCCTCCTCGTCCACAGCCTGCCCGAGGGCTTCGCAATCGGCACGGCCTTCGCCTCCGACCGCGCCGGGCTGAGCCTGTTCGTCATCCTCGCGATCGCGATCCAGAATGTCCCCGAGGGGACCAGCGTTGCGATCCCGATGGCGGCATCGGGATTCGGCCGCGGCCGCCAGTTCTGGGCGGCGGTCGCGACCAGCGCCCCGCAGCCGCTCGGTGCCCTCATCGCCTTCCTCCTCGTCGAGCAGGTGGAGGCGCTGCTGCCCTTCTCATTCGCCTTTGCCGCTGGGGCGATGCTGGCGCTGATCGCGGCCGAGCTGCTGCCGAAGGCCTACGCCGGTGGGCGCGGGCTCGGGCCGAGCGCCGGCCTCGTCCTCGGCGCCGCACTGATGCTCGCCCTCAGCTTCGCCCTCGGGGTCTGAGCCCGGCTTCGCCCGCCGCCTCCCCCCTCCGCCGAGGGCCCGCATGGTCGCCTCCACCGAGGCCGCCAGCGCCTCCGGTTCATAACCGCCCTCGAGCACGGCACCGACCGGCGCGCCGACCTCGGCTCCGAAGTCGCGGACCAGTGCAGCCATGCGCCCGTATGACCCGGCCTCCAGTCGACAGCCGCCCAGGGGGTCCGCGCGGTGGGCGTCGAAACCGGCCGAGATCAACACTAACTGTGGCTCGAACCTTCGCGCCGCAGGCAGGATCCGATCCTCCAGCAACCCCAACCACAGCTCCTCGTCGGAGCCGGCCGGCACGGGCAGGTTGATGGTGTAGCCCTCGCCGGGGCCCGAGCCGGCGTCGGCGGGCGAGCCGGTTCCCGGAAAGATGCCGGCCTGGTGGATGCCCGCAACGAGGACGTCGGCGCGGTGGCGGAACGCCTCCACGGTTCCGTTGCCGTGGTGGACGTCCCAGTCGACGACGAGGATGCGCTCGACGCCCAGCTCGCGGATCGCCAGCTCGGCGGCGATCGCGACGTTGCCGAAGAGGCAGAAGCCCATCGCCCGCTCCGGCTCGGCGTGGTGGCCGGGGGGTCGCACGGCGCAGAAACCGACCGGCGCCTCGCCGGCCACCAGCGCCCGCGTCATCGCGCAGGCGCCCCCGGCGGCATGCAGGGCGGCGCGGAAGGAGCCTTCGCCGGCAAACGTGTCCAGGTCGATCGCCCCGCCGCCCGCCGCGCAGAGGTCGCGAATCGACTCGACGTGGTGGCGGCTGTGGATCAGCTCCAGGTCGGACTCCCTCGCCGCCGGCGCCGGCCGTCGCTCCCACCCCAGCCAGTCGCTCTCCGCTAGGCGCCGTTCGATCGCCTGCAGCCGGCGCGGCGCCTCGGGGTGCCCGGGCGGGTGGTGCTCGAGGCAGGCCGGATGGCTGAAGTAGATGCCCAGGGTCTCGCTCACCCAGCTGGCTCGTAGCTCTGGACGCAGACCCCGGAGGGGAAGGCGGTCGTGTCGGCGAGCCTGAACGTCTTCTTCCGACCCGACTCCGGGAAGGGCCGCTTGCCACCGCCGAGCAGGACCGGGAAGACCATCAGCCTCAGCTCGTCGACCAAGTCCGCTTCGATCAGGGTGTGGACGAGGGTGCAGCTGCCGGCGACCAGAATCGGGCCGCCGTCGCCCTCCTTCAGCTTCGCGACCTCGGCCGCGACGTCGCCGCCGATCAGGTGGGAGTTCTCCCACTCGAGCGGCCCCGACAACGTCGTCGAAACGACGTGCTTGGGCATCGAGTTGAACTTGTCGGCGAAGGGGCCCTCACGCTGCGGCCAGGCGGAGGCGAAGCCTTCGTAGGTCACCCGGCCGAGCAGCTGCGACTCGGCCTCGAGCGTCTCCTGCAGCTTGTACTGCTCCTGCTCGGGGCCCATGAAGTCGAACACCCAGCCGGAATGAGGATGGGACGGCTCGCCCCCGGGCGCCTCCATGACCCCGTCGAGGGTGACGAACTCGGTCACGATCAGCTTGCTCATCGATCTCTCCTTTGGCTCGTTCGGGACTCGCCCATTCAGACCGGCGCCAGCCTCGAAACTAATCGGTGAGCTAGTACCGAGGGCGCGGCGCTTCGAGCTTTTGCAAAACCTCTCGGGCCAGGTCCGACGGAGACGAACCGGCCGGCTCGCGCGCGACGGCCTCGAGCGCTTCCCGAACGGCCTCGTGCCGAGCGATCGCCGCCGACCCTCCGGTCCCACTCGGCAGCTCGAGCCTCTCCAAGGCGATGCTCTCGAGCAGCTTGATCGCCCCGATCCGAACGGGTTCGCTCTCACTGCCGAGCTGCTCGATTGCCCTGCTCAGCCGTTCAAAGGCGTGCTGAGCGCGCGTTTCGCGCAGGTTCACCGAGGTGAAGTAGGCAGCGAAGAGGACCAGGACGCCACCGGCAAGCTGGAGGACGTGGCTGCGGGCGTCCTTGTCGCCGGGGAATACGTCGCTGGGAAAGACGACCGCGATCGCAGTTGCCACCACCAGGATCGCCAGCACGAGCAGGACCATCGGGTCGGAGGCTTCCCTGACGAGCGGGACGCGGTTGGACAGGGCGAACAGCAGGTCCCTCGGCCCGCGACGACTCATAACCGGTCCATTTCGCCGCCTTCTTCGAAAGCCCTCCGGGCAAGACAGGGCTGCTTCCACTCGTCGAGGATCCGCTCGACCGCTCGTGCCGACGTTCCCGGTAGATCAGCCGGCTCGGCCTCTCTCACCGCCTGCCTTCGTCGCCTCGGAGGGGACGCTCGAGCAGAACTCGGGTTGTACCGTGGTCAGACCTTGACAGGAATTACTGATCAGTCTAGGGTGCCTGACTTAACAGCGCCCGGCAAAGGGAGGTAGCCGGGCTTTCTCCAAACAGGGAAGGAGTCCCTTTTGATGCCAGCTATCAAACGCTTGGCCCTGCTCGCATGCCTCGTCGCGGCTCTCGTGCCGGCGACCAGCGCAAGCGCAGCGATCACGACCAAAACGATCGACTACGGCCCCTACACGATCCCCGCCGGCGGCGGCGATCCCCATGACCACGACACGATGGGACAGATCGCCAACAAAATCGTCACCAACATCTCCAAGCCGTGCACCGGCTGCACCTTGATCGGGGCCACGCCGAACCTCGTCTACGAAAATGGCACTAAAGCCAACATCACAGAGGGCCCGATGCTCCACCACGCGGTCTTCATGGCCCAGTCGAGCGGCAAGGTCGACGCAACCTGCGGCAAAAGCGGCCCGGGCCTGCTCGGCGAGCGCTTCTTCGCCACCGGCAACGAGCGCACTGCGATCGACCTGCAGTCGCTGAACTACGGCTACAAGGTCGCCAGCAGCGAGACCTGGAACATGGTCGTCGACCTGATGAACTGGGAAACGACCAGCAAAACGGTGAAAGTCCGGGTGACCTGGAAGTACGCGACCGGCTCCGACCACACCAACCGCGCCTCGCTGCGACCGGTCTGGCTCGACGCCGACGGCTGCAGCATGGACTCGCTGATCTCGGTCCCGTTCGGGCTCAGCGACACCCATTTCGACTGGAAAGCGACTTTCGGCGGCAAACTGATCGCTGCCGCGGGCCACATCCACGACCACGGCGTCAACGTCGAAGTGACCAACAAATCCGCCAGCGAAGCCCTGCTGTGCAACTCGGTTGCCGGCTACGGCGGCGCGGGCTACACGACCCACTTGGACGGCCGAAACCACATCTCCTCGATGGGCGTCTGCACGGGCAACCCGATAGCGACGATCAAAAAAGACGACACGCTGCGCCTGCACGGCATCTACAACGTGCCGGAAGGCCACCACGCGGTCGACGACGCGATGATCATCGCGATCGCCTACATCAACCCGAGCTGACCTCGATCGTCAGCTGAAGCTGTATCGCCGGCGCCCCATCCTTCGTGGTGGGGCGCCGGCTCCTTTGCAACGATCGGCCCGATGCGCACTCTTGCCATCGTCGTTGCTCTGAGCTTCGCGTCGCTGCCGGCGGCGGCGGTGGAGACTCGGGGCGCTGACACCGGGGCGGGTGCCACCGCTTCCGCGAGCGTGGCGGCGACCGAGCAGGGGATCCGCGAGTGCGCCAACCGCAACCGGCGTGCCCGCGGCATCGCTCCCCTCGCTGCGGCCGCCCCACTGAACCGTGCCGCGCGGTTCCATGCGGCGAACATGGCCCGCCGCGGGTTCTTCGACCACACCGATCCGCAGGGGCGCGGGCCGGCGGAGCGGGTGGGGATCTTCGACCGCGGTGGCCGCTTCTCGTTCGTCGGCGAGAACATCAGCGCCGGCTACGACTCGGCAGGCGCGGCTTGCCGCGGCTGGATGGGCAGCCCGGGGCACCGCCGCAACATCCTCGACCCGGACTACACCCACATCGGCGGCGGCTTCGCCCGCGGTGGGCCCTACGGCCGCTACTACGTGCAGGTGTTCGCGGCGCTCAGCCCTAGCCCGTAGGCGCCGCGGCGGCCGTCTTCGGCCGACCCCGGGCCGGCAGCAGCAGGGCCGACGAGCAGACCATCGCGAAGGCGGTCGCCTGCAGCGCGAGTCCCAGCGGGTTGCCGGAGAGGGGATCGTTGAAGACGAGGACGCCGCCGGCGATCTGGGTCGTATTGGCGACCAGGCCCATCAGCCCGATCGTCTCGATCGCCTGGCCCCCCTGTAGCGCCGCCACCGCCGCGTACTGGGCGAGAGCGCCGCAGACGACGGTCACGGCGACCCAGGGCGCGACGACCGCGATCGAGACCTCGTCGATGCCGGTCAGGCCCTTGATCGCGACGCCGGCGAGGGCGACGAGCGTCCCCGCCAGGGCCGCCAGCAACAGACCACGGCGGGCGGCAAGTCGCTCGGAGCGATGGCCGAGCGCAAGGGCGATCGCGATCAGGCCGAGCGCACCCTCGAAGCCGAGGATGGCGACCAGCGAGAACTCGGAGTGGCTGTCTCCGATGTGCGGCACGGTGAGGACCAGCAGGGCGAGTCCGGCGCCGCCGACCAGCAGCGCCAGCCACTGGCGGGGCTCGACCCGGTCGCCGAAGAGCCGCTGCGACATCACCGCCAGCGTCACCGCGCCGCCCGAGAGCACCGCTTGCACGATCGAGATCGGCGCCATCGAGAGTGCGGCCACGTGGACCAGCCAGGCGATCGCGGCGAGGCTCCAGCCCGCTGCAAACCAGGGTGAGCCGGCGAGCTGGCGGGCGCTGCGAAGCGGCTGCCGCAGCCGCACCGGCTCGATCCGATGGCAACCACGGTGCTTCAGCAGCGACGCCAGGTTCGTCATCAGCGCAGCGACGAGTGCGAGTCCTATGCCTACCTGGGCCAAGGCGCTACCTCCGCCCTGCCGGCGAATCCAGCCGCTGGCGCGCGGCGGCGACCACGGAGGGAGAGGAGTGGCAGGCCTTGGCGATCACGTTGTCGGCGTGCTCGGGAACGCGCCGCACCTCGAACTCGATCATGCCGGCCCGCCGCAGTTTGGCGCGGGTGGTGCTGTCGCAGTCGCTCGGCGCCGCCTCCTGGGCGGCCTCGGCGGCGCGCTCCCGCCGACAGGCGAGACAGAAGCGGCCATCGGCGCTGCTGGCCCAGCTCTCCGGAAGGGGCGAGCGGCCGCCGTCGACCCTGCTGGTCGTCATCCCGCAGCGGTCGCACGTCCACCTCTGTGCCTTGTTGGGCGTCGCGCTCATCGAGCGGCCGCCCGGGGTCGACGGCGACGGCGCCGCGGTTGGCCCGACGCCTTGTGCTGGGAATTGCTCTTGTGCTGGGAGCTTTTTTCCGGGCTGCGGTCACCGCGGTCCTGATCGAACTGGCGGGCGAGACCGAGGGCGCCGGCCATGCGGCGAATTTCCTCCGTCTGCTCGGCGAGCACGAAGCTGATGCCTGTGCCGCGGCGGCCGGCGCGGCCGGTACGGCCGACGCGGTGGACGTAGGACTCGCGGTCGCCCGGCGCGTCGAAGTTGACGACGTGGGTGATGTCGGCGACGTCGATTCCGCGCGCGGCGACGTCGGTCGCAACAAGGGCATCGATCTCGCCAGCCTCGAAGCGGGCAAGCGCCCGTTCGCGTTGGCCCTGGCTCTTGTCGCCGTGCATCGCCGCGGCCTCGACCTTGCGGCTGCGGAGGCGCTTGACGAGGCGGTCGGCGCCGCGCCGGGTGCGGACGAAGACGAGGGTGCGGCGGCTCTCCTCGCTGCGCAGCTGCTCGACCAGGTGGTCGATCTTGGCGCTCGGCGAGTCGAGGTGGAGGAAGCGATGCTCGATGTCGGCCTCCTTGCGCTCGGCGGCCTGGGTGTGACGGCGGGCGTCGCGGGTGTAGGCGGCGGCGATCTTGCCGGTCGCCCCCTCCAGGGTGGCCGAGAAGAAGAGAGTCTGTCGCCTCGCCGGGGTCTTCGCGACGATCCGGCTCACCGCCGGCTTGAAGCCCATGTCGAGCATACGGTCGGCCTCGTCGAGGACGAGGACGCGAACGCGGTCGAGCGCGACGACGCCGCGGTCGATCAGGTCCTCGAGCCGGCCCGGCGTGGCGACGAGAATGTCGGCCTTGCGCGCGGCGGCGCTCTGCGGACCGAAGCCGACGCCGCCGTAGACGGCGGCAATTCGCAGCTGGCGGGCCTCGGCGACGGAGCGCAGCTCGTCGACGATCTGGCTCGCCAGCTCGCGGGTCGGGGCGAGGACGAGGGCGGTGCCGGGCCCGGCACCCCGCTCGAGCCGCTCGACCAGCGGGATACCGAAGGCGAGCGTCTTGCCAGAGCCGGTCGGCGACTGGACGAGAAGGTCATGGCCGGCCAGTGCGTCGCGGACGACGAGCTGCTGGACGGGGAAGGGCTTGGTGATGTCGCGGCGCTCGAGCGCGTGCACGACAGGTTGGGAGATGCCGAGATCGGCAAACGAAGCGATGTTATTTGCTCCTTCTTGAGCGTATTAGGGGAGATCCAGCAACCCCTAAACGCGAAAGCAGCGTGCGGAGGGAACGGAACCTCTCGGGCGGCAGTGGGCCAAGCCCGACCAGACCACCGTAGCAGCCGCCCCCGGATCGGCGGAGACGACGTGGCCCTTTGGTCCATCTCCGTCAGCAGGGCTTTTCCGTCTGACGCGGCCCGACCATCCGACTCATGTGGGAGATCGACGTCCACGAGGCAATCCGGCGCTAGCCGCCCGGGGCCCAGCGGTTCTCGCAGCGGATTCCGGGGTAGTGCGGAGCCCGTGTTCCTCTTCTTCTCCAACAGGCTTGGCTGCGGGGGGTCCCTCCTCGTCTCGGCGATTGTCACGCTGATCCTGCTGCTCCTGCTCGGCGTGATCGAAATCGGCTGACTGCGGGAAGATCCTCGCCTGACGACGAGGGCACTGGAGAAGGCGGGCGCGCTGCGGTACTGGCCGATCTGGGCGGCAACGATCCCAGTTGCTCTGTGGGCACTCGTTCGCGGTTTCGGCCTGGAGAGCGGGAGCCTGATGACCACCGCGATGTTCTTCACCCCGGTCGTCGCCGTCGCCGCGCTGCTAGTCGCGGGCGTCGCCGTCGCCCTGCGCGCCTGGGCTGCCGCGGTGGTTTCGGCGCTTGCCGCGGCCTCCCTCGCCGCGGCCGTCCTGCCGCGGGCAGTCGGCGGCGAAACCAGGGCGGCAGCGGGTCACAAGACCCTTACCGTGCTGTCGGCCAACGTCTACCTCGGCAAGGCCGATGCGGCCGCCGTCGTCGCGATGGTCGACCGGTACCGCCCCAACCTGCTCAGCGTCCAAGAGCTGACCCCATCGTTCGCCCGGCGACTGCGCCAGGCCGGCATCGAGCGGCGTCTCCCGCACTCGGTCCTCGAAACCCGGCCCAGGGGTAGCGGCGGCGGCCTTTACGCACGCCATCCGCTCATCCCGCTCGGCGGCGGCCCGCAGCTTTTCTTCCGGATGCCGCGCGCCGTGCTCCGCCTCCGGGGCGGCAGGCGCCTGCGCGTCGTCGCCGTCCATCCCCAACCGCCCAATATGAGTGTCGGCCGCTGGCGGGAGGCGCTGGAGAGCCTGCCGGCCGCAGGTGTCGGAGCGCCCTGGCTTTTGATCGGCGACTTCAACGCGACGCTCGACCAAGCCGAGTTCCGCGAGCTCATCGACCGCGGCTACCGTGACGCCGGCGCGGCAACCGGCCAGGGCCTGGAGCCGACTTGGCCCGGCCCCGAGGAGCTGCCCTTCGGGTTGATGACGATCGACCACGTCCTCGTCGACCGCCGCCTCGGCATTGCCGGCTACGGCGTCGAGGACCTTTCCGGCAGCGACCACCGAGCGGTCCACGCGGAAGTCGTGCTGCCCTAATCAATGGCGCTGCATCGGCGCGGCGTGATGCCCGCCCTCGTGGTCGCCGCTGTCGCCGCCGACCGCCTCGGCGATCAGGACCGCCGAGCCGAAGAGGAAGGCTAGGACCGCGAGGGCGCCGACGAGGCGGGCGGGCGGGCCGCCGTGGATCCCCGTTTCATGGACGGCCGTGTGCCCCTTGCCGCGTGCGATCAGCCAGCGGTTGACGGGGAGCGCGACCGCGCCCGCGACAACCAGGGCAAAGGCCAGACTGCCCCAGAAGAGGACGTCGGCTATTCCAGCCTCCATCGCGCCCGGCACGGCGAGCATGATCGCGTTGTCGACGACCTCCATCGTGGCGATGCTCAAAGTGTCGGAGGCGAAGGCGATCGGAACCACGGCGGAGAGGGCGAGGCCGGCCCGCAGCAGGGGCAGGCTGGTCAGCGTGTATCCGAAGAGAAAGGCGAGGGCCACCGCCAGCGCGATCGTGCCGAGGTCGGAGAAGCCGAGCGCGGTTCCGATCGCCATGCCGGCGATCTCGCCCAGGGCGCAACCGGTCAGGCAGTGCAGCGTCGCGCTGAGCGCGACGCCGGTCAGCGCCGCGCCCTCGGTGGGCATCGCGTGATGCTCATGGGCTCCCGCGGCGTGGTGGGCGTGGTGCGTGCTGTGCTCGGTCTTGGTGTGCATCCTCAGCGACTCCTGAGCAGACGGCCGACCGCCTCCATCATCTCCTCGGTTCGCTCCTCGCGAACCTCTGCCGTGCCGGCGCCGACCACGCAATGGCGCGCGTGTTCGTCGAGCAGGGCCAGCGCCACTTTGTCGATCGCCGCCTGGACGGCAGATATCTGGGTGAGGATGTCGATGCAGTAGCGCTCCTCCTCGACCATCCGCTCCAGGCCGCCGACCTGACCGGCGATCCGCCGCAATCGGTTCCTGACCTTCTCCTTGTCCTCGATGTAACCCGGCGATTGGGCGGTTGCGGTCACCTTCGTCTCCTCGGTCTCGACGTGCACTCCGCAGTGTATACCCCCGGTGGGTATACTGGCGCCCGAGGTCGCTCCTTGTCCGACGACGCGAAATCCCCCTACATACCCGCCACTCGCTGGCGGGCGTTCACGCGGCTGTACGACCCGGTGCTGGCGCTGACGATGCGCGAGAGGCGCTTTCGTGGCCTGATGCTGCGTCGGGTCGAAGCGGACCTGCCCGAGAACGGCGCGGCGCTCGATCTTGGCTGCGGCACCGGCACCTTTGCCCTCGCGTTGGCCGAGCGGCGCCCTGACGCGCGCGTCACCGCGGTCGACGGGGACCCGGAAATCCTCGCCGTCGCCCAGACGAAGCCGCGGGCGGCAGCGGTCCAGTGGCAGGAAGGCCTGGCTCAGGAGGTGCCGGTGCCCAGTGAGAGCGTCGACATCGTCACGATCTCGCTGGTCCTCCATCACCTCTTGCCGCAGGACAAGCGTGCGGCGCTGGCCGAGGCGAAGCGGATCCTCAAGCCCGGTGGCCATCTGCACGTCGCCGACTGGGGCCCACCCTCCGATCCGCTGATGAGCGGTCTCTTCTACGTCGCGCAGGCGATCGACGGCTTCGACCGCACCGCCGATCACCGCGCTGGCCGCCTGCCGGCGTTCATCGCCGCAGCGGGCTTCGGGCCAGTCGAGCGCTACGCCGCCCTGCGCACGGCAGTGGGAAGCCTGGAGCTGCTGACGGCGGCGGCTGAGCGGGCATGACGCACCCCGCGGCGGTCGACTAACCACTAGGCCTGCGGATCAGGCCCCGGAGCCAGCGAGCCCGAGGGTCCCAGCGTGAGGCTCGAGCGCGCCGATCACGAACGCCACGTGCTCGTCGAAGTCCTCGCCTAGCTCCGCGGCGGCCTCGCGCATCTCTTCGCGGTCGACCGCGGCGGCGAAACTCGGTTCCTTCAGCTTCTTCTTGACCGATTTCGGCTTCATCCCGGCGATGCCGGTAGGGCGCACGAGGGCGACGGCGGCGATGAAGCCGGTCAGCTCGTCGACCGCGAACAGCGTCTTCGCCAGCCGGGTCTCCCGCGGCACTCCCAAGTAGGTGGCGTGGCCGGCGACCGCGTCGATCAGCTCGCGCGGGTATCCGCGCTCCTCGAAGAGCTCCAGCGCAATCCGCGGGTGGCCCGTCTCGGGGTCGGGATGCCGCTCGTAGTCGAGGTCGTGGAGGATGCCGGTCACGCCCCACAACTCCTCGTCCTCGCCGTACTTGCGGGCGTAGGCGCGCATCGCCGCCTCCACTCCGAGCACGTGCCTGCGCAGCGAGTCGGATTCGGTCCACTCGCAGAACAGCCCCCAGGCCTCCTCGCGGCTTGGCGCGCTCACCCGAGCGAGGTTAGCGACGGTCCGCACCACTGCGTAGGATCTCCGCGCGGTGTACGACACGCTTCTCTTCCTGCACGTTCTCTCCGCGTTCGTCGCCTTCGTCACGGTGGCTGTCTTCGCCGCGTACGCCTTCGGCGTCCCCGTCGACAGTACGAGCTTCCGACTCGCCGACCTGTCCTGGAACGTCAGCGGCGCCGGGCTGCTCGTCTTCGGCATCTGGCTCGCCCTCTACGTCGACGGGTACGAGCTCTGGGACGGCTGGATCCTCGGCGCCCTGGTCCTCTTCGCCGCCACCGCGGTCTTCGGGTACCTGGCGCGAAACGGGGCCCTGGCCGCCATGACGAACGGGGGCGAGCAGACGGCGGGTCGCGCCGACACCTGGCACTGGCTGCGCACCGCCGCGGTCGTGGGGATCCTCGTCCTGATGATCTGGAAGCCGGGCGCATGAGCCTCCTTGCGCTGATTCGCCCCGACGATTGGAACCTGGCGCTGTTCGTTCACGTCCTCGGTGCGATGGTCATGGTCGGCGCGCTGGCGCTCGCCGCCACCTATCTGTTCGCCGCCCGCGGCGGCGGCTCGCTCGCAGCCGCGCGCGTCGGCTTCCGCTCGCTGCTCTACGCCGCCCTTCCCTCCTTCATCGTGATGCGGATCGGCGCCCAGTGGATCGCCGACGAAGAGGGCGTCGCCGACTCCGACGCCGCCTGGATCGGAATCGGTTACATCGTCTCCGACATGGGGGCGCTGCTGATCCTCGTCGCCACCGTCGCCTCGGGGCTCGCCCTACGGCGCGCCGGGCAGGGGGAGGCCGCAGGCAACGGCGGCCGCCGGGCGACGATCGCCGCCTGGCTCGTCGCGGTCCTGATCGTCGCCTACCTGCTGGCGATCTGGGCGATGACGACGAAGCCGGCCTAGCGCCGGCCTTCGGAGCGCGCCCGCAGCAGCTCGCGCTCCGGCTCGTTGCCGCTGAGCTCGGCGGCGCGGGCGAACTCCGCCGCCGCCTCTTCGCTGCGGCCGAGGCGCTCCAGCAGCTCACCGCGCGCGGCCGGCAGCAAGTGGTAGCCCTGCAACGCGGTTTCGCCGGCGAGCCCGTCCAGCAGCTCGAGGCCGGCGGCGGGGCCGAAGGCCATACCCACGGCGACCGCGCGGTTGAGGCGCACGACGGGTGAGCCGGTGACGGCGTCTAGCGCGTCGTAGAGCGCGACGATCCGCTCCCAGTCGGTCTGCTCGGGCGTCCGCGCTCGGGCATGGCAGGCGGAGATCGCCGCCTGCAGCGCGTAGGGGCCGAGCGGCCGGCCCAGCGCTTCGGCCCGCTCCAGCGCCTTCAGGCCGCGGCCGATCAGGACGAAGTCCCAGCGCGAGCGGTCCTGCTCCAGCAGCGGGATCGCTTCGCCGCCGGCACCCGTCCGCGCCGGGAAACGTGCCGCCTGCAACTCCATCAGCGCCACCAGCCCGAGTGCCTCCGGCTCGCGCGGCACCAGCCCGACAAGGATGCGGCCCAGCCGCATCGCCTCCTCGCATAGGTCGGCGCGGATCCACTCCTCGCCTCCGCTCGCCGCGTAGCCCTCGTTGAAGATCGCGTAGATCACCTCCAGCACCGAGGCGAGCCGCTGCTCCCGCTCGGCCGCACCCGGCACCTCGATCGGCACCCGCGCCTCGGCCAGGCTGCGCTTGGCGCGAACGATCCGCTGCGCCACCGTCGACTCCTTGGCCAGGAAGGCGCGGGCGATCTCGGCCGTCGTCAGCGAGCCGACCAGGCGCAGGGTCAGCGCCACCCGCGCCTCGGTGGACAGCACCGGGTGACAGGCGGTGAAGATCAGGCTGAGCAGATCGTCTTCGATCTCGTCATCGGCAGCAGCGGCGAGGTCGCGCTCGGCCGACCCCGCCCGCAGCTCCGCTTCGCGGCCCAGCTCCTCCTGCTTGCGCGCCGCCATCTCGCCGCGGCGCAGCCGGTCGATCGCGCGGTTCTTCGCGGTCGCCATCAGCCAGGCGCCCGGGTTGTCGGGGACGCCGGACCGCGGCCACTGCTCGAGCGCGGCGACGAGCGCATCCTGGGCCAGGTCCTCGGCGATCCCGACGTCGCCGACCATCCGTGCCAGCGCCGCGATCAACCGCGCCGACTCGATCCTCCAGACCGCGTCGATCGCGCGGCGGGCGTCCTGCTCGCTCATCGTCTCGCCCGCCGCGCCGTCGTGCGGTCTACTGGCCCTGCTCCGACTGCTCGCGCAGCTGCTCGGTCTCCGCCCGCAGCCGTTCCTCCTGCTCGCGCAGCTCCGGCGTCAACTCCTCGCCGAAGTCCTCGGCCTCGAAGACCGGCCGGATCTCGATTTCGCCGCCTTCGTCGTGGGGGTTGGGGCAGCGCTTAATCCACTCGATCGCCTCCTCCATCGAGCGCACCTGCAGCAGCCAGTAACCCGCGATCAGCTCCTTGGTCTCGGCGAAGGGACCGTCGACCACCGTCCGCTCACCGCCGCCGCCGAAGCTGACGCGTACGCCCTTGGAGGACGGGTGCAGGCCCTCGCCGGCGAGCATCACCCCAGCGTTGACCAGCTCTTCGTTGAACTTGCCCATCTCGGCAAGCAGCTCCTCGCTCGGCATCTTGCCGGCCTCGGAGTCCTCCGTCGCCTTCACGATCGCCATCACTCTCATCTCGGTGCTCCTTTCGTCTCGTCTCCGCGGCAGTTCGGATACCGATACTGCCGCCTTTACCAACTACGACGAGCGAGGTCGGCCGAAATCGACAAGGCCCGAAAAAATCCGAGCGCACTAGCGCCTGCGGCGCTACGCTCGCCGGAAGCGCGAACTGCTTGGGGTTGACACGACTGGAGGAAGCGAATGAACGATGACCGCTCGAGCTCACCGGCCGACACCGAGCTGAAGCAACGCCACCGGGCGATGTGGGCGTCCGGCGACTACCCGTCGATGGTCGAGACGTTCCTGCTGCCGCTCGGGCCGCGCCTGGTCGAGGCCTGCGGGATCGGTCCCGGGATGAAGGTGCTCGACGTCGCCGCCGGCACCGGCAACGCCTCGATCCCGGCGGCCGAGCGCGGCGCCGAGGTCGTCGCCAGCGACCTCACGCCGGAGCTGTTCGAGGCCGGGCGCGCACGCGCCGCGGCCGCCGGCGTCGAGCTGGAGTGGGTCGAGGCCGACGCCGAGGCCCTGCCCTTCGAGCACGGCAGCTTCGACGTCGTCATCTCCTCGATCGGGGCGATGTTCGCTCCCCACCACCAGGCGGTCGCCGACGAGCTGCGTGCGGGTCTGTCGGCCGGGCGGCACGATCGGCCTGCTCAGCTGGACGCCCGAGGGGATGATCGGGGCCCTGTTCCGGACGATGGGTCCGTTTGCCCCGCCGCCCCCGCCCGGCGCCCAGCCGCCGCCGCTGTGGGGCAGCGAGGACCACCTGGATGAGCTGTTCGGCGATCGCGTCGAGACCCGGCTGCGCGAGCGGGGCGTCCTCGAGGTGACCGCTTTCGAGCGGCCCACCGACTACGGCGAGCACTTCAAGCAGCGCTACGGCCCGACGATCGCGGCGCGGGCGAACGCCGCGCCGCGAGGGCCGCGAGGAGGAGTTCGACGCGGCGCTCGACCGCTTTTGCGAGGAGTGGAACCGCGGCGACGCCGACCGCGCGCGCTTCGAGATGGAGTACCTGCTCGCCGTCGGCACGCGAGTCGCAGCTGGCGCTAGCGAGTCGGAGTAGCCGATCAGGGATCGAGGGAGGCGACAAGGAGGCAGACGTCGTCGTTTGCGTCGGTCCCTTCCTGCTCCCGCACGACAGTCGCGACGAGCGTCCTCGGCGTATCCACGCAGCGACGAGTAGCGCTCGGGGTCGAATGCGGAGAGGTCGGAGCCCCCGGCGCCGACGTGGTCGAAGAGGACGATTCGGTAGTCGGCGGCGAACCTCGGCCAGACGAAGCGCCACATGTTCTGGTCGCAGCCGAACCCGTGCACGAGCAACAGGGGCTGACCCTCTGGGTTGCCGCGCTCGCAGATGTTGTTCCGCTCCCGGATCATCGTCGTGGCAGCCACCTCGGCCTAGCGCTTCCGACGCTGAAGAAGGCGGGATTGCCCGCGTTCTTCCCAGCGTCGAAGGGCGTCGCCCATCAGCCAGAACATCGGTGGCCACAAACCCACGAAGAGCGCCCGGCGTTCGGCGTTGCCGCGTTCGTCCTCGCCGATCGTCTTGGCCCGCATCCAGAGGACGACGCAGAGGAGAATCGAGGCGAGCGACAGGCCGTAGAGATGCTGGCCGCGGACGGGCATGCGGTCAGTCTTGAGAAGTCGCATCTCAACAGTGTGACCAGTCGCTGGCGCGGTTTCGCTTCGTGCGCGCGACTGGGGGTAGATCCGAGGCATGGGGAGCCGGCAATCCCGCCGCAAGCGTTGGGCCACCGCGACTCGCTGGCCGCTGGGAGTCGCCCTGGCCGCCCACCGCTATATGTGGAGCACGACGCCGGTCCACCGCTGGGAGATGATCGGATCCTGGCCGGCAGACGCGCCGCCCCCGCTGCCGCCCGGGACCGACCCGGCCGAACTGCAGGGCGTCGGCGAGGGAGTCGGTCCGCTGGTTCACCGGATCTACCGGACCCGGATCGTTGGCTCGACGCTCGACCCCGCGCAGCTGATGGGACGGATGACGAGGGACCTCGATCGCGTCGCGCCCTCCGAGTTCGCGACCTTCCAGAAAATCGGCGAGGACCGCGACGGCCTCGAGGTCGGCGACTGCTACGTGGTCCGTATGCCGGGGCCATGGGATGGTCCGGTCCGCGTTGTCGGCGCCACCCCCACCGCCTTCCGGTTGGCGACTTTGTCCGGACACCTCGAGGCAGGGCAAATCGAATTTCGCGCCAGTGCCGACCACCGCTCTCTCTGGTTCGAGATCGAGTCCTGGGCTCGTAGCGGGAGTCGCTTCAGCGACCTCTTCTACGACCGCCTTCGGATCTCCAAGGAGGTCCAGCTGCATATGTGGTCTTCGGTCCTGCGTCACGTCATCGGCCTTACCGAAGGGACGATGGAGGGTGGCATCGTGATCACCACCCGCCTGGTGCCGGAGCGCATGCTGCCCGGCCCATCCCCCGAGGACGGCCCCAGCAAGCGGGAGCTCGAGCGCTTGCGGGACCTGGCACGCCGGCCTCCCAACTTCGATGAGAAGGAGATCGGAGACCGTCCCGCAGAGGCCGGTTGGCACATCGACGACATGGTCGAGCCGCTGCCCAGCGAGGCGTCTGGATCGCCGGCGGCTGAGGGCAGCTGGCAGGTCGCCCGCGGGATCATGGAGCGCTATCAGCTGGCCGACCCGAGGATCGTCAGCGCTACCTACGACGACTCGGGCCCACTCGCGGGCCGAGACATGCTTCTGCGGATCTCCTTCAAGGGGCTGCGGCTGTGGGTCGGGGTGAGGGTCGGGCACGACTATGAAGAGACGCGCGAGCTGGGTGGGCGCGAAGTCCTCGTCTTCGGCTGGAGCTACGTGACCCTCGAAGGACACTTCGAGGAGGGACGGATGCACTACGAGCTCTGGAAGTGGATCGACACGGGCGACGTCGAGTTCCATCTGCGAGCGGTATCCCGCCCGGCCCGCAGCGGCCCGCTCCTCACGCGGCTTGGGTTCAGGCTTCTCGGTCGCACCCAACAGCTGCGCTTCTACCGGCAGATCTGCCGCCGCATCCGACGGCTCACCGAGGCTGAGCTCGAGACCCGGATGCGAACGTCAGCCGCGCTGATCCCTGAAGGCCAGGCGAGCCCAGCGCGCTAGCGGCGCTTGAAGGCCAGCAGCGTCTTGGTTTCTATGCGGGCGTAGGGGGCCTCGGGATGGGCGGCATCCCAGTCGAAGTCGTAGCTCGCGCGGGCGTAGTTGTCGAATCCGCCGGCCTCTGGGCCCCTCGGATCGGTCTCGACCGCCGTGCCGTGGGCGAGGACCAGAAAGGTCTCCAGTCCACGGGTGATGGCGGCGCTTACGGCCGGGTTCGAGCGGATGTTCTGGAAGCGGAACGAGTTCGGCGACGAGCCGAACCAGAAGTGGCCGCGGTAGAAGAACCCGTCTACTGGAGCCACGCGCGGCTCGCCGCGGGGAGTGACCGTGGCAAGGTCGAGGACCTGCACCCCCGGCAGCTCCTCGACAAGGCTGCGGGCGTCGAGCTTGGAGTCCTCGCCCCAGATCGCCCGTAGGTGCGCTCCGGCGCGCTCATAGCTCCTGTCGAGGAGGCGCTGCAGTTCCTCCAGCTCCGCGGCGGTCTCGTGCATGCCCGACGATTATCGCCCGGGTTAAGAACCGCTCACGGCGGGACCCGCCGCTGGCTCGCCTCCCTGCAGCCGCTCGCGAACGGCGTAGAGGATGACGGCGAGGAGGGGGACGAGGATGTCGGAGTAGAGCACGGGCCCGGTGTTGTCCGGATCGTGGTTGTCGTTGACCGCCGCCTGGTGGATGTGGCCGTAGGCGTCCCCCCAGAGGGAGATCGCGGCGACGATCACGACCGCCAGCAGGAAGCGGTCGCGGAACCAGATCGTCAGCACAGCAGCGACGCCGAGCGCCAGGTCGCCGAAGCCGACCTCGGTCTGGAAACCGCCGTCACCGCGCGTGAAGCCGATTTCCCGGGCGATGTCGGGTCCGTCGAAGAGGTGGAAGCCGGCGCCGACGATGCCGGCAATCCCGATCGTGACCACGATCCACCAGATCAGCGCGACCTCGACCGCCCGCCCCGCGGCGCGGTCGGCCGGGTGGCGCCAGAGGTGGACGGCGGTTCCGAGTACGGCGACCAGGGCATAGACGACGTAGATCACTGCTTCCTCCTCGCTCTGCGGGGCCGACGATCGCTAGAACCGGTACCTGGTGTGGCTGAAGCCTCCCTTGCCGAAGGCGAGCACCCTTGCCGGCCGCACGGCGAAGACGTGGGCGACGCCGCCGCCCGCTAGGCGAAAACCACCTTCCTTCACCCCGTAACGCCAGCTGCCATCCCACTTACGCGTCCAGGCCTCCGCCAGATCGCGCAAAACGGCTACCTCCGTGACGCGATCTGCTTGGCCCTCGACCACCACGTCGAGCCCCTCCTGCCAGCTATTGCAACCCGTGGTAAGCGCCACATCCGGGTTGCTCTGGAGGTTGAGGGCCTTCTGCTCCTTGGGGCCGGTGCAGAAGTACAGCGCCCCGTTCTGCCAGACGGCGACGAGCGGGGTCACATGCGGTCGGCCGTCCCGGCGCACGGTCGAGATCCAGAACAGCTGTGCCTCTTCGATCGCCTGCCGCGTCTCCTCCCAGGGCGTGGCCGAAGCGCCCGGCTCGCTGAAACGCTCGTCCAACTCCGTCTCCAGCGGGTCCATTGTCCCTCCATGGTCGCTTGATACCGACCTACCCTCCTCAGACACGCGTATTCCACGAGCGTCTCGCCCTTGCCATGGCACTCGAAATGCAAGAGCGTTGGCCGCCTCAGCGCAGCTCGTCGAGCGACTCGACCTCGAGGTCGAAGGGTTCGTCGGCGGAGCGGCGGCGGCGGTACGGGGAGACGGTGACGCGGTGGACCTCGCCGCAGACGCAGGGAACTTCGATCGGCCGCGTGTCAGGGGCCGGATCCGTGTCGACTTTGAGGCGACGCAGCGTGCCCGTGGGCTTGCAGCCAAAGGAGATCACCCAGCCGTAGTCCTCGCGTTCAGGGCGTTTTTTCGATCCGTAGGGCGGAGGCATGCGCCCATCCTTTCGGATTTGACGACGACTCCGTCCGCGCGTCTGTCCGCTCAGCTCTGGGGTGGCTTCGTCGAGCGGTCCTCCTCGCGGACGCCGAGCGGGTTAAGTGCCTTGGCAACCGGGGTCTCCGGGCGCTTCAGCACGCGGATGCCGTAGACGAAGACGTTGGCGCCGCCGATGTTGCCGCCGGCCGCCAAGACTCCCTCCGAGATCAGCCCGGCGACGAGCGCGAGGGTCCGCACCTCGTCGTGGTTGTAGCCGGGGCGCTGGAGCAGCCAGGTAACCGCGAAGAGCACAGTCGCCATGACCATGACGAAGAGGTGGAGCGTCGCCACGGCTCGCGCCGGCGATCCCTGCGGCAGGTCTAGCCAGTCGAGCAGGCCGGTGATCGCCGTCGGGGCGGCGAGGATGAGGCCGAAGGAGATCGCGAGCAGCGATCCGTGCGCCATCTGCTCCTCCTGGAACCCGAGCGCGCCGGCGACGAGCATCGCCACGCCGACGGTATAGGCGCCGATGCTGGCGTCGGTGAGCGGCGGGTGAAGCGGCTTGCCGGGGGATCCCTTGACCAGGTCGATGGCGTTTCTCATGTCGACTCCTATTTCGAGCGCTCCGGCAAGACCGGTTAGCTCGGACATACCCTGGAGATCCCGCTTGTATGTCACGGAATCAGAAAAGGCCCGTATGACGCGCCTTTTCAAGACAGCCGACGGCGGTTCAGGATGCGGCTGTGCCGGCACGACCTCCGACTCCTCCGGGAGAGGCGTTCCCACGACACGCTTACCGGCAGGCATCAGCGCATCGTCGAGTCGTCCGCGACGGTGAAGGAGATCGCCGAGCGAGCAGGCGTGACGCGGCCGACTGTGTACGCACACTTTCCCGACGCCCGATCCCTCCTCCAGGCGTGCTCGGGACGTGTGCGTGAGACGGTGCCGCCGCCGGATCCGGCGGCCTGGCGCTCGATCTCCGATCCCAGTGAGCGCCTGGAGACGGCCCTGCGCGATCTCTACGGCTACTACGAGCGCCTGGAGCCGTTGCTCGAGAACGTCCAGCGTGACGCCGCCGTAATGCCGATTGTCGCCGAGATGAACGCCTACCGGGTTCGCTGCCTCGAGGAGATCCGCGAGCTGCTGCTCGAGGCATGGCCGAAGCGCGCCCGAGCGAGGGTCCGCCTACGGCGAGCAATCGGTCACGCGCTCGAGTTCGGCACCTGGCAGTCGCTGCGCCGTCAGGGTTGCCGGACCAACAACGAGGCAGTTCAGCTGGTGCTCACGTTCGTCCGTGCGGCCGCGTCGGATGGGGCCGGCGCGAAAAAGTGATTTGACGGGATGGCGCCAGGGTGGACGGAACTAACCGCACTATGGCCAAGCTGATCTACTCGGCGATCGCGTCGCTCGACGGCTACGTGGCGGACGAGGACGGCCACTTTGACTGGGCTGAGCCCGACGAGGGGGTGCACGCGTTCGTCAACGACCTCGAGCGCCCTGTCGGCACCTACCTCTACGGCCGCCGGATGTACGAGACGATGGTCTACTCGGAGACCGTTCGCCTCGACGACCAGCCGTCCTTCGTTCGGGACTTCGCAGAGATATGGAGGGCCACCGACAAGGTCGTCTACTCAAAGACGCTGGATGCGGCAACTACTGCGAGGACGCGGATCGAGCGGAGCTTCGATCCCGAGGTCGTCCGTCGGATGAAGGCACAAGCGGATCTCGACCTCGCCGTGGGCGGCTCCGAGCTCGCCGCCCAGGCTCTCAAAGCTGGCTTGGTCGACGAGTGCCACCTCTTCCTTGCACCGATCCTGGTGGGAGGGGGCAAGCAATCCCTTCCCGACGAAGTCCGCCTGAAGCTCGAACTCCCGGACCAACGCCGCTTCCGCAACGGGATGGTCTACCTCCGCTACCGCACGAAGCTCTGAGCATGGAGCTAGCCGGACGACTCTCGAACCCCGAGTTCCGCCGCAGGCTCCGGGAGATGCTCAAATGCTGACGCAACCGCGGTAGCGCAAACGGTGAAAGACGCTTGAGCGCTTAGCGTAGGGTTCCGCCGTGTCGACGACGCTCTACGCAGTGCATACCTCGCACTCGGCGCACGCCGCGCGCTTGATGTTGGAGCACAAGGAAATCGAGCACAAGGTAGTCAACCTGGTGCCTGGCACCCACGCCGCTTTGCTGCGACCGCTTGGTTTCCGCCACGGCACGGTGCCTGCCCTGAAGCTGGATGGGCGCCGTGTCCAGGGCTCGCGCATGATCGCTCGCGCGCTCGAGGAGGCGCAACCGGAGCCGCCGCTGTTCCCCGCCGACCCGCAAGCGCGGATCCGGGTCGAGGAGGCTGAGCTCTGGGGCGACCAGATCCTACAGCTGGCTCCGCGGCGGTTGGGCGGCTGGATCAACGTCCGCCGGCCAGAGTTGCGCACCAAGCTGGCCCGGGAGGCTGGCGTGCCGGCGCCGCGCCTAATCGGCTCAGCCGGTTGGCCGGTGGCCTGGTACTTCGCGCACAAGGTCGGCGCCAACGACACCGAGGGCGTGCGGAGGACGGTCGGGATACTGCCCGCCCTGCTCGACCACGTCGAGGAGCTGCTCGACGAGGGGACGATCGGCGCCGAGCGGCGCAACGCCGCCGACTTCCAGATCGTGACCTCGGTCCGGCTGCTGATGACTTTCGAGGACCTGGCGCCGGTGATGGAGGGCCGCAAGGCGGCGCGCTTCGCCACCGAGCTGATGCCCGACTACCCGACGGGGATTCCGACCGGTTTCGTCCCGCAGGAGTGGCTTGAACCCCTTCGCGGCTGACCACAGGCGAACGCAGCGGGTGTCACTGTGGAAGCCGAACATATGGCAGGGTGCCGCTCTCGTTTAGCCGCCCAGCATCGAGCAAGCAACAGTGGAGCTAGCCGGACTCGAACCGGCGACCTCCTGGGTGCGATCCAGGCGCTCTTCCAACTGAGCTATAGCCCCGCGGGCGTGGCTGGGAGGATCGTCCCAGACCTCGCGCAGCAGCAAGGATAACCGCATAGTCTTTAGGTTCCCGGGGACCGCGATGGGCATTCTCGACGACGCGATCAAAGAGCATTTGGAGCTGAAGCGCCAGCACGGCGCTGGCGAATCCGAGCTGAAGCAGCTCGAGGACGAAGCATTCGGCGCTTCGGAGCGGCCAGGCGACGAGCAGCCGGCCGCCGATGCGCTGAGCGAGGCGCCGACCGCATTCATGGCGCAGCCGGAGATGCCCGAGGACGCTGCGCCGGAAGACGACGGCAGTTCCGCCAGGCGGCGGCCGGCCCCCCAGGTCGCCGACCTGCAGGAGGCGCCCGAGGTGGAGGAGCCGGCGGCGGCGGCTTCAGCGGAGGCAGAGGCGCCTGACGAAACCGAGGTACCCGCCGACGAGGAAGCGCCGGCGATGGAACACGAAGCCGTGGATGCGCCCGAGACGGAGACCGAGCCCGCCGCTCCGGCCGACCACTCGACGGAAGAGCGACAGGCGATCGCCGAACAGCCGACCGAGATGTACGACCTCGAGGAGGAGTTGGGCGGCCCGGATGGAGAGGCGCCCTCCGAGGAGCAGCTGGTCGAGCAGGAGGTGAGCGAGCCAAGGCTCGCCCCGGTCGACCCGCTGGCGAGCGTGGAAGCGTCCGAAGGCCCCGAGGTCGAGGTGAGCGACGAGCGCGAGGGCGCCGACGAAGAGGACCTCGATGACGAATTCTGGGACGAGAAGCGCCTCTCCGACGAGCTCGATCAGGCGCTGGAGGCGCCGGCCGAGCCCGAGGTTGAGATCGAGGCGAAGCCCGCCGTCGCCGAACCGGAGAGTCACGAAGAGGAAAGCGACGTCGAGCGGGGCGAGGCACCCGCCGAGCACGAGGATGTGCTCGAGGACACTCCCGACTTCCTCGAGGAGGCTCCCGAGGACGACCAGCTCTGGTTCGAGCAGAAGCCGCCGAAGGACTTCGACTTCGACGACTAAGGCGGCCCGCCGGCGCGCCCGTCCCCCGGTTCCGACGAGCGCGCCCCGCTTACACTTTCCGACGAGGGGCCATAGCTCAGCTGGAAGAGCGTCGCGTTTGCAACGCGAAGGTCGCCGGTTCGAGCCCGGCTGGCTCCATCCCCCTGGCCCTATGCCCGCCGAGCGCTTGCACTTTGCCTGTACGTGCGGATACGTTTGAGCGGTGAACGCCAACTGGCTGATGAGGTTCTTGCCCGGACGGGCCAACGACGGGGAGGATCAGATGCGCGAGAACGCGGAACGAATCTCGTACCGACTGCCACTGTCCGTCGTGAAGATCACCGGAGTGGTGACTTCCGGGGTCCGGCCCGAGGACTCGCTCGACTTCGCAGAGGCAACCAGCGACGTCAAGCTCGCCGTCGAAGCCGATCCCCGCCCCGAGTGGCAGCGGCACATCTCCGTCGAGAAGTCCTTCGGTGCGGACAAGGAGTTCGAGCTCGAGCTGACGGCCGACGGCAGGCTCACCTCCTCTTCCGGCACCTCGGCTGGCGCCGGCTCGGCGATGATCGAGGCGGGCATCCGCATCGGCACTTTCGTCGGCGCCCAGCTCGTCGCCGCTCTCGCCAGCCCGGCTCCGACGGCGAGCCTGCGCGTGAGCGAGGATCGCCAGCGAAAGGGCACGAGCTTCGAGGAAACTCTGAAGAGCGAGCAACTCGATCTCCACACCCGCCGCGAGGCCTACCGCTCCGCCATCGTCGCCCTCCAGAGCAAGATCGCGGCCTACGGCACGAGGGTGGCCACCGACCCGACCGCTTCCGGGGCGCTGCTCGAAGGGACCGTCCTGCGCACCACGCTGGATCGCGTCCGCACCGAGGCGGCGGCGGTCGAGGCGGAGGTCGACGCCTGGCGCCGTTCCAGGTTCCCGACCTCGAGCAAGGACTACGCCTTCCAACTCGGGACCGACGAGCTGCCGAAGCTGACCGTCGCCAAAGAGACCGCGCCGTTCACGCTCGGCGACTTAGCACCGCCGCTGCGCGAGGCCGCCGAGCGGCTGGGCGTCGTAGTCGCCCGGGTGGACGAGCCGGCGGAGCCGGCGGAGGTCGAGCTCCCCGAGGAGAGCGAGGACGACGGCATTCGCTACCGGGTGCCGTGCCGGACCAGCCTGGCCGTGTACGAGCGGCCCCTCGGCGAGACGACCGAGTTCAAGCTCCGCTCGGTCACGCCGGCTTGGGTCCTCGATCGCAAGTCCCAGCTCGGCTTCCTCAACTTCGACTCGTGGCTGTTCAGCAAGAACACGAGCAAGCTCGAGTTCGGCGATACCGGCGCGCCCAGCAAGGTCACCGTCGACCGCGAATCCGCGGCCCGCCAGCTCAGCACCGCGCTGGCCGCCGCCCCGGGCCAGATCAAGGAGTCGGTGGATCAGGCGAGCGCGGTGACGGAGGGGATCGCCAAACTAAGGGCAGGGGGAGCGGAAAGGCGGCTCGCCGATCTGGAGCGACGCAAGAAGCTCGTCGACGCCGAAATAGCCGAGAAGGGAGCCCTCGCGACCCGCGCCCAGCGCGAAGAGCTGGAACGCCTCAACCTCCAGATCGAAGTCGCGGACGCGCAGAGCAAACTGGCGCCGGAGCCGGCCGCGCAGCCGTCTCCCAACAAAGAGCTGGAAGACCGGATCGAGCGCGCCAAGCTGGAGCTCGAACTCAGGCAAGCGGAATTCGGAACCGACCTGCTGAGCCGCCTATCGTCTTCCCAGGACGGGTCGCCGAAGTCACCGGAGGCATCGCCTAACCAGAGCTGATCTCAAGGGCGGGGAGGTTCTGATCCGCGTGGTAGCTGGAGCGGACCAGGGGCCCGGACGCTACCGACTCGAAGCCCAGATCGTAGGCGGCCTTCTCTAGCGCCTCGAACTCCTCCGGGTGCCAGTAGCGCTCGACCGGCAGGTGGTTCTCGGTTGGGCGCAGGTACTGGCCGACGGTCAGCACCTGGACGCGGTGCTCGCGCAGGAGCCCGAACGTCTCGACCATCTCGTCGAAGGACTCGCCGAGGCCGACCATCAGGCCCGACTTGGTGACGACGTCGGTGCCGCCCATCTCCTTCGCCATCCGCAGCACCCGCGCCGAACGCAGGAACTTCGAGCCACGGCGCGCCTTCGGGTAGAGGCGCGGCACCGTCTCGACGTTGTGGTTGAAGACGTCGGGCCGCTCGTGGATCACCTTGGCCAGCGGCATCTCCTGGCCACGGAAGTCGGGGGTCAGCACCTCGACCTTGCAGCCGGGCGCCTGCATGCGGATCGAGCGGATCGTGCCGACGAAGGCGCTCGCCCCGTAGTCCGGCAGGTCGTCGCGGTCAACCGAGGTGACGACCGCGTGCCGCAAGCCCATCCGCTTCACCTGGTTGGCGACGCGCAGCGGCTCCAGCGGGTCGTTCCAGCTCGGCACGCCGGTCTTCACGTTGCAGAAGCCGCAACGCCGCGTGCAAACGTCGCCGAGGATCATGAAGGTCGCCGTGCCGCGCTCCCAGCACTCGCCGACGTTGGGGCAGTTCGCCTCCTCGCAGACGGTGTGCAGTCCCTCGCCGCCGATCTCCGCCTTGAGGCGGCGGTAGGTCGGGCCGCCCGGCGCCGGCACCTTCAGCCACGGCGGCTTGCGGGCGCGGCGGAAGGGGACGGCGCCCTCCGAGGCGGCGTCGCCGCCGCCGGGCTTGGCGCGGGAACGGGTGACGTGGAGGCGCTCGGTAGGCGGCACACCCGCCTCGGTTCGGAGCTCGCTCATGCGACTCCGAGCCTAGCGCTGTCGAGCCCCAACTTGGCGGGGGCGGTAGGCACGGGCGTCCGGTCGTAGACCTCGGCAAAGCGCGCGACGACGGTCTCGGCGAATGCCTCCAGGTCCTGCTCGGCATCCAGCTCGCGACCGAGCGAGGTGACCCGGCAACCCTCGATGCCGCAGGGGACGACCCACTCGAAAGGCTGCAAGTCGTTGTTGACGTTGATCGCGATGCCGTGGGTGGTGACGCCGCGGCTGACGTGGACGCCGATCGAGGCGATCTTGCGCGCCTCCCCCGCCGCACCGCCGGAGCCCGGCCGCGTCCCCTTCGTCCAGACGCCGGTCAGCCCCTCGATCGTGCCGGCCTCGACTCCATGCGCGGCCAGCGAGGAGATCGCCACCCGCTCCAGCCGCCGCACGTACTCGTGGACGTCGTCCCCATAAGGCTTCAGCGAGACGATCGGATAGGCGACCAGTTGCCCCGGCCCGTGGTAGGTGACGCGGCCGCCGCGGTCGGTGTCGTGGACTTCGATTCCCTGCGCTTCGTACCACTCGACCGCCATCGGCAGCTCCTCGGCGGTCGAGCGGCGGCCCCGCGTGTAGACGGGCGGGTGCTCGAGCACGAGCAGCACATCCGGAATTTCTCCCTCCTGCCGTGCCTCGACCAGCCAGCGTTGGGCAACGCGCGCCTCCTCGTAGGGGACGAGACCACAGCGCACGACGAGGATTTCCGCACTCACGCTTGAAATCGTTGCACGGCGCCGCTCTATCCTTGGCGCCCCCACCATGGTCCAAGGAAAGACGCTCCGACCCGACTGGTTGCCAGCCGTTGCGCTCTGCGCCGCGCTCGCTTCCGCGATGCTCGCCTGGAATCCCCCGGTGGGCGATCTCGCCGCGCAGGTCTTCCGCACCGAGCTGTTCCAGCGCGGCGGCCTCGGGATCTGGAACGGCAGCTGGTACGGCGGTCACTACACCCTGACCTACAGCGTCCTGTTCCCGCCCCTGGCGGCGCTGCTCGGACCGCGCCTGGTCGGAACGGTGGCCGTGATCGCCTCCGCCTACCTCTTCGACCGCCTCGTGCGCGACCGCTGGGGCGAGGCGGCGCGCCCCGCCACGCTCTGGTTCGCCGCGGGTGTCGTGACCCTGCTCGCCGACGGCCAGCTCACCTTCGCCCTCGGCGTCGCCTTCGGCCTCGCCGCCCTACGGGCACTTCAGCTTGGCTGGGCACCAGCAGCCCTGCTCGCCGCGGCAGCGTGCGCACTCTCCAGCCCGGTGGCAGCTGTCTCTCTGGCGGGAGTCTTGATCGCGGGCGCCTCGGCAACGGTGGACCCAAACCGCTTCTTCCGCGGGTGGCGTGGTGGCGGGGGTCCCCCATGGCGGAGGGCGCCGAAGGCGTCCGAGCACATGGGGGAGGGCCGCCACGACAGGACCCGCGGACCGGCGCTCTGGGCGGCCTTTGTCGCACTTGCGCTCGTCGTCGTGCCCAACGTCCTCTTCCCCGGCGCCGGCGAGTTTCCCTTCGCCCTCTCCTCGTACATCGCGATCCCGCTCTGGTGCGGGTCCGCGCTCTACCTCACCCACAAGCTCGCCGACGAGGAGCGGCAGCTGCGGTGGGTCCTCCTCGCGTACATGCTGGCCGCGACGACGATCTGGCTGGTGCCGAACGCGATGGGCGGCAACGCTGTCCGCCTCGGCGCCCTCTTCGGCGGCCCGGTGCTGGCGGCCGCGCTGCTGGCGCGCCGTCCGCAGGTCCCGATCTGGTTCCTGGCACTGTTCCTCGCCGGCAGCCTCTACTGGCAGGTGACCGCCAGCGTCAGTCAGATCGCCCGCAGCGTCGGCGATCCCTCGACGGCGGCTGCCTACTTCGAACCATTGCAGCGCTGGCTGCACGCTCACGGCGGCGACGGAGTGAGAGTCGAGGTACCGCCGACCGCGAACCACTGGGAGTCCGCCTACCTGGCGCCGGAAGTGGACCTCGCTCGGGGCTGGCTGCGGCAGCTCGACACCACCCGCGAGGGCATCTTCTACGCCGAGGAGGGCCACCTCACGGACCGCGCCTACAGCGCCTGGCTGCGCGACAACGCGGTCCACTTCGTTGCCCTTCCGGACGCTCCACTTGACTACTCCTCGGTCGCCGAGCGCCGCCTGATCCTGCAGGAGCCCCCCTACCTGCTTCCGCGCTGGCGCAGCGCCCACTGGCGCGTCTACGAGGTCCGCAATCCGGCGCCGCTGGTGCAGCCCCTGGCCGGCGGCGAGGCGGCCGTCCGCTGGGTCGGACACGACGGCTTCGCCTTGCAGGTCACCCGCCCGGGCGAGTTCCTAGTTCGGGTCGCCTTCACGCCCTACTGGTCGATCGCCCGCGGCAGCGGCTGCCTGCTGCGCCGCGGTGACTGGACGGTCGCTCGGGCCAGCCGCCCAGGCGTCTTCCGCGTCGCCGCCGACTTCTCGGTCGGCCGCGCCTGGAACGCGGTGACCGGCGCCCGCAAGACCTGCTGAGCTACCCCGGCCGCTTGGTCGCCAAGTCGTGAGGTTGACCACCGTATAGGTGGAAAAGCTCACAAGGTGGACGCGCTATAGGGCCAGCGAGAGCGGCTCTTCGAGCAGGGCGCGGATGCGGGCAAGGAACTCGGCGGCGGGTGCGCCGTAGAGGATGCGGTGGTCACAGGCGAGGTCGACCTGCATCAGGTGGGCAGCAGAGATCTCGCCTTCGCGGACCACCGGGCGCTCCTCAATCGCGCCGACGGCGAGGATCGCCGCTTGCGGCGGGTTGATCACCGCCGAGAAGCCGACGATCCCGTACATGCCGAGGTTGGACACGGTGAAGGTGGCGCCGGAGAGCTCCGGGGGCGTGATCGATCCCTCGCGGACCCGCTGGGCCGCCGTCCGCGAATCGGAGGCGATCTGCCGCAGGCCCTTGCGGTCGGCATCGAAGATCGTGGGGACGACCAGAGCGTCGCGGGCGGCGACGGCGACGGCGACGTTGACCCGCGAGTAGAGCTCGAAGCGGCCATCCCGATAGGCGCCGTTGGCGCGCGGGTGCTCGCGCAGCGCCAGGGCGCACGCCTTCACGACCATGTCGTTGAACGAGGGCACCACCTCGTCCTCGCCGGCCGCCGCCTTCAAGCGCGCCCGAGCCTCCACCGCTCGGCTCATGTCGACCTCGGCCCGCAGGTAGAAGTGCGGCGCCGTCGCCTTCGACTCGGCCATGCGCCGCGCGATCGTGGCCTGGAGTTTCGAGAGGTCTTCGAAAGAGACTTGGCCCTTGGCGGTTTCGGCCGCGGGTCCTGCCGCGGCGGCATCCCCCACGTGCTCGGGCGCTTCGCGCCCTCCGCCGCGGGGGACCCCCGCCCCCGCGTCACCCGCGGAAGAAACCGCCGACTCCACATCGGCTTTGACGATCCGCCCCCCAGGCCCTGAGCCGCGAAGCTGGCCGAGGTCGAGCCCCCGTTCCTTAGCTATGCGTCTCGCCAGCGGTGAAGCTTTAGGCCGATGCCCGTCGCCATCCGCCCCGGGCTCGCGCTCCTTCGGCGGTGCGGCAACTTTGGTCGGGGCGGGCTCTTCGGCCCGTTTTTCCTCTTGAGCTTCGCCCGTTGAACGCGGAGCTTCGTCTGCATCGCCTATCCGTGCGATCGTCGCGCCGATCGGAAGCGTCTCGCCCTCTTGGGCGACGATCTCGGTCAAGGTTCCGGCGGTATCCGATTCGTACGCCATGTTCGCCTTGTCAGTCTCGATTTCAACGATCTCGTCGCCCACTGCGATCTCCTCGCCGACTTGCTTGAGCCACTGGAGAATCGTGCCCTCCTCCATCGAGTCGGACAATCTCGGCATCACGACATCAGGCATTGGCGGTCCCTTTGATTCGGCTTGAGGAGGGGGATCGGGGGTGTCTCGACGGTGCCTCGCGAAGCGGCCCCGGCAGGGTGATTCCAGCCGCGCAGCGGCACTGGGTTTCACCGCCGAAGGCGGTGATGGGCAGCCGGCGAGACACCCCCGATCCCCCCATCAAAGGCTTCCCTCCAGTGCCGCCAGCGCCGCCTTGACGACGTGCTCCTCGTGCGGGATCGCCGCCTGCTCGAGCCGGCGCGAGTAGGGCATGTGGACGTCGGCGCCGGTCACCCGCTGCACGGGCGCGTCGAGGAAGTCGAAGGACTGCTCGGTGATCAACGTCGCCAGGTTGGCACCGACGCCGCCGTGGGGCCAGCCCTCCTCGACGATCACGGCCCGGTTGGTCTTGCGCACCGACTCGAGGATCGTGTCGAGATCGAGCGGGCGCAGCGTGCGCGGGTCGATCACCTCGGCCTCGACACCGTGCTCGTGGGAGAGCGTCCGCGCCGCCTCCTCCGCCACCTGGGCCATTTTCAGGATTCCGACGATCGTCACGTCGGACCCCTCCCGCCGCACAGCCGCTTCGCCGAAGCGCAGCACCTCGTCCCCGTTTTCGCCGCCCTCGTCGACCTCGCCGCGGCTGCCGTAGAGGCTCTCGTGCTCAATGAAGACGACGGGGTTGTCGTCGCGGATCGCCGCCTTCAGCAGCGCCTTGCCGTCGGCCGCGGTCGAGGGACAGGCGACGAGCAGGCCCGGCACCTGCAGGTAGAGCGCCTCGAAGCTGTGCGAGTGGGTCGGCCCGAGCTGGTGGCCGCCCCCACCCGGCATCCGGATCACCAGCGGCACCCGCGCCTGCCCGTTGAACATGTAGGGGATAGCGGCGGCGTGGTTGACGATCTGGTCGAGCGCCAGCAGCGAGAAGTTGACGGTCATCAGCTCGACGATCGGCCGCAGGCCGGCCATCGCCGCGCCCACCCCGGCGCCGACGATCGTGTTCTCGGAGATCGGGGTATCGCGCACCCGCCGCTCGCCGAACTCCTCCAGCAGCCCTTCGGTCACCTTGAACGCCCCCTGGAAGACGCCTACGTCCTCGCCCATCACGAAGACCGTCTCGTCGCGGCGCATCTCCTCGGCCATTGCGTCGCGCAGGGCCTCGCGCATCCTCAGCGTCGCCATCAGTCCTCGTCCTCCCGTTCGGCGGCCGGCTCGGGCTCCGCCTCGCCGTCCTCGCGGGTGGCCGCCACCTCAGGCTCGGAGCCCTCCTGCACGTCGCCGTGCTCGGCTGGATTCGGCCTGGCCTGGGGGCGCGGACCGTCCGGCTGGCCCGCGTAGGCGGCCCCCGCCTCGGCCAGCTCGCGGGCGGCCTCGGGCATCGCCCCCTCGCGCTCGCCTCGGTGCGGCTCGGGGCTGCGCTCGTCGACCGCGTACCAGCCGGCGTCGCTGTCGAGCACGTAGAGGCTCTCGTAGAGCGTGTCGAGCGGCGGCTCCGGCGAGGAGTCGGCGAACTCGACCGCCGCCTTCACCTCCTCCTCGGCCTTGGCGCGCGTCTCCTCGACCTCGCGCTCACCCAGCACCCCCGCCTCGACGCAACGCCGCGCGAAGGCCTCGATCGGGTCTTTGCGCTGCCACTCCTCGACCTCCTCACGCTCGCGGTAGACCTCGGGGTCGGCGGCCGAGTGGCCCCGGTAGCGGTACATGGTGGCCTCGAGCAGGGTCGGTCGCCGCTCCTCGCGCGCCAGCCGGATCCCCTCGGCCACCGCCTCGCGGACGGCGATCACGTCCATCCCATCGACCCGCTCGCCCGGCACCCCGTAGCCCTCGGCCTTCTTCGAGAGATCGGTCTGGGCAGAGTGCCGCTCGACAGACGTCCCCATCCCGTAGAGGTTGTTCTCGACTAGGAAGAGGACGGGCAGGCTCCAGAGCGCGGCCAGGTTCATCGTCTCGCCGAAGTTGCCCGTGTTGGAGGCGCCGTCGCCGAACATGCAGACGGTGACGTTGTCTTCGGAGCGGTAGTCGGAGGCGAGCGCGAGGCCGGCGGCGATTGGCAGGCTGCCGCCGACGATTCCGTAGCCGCCCATGAAGCGGTGCTCGGCGTCGAAGACGTGCATCGAGCCGCCGCGGCCGCCGCTGGTCCCGTCGACCCGGCCGAAGAGCTCCGCCATCACCCGCTTCGGGTCGGTGCCGCGGGCGATCGCGTGGCCATGGGTGCGGTAGGCGCCGATCAGATAGTCCTCGTCGCGCATCACCGAAGTGGTGCCGACTATCGTCGCCTCCTCGCCGATCCCAAGGTGCAGAAAACCGCCGGCTTTGGCGCGCTGGTATTGGCGCCCGGCCTCCTCCTCGAAGCGCCGGATCAAGGTCATCCGCGCGAGCAGCTCGTAACAGGTGCTGGCGTCGGGCAGGGCGGCCACGTCCTGACCTTAGCTCGCGGCGGAGACCGCCTCCTCGAGGCGGTCGTCCCCCCAGAAGACCTCGCCGCCGACGACGAGCGAGGGGACGCCGATGACGCCCAGCTCGGCGGCCCGGTCGGTCGCCTCACGGAGCGCGTTCTTGACCCCATCGGTGCCCACGGCCTTCTCCAGCGCCTTCGGATGCAGCTCGCAGGCGGCGGCCGCAATCGCCACGTTGTCGGGCTCGGTCAGGTCGCGCCCGGCGGCGAACGCCTGCCGGAAGCCAGCCAGCGCGAAGGACACCGTGCGCCCGGTCTGCTTGGCGAAGGTCGCGGCCCGCATCGCGACCAGCGTGTTGCCGGGCCAGGGCTCGGGCCAGACCAGCGGCGGCAGCCCGTACTCCGCCGCCCGCCGCTCGACCTCGGCGATGCCCTCCTCCCGCCCCGGCCCGTTCGCCCACGAGTCGCGGCCGAAGCGCTGAAAGAGGCCGCCGAGCAAGATCGGCTGCCACTCCGGCTGCTCCTGCCCGGCCTCCGTAAACAGGCCGCTGATCCGCTCCGCGGCCAGGTACGCGTACGGCGAGCCCAAATCGAAGTAGAAGACAGTTTCAGCCATCTGAGAGTCCGAAAATCAAGCAGGTCGGGGGACGCAGGGAAGCGAGGCGAGGGGAGCGCACTCCGGTGCGTGACCCGAGCTGAGCGACCGAGGACCTCGAGATGCGCAGATTTGCAGGGCTCTCAGGCGTGAGTGGCCCAGCCGTCGACGGCGCGGGCGGCGTCCAAGATCGCCTCGGAGATCGTCGGGTGGGGATGAACGATCCGGGCCAGCTCCTGGTAGCCGCCCTCCAGCGCCATCGTCGCCACCAGCTCGGCGATCATGTCGCAGGCCCGGTTGCCGACCACGTGGGCGCCGAGGATCTCGCCGTACTTGGAGTCAACGACCAGCTTGACGAGCCCGTCTTTGTCGTCGTAGACGGTGGCCGCACCGACGCCGCCGAGTTTCAGCTTGCCGACCTTGACGTCGTGGCCGGCCTCCTTGGCCGCCGTCTCGGTGAGACCGACGCTGGCCACCTGGGGGTGGCAGAAGGTGGCGCCGGCGACGAGGTTCTGGTCGACCGGGTGGGTCTCGACGCCGGCGGCGTGCTCGACCGCGACGACCCCCTCCTCGGAGGCCTTGTGCGCAAGCGCCTTGACGTTGACCAGGTCGCCGATCGCGTAGACCTTCTGGTTGGAGGTGCGACCGAACTCATCGACTTTCACCTTGCCGTTCTCCGCCAGCTCGACGCCTGCCTCCTCCAAGCCGAGACCATCGACATCCGGAGCGCGGCCGCCGGCGACGCAGAGGTAGTCGACCTCGGTCGACTCGTCGCCGTAGGTGAACTTGACCGACTTCTCGCCGGCCTCGACGTTCTCGACCGGTGCCCCGGTGGAGATCGAGATGTTCTGCTTTTTGAAGGCACGCTCGACGACACGGGCCATGTCCTTGTCCTCGACCGGCAGGATCTGGTCGAGCATCTCGATCAGCAGCACCTCGGTGCCGAAGCGGCCGTAGGCGGAGGCGATCTCGCAGCCCGAAGCGCCGGCGCCGACGACGACGATCCGCTTCGGCTGCTCGGGCAGCGACCAGGCCCCCCAGGTGTCGAGGACGCGGTCGCCGAACTCGACACCTGGGATCGGCTGCGCCACCGAGCCGGTCGCTAGCACCACCGCACCGGCCTCGTGTACCTCGTCGCCGACCTTGACGTTGCCGTCCGAGGTGAGGGTCCCGTCGCCCTCGATCCTCGTCACCTTGTTCTTTTCCCAGAGCATCTTCACGCCGCCGGAGAGCGAGTCCGAGACGGCGGCGCGGCGCTTGCCCAGCGCCTCCCAGTCGATCGAGGCGCCCTTCACCTGCAGACCGAGCTCGGCGCTGTTGCGAGCCTGGTCGTACAGCTCGGCCGTGTGGAGGACGGTCTTGGCGGGAATGCAGGCGTAGTTGAGGCAACGGCCACCCGGCTTGTCGCGCTCGACGACGGCCGTTTTCTTGCCCAACTGGGCCGAGCGGATCGCCGCGACGTAGCCGCCGGGGCCCCCGCCGATGACAATCACGTCGAAGGAATCCGCCACGCGCCTGAGCCTATAGAACGGCCGGCGCCCCGGTCAGCCCTGCTCGCCGCGCTCCGATTTCCTCTGGCCGGGCACGCGATTTGCGAGCCGGCTCATCGGCTCGACCCCCGCACGCAGAGTCTCGACGCTGCTTTCCAGCTCCCCCAGCGCGGTCACGATCTTCTCCATCAGGACGGTGAGGCGCTCGATCCCGTCGTCGAGGCGAGCCATCGTCTCCGGCAGCTGGGCCAGGTGCCGTTGCACCTCGACCAGGACCGGCATCGCCTCCTCGATCGCCGCCATCCGGCGGTCCATCGTCGGCAGCGTCTTGGTGTCCGCGGACACCTGCCGCAGCGCCTCGGCGACCTCCGGCAGTGAGGCCGTGTAGGTGGCCATCTTGCGCGTGTTCTCGACGATCTCGGGGATCATGCGCAGCGCCCCGAGCACATCGGAGGGCAGCGCCGAGATGCGGTTGAGCGAGGGCAGGGGAAGTCGGCCCCGCCCGCTCATCGGCGCGGCTCCCTGGTCGGCATCTGGATCCGCGCCATCGCCTTGACCATGAAGTAGAAGAAGGTGGCGGAAACGACGAGCAGCCCCAGGGTGGCGGCGACCTGGGCGACGGTCGCGGCCTGAATCGCAAGGCCGAAGACGGCGCTGAAGATGAGGAAGGCGAGGATCAGCTGGAAGCCGAGCACCGCCCAGTAGCGGGCGCGCCACATGCCCCAGGCCATCATTCCCATCACCAGCGCCGGCGCCAGCACCTGCACGAGCTCGGGCCGGTCGCCGTCGACCTCGGCGCCGGTCGCGTAGCCGACCACGATCGAGGCGGCGATCAGGCCCGAGAGGGCAGCGCCGATCGTGACCACCAGGGGCCGCTCCCCTTCCGCCAGCGGCTCCAGGGACTCGCGCGCTTCGCGGTTGCGCTCCTCGGCGCGGGCGTAGCCGCGTTCCATCCGCTCGCGCGGCGTTAGCGCGTCAGCGCGCTCCTTGCGCTTGCGCTTCCCCTCCGGCACCGCCGCCCCCTCCCGCTGTTCCTCAGCCACCGGGCGCCGCCTCCCCGGTGGGGGCCAGCGCCGCCCGCAGCCCGGCGGCTGCAGCAGCCGGATCCGCGGCGTCGCGGATCGCCCGCACGACGCCCAAGCGGCGCGCGCCGGCTGCGACCACTTCGGCCGCGTTAGAGAGGTCGACGCCGCCGATCGCAAAGAAAGGGTGCGGGGCCGCGGCCGCGGCATGCTCGATCAGCCCAAGCCCGACCCCGGGCCGCCCCTCTTTCGTCGGCGTCTCCCAGATCGGTCCGACGCTGACGTAGTCGACCGGGGCGCCGGCCGAGGCGGCGAGCTGCCCTTCCGAATGCGTCGAGAGGCCGACGATCGCCTCCGGGCCGAGAATCTCCCGCGCTTCCTCCGCCGACACGTCGTCTTGGCCGACGTGGACGCCGTCGGCATCGCAGGCCTGGGCCAGGTAGGGATCGTCGTTGACCACAAAGAGAGCGCTGTAGGTGTCACAGAGGCGGCGGAAGGTCCGAGCGGACCGTTCGACCCGCTCGCGGTCGAGCTCCTTCTCGCGCAGCTGGACGATGTCGGCGCCGCCGGCGAGCGCCGCCTGCAGCAGCGCCTCCGGACCCTCGCCCCGCGGCATCGCCTCGCAGACGAAGTAGAGCCGCGCCGTGCGCAGCCGCTCGCGGCGCAGCGGACCGACGGCCTCGGGAGGTGCCAGGCTCATGCCCCGATTATCATCGATGGACACCGGGAGCCCGTAAGCCACGGGCTGAGAGGGCGGCTAGGGCGCCGCCGACCGTACTGACCTGATCCGGGTAATGCCGGCGGAGGCAAGCGTGAGCAAGAGCCATGAGCGAAGTTACGACGCGGTCGTCGTCGGAGGCGGGATCGTCGGCCTCTCCTGCGCCTGGCGCCTGGCGCGGCGCGGCGCCGTCGTCGCCGTGATCGACCGCGCCGCGCCGCCCGCCGGGGCGACGCGGGTGGCGGCGGGGATGCTGGCGCCGGTCGGGGAGCTGGCCTTCGGCGAGGCGGACCTGCTGGAGATGACCCTCGCGGCGGCCGCACTGTATCCCGACTTCGTCGCCGAGCTGGAGGCCGCGAGCGGGGTCTCGACCGGCTACGCGCGCCACGGCGCCCTGCACGTCGCCCTCGACCGCGACGAGGCGGCGGAGCTGCGACGGGTGCACGAGCTGCAGCGCTCGCTCGAGCTCGGCGCCGAGTGGCTGCCGCCGGGCCGCTGCCGCGCGCTGGAGCCGGGGCTGACCCCCTCCTTCCACGGGGGTGTCCACGCGCCGCAGGAGGCGGCCGTCGACCCCCGAGCGCTCGCCGCTGCCCTGGTGGGAGCGCTCGAGTCCGAAGGGGCGGAGCTGCTGTTCGAGACGGAAGCAGAGGCCGCGCTGTTCGACGGCAAGCGCCTAGGCGGGGTGCGCACCAACGCTGACGAGGAACTGCGAACCGAGACCACGATCCTCGCCGCAGGCGCGTGGTCGGGTCAGGCCGAGTGGCTGCCGGACGAGGGCCGGCCACCGGTCCGCCCCGTCAAGGGACAGATCCTCGAGCTGCGCGCGCGCGACGGCGGCGCGCCCTGCGAGCGGATCGTCGCCTCCGAGCGCGTCTACCTGGTGCCGCGGCCCGACGGAAGGCTGATCGCGGGCGCCACGGTCGAGGAGCAGGGCTTCGACACTGCGGTCACCGCGGGCGGCGTGCACGAGCTGCTGCGCGAGGCCTACCGACTGCTGCCCGACATCGCGGAGATGGAGCTGGTCGAGGCGGCAGCCGGACTGCGGCCGGCGACGGCGGACAACCTGCCGCTGGTCGGACCGTCGCCGCTGGAGGGCCTCTTCTGGGCGACCGGCCACTACCGCAACGGCATCCTCCTGGCGCCGCTGGCAGCAAAGATCCTTGCCGAGCGGCTCGAAGGAGCGCCCGCATGAGGATCGTGTTGAACGGCAAGCCACGGGAAATGCCGGACGCGGCGACCCTCGCCGACGCGGTCCGCAAGAGTGGGGCCGAGGCCGAAGCGCGCGGCGTAGCCGTTGCGCTCGACGGCGAGGTCGTGCCGCGCTCGGAGTGGGCCGCCACGCCCCTCGCCGACGACGCCGCCGTCGAGGTCCTGGCGGCGATCCAAGGCGGCGCCGAGACCTGGGAGCTCGGCGGCCGCGCGTGGTCCTCGCGGCTGATCGCAGGCACCGGCGGCTTCCGCTCGCTGGAGCAGATGGAGGAGGCGCTCCTCGCCTCGGGCGCCGAGATCGTCACCGTCGCCCTGCGGCGGATCGACCCCGCGGCGAAGGGCTCGGTGCTCGACGTCCTCGACCGCCTGGGGCTCTTCGCCCTGCCTAACACGGCCGGCTGCTTCACCGCCCGCGACGCCGTCCGCACCGCTCGCCTGGCCCGCGAGGCGTTCGAAACGGACTGGATAAAGCTGGAGGTGATCGGTGATGACCGCACCCTCTACCCCGACGCCGTCGAGCTGCTCGACGCCGCCGCGACCCTCGTCGGCGAGGGCTTCACCGTCCTCCCCTACACCAACGACGACCCGATCCTCGCCCGCCGCCTCGAGGAGAGCGGCTGTGCCGCGGTGATGCCACTCGGCTCGCCGATCGGCTCCGGCGCCGGCATCCGCAACCCCTACAACGTCGCGATCATCGCCGAGCGCGCCTCGGTCCCGGTCGTTCTCGACGCCGGGATCGGCACCGCCTCCGACGCCGCCCTGGCGATGGAGTTGGGCTGCGACGCGGTGATGGCGGCCAGCTCGATCTTTGGCGCCGCCGACCCGGCTGCGATGGCGCGGGCGCTACGCGGGGCCGTCGAGGCCGGCCACACCGCCCGTCGCGCCGGCCGCATTCCCCGTCGCACCCACGCGGAGGCCTCGACGCCCGAGGAGGGCCTGCCCGAGCTTTCCTGATCGGACTACCATTGGCCGCGCGCCCCTGTAGCTCAGTTGGTTAGAGCGGCGGCCTTTTAAGCCGCGCGGCGCGGGTTCGAATCCCGCCGGGGGCACTTCCGCGCTACTCGAAAGGCGGCAGCTCGAAATGCAGCTGCGTGCTGATGGAGCGAATCGATTTCTCGCCGCTCGTCTCCATCCGTTCGGCGCTCCTTGCCTGCACCTCATAAGTCTCTTCGTAAGCCCTCCGGTGGACGGCATACATTTCCCGCCAACCCTCCTCGTCCAGCGACATGTGGACGCGCGTGAGGTGGAAATCCGTCCGTCGTTCGATTGTGCCGTTCTCGAATCCCTCGCGGAAGTCGTCCAGGATCTTCTGAGCGATGTGTCCGTTGAAGACGCGCCGTGCCGGCAGCGGCATCTCATCCATTTCGTCGGCGTCGATCACGGGGCGCAGGACCGCCCGGTAGAAGTGCTCGACGGCGCCACGCCGCGGCCTCGTCGCCACCTGCTCCGCGCAGCCGTACTTGACGAGCTGCTTGACGTGATGGCTGATGTCGCCGACCGGCGCAGGCAGCTCCCTCGACATCTCAACCGGGCTTGCTTTCCCGCGGTCGGTGAGGAAGGTGAAGATTTCCGCCCGCAATCGGTGAGATAGCGCCCGATGCAGATCCAGCTGTGGATCTCTTACCCGCTGCTTCGTCTTTTGCGTGCCTTTCATGGCCTCTCTCGAACTTCCTCCGGAGTGGTTGAGCAGTAGATCGTATTTCTTCCAACAGATTTCGTCCAGCAAATGTCGCCGTATGGCAGATCGACCCTGACTGGTGGAACTTATTTCACCATTAAGAGGTCATACGCCGCGCACCTCTAAACGAGCAGAAGGGAGGGGCGCAATGAAGATCTCCAACGTGGAGGCGAGATGTCCGGTGCTCTTGATCAGCAAGAGCTCCTGACGCGTTAGGGCGCGGGCCGACCCCACGCAGAGCGGGGGTCGGCCTCCCCAGTTCGCCTCCATCCGGAGGCCCGACTAGGCGCGGCGCGGGTTCCGGTCTTGCGCTAGTGCCGGAAGTGGCGGTGCTTGGTGAAGACCATCGCGACCGAGGCGGCGTCGCAGGCCTCGATCACCTCGGCGTCGCGTTTGGAGCCGCCCGGCTGGATCACCGAGGTTGCGCCCGCCTCGATCGCGGCCTGAGGGCCGTCGGCGAAGGGGAAGAAGGCGTCGGAGGCGACGGCGGAATCGCCGAGCAGGGCATCGGCGGCGCTACCGTGAACGTCGCGGCACTTCTGCACCGCCAGGCGAACCGAGTCGACCCGGCTCATCTGCCCGGCCCCGATCCCGATCGTCGCGCCTCCCTTGGCGATCACGATCGCGTTGGAGCGGACGTGGCGGACCACCGTCCAAGCGAAGAGCATGTCCTTCCACTGCGCCTCGCTCGGCTCGGTGCCGGTGACGATCTCCATCGTCTCGCGCGGCTCAGGGTCGCCGTCGCGGTCCTGGATCAACAGGCCGCCGCTGACCCGCTTCATGTCGCGCTCGCCGGCATCGGGCTGGCGCCGCTCCTCGTCGCAGAGGATCCGGATCGCCTCCTTTTGCTGCAGCACCTCTAGGGCGCCATCTTCGAAGCCGGGCGCGATCAGGACCTCGACGAAGTTCTCGTGCAGGGCCTCAGCCAGCGGCACGTCGATCGGCCGGTTGAAGGCGATGACGCCGCCGAAGGCAGAGACCGGGTCGCAGGCCAGTGCGCTTTCGTAGGCGGCCAGCGCGCTCTCACCGATCGCCACCCCGCAGGGGTTGTTGTGCTTGACGATCGTGCAGGCCGGCTGCTCGAAGTCGCCGGTGAGACGGTGCGCCGCGTCGAGGTCGAGCACGTTGTTGAAGGACAGCGCCCGCCCGTGCAGCTTCGCGACGCCGGAGAGGATGTGGCTACGCAGCCCGGCTTCAGAGTAGAGCGCGGCACGCTGGTGCGGGTTCTCGCCGTAGGCGAGGTCGAGCTCCTTCTCATAGGCGACGGTCAGGTGCTCGGGGTACTCCTCGTACTCGGTCGAGAACCAGCGGCTGATCGCGGCGTCGTAGCGGGCCGTCTGGGCGAACGCCTCGTTTGCCAGCCAGTGGCTGGTCGAGGCGGAGATCTCGCCGCCCGACTCCTCCAGCTCGGCGCAGACGGCGTCGTAGGACTCTGGCTTGACGACGACGGCGACGCCGCGGTGGTTCTTGGCGGCGGCGCGGATCATCGTCGGCCCGCCGATGTCGATGTTCTCGATCGCCACCTGCTCGTCGACCTCGTGGCCGGCCACGGTCTCCTCGAAGGGATAGAGGTTGACGCAGACCAGGTCGATCGGCTCGATCCCCTCGCGCTCGAGGGTCGCCATGTGCTCGGAGTCGTCCCGCCGCGCCAGCAGCGCGGCGTGCAGACGCGGGTGCAGCGTCTTCACGCGGCCGCCGAGGATCTCCTCCTGGCCGGTGAACTCGGAGACGTCGGTCACCTCGACCCCGGCCTCGCGCAGCGCTGCGGCGGTGCCGCCGGTGGAGAGGACCTCCACCCCCATCGCCGCCAGCGCCTTGCCGAACTCGGCGACGCCGGTCTTGTCGGAGACCGAGATCAGGGCCCGGCGCACCCGGATCGCTCCGTCGCCGGCGGTCTCGATCTGGGTTTCTGCGGGAACCTCACTCATCGACGACGACGGTCCTCGGACTGTCTGCGTCGATCCTAACCCTGCCCTGCGCGATCATGCGGATCGCCTCGGGGTACAGCTCGTGCTCGACGGCGTGGACCGCCGCCTCCAGCCGCACCCGGTCGCGGTCGGCCGGCACTGGGACCTCGCGCTGGGCGATGGTCGGCCCGGTGTCGACCCCCTCGTCGACGAAATGAACGGTGACGCCGGTCGTATCGACGCCGGCCTCGAGCGCCTGTCCGATCGCGTCGAGTCCCGGAAACGCGGGCAGCAGCGCCGGGTGGACGTTGACGATGCGGTTGCGGAAGCGAGCGACGAAGTCCTCGCTGAGCAGCTGCATGTAGCCGGCGAGGACGACGAGGTCGGCGCCGCAGGCCTCGATCCAGTCGCCGAGCGCGTCGTCTCGCCGCGCCCGGTCGGAGTACTCGCCACGAGGGAAGACGGCCGTCCCGATCCCAAGTGCGCGAGCCCGGTCCAGCGCCCGCGCGCCCGCCCTGTCAGAGCCGACGCCGACAACCTCGATCCCCTCGCGGCCGTGCAGCGTGTCGAGGATCGCCTGCAGGTTGGTCCCGCTACCCGAAGCGAGGACGACCAGGTTGAAGGTGGCGGCCACCCGGGCATCTTCGCGCAGGTCGCCGCCTAGACTCGCCCCATGTCGATTCTGGAGCGCCTCGGCATCGAGGTGCCCGTCGTCCAGGCGGGGATGGGTGGCGGTCTCAGCCGTCATGAGCTGGCCGTCGCCGTCTCTGAGGCGGGAGGGCTGGGGACCATCGCTGTCAACGGCGCAGCGGCGATCAAGCGCGAGCTCGCCGCCGCGCGCGAGCTGACGGACCGGCCGCTTGCCGTAAATCTGCTGCTCCCCTTCGCCCGGCGCGACTGGTTCGAAGCGGCGGCCGGCGCCGACGTGCTCGTCACGTTCTGGGGCAGACCGCGACGGTGTACTGGCGGCACCTGGCTGCACCAGTGCGGGTCGGTCGCCGAGGCCGATGGGGCCTATGCGGCGGGCGCCGACGGTGCGATCTTGCAGGGCGTCGAGGCGGGCGGGCACGTGCGCGGATCTCTACCCGCACTGGAGCTGCTCGACCAAGCCAGGGGGGCACTGCCAGTCGGCTTCCCGCTGCTCCTCGCTGGCGGTATCGCAACGCGGGATGACGCGCGGCGGGCCCTGCAGGCGGGCGCCAACGCGGTCGTCGCCGGCACCCGCTTCCTGCTGACGACCGAGAGCCGCGCTCACCCGGAGTACAAGAGCCGCCTGCTCGGCGCCGAAGAGACGATCCTCACTGAGCTGTTCGGCGCCGGCTGGCCCGCCCCGCACAGGGTCGTCGCCAACGCCGCGACGCAGCACTGGCTCGACGCCCGTCCCGAGGTCCCCCTTGTTAATCGCACCGTCAACCGCCTCCTGGGGACGGGCGCCAGGTTCACGCCCGCGAACTTGCAGCGCCGCCTCGCCGCCGCCCAACGCCCCAAAAGCCGACTGCTGCTGCCCCTCGGCGCAACCGACGACGGCCCTCCGAACCTGGTCGACGCCGGGCCTCTCTACGCCGGGGAAACGGTCATCCGGATCGACGAGGTCCGTCCGGCAGCCGAGATCGTCGCGGAGCTGAGCCCTTAGCCGCTGGCCGGCACGACGGCGATGTCCTCCAAGGCGAATTTGCCGTTCGCCTCGAGCGGGTCGCCGAGCGGGTAATGGCCGGTGAAGCAGGCGTCGCAGTGGTCCTCGGGCGGGGTGCCGACCGCCTCGTAGACACCCTCCATCGAGAGGTAGGCGAGCGAGTCGGCGCCGAGCTCGTCGGCGACCTCCTCGATCGTCCGCTCGTGGGCGATCATCTCCTCACGGCTCGACATGTCGACGCCGTAGTGGCAGGGGTGGCGGATCGGCGGCGCCGAGATCCGCAGGTGGACCTCACTCGCCCCGGCCTCGCGCAGCATGCCGACGATCTGCCGCGTCGTGTTGCCGCGCACGATCGAGTCGTCGACGACGACGATCCGCTTGCCGGCGACGATCTCGGGCAGCGGGTTGAACTTGAGCCGCAGGCCGTGCTTGCGCAGCTCCTGGCCGGGCTGGATGAAGGTGCGGGCGACGTAGCGGTTCTTGATCAGGCCGTCGTCGCGGGGAAGGCCCGAGGCGCGGGCGAAGCCGGCCGCGGCGGGATTGCCCGAGTCGGGGACAGAGATCACGAGGTCGGCCTCGACCGGTGCCTCGCGCCAGAGGATCTCGCCCATGCGGCCGCGCACCTGCTGCAGCACCTTGCCCTCGAGGCGGCTGTCGGGACGGGAGAAGTAGATGTGCTCGAAGACGCAGTGCGCCGGTCGGCCCGCCTTCATCACCTGCCGCGTCTCCAGGCCGCGCTCGGTCAGCGAGACCATCTCCCCTGGCCGCACCTCGCGCAGCAGCTTGGCGCCGATGATGTCGAAGGCACAGCTCTCGGAGGCAACGACGAAGCGGTCCTCGAGCCGCCCGAGAGAGAGCGGCCGCACCCCGTGCGGGTCGCGGAAGGCGACGATCGCGTGCTTTGTCATAGCCACCGTCGAGTAGGCACCCTGCAGCTTCGGCATCACCTCAGCGACGACGTCCTCGATGAAGCGGCCCTCGCTGGCCGAGAGCAGCGCCGCGATGATCTCCGAGTCGGAGGTGCCACGGAAGGAGATGCCGCGCTCCTTCAGCTCGTTCCAAAGCTCGACCGCGTTGGTCAGGTTGCCGTTGTGGGCGAGGGCCAGCTCGCGGCCGTCGTCGCGCCAGACCGGCTGCGCGTTCTCCCAGGAGCCGCCGCCGGTGGTCGAGTAGCGGACGTGCCCGATCGCCATGTCGCCCTCGAGCGCCCGCAGCTTCTCCTCGTCGAAGACCTGGGAGACGAGGCCGGCATCGCGCAAGGTGGTGATGTGGCCGCCCTCGCAGGTTGCGATCCCGGCTGACTCCTGGCCGCGGTGCTGCAGCGCGTAGAGGCCGAAGTACGCTAGCCGGGCGACGTCGTGGCCGGGCGCGTATACGCCGAAGACCCCGCATTCCTCGCGCGGGCCGTCGCGATCTATCTGCCCCTGGGCCGGAGTCAAAGGCGCGTGCTTCCTCGGTTTGAAGGACGAGACGCGCAGGCGGTCTGCCTACCCCCGCAGAGTACTAGGCAGGCCCGTCGGGCAGGGCGCTTGGATGGACGGGGGAGGCCGACCGCAACGGCCGGCCTCCCCCGTCGGTTCAGCGTTGGCCTTTGGCTTTCCCTTTGGGGATCGGCTTCGTGCCGCGCAGTTTCACTTTCACCGAGCTCGAGCTTGGTCGTCCGGCCACGTCGGTGGCTGACGCCGTAGCCGTCAGGATGAGGAAGCGTTTACGGGGCAGTGCCCGCAACGCGGCTTTGACCCTCTGCGGCAGTATCAGCGTGAAGGTGGCGATCACGCCCGGGGCGAGCAGCTGAGTCCCGCCGTTGATCCTGATCACGGCCGATTTGCCCGCTTTGGTTTTTTTGCGTTTTTTCGGCACGTTGACGGTGCCCGACACGCTCACCGAGGCCGCGGAGCTGGCGCCGACGAGGATTTGGGCCAACCCGTTCCGGGCGATGCCGGTGGTCGTCAGCGTGATCGGCGGGCACTCCACCTGCACGGCCGCGCTCTGGGGGCATTTGTCCTGCGTCTCATCGCCGAAGCCGTCGTTGTCAACATCGGGCTCGACGACGACCGAGATGGCGGCGATCAAGTTGGCTGCGGCCGGGTACGTATTGGTCGATCCAACCGTGGATGGCGGCGTCAGCGCCCCCATCTGGTCCCCGGCAACGCCTTCGCAATAAAGAGGGGCCGGGATGCCCCCGCCAGGCCCGTCCGCAACGGCCGGCCGATCGCCTGCCTGGATCGAGATCCGCGTGTCGAAGGAATTCAGGCCTTTGGAGACCGTGCCGGGAAGGCTCTCGGCGATCGTCCGGAACTCGTCCGGATTGCCGGTCGGGCGAAGGATCTGCAGCTTCTGGCCCACCGTGGCTTCGACCGCCGAGTTGACCTTCCACTTCGTGACCACTCCGGCGGAGGGGGCTGCGAGCGGCAGCGAGCCACCCGACACTCTGCTCAACTGGACGAACGTGTAGCCGGGGGCACCGTTGGTCGCCTGGCAGTCGCTGCCGACCTCGGTTGCTGCCACCGCGCTTGAAGCGCCAATCAGCGAGGCCGCCGCGGCGACCGCCGCAATCAATCCGAACCGCTTTCGCATATCCACTCCTTGATCCAAGGCGGTCCGAGCATTCGCGCCAGTCGACCCGCCGCATTAAAGCTTTTGCCTTTTCGGGCTCCAGCCTATTGGCTGGTGGCGGACGTCGTCGATTCCTATTTGTCGCTCTGCGTCAGGCTCTCGCCGCTCTCGGGGTCGAAGAGATGGAGCTTCGAGGTGTCCGCCCAGAGCTTCGCCGTGTCGCGGCGCTTGATCTTGCTGGCGGGGTCGAGGCGGGCGACCATCCGCTGTTCGCCCTCGCGGACGTCGGTGACGCCGGTCTCCTCGAGGCTGTCGGCCACGACGTCGGCGAGCTGGTCGGACTCGATGCCTTCGGCCTGGACGTGGAAGTAGGCGTAGAGGTCTGAGCCCAGCGACTCGACCAGGTCGATCTCCGCCTCGAAGAGGATTCCCCGCTCCTCGCTGAGGTCGCCGACAAGCGCGGCGTCCTCGAAGCGCTCCGGGCGCAAGCCGGCGATTACCGAGCCGTCGCGGCCGACGCCGACCCCCTCACCCAGCTCCGCCTCGCCGATCGGCAGCTTCACCCGAGTCCCTTCAACCTCGGCCGGCATGAAGTTCATCGCCGGCGAGCCGATGAAGCCGGCGACGAAGAGGTTGCGCGGCTCTTCGTACAGTTCGGCCGGGGTGCCAACCTGCTGCAGGACGCCGGCCCGCATCACCGCCACCCGGTCGCCGAGCGTCATCGCCTCGGTCTGGTCGTGGGTGACGTAGACCGTCGTCGTCTCCAGCCGCGACTGCAGCTTCGCCACCTCGGTCCGCATCTGAACCCGCAGCTTCGCGTCCAAATTCGACAGCGGCTCGTCCATCAGGAAGGCCTTTGGGTCGCGGACGATCGCCCGTCCCATCGCGACCCGCTGGCGCTGGCCGCCGGAGAGGTTGGCCGGGCGGCGGTCGAGGTGCTGGGTGAGGTCGAGGGTCTTCGCCGCCTCCTCGACCTTGCGGTCGATCTCGGCCCCCTCGACGCCGGCCAGCTTCAACGCAAAGCCCATGTTCTCGCGCACGGTCATGTGCGGGTAGAGCGCGTAGTTCTGGAAGACCATCGCGACATCGCGGTCCTTGGGCGCCCGCCCGTTGACGACCTCGCCGCCGATCTTCACCTCGCCGTCGGTGATGTCCTCCAGCCCGGCGATCATCCGCAGTGCGGTCGACTTGCCGCAGCCGGAGGGGCCAACGAGGATCATGAACTCGCCGTCGCCGACCTCGAGGTCCATGTCCTTCACCGCCTCCGTCCCGTCTGCGAAAGCTTTGGTGACTCCGTCGAGGGTTATCTCTGCCATGGCGGGCTCCTTTATCCCTTGACCGCCCCGGCGGTGAGGCCGGAGACGATCCGTCGCTGGAAGAAGAGGACGAAGACGATGATCGGCACCGTCACCACCACCGCGGCGGCGGCGATGCTGCCGGTCGGCTCGGTGAAGGACGACTCGCCGGTGAAGAAGGCAAGAGCAGCCGGCACCGTGCGCGAGGCGTCCGAGGAGGTGAGCGAGATCGCGAAGAGGAAGTCGTTCCAGGCGAAGATGAAAACGAGGATCGCCGCCGTGAACATCCCCGGGGCGGCGAGGGGCACGATGATTTTGCGGAAAGCCTGGAAGGGGGTGGCGCCGTCGACTTGAGCCGCCTGCTCCAGCTCCCAGGGGATCTCGCGGAAGAAGGCAACGAGAGCGTAGATCGCCAGCGGCAGCGAGAAGGTCAGGTAGGGGATGATCAGCCCGGGATAGGTGTCGTAGATGCCGAGTGCCCGCCACATGTCGAACAGGGGACCGACGGTGGAGATCGGCGGGAACATCGCGATCGCCAGGGCGCCGGCGAGGATCACCCGCTTGCCGGGGAATTCGAGCCGGGCGATCGCGTAGGCGGCGAAGGAGGCGAGGACGATCGAGATCACCGTGGTCGAGAGGGCGATCAGGATCGAGTTGATCAGCGGTTTGATGAAGGGACTGTCGTCGATCCCGCCTTCGAACAGGCTCTTGTAGTTGTCGAGCGAGAACTCGGTCGGGATGAAGCTTCTGTCCGTGATCGCTTCCGGCGGCTTCAGCGAGACAGAGATCAGCCACAGCACTGGGATCAGGGCGAAGAGCAGCACCACCGCGATGCCGATGCTCCAGAGGGCGTACTCGCGACTTCCTCGCTCCATTTACTTCACCGGCCTTCCTTCCTCGACTCTGGTCCCCAGCACCCGCACGTATAGGAAGGCGATCGCCAGCACGCAGATGAAGATCAGTACCGAGACGGCGGAGCCGAGGCCGAGGTTGAGCCGTGAGATCAGCTGGTTGAAGCCGAGGATCGAGACCGATTCGGTGTCCTGGGCACCGGCAGTCATGATGAAGATCGTGTCGAAGACGCGGAAGGCGTCGAGAGTGCGGAAGAGCAGCGCAACCAGGATCGCCGGCTTCATCAGCGGCAAGGTGATGCGGGTGAAGCGCTGCCAGGCGCTGGCGCCGTCGACCTTTGCGGCCTCGTAGAGCTGGCTGTCGATCGTCACCAGCCCGGCCAGAAGCAACAACGCCATGAAGGGCGTCGTCTTCCAGACCTCGGCCATGATGATCACCGCGAAGGAGCTGAAGCGGCCGCCGAACCAGTCCATGTCGTCGGCAATCAGCGGCAGGTTGTTGACGAAGCCGCTGTCGGGGGAGAAGGCGAACTGCCAGGAGAAGGCCGCGACCACGGTGATGATCCCGTAGGGGATGAGGACGGCGGTGCGGACGACGCCACGGCCGAAGATCGCCCGGTACATGACGAGGGCGATGATCATCCCCAGCACCAGCTCGATGGCGACGGTGACGACGGTGAGGAAGACGGTGTTGAAGAGGTCGGTCCACCAGAGGTCCGAGCTGAGCACCGACCAGTAGTTGTCGAGACCGACGAAGCCGCCCTCGTCGGGGAAGCGCAGGTCGATCTGCTGGACCGATAGGACGATCGCGTAGACGATCGGGTAGGCGGTGACAGCCAGCATCGCGATCACGGCCGGCGCGCAGAGCAGCCATGCGAGGCGACGCTCGGAGCGGGTGCGCTCGCTGACCGGTGCCGGATGTCGGGCGGCGTGCGCCTCCATCAGAGCAGCCCTTCCCGCTTGACCGCGTCTTCGAGTTTCTCCCGCAGCTCGTCGTAGACCGATTCGGCGTCGGCGGGGTCGATCTTGTCAGGCGGGTGCAGCGAGCGCTGCACTGCCAGCGTCACGTCCTGGTAGGCGGGAGTGGTCGGCCGTGGACCGGACCCTTCGATCGATTCCTTGACCAGCGGCGCGAAGCCGGGGTAGGCGCCGGTCACGACTTTGTCGGTGTAGAGGTCGGAGCGCGACGGCGGCAGCCCGTCGAGCTCTACCGCGGTCAACTGGCTGGCGCGCCCGGCGAGGCATGCGGTCGCGTCGAAGGCGACGTCCTTGTGCTCGGAGAAGGTGCTGACAGCGAGGTTGAAGCCGCCGAGCGGCGGTTTGCTCGGCCGGCTGGCGTCGACGCGTGGGAAGCGCGCATAGCCCATTTTTTTTGCGATGTCCGGCGCTTCGGCTTCGGCGCTGGCGAAGGCGAAGGTGTAGTTGGTCATGAAGGCCGATTCGCCGGCCTCGAAGGCGAGCCGGGCCGAGTCCTCGTCGGAGGTCGAGAGGCTCGGCGGCGCTGCCGAGGAGTTGGCGAAGCGGCCCAGGACCTGGAGCGCGCGCGTCGTCGGGCCCTCGGCGAGCTCGACGCTCTCCGGGCCGGCGAGGAGCGGCGTGCCGGCGCTTTCGATCAGCGCGTTAGCGAGGACCATGAATCCCTCGTAGCGGTTCGCCTGCACCTGGATCGTGCCGGCGTTGCCCCGGCCCAGTTTTTCGGCCTGGTCGATCATCTCGCTCCAGGTCCCTGGTGGCTGTTTCACCAGGTCTTTGCGGTACCAGAGCAGCTGGGTGTTGGTGTTGAACGGCGCCGCGTACAGCTTCCCCTCGAACGAAGCGGTCTCGATCACGTTGGGGAAGACTTTTTCGGTGACCTGTTTCTTCAACGGCCCAGTCCACTCCTCGACCCAGCCGGCGTTGGCGAACTCGCCGGTCCAGATCACGTCCATCCCGATCACGTCGATCGAGGGGTCCTCGGCCCCGAGCCGGCGGACGAGCTGCTCGCGCTGCTGGCTGGCGTCGGTGGGGAGGAACTCCGGCTCGACCTCGTAGCGGCCTCCGGACTGTTTCGAGCACGTTTCGGCGACTTTCTCGATCGTGCCGCCGGGCTGGATCGCGACGAACCAGCTCAAGGTCGGCGTCGCTGCGCCTTCGGAGTCGTCGCCACACCCCGCGAGGGCAATAAGCGCCAGGGCCGCCGCCGCCGCCAAAGAGGCCAGGAGCGCGGGCGCCACTCTCGATGTCAAGTCCTCCTCCTTCCGGCCCGCGACGCCAGCACTGCGCTGCCGCTGCCGGCGCACGGGGGGGGTGCACCGATCGGAATGCCCGGATCGAGCGACGTTTAAACAGCGGGGCGTTGCCGGGTAACCGTGGCGCCAGGGCAAAGCCAACGGAGGAGGAGACAGTGTTGATCGCCGCCGTAATCGGGATATGCGTACTGCTGTTGGTGCTGGGGTTCTTGCTGCCGCGACTCTCGAATCACGCGCGGCGGGGCACCGACAAGGGGTTCTCGATGGGACAGCGAGCCGGCAGCAAGGCGCCGGGACCGCTCGGTCGCCTCTTCAGCAAATCTTTCGGCAAATCACGCCGGGCAGCCGACAAGAGCCACTCGACCGGCCAGCGGGCGCGCTCGAAGATGCCGTTCTAAACAGAAGGCCCGGGCGGATCCGCCCGGGCCTTCTATGCGCCTAGCCTTTGGCTTTGGCTTTGGCTTTTTTGCGCTGTGGTTTTTTCTGGCCTTTGAGTTTCAGGTTGAGGTTGTCGGTGCTGATGCGGCCGATGAGATCGGTCGCGCTGGCGAGGATGCTCAGTTTCAGCGAGCCTTTGCGGCTCAGGGTTTTCAGCCTTTCCCTCAGGTTTTTCGGGAAGAACAGGGTGAAGCGAGAGATAGTGCCGGGCACGACCACCTGCGTGCCACCGTTCAGTTTGGCGGTTTTGCCTTTGCCCAATTTGACCGAGCCCGAGACGGTCACCGGCGCCTGGGAGGTGGTGGTGATGAGAATCGTCGCCGAGCCTCTTTTTGCGCTGCCCCTAGCGTCCACGGTCACCACCGGGCAGGCGGTCTGGATGGCCGCCAGCTGCGGGCACTGGTCCTGGGTCTCGTCGCCGAAGCCGTCGTTGTCGACATCGGGCTCCAGGATCGCGGCTACGGGGATCCTCAGTTCACTGTTGAACGGGGTGAAGAGAAGGGTCTGGCCAACGCTGCCGCCACCTTCGTAGATACCGAGCGAGTTCACGCCCGGCAATTCGCAGATAAGGGTGCCGATTGCGCTGGATCCGAAGAGGCCGAGGTGGTCGCCGGCCTGTACTGGGATCCTCGTGTCGAAGGTGTTCAGCCCGCCGACGATGTTCCCGGACGATTCGCCGATGACTTGAACGGTGTTGGGGCCGGTCTGACGCAGGACCTTGAGGGTCTGCGGAACCGTGACCGGGACCGGGATGAGGCTGGATTTCCATTTGGTGATCACACCGGCGCTCGGAGCCGTGAGCGGCAACGGGTTTCCGATTGCCGAAAGTGCAAACAGCGTCAGAGGGATGCTTTCGGTGGCTTCGTTGGCCACGCAGTTGTCACCGAATTCGGTCGCCGCCGAGGCGCCGGTCGGCCCGAATACGGCGAGGGCGACAAGGGCGGCTACGGCAAGGCAGGTGAACTTTGGTCTCATGCGTCTCCCAGGGTCGTCGGCAGGGGGAAGGGCGGGGAGCATATTCGGAATCCGCATCGTGAAGCGGAATCAGTGCGGCGCGTCGAGCGCATGCCCCAGCGAGCGCCAGGCGCTCCGGGCTGCCTCGATGGTCACCTGGAAACTGCCCTCCCCGGCGGCGATCTCGACGTCGCGGGCGCAAACTTCTCCGATCGTGAGCGCCCCGAGCGATTCGAGCGCCTCCCGCTCACCGCTGACGAGGAAGCCACCCGGGGCTTCGCCGAACAGCGCCTCCTGCGGCGAGAGGCCGCGCTCGAGCAGGGGGGCGAGGTCGACCCGGCAGCCGAGACCGGCGCCGATCGCTGACTCGGCCAGGGCGACGGCGAGGCCGCCGTCGCTGACGTCGTGGGCGGAGGAGAGCTTGCCGGCGCGGACCGCCTCGCGGACCGCGGCGCAAGCAGCGGCGACCGTGGCTACGTCGGGCTCGGGCAGACCCGGCCCCAGCTTGCCGCGCAGCTTCGCCAGCTCCGAACCGGCGAGCGAGGGCTTGAAGGGACCAATGACGCCGATCGCGTCGCCGTCCTGCACGAAGGCACTGCCTATCGCTCCCGAGGAATCGGGCAGCTCGCCGACCATGCCGACGACCGGGGTCGGGTAGATCGGGCCTTCCGGGCCCTCGTTGTAGAGGGAGACGTTGCCGCCGACGACGGGGACGCCGAGCACCTCGCAGGCGTCGGCGAGACCGCTGACGGCGCGGTCGAGCTGCCAGGCCGGCGCCGGCTTCTCGGGGTTGCCGAAGTTGAGGCAATTGGTGAGGCCAAGCGGCTCGGCGCCGACGCAGGCGAGGTTTTGGGCGCACTCCAGCACCGCCTCGACCGTGCCGGCGTAGGGGTCGCAGGCGACCCTGCGGCCGTTGCCGTCGATCGAGACGGCGATCGCGTTGCCGGCCTCGGGGAGGGCCAGTACCGCGGCGTCGGCCGACTCCGGCCGTCGCGCCGTCCGCGAGCCGACGATCGAGTCGTACTGCTCGAAAGCCCAGCGCTTGGAGGCGATGCTGGGCGAGGCGAGAAGCGCGAGCAGCGTCTCCTCGACGGAGGCGCCTGGGTCGAGCGTCACCCGGTTGCCGTAGATCCACCCCTCGGGCTCGGCCGGCTCGAGGTCGTACAGCGGACAGCCATCGACCAGCGCCTCGACCGGCATCTCCCCCACCACCTCGCCGCCGCGCAGCACCCGGATCAGGCCGCTGTCGGTGACGACGCCGATCTCGGCCGAGCCGGTCTGCCATTTCGCGCAGACGGCCAGCACCTCGTCGACCTTCGCGGGCTCGACCACGGCCAGCATCCGCTCCTGCGACTCGGAGACCATGATCTCGAAAGGCTCCATGTCGGCCTCGCGCAGCGGCACCCGTGCCACGTCGAGGTCGATGCCGACACCACCGGCCGAGGCCATCTCGCCGGCCGAGGAAGTGAGCCCGGCGGCGCCGAGGTCCTGCAGCGAGACCAGCAGCCCCTTCGCCAGCAGCTCCAGGCAGCACTCGAGCAGCTTCGACTCCTCGAAGGGGTCGCCGATCTGCACGGTCGGGCGCTTCGCCTCGTCGCCCTCGCCGAGCTCGGCCGAGGCCAGTACCGAGGCGCCGCCAATCCCGTCGCGCCCGGTCGAGGCGCCCATCAGGACGACTGCGTTGCCGACCCCGGCGGCGGCCGCGCGCACCATCTCGTCGGTCCGCGCCAGTCCGACGCACATCGCGTTGACGAGGCAGTTGTGCTCGTAGGGCGCCTCGAAGTAGATCTCGCCGCCAACCGTCGGCACGCCGATCGAGTTGCCGTAGTGGCCGATCCCGCGCACGGCGCCGTCGAGCAGGTAGCGCGAGCGCTCTGAGTCGAGCTCGCCGAAGCGCAGTGAGTCGAGGATCGCGATCGGGCGGGCGCCGAGCGCGAAGACGTCGCGGAGGATGCCGCCGACGCCCGTCGCCGCCCCCTCGAAGGGTTCGACCGCACTCGGGTGGTTGTGCGACTCGACCTTGAAGGCGACCGCGTGACCGGAACCGACGTCGACCGCGCCAGCGTTCTCGCCCGGGCCCATCACCACCCGCTCGCCTTCGGTCGGCAGCCGCCGCAGCAGTTTGCGCGAGTGCTTGTAGGCGCAGTGCTCGGACCAGAGCAGGCTGAACATCGCCAGCTCGACGTCGTTCGGCTCGCGACCGAGCTTCTCGCAGATGAGGAGGTACTCGGCCTCGGTGAGGCCGAGTACCTCGTACGCCGCCGGCTGCTCTGCTTCCGTGGACGGCAAAGGAGTCAGAGGTGGATTGCCCTCCACTCCCGCGTCCGCGCCGGCGGGCATCACACCAAGCTCCCGCCGATGCGCTCGAATATGCGCAACCCGTCCGTAGACCCCGTCATCTCGTCGACCGCGTGCTCGGGATGCGGCATCAGGCCGAGCACGTTGCCTGCCTCGTTGGTGACGCCGGCGATGTCGCGCGCCGATCCGTTCGGGTTCTGGCCCGGCGCGTAGCGATAGGCGACCTGACCGCCAGCCTCGATCGCATCAAGCATCTCCTCCGGCGCCCAGTAGCGCCCTTCACCGTGCTTGGCCGGAATCGACAGCCTCTCCCCCCGCCGATGGGCCGATTCCGGCACTCCGAGTGCCGTTTTCGGCCCATCGGCGATCAGCTCTACCTGGCGGCAGACGAAGCGCAGGCTCTCGTTGCGCAGCAGGGCGCCGGGCAGGAGGTCCGCTTCGCAGAGGACCTGGAAGCCATTGCAGATGCCGAGCACCGGGCGGCCGGTGTCGGCCAGCTCGGCCACCGCCTCCATCGCTGGCGAGAAGCGGGCGATCGCGCCGGCGCGCAGGTAGTCGCCGTAGGAGAAGCCGCCGGGGACGACGACCGCGTCGAAGCGGTCGAGGTCTCGCTCCTCGTGCCAAACCAGCTCCGCATCTCCGACCAGCGAACAGGCGTGGAGCGCGTCCCGCTCGTCGCAGGAGCCGGGGAACTGGAGCACGCCCCAGCGCATCAGGCGCCGTCGACGCTCTCTATCTCGAAGTCCTCGATAAGGGGATTGGCGAGCAGCTTCTCGCACAGCTCCGGCAGCCGCGCTGGATCGTCGGCCTCCAGCTCGACCATTCGCCCGACCCGGACGTGCTCGATCCCCTCGAAGCCGAGCGCCGGCAGCGCCCGCTCGACCGCCTTGCCCTGCGGATCGAGGATTCCCTCCTTGGGCCGGATCAGGACCCGAGCCCTGACCGCCACTAGAAGCTGCGCTCCGCGAGCCGCTCGTAGGCCTCGACGTACTTGGCTCGCGTCTGCTCGACCACGTCGGGGGGCAGCTCCGGCGCCGGCGGCTTGTGGTCCCACCCCTCGGCGTCGGCCCAGTCGCGCACGAACTGCTTGTCGAAAGAGGGCTGCGTGTGGCCGGGCTCGTAGCGGTCAACCGGCCAGAAGCGCGAGGAGTCGGGCGTCAGCACCTCGTCGGCGAGGACTATCTCAGCGCCAGCGTGGCTGCCGAACTCGAACTTGGTGTCGGCGAGGATGATCCCCCGCTCGGCGGCGTGCTCGGCGCCCCGCGTGTAGACCTCGATCGAGATCCGTCGCAGCTCCTCCATCAGCGCCCGGTCGCCGACGATCTCCGCTGCGCGCTCGAAGTCGACGTTCTCATCGTGGTCGCCGATCTCGGCCTTGGTCGCCGGCGTGAAGATCGGCTCCGGCAGCTTGTCGGACTCGAGCAGCCCGCTCGGCAGCTCGATGCCGCAGACGGCGCCGCCCGCCTTGTATTCCTTCCAGCCCGAGCCCGAGAGGTAGCCGCGGACCACGCACTCGACCGGGTACATCTCCAACCGCCGGACCCGCATTGCCCGTTCGCTGACCTCCTCCGGCACGTCGGCCGAGACGAAGTGGTTGGGGACGATGTCGCCGGTCAGCTCGAACCAGAATTCGGAGATCCGGTTCAACACCTTGCCCTTGTCGGGGATCGGCGTCGGCATCACCACGTCGTAGATCGAGATCCGGTCGGAGGCGACCATCAACAGGTCGTCCTCCCACTCATAGATCTCGCGCACCTTCCCGGAGGAGTGCAGCTTCAGATCGGCGACGGCGGTGGCCACTGGGGCCGATGCTAGCTGCCCGCACGGCGCGGCTGCGGGCCGCCGGTCACGCGGGTGGCCGGACTGGCTCGCCAGCCAGTTTCTGCCAGACTGGCGCCAGTGAGCCTGCCGCCCGAACCGAGCTACCCGTCGCTGGTGCAAACGCTGCGCTGGGCCTTCCGGCCGATCCCCTTCATGCACCAATGCCGCCAGCGCTACGGCGACTCCTTCAGCGTCAAATTCATCGGGTTCGAGCGGCCGATGGTGATGATCTCCGACCCGGCCGCGATCAAGGCTCTCTACACGGAGCGTGCCCACAACCTTCCCCCCGGGCGGGAGATCGTCTTGGAGCCGATCCTCGGTTCGCGCTCTCTGCTGCTGCTGGAGGGGTCCGACCACCTCGCCCATCGCAAGCTGATGCTGCCCTCCTTCCACGGCGAGCGGATGCGCTCTTACGAGCCCATCGTCGAGGAGCTGGTCGACGCCGAGATCGACACCTGGCCACTCGGCGCGGAGTTCGCGATCCACCCCCGGATGCAGGCGATAACCCTGGAGGTGATCCTACGCGTCGTCTTCGGCATCGCCGAAGGGCCACGCCTGGAGCGGCTGCGCGAGCTGCTGACCGGCGTGCTCGAGCGGACCGCCTCGCCCGGCACCCAGTTGATCGGGCTGGCAACGCGGCGCTTCGGCGGGCGCGGGCCCTGGGCCAAATTCGAGAGCCAGCTGAAGGCGGTCGACGAGCTGCTCTACGCCGAGATCGCCGAGCATCGCCTCAAGAACGACCTGGAGGAGCGCGACGACATCCTCTCGGCCCTGATCCTCGCTCGCTTCGAGGACGGCAGCGGGCTCACCGATACCGACCTGCGCGACCAGCTGATGACGCTGCTCCTCGCCGGCCACGAGACGACCGCGACCGCCCTCGCCTGGACCTTCGACCTCCTGCTCCGTCATCCGCGTGAGCTGGGACGGCTGCGCGAGTCGCTGCAAGCCGGGGAGGACGAGTACCTGCGAGCGACGATCTCGGAGTCGCTGCGGTTGCGACCGGTGGTGCCGCTCGCCGGCCGGCGCCTTGCCAAGGACCTGGTCGCCGATGGCCTGACGCTGCCGGCCGGCACGGACGTGACGCCGGCGATCTGGCTGGCTCATACCCGGGCCGACGTCTACCCCGACCCGTTCGCCTTCCGCCCCGAGCGCTTCCTCGAGGACGGCCCCGACACCTATGCCTGGATCCCCTTCGGCGGTGGTGTGCGCCGCTGCCTCGGGGCCGCCTTCGCCGAGTTCGAGATGCGGATCGTGCTGCGCGAGGTCATCGGCCGCTGCCAGCTGCGCAAGGCCGACCCGCGGCCAGAGCGGATCGGGCGTCGCAACATCACCCTCTCCCCGCGCGAGGGGACGCCGGTCGTGCTCACCGGGCGCAACCCGGCCCGCGAGCTACAGCCCGCTTAGGGGGCCGGGTTCTCGGCGGCCCAGCGCGCGATCGTGCTGGAGCCGGAGATCACCTCGCCGTCGTCGAGGACGACGATCGGCACCTCGTTGGTTCCGCTCAGCTCCCTCACCTCGGCCCGGTCGTCGTCGCGGCGGCTCCAGGTCCAAGCCATCAGTCGGTAGCCCTGGACGGCCTTCATCTCGTACTCGTACCCGGCGGCGTCGAGCGCCTTGGCGGCCTTCGCACACGGGTGCATCGCCGCCGGACCTCGTTTCTTCTGCCCGCAGGTGTAGAGGATCACGGTGCGCAGCGTACTTGGCCCGCTGACCGGCTCAAGTGCTACGCTCGTAGCACAATGATGGAAGTCGCGATGAGGGAGCTGAGAAACGACACCGCCGGTGTTTTGCGTCGCGTCGAAGCGGGCGAGTCGATCCTGATCACGAAGCGAGGAAAGCCCGTCGCCGAGGTCGTGCCTCATCGGCCGCAAGAGCCGCGCTGGATGCCACGAGAGGAACTTGTCGAGCTGCTGAAGACGCATTCCGCCGATCCTGGGCTGAAGGGCGACCTAGAGCGTCTTGCAGGTGAAACGACCGACGAAGACGGTCTCGACGAGTTGTGGCAGTAAGCAGCCAGAAAGCCGCGCGAGGCCTACTCGACACCTCTGTTCTCATCGCTATCGAGAGCGGCAGGTCGCTCCGCACCGAGGCGATCCCCCAGACCACCGCGATCTCGGTGGTAACGAAGGCGGAGTTGCGGGTCGGCATCTTCGCTGCGGAGGACATCGAGACACGCGACCGGCGGCTGGAGACTTTCGAGCTCGCGAATCGCATCCTTTCGCTTCCAGTCGACGAAGCCGTCTCCCGAGCGTGGGCGCAGATGCGCGCCTATGTGCGCGCTTCCGGACGGAAGGTCAGAGTCAACGACATGTGGATCGCGGCCACCGCCGCCGCCCACGAAATTCCGGTCCTCACCCAGGACGGCGACTTCGACGCCCTCAGCGGCGTTGCGGGCCTGACCGTGATCCCGGTCTGACGCGCAGGCGGCCGGCTTAACCCCGCAGCGCTTCCAGGCGCTCGAAGATCTCGGGTAGGTGGGTGAGGTAGGCGCCGTAGTCGAAGACGGCGTCGAGGTCGAGCTCGGGGGCCGCCTCGGCGAGGAGGTCGCGGAACTCGGTACCAGTGTCCCAGGCCCGCTGGGCGTTCTCCTGGACGACGCGGTAGGCGTCGTCACGGGTCATGCCGGACTCGACCAAGGCCGTGAGGGCGCGCTGGCTGAAGAGGGCGCCGTGAGTTAGCTCGAGGTTCTCGCGCATGCGGTCGGCGCGGACGGTCATCCCGGCCGCAACCTTGGCGGCGAGGTCCTGCATGTAGTCGAGCGCGGTGGTGGCGTCGGGAAGGATCACTCGCTCGGCGCCGGAGTGGGAGATGTCGCGCTCGTGCCAAAGGGCAATGTTCTCGAAGCCGGCCTGGGCGTAGCCGCGCAGGACGCGCGCGAGGCCGGTGATGCGCTCGGTGCGGATCGGGTTGCGCTTGTGCGGCATCGCCGAGGAGCCCTTCTGGCCGGCGGCGAACGGCTCTTCGACCTCGCGCACCTCGGTCCGCTGCAGATTGCGCACCTCGGTCGCGAAGCGCTCGAGGCCGCCGCCGGCGACCGCGATCCGTGCCGTCAGCACCGCGTGGCGGTCGCGGGGGACAACCTGGGTGGCGACGTCCTCACGCTGCAATCCAAGCCGCTCCATCACCCGCGCCTCGACCGCAGGCGGCACGGAGGCGTAGGTGCCGACGGCGCCCGAGAGCTTGCCGACGGCGAGCTGGTCGAAGGCGTCAACGAGGCGGTTGAAGTTCCGATCCGCCTCGAAGGCAAAGCCGGCGAGGCGGAGGCCGAAGGTGGTCGGCTCGGCGTGGACGCCGTGGGTGCGGCCGACGCAGAGGGTGTCGCGATGCTCCAGTGCCCGCTCGAGGAGCGCGTCGCGGTAAGCGCGAGCGCTCGCCAGCAGGACCTCGCCCGCCTGGCGCAACTGCAGCGCGAGCGCGGTGTCAAGCACGTCGGAGGAGGTGAGGCCGTAGTGGATCCAGCGGCCGTGCTCGCCGACCGAGTCGGCGACGACGTCGACGAAGGCCGCGACATCGTGGTCGGTGACCTTCTCGCGCTCGTTGACCGCCTCGACCGTGAAGGCGGCATTGGCCCGCGCCGCCTCGGCGGCCTCCCGCGGCACGACTCCCTCCTCCGCCCAGGCCTCGGTCGCGGCCAGCTCCACCTCCAGCCAGGTCTCGAGCTTGCGCTGCTGCGACCACACCTCGCCCATCGCTGGCCGCGTGTATCGAGGAATCATCTGCCGCCTCGCGGGGAGGTGCTGTTCATCGGGAGGGCGGGTGGCGACCCGCCCGCCTGGAGGCTCATGAGTTGATGATGCGCGTGGCCAGCACGCCGGCGTTCTTGGCGCCGTCGATCGCTACGCAGGCGACCGGGATCCCCGGCGGCATCTGCACCGCCGAGAGCAGGGCGTCGAGGCCGCCGAGCGCCTTGCCGAGGATCGGCACGCCGATCACCGGCAGGTCGGTGTGGGCCGCGGCGACGCCGGGCAGGGCCGCCGACATGCCAGCGCCGGCGATGATCACCCTCAGCCCCCGCATGCGGGCGTTGTGGCAGTACTCGCGCACCAGCTCGGGGTCGCGGTGGGCGCTCATCACCCGCACCTCGTAGCGGATGCCGGCCTCCTCCAGCGCGGCCCCGGCTGGCTGCATCTTCGGCTTGTCGTTCTTGGAGCCCATGATGATCCCGACCAGCGGCTCGTCGACTTCGATCTCCTCGAAAGCCTCCTCGACCGCGGGCATCGTCAGCGGCTCGGTCGGCGTCGGCGTCGGCTCCTCTGAGATCTCGCTCATCTCTTCCTCTCGGGTCAGTGGCTGGGGACTCGTTGCACGGCGCGCTCGGCGATGTCGCTGCGGATCTGCATGCCGTCGAAGGCGATGCGCCGAGCGGCATCGTACGCCCGATCGCGCGCCGCAGCGGGCGTCTCCCCCAAAGCGGTCACGTTGAGCACGCGGCCGCCGGCGGTGACGATCTCGTCGTCCCGCCCGGCAGTGCCAGCGTGGGTCACCTCAGCCAGCTCGGCCGCCGCCTCCAAACCGCTGATGACGTCGCCCTTCGAGGAAGACTCGGGGTAGCCCGCCGAGGCCAGCACGACCGTCACCGCCCAGTCCTCGCCGAACTCGGCCTGCGCGCCGGCGAGCCCGCCCGGCTCACGGGCCCCCAGGCAAAGGTCGACCAGGTCGGAGCGCAACCGTGGCAACACAGCCTGCGTCTCCGGATCGCCGAAGCGGGTGTTGAACTCGAGCACCTTGGGCCCCTCGGGGCCGATCATCAGACCGGCGTAAAGGACGCCGTGGAAGGGGGTCCCGCGACGGCGCATCGCCGCGACCACGGGCCGGTGCACCGCGTCGACGATCTCCTCGACCTCCGTCGCGCCGAACCCAGGGACCGGGGAGTAGCTGCCCATGCCGCCGGTGTTGGGCCCGCGATCACCGTCGAAGATTCGCTTGTAGTCCTGAGCCGGCGCCAGCGGGACCACGTTCTCGCCGTCGCAGAGCGCCAACAGGGACAGCTCCTCGCCCTCGAGGAACTCCTCCAGGACGACGGTCGTCTCGCCGAAGCGGCGCTCAGTGAAAAAGACATCCAGCGCATCGCGCGCCTCGGCCTCCGAGGAACAAATGATCACTCCCTTCCCTGCCGCCAGTCCATCGGCCTTCAACACTGCCGGGTAGGAAGCGCGGCCGAGGTGCTCCACCGCCTCCTCGCGGCTGCGGAGGAGAACGTGTGAGGCGGTCGGAACGCCGGCTTCGCGCATCAGCTCCTTGGCGAAGGCCTTCGATCCCTCCAGCTCGGCGGCCGCGGCGCGCGGCCCGAAGGCCGGCACGCCGGCCTCCTCCAGGGCGTCGACGGCGCCGGCGACCAGCGGCGCCTCCGGTCCGACTACGACCAGGTCGACCGAGCGCTGGCGCGCTGCGGCGACGATCGTCTCCACCTCCTCGCCCCCGACCTCCGGCAAGCACTCGGCGTCGGCCGCAATTCCGACGTTGCCGGGCGCGCAGTAGAGCTCTGGGGCATGGACCGAGCGACGCAGCGCCCGCACGATTGCGTGCTCACGCCCGCCCCCTCCGACTACGAGGATCCTCAAGATAGGGACCCTACAGCGAGGACGCGAGCTCTTCGGCCGGCAGGGCCGCAAGCGTCTGGCTGGTCATCGTCCCGCGTGAACCGAGCTCGACCGAGACCTTGGCGATCGTCTTCTCGTCGGGTGCCTCCACCACGGTGACGAAGTCGTACTGGCCGAGCGTCGCGTACTGCGCGACTACCCTGGCGCCGATCTGTTCGACCTCCTTGTTCACCTCGGCGACCCGGCCGGGGTTGTTCTTCAGGGTGCGGATCCCCTCGGCAGTCAGGTTGGTGAGCATCAAGTAGGTCGGCATCGTCCTCTCCTTCTCGCGGGATTCGCCCTACGTTAACGCGAGTAGTGGAGAAGGGTGGAGCGTGGGCTAGCTGTCGTAGCCAGCGTGAATGTGATCGCAGTGATCGGAACGGGCAAACGCCGGGCCCGGCCCGTCGAGATCGAAGCAGTAGATCAGCTCGGTGGGCAGCGCCGGCGCCGGCAGGGCAGCGAGGGTCCGGCCCAGCTCTGCGCAAGGAGCGGTCAGCCCCGTATCGGTGCAGGAGACGCCATCCACGGCGGCGATGTCCATCGCCCGTCCGTAGTAGTGGTTGGAGACCCCGCCTGCCGCCGTGTACATCGAGTGGTCCGAGCGCAGCGAGGAGATGACGAGCTGGTGACCCTGCGTGATCGCCCCGATCAGGCCAACGATGCGCGGGTCGATCCGGCCCGCTTCGAGGTCTTCGCGCGCCACCTCGTTGAGGATCGTCAAGTTCTCCCATTTGATCGGCGCGATCACGACGTTGGGCAGCGCCAGCGCCCACTCGACCCGCTGCGCTTTGCAGTTGCCTTCGAGCAGGTCGGCCTGGTCGAGCACCGCCTCGACGTACCACTCCGCCTGGTTGTGGCTGAAGAGGCCGGCGGCGAGACCGCCGCGGGACCAGATCAGGCGCGCCAGGGTGGCTGCCGAGTCGTCGGGGTCGGCGTGGACGAGGCGCCCGTCACCGTCGCCGTCGACCGCGAAGCTCTGCCACTCGCTGGCGTCGAGGCCAAGCGGTCCTGTCCGCTCCAGCATCTGCGGCTCCATGCCGCGGCCGAAGTTCGACTCGAGGCGGGCGACCGCGGCCAGCGCCCAGACGCCGCGGCGGCCGAGGTCGTAACGGGCGGCGGCGCTCTCGAAGGCGTCGAGGTACTCGGCCGGGATCCGTTTTTTCCAACGCTTGGGAGCGGTGCAGCTGAGGACCAGCAGCTTCGGCGTCAGGTCGAAGGCACCCGCGACGGCGTTGCCAAGCTGCCCGTAGCATTCGGCGTTGGCGAGCACGTCGGCGACGTACCAGTCGGCGTGGTTGTAGGCGAAGATCGCGCCGTACCAGTCGACGGGGGCGCCGGAGGCACGCAGGTAGTTGGCGGCGGCGAAGATCGCGTCTTCGGGGTCGTAGGGATCGGCGACCCCGTCCCCGTTGGCGTCGACGCCATAGCCGTCCCAGGTTTCGGGCATGAACTGCATCCAGCCCACCGCGCCGGCCGAGGAGACGTTGAGGTTGGTGCCGAAGGCGGTCTCGATCTTGTTGATCGCGGCGAGGATGCTCGACCCCTGCGGTCCCAGTTCGTAGGCGGCTGCGGCACGCTGGTAGATCGGAATCAAGACGGCCGGGATCTCCCCGGGACTGCAGCTGGCGCTCGGCAGGACGGGGATCGAGAACACCGGCGGCTGCGGTGCCGCGGCGGCGGCTGAACCGCTTTCCGATTCGGGCTCGGGCTCTGCTTGGGGGGTCGGTTTGGGAGCCTTGGCGGGAGAGGGCTTGGCGGTCACTCCGCCGGCTGGTTGCGTCGGCTTGGGCTTCGGCACCGGGGGCGGCGCGGGCGCGGCAGGAGGAGCGGTCAGCGAGTCGCCCTGCTGCACGGGCGCCGTCGTCTCCGGAGCCGGCGCCTGCGTCTGGCTCGCCGCCGGTTCTTCCAGGGGCGGCGCCGGCGTCGTCGTTTCGGCCCCGGCGAGCGGGGCAATCGTGGCCAGTGCCGAGACGGCGAGGAGGCCTGCTCGGAGGCAGAACCTTCTCGAGGCCTCAGCCGCGGACATCCGTCACCACCCAGTTACCGGCTTGATTCTTCATTTGCAGCCGCAGCTCGCTGGTCACGCCGACGCGCAGCAACGAAGCGCTCACCGTGTAGGTCTTGCCGCGCCGCGGGCCCGGCACGAGATTGAGGACGCGCGCCTTCGGGACCTCGGTGCCTTCGGGCTGCCGGGGCGGCCGTTCAGCCAACGCCGTCGCCAGCGACGGCGTCGCGGTCTCCGTCAAAACGGCCATCGCGCGGGCCGCGCGCTCGCCGATCTCATAGAGGACGAAGGCCTCCGAGAAGCGACGCGCCACTTTCATCGCAGCCGGTCCCGCCGGCACCGGTTTCTCGCTGGAGCTGGTCGCCGCGGCGGCTTCTTCGTCACCGGTGGGAGCGCTGTCGGCGGAGCCAACGTCGTTGCCCGACGCGACGCCTGCCGCGGCAACGTCCGAATCGGTCCTCGCCACGTCAGGCGTCTCGGCGGCAACCCCACCGCTGCCGAAAGAGGGAGCGACGCCTTCCAGGGCCCGGCCCTTCGCCTCCTCAGGCGGGTCAGGTGCCGGGGAAGCGAGCGGAGCCACAGCAACGGGTGCGGGGGGGTCCTCGGTCGAGTCCTCGCCGGTGAGGGAGAGGAGGCCGACCGCGACGGCCAGGAGCGCAACCGCGGCGAGGACGGCGGCCCCGCTGGTACGACCCGGCGCCGGCAGTCCAGCGGCTCGCTCCTGCAGCGGCCAGAGCAGGCGCCGCTCGAGCGTCCAGCCGACCCGCTCCAGCGGCCACCTGATGGTCTCGGCAGCGGCGCGCAGTAGCTCACCGATCCGCCCGAGGAGGCTCTCCCCCGGATCGGCGTTGACCTCGTCTCTCTTCCCTTGGCGTCGTCTCAACATTTGTACGAAATCCATGGACAGCTTACGTCGGCATTTGCGGCGATAACTGAAGCCTTGCCCCCTGGAATGCGAATCCCAGATCGTTGCTGATTACCACCCCACCTTCAGCGGCAACTAAATAACCCGCCGAACCCCGCATAGATGTTGCCGAAGCGTGACGCCGCTGTCTACCCCGGCGCTCAGGCGGGCGCGGGCGCCCTCGCCCCGGCCTTGGCGAAGACCAGCTCGCCATCGGCGGCGTCGACCCTGACCGTGTCGCCCTCGCCGAACTCGCCCTCGAGGATCTTCAGCGCCAGCTTGTCGACCAGCTGCTTCTGGATCACGCGCTTTAGCGGTCGGGCGCCGTAGGTCGGGTCGTAGCCGAGGTTGCCCAGCAAGGTGCGGGCATCGGCCGTCAGCTCGACCTCGATGCCGCGCTCGCGGACGCGGCCAACCAGCTGCTCGACCTGCAGCTCGACGATCCGCCCGATGTCCTGCTTGGAGAGGCGGTGGAAGATCACCGTGTCGTCGATCCGGTTGAGGAACTCGGGCTTGAAGGTTTCCGCCAGCACCTCTTCGATCTGCTCGCGGATCCGCTCGTCGACCGACTCCGAGACGATCCGGTCGCTGCCGACGTTCGAGGTCATGATCAGGACCGTGTTGGTGAAGGAGACGGTGCGGCCCTGGCCGTCGGTGAGGCGGCCGTCATCCATGATCTGCAGCAGGGTGTTGAAGACGTCGGGGTGGGCCTTCTCGATCTCATCGAGCAGCACCACCGCGTAGGGACGCCGCCGCACCGCCTCGGTCAGCTGGCCGCCCTCCTCGTAGCCGACGTAGCCGGGCGGCGCGCCGATCAGCCGTGCCACGGAGTGTTTCTCCATGTACTCAGACATATCTAGGCGGACGATCGCCTGTTCGGAGTCGAACATAAACGAGGCCAGCGCCTTCGCCAGCTCGGTCTTGCCGACCCCGGTCGGCCCGAGGAAGAGGAAGGAGCCGATCGGGCGGTGAGGATCGGAGAGGCCGGCGCGGGAGCGGCGCAGCGCGTTGGAGACCGCGGCAATCGCCTCCTCCTGTCCGATCACCCGCTCGTGCAGTCGCTCCTCCATCTGGATCAGCTTCTGCACCTCGCCCTCCATCAGGCGGCTGACCGGGATGCCCGTCCATTTGGCGACAACCTCGGCGACGTCCTCCTCGGTCACTTCGTCGGCCAGCATCGAGCCGCCGTCGGCGTGCAGCTCGGCGAGGCGCGCCTCCCCCTCGCCGATCTTTTTCGACAGGTCGGGGATCTCGCCGTAGCGCAGCTTCGCCGCCCGCTCGAGGTCGGCGTCGCGCTCGGCCCGCTCGGCTTCGCGGCCGGCCTCCTCCAGCCGCGTCTTCGCCTCCTTGATCGCCTCGATCGCCTCCTTCTCGTTCTGCCAGCGCGCCTTCATCTCGCCGGAGCGCTCGCGCAGCGCGGCCAGCTCGGCCTCGATCGCCTCCAGCCGCGCCTTCGAGGCCTCGTCGCTCTCCTTCCTCAGCGCCTCGCGCTCGATCTCCAGCTGCTGCTCGCGGCGCTGCACCTCGTCGATCTCGGTCGGCACCGAGTCGATCTCGATCTTCAGCCGCGAGGCCGCCTCGTCGATCAGGTCGATCGCCTTGTCAGGCAGGAAGCGATCGGCGATGTAGCGCTCCGAAAGGGTCGCCGCGGCGACGATCGCCGAGTCGGTGATCCGCACGCCGTGGTGCTCCTCGTAGCGCCCCTTGAGGCCGCGCAGGATCGCGATCGTGTCGCCGATGTCGGGCTCGCCGACGAGCACCGGCTGGAAGCGCCGCTCCAGGGCCGCGTCTTTCTCGATGTGCTTGCGGTACTCGTCAAGGGTGGTGGCGCCGACGGCGCGGAGCTCGCCGCGAGCCAACATCGGCTTCAGCAGGTTGGCGGCGTCGACCGCGCCTTCAGCGGCGCCGGCGCCGACGATCGTGTGCAGCTCGTCGAGGAAGAGGACGATCTGGCCCGCCGCCTGCTGGACCTCGGAGAGCACGGCTTTCAGCCGCTCCTCGAACTCGCCCCGGTATTTGGAGCCGGCTAGCAGCGAGCCGATGTCGAGTGCGATCACGCGCCGGTCGCGCAGGCTCTCCGGTACGTCGCCGCCGACGATCCGCTGCGCCAGTCCCTCGACGATCGCGGTCTTGCCGACGCCGGGGTCGCCGATCAGCACCGGGTTGTTCTTGGTGCGGCGGGAGAGAACCTGGATCACGCGGCGGATCTCCTCGTCGCGGCCGATCACCGGGTCGAGCTTGCCCGCCTCCGCCTCGGCGGTCAGATCGCGGCCGAATTTCTCCAGCGCCTGGACGCTGTCCTCGGGATTGGGTGAGGTGACTTTGTGCGGGCCCCGCACCTCGGCCACCGCCTTCTCCAGCGAGCCGCGGTCGGGGAGGACGTCGGCGACCCCCGTCGCATCGTCGGTCAGCGCCAGCAGGATGTGCTCGGTCGAGATGTACTCGTCGCCGAACCGCGCCATCTCCTTCTCGGCCGCCTGCAGCGCCTCGACCAGCGTCGAGGATGGCCGCGCCTCCGGCGCCTCCTCGCCGCCCAGCTTGGGCAGCGTCTCAACCGCATTGTTCGCCCGCCCTTTGACCGCGCCGACGTCGGTGCCGAGCTTCTGCAGGATCGGGACGACGAGGCCGTCGGCTTGATCGAGCAGGGCGACGAGGAGATGGGCCGGCGTCACCTCGGGGTTGCGGCGTTGGGAAGCGAGCTGCTGCGCGGCCGCAACCGCTTCCTGGGACTTGACGGTGAACCGGTCCGGCTGCATCAGCTCTGCCCCTCTCGCTCGGACTGCCCGTCGGGCTTCTCGGCCCGCTCGCGCATCCGCCTCAGCTCGGCTTTCATCCGCTCGAGCTTTTCTTCCATCTCCAGCACCGTCTCGACCCCGGCCAGGTTCAGCCCCTGCTCGGAGGTCATTTGCTGGATGCGGCGCAGGCGCTCGACGTCGCGCTGCGAGTAGAGGCGGGTGTTCTTCGGCGAGCGCTTCGGTTGGATCAGGCCCCGCGCCTCGTAGACGCGCAGCGTCTGCGGGTGCATCTCCGCCAGTTCGGCGGCGACCGAGATCATGTAGACGCCGCGGTCCTCGTCGATCGTCGCTTCGATCCGTTCGCGGCGCACCATTCGCCGCCCGTCGCCGTGCCGAGCCGCGCTCACCGCGCCGCCCTCCGCAGCAGCTCGGCCCGCGGGTCGGCGCCGTTCAGCGCCTCGGCCAGCTTCTCGACCGCCTCCTCCTGCTCGGCGGTCAGCTCCTGGGGTAGCTCGATCTCGAGCCGGTAGCGGATGTCGCCCTGGCCGTTGCCACGCGGGCGGGGCGGGCCTTCGCCGCGCAGACGCTGGATCGAGCCGTGCCGGGTTCCGGCCGGCACCTTGATCTTCTTCGTCCCGTTCAGGGTCGGCACCTCGATCGTCGCCCCGCGCAGCGCCTCGGCGACACTGATCGGCACCGTCACCTCCAGGTTGCCGTCATCGAGCCGCTTGAAGACGGGGGAAGCGGCAACGCGGGTCGTCACGAAGAGGTCGCCAGGCGGTCCGCCGCGCGGTCCGGCCTCTCCCTTGCCCGCGAGGCGGATCCGAGCCCCGTCCTTGACGCCAGCGGGGACGTTGACCTTGTAGCGCTTGGTCTGCCGGGTGAGGCCGGAGCCGCCGCAGGTCGGGCAAGGGTCCTCGATGATCTGCCCGGCGCCGCCGCACTGGGGGCAGGGCTGGCTGATCGAGAAGAAGCCCTGGCTCTGCGAGTCGACGCCCCGTCCTTCGCAGCGGGGGCAGGTGACAGGGCTGGTGCCGGGTTTGGCGCCGCTGCCATGACAGGTCTGGCAGTGCTCGGCCTTCGGCACATTGACGCTGACCTGGGCTCCGTTTACCGCCTGGTCGAAGCTGAGACTGACCTCCGTTTCGAGGTCGCGGCCGCGGGCCTGCTGGGCCTGGCCGGCGCCGCCCCCACGACCGAACAGGTTGGAGAGGATGTCGCCGAAGCCGGCGCCGGCGCCGAACGGCTGTCCCGCCCCGGCGCCGCCGAAGCCGCCAAAAGGGCCGCTTCCCTGGCCCCCGAAGCCGGCGAACATCCCACCCGAGTCGTACTGCTCGCGCTTCTCGGGATCGGAGAGCGTGTCGTAGGCGCCCTGGACTTCCTTGAACCGCTCCTCGGCCTTCGGATCGTCGGGGTTGCGGTCGGGGTGGTACTCGCGCGCCAGCTTCCGGTAGGCCTTCTTGATCTCCTCGTCGGAGGCCTTCTTGGAGACGCCCAGGACTTTGTAGAGATCCTCAGCCACGCCCACTCCCCTACTCCGCCACCACCACGCGTGCCGGCCGGATCAGCTGCTCGCCGAGCCGGTAGCCCTTCTGCATCGTCTCCACCACCGTCCCCGCTTCGGCGCCGTCGGCGGCCTGCGTCGCGAGTGCCTCGTGCAGGTTGGGGTCGAACTTCTCGCCCTTCGGGTCGACCGCTTCGATCCCGTTCCGCAGCAGCGCCTCGCGCAGGCTGCGGAAGACCAGCAGCACTCCGTGCGCCAGCCCATCTTCCGAATCCCCCTCCGGATCGAGCCCGGCCGCCTGAATCGCCCGCTCCAAATCGTCGAGCACCGGCAGGACCTCTCGCAGCACCTCTGCCTTGCCGCGCTGCAGCGCCGCCGCGGTCTCGGCCGTCATCCGCTTCCGATAGTTCTCGAAATCTGCTTTCGTCCGCTTGGCGAGATCCAGATACTCATCTCGCTCGCGCTGGGTGTCGGCAAGAAGCGAATCCAGGTCGTGCTCCACCCGAGCCTCGTCCGCGGGTGGCGTCGAGGGGGATGGACTCGCCGAGCCCGAAGGCTCCGAAGCCTGGGACGGATCCGTCCCAGTAGCGGAGGAGCGCGTAGGGCCGCCGAGGGCATCCCCCTCGACGGCAGGCCCCGCGGCCGGAGACTCTTGTGAATGCTCGTCTTGAGAACGACTCACTTGTTGTCACCCTCGTCGACGACCTCGGCATCCACGACCTCCTCCTCCTCGTCTGAGGAATCGCCGCCGTCGGCCGAGGCGCCGTCGGCCGACGCCTGCTCCTGCGCCGCCGCGTAGATCTGCTCGGACACTTTCTGGAAGGCCGCGGTCAGCGCTTCGGTCTTGGCGTTGATCTCGCTCGGGTCGTCGGAGTCGAGCGACTCGCGCACTCCCTTGATCGCCGCCTCGATCTCCTCTTTCGCCGCAGCGTCGACTTTGTCGCCCAGCTCCTCCAGCTGTTTCTCCGACTGGTAGGCCGCGTTCTCGGCGAGGTTGCGGGTCTCCGCCAGCTCGCGCTGTTTGCGGTCCTCCTCGGCGTGAGCCTCGGCGTCGGAGACCATCCCTTCGATCTCCTCCTCGGAGAGACCAGAGCCGGATTTGATCTCGATTTTCTGCTCTTTCTGGGTCCCCAGGTCCTTGGCGGTGACGTGGATGATCCCGTTGGCGTCGATGTCGAAGGTGACCTCGATCTGCGGCAGGCCGCGCGGCGCCGGCGGGATCCCGGTCAGCTGGAACTTGCCCAGGCTCTTGTTGCCGCTCGCCATCTCGCGCTCGCCCTGCAGGACGTGGATCTCGACCGAGGGCTGGTTGTCGTCGGCGGTCGAGAAGGTCTCCGACTTCTTGGTCGGGATCGTCGTGTTGCGCTCGATCAGCTTCGTCATCACGCCGCCTTTGGTCTCGATCCCCAGCGTCAGCGGGGTGACGTCGAGCAGCAGCACGTCCTTGACGTCGCCAGCCAGCACCCCGGCCTGGATCGCGGCCCCAACCGCGACCACCTCGTCGGGGTTGACCCCCTGGTGCGGGTCCTTGCCGGTCAGCTCCTTGACCCGCTCGCGCACCGCCGGCATCCGGGTCATGCCGCCGACCAGGACGACGTGGTCGATCTCGGCGCCCGCATCGTCGAGTGCTCGCTTCACCGGGCCGACGATCCGCTCCAGCAGCTCCGCCGTCAGCTCGTTCAGCTTCGAGCGGGTCAGCTTCATGTCGAGGTGCTTGGGCTGACCCTCGACCGCGGTGATGAAGGGCAGGTTGATCTGCGTCTCCTGCGCCGAGGAGAGCTCGATCTTCGCCTTCTCCGCCGCCTCGTAGAGGCGCTGCAGCGAGTTCTTGTCGGCCGCCAGGTCGACGCCCTGGTCCCTTTTGAACTCGGCGACCAGCCACTCGACGATCGCCTTGTCCCAGTTGTCGCCGCCGAGGTGGTTGTCGCCGGCGGTCGCCTTCACCTCGAAGACGCCGTCGCCGATTTCCAGCACCGAGACGTCGAAGGTGCCGCCGCCGAGGTCGAAGACGAGGATCGTGTGGTCCGCTTTCTCTTTCTCCAGCCCATAGGCGAGCGAGGCGGCGGTCGGCTCGTTGATGATCCGCTTGACGTCGAGGCCGGCGATCTTGCCGGCGTCCTTGGTCGCCTGCCGCTGGTCGTCGTTGAAGTAGGCGGGGACAGTGATCACGGCGCTGTCGACCGCTTCGCCGAGCTTCGCTTCGGCGTCGGCTTTCAGCTTCTGCAGGATCATCGCGCTGATCTCCGGCGGGCTGTACTGCTTGCCGCGCGCGTCGACGCGGACGTCACCGTTGGGGCCGGCCTCGACCTCGTAGGGGACGATCGTCTCCTCCTCTTTGACTTCGGCCTCCTTGCGCCCCATGAAGCGCTTGATCGAGAAGATCGTGTTCTCCGGGTTCATCACCGCCTGCCGTTTGGCGACGGTGCCGACGAGGCGATCGCCCGACTCGGCGAAGGCGACCACTGACGGGGTCGTGCGCCCGCCCTCCGCGTTCTCGAGCACGGTCGGCTCGCCGCCCTCCATCACGGCGACACAGGAGTTGGTCGTGCCGAGGTCGATGCCGATCGTCTTTCCCACTTCGCATACCTCCAGGAGTTGGTCGTTGGACTGGATCTGCCGGTGCTACGGGGCCCATGGGGCCGCTCAACCACCGGCACGTACTCATAGACTTCGAAAATCTAAGTCGCAGTATGGCAAGTTTGCCGAGGATTGCAAGCTCCCTTCCTACCGGCTCGGTTAGGCACCGCGCCTATAGTGGGTAATGCGTGTAGTGGCACCGAGCAATCAGCGCGCGAGCGACGCTCGGTGGGAGGCGCCTCATGAAAGCGATCCCGCCCAACGGGGTCATGGATCAGGAGGAATCGACTTGAGTCACGCTCACGCACCGTCTCGCCGGTCGTTCACGCCAGCAGCTATACCGGTCGTCATCTTGATGCTTGTCCTTGCTCTGCTCGTACCCGCGTCGGCGGTTGCCAAGCAAGGCGTACACGGGAAGGTGGCCGTTGCCGGCGCCTCCGCGGCTCAGGCTCACGATCGCGGCAAAGGCAAGGTCGTCACCGTGATGACCCGCAACGTGTACCTCGGGGCCGACCTCAGCCCCGCGATCGCCGCCAAAAGCCTTGCCGAAGTGGTCACGGCCAACGGCGTAATCCTGCGACAGGTGATCGAAAACGACTTCCCGACCCGGGCCGAGGGCCTGGCGGACGAGATCCTCGAACAGAAACCCGACCTGGTCGGCTTGCAAGAGGTGGCGCTGTGGCAGACGACACCGATCACCCCGGCCGGCACCGCGTTGACGCTCGATTACCTCGACCTGCTGCTCGCCGAGCTCAACGAGGGCAAAGGCAAAGACGGAAAAGGCAAACCCCAGTACCAAGTCGCCGTGATCCAGGAGGAGTTCGACCTGGAAGCGCCCGCTGACGCCAACGGAGTCGCCGGCGATGGCCCGGGCGGGGAACTGGCAAACGCCGAGGTGCTCGGTCACCTGACGATGCGCGACGTGATCCTGGTCAGGCACGGCGCCGGGATCCAGACCTCGAACGAGCAAGGCGGCAACTTCAAAACCCTGTTGCAACTGCCGGTCGCCGGTCAGCTGGTGCCGATTGCACGCGGCTGGACTGCGGTCGACGTCAAGGTGCGCGGAAGCCACACCTTCCGCTTCGTCAACACCCACCTCGAGGCGTTCGACCCGACGATCAGAGAGGCGCAGGCGAAAGAGCTGGTTGCCCCCGACGGCCCGGCCACCAGCTCGCTGCCGGTGGTCCTGGTCGGCGACATCAACTCCGACGACGACACCGTCGACCCGATTCAGCGGGGTGCGTATCTGGCCCTGCTGGCCGCCGGCTTCGTCTCGCGGAGCACCGACGATCCGCTCAGCTGCTGCCTCGACTCGCCCCTGCTGACGGTGACCGGCGGCGGCGAGGTGGACGACTTCGACCACCAGGTCGACCACGTCCTCACCCGCGACCCCGCCGTGGTGACCCTGCAGAGCTCGACCGTGACCGGGCTCTTCCCCATCAACGGCTTCTGGAACTCCGACCACGCGGGCGTGACCAGCGCCCTGCGGTTCGAGCGCTAGGCAGAGCGCGATCCGCCGCCGGTGAGGGCTCAGCCCTCGCCGGCGGTGCGGGCGACGAACTCGGAGACTTCTTCGGCCTGCTCGCCGTTGAGGATGCCCGGCGGCATCCGACCCGAGACGGTGCTGCCGTCGACGCCTTCTTCGATCGCTTTGAGGACGCGGGTTTCGGTCTGTTCAACCGTCCCCTCCGCGTCGGAGCCTTCCGGCGGGCCGGCCGGGGCGAGCAGTTCGTCGAGGTCGGGACCGAAGTTGCCGTCGCTCTCGCCGGCATAGAGCGTGTGGCAATTGCCGCAGCTGTTCTGGAAGAGCGACTTGGCGTCCTCCAGGCCTGCCGGAACGCTGGCTTCGGGGGCCGAGTCGCCGTCGGCGCGGAAGGCCAGCCAGGGGATCAGGACCGCGAGGAAAACGACCAGCAGCCCGAAGATGACGAAGGTCTTCTTGCTCATTTGCGCTCGGCACGGTACCAGGGGCACATCCGGCGCAGCTGGCACTCCCCGCAGCGGGGCTTGGGGCGACAAATCGCCCGGCCGTGGGCGATCAGGTTCATGTGCAGCTCGTAGGCATCGGCGGGGTCGACGATCGCCAGCATCTCGTCGTGGGCGCGCTCGAAGGAGGCGTTGGACGGGAATAGGCCGAGCCGCCCGCCGACACGGTGGATGTGGACGTCGACGGGGATCTCGGGGATGCCCCAGGTGAAGATGAGCACGCAGGCCGCGGTTTTACGGCCGACCCCGGGCAGCGAGAGGAGAAACTCCAGCGACTCCTCGCGCGGCGCGGTCTCGGTCCAGTCGAGGTCTGGGTGGTCGCCGAGCCGCTCCAGGATCGCCTGGATGCGCGGCGCCTTCTGCCGCGCCAAGCCGCCGGGGCGGATCGCGTCCTCGAGCTCGTCGAGGGGCGCGTCGCGTACCTCCTCCCAGGTCGGGAAGCGCTCGCGCAGCCGCGCGAAGGAGCGATCGCGATTGCGGTCGTTGGTGTGCTGGGAGAGGACGGTCTTGATCAGCTCGGCGATCGGGTGGCCGTGCGGCTCGCTGAGCGGCTGCCCGTACATCTCCCGCAGCCGGTCGCGGATCGCCCGCACCCTCTGCCTCCGCGGCCTCGTCCAAGCCATCGAGCGGGACGATATTCATCTGCGGCCACCGGGCCATGGGTATCGTCGGAGCAGTGAACGAGGTCGGCGAGGCGACCGGGTCGAGACGGAGGAAACGAACGGGAGTGACGCTCGCGCCGGCGGTCCTCGCCGCGCTCACGGCGCTCGCCTGGGCATCGCTTGCGCAGGCAAGCAGCGACCCAGACGCGATCGCCGTCGCCCGCTCGCAGGTGAGGACGAGTACCGCCGGCACGGCGGTACTCGTCCTCACCTGCCACAACGCCCGCTGCGAGGGGGTCGCGAAGCTGCTCGCCCAGGTCGGTCCGCCGCCCCCTGAGCGCGAGCCCGGCGACGAAGGGCGCAAGGTGCTGATCGGCAGCTCGCCCTTCTCGATTCCCGCTGAGACGACGACCGAGCTGCGGATAACGCTGAACCGGCGCGGCCGGTCGATCATGCGTGGGGCGAAGCGGAGCGGCCGCTACACGCTCCTCAGCGGTCCGGGGCTGCGGCACCGCACCCTGCTCCTGAAACGAGTTCGGTAACGACCGCTTTACAATTGCGTGATGACTCGCGCCTTTGCCGCCGTCAGCGCCAGGCTGCCTCAGGGATGGGGCGATCTTGGGCGCCAGATCGGCCTCGTGCTGCTCGTCAACACGGCCTACGAGCTTGTGCGCGGCGTCGCCGACGGCAAGGAGTCGGTCGCCTTCGCCCACGGCCAGCAGGTGATCGACATCGAGCGCGCCACCGGCACCTTCTTCGAGCCTGACCTGCAAGCACTCTTCCTGCCCGTCGGCTGGCTGATGGACTTCGCCAACCAGGTCTACATGAACAGCCAGTTCGCGGTCGTCCTCGGCTTCTTCGTCTGGCTCTACTTCTTCCGCAACGAGTCCTTCTACTTCGTCCGCAACATGTTCGCCGTCGCGATGGGGCTGGCGCTGATCGGCTACACGCTCTACCCGACCGCGCCGCCGCGGATGTTCGCCGAGTACGGCTTCGTCGACACGATCAATGACTACTCCAGCGTCAACCACGACTCGGCGCTGGCCAAGCTCCTAATCAACCCCTACGCGGCGGTGCCGAGCATGCACTGCGCCTTCGCGCTGATGATCGGCGCCACCGGCTTCCAGCTGGTCCGCAGCGGCGCCATGAAAGTGCTCTGGGCAGCCTGGCCGCTGCTCGTCGCCTGGGTCGTGGTGGTCACCGGCAACCACTACTGGATCGACATCGTGCTCGGCTGGGGAGTGGCCGTCGGCGCGGCGCTGATCGCCAGGGAGCTGCTGGCCCGTGCCCGGCCCGAGACGTGGTCGTGGCGGGGCGGCGAGGCTCGAGAGGCCGAGGCGTAGCCGCCCGCTGGCAGATCGGTTAGCCTCGACCCCAGATGGATTCCTCGGCCCCGCCCCGGGCTTCGCGCACTCGCCGCAACGGCCGCCAGCCCCGCAACGGCCAGGAGCTCCGCGCCTATGCCCGCGACCGTTTGATCGAGTCGCGGCTGACCCCGAACGCGATCTCGATGGCCGGCCTGGTCGGCAACCTCGTCGCCGCCGCTCTGGTCACCCAGCGGCTCTTCTTCCTCGCCGGCGTCGCCTTCATCCTCGGCTCGGTGATGGACACGCTCGACGGGCGCTACTCGCGGATGTCGGGCAAGGGCACCCTCTTCGGCGCCTTCCTCGACTCGACCCTGGACCGGATCGAGGAGGGGATCGTGCTGGCCGCGGTCGCCGGCTACTTCGCCGCCACCGGCGACGACTTCGCGGCGGCGATGTGCGTGGTCGCCGTGCTCGGCTCGCTGATGGTCTCCTACACCCGGGCCCGCGCCGAGGCGCTGGGCGTCGAGTGCAAGGTGGGGTTGGCGACGCGACCGGTTCGGGTAGTCATACTCTCCGCCGGCCTGGTCTTCGCCAAGGGAGCCGGACTCGGCGATTTCGAGCTACTGGCCCCAGCGATCTACGCGATCGCGGCGCTGACCACGGTGACGGCGTTCCAACGCGTATGGCACGTAAGAAACGAGCTTTCAAGCGAGGCCCCAGGGCCGCCCCCGCTGTAACCAGTCAAGGCTTCGGGTGTGCTTTGCCACTCAGCCCGACCAGGAAGGAATTTCGAGCTTCATGACCGAGACCAACGGAAGCAGCAACGGCGCCGCCCGCACGGACGAGAAGGTCCGCGTCGCGATCGTCGGCGTCGGCAACTGCGCCAACTCCTTCATCCAGGGCGTCCAGTACTACAAGGACGCCGACCCGGCGGAGGAAGTCCCGGGGCTGATGCACGTCGACCTCGGCGGTTACCACGTCCGCGACGTCGAATTCGTCGCCGCCTTCGACATCGACTCCGAGAAGGTAGGAAAGGATCTCTCCGAGGCGATCTGGTCGGGCCAAAACGACACGATCAAGTTCGCCGACGTGGCCGAGCTCGGCGTCAAGGTCGAGCGCGGCATGACCCACGACGGACTGGGCAAGTATTTGAAAGAGAAGATCACGAAAGCGCCGGGCGAAACGGCGGACGTGGTCGGCGTCCTCAAGGAGAGCAAGGCCGACGTGCTGGTCTGCTACCTGCCGGTCGGCTCCGAGGAGGCCACCAAGTGGTACGTCGAACAGGCGATCAAAGCCGGCGTCGGCTTCGTCAACTGCCTACCGGTCTTCATCGCCCGCGAGGACTACTGGGACAAGCGCTTCCAGGAAGCCGGCCTGCCGATCATCGGCGACGACATCAAGTCCCAAGTCGGCGCGACGATCGTCCACCGCCAGCTGGCCCGCCTCTTCCACGATCGCGGCGTCCGCATGGAGCGCACCTCGCAGCTCAACGTCGGCGGCAACATGGACTTCTACAACATGCTCGAGCGCGAGCGGCTCGACTCGAAGAAGATCTCCAAGACCAACGCGGTCACCTCGATCATGGGCCACGAGCTGCCCGACGAGGACGTCCACGTCGGCCCCTCCGACTACGTCGCCTGGCTGACCGACCGCAAGTGGGCGCACATCCGGATCGAGGGCAAAGCCTTCGGCGACGTGCCGCTCAACGTCGAGCTGAAGCTCGAGGTTTGGGACTCGCCGAACTCGGCCGGGGTCGTGATCGACGCGGTGCGGATCATCAAGCTGGCGCTCAACAACGGCATCGCCGGCCAGCTCGACGGTCCCTCCAGCTACCTGATGAAGTCCCCGCACTCGCAGCGTCCCGACGATGAAGCGCGCGAGCAGACCGAGGAGTTCATCGCCGCCCACGCCCGCGGCAAGAGCGCGGCGAAGGTCTCGGCCTAGCAGGAGCCCGCGCTCGCGCGGGCTCCTATGCTTGCTGCCGTGCCGGAGGAGCGCCTCTCGATAGTCCAGGTCTCGCCCCACCGGCGAAGCACCCGCAACGCGGTCAACGAGTTCGTCGGGCGGGTCTCGGAGGAGCTCGAGCGGCGCGGCCACGAGGTGCTGCGGATCGCCGCCGGCGATCCCGTCAAGAAGCTGCTGGGCCAGGGCTCATTCGACGTCGTCCACGTCCACGAGCCCTTCGCCCCCAGCGTCTCCTCGGCGGCGCTGCGCCACTCCTACTCGCTCAATGTCGCCAGCTTCCATAAACCGGCCGAGCGGGTCCTCTCGACCCAGGTGGCGCGTCCCCTCGTCGAGATCTTCTTCGGACGACTCGACGCCCGCACCGTCTCCTCCGAGACGACGCGAAGGCGGCTGGAGCGTTACTTCCCCGGTCCCTACGAGCTGGTCGAGCCGGGGGGCGGCAAGCGTGACTGGAGCTCTGTCGCGGCCGAGCTGGAGGCGATCTACCGGCGCCTGCTCGCCCGCCGCCATGACCCGACCGGGAACCCGGAGCTGCGCCGGCGGATCGCCGAGCGACCCCTGATCGAGGTCGACCTGCACATGCACACCGACCACTCGCCTGACTGCGCGACGCCCGTGCGCGTGCTGCTGGAGACCGCCCGCGACCGTGGCCTCGGCGCGATCGCGATAACCGACCACAACGAGGTCTCGGGAGCGCTGGAGGCGCGGCGGATCGCGGCGGAGATGGGCGACATCCAGGTGATCGTCGCCGAGGAGGTGAAGACGGCCGAGCAGGGCGAGGTGATCGGCCTCTTCCTCGAGGAGAAGATCCCGCGCGGGATGACGATGACGGAGACGATCGCCGCGATCCGCGAGCAGGGCGGGCTCGTCTACGTCCCCCACCCCTTCGACCGCTTCCACTCCGTGCCCGACTACGAGCACCTGCTCGACATCGTCGAGGAGATCGACATTCTCGAGGTCTTCAACCCGCGCGTGGCGCTGACCTCGTTCAACGAGGAGGCCGAGCGCTTCGCCCGCAAGTACCGGATCGTCCCCGGGGCCGGCTCCGACAGCCACGTCGCCCAAGGGCTGGGCAGCGTGCGGATGCGGATCCACCAGTTCGACGGATCGCAGGAGTTCCTGGAGGCGATGCGGGACGCCGACATCACCCGCAAGCACAAGAACCTCGTCTACGTGCAGGCGCTGAAGCTGCTGCAGACGACGGGGCGCCCAAAGGCAGCGAAGCGCAGCGTCCCCGACGCGAAGCCGGTCCGGGGGGGCCGTCCCCGCCGCGAACGGCGGCGGGTCTCGTGAATCCATGTCTCGTCCGGGCGAGCGGCCCCGCCGGGAGGGGCGGCAAGAGCTGATGCAGGCGGGCCGCCCGAAAGGAGCCGCGCCCGGCTCGTCAAAGAGATCGCCAAGCGTGCCGGCTACCGACGACGAGATCAGAGAGAAGTACCTGGAGCGTGCGATCCGCGAGCTCAACCAGCTGACCCACGAGCTGCAGGACTGCCCCCACTGCCCGCGCGGCAAGCTGATGCCGGTGCTGGGCTCAGGCCACCCGCAGGCCGACGTCTTCATGGTCAAGCACGCGCCCGGGGTGGCGGAGATCGAAGAGGGCGTCGCCTTCTACGGCCGCGCCGGCAACGCCCTGATGAAAAGCTTCAAACGGCTTGGGATCGACCCCCTCGTCGTCTACGGAACCCTCTGCGTCAAGTGTCCGATTGCCGAGCCCGACCTCGCCGCCGAGCAGTGCGTGCGACGGCTGGTCGAGGAGCTCGCGATCGTGCAGCCGAAAATCCTCGTCGTCATGGGCGAGCCCGCCCTGCGCGTCCTCAACGGCCTCGAAGTGCCGCTCTCGCGCCCGGTCGAGCAGCGCGAGGGCGAGATCCAGGCCTTCACTCCCACGGTCGATGCCCTCTATACCCCCGACATCGACGAATCGCTCGACGAGGAGGGTGCCAAGCAGCGCTTCTGGCGCTCCTTCAAGGTCCTCGGCGAGTGGTACGAGGACCTGCCGCCCTACTAGGCCTCTTCGCCGAGCGCCTCGCGCAGCTGTCGAACCTGCTCGCGTAGGTTGGCGAGCTCCCGTTCGAGGCGGTCGAGGCGGTCACCTGACTCGGCCGGGGCCCGCGGCTCCGTACGCTCCTCGTCGGTCTCGGCCGGCGGTGCGGCCGCCGCTCCCGCCGACTCCGCCACGGCGCCCTCATCCCCGCCGAGGAGTTGCCGGTAACGCTCCTCCTTCTGGCCGGGACGGCGTCCGAGGCCGGCGACGTGTCCCTTCTCGATCAGGCGGTCCAAGACCTCGTGCACGGCGGCAAGGTCGGCGAAGGAGTGCAGCCGGTCCGCCCGCTGCTTCAACTCCCCCGGCGTCTGCGGGCCGCGCAGCATCAGGACGGCCAGCAGCGACAGCTCGTCGTCGTCGAGGCCGAGCGTCTCGTTGAGCAGGTGGCGGTACTTGCGGGCGCGGCTGCCGGAGCCGCTGGCGAGCCGCGTCCACTTCCGCAGGGCGGTGCGGCGCAGCGCCTCGACCACGGTCGCCTCGTCGTAGTCGACGACAGGGTCGCGGTTCGTCGCCTGGTTGCAGGCCAAACGCAGCGCGTTCAGCGAAAGCGGGTAGGCGTCCGGCGTCGTCCGCTGCTTCTCCAGCAGGCAGCCGACCACGCGGATCTCAATGGCGTCGGGCTCCATTGCCTTCGCACCCTATTCGGGTCGAGTGGGCCTCAGGGGGCCTGGGCGGGGACGGGGGCGGGCGGCCCTTTGTCCCCATTCGACTCGAGGATGTGCTCGACGGTGCTCTTCGGCGAGAGGAAGCGGTCGATCAGTGCCAAGGCGACCGCCGAGGCGACGAAGGCAAGGTGTATGACGGTCTGCCAGAGCATCGTCTCGGAGTCGATCCGGTCGGCGTTGATGAAGGTCTGCAGCAGGTGGATCGAAGAGATGCCGATGATCGCCATCGCCAGCTTCACCTTGAGCACGTTGGCGTTGACGTGCGAGAGCCACTCGGGCTCGTCGGGGTGGTCGCGCATCTGGATCCGCGAGACGAAGGTCTCGTAACCGCCGATGATCACCATGATCAGCAGGTTGGCGATCATCACCACGTCAACCAAACCGAGAACCAGCAGCATCACGTCGTTCTCGGTCAAGCCGCCGACGTCCTTCACCAGGTGCCAGAGCTCCTGCATGAATCGCCACACGTAGACGCCCTGGGCGACGATGAGCCCGAGGTAGAGCGGCGCCTGTAGCCAGCGGCTGACGAAGATCGTGCTGCCCACGTAGCGGGCCAGCGGGCGGTCGATGTGGCGATCGTCGGAGATGGCCGGCGATCCTAGAGACCGGAGTTGCCGGATTTTCGGTTTGATGGGAAGGATGCCGTCGCCGCAGCCGGAGATAGCCCTTCGACTGGGAGCTTCGCCGCAGCAGCTCGACGCGGTTGAGTCGCTCTGGAATGCGCTGCAGAGACACCACTCCGAGATCGCGCCGAGTCTCGGCGGCGCCCCAAAGCGCGAGCTGCCTGAAGCCTGGAGGCGGCGCAAGGCCAAGTACGAGAGCTGGCTGCAAGATCCCGACACCTTCTTCCTCGTCGCCGAGGACGGCAAGCCGGTCGGGTACGCATTTATCACCATCGGCCCCGGCTACGCCTCCTGGGCGACGGGGGAGCGGCTCGCCGAGCTGGAGACCCTTTCCGTGCTGCCCGAGTACAGGGGCCACGGGATTGGGGCCGCCCTAATGGAGGCCGTCTGGGCGCGGCTGGCGGAACTCGGCGTGGAGGACATGGCGATAACGACTGCCGTCACCAATCTCGACTCCCATCGCTTCTACGAGCGCCACGGGTTCACACAGGGATTCGTCGTCTACTACGCGAGACGCCACGATCGCCGCTAGGCGGACGGCCTCGAACCGCCGAGCGCCTCGAGCCAGCAGTCGAGGTCCTTGACCCACAGAGCGATTGAGTCCTGCCTACCAAGCTCGGTCGCCCAGACGACCTTCAGCAGCTTCCGACCGATCGTCTTCCCAAGGTGCGACCTGGTCGTCGTCACCTCGACGATCGCGTTCCGCGGGATCCGCACCACTCGGTTCGGTATCCACTGGGCAAACAACAGCTCATCCTCGGTCAGCGCCAGGTTGCCGTTGCCGCGCACCTGCCACGGCCCGGCGACTCGATCCCGAAACTGTTGGCGTCGTCTTCGCGCAGTACTGACAACGCCCCAAAATGCTTTCTCGCACGCTTCCGCAGGGGCCCCGTAATCACTCCCATTGCAAGGGCCGACCTTACCCAGCGACTCCTCAGTTGTCACCACGTCTCCCGCACGCTATGGTGCTCCAAATTAAAAACTAGTTGTTGATTAATGGGAGGAACAGATATATGGCAGTTCCATCGGAGCACACGCGGCAGAGGGGCGAGCTGGTCGACACGCTGCGAACCCAGTCAAAGGAATGCGCAGCGGCGGCGAAAGAGAGCTCCGGGTTCCCCGCCACCCTGCTTAAAGACGCCTCCGAGATGGCGGATGAGCTCGCTGGCTACCTCTCCTCGCCAATCGTCGACGATGCGATCAGCACTTTTCGGGAGTCAGCCGAGGCCCGCAAGGAGGCACGAGGAGACCTGACCGCCTACCTGCGCAAGGCGGGCCTAGAGGTCTCGGATCGGGCGAAGTTCGAGCTACGTGACAACAACTGGTGCGCGCAACTGGTCCTGACGGTGTACAGCGAAGGGCACCAACACTCGGTTGGTGGGCACTACGACAGCGAATCAGGCTGGGGAGCCGGCGGCTGTCCGTAAGGTGAGCCAGGCGGTGCGGATGCGACGGGCAATCGCCGGAAACGCCTCAGCTGAGTCTTTCCGGCATAAGCCCCGATAGCTCAGCTGGGTAGAGCGACTCCCTCCTAAATGCAGTCGATTCGGGCAGCGAGAACCGCTCGCTGCCCAATGAACCCCAACTACGAATCGAGGCCGGGGATCGGTTCCACAGGCAAGTCGCCATGGATCGCCTCTAGCTCTTCCAGATCGACTCGATCCTGCGGTCGTCTGGCAAGGCGCTTGAAGCCGACAACGCTCGGCAGCGCAGCGACCCGGACCATCTGGCCCTCCCACTCAGTCGTGTCTGCTCGATCGGAAACCGTGTCGAAGTCAAGGGGAGGAGAACCGCCGCGAATGATGTCGATGATGCCGCGGCGACTGTTTACCCGCAGATGCTCGGCGCCGGTGATGTCGTCAATCGTGAGCTTCTTGCCATCCGACAATCGCCGGCCATCCGTCAATTCGAGGAAGCGCAGGATTGTCTCGTCAGCTTCCTCCCCATCTGGAACGAGTAGGTCCGAGTCTCTCGTTGCCCGTACATAGCCATGGAAAATCACGCTGAATCCGCCAATGACAACGTGTTCCAAACCTGCCGAGTTGGCGTCGGCTATGACGCCAACAAGATCAGGACCAGAGGGCTCGTCTTGGGACATTGCCAGCCTTCACCGAAGCAGCGAGCAGCGAGACAGCTTGCTGCGAGAGCTTTTGACCTAGTTCCAGCCGCTGAGTCGGCGTCAATGCCAAGTTCGAAGCACGTAGCTGTTCCGTCTCCGCACGATTGATCTTCGCCCATTCGGCTTCATTGCCAGGAGCAAGTAGCGGCTTTCTGCGAACTGCCATGCATTCATGGTAAGCGCCAGGTCGGATCGGGGCCTGAGTGGGCGAAAGCCGCCTCGGGCGCCTACGATGAGGGTGAGCCCCGATAGCTCAGCTGGATAGAGCGACTCCCTCCTAAGCGACGCGGAGGAGTGCCGTTTTCCGCACCATGTAGCGGAACGCGAGCGATATGCATGATCGTGGATCCGTTGGGATCACCCACGATTGCATCGGATTTGGGCAGCGCTGCCCAATGGGTCAAGGGTGGTTCTACTCCGCTACCTTGTGCCCATGGCTCCTGCCGGGAATGCCGATAAAGCAAGGATCGCCGCTGCGGAGGCAGAGGCCGTCCGCCTGAGCCGTCTGCGCAAGGACGCTCAGCGTCCGATGAGCGTGAATCTGGCTGAGACCATCGCCTTGAGCCACCAACTGCTCGAATTTGCCGGCGCAGCCCGCCGAGGGTGAACCGCCCGGCTTTCGACCAGATTCTTCTCCGACTCAAGGAGGCGGAGGTGGAGTTCGTTCTAGTTGGTGGTCTCGCACTTGGGGCGTGGGGCGTAGTTGCTCGATGGCGTCCCGTCATACGCTGAGCTGCGCGCCTCCGCTGTCGACGCCGAAATCCTCGGAGTCAAGGTCGCCGTGTGCTCGATAGACGCCTTGAGACAGATGAAGCAGACGGCGGGAAGGCCCCGCGACCGCGTTGATATCGAAGACCTCGATGCGACCGGCAAATAGCCTTACGATGAGCAAATCCGGCCCCGATAGCTCAGCTGGATAGAGCGACTCCCTCCTAAAAGTGCAAGCCTCAATTCATAGACTGTGCGCAGATGACAAACATCTACAGACCCAAATTTGAAGATGATGAGAGACCCGAAGGATTCCGCGCGCGGCGTGCGCGAATTGGTTACGAACTTGGCACTGAATTGATCGGCGCGAGCCTCTGGGAAGTTCCACCGGGAGAGACTGCCTACCCGTACCACTTCCACTATTCCGACGAGGAGCTTGTGATCGTTCTCGCGGGGAATCCGAGCCTCCGGACCCCGGAGGGCATACGGGAGCTGGAAGAGGGGGAGGCTCTACGTTTTCCTCTCGGTGAAGAGGGCGCACATCAGATTCTCAACAGGACCACGACGACCGCCACTTTCCTGTCGATTTCAAGCCACGGGCGTCCCGATGTGGTCATCTATCCCGACTCTGACAAGATCGGCTTCGGCGAGCGGCTTCCCAGAGGTGGGGGCCTGCGCGCCTTCTTCCGCCGCGGCGATGGCGTCGATTACTTCGAGGGCGAGCGCCCTGGGCCGGAGTCGAACCGGCGACCTGCCGCTTAGGAGGCGGCTGCTCTGTCCTCTGAGCTACCAGGGCGAGGGATCGATTATCACGCAGATTGGGTAGGCACAGAGGTAGGCACAAATCCGCCCGCCAGAGTCCCCTAGCGCCCCCCGAGTCCCCCGGCCAATCGGCATAACCAAGCGCTATCCCCCGGTGGCAAGCCGAAATTTGGGCTTGACAATTCGTCCCTCCTAAGGAGTAGGCCGCAGGTTCGAATCCTGTTCGGGGCGTTGCTGTTGTGTCTCGCGACATCGGAGACAGATGTCGCGAGACATCGTAGACATCTCAGCTCCCTCCGATCGGCTGGTAGTCGCGAGTGGGATCGAGGATGAGCCGGCGGATCAACTCGCCTGTGCGGCGATCGAGAACGCGGATGTCGCGGTCGGCGATGAGCAGCTTGATCGGCCGGCCTTTGTGTGCCCTGCCGATGCCGATGTGGTGCAGCTTGCTGTTGTGGCGCAAAGTGACGGTGCCCTGGGCGTCGACCTTGTCGTGGCGGACGCGGAAGTGGGTCTCGGGGCGCTCAGTTGAGGCCGGCCGAGCCTTGATCCGGGCACTGTAGGCCTGCAGGGGCGTGCGCCCACCCAGGGCCCTGTGGGGCCTGGTCGTGTTGTAGTAGTGCGCGAAGGCGTCGAGCTGTCCCTGCAGGGCGAGGAGTGTCTGCGCGGGAGCCTGCTGAGTGAGGTAGCGCTTGAGCGTCTGGTGCAGCCGCTCGACCTTCCCGCAGGTCTGCGGGTGGTAGGGCCGCGAGTTCTTGGCGGCGATGCCGAGCCGCTCGAGCTCGACCTGCAGTAGGACCTTGCCACCGCGCGGGGTGGCCGTAAAGACGGCGCCGTTGTCGCAGAGCAGGCTGGCGGGCGCGCCGTGCAAAGCCACAGCCATGCGAAAGACGTCGACTACGTCGGCCGCCTTGACGGTCGGGAAGGCCCGCGCGGCCAAGAACAGCCGCGAGTGATCGTCGAGCATGTTGAGGATCTCCGCGTGCCCTTCCCCCGCGAGGGGCCAGTGCGTGACGTCGGCCTGCCACATCTCGTTGGGCAACTCCGCGCAGAAGCGGATCAATGAGCTGCGCGGGCGCTTCTGAGGCTGTGGCGTGACCAGGCCCTCGCGTTTGAGGACTCGCCAGATGGTTGAGAGGGACGGCACCTGATCGATCTGCTCGGCGAGGTGGTAGGCGATCGTCGCCGCGCCGCAGTCGTGGCCTTCGGCGCTCAGCTGCTTGCGCAGGGCGACGATCGCCTGGGAGACCTCGACGGGGGTCCGGTGTGGGGAGCTGAGCGGCGCCCTGGAGCGCCGCTCCAGGGCGCCATAGCCACCAGCTTTGCAGCGGGCCAAGAGCTTGTAGATCCAGCTGCGATGAACTCCGTGGGCCGCCGCCAACTCGTTGACCGAGCGGCCCTCCAACAGATGCGCCTCGACCAGGTACCGCGCCTTGTCCACAGGAGAGCTCCCCTCATTCGGTGTCTCCTATGTCCTGACACAACTGTCGCCTATGTGGTGGAACCGGACACTGTTCGGGGCGTTGGCTGGAACCGTTTGGACAAGCCAAATTTGGCTTCAAAGGTCAGCTGCCAGCAAACGTGGGTAGGCACAAGGTCGGCACTCAACTTGGTCTAGATGGGTGATAGAGCCACTCCCTTCTACGGGGGAGACCGCAGAATCCTTCCGGGCTCCAGTCAGTAGGTTGTTGAGTTGACGGTGAGTTCGATTAGGAAACTCGATTTGGCGATCGGTGAGGTCGTTAAAATCGACGGTCGCCAGTATGAGGTTGTGCCGGATCGAGAGGGCGGCGTGACGATCGGGCCGCCGATCACTCCGATTGCCGATCTTGACGCGAAGCGGGGGAACGAAACCCGCCAGCGCTGAGGACTATGAGCGGATCACCGCGAGCTACCGGCCTGACGATGAGGGTTGGCATTCCGGTAGCAGCAGCGGGGCGGCGACCAGGCACGGCATAGTCGTCTCTTCCGCCTAAGGAAGGGTTCGCTGTCGTTTGGGCCCACGTATTAAAGGATACAGCCGTTTCGCTTAGTAAGCTACAGCTAGCTAAGCGACCGATTGCATAGGCACTTCCATGGCATCAAGAACCCGGACAGACAATCGCTCCGGAGACCTCCGCGTCGCGGAGTCGGGACCCGAGGGCTACTCGACCTTCCACCCCCGGCCTCTCCCGCCCGAGCCTCCGCTCTCGGTCGACTCAAGGCTGCAGGGACTCTTGGACCGAGCCAACCAGGCCCTCGGCCGACTCGATGGGATCACGCTCTTGCTGCCGGATCCCGAGCAGTTCCTCTACTCCTACGTGCGCAAGGAGGCGGTTCTGTCCTCGCAGATCGAGGGGACGCAGTCCTCGCTCTCCGATCTCCTCCTCTTCGAGGCCGACGCGGCGCCGGGAGTTCCCCTCAGCGATGCGCGGGAGACTTCCAACTACATCGCTGCTATGAATCGCGGTCTCGAGCTACTACGGGACGAGGGGCTGCCAATCTGCAACCGCCTCTTCCGCGAAGTTCACAACGTGTTGCTCGGATCGGGTCGCGGCTCAGAGAAGACGCCGGGAAGATTCCGGCGCGAGCAGAACTGGATTGGCGGGTCGCGCCCGTCGATCGCACGCTACGTGCCGCCGCCCTGGGAGGAGGTCGAGCCGGCGATGCGCGAGCTGGAGAAATTCCTCCACGACCAGCCTGAGCGCACGCCAATCCTGATCAAGGCCGCCCTGGCCCACGCTCAGTTCGAGTCGATCCATCCGTTTCTTGACGGCAACGGACGGGTTGGGCGGTTGCTAATCACTCTTCTGCTGGTCGCGGACGGGGTCTTGAAAGGGCCGTTGCTCTACCTGAGCTTGTACCTGAAGCAGAACCGCGACGACTACTACGATCACCTTCAGCGGATCCGCTCCGAAGGTGCTTGGGAGGCATGGCTGAAATTCTTCCTGGAGGGCGTGGTCGAGGTTGCGGAGTCGACGACGGCGACCACCGGTGACTTGGTTCAAATGATCGAGCGGGATCGCCAGACGATCCACGAGTTCGGACGCGGAGCGGCCACCGCCGCAAGGGTGCACGACCTCGCCTCAAGATTCGTTGTCTTTCGCCCAACGGTCGCCGCGGAGGAACTTGGGCTCAGCGCTCCGCCGGTCTACAACGCGGTCAGCCGACTCGAGGAGGCGGGGATCCTGCGCGAGGTCACCGGTCGTCAGCGCGGAAAGCTTTACGTCTATGACGAGTACTTGGCGCGCTTGAATGAAGGCACCACCGAGCCACCCTCCTAGCCTGGGTAGGGACAAAGGTAGGGACAGATCTGTCCGCCAGAGTGCCCTTAGTCCGCTTTTGTCCTTTCAGATTCGGCATGCAAGCGGAAACGCTTTGTTCGAAGCCAAATCGGACTTGACAAATCGCCCCTCCTAAGGAGTAAGCCGCAGGTTCGAATCCTGTTTGGGGCGTCACTGTTGTGTCTCGCGACATCGGAGACAGATGTCGCGAGACATCGTAGACATCTCAGCTCCCTCCGATCGGCTGGTAGTCGCGAGTGGGATCGAGGATGAGCCGGCGGATCAACTCGCCTGTGCGGCGATCGAGAACGCGGATGTCGCGGTCGGCGATGAGCAGCTTGATCGGCCGGCCTTTGTGTGCCCTGCCGATGCCGATGTGGTGCAGCTTGCTGTTGTGGCGCAAAGTGACGGTGCCCTGGGCGTCGACCTTGTCGTGGCGGACGCGGAAGTGGGTCTCGGGGCGCTCAGTTGAGGCCGGCCGAGCCTTGATCCGGGCACTGTAGGCCTGCAGGGGCGTGCGCCCACCCAGGGCCCTGTGGGGCCTGGTCGTGTTGTAGTAGTGCGCGAAGGCGTCGAGCTGTCCCTGCAGGGCGAGGAGTGTCTGCGCGGGAGCCTGCTGAGTGAGGTAGCGCTTGAGCGTCTGGTGCAGCCGCTCGACCTTCCCGCAGGTCTGCGGGTGGTAGGGCCGCGAGTTCTTGGCGGCGATGCCGAGCCGCTCGAGCTCGACCTGCAGTAGGACCTTGCCACCGCGCGGGGTGGCCGTAAAGACGGCGCCGTTGTCGCAGAGCAGGCTGGCGGGCGCGCCGTGCAAAGCCACAGCCATGCGAAAGACGTCGACTACGTCGGCCGCCTTGACGGTCGGGAAGGCCCGCGCGGCCAAGAACAGCCGCGAGTGATCGTCGAGCATGTTGAGGATCTCCGCGTGCCCTTCCCCCGCGAGGGGCCAGTGCGTGACGTCGGCCTGCCACATCTCGTTGGGCAACTCCGCGCAGAAGCGGATCAATGAGCTGCGCGGGCGCTTCTGAGGCTGTGGCGTGACCAGGCCCTCGCGTTTGAGGACTCGCCAGATGGTTGAGAGGGACGGCACCTGATCGATCTGCTCGGCGAGGTGGTAGGCGATCGTCGCCGCGCCGCAGTCGTGGCCTTCGGCGCTCAGCTGCTTGCGCAGGGCGACGATCGCCTGGGAGACCTCGACGGGGGTCCGGTGTGGGGAGCTGAGCGGCGCCCTGGAGCGCCGCTCCAGGGCGCCATAGCCACCAGCTTTGCAGCGGGCCAAGAGCTTGTAGATCCAGCTGCGATGAACTCCGTGGGCCGCCGCCAACTCGTTGACCGAGCGGCCCTCCAACAGATGCGCCTCGACCAGGTACCGCGCCTTGTCCACAGGAGAGCTCCCCTCATTCGGTGTCTCCTATGTCCTGACACAACTGTCGCCTATGTGGTGGAACCGGACACTGTTTGGGGCGTCACTGTTTGGGGCGTCAGCGATCGAGAGCAGGTTGTAGAGCGGCGCGAGGCGAATCGCGCCCGGCTCGTTCAGCAGCAGAAAGGCGACGATGTCGCCGCGGACCCGAGCCTGGAGCTCTTCGATGGCGCAGCCCGATAAGCCGTGCCACCGCAGCGGCTAAACCGCCGAGGAGATCTGTGGGTCGAATCGACCTGCCTGACCGTCGCAGTCAAGGAGGGGGACGAGCGCCACCCCGGCACCAACGATTTGGAGGTGGGCTCGCCGTCGGCCTCCTCGATGACAAAATGCTGTCCATAAACGGAAGCAGCTCGTCCGGTCTCGACTCTGGATGCCC
>CAWFQH010000002.1:0-287196 GCA_963817945.1 uncultured Solirubrobacterales bacterium | reverse complement strand
AAGCGCACGTTGGCCGAGAAGTGGCCCTCGCCGACCAGGGCCGCTTGGCAGGCAAGGAGCGCCTCGCGGGTGGTCGAGGGGTTGATCTTGCCCAGCCGGCAGCGGGGCAATCCTTGGGTCTGCAGCCGCCCGGCTCTGTTGAAGGAGAAGTCGACCCCCTGCAGCTGCGGCGGTCCCTCGGGAGGTGCTCGAGGAGATGCGGCCGCCGATCCGGACCGCGATCGGCGCGGTGCCGTGCCTCGGTAGGAGCTTGGGCGAGAGCGAGCCGGAGACCGCGACGCGGACCGAGCCCTTCTGGACAAGCTCGGCCTCGACCGCTGGCGCCAGGCAAAGCCAGGCGAGGGCGAGCCCGCAAAGCGCGCCAGGCCAGGGTAGGGCGCGCTTGGCGGGCGCTGGGGCCCTCGCCGGGGCCTCCATCAGCCCCCGCGGGCGCTGCGCTTGTGCTTGCGCCCCTTCTTGCAGTTGGCCTGGAGCTTGGGCCTAAGCGTCGCGGGCTTGCCGTTTTGGCCCTCCAGGTTGGCCTGCAGGCGGTAGGTGCGATCGCAGACGTCGCGGCTGTTGATCAGCAGGCCCTTTTTGCCTCCCTGCATGGTCAGCGTGAAGGTGTCGACCGGGGCGTCTGGGATCTGTTCGAAGCTGACCCTGATCCCGCCCCTGATCGAGTCGACCCGCCCGACCACCTCGACGTCGACGATCCCGTGCAGGTCGACGACGAGGTCGGGCAGCTTGTTATCGGAGGAGCGCATGTAGACGGGGCCCGAGAGCGTTTCCTCAAGCAATGGCGTGCTCGCCGTCGCGTGGCCGTAGATCGAGCCCGGCGGGCAGCTCTCGGCGGCGAACTGCACCCTGGTGCAGATCGTCTTGATGTGGGCTTGGTCGAGGAACTCCGAGCGCGGCAGCGAGACGACCGCGGCGGCGGCGTTGGCATCGCCGGGCCTGGCCCGGTAGACGCTGCGCAGTTTGGGATGGGCGCCGCGTTTGGTGCCGCCGAAGAGGCGGGTGGTGATCCGTGGTTTGAAGCCCAGCGAGGCGCACTCAGCCGCCTGGAAGGGGGTCGAGCTGGTCTTCGATTTGCCTTCGGAGCTAAACAGAGCGCCGGTCAGCGCGAAGGGCTCACAGCTGGTCGGGTTGAGCGTGAAGCGGTCCCTGTCGAGGTGAACCTGGATGTCGCGGACCCTGACCGGAATGCCCTTGAAGATCAGCGGCAGCTTGTCGGTGATCAGGCGAAGCTCGGCGGTCTTTGAGTCGACGTAGGCCGGTGCCCTGGTGACGATGTTGCCCAAGTCAAAGGGCCCGGCCACAGCGGGGACGATTGCCACGCCCGAGACGGGGGCGCCTTTGTAGGGGCCGGCCATGTAGATCTTGCCCTTGACGTAGGTGATCACCTGGCCCACTCCGGCCCCCGCGTCGACCGAGCCGACCAGGGAAGAGGCGGGGCAGGAGGGGGAGTTGAGCTCTTCGATGCCCGTCCGCTCCGGGTTGGCCGCGGCGGCGATCTGCGCATCTGAGCAGCGCCCGACTCCCTTCAGGGAGGCGAGCAGCCCGGGAGGGGCCTTGCCTTCGGCGACCGAGAGCTCCTGCTCGAGGTCGTTGCGGGTCATCCGCAACTCCATCGGGCTAAAGGAGCCGGCCAGGTTGTTGAGCGTGCCGCCGCTGATCAACGGGTTGAAGGGACGCTCGCTTGGTGAGTTAAGGCGCGGGGTGCCGTCGGGGTTTTGGGTGATCACGTAGTCGTTACTCACCGTGATCGGCGTGGTTGGGTCGTGCCAGGAGTAGAAGGTGGCCTGGATCGTCTTGGTGCCGCAGGTCTGCGGGTTGACCAATCCCGCTCTGAGGCCGCCCTTTAGGTTCATCTCCAGGTCTGAGAGCGGGAACTGAGGGATGTCGTCAAAGGTGGTGGTGATTTGCCCCGTCTGCGGATCGAGGTCGACTCGTCCCGGCACCTTGACCAGGATGCCGCGATCGGGCTGCTCGACGACCAGGTACAGCGAGAGGAAGTTGTGGAAGGGGTTGTCGTTTTGCTTGGCGATGTAGAGGAAGCCTTCGGGCTGTTCGTCGATCGGCAGGGCCGGCGTGTGCAGGGTCAGCCTGCCGTACTGGGAGGCATCGGGGCAGGTGACCGGGTCGTTGGTCCCGAGGCTGATCTGGGCCGGTGAGCAGGACTCCAGTCCCTGCGCGGCGGCCGGGTTGATCGTCATTCCCTCGGGGAAGGTGACGACGACTTTCTTCATCGGCGGCGTGCCGATGCCTTTGACGAAGCCTTCCTCGGCATAGAGTTTTTTGGCTTCATCGACGGTGTCGTCGCGCTGGGGTACTTCCAGGTGCACGTCGAGGCCGGTCGAGGCGCCCGCGTCCTTGGTCGTCGGCTGCAGCGAGGTCTGCGGCTCAAAGCGAAAGCGCGGGTCCTCGCAGCCTTCGACGTTGAGCGGGTCGGGGTACTCCTCCAGCGGGCTGAACTCGCCCGGGCGCTGGTAGGAGTCGATCCGGATTCGCATGCCGCCGTTGTCAAAGCCGCAGTCCATCGGGTTGGTGAAGAAGGGGCGGATCGGCGCCGTGAAGGGGGCACCGAGCGCGACGCCGCCGGGTTGCTCTGCGGGAAAGAAGCGGAACTTGTCGTGCGCGGGGTCCCCCGGCACGCCCCAGAGCGTCACCTCGGTGCCGCGCACGTTGACCAGCGAGGAGATGTTCGGCGTCAGCGACTTGATCGCGTAGTTCTGGGCGGCGTCGAGGGTCGCGTAGATGTGGCCGATGACGAGACCGCTGGCGGTGAAGCCGAGGTCCACCGGCGTGCCCTTGGGCGGCTCGAGGTTGTATAGGGCGACACGGGAGAGCAACTCGTTGGTGTTCAGGCAGCAGCCCCGTCCGTTATTGGAGCCGCCGAGCAGCATCGTGGCGTTCAGGTAGCCGATCTGCGTGTTGGCCGGGCAGGCGGTCGAGTTGAGCGTGGAGCCGAATTCGGCGAAGGCGGTCGGGTCGCACTTCGGCAGCGTCTCGGGGTTGCCGATCATGCCGCGCGGCAGCGTCGCCTCGACCGTCCGCAGCAGCCCGTTGGAGGGGCTCTCGCGCGTGCCGTCGACCGAACCCAGCTGGCTTTTCGCGTTTAGGTCGAAGTTGACCCGCTGCTCGAAGGGATGGTCGCCGGCCTGGCGCGAGGGCGAGCCGTCGGGGAAGGCCTCGTCAAAGACCTCGCCCCGGAAGCTGCCGGGGACGAGCCCGAAGACAGAGGACGTCGGGCTGAAGCTGACCTGGTCGACGTCGCTGGCGCTGGGCGCGCCGGCGCCGGAGATCGTCGCCGTGTTGGTTCCCGTGCCCGCGGCCCCGGGGTCGATCGCGACTTCCACGTAGATCGTCTGCAGGTAGCCGCTCGGGGAGGCGAAGGGGCCCGAGCCCACGCCCGGAGCTTCCGTGAAGACGGGTACGAAGAAGCTGGGGAGTTCGCAGGTCGCCGTTTCGGTGCCGATCCCCGAGCAGAGGAAGGACAGGTCGGCGAATTTGCCATCCCAGGCGATGTTGGTGACTTCGACTCCTGCGGGCAGCTGGTTGGTGATCGTCAGGGCTTCTTCGGCCCCGGGAGCGTCGCCGATGTTGCGGGCCTGGATCGTGAACACTCCCGCCCCGCCGGGCGGCAGGTTGGTGTCGCCCCAGGTCGCCTTGATGTCAAAGCGCGGCGCGGCTTGGGCCTGTGCGGCGCTGCCCAGCGTTGCGACGGCGAGGGCGATCAGGCCCAGGATCAGCGCTCGGCGGTTCACTTCGTCCTCCCTTGCTTGGTCTGGCTAGCTCGCTCGTGGTGGCGTTGGTTCGCACGGCGTTTGACGCAGCGTCCCTTGCGGCGCACCCGTCCCTTCTTGCAGCGGGCTTTCGGTTTGCCGGCCACGTTGCCGCGGCCGCTGAAGCTGGCGCTCCCCGCCCCGCCCGGCACGGGTGGGGCGACGAGCGGTCCCTGACAGGCGTCCCCGTCGCAGTGCACCGGCTCGGTTGGCCGCGGGAAGCCGCCGCCGATTCGTGCCACGTAGAGATTGGAGACCCCGTCGCGCTCATGGCCGGTCAGGCCCGGGTCGGTGACCGAGAAGAGGATGTTGGAGCCCTCGGCGTCGATCCCCTGCACGATCGGAGCCGAGAGTATGCTGGCCGGGTATTCGGTCACCCCGTCGGTGATCAGCCGCCGCACTCCTCCCCGCCACTCATAGACGTCTTCGGTGCGGTTCACGTCGAGCGGCCCCAGCCCCTCGGCGCTGACGAAGACGAGCGTCGAGCCGTCGGCTGACATCTCGAGCAGCTCGCCGACGCCGAGCGGTGCGACAGGGTGCGTAGTCGCCCCCTCACGGTTGCAGGAGACGCACTCCAGGCTCGCTTCGCGATCGTCGTAGAGGTAGGCCTGCCTGAGGTTGCCGGCGGTCGTATCGGCGGTGTAGAAGGGTTGGGCCGTGTTGGCGAAGGCCAGCATGTTGCCGTCCGCTGAGATCCGCGAGGTGTTCTTGAACAGCAGGCCCGAGACAAAGTCGCCGTTCTTGGTGACGAAGCGGATCTGGCCGTCGCTGAGGACGTAGACGTTTCGCTCTGAGGCCTCCAGCGGATGGCCGGCGACCAGCTCCTCATGCGATTCGAAGTAGGCGTGGGAGAAATCCGGCGAGATCAGAATCGGCCTGTACATTTGAGAACCTTCGATGGGAAGGGTCGCCAGGCTGGCGTTCGCGACCACGCAGGTCAGGCAGCTCGATTCTTCGCTCTGCTCCTCCCAGCGGTAGAGGTCGGCGCCTTCGTTCCCGTCGGCCGGGTCGAGCTGGCTGAAGCTCGCGAAGTAGGCCGCGCGGCCGTTCGGGGTGGCGGTGATGAAGCCGACGTCTTGGGTCGCCGTGCCGGCGTCGATCAGGGTCGTCTCTTCGCTTTCGCGGTTGCGCACGTAGAGGCCCCAGGACTCTCCGCATTCGCCGTTGGGTTTCGCCTCGAAGTAGACGCGCGAGGCGTCGGTGGTGGCGATCGCGTGGTAGCCCTCGCGCCAGAGGGTGCTGGCAGCCCTTCCGGTCAGGTCGCGAGAGCCACCGGCGAAGCTCGGTCCCTCCTCCAGCCCGCAGCTCGATTGCGTGCCGTCGGGCATGATGCTGAGCACTTCGCCCGAGCCATCGCCGATTTCCTCCAGCTGGTCGCTGGCGTGGTTGATGTCGATGACGTGGGCGCCGTCCTCGGTCATGTCGAAGGAACCGGGACCGTCATTTTCAGTCGTCCAGTTGTAGGTCTGGAGAATGTCCTGGTGCTGGTGGGCGTCGAGCCGCAGCCGGGTCGACTCGCTCGCCTCCCCGAACGCCGGCTTGTATTCGGCGTCGAAGACGAAGCGGGAGAAGTCGGGCGTCGCGGCGCGGGCGATGTAGAACAGGTCGCCGCCGCCGACCTGTTGGCTCGCCGGCGGCGCCAGGCTGCGCGACTGCCAGCCGCTCGGCGTCCGTTCGGCCAGGAAGGTCGACACGGTGCCGTTGGGCGCCCCCGGCGCGCCGCCGCTCACCCCCCACGTCGCTTTCTCACCGTCCAAGGAGATCCCGGGCGGCCGGGCGGTGAGCTGGCTCAGGCTAAGCATCGTCACCCCGCTGAGCGCGTTCTGGTTGCCCTTGTCGGGGTTGTTGACCAGCTCGATGCCGCGCGCGGGGAGAGTGACTTCGGCCACGGTGCGAGTCGTGAAGGTCTTCACCGCCCCCTGCGGCGAGGCCGGGCCGGCGTCGTTTTCGGCGCTGAAGCGGTAGCTGTAGGTGGTGTTCGGCGTTAGGCCGGTCAGCTCGTCGCCGACGACGATTTGACTGCGAGCGCCGCCGCTGTACTCGCGATCGGGCAGGACGATCCAGCTGGCGCCATCGTCTTCGCTGTATTCGAAGCGGTAGACGAGCGGATGCGCGTCGCCGGCCCCCTGCGGATTGACGCGGGCGTTGAGGCGAGCGGTGGTGTCAGTCCTGGGTGCGGCGAAGGCGGTTTCCACTTCGGTCGGCGCGATCGGGTCGGTGGTGAGCTCCTTGACTTCCGAATTGGTGGTGCCGCCGCCGTTGCTGGCGCTGATCCGCACGCAGTAGCGCTGGTTGGGGAGCAGGCCGGTCAGTTCCTCGGTGACCGGCTGCGGGCTGCTCGCTTCGGATTCGAGACTGTGGCTTGCCTGGTTGGAGAAGCCCGAAGCGCATGCCGGGTCGGTGCTGAGCTGGACGCGCCAGGTCGTGCCGAAGTCTCCCTGGGGGTTGACGGTGCCGCTGATGTCGGCGCTCGTCGTGCCGACCGAAGTTGGGTCGTCGATCGTCACCGCGGGCGCGCTCGGCGCCGCAGTGGTGAAGGTGACCTCGTTGGAGACGCTTCGCAGGCCGGTTTCGGTGTTGAGGCCGACGAGGCGCGCCTGGTAGGTCGTGTTGCCCGCGAGCCCGGTGACGTTGACCGCGACGGCGTGGTCACTGCTGTCTTCGGGCAGCGTCTGTGGTGCCGATGCAGCGGCTTCACTCCAGCCCTGGAAGCTCCGCTTCCATTGGAAGAAGTAGCTGTTGGGGACGCTCTGCGGATTGACTTTGCCGTTGAAGGTGGCTTTGTTGACTTCGATCGCCGTGGTCGGTTCGATCGTCACGTCGGGCACGGTGCCGGTGACGGGCGGCCCAAAGACCTTGACCGTACCGGAGCCAGAGTCGGCGACGTAGACGCGATCGAGGCTCGCGTTATAGGCGATGCCGAAGCCCCTGCTGAGGAGTTCCGAGCCAAAGGTGCCGAGCAGCGTCCCCGAGGAGTCGTACTCGTTGAAGTCGGTGCTATGGATCGTGAAGATGTGACCGCTCGCGCTGGATTGGTCGACCGTCACCGCTTGCGTGGTAGTCGCATCAAGCGTCGGCCCCTTGACACCGCCTTCGTATTTGTCGACGCCGCCGTTGTAGACGTTGGCGTAGAGGTTGCCGCTTGCATCGACATCGAGCCGGCAGGAGCGTTCGAGCGTATCCACCGAGCCGATTTCCGAGGGAGGGCTGCCGCTGCTCGCGTACTCGCGGGCTTTGCTGTTGGTGTAGTCGCCGACCCAGAGGTGACCATCGGTGTCGACCGCGAGACCGCAGACGTCGTCGAAGCCGCCAAGCTCCCAGAGCGATTCGCCGGCCGCGGTGAAGGCCTCAAGCGGGCCAAACTCCCGCATCACGTGGATGCGACCGGCGTTCGGGCCGTAGTTGTCGACGGCGACGTCGGAGTATGAATTGAAAGCCCCGGATGAGAATCCCGGTGCCAGCGAGGAACTCCCGGTTGCCGAGAAGCTCTGGGCGACGCCGGCGGCGTCGAACTTGTCGAGGACGTTCCTGCCGGAGTCTATTACGTAGACGATGCCGGTCGACTGGTCGACGTCAAGCGCCACAGGCTGTGAGAACCGGCCCGCCGTCGTGTCGGACCCGTCGAAGCTGAAGAGCAGCGGGCGGTCGGTGACCGTGGCGGCGAAGGCGGGAGTGACCCCAAGCAGGGTCGCCGCGAGCGCGACGAGGAGGGCGAGCCCAACGGCGGTCTTGTGCTGGGTCGATCCCGCGGTCGATGCCTTCGCGTGGACTCTCACGTAGCTCTTCTCCTTGTCCCTGAGCCCGATCGGCCGCTCCCTGTGCGACCCTCCCCGGGGCTCCGTTTCCCTATTGCGTCCCTGCCCGCCCTAGCGGGATTGAACTACTTCGTACATGAAGTACGAGGAAAGAAGAACATAGAAGTTTTCGTTTGTCAAGCGCGAGATGGCGCGACGGCGCGGTGGGGCGACGCCACGAGGCACTCAGAGGGCTCTAGAGCGGGGAACGGTGGCTAGGCGCCGTTGGCGTCGAACTTGTAGCCGACGCCGCGAACGGTGAGGACCAGCTCGGGGTTCTGGGGGTCGCGCTCGATCTTCTGGCGCAGGTTGGAGATGTGGACGTCGCAGGCTCGCTCGTCGCCGTCGAACTCGGTCTGCCACAGCTCCTCCATGATCTGGCGGCGGGGGAAGACCTCGCCGGGGCGGGCGGCGAGCAGCCGCAGCAGCTGGAACTCGGAGCGGGTGAGGTTGACCGGCACGTCGCGGACCAGGGCGACGTGACGGACGAGGTCGATTGCGACCGGGCCGGCTTCGATCCGCACCGCGTGCGCCAGCGGGGCGCGGTCGAGTTCGCGGCGGCGCAGCTGGGCGCGGACGCGGCCGAGCAGCTCGCGCACCGAGAAGGGCTTGGTGACGTAGTCGTCGGCGCCGACTTCGAGCCCGACGACCTTGTCGACCTCGGCGTCCTTGGCGGTCAGCAGGATGATCGGCACAGCGCTGCGCGCGCGCACCTCGCGGCAGATGTCGAGCCCGCTTGGCCCCGGCATCATGATGTCGAGGATGAGGAGGTCGTAGGGGATGCCGTCGCCGACCTTCGCCGCGGTCTCGTCGCCGTCGGCCGCCGCGGTCACCTGGAAGCCCTCCTGGGCGAGCGCGTAGCCGACCGAGTCGCGGACCGAGGGCTCGTCGTCGGCAATCAGGATCCGGCCGCTGCTCATCCTCCCCCGCCTTTCCTCGTCGCCATCGTCCTACGCCACCGGGGTCGGACTCGGTTGCGCGACCGGCAGGCGGACCCAGAAGGTGCTGCCCTCGCCCTCGACGGAATGGGCGCCGATCTCGCCGCCCATCACGTCGACCATGCGGCGCGCGATCGCCAGGCCGAGGCCGAAGCCTTCGCGCTTGCGCGACTCGTCGCGGCGGTAGAAGCGCTCGAAGACGCGCTCTATCTCCACCTCGGGAATGCCCGGCCCGGTATCGATCACCTCCAGAACCACCTCCGTTTCGCCGTCGCAGCGGGCGCGAACCGTAACCGCTCCCGGCAGGGGCGTGTGCTTGAAGGCGTTGGTGAGCAGGCCGATCATCACCTGGCGCAGCAGGGTCGGATCGCCGTTGACCGCGAGCTCCGGCTCGGCCTCGACGCTGAGCTCGATGTGCGACGGCGTCTCCACCGCCTCGACGATGTCGCGGATGACCGCGTCGACGTGGACGATCTCGTTCTCCCCCGCCCCGATCGACTCGACCCGGGCCAGGGTCAGCAGCGAGCGGGTGAGGCGGTTCATCCGCTCGGTGTCCTCGGCGAGGCGGCCGAGAAAGTGGTCGAGCGCGTTGGGGTCGTCCTTGGCGCCCTCCTGCAGGACCTCGATCGCGCTGGAGATGCCGGCGAGCGGGTTGCGCAGCTCGTGGGCGGCGTTGGAGATGAAGTCGGCTTCGGCCAGCTCGCGGCGCATCTCTTCGGTGCGGTCGCGGGCGACGACGAGGACGGCGCGCTCGTCCGGCAGGGCGCGAGCGCTCATCGCGTAGGCGCGGTCGCCGATCCGCAACGCTGGGTGAGCGGCGAAGCCGACGTCCGCGGCCCGCTTCAGGTGTATCCGCATCGACTCCGGCGGGGTGCCGTCGTCGTCGAGCAGCTTGCGCGCGGCGCGGTTGGAAAAGCGCAGGGCACCGTCATCGTCGACGACGATCACGGCGTCGGTGAGGCCGTCGAAGATTGCCTTCAGCTTGTTGCGATCGGCGGTGAGGACGCCGAAGCTCTCCTTCAGCGAGGCGCGCATCGAGTCCAGCGCGCGGGCGAGGTCGCCGATCTCGTCACGCCCGCCGCTCTCCAGCGGCGCGTCGAAGGAGCCATCGGCCATCTCCCGCGCGGCGCGGGAGAGGCGGGTGACGCGGTGGGTGATGCCGACCGCGATCAGGAAGCCGACGAGGACGCCGAGGGCGATCGCGCCGAGCACGGCCCGCGGCCGGTCGCCGAAGGTGTAGACGACACCGGCCGTTACGAAGGTCACCGCGGCGAAGGCGGCGGCCAGCCAGAGACGCATGCCGATCCGCGTCATCGCGGCCCTCGAGGCAGCGTCGGAGTCCCCTCGCCGTTCATGAAGGTTTACTAACACAAAATCGAAGCCGGCTCCACGCCGATGCGGCGGGTGCGCCTGGGGCACATGGGAGAATCCGCTCTGTGCGAACGCTGGTGTTCATCCCCGCCTGGAACGAGGCCGACTCCGTCGCCGCCGTGATCGCTGGCGTGCGCGAGCGCTTGCCCGACGTCGATGTCCTCGTCGTCGACGATGGCTCCACCGACGCAACCGGCACCCGCGCCCGCGAAGCCGGCGCCACTGTTGCCACGCTTCCCTTTAACCAGGGACTGGGCGCGGCGTTGCAGACGGGCTATCTCTACGCGCTGCGGCAGGGCTACGACTTCTGCGCCCACCTCGACGCCGACGGCCAGCACCCGCCGGCCGAGGTCGCCCGGCTGCTGGCAGAGGTGAGAGCCGATCGCGCGGACCTGGTGATCGGCTCGCGCTACCGCGATCGCCGCGCCACCGGCGATCGCGCCGGGGTCGCGTCCGCCGAGCCCGGCCGCGAGGCGGAGGGCGACGGCATCGACTACCGGCCGACGATCTCGCGCAGGATCGGCACCAGCCTCTTCCGCTTCTTCCTCACCCTGGCGACCCGCCAGCGCTTCACCGACACGACCAGCGGCATGCGGGCCGCCAACCGGAGGGCGATGGCCCTCTTCAGCGCCCACTACTCGCCCGACTTCGCCGAGATCGAGTCGCTGCAGTTGGCCGTGCGCCAGGGGCTGCGGGTCGAGGAGGTACCGGTGCGGATGCTGGAGCGGATCGGCGGCTCTTCATTCCTGACGCCCCTGCGCTCGGCCTTCTTCATCTTCAAGGGGATGATCGTGTTGTTGGTCGGCCAGTTCCGGCCGCGCCACGTGGAGGCCGAGCGGTGAACGATCCGACGGTCCACCTCACCTCACAGACGCGGATCCTGGCGGCGGCAATCGCAGTCGCCTTCATGGCGATGATCCTGGAGCTGATCCGCCGCGACAAGCTGCAGGAGCGCTACAGCGTCGTCTGGTTCGTCGCCGGTCTTGGGATGCTGGCCGGCGCCGCGTTCCCCGGCCTGCTCGGGGTCGTCGCCGACCTGATGGGCGTGCGCGACACCAACGTCGCCCTGTTCTCGATCATCATGCTGCTGCTGCTCGGCCTGGCGCTCAACTTCAGCGTGATCATGTCCCGCCAGGCGGCGCAGATAACCCGGCTAGCGCAGGAGCGGGCGCTGGAGAAAGCGCGCGAGCAGACCGCCTCAGCCGAGCAGGCGCTCGAGGCGGAAGAGGAGCGCCTCCAGCGCTAGCTCCTCGGAGACGTTGAGGTCGAGCCGGCGGCGGGTGTCCTGGACCAGCTCGGCGGCTTTGCGGGCGGCGGCAGGGTCGAGACCGGCCGTGCGGGCACGGAGGTCGTCGAGACGATCGCGGTTGTGAGCGAGGTCGGCGGCGCCAGTGGCGGTCGCGGCGAGGTCCCGGCACCAACCGGCGGCCAACGCCAGACCTAGGTCGAGCAGCTCGGTGCGCCGGCGGCGGCCGGCCCGCTTGGCAGCGTCGCCGATGTCGCGGGCGGAGCGCTTCATCCCTCCCTCTTTCTCCTCTTCGAGCTTGGCGCGGGTCGCCGCCTCGGCCTCCTCGCCGGCCGCCTCGGCGTCGGCGAGCAGGCCCCTCCAGTCCATCGCGGTTGAATCGGCGCGGAGCTTCCGCCCCTCCTCGGTGAGGAGGAAGCGAGCGAGCTCGACATCACCGGCGGCGAGGTGGGCGGCGGCGGCGATCTCGTCCGGGCCGGCGTTGGTTGCGTGATCCTCGCGTAGGAGGGCTTCGACAGCCTCGAACGGCAGCGGTGCGAAGTCGACCGGCTGACAGCGGGAGGCGATCGTCTCCAGCAGCGCCGTCGGCTCAGAGCTGAGCAGGATCAGGTGGACGAACGGCGGCGGCTCCTCGAGCGTCTTCAGCAGCGCGTTCTGGCTCTCGTCGCGCATCGCCTCGGCTGCCTCGATCACGAAGACGCGCTTACCGCCTTCGAAGGGCCGGTAGGCGGCGGCCCGGATCACCCGCTCCCGCACCTCCTCGACCATGTGCTGGGCGCCGCTCGGGGCGAGCCAGACCAGGTCGGGGTGGGGCGAGGGATCGAGCAGGGCGCGACGGCGGGCGTCCTCGGGGTCCTGCGCCCCGACGGCGAGGATCTCCGCCGCGAAGGCCCGCGCCGCCGTCCGCTTGCCGCAGCCCCGCGGACCCTTGAAGAGGTACGCATGCGTCGGTCCCGCCGCCAACGCCGCGCTCAACGCAAGCTGTGCCCGAGGCTGATGGGTAGTGCTGTCCACGAGGATCGTCACGCGTCTCTCCCGCGGGTGGCGTGGTGGCGGGGGTCCCCCATAGCGGAGGTCGCGCGAAGCGCGTCCGAGCACATGGGGGAGGGCCGCCGCGACAGGACCCGCGGGTCAGGGCGCATGGCTCCTGACGACATCCATCACCCGCGCATGGACCTCCTCCACCGTCCCTTCGCCGTCGATGACCACGACGCGGTCGGAGGCGATCTGGGCGATCTCGTCGTAGGCCTCGGCGACGGCGCGCTGCAGCTCCAGGCCCTCGGCCTCGAAACGGTCCTCGCCGTCGGCGCGCTTTAGTCCGATTTCGGGGTCAACCCGCAGCAGGATCGTCAGATCGGGCCAGAGACCGTCGATCGTCATGTCGACGAGCGAGAGCACGTGGCTGGTGCCGAGGCTGCGACCGCCTCCCTGGTAGGCGACGCTCGAATCGGCGAAGCGGTCGGCGACGACGTCGCGGTCCGCCTCGAGCGCAGGCCTGATCACCCGCACGACCAGATCCGCCCGGGCGGCGGAAAAGAGCAGCAGCTCGGCAAACGGATCGATCTCCAGGGCGGGGTCGGCGAGCAGCTCGCGGATCCGCTCCGCCGCGCCGGTCCCGCCCGGCTCGCGGATCGTCAGCGTCTCGGGGCCGAGCGCCTCGGCGAGCAACCGTGCCTGGGTGCTCTTGCCGGAGCCGTCGATGCCCTCGAACGAGAGGAACAAAGTCAACCCCCGTTCCGGTGCGAGTTTCCCCCCCTATAGGCGGATAAGTCGCACCGGAAGCTGGCGAGCATGCTATTTGGCTGCCGCTTTGGCCCGTTTGCGGCGGCGCGTGCCGGTGTCGGCTTTGGTTGGCTTAGCGGCCTTGCCGTCCTCGGAGCCATCCGGCGACGGTTTCTTCGCCATAGCCGCTTTCGCCGCTTTTGCCGCTTCGCGTTCGGCACGGCGTTTCTTCATCTCCTGCATCGACTCGCAGTCGTCGTTGAGGCAGAGGTTCCAGGGCCGACCACGGAAGGGAACGACTTTCAGCCGCGGCGTGCGCTCGCAGACCGAGCAGCGCTCCTCGAGCCGGAAGACGTCGCCGCGCTGAGGCAGCGGGAAGGTCTGGTCGCAGGACTCCGGGTCGTCGGCGGTCCAGCCGCTGCAACCGACGAACCGTTTGCCCGATTTTTTCGCCCGGATGATCCGCAGCATGTTGGGCGAGCCGTCCTCCTTGGTGCGGCCGGCTTCCTCGCAGACCTTGCAGGGGCCGAGGATGCGGTCCTCGTCCATCCCTTTCCAGATCACTTTGGCCAGGTCCTCGCGGCTCTCGTCAATCTCCGACCAGGTTTTGTGCAGGAGGTCGCGGCTGTCGCCAACCACCTCGCCCTTGGTCATCTGACCGGCGGCGATCCGGTCCATCTCCGCCTCCAGCGTGGCGGTCATCTCCGGCGTCGCCATCGCCGGCACGTAGTTCTTGAAGGCCTCGTAGAGGGCGATCCCGGTTTCCGAGGGCACCGGTGGGTTGCTGTAGACGTAGCCGCGGTCGAAGAGCTTCTGGATGATGTCTGCACGGGTCGCTTTGGTGCCGAGACCGCGCTCCTCCATCATCTCGATCAGTTTGGCCTGTGAGATACGGGACGGGGGCTGGGTCTCCTTGGAGACGATCCAGGGGTTGGTGGCCGGCTCGTCCTCGCCGGGGGCGGCGGTCGCAGCAGCCAGCTCCAGGGTCTGCCCCTCTTCCAGCTTCGGGATCTCCTCGTCGGAGGAGCGGGCGTAGGTGTAGATGCTCGCGTAGCCGGGGTCGACGACGACCGAGCCGCGCACGAAGTAGGTCTCGGAACCGGCCTCTATGTCGGCACGGGTCGACTCGGTGATCATCGGCGGGCTAAAGGTGGCGAGGAAGCGCCGTACGACGAGTTCGTAGACGCGCTTCTTCGGGCCCTCGAGGGCGCCGGGGTGGATCGCCTGGGTCGGGTAGATCGGCGGGTGGTCGGTGGTCTCTTTTTTACCCCGCGTCGCTTTCAGCTCGGGCTGGTCGAGCAGTCCGGCGGCGGCAGAGAACTCGCGCACGCGGACCAACGATGAGACCAGCTCGCGAACGGGCAACGACGCCGGGTAGACCGTGTTGTCGGTGCGCGGGTAGGAGATGAAGCCGTCCATATAAAGGTCCTCGGCAATCCGCATCGCGCTGGCGGGGGTGATGCCGAGGCGACTGGAGGCGTCGGTGCTGAAGGCGGTGGTGTTGTAGGGCGTCGGCGGCTTGCGCGTGTTCTTGCGCGCGGTGACCGACTTCACGGTGCCGGGGCTGGTGGTGCCGGCAAGCGCCGCGTCGGCCTCGGCTTTATCCCAGAACTTGTCGGTCGCGTGATGGGCCTCGAAGGCGCCGTCGGGGTGCTGGAACCTGGCGAAAAGCTCCCAGAACGGTTTGGCAACGTGGGCCCGGCGCTCCATCTCGCGCTCGACGATCAGGCCCAGGGTGGGGCTCTGGACGCGGCCGACCGAGAGGAAGTTGGAGCCGAAGCGGCGACTGGCTAGGGAGACGGCGCGGGTCAGCGTCGCCCCCCAGAGCAGGTCGATGTCCTGGCGGGCGGCGCCGGCGTTGGCGAGCGGGTAGGAGAGCTCGTCGAGCTCGTCGAAAGCGCGCTCGATCTCTTCTTTGGTCAGGGCCGAGTAGCGGGCGCGCTTGATCCGCAGCGTGCCGGCGTCGGCTTCCTCACGGCTGCCGAGCTTCGGATTGGAGTCGAGCATCTCCTCCAGCGCCTCGAGCCCGATCAGCTCGCCCTCGCGGTCGAAGTCGGTGGCGATCACCAGCTCGTCCGCCTCCTTGGCCATTTTGCGGATCGCTTTGACGACGTTTTTGTCGGTCGGCTCCTTGATCAGCTTGGCGTCGATCAGGTCGTGCAGGTCGGTCTTCTGCCAGTTCGAGTAGCCCTCCGGAAAGGACGGGCCGAGGACGTGGCCCTTGAGGCCGATCGTCATCTGCTCGGCGCCGTTAGCGTCGGTCCAGGTGTAGAAGGGGACTTTGTAGGTTTTGTCCGCCTTCGCCTCGCCGTGGCCGAGGATGTCGGCGATCTTCTTGGCGCTGTTGTTCTTCTCGGTGACTATGAGTCGCATCGGCGGGCGAGCGTAGCAGGGCCGTTCGGCGACCCCTCCGCGCCGCCGACGGGCCTAAAACGGCACCCCGGCTTCCGTTTTAGGCCCGTCGGCGGGCTGTTGGCCGGTATTGGGCTTAGGATCCGCGCCCTTATGAGGACTCTGGTCACCGGCGGCGCCGGCTTCATCGGCTCGAACCTGGTCGACGCGCTGCTAGCCGCGGGAGACGAGGTGACGATCGTCGACGATCTCTCGACGGGGCGCCGGCAGAACCTCGACGGCGCCCTGGCGGCTGGGGCCGAGCTGGCCGAGCTGGACATCCGCGAGGGCGCGGCGCTGAGCGAGCTCTTTGCCGAGCGACGGCCCGGGATCGTTTTCCACCTTGCGGCCCAAATCGACGTCCGCAAATCGATTGCCGACCCCGCCTTCGACGCCTCGATCAACGTAGGCGGCACCGCCAACGTGCTCGAGGCGGCGCGGAAGGCGGACGTGCGGCGCGTCGTCTTCAGCTCTACCGGCGGCGCGATCTACGGCGAGGGCGAGGGACAGGCGCTGCCGCTTCGCGAGGACGCGCCGTTGGCGCCGGAGGCCCCCTACGGGCAGAGCAAGTTCGCCGGCGAGGGATACCTGTCGCTCTACGAGAGGCTCTACGGGCTGTCGAGCGTCAGCCTGCGGCTCGGCAACGTCTACGGACCGCGGCAGGACCCGCTCGGCGAGGCGGGCGTGATCGCGATCTTCTGCGGGCGCCTGCGCGCCGGCGAGCGCCCCACCGTCTACGGCGACGGCAAGCAGACCCGCGACTACATATACGTGGGCGATGTGGTGACCGCAATGCTGGCCGCGGCGCGCGCGCAGGCAACGGGACCGATCAACGTCGGCACCGGGATCGAGACCGACGTCCTGGCGCTGGCGGCGCAGCTGGGCGAGCTGGAAGGCACCGATGGGTTCGAGCCCGAGTTCGCCCCGCCGCGCACCGGCGAGGTCCAGCGAATCGCGATCGACCCGACGCGGGCCGGGCGCGAGCTGGGCTGGCGCGCCGAGACCGGGCTCGAAGCGGGCCTGCGCCTGACGCTCGCCGCGGTCTGAGAAGGCGCCACCACTACTCTTTGCGCATGCCCGCACAGGCCTACGCCGGCAAGGAGTGTGTCTGCCAGCTCCGCAAGGGGATCTGCGACCAGTCCTGCGTGCGGGACATGCTCGAGACCCCCTTTTACATCGCCTGCCTGAAGCTAACCGGGCGGCGCTGCCTGGTCGTCGGCGGCGGCGACATAGGCCTCGAGAAGGTCGAGGGCCTGCTCGCCTGTAATGCCGATGTGACCTTGATCGCGCCGGTCGCCCACCCGGAGTTGGAGTCGCTGGCGGCGGAGGGCTCGATCGAGTGGGAGAAGCGGGCCTACGCCGGGGCGGCGGACCTGGAGGGGGTCTTCATGGTCATCGCCGCCACCGACGACAGCGAGGTCAACATCGGCGTCTTCGACGACGCCGAGCGGCGGGCGATGCTGGTCAACGTGGTCGACGTGCCGCCCCTCTGCAACTTCATCCTGCCCGCGATCGTCCGCACCGGCCCGCTGGCGATCGCGATCTCCACGGCCGGTGCCTCGCCGGCATTGGCAAAGCGGATGAAGCGCGAGATCTCGGAGCTGTTCGGCGAGGAGTACGCGCGTCTAGCGGTGGTCCTCAACGACGCCCGCGGCTGGGCGAAGGGCACGCTGCCGACCTACCAGGACCGCAAGGAGTTCTTCGAGGGCATCGTCAACGGCGACCCGGACCCGGTGCAGCTGCTGCGCGAGGGCCGCGAGACGCAGGTCCTGGCCCTAATCGAGGCGGCGAAAGAGCGCGCCGCGTCTGCTCTGGCGACTTAGTCGCGCTATGCGCGACTAAGTCGCCAGTCAGCTCGTCCCGCACGCCGAGGCGCGCACCCGCTCCAGGTTGTCGCGCAGCTCGTCGGCCTGGCGGGCGGTGAGGTTGGCGGCGAAGGCGGTCTCCAGCTCGGCGATCACCACCGGGCGCATCTCGCCAAGCAGCTCCCGGCCGGCCGGGCACAGCGTTGCGTAGCTAACCCGCCGATCGGTCTCGCAGAAGGTCCGCTCCAGCAGTCCCGCCTTGACCAGGCGGTCGACGAGCTTGGTCAGGCCGCCGCGGGTGATCACCAGCGCCTCGGCCAGGTCCCCCATCCTCATCCGCTCCTCCGGCGCCTCGGCGACGGTGGCGAGGACCTCATACCAGGGCAGCGGCGGGTAGTCGGCGGCGGCGAGGGCTTCCTGCAGGCGGCCGACGATCGCCGCGTGGGTGCGGGTCAGGGCCCCCCAGGCCTCGCCGTGAGGGGTGCGGGCGGGACGGCTTTTGAGCTGCTCGCTCATGGGTCCCATCTTCGCAGATAAACATTGTCGAGACAATAGTTGACATGGAAAAAGACTCTGCTAAGATTGTTTCCAGATCAATTATTTATCTGTCAAGGACTTATAGGAGGTAGCGCGATGAGCACGCAGACGCTCCAGAAGCAGGGGATCCCGGCGGGCACCTACGTTGCCGACCCGGTTCATTCCTCGGTCGGCTTCACCGTCGTCCACAACGGCGGGGCCACCTTCCGCAGCGGCTTCGGCGGCTACGACGCGCGCCTGACGGGTGGCGACAACCCCCGCCTGGAGGGAACCGTCGACGTCGCCAGCGTCGCGATCGACGAGGAGCAGCTGAAGGGCCACCTCCTCTCCCCCGAGTTCTTCGACGCCGAGCACCACCCGCAGCTGCGGTTCGAGTCTGCCCAGCTGGGGCTCGGTGAGGACGGTTCGCTGGTCCTGCGTGGGGAGCTCGAGATCCGAGGCGAGCGCCACGAGGTCGAGGCGGGCGGCCGCTTCGCGCGACTTGGGGCGGACCTGGCGGGCAAGGACCGCATCGCCCTCTCGCTGGAGGCTTCCGTCGACCGGCGCGGCTTCGGGCTCGACTGGAACGCCGAGCTGCCGAACGGGGGTCAGGTGCTCGACTACGAGGTCGCGATCGCGGTCGAGTTGGAGCTGATCGAGGAGGTTGGGTAACGATGCGGGTGCTGGCGATCTCGGGCAGCCTGCGCCGCGGCTCGCTCAACACCGCCTTGCTGCGGACGGCTGCCGAGCGGCTGCCCGCCGGGGCGGAGCTCGTGCCCTTCGAGCGGCTGGCGGAGGTGCCGCCGTTCAGCGAGGACGCCGAGCTGGAGCCGATGCCCGACACTGTGCGGGCTTTGCGCGAGGCGCTCCTGGCCGCCGACGCGGTCCTGATCGCCACGCCCGAGTACAACCACTCCCTCCCCGGCCAGCTCAAGAACGCGCTCGACTGGGCCTCACGGCCGGCGGGGCAGAGCGCCCTCAACGGCAAGCCGGCGGCAGCGATCGGCGCCTCGAAGAGCATGTTCGGCGGGGTCTGGGCACAGGCCGAGCTGCGCAAGGTCTTGGCCGCGATGGGCGGCCGGGTGGTCGAGGCCGAGCTGCCGGTCGCCCGCGCCCAAGAGCTGCTGGTCGGCGACCGGCTGGAGCTGGAGCCGCAGCAGGCCGAGCGCCTGGAGGAGATCCTCGCCGAGCTTGTCGCCGCAGCCGAGCCGGTGGCGGACCTGGCGGCCGCTGCCTAAGCGGCCGGAAGGGCGAAGAAGGCCACCGCGACGAAGTGGGCGGCGGCGGCGAGGATGACGAAGAGGTGAAAGACCTCGTGGTAGCCGAAGACGCGCGGGTTGGGGTTGGGCCGCTGGGTCGCATAGACGACGGCGCCGGCGGTGTAGAGGAGGCCGCCGGCGGCCACCAGCAGGGTGCCGGCGGCGCCCATTTCGCTCCATAGCGCCGGGAAGGGGATGACGGCGATCCAGCCGAGCGAGAGATAGACCAGCGCAGCGACCCATTTCGGGTGCTCGATCCAGAGGATCTCCACCACCGCCCCAGCGACGGCACCGACCCAGACCGCGACGAGGATCGCGTCGGCGAGCGCCCCGTCCAACGCCAGCAGCGCGAAGGGGGTGTAGGTGCCGGCGATGAGGAAGAAGATCATCGAGTGATCGAGGCGGCGCATCCAGCGGCGCAGGTCGGGCCGCTTCCAGTCGACCCGGTGGTAGAGGGCGCTGGTGCCGAGCAGGGCCGAGAGGCTGGCAGCGTAGATCGCGACCGCGAGCGTCGCCTGGGGCGTATCGGCGGCGACGATCAGCGACGCGCCGAGCCCCAGCGAGACGAAGAACGCCCACTCGTGCGAGACCCCGCGCAGCTTTGGCTTGACAGCAGCGACCGCCTCAACTGCAACTTCCTTTGCAGCTTCGGCCCGATCCTCTACGGCGTCGCGGGCCGCGCCCGCGCGCTGCGCTGCCGCCTTGCCTGCCGCTCTGGCCCGCACCATCGTCTTGTCACCATAGAGGAGAAAGACGTGATTTCTGCGGCTTTTGCGGGGTCGGGAGACACAAAGTCTGTCCGACTCGTTGACGATCCTCGTCAGCTCCCCCTAAAAGTCGCCCGAGAGGAGAAGTTCGATGTCCCAGACCGCCACCAGCGCTTCCAAGAATGGTCTCCAGGGGCTGGCGATCGAGCGCAGATTCTCCTCTCCCGGCGTCCATCCCTTCGACGAGATCGAGTGGGAGATCCGTGATGCGGTGATCGGCGATCCCGAGCAGCCGGCCTTTGTCCAGCGCGAGGTCGAGTTCCCGAAGAGCTGGAGTCAGAACGCGACCAACATCGTCGCTCAGAAGTACTTCCGCGGGCAACTGGGGAGCGAGAAGCGAGAGCGCTCGGTGAAACAGATGATCGGCCGCGTGGCGGGGACGATCTCAACCTGGGGGCGCGAGGGGGGCTACTTCGCCAGTGACGCGGACGCCGACGCCTTCGAAGCGGAGCTGACCTCGATCCTGCTCAACCAGAAGGCGGCCTTCAACTCGCCGGTCTGGTTCAACGTCGGCTTCGAGGAGAGGCCTCAGTGCTCGGCCTGCTTCATCCTCAGCGTCGAGGACAACATGGAGTCGATCCTCGACTGGAACACCAAGGAGGGCAAGATCTTCCGCGGCGGCTCCGGCTCGGGAATCAACCTCTCCAACATTCGCGGCTCGATGGAGCCCTTGAAGAAGGGCGGAACCGCCAGCGGCCCGGTCAGCTTCATGCGCGGCGCTGACTCCTGGGCCGGCACGATCAAGTCGGGCGGCAAGACGCGGAGGGCGGCGAAGATGGTCGTCCTCGACGTCGACCACCCCGACGTCGAGCACTTCATCTGGTGCAAGGCCAATGAGGAGGAGAAGGCCGCAGCACTGCGCGACGCCGGCTTCGACATGTCTATCGACGGCGAGGGCTTCACCTCGATCCAGTACCAGAACGCCAACAACTCGGTGCGGGTGACCGACGAGTTCATGGAGGCGGTCGAGGCCGGCGAGGACTGGAGCCTGACCGCGCGCACGACCGGTGAGCCGACCAAGACGCTGCCGGCGCGCGAGCTGATGAACCAGATCGCCGACGCGGCCTGGCGCTGCGCCGACCCGGGCGTCCAGTACGACACGATCATCAACCGCTGGCACACCTGCCCGGAGTCGGGTCGGATCAACGCCTCCAACCCCTGCAGCGAGTACATGCACGTCGACGACTCGGCCTGCAACCTGGCCTCACTCAACTTGATGAAGTTCCGCCGCGAGGACGGCTCCTTCGACGTCGAGGACTTCCAGCACGCGGTCGACATCGTCTTCCTCGCCCAGGAGATCGTCGTCGGCTGCTCGAGCTACCCGACCGAGCAGATCGCCGAGAACGCCAACGCCTTCCGTCAGCTCGGGCTCGGCTACGCCAACCTCGGCGCCCTGCTGATGTCCGACGGCCTCCCCTACGACTCCGACGAGGGCCGCCACGTCGCCGCCGCGATCACGGCGCTGATGACCGGCCGCGCCTACCGCCAGTCGGCGACGATCGCCGCCGAGGCGACGGGGCCCTACGACGAGTACGAGAAGAACCGCGAGGCCCACAACGGGGTGATGCGGATGCACCGCGACGCCGCTTACGACGTTACCCATGACGGGATCAAGGGCGAGCTGCTGGAGGCGGCGCAACGGGCCTGGGACGAGGCGGTCGAGCTGGGCGAGGAGCACGGCTACCGCAACGCACAGGCGACGGTGCTGGCGCCGACCGGGACGATCAGCTTCCTGATGGACTGCGACACGACCGGGATCGAGCCCGACTTCTCACTGGTCAAGTTCAAGGAGCTGGTCGGCGGCGGGCAGATGACGATCGTCAACCGCTCGGTGCCGCTGGCGCTGCGGACGCTCGGCTACTCCGAGGTGGAGATCGACCAGATCGACGCCCACATCGCCGAGCAAAACACGATCGTCGGCGCCCCGGGCCTGAAGGACGAGCACCTGCCGGTGTTCGACGTCGCGGTCGGCGAGCGGGCGATCTCCCACACCGGCCACATCGACATGATGGCCGCGACCCAGCCCTTCATCTCCGGGGCGATCTCGAAGACGGTCAACCTGCCGCAGAACGCGACGGTCGAGGACATCGCGGATGCCTACACGCGCGGCTGGAAGGGCGGGCTGAAGGCGCTGGCGATCTATCGCGACGGCTCGAAGACGGCGCAGGCGCTGCGCACCGACGCCCAGGACGAAAAGGAGGCGGAGGTCGTCGCGCCGCCGCCGGAGCGCAAGCGGATGCCGCGCGAGCGCGAGTCGATCACCCACAAGTTCTGGATCGCCGGCCACGAGGGCTACATCACCGCCGGCAAGTACGAGGACGGCTCGGTCGGCGAGATCTTCCTCACCGACATCGGCAAGGAGGGCTCGACGATGCGCGGGCTGCTGAACGCCTTCGCCACCGCGATCTCGATCGGGCTGCAGTACGGCGTCCCGCTCGAGGTCTTCGTGCGCAAGTTCAGCTACATGCGCTTCGAGCCCGAGGGAATGACGCAGAACCCGGAGATCCCTTTCGCCAAATCAATGCCCGACTACATCATGCGCTGGCTGGCCAGCCGCTTCGTCGAGGACACCGAGACGCTGGAGGACCTCGGCATCCTCACCGACGAGGTGCGAGCCAAACGCGACGCGGAGACGAGCCAGCTGGGACTGGGGATCGCCACCGGCGACACCGCCGGCCCGGCCAACGGTGGGTCGAAGCCCGGAAACGGGAACGGCGGCAACGGGACGGAGAAGAAGACCCCGAGCAAGGGCGTCCCGGCCGCCGAGGCGATGACCGAAACGCCTCCGGTTGTCCCGGCCAAGATGTCCGGCCTCGAGCTCGGCCCGGCCTGCGAGCAGTGCGGCGGCATGATGCAGCGGACGGGCTCTTGCTACACGTGCTCCTCCTGCGGCAATAACACCGGCTGCGGTTAAGGCCGCAGGACGCGGCGCTGGGAAGCACCCGCGGCTGCGCGCCGTGCGGAGCACTGTCGCTTCGCCGCGTTCACTCCCCAGCTTGGTCCTACGGCCTTAAGGCGTTTAGCTCAGGACGACGGTTGCGTCGTGACGGGGCGTCTCGGTGATAGCTCGCCTGAAGATGCGCTCGGGACGCGGGTCCGCCGGGCGGATTTGATGCCGCTTTACGAGCTCTTTTAGGACGACGGCCATCTCGAACTGGGCGAAGGATGCGCCGAGGCAGCGGCGGACGCCGCCGCCGAAGGGGATCCAGGTGTAGGTGCCGGGCGGGTTGTCCAGGAAACGCTCGGGCAGGAAGCGGTCCGGCTCCGGGTAGACCTCCGGATTGCGGTGGACGAGGTAGATGCAGGGGGTCACCGAGACCCCGGCCGGCAGCTCGTAGCCGGCGATCTCGACCGGCTCGGTGAGGCGCCGGGCGACGATGGAGATCACCGGGCGCAGCCGCAGCGTCTCCTGGATCGTCGCCGTCAGGTAAGCCTCCGACTCGCCTGCCTCCGCCTCCTCACGCAGCCGCTCCAGCTTCTGCGGGTGGCGCGTCAGCCGCTCGACGGCCCAGGCGAGCGAGGTCGCCGTCGTCTCGTGCCCGGCAACCAGCAAGGTCAGCAGCTCGTCGCGCATCTCGACGTCGCTCATCGGGCTGCCGTCCTCGTGGCGAGCGGCGATCAGCAGCGAGAGGATGTCGTCGCGCTCTTCGAGGTCGCCGGCGCGGCGGCGCTCGGCGATCTCGGCGTAGAGGAGCCGGTCTACCCGTTCGATCCGCCCGCGGAAGAACGGCAGGCGGGTGGCGCGCTTCGGCCCGACGAGGAGAACTGGCAGCAGGATCCGCGGGTTGGTGGTGAGGTCGAGGAACTCGCGCAGGGCGTCCCGCAGCTCGCTCATCCTCTCCCCCTCGCGTAAGCCGAAGACGGTGCGCAGGATGATCTCCAGCGTGATCGCCTGCATCCGCGGCCGCAGCTTGTAGGGAGTGCCGCTGGGCCAGCTTTCGATCTCGCCGGCGGCGATCTCCCTCATCGTCTCCGCGTAGCCCTGCATGCGCTCGCCGTGGAACGGCGGCAGCAGCAGCCGGCGCTGACCGATGTGGGGCTTCTCGTCGAGGACCAGGACCGAGTTGTCGCCAAGGACGGGACGCAGGATCTCGTTTCCCTCGCCGGCGTGGAAGACGCGCGGGTCGCCGGTGAAGACCTGCTTGACGGCCTCCGGGTCGGCCAGCATCACCCACGTGCCTTCGTGGGCGATCTTCACCGTGAAGATGTCGCCGTAGCGCTCGTGACAGGCGAACAGCATCCTGCGTGCCTGCCGCGACCAGATCGCGGTCTGGATCGCCGTTGGCAGCGGCAGGCCAGGCGGAAGGCGTCGCTCGGCTGACTTGCGGAGCGGCGGTCCTGCGACGGTAGCGGTGGTTGCCTCCATGCGCGCCTCGCTCAGACGGTACCGCCGTGGCAGTGGGCTGTCGTGTGACATTGCTCCGGCAGTGGGAGAGACTCACTCGTAGCGGCTCTGCGCCCGGCCGCCTTACTCGTATTGCAACGCCTGCAGGACGTCGAGGCGCGAGGCGCGGCGAGCGGGCGCGATCGCCGCCAGCACGCCGGCCAGCCCCGCGAAGACCAGCAGCAGGACCAGGGTCCCGATCGGATACGAGAGGGCGAAGCCTTCGTCCTCGAGCGGCTGGGCGATCAGTGCCGCGAAGATCACCCCGATCACCATCCCCAGCAGGGCCCCGATCAGTGCCGTGATCACCGCCTCGTAGCGGATCATCGTCCGCACCTGACGGCGCGACATGCCGATCGCCCGCAGCATCCCCAGCTCGCGCGTGCGCTCGTGGATCGAGAGGGCGAGCGTGTTGGCGATTCCGAACAGGGAAACGATCACCGCTAGCGCCAGCAATGCGTAGATCAAACCGAGCAGCTGGTTGATCTGTTCTTCCTGGTTTTCCTTCAGCTCCTGCTGGTTGCGCACCTCGATCACGGGGAAGTCGCGGTCCATCGTCGCGATCAGCTTTGCCTGGACCTCGTCCGCGTCCGCGCCGGGCGCGAGCTTGACGAAGTCGAGCACGTCGTCGCGCTGGTCGAAGGCGCTCGCCATCAGCCGCGGGGTGACGATGGCACCGCCGAGCAGTTCGGCCTTGTCTTCGTACTCGCCGACGATCCGCAGCCGCGGCTTCGCCCCGATCTGGGTCAGGAACCCGACCTCCTCGCCGACCTCGAGACCGTTGTCGGAGGCGAGGGACTTGTCGACGATCACCTCGTCGTCGTCGAGCGTGCGCAGCGTCTCCGGACCGCCCTCAGTCCAGTCGATGTCGATCACGGCCCCCGCGTCGCGGGCGAGCGCCGAGACCCTCTCGTTGCCGCCGTCGAGCAGCTTCGCCTGCGTGGCGCGCAGCGTCGAGACCAGCTCGACGCCGGCCACCTGGCGGGCGACGCCGGCGGCGCGGGGGGAGATCGGCGAGAACCCGTCGGAGTTCTGCAGCACCAGCTCGCCCTGGAAGCTCTCGTCGACCGCCGTCGCGATCGAGCTTTTGATCCCGGCGGCGAAGACGGTGACGAAGGCGACCACCGCGAGGCCGATCATCAGCGCCGCCGCCGTCACGGCCGTGCGCGATGGGTTGCGCTGGGTGTTCTCGCGGGCGAGGCGGCCGGTGAGGCGGCGCAGCATCTCCAGCGGCCGCCCGGCGAGCGAGGCGAGCGGCCGCACCAGGCGAGGGCTGAAGAGGGAGACGCCGAGCAGGACGGCGACGGCGCCGGCGCCCATCAGCCCGGCGGCGCTGCCGCCGCCGGCGCCGCCGAAGAGGCCCACGAGGACCATCGCCAGACCGGCGACGCCGAGCAGGACGGCGAGCGCCGCGTAGACGAGTCCGCGGCGGCGGCTGTGCGGCAGCTCCAGCGCCTGCAGGGCGGCGATCGGCGGGACCCGCGTCGCGCGCAGCGCCGGCACCAGCGAGGAGACAAGGGTGATGCCGATGCCGATTGCCAGCGAGACGACGATCGTGCGGTCCTTGGTGACCAGGGCGGTGGTGGGCAGGTCGATCCCGATCGCGACGAAGAGGGCGTTGAGGCCGGTGGCGATCGCGTAGCCGCCGGCAAGGCCGATCAGCGCCCCCAACAGGCCGATCGCCAGCGCCTCGACCACGACCGAGGCGAGGATCTGGCCGCGGGCAGCGCCAAGGGTTCGCAGCATGCCGAACTCGGTTATCCGCTGGGCGACCGTGATCGAGAAGGTGTTGAAGATCAGGAAGGCGCCGACGAAGAGGGCGACGAAGGCGAAGACCAGGAGGGCGATCCGCAGGAAGCCGAGATCGCTGCGGATCTGGTTGGAGTTGCGCTCGGAGTTCTCCTTGGCCGTCTCGACCAGGACCGAAGGAGGCGCGATCCGCTCGACGCGCCGCTTCAGCGTCCCTTCTGAGACACCCTCCTCGGCGGCGATCAGGATCTGGTCGAATTCGCCGCGCTTGTCGGTGATCCGCTGCGCCTCCGGCAGGACGAGGCCAGCGATGCTGGCGCCGCCCCAGGAGGCCTCGCCGAGCTTGGTCAGCCCGACCACGCGGTAGGCCCTGACCCGTTCGACCGAGGCCAGCTTAAGCGTGTCGCCCAGCTCGATCCCATCCTCTTCGGCGGCCCCCTCGTCGAGCGAGACCTCCGTTGCGGTGCGAGGCGCCCGCCCCTCGGCGTCGGTCTGCGTTTCTAGGGCGGTGGGGAGAACCGAAGCTATGAACTTGGGTGCGAACTGGGAGCCGATCTGCTCGTTCTCGGCGTCGAAGAAGGCGCCCGGCGTGAATATCTGCCCCGCCGCCACCCGCACGCCCGCGACCCGCTTCACCCGCGGCAGCAGTGCCGCCTCGAAGCTCGGCACCTCGCCGGTTTCCTGCCGCACCTCGTCTTTGGCGGTGATGACGACGTCGGTCTTCGCCAGCGAGTCTTCGAAAATTTCGTCGAAGGCAGCGAAGGTGGTGTCGGTGAGAATGTAGGTGCCGGCGACGAAGGCAACGCCGATCACGACCGCCAGGGCCGTCATCAGGGCGCGGACCTTGCGGGCCCAGAGGCTCTTAAAGGCGAGGCCGGTCAAGCCACCGGGCTAGTTGACCCGCTTCATCAACTCGATCACCTCGTCGGCCGAGCCGGGGGCGGCGTCGTGGACAACGGCGCCGTCGTTGAGGGTGATCAGGCGGTCGGCGTGGGCCGCCGCGGCGGGGTCGTGGGTGACCATGATCACCGTCTGGTCGAACTCGTCGACCGCCTGCCGCAGCAGCTTCAGCACGTCGGCGCTGGCCTTCGAGTCCAGGTTGCCGGTCGGCTCGTCGGCGAAGACCACGGCCGGTTTCGAGACCAGGGCGCGGGCCACCGCAACGCGCTGCTGCTGGCCGCCGGAGAGCTCCGAGGGGCGGTGGGTGCGGCGCTCCTCGAGCCCGACGGTGCGGATCAGCTGCTCGAGCCACTGGCGGTCCGGCTTGCGGCCGGCGATCGAGAGCGGCAGAACCAGGTTCTCCTCGGCGGTGAGGACCGGCAGCAGATTGAAGAACTGGAAAACGAAGCCGAGCTTGTCGCGCCGCAGCTTGGTCAGCTCGCCATCGTCGAGATGAGTGATGTCGCGACCGTCGAGAACCACCGTGCCCGCGGTCGGCTTGTCCAGCCCGGCGAGGATGTGCATCAGGGTCGACTTGCCCGAGCCGGAGGGGCCCATGATCGCGGTGAAGCGGCCCCGCTCGAAGCCGGTGCTGATCCCGGTCAGCGCGTCGACCGCTGCCGCGCCCTCGCCATAGCGACGCGTGACCCCGTCGGCTTCGACGACCTGGCCGTTGACCTTACTCACAGCCGGGACCGTATCGCGAGCCCTGGTCGAGCGAATCGGACCGTGGCCCACGTCACATATAGCCTGCGCCGGCATGCCGCTGGCTGACGAATTCGACGGCTTCCTGGTCGATCTGGACGGGGTCGTCTGGATCGGTCGCGAGATGGTCCCGGGGGCCGTCGAGGCGCTGTCGATGCTGATCGCCAACGGGAAGGAGGTCGTTTTCGTCACCAACAACTCGGTGAAGCAGCCTGCCGACTACGCGGCCCGTCTCCGCGATGCCGGAATCGAGACCACCGGCGAGCGCGTTCTGACTGGAGGAGCAGTCACCGCCCGGCTGGCAGCGGAACGGGTCGGGCTTGGCGCAACCGCATTCGTGATCGGAGCACCGGCCTTCAAGCAGACGGTCGCCGAGGCTGGGCTGAAGCTCGTCGACGGTGAGGCCGCCCAGGCCGCGGATGCTGTGATCGTCTCCGCCCACCGTGAGTTCGACTACGCCGAGCTGTTCACCGCGACCCGTGCCCTGCAGGCCGGAGCGGCCCTGTTTGGGACCAGCCGAGACCCGACCCTGCCGATGCCGGGCGGCGCCTGGCCAGGGACGGGCGCAACCCTGGCGGCGGTCGAGACGGCTTCGGGAAAGCGTGCCGAGACCGGCGGCAAGCCCGAGCCCCACCTCTTCGACCAAGCCAGGGCGCTGATCCCGAAAGCGGTTCGGTTGGCGATCATCGGGGATCGCATTGCCTCCGACATCGAAGGCGGTCGGCGGGCCGGGCTGGCGACGATCCTGGTCTTGACGGGCGCGACGGCACGCGAGGAGGCCGATGCCGCGACGCCAGCGCCCGACCACGTCATCGAGAGCCTCGCCGATCTACTGCGATGAGCTCGGAGGCGGGGAACGGTTACCGACCCGGGGCCGCCTTTGCCGGCGTCTTCGCGGTCACCTTCTGTGGCCTGGTGGCCGTCGGCGCCGTGCTGCCGGTGCTGCCGCGCTACGTGCACGGCCCTCTCGATGCCGGCAATGTCGCGGTCGGGATCGTGGTCGGCTCCTACGCGGTCACCGGGCTACTGCTGCGACCTTTCGCCGGCCGGCTCGCCGACCGTCGCGGGCGACGGCCGACCGTCCTGCTCGGCTCGGCGATCGTCGCCGTCGCCGGTTTTCTCTACCTGCTGCCATTCGGTGTGCCGGGTTTGATCGCCGCGCGGCTGCTGCTCGGGGCGGGCGAGGGGGCCGTCTTCACGGCTGGGTCGGCTTGGATTGTCGACATCGCCCCGCCCGAGCGCCGCGGGCGGGTGATCGGCCTCTATGGCCTCGCCGTCTGGGCCGGGCTCAGCGTTGGGCCACTGCTCGGGGAGCTGCTCCTCAACGCTTCTGGCTATACCGCCGTCTGGCTCTTCGCCGGAGCGGCGCCGCTGCTGGGAGCGCTGATCGCGCTGCGGCTGCCGGACCCCTTCCACCCGGGCGGCCCCTCCGAGCGCAACCCCCTGATCGCGCGCGAGGCGCTCCGCCCCGGAACGGCGCTGGCATTGGCCTCGCTCGGCTACGCGACCGTCGCCTCCTTCGTCGTCCTCCACCTCGACGCGCGCGGCATTGGCCACGGCGCCACCGTCTTCGGCGCCTTCGCGACGATGGTGGTGCTGACGCGCTTGATCGGCGGCGACCTGCCGGATCGCGTCGGCCCGGCACGAGTCGCGGTGGCGGCGGCCGCGGTGGAGGCGGTGGGGCTGGCGACGATGGGGCTCGCCCAGAGCTTCGGCGTGGCGATCGCCGGGGCGCTGGCGATGGGCGCGGCCTTCTCCCTCCTCTACCCCTCGCTCTCGCTGATCGTCGTCAGCCGCGTCCCCGAGACGCGGCGCGGCGCGGCCCTTGGAACCTTCACCGCCTTCTTCGACGCCGGGATCGGACTCGGGGCGCCGCTGGCCGGCCTGATGGCGGCATTGATCAGCTATGAAGGCGCCTTCCTCTTCTCCGCCGCGATCGCCCTGGTCTCGATGACGACGATCGCGCTGACGATCTCCGCCCGCGGCCGGGGGTTGCTGGTCAACGCTCGGCGATGAGCAGGGTCTGGACGGCGCGGCCGACGCGGCCGCGCTCGTCCGAGAGCACAGACTCGGCCGTGCCGATCCCGTTGCGCTGCGGCAGCGTGACCGCGTCGACGCAGACCCACTCGCCCTCGGGCATCCGCTCCAAGTGGACGCTGAGGTCGACGTTGATGAAGACGAAGCGGCTCCAGTCGAGGACAGCGCTGATCCCGTTGCCGACGTCAGCGGCGACCAGGGTGCGCTGCAGCGGCGTCGGCTCCTCGCCGGCGACCAGCTCGCAGCCCATCCGCATCCAGACGGTGGCCGGACCGGGCTCGAGGAAGCCGCCGCCGACCGAGCGCCAATCCATCGCCGTGTGGTAGCCGGTGTCCTGGCCGGTGGCGAAGAACTCCGGCCACGAGCCGGACTCGGGTCCCGGCGGTGGCGCGGGCGTCGTCGGCACCTCGTCGGGAATCTCGATCGGCACGGTGCGCAGGCGCCAAGCGCGCGCCCGCATCAGCGCCTCGCCGTCGCCGTCGCGAAGCGTCGCCTCGACCATCTGCACGCTGCGCCCCGGGCGCACCACCTCGGCCTCGACCCGCACCGACCCGATCGGCACCGACTTGAGGATCTCCAACGTCACCCGCCCCACCTGGAACCCGTCCCCATCGCCTAGCCGCTCGATCTCCCGTCCCAGCAGCGCCGAAGGCGGCCCCGCATGCTGCGCCCCCGGGTCCCACGGCCCGCGCGTGAGCTCCGAAGCTATGAACCCGTCGCCGTCGCTCTCGTAGAACGCTCCTTCCATCGGGCGATCGTATGGGCGACGGGTGCCGGTTCGCCGGCGCCTCCCCGCTGTTGCGCCGCCGAACCGGCACCCGTCGCCCTCTACCCTTCGGCATATGGACAAGGTGAAGAAGTCAGACGAGGAGTGGCGCCGGCAACTGACGCCCGAGCAGTACGAGGTGACGCGCAACGCCGGCACCGAGCCCGCGTTCACCGGGCCTTACTGGGACGAGAAGGGCGAGGGCATGTACCGCTGCGTGGGCTGCGGCACCGAGCTGTTCTCCTCGGACACCAAGTTCGACTCGGGAACGGGATGGCCCAGCTTCACCGAGCCGGTCAACCTCGAGCACGTCGAGCTGCGACCGGACAACAGTCACTTCATGCGCCGCACCGAGGTCGTCTGCAAGCACTGCGACGCCCATCTCGGGCACGTCTTCGAGGACGGCCCGCCCGACCGTGGGGGACAGCGCTACTGCATCAATGGCTGCGCGCTCTCGTTCGAGCGCGAGTGAGCGCTACTTGAGGGTGCCGCCGGCACCGAGGTAGCTGAATCTGACGGCGAGGGCGACCGCCTCGGTCCGCGTATCGACCTCGAGCTTGGCGATCGCGTTGCGGACGTGGGTGTGGACGGTCGCGGGGCTCAGTTCCAGCCGGGTGCCGATGTCTTTCACCCGCAACCCCTCGGCCAGCAGATCGAGGATCTGGCGCTCCCGTGGCGAGAGATCGAGCAGCTTCTCGACCTCCGACGGCTTGCCGCCGGCGAAGTCGCCGCCGAGGAAGGTGCCGCCCTCGGTCACCGCTTTGACCGCGCGGGCGATGTCCTCGGCGGGCGCGGACTTGAGCACGTAGCCGGAGGCTCCTGCGCGCAGCGCCAACGCCAGCAGGTCGGGCTGGGCGTGGGCGGTGAAGATGATGATCTTCGTTTTCGGCCGTACCTTGAGGACCTCCTTGGTGGCCTCGATGCCGTCGCGCTTGGGCAGCTCGACGTCGATGATGAGGACGTCGGGTTCCAGCTCTTTGACGACCTCGACCACGTCGCGGCCGTTGGCTGCCTCGCCGACGATCTGGAGGGCGTTGGAGTTGGCCATCCGCCCCTTAATCGCCTCGCGAACGATCTCGTGATCGTCGCAGAGGACCACCCGCCTAGGCTCCCGCACGCTTGCGCTCATGCCGGCCCGATCTTCTCAGGGGCGCCGTAGCGATGCAAAGTATTGGGTAGCGTGAAACTCCCGTCGCGTTCCTGACGGTTCTCGATCAGGGCGATCATCGTCCGTCCGACCGCCAGCGCGGTTCCGTTCAAGGTGTGCACCACCTGCGGGGATTCGCCGTCGGCGGCCCGATACCTACAGGCGAGGCGGCGTGCCTGGAAGTCCGTCGTGTTGGAGCAGGAGGTCAGCTCGCGGTAGCGCTCCTGGCTGGGGATCCACGCCTCGCAGTCGTACTTCTTCGCCGCCGGGGCGCCGAGGTCGCCAGCGGCGACGTTGACGACGCGGTAGGGGATCTCCAGCTCGCCGAGGATGCGCTCCTCGATCGCCAGCAGGCGCTCGTGCTCGGCCGCCGAGTCGGAGGGCTCGACGAACGAGAACATCTCGACCTTGTCGAACTGGTGGACGCGGAAGATGCCGCGCGTGTCGCGGCCGGCGGCGCCCGCCTCGCGACGGAAGCAGGTGGAGAAGCCGGCGTAGCGCAGCGGCAGTTGGTCAGCGTCGAGGATCTGGTCGGCGTGGAGGGCGGCGAGCGAGACCTCCGAGGTGCCGACCAAGTAGAGGAGGTCCTTGGGGATCTCGTAGATCTGGTCGCTGTCGCCGGGCAGGAAGCCGGTCCCATAAAGAGCGCCCCTACGGACGAGCACGGGCGGCACGACCGGTTCGTGACCCTCGCCGCGGACGAGCTCGATCGCAAAGCGAACGAGCGCCAGCTCAAGCAGGACCAGGTCGCCCTTCAGATAGGCGAAGCGCGAGCCCGCGAGCCGCGCCGCCGCCTCCATCTCGATCAGGCCCAGTTCGGTGCCGATCTCGAGATGGTCGCGCGGCTCGAAGTCGAAGCTGGGCGGATCGCCAACCTCGCGCAGGACGACCGCGTCCTCCTCGCTCATCCCCTCGGGAGCGTCTGGGTCGGGCAAGTTGGGGAGGGTGTCGGCGACTCGCTTGAGGTCACTCTCGACACTCGCGAGCTCCGCCTTGCCGGCCTCGATTGTCTCCTTCAGCGCCTGCACCTGCGCCACCTCCTCGGCCGCGTCACCGCCTTGCTGCCTGGCGTCCCCGATCCGCTTCGAGAGCGCCTTGCGCTCGGCCTGCGCGCCCTCGATCTCCGGCAGCAGCTCGCGACGGCGGGCGTCGAGGGCGAGCAGCTCCTCCACTTGCGCGGCGGCCCCGCGGCGGGCGAGCGCCGCCTTGATCCGCTCGGGCTCGGAGCGGATCAGCTTCAGGTCCAGCATCGGCAGGGGATTAGGGCGCCGGCTGGCCGGGCCGGGGCGATTCTTCGGCGTCCTGGCCGGCGTACTTGGCGACGAAGCGAGCCAGGACTTCGGCTTCCTCGCCGACGACGATGTTCTGGGGCATGATCGCGCCGGAGAAGCCGCCGTTCTGGATCGCGAAGAGGGCGTCCTCATAGGTCTCGGTCCGCTGGTCGAGGTTCGGGCCCTGGGTGCGAGTGCTGCGGTTGCCGGTCCCCTGCGTGCCGGCGGCGCTCAGCGTGTGGCAGCCAGAGCAGTGGGTGGCGAAGATGACGGCGCCGTTGTAGTCGGGGTCCTCCTCGGAGAGGGAGATCCCTTCCTCGCCGAAGCCGCAGGCAGCAAGCGCGAGGGCGGCCGCGATGGCGAGTGCTATGGCTAAGACCCCAGGTCGCACGCGGCGAGGATCATATTGTCTGGCTTAGATGGCTGATCCCACGACCCCGCGCGCCGGGCGGACGCGGTGAGCGCCCCCGACCCGGCCAGCTTCCGCAGCGCGATGGCGGCACTGCCCACGGGGGTGACCGTCGTCAGTGCAGCCGGGCCCGACGGGCCGGCGGGCGCGACCGCCAACGCGGTCTCCTCGCTCTCGATCGAGCCGATGCTGATGCTCGCCTGCCTCGACCGTGGCTCGCGCACGCTGCTCGCGGTGCAGGCTGCCAACCGCTTCGGGATTAGCATCCTGCACGCGGGCCAGGAGGAGATCGCCCGCGCCTTCGCAACCAAGGCCCCGGTGGCGGACAAGTGGCAGGGCATCGCCTGGACCGAGCGCGACGGCATCCCCTCCATCGACGGCGCCCTCGTCTGGGTCGCCTGCGACCTGCGCGACGTGATCGCCGGTGGCGACCACGTGATCGTCACCGGCGAGGTCTGCGACCTGGAGACCGCGGAGGGCGACCCGCTCGTCTTCCACGGCGGCGAGTACCGGCCGCTGGGCTGACGCTGCCATTCCGATCTAGAGCTTGTGCACCGGGTAGTTGGGCTTGACCACCGCGTTGACAAAGCGCCCTGTCGACCCCGCTCGCTCGAGCTCCGCGAACACCCGTGACGAGACGCCGGAGTACACGTAGATGCGCGGCGACGTCCGGAACCTGACGAAGAGCCTTCGCGTGCGCTCGTCGTAGCCGATCGCAGCCACGCTGCTCGATTCGACCGGCTTCATCCTCGGGACCATCAGCAGCGCCTCCTTTGCCACTCCCGGTTTCATACCCATTCCCCCTTGAATGCGATCCCGAATCGAGGCCGTGGGTGGAGGAGTACGCTGCCCGTCGATGGAGGCGGCTGCGGCCACGCGGGAGCCCTGGACGTTCGCCCAGAAGGCGATCGTCGTGCTGGCCGCGCTGCAACTGCTGTGGGCCACCGCGGGGCTGATCGCCGAGCCGAGCATCGACTTCGGCGAGGACGCGGTCACCGAGCGCGTGCTCGGGGTCGACTTCAACGGCGTCCACGCCCTCTCGGGCTTTCTCCTCTTCCTGCCCGCCTTCTACTTCGCTTTACGGCCGAGGTGGGCTCTCTACTACGCGATCTACGTCGCCGTCGCCCTGGTCGCCACGGGCATCTGGGCGCTCTTCGATACCCAGCCGGCCTGGGTTTTCACCTTCCCCAACAACTCGGCCGACGGCATCTTCCACATCGCCACCGGCATCGTCTTCGCCGCCGTCGCCGCGATCCAGGTCGGCCTGGACCGACAGTCGAGCGGCTGAGCGTTAGAAGGCCGAGCTGCTGGCGGCGGCACGCAGGCCGAGGAAGAGGATGACGCCGCAGCTGACGGCCATGATGCCCATCTCGCGGCGGACGATTGCCATCGCAAGGGATTGCTGTTGGTCGCCGGAGAGGGATTCGAAATCGAGGTCACCGAGCTCTCGTTCGGCGGCGCCGGCGCGGGCGCCCTCGGCGAGGAAGGAGACGACGAGGGGCAGGATGCCGTAGAGGTAATGGATGTCGCTGGTCGCTTCGCGGCCGCCGAAGACCAGCAAGCCGCCGAGGAGTGCCTGCAGGAAGACGGCGACTTGGGCCGCCCGCAGCAGGTACCAGAAGGGGACGGAGGGCCGGTCGCGCAGCCAGGCGATGCCGCCGACGGCGAAGGCAAGCAGGTTGAGTGAGATCAGCGCGACGCCGACGCCCAAATGGACCTCTGGCATGAGCCTTACCCCTCCCCTGAGGACACGGTCCTATTTCCTCCCGAAGGGGTCGGGATTCCGCTTGCTGATGCGGAAAAGCACTATGTAGCAAGTTGTCACAATGTCGGTGTATAACAGCGGCTGCGGCGCGGTCCCGGCCGGGTAGCTGAAAGGACCCGGCAGCGTCGGCGCCCCACCCCTCCCATGCTGAGCAGCTATCTGCCGATACTCGTCTTCGCCTTCCTGGGCCTGATCGTGGGCACGGCCTTCGTGCTGCTCAACCACGTGCTCGGACCGAAGCGGCCGCAGCGAGGAACGGTGGCGAGCCGCCGCCAGCGGGAGCCGTACGAGTCCGGAATCCCCGTCAGCGCTTCGCACGGGCTGCGCTTCGGCGTCAGCTTCTACCTGATCGCGATGCTCTTCATCCTCTTCGACATCGAGGTCGTCTTCCTCTACCCCATCGGGGTGATCCTGAAGGACGCCGACAGCCTCTTCGTGCTCGGCGAGCTGGTCGTCTTCGTCGTCCTGCTCCTCGTCGCTTTCATCTACGTGTGGCGTAAGGGGGCACTGGATTGGAGGTGAAGCGGGAGCGGGCCGGCGACGAGCTGGCGGTGGAGCGACAGACGATGCGGCAGCGTCAGCTGCGCGCCCGCGACATGCTCCGCGGTGACCTCGAGGGAGAGGAGCTGGAGCGCTACGTCGAGGAAAAAGTCGTGATGACGAACTTCGAGAAGATGCTTGGCTGGGCGCGCTCCAACTCGATCTTCCCGCTCACCTTCGGCCTCGCCTGTTGTGCGATCGAGGGAATACCGATGGCGGCGGTTACGGCCCGATACGACATCGCCCGCTTCGGCGCGGAGGCCGGGCGTGCCTCACCGCGTCAGGCGGACCTGATCATCCTCTCGGGCCGCGTCTCGATCAAGATGGCGCCGATCATCCGCCGCCTCTACGACCAGATGCTGGAGCCGAAATGGGCGATCTCGATGGGCGCCTGCTCCTCCAGCGGTGGCATGTTCTCCAACTACGCGGTCGTCCAGGGGGCCGACAAGTTCATGCCGATCGACATCCACGTTCCCGGCTGCCCGCCGCGACCGGAGGCTGTTCTCTACGGCTTCAACAAGCTGCAGCACAAGATCCAGGGCAATCCCGACCAGGGCTGGCGCCAGCGTTACAAGGCCGCCGGCACCGAGGAGTGGGCGCGGGGTGGGCCGCGCAGCGAACCGAGCCCCGAGGCGGCGGCGGCCTACGAAGAGGCGCGGGAGCTGGCCCGTGCCTGACGCGCCCGGGCTGGAGCTGATCCGAGGGGAGATCGAGCAGGACCACCCCGGCGCCGTGCAGGACACCGGCTTCGATCGCGGGCAGGCGGCCCTCGTCGTCGATCCGGCCCAGATCATCGCCGTCCTCACTTGGCTGCATGACGCCCCGGGCCAGGAATACCGCTTCCTATCCAGCCTCCACGCGGCCGACTACCTTCCAAGCTCCCCGCGCTTCGGAGTGCACTACGAGCTCTTGAACCGCGATCGCGTGGAGCGGCTGCGCGTCAAGGCGATGCTGGACGACCCCTCCTCCGCGGGTGGCGTGGGGGCAGGGGGGTCGAGGACGCCCTCGCCCGCAGGCCCCCCTGCCCCCGCGACAGGACCCGCGGCCGGAGCGCTCCCGGAAATCGACAGTTGCGTCGACCTCTTCCCCACCGCCGATTTCCAGGAGCGCGAAGTCTTCGACTTCTTCGGGATCGTGTTTCGGGGGCACCCCGATCTGACCCGGATTCTGCTGCCGGACGAGTACGTCGGTTGGCCTCAGCGGCGCGACTTCCCGGTCGGCGGCGAGCCGGTCACCTTCACCTACAACGAGCGGAACTATGGCTGAGCTAGGCACGCAACCAGAGACGGGCGACCTCGACACCGAGGTCATGACCATCAACATCGGCCCCCACCATCCAGCTACCCATGGAGTGCTGAGGCTCGTCGTCGACCTCGAAGGCGAGGTCGTGCGCGAGCTGAAGCCGTTGATCGGCTACGTCCATACCGGGATCGAAAAGTCCTGCGAGACGCAGGCGTACTGGAAAGTCATCCCCTTCGTCGAGCGGATGGACTACGTCTCCTACTTCTTCCAGATGGAGGCCTTCTGCGGCGCGGTCGAGCGGATGGTCGACCTCGAGATCCCGCCGCGGGCCAAGTACCTGCGGACGATCTTCCTCGAGCTGAACCGGATCCACTCGCACCTGGTCTGGCTCGGGACGACCGCGCTCGACCTCGGCGCGATCTCAATGCTCTGGTACTGCTTCCGCGAGCGCGACAAGATCCTCGATCTGTTCGAGATGGCGACCGGGCAGCGCATGCACACGCGCTACTTCCAGGTCGGCGGCGTCGTCGAGGACATCCCGCTCGGCTTCGAGGCGAAGCTGCGCGAGTTCATCGCCGATATGCCGGTGCGGGTCGGCCAGTACCAGGATCTGCTCGACCGCAACGAGGTCTTCCTGTCGCGCACCAAGGGCGTGGGCGTGGTGCCGCGCGAGCGCCTGCTCGAGCTGGGCGTGACCGGGCCGCTGCTGCGCGCCGCCGGCGAGCCGTGGGATCTGCGCAAGGTCTTCGACTACCTCGCCTATCCCGACGTCGAGTTCAAGGTCCCGGTCGGCACGGTCGGCGACAACTACGACCGCTACCGGGTGCGGCTGGCGGAGATGGTCGAGTCGGTGCGAATCGTCGAGCAGGCGCTGGACGGGCTGCCGGAAGGCCCGCACATCGCCGACGACCGCAAGTACGTGCTGCCACCGCGCTCGGAGCTCTCGACCTCGATGGAGTCGCTGATCCACCACTTCAAGCTGGTCACCGAGGGCTACCGGGTGCCGCCCGGCGAGATCTACTACTCGATCGAGTCGCCGCGCGGCGAGCTGGGCTGCTTCGTCGTCGCCGACGGCTCGGCGAAGCCGGCGCGAGTCCACTACCGGGACCCCTCCTTCGTCAACCTGCAGGCCTTCCGGGACATGTCGGTCGGCACTTACGTCGCCGACATGATCGCCAGCCTAGGGATGCTGGACCCGATCCTCGGGGGGGTCGACAGGTGAGCGCCGAGGTGCGGCCGGGACTGCCGGTCGACCCGGCCATCGAGGAAGGCCGGGTTCCGGAGCGCTTGCCGGAGGGGATCCCGGAGCTGCACGAGGTCGACTGTCCCGAGGACCTGCGGGCGGAGATCGAGGAGCGGATGTCCCGCTATCCCGACCGGCGCTCGGCTTCGATCCCGGCGCTGTGGGCAGTGCAGCGCCGCTACGGCTGGTGCACGCCGGAGGGAATCCGCCAAGCGGCGGCGGTGATGCGCGTGACGCCGGCCTACCTGGAGTCGGTCGCGAGCTTCTATGACCTGCTCCACACCTCGCCGGTGGGTGAGCACCAGGTTCATGTCTGCACCAACATCAGCTGCTGGATGCGGGGGGCCGACGAGCTGCTCGACGCGTTTCGTAACGCCGCAGAGTCCCAGGGGAATGTCTTCGTCAGCGGCTTCGAGTGCTTGGGGGCCTGCGACATCGCGCCGATGGCCTCGATCGACGAGCGCTACTACGGCCCACTGCAGCCGTCGGATGCGGCAACCGCGATCGAGCAGCTTCTTGCCGACGGCGAGGTGCTGCCGGAGAAGGCGCTGGCGAAGCGGCCGCTGGCGGGCGATGTGGGGCGGGCGGGCGGGAACGGAGATCGTGATGCCTGAGACGCGTGTCCTGCTTGAGCACGCCGAGGACCCGGCGCTGCGGACGATCGATGGCTACCGGGGCCACGGGGGATACGCGACCCTGGAGAAGGCCTACCGCGAGATGGAGCCGGATCAGATCCTCAAGGAGCTCGAGGATTCCGGCCTGCGGGGCCGCGGCGGCGCCGGCTTCGCGATGGGCAAAAAGGCCTCCTTCCTCCCCCGCGGCGACATGGCCAAGTACCTCTGCTGCAATGCCGACGAGTCCGAGCCGGGCGCCTTCAAGGATCGCGAGCTGATGCAGCGCAACCCGCACCAGCTGATCGAGGGGATCGCGATCGCCGCCCTGGCCGCTGGCGCCGGCCACGCCTTCATCTTCATCCGCGGTGAGTACGACCTGCAGGCGGACGTCCTCGACCGGGCCGTTGCCGAGGCCTACGAGGCCGGCTACCTCGGCCAGAACATCTGCGGCAGCCATTGCGACCTGGAGCTGGTCGTCCACCGCGGCGCCGGCGCCTACATCTGCGGCGAGGAGACGGCGCTGCTCGACGCGCTCGAAGGCAAGCGCGGCAACCCGCGCCTGAAGCCGCCCTTCCCCGCCGTGCAGGGGCTCTACGGCGGGCCGACCCTGATCAACAACGTCGAGACCCTCTCGAATGTGCCGCGGATCGTCGAGCGTGGCGCCGAGTGGTTCCGCGGTTTCGGCACCGAGCAGTCGCCCGGGACCAAGGTCGTCTCGGTCTCCGGCCGCGTGCGGCGTCCGGGCAACTACGAGGTCGAGCTCGGGATCCCGACCCGCGAGCTGATCTGCGACCTGGCCGGCGGACCGCTGGAGGGCTGCGAGCTGAAGGCCTTCTACCCGGGCGGCTCCTCCTCCCCGGTCCTCACCGCCGAAGAGGGGCTCGACCTCCCCTACTCCTTCGAGGCGATGGCCGAAGCCGGCTCGATGCTCGGCTCCGGCTCGATCATCGTCGCCGACGACACCGTCTCGATCCCCCACATGGCGCTGCGGACGGCCCGCTTCTACCACCACGAGTCATGCGGCAAGTGCACGCCCTGTCGCGAGGGGACCAACTGGACCGTGAAGATGCTGGAGCGCGTAGTGAGCGGGGAAGCGACGCCGATGGACCTCGACATCGTCGCCTCGGTGCAGGAGAACATCATCGGCAATTGCCTCTGCGTGCTCGGCGACTCGATGGCGATGCCGGTCGGCGCGATGGTGCGGAAGTTCCGTGAGGAGTTCGAGCGAGTGATGGCCGCGGCGGTGCCAGCATGAGCAAGGGCCAGGAGGTGACGCTGATCGTCGACGGCCGCGAGATCGCCGCCAGCGAGGGCGAGATGCTCCACGACGCCGCCAAGCGAGGCGACGTGGAGATCCCGGTCTTCTGTTACGAGCCGAAACTCGGCGACCCCGTCGGGGCTTGCCGCATGTGCCTGGTCGAGATCGAGGGGATCCCGAAACTGCAGACCTCCTGCTCGACGCCGGTGCGCGACGGCATGGTGGTCAACACGCGCACCGAGAAAGTGAAGGAGGCGCAGAGCGCGGTCGTCGAGTTCCTCCTCGTCAACCACCCGCTCGACTGCCCCGTCTGCGACAAAGGCGGCGAGTGCCCGCTGCAGGACATCACGATGGGCTGGGGCCCAGGCAAAAGCCGCTTCACCGACCCCAAGCGCCACTTCGAGAAGCCATTGCCGCTGAGCCCCTTGGTCGCGATCGACCGCGAGCGCTGCATTCTCTGTTACCGCTGCGTGCGCTTCAGCCAAGAGGTCGCTGAGGACTCACAGCTACAGCTGCTCGAGCGTGGCGACCGCACCTACGTCGGCACCTTCGACGAGCGACCCTACGTGGCGCCATTCCACGGCAACATCACCGACATCTGCCCGGTCGGGGCGTTGACCAACTACACGTATCGCTTCCGGGCCCGGCCCTGGGACGTGGAGGAAGCCGGCTCGGTCTGCACCCTCTGCCCGAGCCAGTGCAACGTCAGCTTCACCGTTCGCGACGAGAAGGTGAAGCGGGCAATCGCCCGCGATAACGCCGACGTCGACGACGGCTGGCTCTGCGACCGCGGCCGTTACGGCTTCGAGATGTTCGCGGCCGAGGAGCGGGTGACCGCGCCACGGCTGCGTGGCGGGGCGGTGGGCTGGGAGGAAGCGATCGCGAAGGCCGCTGAGGACCTCCGCGCCGCGGCCGATATTGACCACCCCCAAGGGGGATCAACCCCGGCCGCGCCAAGCCGGGTCGCCGCAATCGTCGGCGACGCCTCCAACGAGGAGGGCTACCTCGTTCAGCGCATCCTGCGCGAGGCGCTGGGCTCGCCCCATGTCGAGTCGCGCCGCTCGGGTGGGCCATCCCGGGAGACGCTGCTGCGGCTCTCACAGCCCGACCTGGCGGTGCGGACGCGTGACCTCGACGAGGCCGATGCGATCCTCGTCGTTGGCACCGACCCCCTACACGACGCCTCGATCCTCGACCTCCGCATCCGCAAGGCGATGCGCCGAAACGGCGCCCGCCTGGTGGTCGCCACCGAACGGCCGACGGCCCTCGACGGCGGCGCCGAGAGCGTCTACCGGTACGCACCGGGCGACGCTCTCTCCGTTCTTTCCAAGCTGTCCGAGGACGAGGTCCTGCGCGAGGCCGGCAGCGTCGTGGTCGTCTGGGGCGAGCGAATCGGTCGCGATGGCGAGGACGCGCTTGGCGCCCTACTCGACCTGGCCGACGCCCTCGACCTCGCGGGGAAGGATGGCTCCGGCCTGCTAGAGGTCCCCGAGCTGGCCAACGGCCGCGGCCTGCGCGAGGCCGGCTGCCTCCCCGACGCCGGCCCCGGCCTCGGCGAGACCTACGCTGGCAAGTCCACCGAGGAGATCCGCGCCGCCCTCGAGTCGGGCGAGCTGAAGTCCCTGATCCTCTTCGGCGTCGACCCCCTGCGCGACTTCCCGGACACGGAAGCTTGGGAGCGGGCACTTACGGCTGTCGACCATCTGGTCGTCTTCTCCATGTTCGAGAACGCGACGACGGCTAAAGCAGATGTCGTGTTCCCGCTAGAGACCCACGCCGAGAAAGACGGCACGGTCACCCATCCCGATGGGCGCCTCCAGCGCGTCCGGCCATCCGCTTCCCGTCCCGGCAACATCCGCCCCAACTGGGGAGTGCTTGCGGAGTTGTCGCTGGCGCTCGGTCACGACACCGGCATCGCGTCTCAACCCTCCGCCTTTGCCGCGCTCACCAACGAGGTCCCCTTCTACGCCGGCATCACCGACTCCGACATCGGCGGCCGCGGCATCCGCTGGCAGGACCGCGACAAAGCCTCGTCCTTCCCATCCCCCGCGAACGGCCCGAAGGACGAAGGCGACGCCGGTATCCCCTCCGAACGTTTTGCGCGGGAGGAGAACGGCGCTAGCGGCGACAGCAGCCAACCTCAACAACGACGAGTTGCGAGTGAGGAGAGGATGCCGGCGTCGCCCCTGACCTTGGGGACCTACCGCGATCTCTGGGTTGGACCGATCACCGAGCTGAACCCGCCGCTGAAGTTCTTGCAGCCCGAGCAGCGGATCGAGGTGGCGCCGGTGGATGCTGAGCGCCTGGGTCTGAAGAGTGGCGACGCGGTCGAGGTCAGCCAGAACGGAACCAGCGTCCAGGCGCGAGTGGCGATCAAGGAGCGTGTCCAGGAGGGCGTGTGCTTCCTAGCGGAGGGGATCGCCGACGGCAACGCGAACGCGCTGCTCAACGGCGGGCCGGTCGAGGTCGAGATCGTCAAAGTGTCGGCCGCGACAGCGTCCAGCGGGGAGCCAGCGTGATCCCCGTCGCCGACACGACCTTCGCGGAAGCAACCTGGATCATGGTCGTCAAGTCGCTGGTGATCTTCGGCGTGATCTTCGCGATCCTGCCGCTGATGACGGTCCTGGAGCGGAAGCTGATCGGCCGCTTCCAGCACCGCTACGGGCCGAACCGGGTGGGGCCGTTCGGGATCCTGCAGCCGCTTGCCGACGTCGGCAAGCTGCTCAGCAAGGAGGCCTTCATGCCAGCCAATGCGCTGCGGACGCTGTTCATCCTCGGGCCGCTGCTGCCAGTCCTCTCGGGCGTGCTGGCGCTGGCCATCATTCCCTGGGGCGACGTCCAGAACGGCGTCGGGCTCTACGGAATCGACGTGCCGATCGGCATCCTCTACTTCTTCGCCGTCGGCTCGATCGCCTTCTACGGCGTGCTGCTGGGCGGCTGGTCCTCGGGCTCCAAGTACAGCCTGCTGGGCGCGATGCGCGGCGCCGCCCAGCTGATCTCCTACGAGGTCGCGATGGGCCTGGCCCTGCTCGGCGTGATCATGATGGGCGGCTCGCTCTCGCTGGTCGACATCGTCCACGCCCAGGGCGAGATGTGGTTCATCGTGCCGCAGATCGTCGGCTTCCTCGTCTTCATGCTGGCCGGCTTCGCCGAGACCAACCGCACGCCGTTCGACATGCCGGAGGCCGATGCCGAACTCGTGCAGGGCTTCATGACCGAGTACGGCGGCATGCGCTTCGGCAGCTTCCTGCTGGTCGAATACATGGAGATCATGGTCGTCTCCGGGATTGCCGCGGCGATGTTTCTCGGCGGCTGGATGGGCCCTGGCCCCGGCTTCCTCGACCCGATCTGGATGCTGGCCAAGATCATGGGGCTGATCCTGCTCTTCATCTGGGTGCGGGCAACGCTGCCGCGCCTGCGCTACGACCAGCTGATGAGCCTGGGCTGGAAGATCCTGCTGCCGCTGGCGACGCTGAATGCGCTCGTCACCGCGGTGCTGGTGGTGGTGACGTGATGGGTGGGGCGACTTTCCCCTCATATGCATCGGTAACTCGCCCCACCGGAGGCGGACGTGGCTGAATTTCCCTACCTGAAGGACCAGGACGTGGTCGAGGTCCAGCGCGGGCCGGACCCGGGCGGGCTCGGCGGCGCCTACCGCGCCTTTGGCGAGACGCTGCGAGGACTGAAGACGACGATGGCGCGCCTGATCGAGGGCCCGCTGACGATCCAGTATCCCGAGGAGAAGACGCCGGTCTACCCGCGCTTCCGCGGCCGCCACAAGCTGCACCGCTTCGAGGACACCGGCCTGGAGAAATGCGTCGGCTGCTCGCTCTGCGCCGCCGCCTGCCCGGCCGACTGCATTCGCGTCGTCGCCGCCGAGAACATCCCCGGCGAGCGGGTCTCGGCCGGCGAGCGCTACGCCGCCGTCTACGAGATCAACCTCTCGCGCTGCATCTTCTGCGGCTACTGCGAGATGGCCTGCCCCTTCGACGCGATCACGATGGGCCACGACTACGAGATGGCCGACTACGACCGCGACGACCTCATCTTCACTAAGGAGATGCTGCTCGCCGAGCCGATCGAGCGGACGCCGCTGCGGAGCGAGGGCGAATGAGCGCCCGGCTACTCCGGATCGGGCCGGACCAGGACCGTATCGACGACCGGAATCACCTCGTCCACCGGCAGATCCGCCCTGTTGGCATGCTCCCGAATCGCCTCGGGGCTGGTCGCCTGGTAAACGCAGACAGTGCCGACCGGCCCGTCGCCCTCCTCGAGGACGTAGCTGCGGATCCAGCGAACGTCATCCGACATCTCCTCGTCTCCGACCTGGCGAGAGCGCTCGGCGGCCTCTTCGAGCTCGCCACCGGACTTCCAGCCGCTGCGTCGCAGAATCACGTAGGTGTCCATGATGCCTCCATTCCAGGTGGGACGGCGGGATGCAGGTTCATGCAACCACGCCGCCCCGGGGCGGTCAACAGCCGGACCGGCACGTGGGATCGTCGACGTCAAGCGGGGGGACGGGGGAGATAGTGGAGGAGATCCTCTTCTTCGCCGCCGCGCTCGGCGCCCTCGGGGGCGCGGTCGGGGTCGTCGCGATGCGCAATCCCTTCTACAGCGTGCTGGCGCTGATCGTCCACCTCTTCTCGCTGGCCGTCCTCTTCCTGTTGCTCAGCTCCGCATTCCTCGCTGCCGCCCAGGTGGTCGTCTACGCGGGCGCGGTGATGGTCCTCTACGTCTTCGTCGTCGCCTACGTCGGCGGCGAACAGGAGTCGGCCTGGGAGCCGATCCCCGGCCAGCAATTCCTCGCCCCCCTCCTCGGCATCGCCCTCTTCGTAGAGCTGGCGATCGCCGTTCTAGCCTCCTCCCTCCTGGCCCTCGGCACCGACGGTCCCGACGTCGCCCCCGGCTTCGGCGACCCGGCCGCGATCGGCACCCTCCTCCTGGAGAAGTTCCTCGTCCCCTTCGAGGCCGCATCCATTCTGCTCTTGCTCGCCGCGGTTGGGGCGGTAGTGCTCGCTGGACGGCAGCGGTCGCCGGGTGACGCTGGCGGTGCGGTTGCGCTGGCTGGCGGCCAGGCGGCGCTCGCCCCTGAGGAGGGGCCGGGTGTCCCCTCTGAACGTTTTGCGCGGGAGGAGCACGAAGTTGGAGGCGACAGCAGCAAAACTCTCGATCGACGAGTTGCGAGTGAAGAGGGGATACCCGGCCCCTCCCCCGCGGGTGGGTCCGCATGAGCATCGAGTGGTACATCGTCCTCTCGTCCCTGCTGTTCGCGGTGGGCGCCACGGGGATCCTCATCCGCCGCAGCCCCGTCGTGATCCTGCTCTGCCTGGAGCTAATGCTGAACGCCGGCAACCTGGCGCTGATCGCCTTTAGCCGCATGGTCGGCAACCAGGAGGGGCAGGTCTTCGCCCTGATCGTGATGGTCGTCGCCGCCTGCGAGGTGGTCGTCGGCCTCGGCCTGATCGTCGCCATCTTCCGCCGCCGGCTGCCGCTCGACGTCGACGAGCTGAGGGAGCTGCGCGGGTGAGCGCCACCGCCTGGGCCTGGCTGGTCCTGCTCTTCCCGCTGCTGGGCTCGATCGCGATCGGGCTCGGCTACCGGGCGCTGTCGGCGCGCGCCGCCGGCGCGATCGGCACCGTCGCGATCGCGCTCTCCTTCGCCTGCGGCGTCGCCGCCCTGCTTAGCCTGCTCGGCGACGAGCCCGAGGCGCGCCACCACGCCTCCTCGCTCTGGGACTACGCCAGCGCCGGTGGCCTCGACATCCAGCTGGGCATCCTGGTCGATCCCCTCTCGGTCTTCATGGTCTTGGTCGTGACCGGGGTCTCGACCCTGATCCACCTCTACTCGTTCGGCTACATGCAGTCCGACGCCGGCTACCGGCGTTTCTTCAGCTACCTCAACTTCTTCGTCTTCTCGATGCTGCTCCTCGTCCTCGCCGGCAACTTCGTGCTGCTGACCGTCGGCTGGGCCTTCGTCGGCTTCGCCTCCTACGCTCTGATCAGCTTCTGGTACCGGCGCGAGACCGCAACCCGGGCAGGGATGAAGGCCTTCCTGATCAACGTCGTCGGCGACATCGGCCTCGTCCTCGCCGCCTTCCTGATCTTCCGCGAGCTGGGGACCTTCGACTTCGAGGCGGTCTTCGAGGCGGCGCCGGACGCCTTCACCACGAACGAGTGGACTGTGACGGCGATCTGCCTGCTGCTGCTGGTCGGCGCCTTCGCCAAGTCGGCGCAGCTGCCGCTCCACACTTGGCTGGCCGACGCGATGGAGGGCCCAACGCCGGTCTCGGCCCTGATCCACGCGGCGACGATGGTGACGGCGGGCGTCTACCTGATCGCCCGCACCCACGTCCTCTTCGACCTCGCCCCCACCGCCGCCGACGTCGCCGCTTTCACCGGCCTGGCGACGCTGCTCGTCGCCGGCTCGATCGCGCTGGTGGTGACCGACCTCAAGCGCGCGATCGCCTACTCGACGATGAGCCAGATCGGCTACATGGTGGTTGGCGTCTCGATCGGGGCCTTCAGCGCCGGCATGTTCCACCTGATGACCCACGCCTTCTTCAAGGCGCTGCTGTTCATGGCAGCCGGCTCGATCATCGCCGCGATGGCGAACGACCAGAACATCGACCGCATGAGCGGCTTCGGCCGGGCAACGCGCTTCACCTCGGCGATGCTGCTGGTCGGGGGCCTGGCGCTGGCGGCCTTCCCCGGCACCTCGGGCTTCTTCTCCAAGGACGAGATCCTCGCCTTCGCTGAGGCGCGCGGCGGCATGTACACGATCTTCGTCGTCCTCGGCTACGCCGGGGCGCTGCTGACCGCGGTCTACACCTTCCGCCTCGTCTTCCGCATCCTGCCCGGGACGCCCTGCCGCGAGGCGCAGGAGCTGATCGACACCGGCCACGTCGCCCACGGCGAGCCCGAGAACCCGGTGACCGGTGAGCGCGAGGACACGGACGTCGGCTTCCCGGGCCCAGAGCACCACATTGCCGAGCAGTCGTTGCCGATGAAGGTGGCTATGGGAGTCCTCGGCGCCCTCGCCCTGGTCGGTGGGCTGATCCAGGTCCCCGGCGTCGACCACCTCGTCACCAGCTTCCTCGACCCCGTCTTCCACGACTCGCCGCTGCTCGAAATCCACCCCACCGCGGGCGCCGAATGGGTCGGCCTCGGGATCGGCGGCGCGATCTCGATCCTCGGCATCGCCCTTGCCTACTTCCTCTACGTCGCCCGGCCGGCGACGCCGGCGATCCTGATCCGGCGCCTGCGTCCGCTCCACACCCTGCTCGTCAACAAGTGGTACTTCGATGAGCTGATCGACGTTCTCGTCGTGCGCCCGGCGCTGGCAACCGGCCGCTTCGCCAACCGCACCTTCGAGCGGCTCGTCGTCGACGGTCTCGTCAGCGGCACGGCCGAGACGGTGCGCGGCGCCGGCGGCATCGTCCGGGTCGTCCAGAGCGGCTTCGTCCGCAGTTACGCCCTGCTCCTGATCGCCGGCTTCGCCGGGCTCGCCCTCTACTTCCTCCTCGCCTCCTCATGACCAACTCGCTGCTCTGGACCCCCCTCGCCTTCGGCCTCGCCGGCCTGCTGCTGCCGCGCCGCCTCACTGGTTGGTGGGCGACGCTGGGAACGGCGGTGACGCTGGGGATCGCGATCGCCCTGCTCGCCGGCTTCGACTCAGGCGCCGCCGGGCTTCAGAACACGGTCGACGTCGAGTGGATCCCGGGGCTCGGCGTCGACTACAGCCTCGGCGTCGACGGCCTCAACGTCTTCTTGCTGCTGCTGACGGCGCTGTTGTGGTTGGGCGGCACCGCCTTTGCCGCCTTCCGCGAGCAGGAGCGCCCCCACCTCTTCTTCCTGATGATGCTGCTGGCCGAGACGGCGACCCTGGGGGCGTTCCTCGCCCAGGACCTGCTGCTCTTCGTCCTCTTCTTCGACCTGATGCTGGTGCCGTTCTACTTCCTCTTCGGTGCCTGGGGCACGGACCGGCCGGGCGTCGCCGCCTCGGCGGCGACGCTAAAGATGATCGTCTACACCCTGGTCGGCTCGCTGTTGATGCTGGTCGCGGCGATCGCCACCGGGATCCTCGCCGCCGACGGCGGCGACATCACCTTCTCGATTGCCGAGCTCGCCCGCGAGCCGCTCGGCGAGGGCAGCCAGCGCTGGATCTTCTGGTTCTTCGCCGCCGCCTTCCTGGTCAAGATGCCCGCCTTCCTTCTGCACGGCTGGATGCCCGACGCCTACCGGGCGGCGCCGCTGCCGGTGCTGGCGGTCTTCTCCGGCGTGCTGGCGAAGGTCGGCGCCTACGGTTTCCTCCGCGTCGTCCTGCCCGTGTTCCCCGACGCCACGATCGAGTTCCAGGAGGTCGTGCTGGTCATCGCCCTCGCCTCGATCCTCTACGGCTCGGTCATGGCCTTCACCCAGACCGACGCGCGGCTGGTCGCCGGCTACTCCTCGGTCGCACAGCTCGGCTTCATCACCGCCGGCATCTTCGCCCTGCGCGCCGACGGGGCCGACGGGGCGGTGCTGCAGATGGTCAACCACGGACTCGTCGTGGCGCCGCTGCTGCTGATCGTCGCCGTCCTGGCCGAGCGCTCCGGCAGCGAGGACCTGCGTGAGATGGGCGGGATGGCGATGCGGGCACCGGTGCTGGCGGCGCTCTTCCTGATCGTCGCCCTGGCAACCCTGGCGATGCCCGGGTCGGCCAACTTCGTCGGCGAGTTCTACATCCTCAACGGGCTCTTCCAGGCGAAGATCGCCTTCGCCTTCGTCGCCGCCATCGGCGTCGCGATGGCCGCCTACTACGCGCTGCGCCTCTACCAGCGGACGATGCACAACCGGCTCCCGGCGGCAGCGGGGATCGAGTCGCGTGAGATCGGCTGGCGCGACGCCGCCGTCCTGGTACCCCTGGTCGCCTGCATCGTCGGCCTCGCGCTGTATCCGCAGCTGATCCTGAAACGGACGGATCGCGCCGCCACCGAGACGGTCGCAGCTGTTTGCCAACCCTCGGGCATTCTCCTCAGCCTGCCCCCCCAGGGCGGCGACGACCGCTGTCCGGGCGGCAATGACATACGGCAGTACGCCGGTCCGACCGAGATCACGATCCCGAGCGAGCGATGAACTTCGTCGCGCCCGACATCGACTACGCGGGTCTCTCGCCCATCATCGCGCTGACCGTCAGCGCCTGCGTGGTGCTGCTGAGCGCCGTCTTCGAGCCGACGAAGCGGACGGCGCCGGGCCTGACCCTCTTCGCGCTCGCCACCACCGCCGGGCTGCTGATCTGGCAGTGGGGGGACCCGCAGGACCTGGTTGCCGGGGCGCTGCGGATCGACGACCTGGCGATCGCGATCTCGCTCATCGTCCTGACGATGGCCGCCGCCGCGGTCCTGCTCTCACTGCGCGAGCCGGCCGCCGATCAGGTCGGGTCGGGTGAGTACCACGCGCTGCTGCTCGGCTCGGTGCTGGGGATGGTTCTGCTGGCACAGGCGCAAAACCTGGTCAGCTTCTTCGTCGGCATCGAGACCCTCTCGATCCCCCTCTACATCCTCTGCGCGGCCAACCTGCAACGGGAGAAGTCGCTCGAGTCGGGGCTGAAGTACCTGATCGTCGGCTCACTTGGATCGGCGACGCTGCTCTACGGGATGGCCTTCCTCTACGGCGGCTCCGGCTCGACCGACTTCGCTGGGATCGCGACCGGGATCGGCAGCGAGGGACTGCTCGGCGACCCGCTGGTCCTGGTCGGAATCGCCCTGGCCGCGGTCGGGCTCGCCTTCAAGACCTCGATCGCCCCCTTCCACCAGTGGACGCCCGACGTCTACGAGGGAGCGCCGACGCCAGTCACGGCGTTCATGGCGGTGGCGACCAAGGCGGCGGCCTTCGCCGTCTTCGTCCGCTTCTTCGATGTCGCCCTGCTGCCGCAGGCCGATGACTGGCAACCGGCGCTGGCGGTGCTCGCCGCGGCGTCGATCGTGATCGGAAACGTCGGCGCCCTCGGCCAGGACTCGCTGAAGCGGCTGCTCGGTTACTCCGGGATTGCCCAGGCCGGCTACATCCTCGGCGGCCTCGTCGTCACCAGCGAGGCGGGGATCAGCGCCCTCGTCTTCTACCTCGTCGGCTACGCGTTCATGAACCTGGCCGCCTTCGCCGTCGTCGTCGCCCGCGAGCGCGAGACGATCTTCGGCGACGACATCGCGGCCGTGCGCGGCCTCGGGCAAGAGCGGCCGCTGCTGGCCTGGCCACTGACGATCTCGATGCTGGCGCTCGCCGGGCTGCCGGCGACGGTCGGCTTCATCGGCAAGCTGTACCTGATCGAGGCGCTGGTCGAGGGCGACTACGCCTGGCTCGCGGTCTTCATCGCGGTCGGCACGATGATCTCGCTCGCCTACTACCTGCGGGTGGTGGCGGCGATGTGGATGCGGCCCGGCGGGGAAGCCGCCCCGAGCGCGCCCGCGATCGCCGGTGCCTCGCCCGAGGCCGACCCGACCGACTCCGACGCCGGCCGCCGCCTCTACCTGGTGGCGCCAGCGCTCCTTGCCGCAGCAGCCACGGTTTTCTTCGGGGTGATTCCCCAGCCCTTGGTCGAGTTCGCCGAACACGCCGGCGCGTCGCTCTTCTGAGCTTGAACGTACTCTGAGCGGCGATGGGCGTCCTGCTGACCGCTGCGGCGATCGTTGCCGCAGTCGCGGTGGGGGTCTGGGCTGAGCGGCGCTGGCCGCGAGGGGCCGGGATCGCGGCGCGGCGCTCGCTGCTGGCGATGCTCTACGTGTTGATCCCGCCGTTGATCTTCTTCAACCTGGCGGCGAGCGAGATCGACGTCGAACACGGCGCCGGCCTCGGGCTGGGACTGCTGGCGATCTCCCTCGCCGGCCTGCTCGCCTGGTGGCTGGCAAGCCGCGTCCTGCGCCTTGCCCCTCACCGCACCGGCGCCGTCGTCGCCGCCGTCCTCTGCATGAACACCGGTTACCTCGGTTACCCCCTGACCGTCGCGTTGCTGGGTCGCGACGAGCTACCGACGGCGGTCCTCTACGACGTGCTCGTCAGCGGCCCCTCGCTACTGCTCGGCGCCTTTGCGGTCGGCGCCGCCTTCGGCACCAAGGCCGGCGAAACCCCGGGCGAACGGGTGCGCGCCTTCTTCACCCGCAACCCGCCCCTCTACGCGGCGATCGCCGGCATGTTGGCGCCACAGGCGCTCGCACCCGATGTCCTCGTCGATATTTCGCAGGCGATCATCGTCGCGATCCTGCCGATCGGGTTCTTCGCGGTTGGCGCCACCCTGGCCGAGAACGCCGAGCACGGCAAGCTGCCGATGCCGCCGCCGCTGACCCGCCCGGTCGCTCTCTCCTTGATCATCCGCCTCGCCGTCGCGCCGGCCCTTCTGATCCTCCTCGCGGCGCCGCTGATCGACCTCCCCGCGCCCTACCTACTGTTGGCGGCGATGCCGACCGGCCTCAACTCGATGGTCGTCGCCCACGCTTACGGTCTCGACATGGAGATCACCGCCGAGGCCGTGGTCTGGTCAACCGCGATCGTCGTCTCCGTCGCCCTCCTCTCGCTGCTGGTCTGACCACAAGATGAGCGAGTTCGACCTTTGTCAACCCATGTTTGACAAAGGTCGAACTCGGCACAGGATCGGGGGCCCCTGACTGGCGGTCGGAGGTGCCTATCCTGGGCTGCGGTGCTGCACCACGTCTCCATCGAGGTCGAACCAGACCAGGTCGAGGCCTGTTCGGAATGCCTGCAGCTGCTCGGCTTCGAACCGGTCCCGGTGCCCGCGGCGCTGGGCGAGAACTTCACCTGGCTCGAGCGCCGGGGGACGCAGGTGCACCTGATCCACACCGAGCACGCCACGGTCCCGGTAATCGGCCATCCGGCCGTCGTCGTCGAGGACTTCGAGGCGACCTTCGCCGCGCTGGAGGAGACGGGCCACGGCCCCGAGCGCCACCGCGAGCTGTGGGGCGAGCCGCGCGCTTTCGTCACCCTGCCGGGCGGCCACCGCGTCGAGTTCATGGCCGCCCCGCCGAAGGGTAGAAACTGAGCATGTTGGGCCATTACGCCCCTCACTGGTCCGTCCGGAGCGATTGAGAGCTTGGACGCCCGATGAGCTTCGACGCAAAAGTCCTCGCCGATTCGATCTCCCCGGCCGGTCACCGGCTGACCACGCTCGAGGCGACCTTCCCGCGTTTCGTCCTCGCCGAGTTCAATACCCATCGCGTCTTCTCGCGCAATTCGGCCAGCTCACGGGCGATACCGATCTTCAAGCAGCTGAAGCGCGTGCTGGAGGACCCCTACGTCCCGGTCGAGTTTGGCTCTAACCAACCCGGCATGCAGGCGGGTGTCCCGCTGGAGGGAGAGAAGAAGCTGGCGGCGGAGCGCGAGTGGCTGGCCGCGCGCGACGACGCAGTGCGCAGAGTGCTCGGCCTGGTGACCGACCCGGCATCGGCTGCGGCTGAGGCGCCGCTAGACCTGCTGGGAAAGGTGGAAACGGCTCAGCGCGAGAAGGCGCGCCCGGAGGAGTGGCTGAACGTCCACAAGCAAGTCGCCAACCGGCTGCTCGAGCCCTTCATGTGGCACACCGTGATCGTCACCGCGACCGAGTGGGACAACTTCTGGAACCTGCGCTGCCATCCCGACGCCCAGCCGGAGATCCGTCTGATCGCCGAGCTGATGAGGGACGCGATGAGAGCCTCCGAGCCGGCGAGCCTCGAGCACGGTGAGTGGCACCTCCCGCTCGTCCGCCCTGAGGATCGCCGCGAGGGGCTGTCGAGCGAGCAGCTGATCAAGATCTCAGCCGGGCGCTGCGCCCGCGTCAGCTACCTGACCCACGCCGGCCAGCGCGACCCGAGCGCGGACGTCGAGCTCCACGATCGCCTGCTCTCCAGCGGCCACATGTCCCCCCTCGAGCACCCGGCCCGGCCCTTGACCGCCGCCGAGCTGGAGCAGGGCGAGTGGAGCGGCAACTTCCGCGGTTGGCTCCCGTACCGCAAGGAAGTGCCGGGAGAGGGCAATCCGTTGGGAAAGGGACCGGAGGGGAGAGAGGCAGCCTCGGCAGAGGTTCCGCTTAACTTTTCCCGAACACACGCAGCGGCTGTCCGCTAGCGGCGGCGCGGGAAAAGTACAAGACGCTCCACCTCTACCGAGGCTGCCTCTCGTCGTCCAGGGGCTTCTCCTCCTCGGCGGAAGCTGGACCTAATTCGCCGGCGGCTTTCTCGCCCGGGGTGGGCCAGGGAATCGCCTCGCCGGCTGCCCAGGCCGGCGGACGCCCGCCCGGCACCCAGCCGGCGACGAGCAGGGCGAAGTAGAGGAACCAGATCAGCGTGAACTGGACCAAGAGGAGGAGCGCCGCCGCTCCCATCGCCATCCCAAGCGAGCCCCAGAAGCGGCTCAGCAGGCCGGTCCGGAGTCCCCAGAGGGAGGTGTAGAGAAGCGCGAAGGCGAGGCCGATGCGACCGCCGAAGCCGAACCCGGTCGCCACCCCGCGCACTGGCGCGTTGGAGATCGCGTCTTCGGCCCGGTCGTCGTCCACCTTCGTCGTCGCGCAGCGCTGCATCGACGCAGGGCCTTTGCCGTAGTCGCCACGGAAGGCGTCGGCGTCGTCACGCTCCTCCTCGCTGCAATCGTCGATCGCCTCGGCCCGGCTGAGCTCGGCGGTCGCCTTGCCGGCGACGAACTCCGAGGCAGCGTCGGTGGTCGCGACCGCGGTCAAGATCGCGGCCACCGCGAGGAAGAGGGGCGCGGCGACCACGAGGCCTATCAGCTGCCCGCGGACCCGCTCGCTGCGTGCCTGCACGGCGCGGAAGAGGTAGAAGAGCGGCGCGACGAGGAGGAGGAAGGCGAGGCCCTGCATCAGGGCCGAGGCGGTGACGGCGCCGGCGTGGTCGTCGACCGACCTCAGCACCTCGGCGTCGCCGTCGCCGCTAACCGCGCCGACGACGAAGGTGGCGGCGACCAGAAGCGCGACCCCGGCCAAGGTCGCAAGCGCGACCGGCAGCGCCCAGCGACGCTCCCTGGCCAGGACCTCGTCCCTGCTCGGCGACATGCGGGCTCTCTCAGCCCCGCTCGTGGAAGTAGAACTGGGGCAGTGCGCCCTCGATCACCTCGGCGGTCATCCGCTGCGCTACCTCGAGGTTGCCCGTGCGGACGGCGATGTCGTCGAGCGTGACGATGCCGGCGAGCCTACCGTCGTCGACGACGGGTAGGCGGCGCACACGGTGCTGGACCATCAGCGCCGCCGCCTCGTCGAGCTCCATCTCGGGCTCGCCGCAGACGAGTGGTCGCGAGGCGTACTCGCCGACCGGCGCCTCGGGCGGTACTTCCTCGGCCAAGGCCCGAACCGCGAGGTCACGGTCGGTGACCATCGCCACCGGCGAGCCGCCCGGGTCGACGATCACGACAGAGCCGACGCGGCTGTCGCGCATCTGGCGTGCGACCGAGACGACGCTGGCCTCGGGCGCGGCGGTGATGACGCCGGCGGTCATGATCTCGCGAAGCTGCACGGCGCGTACGCTACCGACCGTGAGCCAAGCGCAACGCACCCCGGTGGTGCCCCTCGAGGCGGGCGCCGGTCCCGAGAATCCGCCCTGCCCAGCCTGCGGCGAGCCGCTATTCGGCTGGGTCGACAGTGGGCCCGCTAGCGCCGGACCGGTGCGGCGCTGCGAGAGCTGCGGGCTCGGCGTCGCCGGACCGCCGCCAAGTGCCGAGGAGGCCCTGCGCGAGCTCGATGGGCTCCGCGACGGCGAGGCGCTGCGGCTCGCTAACCGAGCCTCTCTCTCGGCTTGGCTCGGCGGCTCCGGCTGGGCCGCCCTGGAGCCCTCGGCGTGCTGCCTGTTCACGGTCGAGGCCGTGCGCCGCCTCGTCGCCCGCCGCGACCAGGTCGTGAAGGCACCGCGCTGGGCGCCCGGCCAGGGAATCGCGACGATGTGGCAAACGGTTCTCAACGGCTTCACCTTCGGCCGCAACGTCGCCCTCGGCGCCCTCCACAAGGGAATCGCGACCCCGGCGGAGCGGCCGTGGCAGCGCCGCCTCGACGCGCTGATCAGCGTCGTCGTCGCGGTGCCGGCCCTGCTCGTCGCAATACCCTTGGAGACGGTCGCGGCTGCCGCCGGCCGGGGAAGCGCCGTGACCCTGAGGACGGAGGTGCTCTGATGGGCAGCGCCAGCCCAGCCAAGGGGATCGCGATCGTCACCTGCATGGACTGCCGTCTCGACGTCCTCGGTGCGCTAGGGCTCGACCCCGGCGATGCCCATGTGCTGCGCAACGCCGGCGGCGTCGTGACCGACGACGTGATCCGCTCGCTGGCGATCTCCCAGCGCCGGCTCGGCACCCGCGAGGTGATCCTCGTCCACCACACCGACTGCGGCATGGAAAAGCTCAGCGACGACGGCTTTCGCGTGGAGCTGCGAGAGGCGAGCGGCGAGGATCCTCCCTTCGCGATCGAGTCCTTCTCCGACGTCGATGCCGACGTCGCGCAGTCGATTCTCCGCGTCCGCCGCTCTGCCTTCCTCGCCAGCCGCGAGTCCGTGCGCGGTTTCGTCTACGACGTCGACACCCATCGCCTGCGCGAGGTGACGGTCGACGATCCCCTGGCCTAAAGCCGGGCCGGGGCGCTAGGACAGACCTTCCCTGGCCTCACGGACCAGGGTGACCGCCTCGGGGAAGAGGACGCGGATCGCGTCGCGGACCTGCATCGCCTGCTCATCGCTGGAGCCGGAGAGGTCGAGGCGGGCAACCGAGGCGACGGTCAGCTCGACCGCCAGCTTGATCGCGTTGTCGGCCCAGGCGACCCGCTGCGAGGACTGCATCTGCTCGGCCAGCTCCTCCATCCGCTCGCGGAACTCGTCGGGGTCGCCGAACAGGTTGAAGGCTCCGCCCTCCATTCCCGCGAATGTAAGCAGGTCGGGGGGCACCGGCGAAGCGGTCTTGTCACACAGCCGTTCCTGAATCGGCGCACCCGGCGCACCACGTGTGCGACGCACCGCCCTAGCGTCGGTCGCATGCGACGAGGACGGGGACAGGAGCGCCGCCGGCAACGGGGCGAAACCGGCGCCGCCAGCGTCGAGCAGGCCGGCCTGGCGGCGCTGATCGCGCTGCTGCTGCTGGTCGCCATCTCGGCGATCGCCGCCGAGGGGGAGATCGAGGCGGGACGCGATCTGGCCGGAACGATCTCGCGCCGGATCGCCTGCGCGCCGCGACTGCCGGGCCCCTGCCGCCGCCATCCCCTGGTCCCCGCCTACGGCTGGCCCCTGGCACGTCTGCTGCGGGCGCTGGCGCCGGCCCCGCAGGCGCGCCGCGGCCCCTCGGGCCTACCTTTGCTCCCGGTCGACTTCCGCCGCTGCCGCCGCGAGAGCTGCGCCGTGCCTCGCCCTGGCACCGACGCGTTGACCGCCTCGGGACGCCGCACGACCGCCTTCACCGCGGTCGCCGACCGCCGCCGCACGCTGGGCTGGGTCGAGGTGACCTACTGGCTCTACCGGCCTGGCCTCGGCTGGTCCCGGGTCGTCCAACGCGCAACCCAGGCCGATGTCGATGCCGCGTCGGGGACCGCGGTCCTTCTCAAGGACGATCCGATGCTCGTCCCGCTCGAGACGCTCCCCGGCCGCAACCACTACGACTTCCCCGCCAACGAAACGCCACCTTGGCAATGGAGGGTCGACGGTCTCTACCCGGGCTGGTCTAGCTAGGGACCGCAGTCAACTGGACACACAGACAGTGCTTACGAATTGGCGGTCACTCTGCGATCGCGCCAGAGATCGAACGCCATTCGAATGCCGACCAAGATCAGCATGAAGAGCCCGAAAATGACCAGGCCCGCAATGCTCAGGTAGCTGAGCGCTGCTTCATAGCCATCAGAGTCGTGAAACATGTGGTCGGTCAGTTGAAGAGCCACCAAGGCGATAAGCCGACCCGCGAGGGCAGCCAAGACCCACCATCGACCGACGATCAAAGGTACGAGAATTATGAGGGTCCACAAGACATATCCGGACCCCGGTGGCGAAGACCATTCGGCGCTCAGCCAGGTGGTCACGCCCATCACAATTCCAAGGACCATCGTGAGGATGACGCGCGCCTTGGTGTTCATGCCGGAACGTACCCATACCGACTGGCGGCGTTACCCGACCACCTGTTCCAACGCCGCGGCGGCGTTCAATTACTAACGGGCTTTACCTACCTGGCCTGGGATGGGAGCGCGTTGTCCACCGCGCCGACCGCCCGGGTCGAGGCGGCGAGTTCGCCCCCAGCGAGGAACCGCGCTGGCGGGTGCGGGGCGCTACCCCGGCTGGTCGAGCTAGCCCGCCTCGGCCGGCGCCTTGGCCTCGAGCGCCTGGTCTTCCTCCGCCTGGCGGATCAGGCCGCGCCAGTCCGTCGTGCGGAAGACCAGCAGGATCGCGACGAAGCCGAGCACGACCGACCAGGCCGCCATCGCGATCTGGGTGCCGACCGAGTAGGCGAGGACGACGCTGCGCGAGGGGCCGTGGAGGGTGGCGACGAGAAGGGCCTGCTGGGCGCCGGCGCCACCGGGGGTGAAGGGGACTATGTTGGCGATCGCCTGCACGCTCATCACCAGCATCACGTTGCCAACAGAGCCACCGATGCCGAAGGCCTCGAGGAAGAACCAGAAGGCGGCGAAGCGGCAGAGCCAGCCGACCCCCTGCCAGGCGGCGACCTCGCGCAGGTAGCGGCGGGGCGTCCCGAGGATGATCACGCCCTGTTTGACCCGGTCCCAGAAGCGGCGAACCCGGTGGGCCAGCAGGTAGACAGCGATCGCAGCCGCCAGCAGCAGCGCGCCGGTGACGATCAGGAAGATCCGCGGGTGCTCGGCCCAAAAGGAGAGCTCGAACGCCGGCAGGTTCGGCAGTTGCGGCGGCTCGGGCAACAGCCCCTGGGTGATCGCGTAGCCGAGCACCAGCAGCCCGACGGTCGTGTCGAAAACCGTCTGCACCAGGAAGGACGACGTGACCGCCGGGTAGGAGGAGTCGGGGATCTGGCGCTTGACGAGGAAGACTTTGGTCACGTCGCCGGCTCGCGCCGGCACGATCGCGTTGATTCCGGCACCCGCCAGGTAGGCCGCGCTGAGGGGCAGAAAGGAGATGCGGGCCTGCGGATAGGCGGCGCGGAGGACGTTGCGCCAGGCCCAGGCACGGGCGAGCTGCATCGCCGCGAGGAAGGCGAGCGCGATCGCGATCGCCGTCCAGTCGATGCGGGAGAGGTTGCCGAAGAACTCGGTCGCGGCGCGGCCAAATGCCTCGAAGCTGGAGCTGAAGTCGGCGAGTGGCATCGCAGCTACACTAGCCCGCTCGTGTCAGAGCCCGAGACCACCGCGACGACCCCAGCACTGCGTCCAGACCCCGCCGACGAAGCGATGTGCGCCCGTGCCCGCGAGCGCTACACGGGCGACCGCCGCAGCCGCTTCCGCCGCCGCCGCAAACGCCACGCGCAGCTGCCGAACCTGATCATCATCGGCGGGCTGAAGTGCGGCACGACCAGCATCCACCACTACCTCGGCCTGCACCCGCAAATCCAGATGTCGAAGCCGAAGGAGCTCAACTTCTTCGTCGAGGAGCTGAACTGGGATCTCGGCCTCGACTGGTACGCGAGCCGCTTCGACGATCGCTTCCCGGTGCGCGGCGAGTCCTCGCCCCACTACACCAACCTGCCCTCCTTCGAGGGCGTGCCGCAGCGGATCCGCGAGCACTGCCCCGACGCCCGCCTGCTCTACATGGTGCGCGACCCGATCAAGCGGATCCTCTCGCACTGGGTGCACGCGACCGGCGCCGGCTACGAGACGCGTGAGCTGATCCCGACCCTCTCGGACCCCGACAGCTCCTACATGCACCGCTCCAAGTACTGGATGCAGCTGCAGGCCTACCTGGAGCTGTTCGACCGTTCCCAGATCGAGATCATCACGCAGGAGGAGCTACAGACCGAACGCGAGGAGACGATGCGCAAGGCCTTCCGCTTCGCCGGCGTCGACGAGGACTTCATTTCCGAGCAGTTCGACCGCGAGTGGGAGAAGTCGAGCGCCAAGCAGGGCGACAAATACCAGGTGATGGAGAAGCTGGTGAAACTGCCGGGCCTACGCTCATTCGACCGCAACTTCGATCGCCTGCCGGAGTCCCTGCGCTGGGTCGTCGAGAAGGTCGTCCACGATCCGGAGAAGCCCCCGGCGCCAAAGCCGACGCTGCCCGACGATCTCTTCGAGACGGTCCGCGGTCGCTTCGGCGCCGACGTCGCCGCGCTGCAGGACTTCGCCGGGCGTGAGTTCGCCGGCTGGCACGACTACAGCTGAGCTCCGCGAGAAGCGCATAGGCTGCAGCTCGTGAGGCGTCTGCTGCCTGATCCCGAGCCGGTCACGGTCGAGCAGCAGCTCGACCTCTACTGCCCCTGGGAGCAGGGCACCGACGAGCGGCCGTTCGTGGCGATGAACTTCGTCGTCACGGTAGACGGGCGGGCGACGATCGAAGGGCGCTCCGGCCCGATCGGCTCCGACGCCGACACGGCGATGCTGGCGGGTCTGCGGACCCGCTTCGACGCGGTGATGATCGGCGCCGGGACGATGCGGGTCGAGCGCTACAGCCGCCCGGTCCGCAAGCAGGAGAAGCGGGAGCGCCGCGAGCGCCGCGGCCTCCCCCCCGAGCCCCTGATGGCAATCGTCAGCGGCCGCCTCGACCTGCCCTGGGACGCGCCGCTGTTCGACGAAGCCGAGGCCCGGGTGGTCGTCTTCACGACTTCCGAGACCGAGCCGCCGGACACCGCCGCCTCGCTGGAGGTCGTCCGCCACGAGGAGTCGGTCGACCTGGCGGAGGGGTTACGCCACCTGCGCCAGGAGCGCGGAGTCCGCGCGCTTCTCTGCGAGGGCGGCCCCCACCTCTACGCCAAGCTGCAGGCCGCTGGCCTCGTCGACGACCTCTTCCTGACGATCGCCCCAAAGCTCTCCGGCGGCCAGGCGCCGCGGATCATCGAGGGCGAGCTGCCCGAGGTCGCGCCGCTCGAGCTGTCCTGGCTGCTGGAGGAGGACGGCGAGCTCTTCGCGCGCTACAGCGCGCTCGGTTAGCTTTCCCAGCGATGGACTTCAAGCCGAGCCCCCAGGTCGAGGCGCTGCGTGAGCGCATCCTCGACTTCATGGACGACCACATCTACCCGCAGGAGCGGGAGATCATGGAAGCGCTTGACGCCGAGGTCGCACCGGGCGTCCCCTACCCGCAGATCCTGATCGACGTCCGCGAGCGCGCCAGAGCGGACGGTCTCTGGAACCTCTTCATGCCCGACGAGCGCTTCGGTCCCGGCCTCAGCAACTGGGAGTACGGGCTGCTTTGCGAGGAGATGGGCCGCAGCCCAGCCGCGGCGCCGATGGCCTTCAACTGCTCCGCGCCCGACACCGGCAACATGGAGATTCTCGCCGAGCACGGGACCGAGGAGCAGCGTGAGCGCTGGCTGGAGCCGCTGCTGGAGGGACGGATTCGATCCTGTTTCTCGATGACGGAGCCCGAGGTGTCGGGTTCTGACCCAACTCTCCTGCAGGCCCGTGCCGTCCGCGACGGCGACGAGTGGGTGATCGACGGGCATAAGTGGTTCACCTCCGGCGCGATGGGCGCCGAGCTGGCGATCGCGATGGTCGTCACCGATCCCGACGCCCATCCCTACGCGCGCGCCTCGATGATCTGCGTCCCCACCGACACGCCGGGCTTCAACCTGGTCCGGCCGATCCCGGTGATGGGCCACAGCGCCGGCCCCGGCCACTGCGAGATCCGCTACGAAGAGTGCCGCGTGCCGGTCGCCAACCTGCTCGGCGAGGAGGGCAAGGGCTTCGCGATCGCCCAGGACCGGCTGGGGCCGGGGCGCATCCACCACTGCATGCGGGCGATCGGGACCGCCGAGCGGGCGCACGAGATGATGTGCCGTCGCGCCAACGAGCGCCAGGCCTTCGGCGGCCCGCTGGGCGAGAAGCAGTTCGTGCAGGAGGCGATCGCCAGCTCGCGGATGGAGATCGACCAGGCGCGGCTGCTGACCATGTACGCGGCCTGGAAGATGGACACCGAGGGCAAGCGCGCCGCCCGTCAGGCGATCTCGGCGATCAAGATCGTCGCCGCCAACATGGTGATGGACGTGCTCGACCGGGCGATCCAGGTGCACGGCTCACTGGGGATGACCGACGACACGCCGCTCGCCGCGCTGTGGCGGTTCAGCCGCATGCTGCGCCTCGCCGACGGCCCCGATGAGGTCCACAAGATGGTCCTCGCCCGCCGCGAGCTGAACCGCTGGTCCAAGCGCGCCGAGGCCGAAGCGGAAGGGACGTTGGAGCCGAGGCACGCCCCGCGACCGATCTGAGGATTGGCCTGCCTTCGACAGGGCGCTCAGCCGGCGCGCCGCTCGGCTTCGTCCGCTGCCTCGGCGAGGCGCTCGACGAGGCGGGCGAAGTGCTGGATTCCCTCGTCGACCTTGCCGTACTGGCCGGCGGCGTAGCGGGCGTAGACCCCCTCGAGGATGATCGCCAGCTTCCAGTAGCCCAGCGCGACGAAGAAGTCGAGCGCTGAGAGGTCACGGCCGGAGCGCTCGGCGTAGCGCACCTTCAGCTCCTCGCGGGTGGGAAAGCCGGCTGCCATCGTCGCCGGCTGGCCGAGCGAGATCTCGTCCTCGCCCGCTTCGGGCCAGTAGACCATCAGCAGGCCGACGTCGGCGAGCGGGTCGCCGAGCGTGCAGAGCTCCCAGTCCACCACCGCCGCCACCTCGCCCGCCGGCGTGAGGATCATGTTGTCGAGCCGGTAGTCGCCGTGGACGATCGTCGCCGGCCCCTGCTCGGGGATGCGCGCTGCGAGCCGCTCGTGGACCGAGTCGATCGCCGGCAGCTCGCGCGTCTTCGATTTCTCCCACTGCCCGTGCCAGCGCCGCAGCTGACGGGCGACGTAGTCCTCCTTGCGCCCGAGGTCGCCGAGGCCGACCGCGTCTGGGTCGACGGCGTGGATCGCGACCAGGGTGTCGGCGACGCGCTCGCCGATCGCGCGCCGGTCCCCCTCGTCGGGGAAGGCGTCGGCCTCGGCCAGGCCGCGCAGGATCGGCCCCTCGACGAACTCCATCACGTAGAAGGGCGCTTCATTGACCGAGTCGTCCTCGCAGAGGCCGACGACTGGTGCCACGGGCACCTCGGTCGGACCGAGGGCGGAGACGACCTTGTGCTCCCGGCCCATGTCGTGGGCGGAGCCGAGCCGCTTACCGAGCGGCGGTCGCCGCAGCGCCCAACTGCGCCCGGCGGCGTCGCTCACGCGGTAAGTGAGGTTGGAGTGGCCGCCCGAGATCCGCTCGAAGGAGAGCGGCGCCTCGGCCCCCGCGACGTGCTCCGCGAACCAGTCCTCCACACCCGCCGGGTCGATCCCCTGCGGCGCCTCAGACATACAGGATCGCGCTTCGCTCAATCGCGAAGAACCAGAGATGCACGCTCAATCGCTCCGCGCTCAAGCCGTCCGCCGTGCCTGTAGCCTCGTCGCCCATCGGCTCGCAAGCATATTCCCGACGACGTTTTCGGCTGAGCCCATCGCTCGCCAACCGGCTGATCATCGGCTTTGCGATCGCCTTTGCGGTGCTGACCGGCCTGGCGATGGTGGGGGTCGCCCGCTTCCTGCAGCAGCGCCAGGACTTCGAGGACGCGACCGCGCGCTCCTACCAGGTCGAGATCGCCGCCCGCAACGACCTCGCCGCCGGTCGCAACCCCGCCCAGGCCAGGGAGACGGTCCGGGGCCAGGCGCTGCACCGCGAAGCGCTGCGGGACGAAATCTCCGACAAGACCCGCGATACCGCTCTGCTCGTTGGCGCCGGTCTGATCGCGGGCTTGACCGGCGCGGCGCTGCTCTTCAGCGGCATGATCGCGACGATGCGAAGGCCCCTGGAGGACCTGGTCGCGGCCTCCGAACGGCTCGCGGGCGGCGACCTCGAGGCCAGGGTCGAGGTTGGCGGACTCTCGGAGACCGCGCAATTGGGCACTGCCTTCAACGCGATGGCCGAGGAGCTGCAGCGCCGCGCCGGTGAACGAGACCAGCTCGAACGGATGAAAGACGAGTTCGTCCTCACCGCTTCGCACGAGCTGCGCAGCCCGCTGACCTCGGTGCAGGGATTCGCCGAGCTGCTGATGCTGGAGAGCGACCAGCTCACCCCGAAGCAGGCCGAGACGGTCGAGATCATCCTCGACAACACCCGCCATGTCGTCCGCCTGCTCAACGACCTGCTCGACCTGGCGCGCAGCGACGCTGGGCGGCTGACGATCGCTCCGGCGCCGACCGACGTCGCCTCGTTGGTCGAAGAGGCGACCCGCACCATGCGCAGCCAAACGGCGGCCCGAGAACAAGCTCTAGCGGAGGAGATCGAGGCTGACCTCCCCCGCGTCGAGGCCGACCGCGATCGGATTCGCCAGGTGCTCGTCAACCTGCTCACCAACGCGAACGAGTACTCGCCGCAGGGAGCGGCAATCCACGTAACGGCTTCCCGCCGCGGTGCTGAAGTGGAGATCGCCGTGAGCGACGACGGGCCAGGCATACCGAGCGACCAGCTGGAGTACATCTTTGAGCGCTTCACCCGCGGCGACGCCGGGATGACCCAGCGCGTCGGGGGCACCGGTCTCGGCCTCGCGATCTCCAAATCGCTGGTCGAGCTGCACGGCGGCACGATCGCAGCCGAGTCCGCCCCGGGTGACGGATCGACCTTCCGCTTCCGGCTGCCGGTGACGGCGAGGGAGCCCACCGCGGCTGGCAGCGATGGCCTAGCCGCCAACCCGGCCGAGGCGGAGACGCGCTGATGGCCCGGATCCTCGTCGCCGATGACTCCGAGACGATCCTCTTGCTGATCCGCACGCGGCTGGAGATGGCCGGCCACGAAGTGGAGACGGCATGCGACGGCCAGGAGGCGATCGACGCCGTGCGCCGCGATCCGTCCCAGCCACCGGACCTACTCCTCTTCGACGCGATGATGCCGCGCAAGTCCGGCATCGACGCCCTGCGCGAGCTGCGCGCCGAAGGGGTCGAGATCCCGGCCCTGATCGTCAGTGCCCACAAGGAGGGCGCTGACGCGGACGGCGACAGCGCCCTGGCGATCGACGGCTTCGTCACCAAGCCGATCGATTTCGACCGCCTCTTCGAGCGGATCGCCGAGCTGACCGGCGGCTAGCTTCTCTTTCGCCGCTGCGCTTCGCGGGCCGCATAGAGCGCCGGCAGGGCAGCGGTGTCCTTGGGACGTCGGAGCTCCTCCTTGGAGGCGATCACCTCGTCGATCGTGGCGACCCGGATCGAGAGGTCGCCCAGTGTCAGCTCGACGGTCGCGACATCCTCGAAGCCGCCGATCGCAGCGGCGTGCGGGACGACGTCGAGTGGGCCCGCCTCCGTATCGAAGTGCTGCATCTGCCAGCCCAGGAAGTCCGCGCCCTCCAGCTCGCGCGGAGAGCGGTCGGCACGATGGCGCGCCCCTAGCCCGTTGAGCGCCGTCGCGAGCCGTTCGGCGTTTTCGAGATCTCGCCGCGGCATCACGTCGAGATCGATGGTGACCGTCGGACTGCCCTGTAGCCACGCGGCCACGGCGCCGATCACGTGGAAGTCGACCTCATGGTCGACGAGGGCCCGCAGGAGCGCCAAGGGATCGAAATCGGTCATTTCCCCTCGTACGCCAGGGCGCGAAGGCGTCCGTAGCGCTGCAGGGCATGTAGGCGCTCGAGTGGCTCCAAACCAAGCAGCGCCTCGGCCAGCTCGACGTCATGCGGGTCGGGTGGCGTTTCGGCGCTGAGCCTAAGCCGCCGCCCGCAGGCCCGCGCCAGCCGCCCGAGGGTCTCCAGAGAGGGCGTCGCAACCCCACGCTCGTATCGGGCCACGGCCGGTTGCGAGGTGCCGGCACGCTCTGCGAGGGCGCGCTGGGAGAAGCCGGCCTCGCGCCGCATCTCTCGCAGGAGCGCGCTTGCCGATTGCATCCTGCCATGATACCTGATCAGGTATCAATCGGGGAACGCTCAGCTGTTGGCGATCTCCAGCCGGATCTCCTTGCCTTTCAGCTTCGTGCCGTCGAGGTACTCGACGGTGCGGTCGGCGTGCTCGGGGGAGACCTCGACGAAGGAGAAGCGGTGCAGGACGCGGACGTCGTGGACGTCCTCCTCGGCGAGAACGGCGCCCTCGCGCAGGGCCCAGCGCAGATCCTCCTCGCTGATGCCGCTGCGCTCGCCGCGGTTGACGAACAGCTTCGTCGTCTTATCGCCGTTGGCGGAGGCAGCCGCCGGCTTGGACGGCTGCTCCGGCTTGCGCTCGCGGCGCCGCGGCCGCGGCGCGTGCTCGAGGCGCTCCTCCGGGCTCTCCCACTCGCCGATCGAGGTCTTGACGTCGCGCTCGATGCGGCCGATCTCGTCGCGCTCGGCCGGGGTGACGAGGGTGATGGCGCGGCCGGTGCGGCCGACCCGGCCGGTGCGGCCGATGCGGTGGACGTAGACCTCCGAGGAGGCGGGGACGTCGAAGTTGATGACGTGCGTGACGTGCTCGACGTCGAGGCCGCGGGCGGCGATGTCGGTGGCGACGAGCAGCTTCAGGCGATGGTCCTTGAAGGCGATCATGACGCCGTCGCGCGAGCCCTGGCTCATGTCGCCGTGCAGCGCCTTGACGTCGAGGCCCTTGTCCTTCAGCGTCTTCTCCAGCCGCGAGGCGCCGATTTTGGTGCGGCAGAAGACGATCGCCTGCTCCGGTTCCTCGGAGCGCAGCAGCTCGATCAGCCGCGAGGACTTCTCCTTCGCGGGGACCTCGAGGAAGGCCTGCTCGATCGCGTCGACGGTCAGCTTCTTTGGCGTGATTTTTATCGTGACCGGGTCGTACATGTAGCTCTCGGCGAGCTTCTTGATCGGCGGCGGCATGGTCGCCGAGAAGAGCGCCGTCTGGCGCCCGCTGGGGCACATCCGCAGGATCTTCTCGACGTCCTCGATGAAGCCGAGGTCGAGCATCTCGTCCGCCTCGTCGAGGACGACGTAGCGGGCCGCGGTGAGGACCAGTGAGCGGCGCGACATCAGGTCCATCATGCGGCCGACCGTGGCGACCACGACCTGGGCGCCGGCCCGCAGTTGCGACTGCTGGGAGCGGATCGGGGCGCCGCCGAAGACGGCGACGATCTCGACGTCGAGGTGCTCGGCGTAGGCGCGCAGCGCCTGCGTCACCTGGATGCAGAGCTCGCGGGTCGGGGTGAGGACGACCGCTTGCACCTCGTCTTCGGTTGGGTCCACGTACTGGAGCAGGGGAAGGCCGAAGGCCGCGGTCTTGCCGGTGCCCGTCTGCGCCTGGCCGATCACGTCGTGACCGGCGAGCAGCTCCGGAATCGCTTGCTCCTGGATCGGCGTCGGATCCTCGTAGCCGAGCTCGTCGAGCGCCTGCTGGATCTCCGCCGCCAGCCCCAGCTCCTTGAAGGCGGTCATCGAAGGCACCCATCCGACTTCGACCACACCAGAGGGGGGTGAATGTCGGATGCGTTCATCTCGCGGGATCCAGGAGGAGCTTTCCGGTGGTGCGACGGGCGACCAGATCTTCGTGCGCCCGCGCCGCATCGGACAGCGGGTAGACGTCACCGACGCTGACCTCCAGCTCGCCGCGCGCCACCAGGTCGAAGAGCTCGCCGATCATCGGCGCGACGATCTCGCGCCGCATCAGCAGGTGCACGAGCCAGAATCCGATCACGGACTTGGAGCCGCGCAGCAGCCGCGCGGTCGAGACGTCGCGCTGCTCGCGCGAGGCGATCCCGAAGACCACCATCCGTCCCAGCGGCGCCAGCGCCGAGAGCTCGGCGTCGAAGGCATCGCCGCCGCTCATGTGGAGGACCGCGTCCACCCGCTTGCCGTCGTTGGCGGCGCGGATCGCGTCCGTCAAGTCCTCGGCGCGGGAGTCGACCGTCGCGTCGGCACCAAGGCCCTCGACCATCGCCCGCTTCTCCTCGCTAGAGGCGAGTCCGATTACCTTCGCCCCGGCCTGCTTGCCGAGCTGGACGGCGAGCGAGCCGGTGCCGCCAGCGGCCGCCTCGACCACCAGCGTCTCCCCCGGCTCGATGCGGGCGCAGCGGCGCACGAGCGCCATCGCGGTCAGGCCCTGCAGCAACAGCGCCGCGGCGCGGTCGTCGTCGACCTCGTCCGGGACCGGCACCAGGAGCGCCTCCGGCACCGCCACCTTCTCGGCGTAGCCGCCGTTGGCGAGGATCGCGGCGACGCGGCGCCCGTCCCCAGTCCTACCGCTGACCTCGGCGCCGGGGACGAGCGGCAGCGCCTGCTCGGCCAGGTAGTCGTTGCGGGTGGCGTGGGTGTCGGCGAAGTTGATGCCACTGCGGGCGACCTCGACGAGAACCTCTCCCTCGCCGGGCTCGGGGTCGGGCAGATCCACGTATTGGAGCTTCTCGGGCCCGCCGAACTCCTCTATCTGGATCGCCTTCACGGCCGCGAACCATATTCGCCATCGGAAGTGAGCCCCTTTCCCCCAGGGGAGTCAAGCGCCGGTTCGGCTGGATATCCTCGCCGCCATGTCGCTCACCGTCGTCGGCTCGATCGCCTTTGACTCCGTCCGCACCCCGTTCGGGGAGCGGGACCGGATGCTGGGCGGGACCGCGGTCCACTTCTCGCTCGCCGCCAGCTTCTTCACCGAGGTGCGGCCGGTCGGCCCGGTCGGCGAGGACTTCGGCGCTGCCGAGTTCGAGGTGCTGGAGAGTCGCGGTGTCCACGTCGGCGACATCGAGCGGGTCGAAGGAGGCAAGTCCTTCTTCTGGCGCGGCCGCTACGACTACGACCTCAACGTCGCCCACACCGAAGACACCCAGCTCGGCGTCTTCGGCGAGTTCGAGCCGAAGCTCTCCGAGGAGTCCAAGGCCGCCGACGTCCTCTTCCTCGCCAACATCCAGCCCGACTTGCAGCGCCAGGTCCGCGCCCAGTGCGGCGGCGCACGCTTCTGCGCGCTGGACTCGATGAACCTCTGGATCGACACCGCCAAGGACTCGCTGTGGGCCGCGATCGCCGAGGTCGACTGCGTGATCGTCAACGACGCCGAGATCCGACAGCTGACCGGCGAGTCGAACCTCGCCCGCGCCACCCGAGCGGTCATGGACCGGGGACCGCGCGCGGTCGTCGCCAAGCAGGGCGAGTACGGGGCGGCCCTCTTCACCGCGGATGCCTTCTTCGCCTTGCCGGGATTCCCGCTCGAGGACGTGCGCGACCCGACCGGCGCCGGCGACAGCTTCGCCGGCGGCTTCCTCGGCTACCTCGACAGCCACGAAGGCTCGATCGACGAGGCGAGCCTGCGCCGGGCGATGGGCTACGGGACCGTGCTCGCCTCCTTCAACGTCGAGGAGTTCGGCACCGAGCGAGTCTCGCGACTGACCCGCGAGGAGATCGACGAGCGCTTCGGCGACCTGATCGCGATGACCCGTTTCGAGCCGCTCGCCGGCGCCGCCGGTTAGCGTCGCGCAAGCCGTCTGGCCTTATCCGAAGCGTCACAGGCCGGGCGATCCGAACTGCGATACTGGCCCCTCCAGTCTTTGACACCCGCGCGCCTGAGGAGGGGTGATGGCAACCGAGCAGCAGACCGCAGACGCAGCCGCCGACGGGGGCGCCACCCCCGGCTCGGAGTCGCTCACCGTCACCGACAACCGCACCGGGCGCCGCTACGAGCTGCCGATCGCCGACGGCACGGTGCGGACGATGGACCTGCGCCAGATCAAAGTCGACGAGGACGAATTCGGCCTGATGGCTTACGACCCGGCCTTCACCAATACCGCCTCGTGCCGCTCCGCGATCACCTTCATCGACGGCCAGGCCGGCATCCTCGAACACCGCGGCTACTCGATCGAGCAGCTCTGCGAGCGGTCCAGCTTCCTCGAGGTCGCCTACCTACTGATCTTCGGCGAGCTGCCTACCCAGCCGCAGCTCGACCGCTGGGTCTACGACATCACCCACCACACCTTCGTCCACGAGGACATCAAGCAGTTCTTCGAGGGCTTCCGCTACGACGCCCACCCAATGGGCATCCTGCTCGCCGGCGTCGGCGGCCTCTCTACCTTCTACCCCGCCGCGAAGGACATCGACGATCCCGAGGAGCGCTACATGGCGGCGGTGCGGCTGATCGCCAAGATGCCGACCCTCGCCGCCTTCTCCTACCGGCACAACATGGGCCTGCCTTACGTCTATCCGGACAACGACCTCAACTTCCCCGAGAACTTCCTCTCAATGCTGTTCAAGAAGACCGAGGTCAAGTACGAGCCTGACGAGCGGCTAGCGCGGGCGCTCGACGTCCTCTTCATCCTCCACGCCGACCACGAACAGAACTGCTCGACCAACGCCGTGCGGGGGGTTGGCTCCTCCGGCGTCGATCCCTACTCGGCCGTCACTGCTGGGGTCGCAGCGCTCTACGGGCCGCTGCATGGCGGCGCCAACGAGGCGGTGCTGCGGATGCTGCGCCGAATCGAGTCGGTCGAGAACATCCCCGACTTCCTCGAGCGGGTGAAGGGGCGCGAAGAGAAACTGATGGGCTTCGGCCACCGCGTCTACAAGAACTACGACCCGCGGGCGCGGATCATCCAGCAACATATGGAGGAGGTCTTCGAGGCGACGCAGTACAACCCGCTGGTCGAGATCGCGCGCGAGCTGGAGAAGCGGGCGCTCGACGATGAGTACTTCACCTCGCGCAAGCTCTACCCGAACGTCGACTTCTACTCCGGGATCATCTACGAGGCGTTGGAGATCCCGACCGAGATGTTCACCGTCGTCTTCGCCATCCCCCGCACCGCCGGCTGGCTCGCGCAGTGGATGGAGATGAGCGACGACTCCGAGCAGAAGATCGCCCGTCCGCGCCAGATCTACACCGGCAAGCGGGACCGTGCCTACGCCCCGGTCGCCGAGCGCCAGGGCCCCGAGAAAATCGTCGGTCCCCCGGCGCGACGGCCGAAGCGGCCGCGGCGCGGCGCGTAATCAGCAAAGGGCGGAGGGTGTCTTCGCCGTGCGCTGCCTTTTTCGCTGGGAGCGCAGCGCTACTTGCTGAGTTAGACCGAGCGAAAAAGAGACCGCCGCGCCCGGCGAAGACACCCTCCGCCCTTCCCCCAGCACGCCCCACTGCCCGATGAGCTGGAAGCTGACGGTGAGAAACGGGTCGCAGGTGTCGCATCAGTCGTTCGACGATCTCGAGTTGGCGATCGGGGCGATGCGGCAGCGGGCACTTGACATCCGGGCCGAGGGGCCGGCGAGGCCGGTGTCGGCGCTGCGGGATTACGCGCCCGGCGATCAGGTCCGAGCGCGGCTGCAGCTGAGTGGGCGTGGGTTGCTGCGCAAACCGGTCGCCGGCGTCGACGTTCGCGGCGACGGCCAGTTCGTGCCCTACCGCGGCGGGATGAGACGGGAGGAGCTGGACCCGACCGACTACGAGACGCCCTTCGACGCCGTGCGCGAGACTCTGGAGGGCCAGTAGCCCGAGTGCCTGGCGCTTTTTGCGTCCTATAGGCATACAAAAGCGCCAGCCGATTCCATGAACGAGACGACGACCGAGATACCGAAGGGCAGCTACGCGGCGGGGCGACGGCTGAAGCTGCCGGCCGGCGCCGAAGCACCGTACACGGTGTTCGTAAACGGCGTCGAGCAGCGCGAGGGCGCAGACTACGAGGTGCGTGCCGGTGAGATCGTCTTCAAGCGCGAGATCGTCAAGGAGAAGGTCGGCGCCGGCCGCTGGCTGGCGATGTACCTGGGCCTGTTCGGCACCTACCGCAAGAACGAGACGATCGACCTGCAGTTCCGCCGCCAGGGCAAGGTCGAGCTGCTCTCCGACCTGCCGGTGACGCAGTGAAGATCGGCTTCCTCCTCCTGGCGGATCACAGCGAGGCCGTCAACGGCAAGCTCTACATGACCGGCGGCGGCTGGAACGTCCTCCGCTTTCCGGAGCTGCCACAGGAATGGGGCTTCCACATCGCCCTCGGCGTTGACGTCGGCTGGGACGAGACCAACCAGCGCCACAGCCTGCAGCTCAACATTCACGATCCCGACGGCGTCGAGCTCGGCGACGGCTTCTCGGCCGAGTTCGAGACCGGCCGCCCGCCCGGAATGCCGGCCGGCCAGGAGCAGCGCCTGGTGATGTCGATCGGCACCCGCACGACCTTCTCCAGCGCCGGCCCCCACGCCGCCGTCGTCCACATCAACGACGAGGAGCTCGGCCGCGCCCGCTTCTACCTCGCCGAGGGCCCGCTGCAGGGGCCCGAGATGGAAGTCGGCTAGCCCGCCGACGCGGCGCTAGTTGAAGACGTAGAGCAAGAGGAAGGCGACGGCGGCGAAGGCGAAGGCGCCGGCGATCAGCGGTCGGTCACCGGCGACGATGGCGGCGGTCGAGCGGTCGTCGGCGCGGTCGTAGATCAGGTAGAGGTAGCGGAAGATGCAGTAGACGGCGGGTGGGATCGTCCACATCATCTGGTTGCCGACGAGCGGCGAGTCGACGGCGTAGATCGAGTAGCTGATCACGGTGCCGGTCGTAACCATGGCCACCATTTGGTCGAGGAAGGGCAGTGAGTAATGCTCCAGCACCGGGCGGCTGCTGGTCCCCTCGTGCAGCTCCGAGACCGCCTCCTGGCGGCGCTTGGTGACGCCGAGGAAGAGGGCGAGCATGCCGGTGCAGAGCAGCAGCCATTCGGAGGCGTGGGCGTCGACCGCGCTGGCGCCGGCGGCGACGCGGAGGATGAAGAGGCCGGCGAGAACCATCACGTCGACGATCACGATCTGCTTCAGGCCGAGGCTGTAGGCGATCTGGGCGACCCCGTAGCCGACCACCATCACGCCGACCTCCCAATTGACGGCGAGGAAGGCGAGGGCAATCGCAACGGCGGCGAGGATCGGCGCGATCGCCTTCGCCGTCCCCTCGGAGAGCTCGCCGGCGGCCAGCGGGCGGAAGCGCTTCTTCGGGTGCTTGCGATCGAGCTCGACGTCGATCAGGTCGTTGACGTAGTAGCCGGCGCTGGAGATGCCGCAGAAGGCGACGAAGGCGAGGACCGCCTCGAACACGGCACCGCTGTCGCCGAACTTGCCGGAGAAGAGCAGCCCGGCGAACACGAAGACGTTCTTGATCCACTCCTGCGGCCGCCCGGTCTTGATCGCGGCCTGCAGCGGTGAGCGCCGCGGCACGACAGGCTCGGCCGTCTCGGCGGAGATCGTCGGATGCTCGGAGGTGATCGTGCCCATGGCGGTGTCGCGGGAGGGTAGCGCTCAGTCCGGGTCGATCAGGACACCCGGGTTAAGAATGGCGGCCGGATCCAGCTCGGCCTTGGCGGCGCGCAGGGCGGCGGCGAAGGGAGCCGGACGCTGACGGTCGTACCAGGGGCGGTGATCGCGACCAACCGCGTGGTGGTGGGTGATCGTGCCGCCGCCCTCGATCACCGCCTCCGAGGCCGCCGCCTTGATCTCGTCCCACTGCTCGACCTCACCGCCCCGCACCGCCGGCGCCATCACCGTGAAGTAGGGCGCAGGGCCGTCGGGGTAGACGTGGGTGAAGCGGCAGCTGACCCGGGGCGCTCCCGGCCCCGCCGCCGGCGCGTCGCAGATCTCGGCGACCTTGCTTCGCGCCGCCTCCATCGCGGTGGCGTGGAACTGCTCGAAGCGGTCCCAGGTGATCGCGGTCTCGAAGGTGTCGGAGAGAACGCCGCAGGCGACGAACGTGTCGCGCAGGTAGGGCGCGAAGAGAAAGGCGCTGCGCCAGGCGCCCACCGCGTCCCCCTCCCCGTCGGTGGGCCTAAAACGGAACCCGGAACGCCGTTTTCGGCCCGTCGGCGGGCTGTTGGGGGTGCCGCCGTGGTCTCGGGCTATGTCGAGGGCCTGGCGCATGAGGTCGTCCACGGGGTGGTGGGCGGACTCGAAGCCGAGCACGAGCAGGCTCCTCTCGCCGCTGCCGGCGCCGGTCGTGCCGGCCTCCAAGGCGTCGAGCAGGCGACAGTTGGCCGGGTGCAAGCCGGACTGCGAGATCTCGCGCACCGCGGCGGCGGCGGCGAGGAAGTCGTCGAACTCGACCCCGCGCGAGAGCTTGAACTGCGGGCGCGGCCGCACCCTCATCCACGCCTCGGAGATGACGCCGAGGATGCCCTCTGAGCCGACCAGCGCTCGGTCCGGCGAGGGCCCGGCGCCCGAGCCCGGCAGGCGCCGGCTCTCCCAGGTCCCCCGCGGCGTGATCGCGCGCGCCGACTCGACCAGGTCGTCGATGTGGGTGTAGAGGGTGGCGAAGTGACCGCCGGCCCGGGTCGCGATCCAGCCGCCCAGGGTCGAGTACTCGAAGGACTGGGGGAAGTGGCGCAGGGTGAGGCCGTGCTCGCGCAGCTGGTCCTCCAGGCCGGGGCCGGTCGCCCCGGCTTGTATCCGCGCCGCCAGCGAGGTCGCATCGACCTCCAGCACCCGGTCCAACCGTCGCAGGTCGAGCGAGATGAAGGGCCGCTCGCCGAGCCGACCCTCGACACCACCGACGACACTGGTGCCGCCGCCGAAGGGGACGATTGCCGCCCCCTCGGCCTCGGCCCAGCTCAGCACCGTCTCGATCTCGGACTCATCGCGCGGTGAGGCGACCAGGTCGGGTTGGTTCTCGAACTCGCCGCGGAAGCCTCGCACCACGTCGCGGTAGGCCTTGCCCAGCGCGTGGCAGACCCGCTCGTGCTTCTCGTCCGTGAAGAGGTCGCCGAGACCGGCGGGAGGCTTCAGGCGCGGAGCGCGGACCTCGACCGCCTCCAGCGGCACCGGATCCTCCACCTCGCCGCCGAAGCCAAGCCGCTCCCTTATCGCCGCCGCCGCGGCCTCGACCTCAGCCCGCGGCGGCTGTTGGTCCTCGTACCCCCAGCCCCAGTGCTTTCGTTTTCGCGCCGTCACGCTCGGCGCCCCACCCCTGCTCAGCAGAGGATCCGCTTGTGATGGATCCTCACCTCGTAGAGGTCTTTGGGAGCGCGCGCGATCGTCACCCACGAGCAGCTGCCTTCGGGCAGGACGAGGGTCGACACGCAGTCGACTCGGTGGTCGGATTTGCGCTGACACGGAGAGACGCGCCAGTTCCGGCACCCTTCCGTCTCGGCGCAGACCTCGGCCGTGAAGCTTTTGATTTCGCTCTTGGCGATGCCAAAGGGCAGCTTGTGCGCCTGCGCGACACCTGCGAGCAACAGGAACCCTGCGAGCGCCGCGATCACGACCTTGATCCTCATCGATCCTCCTGGCTAGGGGTTGGAGCGATCCTAGGTTGAACTGCTCCGGTACTCAACCTCCTACCAGTGCACGCCTTTCATCAGGTGCGCGAAGGCGACCGCCTCCGTGGTCGGCGCCTTGTCCGGCGCCTCGTCGGTCTTGCCCTTGGCCGCCTGTGACTCGGGAAACAGCTTGTAGGCCGTGTTGAGGATCCGGTCGCTGACACTCGGCGCCACCGCATAGAGCAGCTCACCGAAGGTGCCGAGGCGGGTGGCGACCTTCTTCGGCCGGCGGATCATCGCTCCGGCGATCATCTCCGCCGCCTCCTCCGGCGTGATCGCCGGGAACATGTCGTACATCCGCGTCGGCGCGATCATCGGCGTCCGCACCAGCGGCATGTGGATAGTCGTGATCCGCACGCCATCGTCGAAGACCTCGGAGGCGATCACCCGGCCGAAGGCGTCGAGCGCCGCCTTGGAGGCGACGTAGGCCGAGAAGCGAGGCGGGTTGGTCTGGGTCCCGATCGAGCTGATGTTGATGATGTGGCCCGACTTGCGCGCCCGCATCGAAGGCAGCAGGGCGAGGATCAAGCGCACCGCGCCGAGGTAGTTGAGCTGGATCGTCCGCTCGTAGTCATGGAAGCGGTCGTAGGAAAGCCCGACCGAGCGGCGGATCGAGCGGCCTGCGTTGTTGACGAGGACGTCGACCTGGCCGTGGTAAGCGAGTACCTCCTCGGCCATCCGCTCAACGTCCTCGATGTCCGACATGTCGCAGCGATGGATGTGGGCGATGCCGCCGGCTCGCTCGATCTCTTCTTTCGTCTCTTCCAGCTTCTCGACCGAGCGAGCGATGAGGAGGACGGTGGCGCCGGCGTCGGCCGCCTTGACCGCGGTCGCTTTGCCGATCCCGGAAGACGCTCCGGTGACCAGCACGACCTTGCCGCGCACGGCCGCCGAGAGCGAGCGGTCCCTGAACAGGGCTGGGTCGAGGTTCCGCTCCCAGTAGTCCCAGACGCGGGCCGCGTAGGAGTCCAGCGGCGGTGCTTCGATCCCCGAGCCGGCGAGCACGGCCTGCGTCTCGGACGAATCGAAGCTGGTCGGGTAGTTGACGTACTGGAGGACGCCGGGCGGAATCCCGAGCTGGTCGAGCGCCACTTTCGCGACCCGCCTACCCGGCGGAAAGAGCCTGAGGCCGCTACGGACCAGGTTCGTCGCCGGCTCGGTCAGACCGGAGTCGAGCCGCAGCGCCGACTGCGGCGCGTCCGCTGCCCGGGCGAAGAGGTCGATCGCCTCGCCGGCGGTCTTCGGGTTGGGGTCGGTGAGGTGGAAGGCGCGGCCGTCGAGGCCAGGCTTGTGGGCGATGTGGTCGATCGCGTCGGCGACGAAGTCGACCGGGACGATGTTTATCTCGCCGCCTTCGACACCGACCGTCGGCAGCCAGGTCGGCAGCACCCGCCGCGCCCGCTGCAGCAGCTTGAAGAAGTAGTAGGGCCCGTCGATCTTGTCGATCTCCCCGGTCCGCGAATCGCCGACCACGATCCCTGGCCGGTAGACGCGCCAGGGGCGCGAGCACTCCTCGCGCACGACGCGCTCGGACTCGTGCTTGGTGCGGAAGTAGGGATGGGTGTCGAGGTTCTCGGCCTCCTCGAACATGTCCTCGCGCCAGACCCCGCTGTAAAGGCCGGCGGCGGCGATAGAGCTGATCTGGTGGAAGCAGCCCGCCTCGATCGTGGTGGCGAGTTCGACCGCGTGGCGGGTGCCCTCGACGTTGGCGATCTCCTGCGCTTCGCCGTCGGCGGCCATGTCGTAGATCGCCGCCAGGTGGAAGAAGTGGACGACCGTGCCCCGCAGAGTCAGCAGGTCCTCCTCGGAGACCCCGAGGCCCGGCTGCGAGAGGTCTCCCGCGATCGGCACGACCCGCGCACCGTCGGCGCCCCAGGACGTGCGCAGCTCCTCAAGCCGCCCGCGCGATCCGGCCCGCACCAGGGCGAAAACGGTGCCCTCGCGACGCAACAGGCGCTCGACGAGGTTGCGACCGATGAAGCCGGTGGCTCCCGTGAGGAAGTAGTTCACGCCTGCCTACCGAAGTAGCTCACGCCTGTTTCATACACTCATTGCAAGGATGGCGCAAACGGCGACCGTGCAGATCCAAATGCCCGAGATGGGCGAGTCGGTCACCGAGGGAATCGTTCTCGAGTGGCACGTCGCTGAGGGCGACACTGTCGAGGAGGGCGACACCGTCGTCGAGGTGTCGACGGACAAGGTTGACGCCGAGGTTCCGGCGCCGGCCGATGGCGTGATCACGAAGCTGATCGCGGCGGTCGACGATGAGGTGCCGGTGGGGGCTCCATTGGCTGAGATGGAGCCGGGCGGTACTCCCGCCGAGGGACAAGCCGATCGGCCCGCGGGTCCTGTCGAGGGGGATGGCTCCTCGTCCTCGCGGGACGACGCTGCGGGCGAGCAGCCATCCCCCACGCCACCCGCGGGAGATACGGCTGGAAAATCAGCGGGCGCCAACGGAGCCGGCTCCCAGCAGGCGGCAGGGACCGCCGATGTCCGAGCTACCCCCGTCGCACGGCGGGTGGCTGCAGAGAACGGCGTCGACCTTGGCTCGATAGCTGGGAGCGGGCCTGGGGCGAAGGTGACGAAAGAGGACGTGCTGGCGGCTGCGGAGGGGAACGGCGCGGCTCCGGTGGCGGCTGGCGAGGCGAAGGCTTTGCGGGGGCCGGCGGGGATGTTGGCGCAGGCGATGTCAGAGAGCCGGGATGTTCCGACGGCGACTTCGTTCCGGACGGTGGCGGTGGACACGCTGGACGCGAAGCGGAAGGTGCTGAACTCGACGCTGAAAGAGCGCGGGCTGAAGGTCTCCTTCACCCACCTGATCGCCTGGGCGATCGTGCAGGCCGCCAAGGAGTGGCCGGTGATGACGCGGGTCTTCGAGGAGCGCGACGGCAAGCCGTTCGCGATCGAGGGGAACCCGGTCAACCTCGGCATCGCGGTCGACGTCGAGCGCAAGGACGGCTCGCGCAGCCTGATGGTGCCGGCGATCAAGGGCGCCGACGGTCTCGACTTCGCCGCCTTCCACTCCCGCTACGAGGACCTGATCACGAGGACGCGGGAGAACCGCCTCAGCGCCGACGACTTCCAAGGCACCAACATCTCGCTGACCAATCCCGGCGGCATCGGCACGATGGCATCGGTGCCGCGGCTGATGAAGGGCCAGAGCGCGATCGTCGCCGCTGGCGCAATCGCCTACCCGCCCGAGTGGGCGCACGCGGCTCCGGAGCGGCTGCGCCAGCTCGGCGTCGCCAAAGTCATGACCCTGACCTCGACCTACGACCACCGGGTGATCCAGGGGGCCGAGTCGGGCGCCTTCCTGCGCCGGATCGAAGAGCTGCTGGAGGGCAGAGACGGCTTCTATGAGTCGGTGGCGGCCGAGCTCGGCCTCGACCCCGCCCCCCTCTCCACCGCCCATCCAGCCGCGGCCTCGGCGCCGCCGCTCGGCGCTGCCGCCCCGGCGACCACGCCGGCCCAGCCGGACGAGGAGCTGCTGCAGGCTGTCCAGGCCGCCACCTCCCTGCTCAAGGGCTACCGCACCCACGGCCACCTCGCCGCCCGCCTCGACCCGCTCGGCAGCGAGCCGAAGGGCGACCCGGCGATCCAACCGGAGCGACTCAACCTGACGCCGGAGCTGATGGCCCGGATCCCGGCCTCGATCCTTCGCATCGGCGTTCCCGGCGAGACCCTGCTCGAGGTGCTGCCGCGCATGCGAGAGGCCTACTGCGGCACGATCGCCTACCAGTTCGAGCACCTCTCCTCCCACCAGCAGCGCACCTGGCTGCGCGAGATGGTCGAGACGGGCGCCCACCGCCAGCCGCTCGCCGAGGATGAGAAGCAGCGCCTGCTGAACCGCCTGATCGATGTCTTCGAGTTCGAGCGCTTCGTCGAGAAGGCCTACCTGGGGCAGAAGATCTTCACGATCGAGGGGCTCGACGCGGTCGTGCCGATGCTCGACGAGCTGGTCACCCTGGCCGGGCGGGCGGGGGCCGAGGAGGTCGTCTTCGGGATGGCCCACCGGGGCCGCCTCAGCGTTCTCGCCCACAACCTCGGCCGCTCGGTCGAGTCGATCTTGGCCGAGTTCGAGGGCTCCAAGCAGATCGAGCAGGTGAAGGCGGTCGCCTCGATCCCACACGGCGGCACCGGCGACGTCAAGTATCACTACGGCCACCAGGGCGTCTACGAGAACAGCGACGGCGAGAAGACCGCCGTCCGCCTTTACCCCAACCCCAGCCACCTCGAGTTCGTCAACCCGGTGGTCGAGGGCGCGGCGCGCTTCATCCAGTCCCGGTTTGAGGGCGCCAAGCTGGAGCACGACCCTCGCTGCGCGGTCCCCGTCCTCCTTCACGGTGACGCCGCCTTCCCCGGTCAGGGGGTGGTGGCGGAGACGCTCAACCTGCAGGCCCTGCGCGGCTACACGACCGGCGGCACGATCCACATCATCCAAAACAACCAGGTGGGCTTTACCACCGACCCCGAGGACGCCCGCTCGACCCCCTACGCGGCCGACATGGCGAAGGGCTTCAACATCCCGATCGTCCACGTCAACGCCGACGACGTCGAGGCCTGCTCGGCGGCGATCCGGCTGGCGATGGCCTACCGCGAGCGCTGGGCGCGCGACATCGTCATCGATGTAATCGGCTACCGCCGCTACGGCCACAACGAGACCGACGAGCCCGCCTACACGCAGCCGAAGATCGCGGCCCAGATCAAGGCCCACCCGCCGGTCTCCGAGATCTACGCCGGCAAGCTGATCGACGAGGGCGTCGTCACCCCCGAGGACGTCGAGCGGACGAGGAAGGCGCGCCACGACGAGATGTCCGCCGCCCTCAAGGACCTGCGCCACAAGATGGAGCTCGGCGAGTACGAAGACCCGACGGTGACCACCTCGACCACCGGCGAGCTCGACCGAACCGCCAGTCCACCGGTCGAGACCGCGGTGCCGGAGGAGCGGCTGCGGGAGCTGAACGAGGCGCTGCTCGAGGTGCCGGAGAGCTTCACCGTCCATCGCAAGTTGCGCAAGCCGCTGGGCAAGCGCGAGGCGCTGTCGGAGGGCGGGATCGAGTTCGGCCACGCCGAGTCGCTGGCCTTCGCCTCGCTGCTGACCGAAAGCGTCCACATCCGCCTCACCGGCCAGGACACGGAGCGCGGCACCTTCTCGCACCGCCACCTCGTCCTGCACGACGAGAAGACCGGCCTGCCGTACTGCCCGATGCAGAACCTCGACAAGGCGACGGCACCCTTCGAGCTGTACAACAGCCCCCTCTCGGAGATCGCCTGCCTCGGCTTCGAGTACGGCTACTCGGCGGCGACTCCCAACGCGCTCGTCCTCTGGGAGGCGCAGTACGGCGACTTCGCCAACGCCGGCCAGGTGATCATCGATACCTTTATCGCCTCCGGCGAGGCGAAGTGGGGACAGACCAGCCGTATGACCCTGCTGTTGCCGCACGGTTACGAGGGCTCGGGACCCGAGCACTCCAGCGCCCGCATCGAGCGCTTTCTGGCGCTGGCGGCGGAGGGCAACATCCGCATCGCCAACCCCAGCACCGCCGCCCAGTACTTCCACCTGCTGCGCCGCCAGGCGCTGATTCGCAAGCCGCGGCCGCTGGTCGTGTTCACGCCGAAGGGGCTGCTGCGGCTCGACCGGGCCGCCGCCTCCCCACAGGAACTCAGCGAGGGTCACTTCAAGTTCATCCTCGATGACCCAGCCGCCGCCGAGCGCCGCGAGAAGGTCGAGCGCCTCGTGCTCTGCACGGGCAAGGTCTTCTGGGACATCAACGGTAACGAACGCCGTGAGACCGCCGAGAACGTTGCGATCGCCCGGGTCGAGCTGCTCTACCCCTTTGCCAAAGAGCAGCTCGGCGAGGTGATCGCCTCCTACCCGAACCTGAAGGAACTGGTCTGGACGCAGGAGGAGCCGCGCAATATGGGCGCCTGGAAGGTGATGTCGCGCCGCCTGCCCGAAGTGCTGCCGGAGGGTGTCAAGCTCGGCTACGTCGGCCGCCCGACCCGAGCCAGCCCGGGCGAGGGTTACTCGGTCTCGCATGCTCGGGAGCAGGAGCGGATCGTCCTGACGGCGCTTACTCCCGGTGCCTGACTCTCCGGCGCGCGGGTCCTGTCGCGGGTCTGGGGTCCTCGTCCTCGCGGGACGACGCTGCGGGCGAGGACCCCAGAACCCGCGCCACCTGCGCGAGGAGCGTGCAGCTAAGGGACTAAAAGCCGTGCGCCCTCTTGCCAAGCTGTCCTCGCCCCGGCCACCCAGCAAGCTGCCATCGCCGGACTCTTCTCCCGAGCTGCCGGCGTCGCGCTCGCTCGTAGAGCTTCCGTTGTTCCGGCCGAACCGACGGGGCGCCCGGGGCGTGTGCAGAGGACTCGGGGGTGTCCCCAAGGGAGCGGCGTCCTGTTTTTCGCCCCAGGTCCAACCTCGGACGGCCGTCTCCCCCCGAGGCGAAAAACCCAGCGACCGCGGGGACACCCCCGAGTCCTCCTCCACCCGATGAGCGCCCTGCGGAAGCCCGTCCCTGGGCGGTTGTTCGTCTGGGTGAAGAGGGTGTCGTGGGTTGAGCTCTTCGTCTTCGCCGGCCTGATGGTGTTCTGGCTGGCGCCGGGATTCGAGACGGAGACGATGGTGTTCGGATGGGCACACGGATTGGGGTTCATTGCCCTCTGCCTGCTGATCTGGGTGGCCTGCATCAGGCGCGAGGCGCCCTACACGCTGCTGGCGGCAACCTTGACTCCGGTCGGGCCGGTGGGAAGCGTGATCGGGATCGAGTTGATCGAGCGTCGGGGGTGGGGAGTCGCCGATCGTCCGCAAAAAGCCTGCGTAAAACCGTAGATTCGCTCAAAAAGCCTTGACCCCAGACGCCCGAGGCGGTATAGCTAGACGCTGACTGTTCCTTTCGGGCAGTCCCGCCTGCAGGGAACGGCGCGCGTCGGCATCCCTCCCTGGCTACCGACGCAGGTGCAGTGAGGGTCGCGCGGACCCCCTGCCTCCCGCGACCCTCCTGCACCACCTTGTGGGCGAGGCATCAGGGGTTCCTGAGTTTTCTGAGGACGGTCTGGAGGATGCCGCCGTTCTGGAAGTAGGCGACCTCATTCGGGGTGTCGAGGCGAACCGTCACCTCAAACTCGCTCGATCCCGCAGTCACGGTCACCTTCTTCGCGTCACCGTTTTCGAGGTCTCCGACGCTGACGACCTCCTCGCCGGTTAGCCCCAGCGAGTTGACCGATTGGCCGGGGGCGAACTGCAAGGGCAGGACACCCATTCCGATCAGGTTGGAGCGGTGGATCCGCTCGAAGCTCTCGGCGATCACCGCACGGACCCCGAGCAGCTTCGTCCCCTTCGCGGCCCAGTCGCGCGAGGAGCCAGAGCCGTACTCCTTGCCGGCGAGCACGATGAGCGGGACGCCTTCCTCGGCGTAGGCCATCGCAGCATCGAAGATCGTCGTCTCCTCACCCTCCGGGAAACGGCGGGTGTAGCCCCCTGCTCTCTCGACCAGCTGGTTGCGGAGCCGGATGTTGGCGAAGGTGCCGCGGATCATCACCTCGTGGTTGCCGCGCCGCGAGCCATATGAGTTGAATTCGGCGGGTTCGACACCTTGCTCGATCAGCCAGCGGCCGGCCGGGCTGTCTTTCTTGATCGCACCGGCGGGCGAGATGTGGTCGGTGGTGATCGAGTCGCCGAGCACCGCCAGGACGCGAGCGCCGGCGATCGGCTCCACGCCGGGTGGCTCGGCCGGCATTCCCTCAAAGAACGAGGGGCGGCGCACGTAGGTCGAGTCGGGCCAGGTGTAACGGTCGCCCTCCGGCACCTCGACCGCCTTCCAGTTCTCGTCCCCCTCGAGGACCTCGCCGTAGTTGCGGGTGAACATCTCGGAGGCGATCGAGCTAACTACGACCGCGTTGATCTCCTCCGAGCCGGGCCAGAGGTCGCGCAGGTAGACCGGCGCACCGTCCGAGTCCTCGCCCAGCGGCTCGCTGGTCAAGTCGATGTCCATGCGCCCGGCCAATGCATAGGCGACGACCAGCGGCGGGCTCGCCAGGTAGTTGGCCTTGACGTCCTGGTTGATTCGGCCCTCGAAGTTACGGTTGCCGGAGAGGACCGAGCAGACGACGAGATCGTGGGTCTCGACCGCGGCCGAGATCTCTGCCGGCAGCGGACCGGAGTTGCCGATGCAGGTGGTGCACCCGTAGCCGACCAGGTTGAACTGGAGCCGGTCGAGGTACTCGGTCAGGCCCGCCCGCTGCAGGTACTCGGTGACCACGGTCGAGCCCGGCGCCAGCGAGGTCTTCACCCACGGCTTGCGCTGCAGGCCCCGCTTGACTGCGTTGCGGGCGAGCAGCCCGGCGCCGACCATCACCGACGGGTTGGAGGTATTGGTGCAGCTAGTGATAGCGGCGATGACGACGTGGCCGTTGTCGAGCTCGAAGCTGGTCCCGTCCTCCAGCGTCACCTCGACCTCATCCCCGCGGCGATTGACGAGCGTCGCCTGGGGGGCGCCGGTCGTCGCCGGGCGCGGCTTGCCGTTCTCGTCGTCGTGATCCTCGGCCGGGGGATCGGAGGCGGGGAAGGACTCCATGCTCGCCTCGTCGACCCGGTTCACCGCGCGCTCCACCGCCTCGGGGGCGAAGTCAGACAAGGCCTCGAGGAAGGCCCGTTTGGCCTCGCTCAGCCGAACCCGGTCCTGAGGGCGTTTCGGGCCGGCGATGCTGGGCACGACCTCGCCCAGGTCCAGCTCCAGGGTCGCGCTGAAGAACGGGTCTTCGGAGTGCTCGTCGTGGAACATCCCCTGCTCGCGGGCGTAGGCGTCGACCAGCTCGATCGCCTCGGTCGGGCGGCCCGTCAGCTCCATATAGCGCAGGGTCTCGGCGTCGACGGGGAAGATCGCGCAGGTCGAGCCGAACTCCGGCGACATGTTGCCGATCGTCGCCCGGTCGGCCAGACCCAGGGTCGAGAGGCCGGGACCGAAGAACTCGACGAACTTGGAGACGACCCCGAGCTCGCGCAGCATCTCGGTCACGGTCAGGACCAGATCGGTCGCCGTGGCCCCCTCCGGCAGCTCGCCGCCGAGCTTGAAGCCAACTACCTGCGGCAGCAGCATCGAGATCGGTTGGCCGAGCATTGCCGCCTCGGCCTCGATTCCGCCGACCCCCCAGCCGAGGACCCCAAGCCCATTGACCATCGTCGTGTGGGAGTCGGTCCCGACCAGCGTGTCTGGGTAGGCCTGCAAGGTCCCAGTGCGCTCGCTGGCGTAAACGACCTGGGAGATGTGCTCGAGGTTGACCTGGTGGCAGATGCCGGTCGCCGGCGGGACGACGCTGAAGTTGGCGAAAGCCTCGCGGCCCCACTTGAGGAACGAGTAGCGCTCGCGGTTGCGCTCGAACTCGCGCTCGGCGTTGAGGGCGAAAGCACGCTCGTTGCCGAAGGCGTCGACCTGGACCGAGTGGTCGATCACGAGGTCGACGTCGACCAACGGGTTGATCCGCTCCGGGTCGCCGCCGATCTCCGCCATCGCGTCCCGCATCGCCGCCAGGTCAACGACGGCCGGCACGCCGGTGAAGTCCTGCATCAGCACGCGCGCCGGCTGGAAGGGGATCTCGATGCTGGGCTCGGCGGCGGCGTCCCAGCTGGCGATCGCTTCGACGTCCGCTTTCGTAACCGACCGCCCGTCCTCCAAGCGGAGGACGTTCTCTAAGAGGACCTTGAGGGAGTACGGCAGCCTTGCCACGTCGAACTGCTGCTGCAGCGCGTCGAGGCGGAACACCTCGTAGTTGCGTCGGCCGACTTCCAAGGTCGAACGCGCTCCGAAGGAGTCGAGACTGCTCACGTCTCCATCCTAGGCAAACTCTTCGAGAGGGCGGCCGGGGTGCCTCTCGAACGGGCGGATACTCAAAGTGCCGGTCTAATTAGACCGGCACTTGTCCGGGCGAGAGGCACCCCGGCCGCCCCACTAACGCTTGTCAGGGGGATGGCCGTCGGCGACAGCTTTGGCTGCCTTCTGGCCGGCGGCGCCGCTCTGGGCGCGAACAGAGATCGCAGGACTGACCAGGCCGAAGTGGGACATCACTCGCTGGGGCAGCGGGGCCACGGCGAGCTCGGCCCTGTTGTGCTCGATGGCCCTGACCGTCGCCGCAGCGACGCGATCCGGAGTGGTGGTGCCCATCCCCGGCGGCGGCTTGGCGCCGGAGTCGGCGAACATGCCGGCTTCGCGGACGAAGCCCGGCGAGACGAGGGAGACGCCGACGCCCTTGGGGGCCAGGTCCGCGCGCAGGCCGAGCGCGAAGCCGCGCAGGCCAAACTTGGTCGCGTTGTAGATCGAGGTGCGGGGGCTGGCGACCTTGCCCGACAGCGAGGAGACGAAGACGAGGTGGCCTGAACCGCGCTCCACCATCGCCGGAAAGAGCGCCCGAGCCATCAGCATCGGCGCCTCGAGGTTGACCCGCAGTGCCCGCGTCACTTGCTCCGGACTGAAGTCGGTAAGCCAGCCGGCGCCGGGGAGACCGGCGTTGGCGATCAGGGCATCGACATGACCGGCTTCGGCCGCCAGCCGTTCGGCGACATCCGGCTCGGCGAGATCGGCTGGTAGCACGCGGTGTTCCTCGCCTGGCAGCTCGGCGGCGAGCGTCTCCAGGGCCTCGGCGCTGCGGCCACTCAAGACCAGCTCGGCGCCGCGCCCGGCGAGCGCCAGAGCGATCGCCCGCCCCAGTCCTCCGGTTGCGCCGGTGAGCAGCGCCGTACGACCTGAAAGTTCCATCCCAAGGCGCAAGCTAGCACCGGATCCTCCGGGAGGAATTTGGGGTGCAAGTGCGAAGAGCCACAAAATGTTTGTTTTTTGTAAGCATCCGCCCGGGCGATCGTCTACACTGCCCGCCGTTCCGAACAACCGAAACGCCGAATCCTGCAAGCCACCTGGCGACGCGGGAGCGGGGGAACCACGTTTTCGGGGCTAACCCGCCCGACATAGGGCGGGGGCGCAGGCTCCTTTTCGCGCCAGCCCGGCAGCTAACCCCGTAGGCCGACGAAGGAGATCGGTTTTGCCTACGAACGTTCCAAAGCTCAAGGCGGGGTTAGTTGCATTGGCGGCCCTCGTATCGCTCGCCATGCTCGCCCCGACCGGCGCCTCCGCCGCCTGCGAAGGCGGCGGGTTGACGCCAGCCGAAGTTGACATGTGCACTCCTACCCCGAAAGCGCGTCTTCTAGCCAACGGGATGCTGATTCCGCCGGCGTCAGCGCCGGCACGCGTCAAGCGCGTCATCGCCTACGCCAACAAAATCCGCAACAAGCCCTACATCTACGGGGGTGGCCACAGGACCTTCTGGGACCGCGGCTACGACTGCTCGGGCTCGGTCAGCTTCGCGCTGAAGGGCGGCAACTTCCTCACCAGCCCGCTGCCCTCGGGGCCGCTGGCCAGTTGGGGCATGGCCGGCGAGGGTCGCTGGATCACCGTCTACGCCAACGCCGGCCACACCTACGCGGTGGTCGCCGGCTACCGCTGGGACACCTCCGGCAACAGCGACGGCAGCACCGGGCCGAGCTGGCACGAAGACGTGCGTGACGGCGCGGGCTTCGTCGCCCGCCATCCGATCGGCTACTAGGCACTCGAGCGCTTTGGACGTACTCCGCCCCGGCCAACTGGCCGGGGCGAGTTTGTCCTCGGCTTCCTGAACCACTCGGATAACTTCTTGATGTAACTGCTCCACCTGACATCCGCTTGGCCAACCTCACCAAGCGCTATGGCGAGGTTCGGGCGGTTGCGGGCGTCGACCTCCAAATCGAGCGGGGGGAGTTCTTCACCCTGCTCGGGCCCTCCGGCTCGGGCAAGACGACGACCCTGCGGATGATCGCCGGCTTCGAGGCACCCACCGAGGGCACTATCGAGTTGGCCGGCAGGGACATGAGCGGGGTGGCTCCCTACGACCGTCCGGTGAATACCGTCTTCCAGGACTACGCCCTGTTCCCGCACATGAGCGTGGGCGAGAACGTCGAGTACGGGCTGCGGGTGGGCGGCGTCGGTCGGGCCGAGCGGGAGCGGCAGCGCGAGGAGGCGCTGGAGATGGTTCGCCTGCCGGGCTATGCCCGACGCAAGCCGGCCGAGCTGTCCGGCGGCCAGCGACAGCGAGTCGCGCTGGCGCGGGCGATCGTCAACCACCCCGAGGTGCTGCTGCTGGACGAGCCGCTCGGCGCCCTCGACCTAAAGCTGCGCGAGCAGATGCAGGTCGAGCTGAAGACGATCCAGGCCGATGTCGGGATCACCTTCGTCTACGTCACCCATGACCAGGACGAGGCGCTGACGATGAGCAACCGGATCGCGGTCTTCAATCAGGGCCGGATCGAGCAAGTCAGCGCGCCGGTCGAGCTCTACGAGCGGCCGGCAACGGAGTTCGTCGCCGGCTTCGTCGGTGTCTCCAATCTGCTCGAACGCGACGGTGACCGCTTCACGATCCGCCCGGAGAAGATCCAGCTGCTCGACCCGTCGATGCGGCCGAACGGGCTGCGAACCGAGAGCGGGCGGATCGCCGAGATCGCTTACGCCGGCATGGTCACCCGCTTCACTGTCGCCCTCGACGCAGGCGGGGAGCTTCAGCTTGTTCGCCAGAACGTGGAAGGCACGGCAGCAGACGCTGCCACCGAGCAGGGGAAGGAGGTCCTCGTGGGCTGGCGCCCGGAGCACGCGGTCGCCGTCCGCGGGAAATCGACTACCGAGGAGGAATCGCCGTGAGGACCAAGAACGCAAACCCGCAACGGACCGCCTGGCTCGTCATCGCAGGCCTGCTCGCCTTCATGCTGCTCTTCGCCGCCGGCTGCGGCGACGATGACGATGGCGACGGGACGACCAGCGCCGGGCTGACCAAAGTCGGCAAAGGAGAGGGCCAGGTCGATCTGATCGCCTGGGCGGGCTACGTCGAACCGGAATGGACCAAATCGTTTGAACAGCAGACCGGCTGCAAAGTCAGCAGCAAGGTCGCTGGCACCTCCGACGAAATGGTGCAGCTGATGCGGAGTGGCCAGTACGACGGGGTCTCCGCCTCCGGCAACGCCTCGGCTCGCTTGGTGGAGGGCGGTGACGTCGACCCCGTCAACGTGAATCTGGTCCCCAACTACAAGACGATCTTCGACGACCTGAAGGACCAGCCCTACAACACCTTCGACGGAACCCACTACGGCATCCCGCACGGCCGCGGCGCCAACCTGCTGATGTGGAACAGCAATGGGGTCAAACCCGCCCCCGAATCCTGGGACGTGATTCTCGACCCTGCGAAAGCAGCCAAATACAAAGGCAAGATCAGCGCCTACGACGACCCGATCTACATCGCCGACGCGGCCGTCTACCTGAAGGCGCACCAACCCGATCTCGGAATCGAGAACCCCTACCAGCTGACCGACGAGCAATTCGAAGCGGCGGTCGACCTGCTGGAGGAACAGCGACCTCTGGTCGGCGAATACTGGTCCGAAGCCGCCAAGCAGATCTCGGCCTTCGCCAACGAAGACGTCGTGGTCGGCACCACCTGGCAGTACCAGTACTTCGAACTAGAAGGCGAAGGGGAGCCGGTCGCGGCGAGCCCGGCGAGCCAGGGATTCCTGCCTTCGGAGGGGGCGACGGGCTGGTCGGACACCTGGATGATCAGCTCCGAGGCCAAACACCCCAATTGCATGTACTTGTGGATGAACCACATCGTCTCGCCGAAAGCCAACGCACAGGTCGCCGAATACTTCGGCGAGGCGCCGGCGCAGAGCCTGGCCTGCGAAGAGACCGCCGAGAAAGGCTTCTGCGCCAAATACCATGCCGAAGACCCGGGATTCTGGAAACGGGTCTACTACTGGGAAACCCCGGTGGCGGACTGCGGCGATGGATCCGGGGACTGCAAAGACTACAACGAGTGGGTCCAGGCCTGGACCACGATCAAAGGCTGAGCGACAAGTCCTGATCGATGGCGACTGAAGCCGCCGTGGAGAAGAGGTCGGCGGGCCACAGGCTCGCCGACCTCTTCCAACGTCGCCCCCGCCTCCAGGTGGGGGCATTGCTGGCCGGGCCGGTCGGTTGGCTGGTCATCGGCTACCTGGGATCGCTGGCGGTCCTGCTGATCGCCGCCTTCTGGACCGTCGACCCGCTCAGCGGCGAGATCGTCCGCGGCCTCAGTTTCGAGAACGTCGAAACGCTGGTCGACGAACCGGTCTACCGCGACATCGCGACCCGGACGGTCCTGGTCGCCGCCCTGGTCACCGTCACCGATGCCGTGCTCGCCTTCCCGATCGCCTTTTACATGGCCAAGGTGGCGAGCCGGCGCACCACGGCGATCCTCGTCGTCGCCGTGTTGCTGCCCCTCTGGTCCAGCTACCTGGTCAAGGTCTACTCGTGGCGGACGATGCTCTTCAACGACGGAGTGCTCGACTGGGCGCTCGAGCCGTTCGGCCTGCAAGGCCCCGGCTTCGGCATCGTCGCCGTCTGGCTGGTGATGAGCTACCTCTGGCTGCCGTACATGATCCTGCCGATCTACGCAGGGCTGGAGCGCATCCCAAACTCGCTGATCAGCGCCTCGGAGGACCTCGGCGCCTCGCCGTTCACGACCTTCCGCCGGGTGATCCTGCCGCTTGTCTTCCCGGCCGTCGTCGCCGGCTCGATCTTCACCTTCTCGCTGACCCTGGGCGACTACATCACTCCGCGGCTGGTCTCCAACGACCAGTTCATCGGCAACGTCGTCTTCAACAACATCGTCAACAACCTGCCCCTTGCTTCGGCTTTCGCGCTGGTCCCGATCGTCGTCATGGTCGGCTACCTGCTGGTCGCGCGCAAGCTCGGCGCCTTCGAGCACGTATGAGGGGCGCGGACCGGTGAGGCTTTCGAAAAGGGCGACCTTCCTGCTCCGACTCGCGGTGGGGATCGCGCTCGCCTTCATCTACATCCCGCTGATCGTGATCGTGATCTACGCCTTCAACTCGAGCAACATCATCACCTGGCCCCCGCCCGGCCTTACCCTCGACTGGTTTCCGAAGGCGATCGAGAGCCAGGGAGCACGGGACGCCTTCGTCACCTCCTTGAAAGCGGCAGCCGTGGCGACCGCGATCGCGCTGGCGCTCGGCACGCTTGCCGCGCTTGCCGTCGCCCGCCACCGTTTCTTCGGGCGGGAGACGATCTCCTTCCTGGTCGTGCTGCCGATCGCGCTGCCGGGGATCGTCACCGGCGTCGCCCTCAGCAACACCTTCACCCAGGTGCTCGGCATCGACCTCGGGCTCTTCACGGTGATCGTCGGCCACGCCACCTTCTGCATCGTCGTCGTCTACAACAACGCCGTCGCCCGCCTGCGCCGCGTCTCGACCTCGTTCGAGGAGGCCTCGGCCGACCTCGGCGCCCACACCTGGCAGACCTTCCGCTTCGTCACCTTCCCCACCCTGAAGACCGCGTTGGCCGCCGGCGCCCTGCTCGCCTTCGCCCTCTCCTTCGACGAGATCATCGTCACCACGTTCACGATCGGCGCCGGCCAGGAAACGCTGCCGATCTGGATCTTCCGCAACCTCTTCCGCCCCAACCAGCTGCCGATCGTCAACGTCGTCGCCGTGCTGGTCGTCCTGATCTCGATCGTCCCCGTCTACCTGGCCCACCGGTTGAGCCGCGAAGAGGGCGGCGCCGCTGCCGCCGGGCGCGGGGCCAGGGGTGGGGTCGAGACCGAGGCGACGGCGGTTCCCTAGGCGGATCGCCTGGGGAGGCCTCTAGTCCTGACGCGCCAGCCGCTCGGCCTCCTCCGCGCCGACGTAGGGCGCCAGGGTCAGCTCGACCAGATCGGGCAGGAGCTTCTCCAGCTCCTCGGTGCGGCCGGCGCTTATCTCACGCACGATCAGCGAGACGATGCCGCCAACCAGGGTCTCCTCGGTCGCCTCCGGCAGCGGTCGCTCGCCACTGTGCTCGGGCCGCCCCGCCCGCAGGATCTCGACGAAACCCTGCATCGAGGCACGGTGGCGGGCGGCGATCTCCCCACCCGCGGCGATCGGCTCGATCATGCAGATCCGCGCCAGCTCCGGCTCGCCGGCGAGGAAGCGCAACATCGTCGCCAGTGCCGCCCGCACCTTCTGCGGCCAGTCGGCAAACGACTCTGCGGCGGCCCGCATCGAGGCGCGAATGTGGTCGGAGACCATTTCGTAAGCAGCGAGGAAGCAGGCTTCCTTGTCGGCGAAGTGCTCGTAGAAGGTGCGACGCGAGACCGACGCTGCCTTAGTGATGTGGGCGACGGTCGTCGCGTTGTAGCCATGCTCGGCCACGGTGTCCACTAGTGCCGTGACGATCCGCTCGCGCTGGTTCTGGACGATGAACTCGCGCGGCAGACCGTGCCGCCCGGCGGGTAGGCGGAGCGAGGCCGCCGGCGCGGCAGGGGCTTTGGCCGGCGCTGCTTTGCCCTTCCCCGCAGGAGCTTTGGCCTTCGGCGCTTTGCCCTTCGCCCCTTTAGGGCCTTTCTTCGCGCTCTCCTTGGACGCACCCTTGGCCATGGGCCGACGATACCCGAGACGCTGGCGGCCGCTGCTGCCGCGAGATCGATCCCTGGGCGAGGAACGGTTAGTGCAGCGGTTGGACCGCGAGCTCGTCCTCGGCGATGCGCGAGCCGAGGTAGGGCATTACGGCCATGTAGATCAGCTCCGGCAGGAATTCCTCGCCGCGCTCGATCGCCCCGGACTCGATCTTGGCCAGGACCGTGCCGTAGATCGCGCCCGCCGCTATTTCGGCGGTACAGCGAGACCTCAGCCCCTTCTTGCCGGCCTCGCCGCGGCCGCCGTCGAGGAGGTCGGCGCAGCCCTGCATGAGGCGGTCCTGGCGCTCCTGGGCGCCGCTCCCCGCCCCATTCACCGCGACCAGCAGGAAGCGGGCGCGGACCGGGTCCTCCTGCAGGTAGCGCACCGCCGCCCAGCCCCCGGCCCAGATTCGATCATGCCAGTTGCTGGCCGCCTCGCAGGCCGACGTCACCCGTGTGCAGAAGTCGGCCGCGACCTCGTCGTGGACGCTGAGGAAGCAGTCCTCGAGATCGGCGAAGCAGCGGCTGAAGTGGGCGTGGTTGACCCGCGCCCGATTGCAGAGGGCCTCGACGTCCACGGCGCCGAACCCGTGACTGCCGACCAGGTCGACGATCGCGGTCGCGAGGCGCTCGCGAGCCGGGTCGCGTCCTCTCCCCGCACCGTTCACATAGGACAAGGGACCAGACCGGCCAAACTCCCCGCGCTGGCTTGCTTCGAAGGGCGAGCGACCACTAAGCGGCTGCCCGGGCCTGCGCCGCCTCCGCCGCGCGGGCCGCTTCGACCTCCCCCACGTACGGCGTCAACGTCACCTGCAGCATCTCCGGCAACAGGGCGGTGAGATCGTCGGCCCGCCCAGAGACCAAGCGCTGGTGGACCAGCCAGGCAAGGCCGCCCGCGATCGCCACCTCGAGCCCTTCCGGCAGGCGATCCGCTCGTGGGTTCAGCTCCCGACCCTCGCGCAGCTTTGGCGCCACGCTCTCCAGCATCGCCTGGTAGCGCGCCAGCGCGGCCCCCCCGGCCGCCTGCGCCTCGACGATGCAGAGCTTGGCCCGAGCTTGCTCCTTGATGACCATCTCGAGGAAGACCTCCAGGCCCGCGGCAATCTGATCGGCCCAGGCTTGCTCCGGGTCGAGCAGCTCCGCGAAGACCTGCCGAGCGGCCTCGATGTTCTCGTCGAAGGCGGCGAGGAAGCACTCTTCCTTGTCGGCGAAGTGCTCGTAGAAGGTGACCAGGGCGACCCGCGCCGTCTTTGCAATCAGCTCGATCGTGGTCTTCTGGTAGCCCCGTTCGGCGACCAGCTCGGCGGTCGCCAGCAGCATCCGCTCGCGCTGGTTCTGGGTGACGAAGTCGCGCGGCACGAGGTGGCGGCCCGGGGGCAGTTTCGCGAGGCGCTCCGAGATCGGTCGCGAATCGGCCATACCGACAAGATACCGGAACGTTCGCCCGATGTCTACCCACCTTTTCTACAGAAATGAGCACTTTTTGCTCACAATAGTTTTTGAAAGGTGGTATATCTAGACAAAAGGATCCTGTTTTCAGAGAGGTTGCGCGGTGGCTGACGAGAACTCCGGCGAGGTCGAGAAAGCCGTATCGGTGGTCCCTTTCCCGAGCCTGCGCAGCCGGCCGGCCCGCCAGCGCCTGATGGAGGCGATGCTGGCGACCAGCGGCGAACTCGGCTACGAGCAGGTCGCGGTCCGGCACGTGATCGGGCGCGCCAAGACGAGTCGGGCCACCTTCTACAAGAACTTCGAGGACCGCGAGGATTGCTTCTCGCAGGCGCACCGCGACGCCTGCGATTGGCTCTACCAGCGCCTTGTCTGGGCCGGCAGGCGGCAGCTTTCCTGGCGGCAGGGCCTGCGCGCGGCGATGGCCGAGCTGCTCGAGTTCTGCGCCAACCAGCCGGCGCTCGCAAAAGCCCTCTTCGTCGAGGTTCACGCCGCCGGCGACCAGGCACTGGCCCAGCGCCGCGATCTGATGGAGCGCCTCTCCCACGCCCTGGACGGGGCGCGCCGCGAGATTCCCTCTCGCCAAGCTCCACCTCCTGTTACGTCCACCTTCATAGTAGGGGCGATCGACACGCTCGTGTCGGCGAAGTTGATGGACGGCGACGCCGAGCGGGCGCCGGAGATGCTCCCCGGCCTCCTCCACTTCGTCGTCATGCAGTACTTCGGCGAGGACGCCGCCTGGGAAGAGATGACGGCCGCGCCCCTCGCCCAGTGGCAAGCTCGCCGCAGTGCGGCAGCAGGTGGCCCCGATGGGGCTTAGAGCGGAATGTTGCCGTGCTTGCGCTTCGGCTGCTCGACCCGCTTGCTCTGCAGCATGCGCAGCGCGCGGACCAGCCTCGGCCGCGTCTGGCGCGGCTCGATCACGTCGTCGATGTAGCCGCGCTCGGCCGCCGAGTAAGGGTTGGCGAAGTGGGCTTTGTAGTCGTCGATCAGCTTCTGCCGGCGCTCTTCGGGCGTCGGCGAGGACGAGATGTCTTTGCGGTAGATGATGTTGACGGCGCCCTCGGGACCCATCACGGCGACCTCGGCGGTGGGCCAGGCGACGTTGTAGTCGGCCAGCATGTGCTTGGAGTTCATGACGTCGTAGGCACCGCCGTAGGCCTTGCGGGTGACGACGGTCAGCTTCGGCACCGTCGCCTCGGTGAAGGCGTAGAGCAGCTTGGCGCCGTGGCGGATGATCCCGTTCCACTCCTGGTCGGTGCCCGGCAGGAAGCCCGGCACGTCGGTGAAGGTCAGCAGCGGCACGTTGAAGGCATCGCAGGTGCGGACGAAGCGCGCTGCCTTCTCGGAAGCCTCGATGTCGAGCACGCCGGCGAGGTGGGCCGGTTGGTTGCCGACAATCCCAACCGGAAAGCCGTCGAGGCGGGAGAAGCCGCAGACGATGTTCTTGGCGAAGTGCTCGTGGACCTCGAAGAACTCCTCGTCGTCGACGATGCGGGTAATCACGTCACGCATGTCGTAAGGCTTGGAGGGATCGTCAGGGACAAGCGTGTCGAGCTCGTCGTCTTCGCGCTCGGGGTCGTCGCTCGGCGCGAAGCGCGGCGGGGCCTCAAGGTTGTTGGCGGGCAGGAAGCTGAGCAGGTAGCGGGCGTCCTCGAGACAACTCTCCTCGTCCTCAGCGGCGAAGTGGGCGACGCCGGACTTGCTGTTGTGGCTCATCGCCCCGCCCAGCTCCTCGAACTCAACCTCCTCGCCGGTCACCGTCTTGATCACTTCCGGGCCGGTGATGAACATGTGCGAGGTCTCTTTGACCATGAAGATGAAGTCGGTCATCGCCGGCGAGTAGACGGCGCCGCCAGCGCACGGGCCCATGATCAAGCTGATCTGGGGGATCACGCCGGAGCACTTGACGTTGCGGACGAAGACGTCTCCGTAAGCGCCCAGCGAGACGACTCCCTCCTGGATGCGGGCGCCACCGGAGTCGTTGATCCCGATCACCGGCGCGCCGACCTGGGCGGCCAGGTCCATCACCTTGCACATCTTCTCCGCCATTACCTCGCCGAGGCTGCCCCCGAAGACGGTGAAGTCCTGGGAAAAGACGAAAACAGTTCTTCCTTCAATGGTGCCGTGCCCAGTGACGACGGCGTCGCCCCAGGGCCGGTTCTTCTGCATCTCGAAGTCGTAGGTTCGGTGGCGGACGAAGGTGTCGAGCTCCTCGAAGGAACCCGGGTCAAGCAGCTTCTCGACCCGCTCCCGCGCGGTCATCTTCCCCTTTGCGTGCTGCTTCTCGACCGCCTTCTCGGAGGCGGAGTTGATCGCCGCCTCCCGCAGCTCGCGCAGGTAGGCGAGCTTCTCCTCGTGCGTTTCGGGGTTGCGCTCGCGCATCGGGGCGCGAGAGTCTAATCAGACGACGAATGACCCGCGGAAGCGCCCGCCCCAGGCGCATTCGCACTTAAGACCGCATAAGGGGTGCAAGTGCGAACGCTCCTAGGGGTTGTCAGCTGCCGCCGCTCAGAAATCGGCGCAGATCGCGATCGCTTCGAGTGCCCATTCAGGGCCGGGTTCCAGCTCGTTGGCCCGAACCGACCAAGTGGTCGGCGGTTTTCCGGGACCGTCGGAAACCGGCCCCGATTCAAGAAGCGCGATTTTGGTGTTCGCACCCAGCACGCGCGCGCCGCCGCCAACGACCTGCCGCTGGGGACCGGAGCAGCTCGCCGACGTTCCCTTCGAGGTGGAGGAGAAGGTCAGGGTCGCGCTGTTGACGTAGGTCACATTCTTGAAGAGCTGCGAGCGAAAACGTGGGTCGACCAGCTGTTCGGTGATCGCGCCGACCTTGACGCTCTGAGTAATCACGTTTTCGGGGCGAATCTTTTGCGACGTCACTGCCTCGTCCTTCAACTTCGCGGTGGTGACGACGCCGCCGCCGAGGTCGACCGAGCGGACGCCGCCGTCGAGCAATTGGCTGGAGCCGACCGCCCCCGGGGCGATCTTGATTCCGTTCACCGCTCCGTTGCGGATCTTCGCCATCGTCACGGCCCCGTTGCGAAGTTTGGGCTTGGTCACCGCGCCCTTGGCGATGCTCTTCGCCTTGACCGAGTTCTTGCTCGCGGTCGTTGCGGCGTAGGTGGCGCCGCTGAGCGCCACGAACAACGCGATGCACGAGATCACGTTGGCGACGGACAGATGCCTCTTCAGATGGTTCACGGGTCTCCCCTTTCTGGCCCCGCTCGATGTGGGGCCAAGTTTCCGGTGTGCGTCAGGCGCTGCCGAAAGGCTGCTTCTGCGGTTCGGCCAAACGGTCGAGGAAGCGCTCGAGGTCGTCCTCCTCTAGCCCGGTGTCCTCGCTCGCGCGGACTTGCACCCGCGTTCCAAAGCCTTTCTCGGCCATCGTCACCTCAACCCCCTCGACGGCGTCGAGTAGCTCTTTCAGCTCCGGCTCGGACTTCATCAGCGTCCGCGCTGCCTCGATCATGGCTGCCGCTTCCACCGACGGCCCGGCGATCCTCCTCGGTCCGTCAAAGTGACCGAGCTCTTGCATGCGAGTCGTGCAAAAGCTCGGCCACCTCGATTGACAGGCCCCCCTGGGCTGGATACGTTCGCCCCGCGCCGCTGGCGCGCGGGAAACAACTACTCGGGAGGTTTCGATGGCTGAGAAGGTCAAGCGTCGAGTTGCGGCCGCACGGCTTGCCGTCGCATTCGTGGCAGCCGGGACCATCGCGGGAGCGGTTTCGTGGGCCCAGGGAGCGGCGCCCACCGCTCACCCCAGCGCCGTCGACGTCTTCATCAAAGGCGAGAACGTCGTCAACGGCTCGCTCTTCTTCGAGGACTTCCACAAACGCGAGGTCCCGTCCTTCCGGCAGTTCGTCAAATTCAAGGGCTCCGAGACGCGCTTCAACAAACTGACCAACAACAGCATCTCCACGATCAAAGGCGAGCTCAGCAACATCAAAGGCGAGCTCGGCGACATCAAAACCGAGGTCAGCACGATCAAAGGCGAGCTCGTCTCGGGCTACCTGAAGACCACCGACGCCGACTCCCGCTACCTCAAACTGAGCGACGACGTCGTCCGCGGCGACGGCTCTGTCTTCACGGCGTCGAAACTCGTGGACCCGCAGGCGCAAACCTTTACTCCTTTGCTGACGGCCCCAGGGATGCTCCAAGTCGACATGCTGGGTCAGGAGATCCGCATCACGAACGTGAGCGGTGGAGACCTCGGACACACTGAGTGCAGCGGCGGCAACATTCCAGCCGGCACGCTGAAAAATGGACAAGACATCGAGTGCTTCATGGACAGCGGCTCGACCGAGAGCATCCAGTTCTTCAGCTGGGGAGAGCTCGAGGCCTCTGCGACCCTCAGCTTCAGCAGCGTCACCGATGGGCAGGCGCAGATGACTCAGAACACGGTTCAGATCCTAATCGGGCTCTAAGCGCCGCGGCGTGCGCAAGCTGACGCTGCGGGTTCCGACACCGGCGCTCGAGGACGTCCTCGACGTCGTTCTGCCGGCGCTGCCCGGCGGCGCTCACGTGAGAGGGAAGGGCGACGAGGCAGAGGTGGCGATCCTCTCCACGCCGGGCACGCCCGAGCCGAAGGAGCTCAGGGACCTCGCCGCACGGCACCTGATCGAGCTGAGCGAGGCAGAGGCCTCCGAGGACTGGCGCGAGCGGCGGCTCGCCCGCTACGAGCCGTTGATCGTCGCCAACCGCTTCCTCGTCCGACCCGGCTGGGCGCCGCCGGCAGAGGATCCGAACCTGGTCGAGATCGTGCTCGAGCAGAGCACCGCCTTCGGCACCGGCGTCCATCCCACGACGCAGGCGTGCCTGGCGCTGCTCTCCACCGTGCAGGGCGTCGGGTCGCTCGCCGACTACGGCTGCGGCTCCGGGGTTCTCTCAATCGCGGCGGCGAAGCTGGGCTTTTCGCCGGTGGTCGCGATCGACCTCGACGAGGCGAGCGTCGAGGCGACGCACTGTAACGCGGCCCGCAACGAGATCGAGATGGAGGTGAGGCGGAGCGACGTGACCGCCGAGCCTGCCCCGGCCGCGGACACGGTCGCCGCCAACGTGCCGCCGCAGATACAGGTGGGCCTGGCAGCCGCCCTCCACCGTCCGCCCGCGCAGGCGATCGTCTCCGGTTTCAAGCCAGTGGAGGCCGAAGCGGTGGTCTCCGCCTGGGGCGCGCACGGACTGACAGTGGAGGAGCGATTCCAGGCGCAAGAGTGGACGGCGCTCCTTTTGCGGTGAGGCAGCCGGCGGGACAGACGAGAACCGAGGTCCCCGCACCAGGACCTGCGGAGGGCGCGCCGAGGACGGTGATCTCGGCCAGCCGCGACGTCGAGCAGGGGGCGCGTTCGATGCTGCTCCTCGCCGAGGGTCTGTTCAGGCTCGACGTCGTCCCCCACGACGACACCGTCCAGACGATCGTTCGCAACCTCTCCTCCGAGCCCGCGATCGAACTACGGCTCAACCCGGTGGGCGGCGCCTCCTACCTGCTCGGCGACGGCCAGGGCCTGTTGGTCCCCTCGACGAGCCGCTTCGGCGGCGAGGTCGTGCTGATCGGCGAAGACGGCGCCGAGCGCGCGGTGGCGAAGCTCCTCGTCGGCTCGGTCTGCCACCTCCAGCGCGGCCTGACCAGCTTCACCGCCCAGGCGACGTTGCTCTAGAAGAAAGCGCCGCCGCGGTACTCGCCGAAGACGTCGCGCATGGCGCCGCAGACCTCGCCGATCGAGGCGTTGGCGGCGAGGGCGGCGCGGGTCGGGTGCAGCAGGTTGCCGTCGCCGCGGGCAACGTCGCGCAGGACCTCCAGCTTCTCCTCGACCGTGGTCTGGTCGCGCGACTCCTTGAAGGCCTTTAGCCGGGTCAGCTGGCGCTGCTCGGACTCGGGGTCGACGCGAAGGATGTCGACGTCGTCGACCTGGTCGGTGACGTATTTGTTGACGCCGACGATGGTGTCCTGCCCGCTGCGGTAGCGCTCGTGGTAGGAGTGGGCGGACTCCTCGATCTCGCGCTGCATGAACTCCAGCGCCTCAACTGAGCCGCCCAGCTCTTCGACCTTGGCCATCAGCTCCTTGGCGCGCAGCTCGATCTCGTCGGTCAGCGACTCGACGAAGTAGGAGCCGGCGAAGGGATCGACGGTGTCGGCCGCCCCGGACTCGTGCGCCAGCACCTGCTGGGTGCGCAGCGCGATCCTGGCCGAGCGCTCGGTCGGCAGCGCCAGCGCCTCGTCGAAGCCGTTGGTGTGCAGGCTCTGGGTGCCGCCGCAGACCGCCGCGAAGCCCTGCAAGGCGACGCGGATGATGTCGACCTCGGGCTGCTGCGCCTGCAGCGTCACGCCGCCGGTCTGGGTGTGGAAGCGGATCTTCATCGAGTTTGGGTTCTCGGCGCCGAAGCGGTCGCGGACGATCTCCGCCCACATCCGCCGCACGGCGCGGAACTTGGCGATCTCCTGGAAGACGTTGTTGTGGCCGTTGAAGAAGAAGGCGAGGCGAGGGGCGAACTCGTCGATCTTCAGTCCCCGCTCCAGCGCCGCCTCGACGTAGGCGATCGCGTTTGAGAGGGTGAACGCCACCTCCTGCACGGCCGAGCAGCCCTTCTCGCGGATGTGGTAGCCGGAGATCGAGATCGTGTTCCATTTCGGCACGTTTTCGCGGCAGTACTCGAAGATGTCGGTGGTCAGCCGCATCGTCGGCGCCGGCGGGTAGATGTAGTTGCCGCGCGCCATGTACTCCTTCAGCACGTCGTTTTGCACCGTGCCGCGCAGCTTCTCCGAGGCCACGCCTTGCTCCTCGCCGACCAGCTCGTAGAGCAGCAGCAGGATCGCCGCCGGTGCGTTGATCGTCATCGAGGTCGAGACCTGGTCGAGCGGGATCCGCTCGAAGCAGATCCGCATGTCCTCAATCGTGTCGATCGGGACCCCGGTCCTCCCCACCTCGCCGCGGCAGAGCGGGTCGTCGGAGTCGCGGCCCAGTTGGGTCGGCAGGTCGAACGCCATCGAGAGCCCGGTCGAGCCGTGCTCGATCAAGTAGCGGTAGCGCTCGTTGGTGTCTTCGGGCGTGGCGAAGCCGGCGTACTGGCGCATCGTCCAAAGCCGATCGCGGTACATGCGCTCGTGGATCCCTCGCGTGAATGGGGGCTCGCCCGGCCGCCCAAGCCGCTCCTCGAGCCCTGGCCCAACGTCATCCTCGGTGTAAAGCGGCTTGATCTCGATGCCGGAATCGGTGAAGACGCGCTCGTCGTCTGGCCCGACGATGGGGCCGATCGTGCGCGGAATCTCCTGGGCGGCTTTGCCTGCTTCGGTCACTGTCGTCGCAGGATATTGAGGGACGGCCATGGCGGGACTGACCCACCGCATAACAAAGGCGCAAGAAAAACCGCCTTGTTTTTCATGACGGCGGGGACTAGCCTGAACTCCAATCGACCCGCCGCCACGGCACGGGAAGAACGAAGGCGGCACCCGGGGAGGACCAGATGAAGCTTTTGACCCAGCCGCGTAGGCACGGCGGCAGCCGGTTAGCAACAGCAGTTGCGGCAACCATGGCCGTGTTTCTCGTCTTCGCTCCAGCCGCCTCGGCGGCAAGCGACCCGCTCGCCGGCGGGAGCACCATGATCCAGCTCAATCAGGGCTTCCTCAAGAAGACGGGCAAAAGAGGAGTCAAGGTTCTCGGCCTCAGCCCGGTGACCGTAAGGTTCGACCCCGGCAGCATCGTCCTGCCCGTCGCCGGCGGCTCGCTCGACCCGCTGAGCGGCCAGGGCAGCGTCGCCCACAGCGGCGAAATCAAGTTCAAGCACGGCAAACGCACGGCGCGGGTCGGCCCGCTCGTCCTCGACACCGCGACCGCCTCCTTGAACGGGACGGTGGTCGGCAAACAGGTCAAGTTCGCCTCGGTGGAAGGGCTCTCATTCGCCCGCGATGGCTTCGGAGTCAACCTGGGAATCGAAAAGCTGGCCTTGACCGGGACGGCTGCCAAACTTCTCAACGCAAAGCTGGGTTTCAGCGGCAAAGCGAAAAAACCGTCGAAAAAAGCCACTTCCAGTAAGAGGCGGAAAGCCCTCTCCAAGCCGTTCGCGGGCAAACAGGTCCTCGGCAGCGCTGCGACCGTCACGCAGCCACTGACGGTGACCATCCTGCCGAGCGGCAAAGCAAAGCTGCTGCCCGATCTCGACACGATCACCAAACTGTTCATGGCCGGCACCACGGTAGAACCTGTTCCGCCGGCCGAGTTCGAGTTCGGCCCACCGCCAGCGATCAACCTCCCGATCTCCGGCGGCATCCTCGCGCCCGACGGCTCGATCGGCGTGCTGCAAACGCTCGGCGGTCAGAAAATCAGCAAAGGGCCGGCAACGACGATCACCAGCAACCTCTGGCTCGACCTGGGGTTAAAGGCGACCACGGCCGAGCTTGAGGTGACCGGCTTCCCGGGCGCTCCCGGCAACGTGGGTCGGGCGCCGAACAGCCTGCTCGACCTCTCGGCGGCGAGCTTCGGAGCGGACCCCGCCGCGCGGACGATCTCGGTCGCCAACGCGGTCATGCGGATGACGGCGGAGGGTGCGGCGAGCCTGAACACCCTCTACGGGACCGAATTCAAAGCGGGCGACTCCCTCGGCAGCGTTTCGTTCACGGCGCAGGCCCAGTAGGGCAGGCCGCAACGGAGTCCGAGAAAGGGGCGGCCTACGGGTCGCCCCTTTCATTTGCGGCTCGCGGTCGTTCTTGTCGAGGACGATGCTCCGGCGTCAGTCCGAAGCGCCGACCAGCCGCTCGATGCCCGCCTGATCGATGGTCCGGCGTAGCCCTTCGCGCAAGTCGATCTCGGGCTCCCAGCCGAGCAGGTCGCGAGCGCGGCCGATGTCCGGCTGACGCTGCTGCGGGTCGTCGGTCGGCAGTGGCTCGTAGACGATCTCCGAGCGCGACTCGGTCACCTCGATCACGGCCTTGGCCAGTTCCAGCAAGGTGAACTCGTTGGGGTTGCCGATGTTGACCGGTAGGTGGGCGTCGGACTCGGCAAGGCCGATGATGCCCCTGATCAAGTCGTCGACGTAGCAGAAGCTGCGGGTTTGACTGCCGTCGCCGAAGACCGTGATCGGCTGGTCCTGCAGCGCCTGGCGGAGAAAGGTCGGAATCGCGCGACCGTCGTGTGCGCGCATCCGTGGCCCGTAGGTGTTGAAGATGCGGACGATCGAGGTGTCGACGCCCTGCTGGCGGTGGTATGCCATCGTCATCGCCTCGGCGTAGCGCTTGGCCTCGTCGTAGACGCCGCGGGGACCGATCGGGTTGACGTGGCCCCAGTAGTCCTCCCGTTGCGGGTGGACCTGTGGATCGCCGTACACCTCGCTGGTCGAGGCGAGCAGGAAGCGAGCACGCTTGAACTTGGCGACGCCGAGCATGTGGTGGGTCCCGTGCGAGCCGACCTTGAGCGTGTGCAGCGGCAGGCGCAAGTAGTCGATCGGGCTGGCCGGCGAGGCGAGGTGGTAGACGAAGTCGACGTCCTCGGCAATGTCGACGTATTGCGTGATGTCGATGTGACGGAATTCGAACTTGGGATCGCGGATGTGAGCGATGTTCTGCAGCGACCCCGTCTCCAGGTTGTCGATGCAAATCACGCGATGCCCCCCCTCCAGCAGGCGCTCGCAGAGGTGGGAGCCGAGGAAGCCGGCGCCGCCGGTGACCACGCAGGTGCTCATGGCAATGCCTCGCGCTTCGCTCCCTCGCGAAGGGTCAGATATGGACGCTCGGTCGCTGCCGCGCTCATCGCGGGCGATGCTACAGGGCTTCGCCCGTAGCGACCCGAACCAGGTCCTGCATGCAATTTCCGGCCTTTTTGACCGTCCACACGTCCAGAAGGGGGGAGAGACAGGGCCCGTCCCGAGCTATGCCTGAGAAGTTTGGACGGCGGACGGCAAACATTCGGGGGGCGCTGAGCAGTGCAAGGGGCAGGGGATTCGGGTGAGATGGGGACGCGGTTGGAAGACCGGCCTGCTCGCGGCGCGGCAGAGGCCGTCCGCCGACGCGCCGCGGTCGAGCTGATCGAAAGGCACGGCGCGGCCCTGAGGCGCGCGGCACGCCGCTACTCGCTTTGCGCCGCCGACGCGGACGACGCCTATCAGCGAACACTGGAGATCCTCCTGGTCAAAGCGCCCCTCGAGCGGGGGCGAGATCTGCTCGCCTGGAGCAAGACCGTGGTCAAGCACGAGGCGCTCGCGATCAGGCGCAACCGCGAACGTCTGCTGGGGCCGACTTCGGGGCCGAGCGAGGGGGACCGCGACCCGGTCGCGCTGATCCCGAGCGGCGACGCCGGACCGGAGGAGCGGCTGGAGCGGCGCGAAGAGGTCGCTCGCAGTCGCGAGGCGCTGCGGGCTTTGAAGCCCGCCGAGCTACAGGCGCTAACGTTGCTCGCCGAGGGCTATACCTACGCCGAGATCGGCGAGATCACGGGCTTCAGCCGGACCAAAATCAACCGCTGCCTGGCCGAGGGCAGGGAGCGGTTCCGCAACCTCGTCTCGCGTAGTGAGGACGGCAGGCGCTGTGCCGAGATGGCACTTCTGCTCTCGCCCTTCTGCGACGGGGAGACGAGTGCCAAGGAGACGACGACCGTGCGCGAGCACCTCCGGGCCTGCGCGGGATGCCGAGCGGCGGTGCGCGCGTACCGGGCGGCTCCCCACAAGGTGGCCGTGTTGGCCCCGGTTCTGCCGGGTTCGCAGTCGCTGTGGGAGCGCGTACAGGAGCTATTGCTCGGACTCCAATCGCGCCTGCCGGGGATCAGCGGCGGCACCGATGCCTCGGTGGCACAGGTGGCTGCCGGAGGCGGGGCCCGTGGGATAGGCGCGGCTGCCCTCGCCAAGCTACTGGCGGTCTGCGCCGGAACGGCGGGTGGCGCGGCAGCCTGCGTCGCAACCGGCGTCGTCCCCGCGCCGACAGACATGTCGGGGGACCGGGTCCGGGCGCCACGGATCGAGCGCATCTCCGAGCGGGTTGTCGAGGCAACGACTCCGGCTCCAGCGCTGCCCACCGAGGAGGCGGCCCCCGCCGAGGCAAGCGCGCCAGAGCCGGAGTCGAGCGCGCCAGAGCCGGAGTCGGCGGCGCAGGACAATCAGGAAGCGCAGGAGGCGGCGGAAGCGGTGCCGGTCGAGGCCGAAACCGGCGCGGTCGAATACCCGCAAGAGCCGCCTGCGCCGCCCCCGGTAAGCGAAGCGCCGACCTCCACCAGTGGCAGCGCCGCAGGCGAGTTCGGTCCGTGAGGCCTCCCCCGATCAGAGCCACAATTGCGGTCGCGATTGCGACGCTGACGCTGGCAGGCGTCAGCGCTCCGGTTCGCGCCGCCCCTCCGGCCCCGACCGCCCTGCAAGTGGAGGGCGGCGAAGCACGGTGGCACGCGAAAAGGCGCTTCCGGGTCTTCTGGCAAGACCCGCCTGCCGGGGTTGGCCCGCCGATCGCGGCAGTCCACTACCGGGTTCGAGACCCCGTCGGCAACGCGGTGATCGGACCGATCCGGATCGGCTGGCCGGCAACGAGTGTCGAGGGGATCGAAGTGCCCGCTCGGCCCGGCGCCTACACGCTGGAAGCTTGGTTCGAGGACGCCAGCGGCCAAACTGGGCCGCCGGCCGCCGCAAAGCTGCGCTTTGACGACACGCGTCCCGGGGGGATCGAGCCGTCCGCGCCGCCGACCTGGATCGGACGCGCCGCCTTCCCGCTCATCGTCCGCCTTGGCCGCCCGGCCGAGCCGCTGCCGATCTCCGGCATCCGTGGGTACGCCGTTTCCGTGGCGCCGGCGCCAGGCCAAGAACCGTGTGCCATCGGCGCCCGCTGCAGCGAAGCCGAGATGGACTTGCGCGGGGGGATCGGCGATGACGCCTACCGCATAGCCGACCTGCCCCAGGGGGTAAGTCATCTCCGCGCGGTCGCCGTCTCCGGGTCGGGGATGGCATCGCCGATCCGAAGCGACGTCGTCTTGCGGGTGGACAAGTCCAGTCCGCTCGTCAACATTCACGGCGCGCCCGAGGGCTGGGTCAACCGCCCCGTCCCGCTGCGCGCAACCGCGGTCGACGAGGCCTCAGGAATGGCGCCGGCAGCCGGCGGCGCAACACCGTTCACAGCTATCGCAATCGACGGCGTCCCTCCCGTCGTCGCCCCCGGATCCGTGGTGAGCGCGACCGTGATCGGGGAAGGCGTGCACCGAATCGTCTACTACGCGAGGGATCTAGCCGGAAACGTCGACGACGGAGATCAAAGCAACGGCGTCGCGAACGCAGCACCCCCGACTGACCTCGTGAAGATCGATCGGCGTCCCCCGAGCGTCTCCTTCGCCAATTCCCAGACCTCGGTGGAACCGGAGCTGATCCGAGCTCGGATCGCTGACTCGATGTCCGGACCCGACCCGTCGCGGAGCTGGATCGGCGTCCGCAGAGCCGAGTCGGGTGACCGCTTTGCGCGACTGCCGCCCGCACCCACGAGGCGCGGGGGCGAAGTGCGTGCCCTGTGGGACTCGGATTCCTATCCCGCTGGCGACTACCAGTTCCGAGCGGTCGGCTATGACGCGGCTGGCAACGCGACGGCGACACTCCAGCGCGCGGATGGCAGGCCGATGCGGCTCCGCAGTCCACTCAAGGCCACAACCACGCTGTGGGCCGGTTTTGGCGGAAAAGGCAGCGCCAAGCGCACAATTCCCTATGGACGCAGCGTCCTCCTCGGCGGCTCGCTGAGGACCCCAGCGGGCACGCCGCTCGGCGGGCAGCCGGTGCGAATCGCCGAGCGCTTGCCGGGCCGCGAGGGTGCCCCGATCCGGGTCTCGACGGTGACGAGTGGGCGCGACGGCGCCTTCAGCCTCAGGCTCGGGCCAGGCCCGACCCGTGAGGTCATGGTCTCCTTTGCCGGAACTCCTACCCTGGCCCGATCCGCGAGCCAGTCGCTGAGGCTTTGGGTGCGCAGCGCGGTCAGCCTGCGCGCCTCTGCTGCGACGGCGCGCGTCGGCGGGGCACCGATCTCGTTCCGGGGCCGGGTTGCCGCCGAGCCGGAAACGATCCCCGGCGGCGGTAAGTCGGTGCAGTTGCAGTTCCGCCTGCCCGGTTTGCCGTGGAGCGAGTTCCGGACCGTCCAAACGGACCGCCACGGCCGCTTCCGCTACGCCTACAGATTTAGCGACGACGATAGCCGCGGCGCTGTCTTCCGCTTCCGCGCCTACGCGCCCGCGCAGGCCGGCTGGCCCTACGAGCCGGCGGGCTCGAAGCCAGTCATGGTGAGAGGTACCTGAGGGCGTAGGACCAAGCAGGGGGCCGCGTGCGGCGGAGCGACAGTGCTCCGCACGGCGCGGAGCCGCACGCGGCTCCCTGCGCAGTGTGTCCTACGGCCTCAGGGCGCTGACCTGGTCGACCAGGCCCTTGGCGCGGCTGCGATTGCGCTTCAGCTGCGTCTCGAGGGTGCGGCGGCGCTTGCGGGCCTCGCGCTCGACTCGATTGCGGGTCTTCCGCGCTTCCGTAGCGGCCTTGCGCCGAGCGGTGGTTCCACGGCGCTCGGTCCGCTTCACGGTACGGCGCAGGCGGGTGCGGTATGCCTGCAACTGCTTCTCGGCCTCGCTGCGACCGGTCAGCGGCTCGACCAGCTCAGCGACGCGATCGCTCAGCTCGAGCACGACTCCAACCGGGAGGTCGACTGCGCTCTCGGCGATCGAGCGGGCCTGGTTCCGCGAAGAGGCGGAGGCGGCGCCGTTCGTCTGAGCTTTGGATTTGGCTTGGGAGGTTTTTGCTTTGCTGCTTTTAGCCTGGGTGGGCACGATGAATCCCTTCCTAGTGGTATGTGCGGCGGGAGAGGTTCGCGAGTGTAGCGAACGTATGTTCCTCACGAACACACGTTCTAACCCGCCTGCTTGAACCGGTTACGGCAGCGTCAGCGTTCGGTGGCGCGGATCGTCGCCAGACCCTGCGCGCCCGCCGCCGCGGCGATCGGGTAGCGCGCCTCGAGACCGAGGTTGGCTGCCTCGAGCGCATTGTTCCCGAAGGCGACGGCTCCCCCCGCCTCGCGCACGATCAACTGGGCGGCCGCGGCGTCGACGGACCGGCAGGGACGCAGGCTGAGCATGCCGTCGAAGCGCCCGCAGGCCGCGTAGGCCGCCGCGATCGCGATCGAGCCGACGACTCGTATCCGATAGACGCGAGAAGTCAGGGCCTCCAGGGCCGGCAGCGCATGCTCGGGCCGCGCCGCCTCGATTCCCAGCAGCTCCAGCTCCTCGCCGTCTGCCGCGACCTCGATCGCCTCGCCGTCGAGCTGCGCCCCGCCGCCGCGGGTCGCTGCGAACTCCTCTCCAGCACCGAAGTCGTAGACGTAGCCGAACTCGACGTCGGCCATCGTCGAGCCGGAGGCGACAGCGATGCTGAGGCTGTGGGAGGGAACGGTGCGGCGCGCGTTTAGCGAGCCGTCGATCGGGTCGATCACGACCCGATCGGGGCCGCCTTCACCGAAGGCCACTTCACCCCGCTCCTCCGAGACGGCGACGAAAGAGGCGCCCTCCTCGGCCAAATCGTGCAGCTCGGCGAAGACGACGTCCTCGCATTCTCGATCAATGACCAAGGTCCGATCGCCGCCCTCTCCGATCCCCTCGTAGGCGGTCCGCTCGGCGATCCCGCCCGTGCGGGCAAAGACCGCCTTCTGTGCCGCGACGATGCGGCGGCAGATCGCAGTCCAGTCGGCCGAGAGGACGTCCATCGGGCGGATGCTATGGGGGTTAGGCGCCGCGGCGCGTGTACTAGCGTTGGGCAATGGACTTGACGCCGGCACAGGAGCGGGCGGTCCGGCACGGGGACGGGTCGCTTCTCCTCCTCGGCGAGGCCGGGACCGGCAAGACCGAGCTGCTTGCCCGCCGGCTCGCTCGCTTCGCCGGTGAAGGCATAGAGCCGGCCCGGGTGTTGGTTCTTGCTTCCTCGCGGGCCGCGGCGCAGCGGCTGCGGCAACGGGTCGAAGAGCTGCTCGATCCCCCGTATGAAGAGCTTTGGATCGGCACCTGGCAGTCGCTCGGGGAGCGGCTGCTGCGCGAACAGGCGACCAGTGCCGGCCTCGATCCCTTCTTTGACGTGCTCGGACCGGCAGAGCGGCTGGCGATGCTGCTCGATCGAGTCGACGAGCTGCCCCTGCGCAGCCACGAGATCCGCGGCAACCCGGCCGGCCTACTGGCCCGTCTGCTGGAGGAGATCGACGCGCTCAAGGCCGGCGCCGTCCCTCCCGATCCCGAGCTGACAGAGCTGGCCGCCGCCCACGACCGGATCCTCGCCGGCTGCGGCGCCCTCGACCGTGGCGACGTATTCCTGCTTCTAAGCAAGCTCCTTCACGAGCGCGACGACGTCCGCCAGGAGGTCGCCTCCCGGTTCCGCCACGTAATGGTCGACGAGCTGGAGGACACCACCCCAGCTCAACGGACGATCCTCGCGGAGCTGGCCAAGGTCAACGCGAACCACCTCTACGCGCTGGAGGGCGATGACTCAACGGCCCCTCCCGCGGGTGGCGGGGGGGAGGGGGGTCGAGGACGCCCTCGCCCGCAGCGCCCCCCTCCCCCCGCGACAGGACCCGCGGGCCGGGCGCATGGTCCCGAGCCGTCCACCCCAACGCAGAGATCATTCGCCTCGACCGCCAGTTCCGCGAGCCGCCGACCCGGTTCTGGCGCTGCACCAACGAGCGCGCCCAGGCGCAGGCGGTGGCTCGCGAGGTCGAGCATCTGATCGCGAAGGGGACGGCGCCTGAGGCGATCTGCGTGCTGATCGACGATCCGGCTGCGCGCGGCGGCGCCGTCGCAGCGGCGATGGAGGAGCGCGGCATCCCCTTTCACCTCTCCGGGCCGGCTGCACTCTTCCAGCGGCCCGAGGTGCGCGACGCGATCGCCTGGCTGCGGGTACTGGCCGACCCCGCCGACTCGGCCGCCGCGGCGCGGGCGCTGACGCGGCCGCCGATCGAGCTGCGCTCGGCCGACCTGGCGCGGCTGACGACGATCGCCCGACGCCGCAAGCAGGACATGGTCTCCGGCTGCGAGGCAGCGCTCGAGAGTCCGCAGATCCCGCCCGAGGCGCGGGAGCGGATCCAGTCCTTCCTCAAGCTCTACGGCGCCGCCTCCGCCGCCCTCGAGGAGCGCCGCGCCGACGTCTTCGTGCGGCGGCTGATCGAGGCGATCGGCCTGCGCCGCCAGCGCCTCTTCGCCGCCCAGCCGGAGGTCGCCGAGCGGCTGCTCGGCCTCTCCCGCCTGGCCGAGCTGGCGACGGCCTGGGCACGGCGCGAGCCGCACGGCTCGACCCGCGACTTCGTCCGCCACCTGAGCGCCGTGGCCGAGGCCGGCGTCGAGCCGGCCGGGATCGCCGAGCCGCCCGCGCCGCCAGGGCCGTGCAGGGCATGGCCAGGGAGGCGGTCAAGGGGATGGACTTCGACCACGTCTTCGTGCTGGGGCTGGAGCGCGGCGATGGCTCTGAGCGAATCGGCTGGCCGGCCCGCGCCGGCCTTGTCCTCTCGCGTGTCGAGCGCGACGACGACGCAGAGAGCGCGCCCTCGCCCTTCTACGAGCAGGCACTTGCAGCGGCGGTCGGCGAGGAGGAGCGGCACGAGGAGGAGCTGTTCGGCCCGGCCGAGGGACTGCACGCGACCTACCGCAAGCTGCGCGAGCAGGTGCTGGAGGCCTCCTGGAAGGCGGGCGGCCAGCTCTCGGAGCCGCGGCTCGACACCGCGATCGACGTCAACCGGGCGATCGCCCGCTACCTGGAGCTGCTGAAGCTGGCGGCGCTGGCGCAGCGGCCCGGGGACGAGGCGACGGCGGAGGCGATCGAAGCGGTCAACGGATTGCTGCGCCAGGTGGCGACGCCCGAGCAGCAGGCAGAGCTCGACGCCTCGGCGCTCGACGCCTACCTGCTCGACTCCGAGCGCGAGCATGAGGGACGGCGACGCCTGATCGCCGCCCGTCACGAGCCCTCGCTGCAGGCCTTCCTGCCGCGCCGCGGCGACGGTTCATTCAGCCTCTCGGCCTCCGACCTCGACCTCTATCTGACCTGCCCGCTGAAGTACAAGTTCGCCCGCGTCTTCGGCATCCCGCAGGAGCCGACGATCAACCAGCGCTTCGGGATCCTCATCCACAACGTCCTCGAGCGCTTCCACAAGGAGGGCGAGGAGGAAGGTCTGCCGCGCCTGATGGATCTCTTCGAGGCGGGCTGGCGGCGCACCGGCTTCGGCTCCAGCGACGACGAGCTGCAGTTCCGCGACCGGGCGCGCGAGGCGATGCGTCTCTACTGGGAGCGCGAGTGCGAAGGGGAAGGCGAAGCCGGTCTGGCTGGAGCGCAAGTTCGACATCAAGATCGGCGAGCACCACGTCCGCGGAAGGGTCGACCGAGTCGACCGCCTGCCCGACGGCGACCACGAGCTGATCGACTACAAGACCGGCGAACGCAAGAGCGAGGCGGACCTGGAGAGCGACCTGCAGCTGGCGCTCTACCGGCTCGCCGCGCGCGAGGCGTGGGAGCTCGAGGCGGGCACCGGCAGCTACTACTACGTGCTCGACGGCGACAAGGTGGCGGCGCCGATGCGGCCGGACGACGCCGAGCGGGTCGAGCGCACCGTCCTGCAGGTCGGAGAGGGCATCCTCGGCCAGGACTTCGAGCCGCGCCCCTCGCCGACCGTCTGCAGCTGGTGCGACTACCGCCTCATCTGCCCCGCAGCCGAGACCTGAGCGCGCCTCGGCGGGAGTGGCAGGGTGGCGGGTGCGCCACCCCGTCAAGCCCACCCGAGCTTCGAGGTCGCGCTCCTTGAAGCGCTTCACTCGCCAGGGTCTCCATGAGCTTGAAACCCTGGGACCACTGCGCAGCTGAAGCCGGGCCGGCGACCGCAGCTAGTTCTCGTCGCCCCGGCGCTGCTGCAGGAAGCGCTGAAACTCACGGGCGAGGGTGTCGGCGGAGGGTAGCTCGGCGCTGTCCTCCCCGAACTGCTCGACCTGGACCGCCTCGATCCGCTCGACCAGCTCGGCGATCTCCGGGTTGGCGGCGACGGCGCGGCCGATCTGCTCTTCGTAACTGGCGGTTTCCTCCTCCAGCTCGCCGGCATCGACGGCGATGCCAGTCAGCCCCTCGAGCCGGCGCAGCAGCGCCAGCGTCGCCTTTGGGTTGGGGACCGCGGCGACGTAGTGCGGCACCGCCGCCCATAGCGAGGCGGAGGTCATTCCGACCTGGCGGCAGCAGTCGTGCAGGACGCCGACGATCCCGGTCGGCCCCTCGTAGTTGGAGCGCTGCAGGTCGAGCTCTTCGATCAGGTCCTCATCGGAGGCGAGGCCGGTGATCGGCACCGGCAGGGTGTGCGAGACCTCGGCGACGAGCGCTCCCAAGGTGATGACCATCTCGACCCCGAGCGCGTCGGCGGCGGTAGCCACCGTCTCGGAGAAGGTGCGCCAGCGCAGGTTCGGCTCCGTGCCGTCGAAGAGGACGAGGTCGCGGTCGGCGCCGGGAACGCGGGCGGCGATCAGGTCGTTGCGCGGCCAGTCGATCTGGCGGGTCTGCCCTTCGGCGAGATGGATCGTCGGCCGGGTCGCCTGGAAGTCGAAGTAGTCCTCCGGATCGATTTCGGCGATCAGCTCGGAGTCGAAGGAGTCGGCGAGCGTGCCGAGCGCCGCGGAGGCGACTCCGGCGGCGTCGTTCCAGCCGCGGAAGGCGCAGACGAGCATCGGCGAGCGAAGCTGCGGTACGTCCCCTCTCCAGCTCAGCGACTCCACGCTTTTGAGACTACAGACGGCCGCTCGCTCAGCGGCGAGCTTCGTCCGCGGGCGGCTCGGCGAGCGCTCGGCGCAACAGCTGGAAGGCGAAGAACAGCGCCACGGCGGCGAAGGAGAGCTCCAGCGCACGTTCGGAGACGCTGTTGGCGATCCAGACCCCGATCAGGACGCCGAGTGGCGAGAGGGCGCCGATGACAACGGCCTGACGGACGTCGACGTTGCCGTAGGACCTCTGACGCGCGGCGCCGACCAGGGCGACGATCACGATCATCAGCAGCGACGTCGACTCGGCCTCGACCTGGGAGAGGCCGAGGAAGATGGCCAGGGCCGGGACGAAGAGGACGCCGCCGCCGACCCCGACCAGGCCTCCGGCGAGCCCTCCGGCGACGGCGATCAGGGCCGCTAGCAGCTCATCCACGGCGAGCGCTCCTCATGGCAAAATCAGCTCGATCGCGACGACGACCAGCAGTGCCGCGAAGATGAAGGAGACGGCCCGCTGCGGGATGCGCTGCTGGATCGCAGTGCCGAGGACGACGCCGCCAACCGCCGGGATCGACAGCAGCAGGCCGGTGCCGACGTGGACGTTGCCGTAGAGGCCGCCCTGCGCAACCGCGCCGAGCAGGCCGATGAGGACGATCGCCGCCAGGCTGGTGCCGGTGGCGAGCCGCTCCCCGTAGCCGAACCAGAGGATCAGCAGCGGCACGATCACCGTGCCGCCGCCGACCCCGAAGAGACCGCTGAAAGCGCCGGCCAAGGTGCCGATCGCGGCCAGCTCGAGGATGCGTCTGGAAGGCACCGCGGCGATACTAGAGTTGTCGTCGAGACAGGCCCTGCTCGAAGCGCTGCGGGCCGATCCGCAGCGCACCGCGATCCTCACCGACATCGACGGCACGCTGGCACCGATCGTCGAGCGGCCGGAGCTGGCGGCAGTGCCGGCGTCGGCGAGCGCCCTGCTCGAACGGCTCGGCGAGCGCTACGGGCTGGTCGGCTGCATCTCCGGCCGCCAGGCGGAGGAGGCGCGGCGGCTGGTCGGGGTTCCCAGCATCGCCTACGCCGGCAACCACGGATTCGAACTGCTTCTCGCCGACGGCGAGCGATCCGCGGCTCGATCCGGCGCTGGAGGGGCGTGAGCGCGACGCGGCCCAGTTCGTCGCCGGCCTCGACGTCGGGACGCTGGCCGAGGCAGGGCTGCGCCTGGAGGACAAGGGGCCGATCCAGGCCCTGCACTGGCGCGGTGCGACGGACGAGAAGGCTGCCGCGGCGCTGGCCGAGGAAATCGCCACGGCGGCGGAGGGAGACGGGCTCGCTCCGCACCGGGGGCGCAAGGTGCTGGAGCTGCGACCGCCGGCGGCGGCGGCAAGGATGCCGCGGTTACCTCGCTGCTCGACGGCCGCGGCCTGCGCGCTGCTGTCTTCGCCGGCGACGACCGCACCGACCTCGATGCATTCGGCCGTCTGCGGCGAGCTGCGCGAGCAGGGCGAGCTGGAGATCGCCGTCTGCGTCGGCATCGCCTCGCCCGAGGGGCCCTCTGAGCTGCCCGACGAGGCGGACCTGACCGTCGACGGCCTGGCCGGCTGGCTCGCGATCCTCGAATCGCTCGCGCGCTGAAAGACTCGGGTCCGTGCCCTACACCGACCTGCTGCGCGTCACCGTCTTCCTGACCGGCGCCGAGGCGACCGCCCTCGCCGCGTCACCGCGATCGCCGCTAATCGCGACGCCGACACGACGACGCTGCTGGTCGCCGTCGCCTGGTGGACGATCGCGCTCCTGGTCGGCGTCCAGCTCGGTCGTCCCGCCCGCGCCGCCGACGGCGTCCGCGACGCCCTCGCCCGTGCCCGCACCGCCACCTCGCTTCCCGACGAGACCCCCGCCAGGATCGCCGTCGGTCGTCTCTGGCCGATCGCCCTCACCGCGGTCGTCGCCGGCAGCCTCGGCGTCGTCTTTCCCGGCGTCGCCGCGATCGGCGCCGGCTACGCCCTTCTCGTCGCGCTCGCGATGCGCACCCGCGAGGCCGCCGTCCTCGGCGTCGAGCACCGCGACGGCGTCAAGTTCTACGTCGTCCCAGGCTCGGCCCTGCGCCCGATCGAGCTGGTACGGACGCCGGGCCTGCGCAGCGACCGTCTCGGCACGGCTTCCTGAGAGTCAGGACGCGAAAAGCAAACGACCCGCCGAAGCGGGCCGTCTGCAAACTGGAAAAGACCGGTGAATGCCGGTGGCTTCCCGTCTCGCAACTGGGCCCGAGTATAGCGCCCCCGGAGGGAATCGAACCCTCTCTTTCCCAGTTGCGAAACGGGGTGCCGGCCTCCACCGGCGGGGGCGACCGCCGCGCTTGCGCGGCCGCCTCAGTCTATACGTGATGATGTGTTTTGTCTGGCATCGTTTCGACTGCAAAGACGCGCTCACTACTACCGATCACGACACCCGGCTCAACGGCGCAGCAACTTCTTGACCTCCTTCCATGGCCGCGTGTTGGCTACTTGGTCGGCAGTGAGCCAGGCGCGGCGGGCGGTGGCGACGCCGTAGGCGATGTTGGCCATCGTCTCGACGCCGTGGGCGTCGGTGTTGAGGACGATCGTGACGCCGGCTTCCGCCGCCAGGCGGGCGTGGTGCTCGGAGAGGTCGCGACGGTTGGGGTTGCCGTTGATCTCCAACATCGTGCTGGTCCGCGCCGCCGCCTCGACCACCGCCTCGATGTCGATCCCGTAGGGCTCGCGGCGACCGATCAGGCGGCCGGTGAGGTGGCCGATGCAGTCGACCCCGGGGTTCTCGATCGCGGCGAGGACGCGAGCGGTCATCTCCTTTTCGGAGACCGAGAAGGACGTGTGGACGCTGCCGATCACCCAGTCAAGGGCGTCCACCAAGTCGTCCGGGTAGTCGAGCGCCCCATCGAGGCCAATGTTGGCCTCGGTTCCGGCAAGGAGACGGAAGCCGCGATTGGCTTTGTTCCACTCGCGCACATCCTCGATCCGCTGCCAGAGCTGCTCGTCGGTGACGTGGTTGCCGAAACCGTGGGTGGCGGAATGGTCGGTCAGCGCCAGGTACTCGTAGCCACGGTCACGCGCGCCCGCGGCCATCTCCTCCAGCGTGTTGCGGCCGTCGGAGAGGGTCGTGTGGCAGTGCAGGTCGCCGCGCACATCGTCGACCGTGACCAGGTTGGGAATCTCGCCCCCGCGCGCAGCTTTCAGCTCACCGCGCCCCTCGCGCAGCTCGGGCTCGATGTAGGCGTAGCCGAGCCGCTCGTAGACCTCCTCCTCGGTCGCGCAGAGCGTCACCTCGCCGCTCTCGACCTCGGTGATGCCGTGCTCGGAGACCGAGAGGCCGCGCGAAACCGCGTCCTCCCGCAGCTGGATGTTGTGCGCTTGCGAGCCAGTGAAGTGCTGCAGCAAGTTGCCGAAGGCCTCCGGCTCGACGATCCGCAGATCAATCGAGATGCCGTTGTGGGTCTGGGCGCGGACCCCGTTCGGACCAGGCGTGCCGGCAGCGGCAACCAATGGGTGACCGGCGAGCTGCCCGGCCAGCGTGGAGGGCTCGGTCGCGGTTGCGATCAGGTCGATGTCCTTGCAGGTCTCGGCCCAACGCCGCACCGAACCCGCCACCTCGACGCGATCGGCGGCCGGATGCTCGCGCAGCGCCGCAGCCAGCTCGTCGGCGATCGGGCGGACTGCCGAGAGCAGCAGGCGGCCGGGGCCTTGGCCGGGCTCGCCGAGCCGCTCCAGCGCCGCCAACACGTTTTCCTCGACCTTGGCCCCGAGGCCTTTGACATCGCGGATCCGTTCCTCCTCCGCTGCCTTCTTCAGGTCCTCCAGCGTGCAGACGTCGATCTCGTCGTAGAGTCGCTTGGCGGTTTTGGCGCCAAGCCCGGGGACACGCGTCACCTCGATCAGGGTTGGTGGGAACTTCGCTTTCAGCTTGACGGCACTGGGGATCTCCCCGGTTTCCAGCAGGAAGTCGATCTTTTCCGCCAGCGTCTTGCCCACGCCCGGGATCTCCGTCGCGCGCCCGGCGCCCGCCAGCTCGGCGACCGACACGGGACTCTCGCGGATCGCCTTGGCGGCGGTGCTGTAGGCGAGGACCCGGTATTTGACGGCCCCGTCGAGCTCGTAGAGGACGGCCAGCTCGTCAAAGGCCGCCGCGATCTCGGCATTGGTCATAGCCGCAAGCTAGCCTCTTCTACGCTTCAGAGGCAGGGTGCGCGCGTCGTTGTAACCCCTCGCTATACTTTCTGAAGTATTGAGCACCTGAACCTCGACCCGGGAGACCGATACCAGTGACCGGCAAGCTCACCGACGTGACCGACGCCACCTTCAAATCCGACGTGCTCGAGGCCGACGGCCCCGTGCTGGTCGACTTTTGGGCGCCCTGGTGCGGCCCCTGCCGCGTCGTCCACCCGGTCCTCGAGGAGATCGACGCCGAGCGCGACGACCTGACGATCCTCAGCCTCAACGTCGACGAGAACCAGCAGACGGCCGCTCAGTACGAAGTCCTCTCGATCCCAACCCTGCTCCTCTTCAAGGACGGGGCGATCGCGAAGAAAATCGTCGGGGCGATGCCGAAGCGGCGGCTCGAGGCCGAACTCGAGCCGGCTCTCGCCTAGATGCCGTTCGTCCACATCCACTGGTTCGAGGGCCGCAGCGACGAGCAGAAGGCGGAGATCGCGAAGCGGATCGAAGCGGCGCTGATCGAGGTGGCCGGCGCAGCCCCCGAGCACTGCTGGGTGAAGTTCTCCGACTCGGCCAAGACCGACTTCATCGTCGGCGAGCGGGCCGATGCGGAATAGACCTTGCTGCAGTTGACCACCGTATAGGTGGTCAACTGCGCCCCGGTCGCGTCAAGCCGATTCTCAGCTCGTAGCCGTCTATGGCGGTCGTAGCGGTGGTGTCGCTCGTGACGTCGTAGGCGACTGAGGTCGCCAGCACCTCGCCGCTGACGTATTCCTCGTGAGCGCGGGCGGCGACAAGCAGCTGCTCGTCGCCGCCGAGGGCGAGCTCGATCCGGTCGGTGATCTCCAGGCCGGCGTCCTTGCGGGCGTTCTGGACGGCGTGGACGATCTCGCGGGCGAGGCCCTCGCGACGAAGCTCGTCATCCAACTCGAGCTGTAGGGCGACGGCGTGGCCTGCCTCGGCCTCGACCTCGTAGCCCTCCAGTGGCTGCAGGGCGAGGGTCACCTCGTCGGCACCGATCGTGTGCTCGTCGCCCTCGACGTTGATCCCGACCTGGCCCCCGTCCGCCATCACCTCGGCGACGCGGCGAGGGTCGAGCGCCGCAACCGCGGCCGCCACCTGCGGCATCCGCTTGCCGAAGCGCGGCCCCAGTGCACGGTAATTGGGCTTTACCGCGTAGCTGACCAGCTCCGCCTCCTCGGTGACGAAGTCGAGCTCCTTCACGTTCAGCTCCGCTTTGACCAACTTGGCGCGAGCCGAGATCGCCTCGCGCTCGGCGTCGTTGGCGACGATCACGGCACGGCGCAAGGGCTGGCGCACCTTGGCCTTGGCCTGGGCGCGGGCGGCCCGGCCCAGCTCGACCGTCAGCCGCACCGCCTCCATCGCCGCCTCCAGCTCGGGGTCGGCGAGAGCCGGGTCGGGCTCGGGGAAGTCACGCAGGTGGACGGAGTCGAGACGGTCGCCCAGCTCCTCGGCTTCGCCACCGGCGAGGTTGAGGTGGATCTCGTCGGCGAGGAAGGGCGTGAAGGGCGCCAGCAGGGCCGCCGTCTCCAAGAGGCAGTGACGCAGGGTCGCGAATGCCGCGCGATCGCCCTCCCAGAAGCGGCGCCGGGAGAGGCGCACGTACCAGTTGGAGAGCTGCTCGACGTAGTCGGCGATCGCCCGGCCGGCGGCGGTGCAGTCGAAGGCGTCCATGCGCTCACGGACCGTCTCGATCGTGCCCTGGAGCCGCGAAAGGACCCAGCGATCAAGGTCTTGCCCGGCCGCCCCCGGACGCGGGAGCAACGGCGGATCCATATCTGATTCCTCCGCCGTTGCGGAAGCAGAGGAGGCGGCCGTATATGCGGCGAAGTCGCCCGGCGTGAGGTTCTCAGCGTTCGCGTACAGCACCCAGAACGAGTAGGTGTTCCATAGCGTCAGCAGGAATTGGCGCACCGATTCGCCGACCGTGTCGACCGAAAAGCGGTAATCGGACCAGGGCTGCTGGGCGGTCAGGTAGTACCAGCGAAAGGCGTCGGCACCGTGGGCGGAGATCACGTCCCAGGGCTCGATCACATTGCCCTTGCTCTTCGACATCTTCTGGCCGTCGGGGTCGAGGATGAGGCCGAGGCAGACGCAGTTGCGGTAGCTGGAGGTGTCGAACAGCAGCGTCGACTCGGCGAGCAGCGTGTAGAACCAGCCGCGGGTCTGGTCGATCGCCTCGCAGATGAAGTCGGCCGGGAAGTGCTCCTCGAACAGCTCCTCGTTCTCGAACGGGTAGTGGAACTGCGCGAAGGGCATCGCGCCGCTGTCGTACCAGGTGTCGATCACCGACTCGACCCGGCGCATCTCGCCGCCGCATTCCTCGCAGTCGAGCGTGACCTCGTCGATGAAAGGACGGTGCAAGTCCTCGGGCATCTCGCCGCGGGCTCGCTCACGCAGTTCCTCGACCGATCCGGCGCAGAACAGGTTGCTGCAGATCCGGTCGGTGCAGCGCCAAATTGGCAGCGGCGTGCCCCAGTAGCGGTCGCGCGAGAGCGCCCAGTCGACGTTGTTCTCCAGCCATTTGCCGAAGCGCCCGTGCTTGATGTGCTCGGGGTGCCAACCGATCTCCTCGTTGTTGGCGAGAAGACGATCCCTGACCTCGGAGGTGCGTACGTACCAGCTCGCCTTGGCGTAATAGAGGAGGGGCGTGCCGCAGCGCCAGCAGTGGGGATAGGCGTGCTCGTAGACCTGCTCGCGGAAGAGCAGGCCGCGCTCGCCGAGGTCGTCGATCAATCTCCGAGTGACTTCAGGGTCCTTGACGAATCGTCCCTCGAAGCCAACGACTTGGGTGGAGAAGGTTCCGTCGGGTCTGACCGGGTTGTACAGCGTCCCCAGTCCACCTTTGCTCGGGTCGAATATGCGGGCGGCCGCCGCCGCCTCGAAGTCGTCCTCCCCGAAGGCGGGGGCGATGTGTACGAGGCCGGTGCCGTCCTCGGTGGTGACGAAGTCGCCGGCGATCACCGGGAAGCGGCCCGACGGGCGGTCGGTGAGCTCGAAGACGGGGCCGCGATAGGTGGCGCCCACCAGTTCGGAGCCGAAGAAACTCTCCACGACCTCAACGCCCTCGCCGAGTACCCGCTCGACGAGTGCCTCGGCAAGGATCAGGATCTCTCCCTGCACCCTGGCTTTCACATATTTGACGTCAGGCGCGACCGCAACGGCGACGTTGCCCGGCAAGGTCCAGGGCGTCGTCGTCCAGATCAGAAGGTATTCCGCCGCTCCTTCGGCCAGCAACGGCAACTTGACGTATATCGACGGGTCGCTGACGTCCTCGTAGCCGACCGCCACCTCGTGAGAGGAGAGGGCGGTGCCGCAGCGCGGGCAGTAGGGGACGACCTTGTGGCCCTCGTAGAGGCGGTCCTCATCCCAGAGACGGCGCAGCGACCACCAGACCGACTCGATGTAGTCGTCTTCGAGCGTCACGTAGGGATGGTCGAGGTCGATCCAGAAACCGATCCGCTCGGTCAGCCGGTTCCACTCCTCGACGTACTCGAAGACCGACTCGCGGCAGCGCTGGTTGAACTCGGCGATCCCGTACTCCTCTATCTCTTGCTTGGAGGAGATGCCAAGCTGCTTCTCGACCTCGAGCTCGACCGGCAAGCCGTGGCAATCCCAGCCCGCCTTGCGCGGCACTCGGTAGCCGCGCATGGTGCGGTAGCGGGGGTAGACATCCTTGAAGGCGCGGGAGAGGACATGGTGGGATCCGGGGCGACCGTTGGCCGTCGGCGGGCCCTCGTAGAAACTCCAGACCTCGGCCCCCTCGCGGTTGGCGAGGGAGCGGGCGAAGACGTCGCGCTCGCGCCAGCGCGCCAGCACGCGCTCCTCCAGTTCGGGGAAGGACTGCCTCGGGTCAACCGCGCGGAAACCTGGCATGGGCAGGTGATTCTAGGAGCGAGTACGCTGCGGCCCGATGCCGGTATACGACTTGAACGGAAAGGTCGCCCTGATCACCGGCGCGGCGCGCGGAATTGGCTTCGAGACGGCGCGCCAGATGCACATGCGCGGTGCCTCTGTCGCCGTGGTCGACATCGACGCCGCAGACGCGCGCGAGGCGGCCGAGCGGATCGGGCCCCGGGCGATTGGGATCGGCGCCGACGTCACCGATGCCGGCGCGATCCAGGCCGCGGTCGCCGAGACCGTGGAGCGCTTCGGCGGCCTCGACGTCGCCGTCGCCAATGCCGGCATCGCGCCGGCGAAGATCACGACGGTGCGAGGCGCGACCAGCGAGGAATGGGAGCGCGTCTTCGAGGTCGACATGCTCGGCGTTTGGCGCACCGTGCGGGCCGCGCTGCCGCAGATCGTCGAGCGCCAGGGGCAGATCGTCCTCACCTCATCGGTTTACGCCTTCGCCAACGGGCTCCTCAACAGCGCCTACGCGTCGGCCAAGGCCGGGGTCGAGGCGCTGGGGCGAACGCTGCGGGCCGAGCTGGTCCCGCTCGGCGCCAGCGCCAGCGTTGCCTACTTCGGCTTCGTCGACACGAAGATGGTCCAAGACGCCTTCGAGCTCCGCAACTCCGAGCGGATCCAGGAGAGCGTTCCCGCCTTTGTGCGCAAGCGGATAACCCCGGACGAAGCGGGGGCGGCGATGGTGCGTGGGATCGAGCAACGGGCGCCACGGATCTTCGCGCCGAAGTGGTGGCGCTACTTCTCGGCGCTGCGCGGGGTCTTCAACCCGTTCCTCGACCGGCGCTTCGAACGCGACGCGAAAATGATCGAAGCGGTGCGTGACATCGAGGCCGACACCGACGAGCAGGGCGCTGCGGCGGTCGCCGCAGCCAGGCGCTGACCCAGCTCGGCGGCGCCTCGCCCACCGCTCATCGGGTCAGCTCCTCGAGCAGGAACAGAAAAGACTCGTAACGCTCGCCGGTGGCGCGGGCGAGGCCGATCTCGCAGGTGCGATTGCTGGAGAGGTGAGCGTCGAAGTGGCGTCCGGCCAGCTCGGCAGCTTGGTCGCGGGTCGCGGCGGCGGTCAGCTCTGGGTGTGAGATGCCGCGGTCTCCGGCGAAGCCGCAGCAGGTGGCCGAGGGGGCGATGTAGACCTCCTCGGCGAGGGCGGCCGCGAGCGAGCGCAGCCGCGGCGCCAGCCCCATGTGCCGGGTAGCGCAGGTGGGGTGCACCGTGGCCGAGCCGACCCTGTGGCCGATCTCCAGCCGCGGCAGCAGCCGGTCGTGCGCCCAGGCGACCGAGTCGAGCACCTGCAGCTGCTGCGGGTTCTCCACGCCGCTGGCGACGACCGCCTGCGTGCAGGAGGAGGCGTCGATCACGACCGGCAGCTCGCCCTCGCCGCTCCACGCCCAGAGCCGCTCGATCATCTCGTTGGCCTTGTGACGGTGAGCGGCGTCGAAGCCTTTGGAGCTCCAGGGCAGTCCGCAGCAGGTGCCGGCGACCTCGTCCGGGATCCAGACCGGCAACCCGGCGCGAGCCGACACTTCGACGAGTGCCTCCGCCAGGCCCATCTGCCGACGGGCCGAAAACGGCGTCCTGGAAGCCGAAATAGGCCCGTCGGCGGGGGAGGCGAAGATGCGGTTGGTGCAGGACGGGACGTAGACGGCGGCAGCGCCCTCGCGACGGGTCTCCGGCAGGCGCGCCGACCCCGGCTTGGGCAGGGCCCTGCCTCGCTTCGTCCGCCGCGCCAGCGGCCCGCCGATCCGCAGCGCGGCGCGCGAAGCGCGTTCGGCCGCTTTCCAGCGCTTCGCCGTCGCCAGGGCGAGCGCTTCGGCGCGCTCGGTGTGGCGCTCGGCCCGCAGTTCCTTGATCAGCTTGCCGGTGTCGATCCCGACCGGGCAGGCGAGCTGGCAGGAGCCGTCGGCGGCGCAGGTCTCGATCGAGTCGTACTCGTACTCCTCGAGCAGAGCCCGTTGCACGGGTGATCCCTCCGGCTGGCGCGCCATCTCACGCCGCAGCACGATCCGCTGCCGCGGCGTCGTCGTCAGGTGGCGGCTGGGGCAGACCGGCTCGCAGAAGCCGCACTCGACGCAGGTCGTCGCCGACTCCTCGATCGGGGGCGTGGTCTTCAGATTGCGCAGGTGGACGCCGGGGTCGCGGTTGAGCACCACGCCGGGGGCCAGCACTCCGTCGGGATCGGCGAGCTGCTTCACCCGCCACATCAGCTCGGTTGCCTTCGTCCCCCACTCGCGCTCAACATAAGGGGCCATGTTGATTCCGGTCCCGTGCTCGGCCTTGAGTGAGCCGTCGTACTTGCCGACGACCAGCTCAACCAGCTTCGCCATGAAGGCCTCGTAGCGCTCTAGGTCCTCCTGCACCCCGAAGTCCGGCGTCAGCATGAAGTGCAGGTTGCCGGCCGAGGCGTGGCCGGCAACGCCGGGCAGGAAGCCATGCTCGCCGAGCAGCGCCTGCAGGTCGCGGGCGCCCTCGGCGATCCGCTCCGGCGGCACGCAGACGTCCTCGACGATCAGCGCCGTGCCGGGTAGGCGCAGCCGCCCGATCAGCCCGTGCAGGCCCTCGCGCACCCGCCAGGCCAGCTCGATCTTCTCGGCGTCGCGGGTGAACTCGAGCGGCCGGATCGTCGTGTGTCCGGCGAGGATCTCGGCCGCCCCGGCGACGCGGTCGCCCAACTCGGCCTCGGTCGCGGCGCCGAACTCGACCAGGAGGACCGCCGACTCGGGCGGCAGCTCCTTCCACTCCTCCGGCGCGCCGACCATGTTCCAGGCGGCGGTGATCAGCGCCGGCGCCACCATCAGCTCGACCGCGCTGGCGCCGGCGTCGACTAGGTCGCGGACCGGCGCGATTGCCTCGTCGATGCCAGGGAAGTGAACCCAAGCGGTGGTCGTGCGGGCCGGCAACGGCACCGTCTCGAAAACCGCCTCGGCGACGAAGGCGAGCGTGCCCTCGGACCCAACGATCAGGCGCCGGAAGATCTCGAGCGGCTCGTCGGCGTCGAGGAAGGCGCAGAGCCGGTAGCCGGTCGTGTTCTTGATCGCGAACTTGCGGCGGATCCGCTCGCTCAAATCGGCGTCGGCGCGGATCTCGTCGCGGATCGTCGCCAGGCCGGCGGCCAGCTCCGGCTCGGCGGCGGCGAAGCGCTCGGCGGCATCCGGCGCGGCGGTGTCGATCGTCGTCCCCGAGGGGAGGACGAAGGTCAGCGAGCGCACCGTCGAGTAGGAGTCGTGGACGACCCCGCAGCGCATGCCGCCCGAGTTGTTGGCGATCACGCCGCCGACGGTGGCGATGTCGGTGCTGGCCGGGTCGGGGCCGAGCTTGCGCCCGTGCGGGGCGAGGACGCGGTTGGCATGGCCGAGCACGGTGCCGGGCTTGACCCTGGCGAGCGCGCCGTCGTCCTCGACCGCGACGCCGCGGAAGTGGCGCCGCACGTCGACCAGGATGCCGTCGCCCTGCCCCTGCCCGTTGAGGCTGGTGCCGCCAGCGCGGAAGACGACCGGGACGCCGTGCTCGCGACCGTAGGCGAGCACCTTGGCGACGTCGTCAGCATCGTGTGCCATCACAACCGCCCGCGGGAAGAGGCGGTAGGGACTGGCGTCGGAGGCGTAGCGGACGATGTCGCTGACCCGCCCCAGCACGCGGTCGGCGCCGAGCAGGCGCTCGAGCTCGGCACGGAGCGGCTGCGGGGTACCGCCAGCCAGCTCGTCCGGAGCACGGTCGGCGGCGGGCTCGGCGGTCCGTGGGGCAATAGTCGAGAGGTCGCGCTCGAGCAGGGCCATCGCGCTAGTTATCTCAGACGGGAGTGACCGGTGCTCAGAACAGCGACATCCCCGGCGCGACCGGGACTTCGACCAGCTCCGGCTGCGAGGAGGCGAGCGCCTTGGCGAGCGCGTCGCGGACCTCGTCGCGCCCCTGCGCCCGCTGCGTGCTGACGCCATAGCCGGCCGCCACCGCCGCAACGTCGAGCTTGGGCAGGTCGAGCCCCGGGGCGCCCTGCACCGCCTCGACTTCGGCGAACCACTTGAGGATCGCGTACTCGCCGTTGTTGAGGACGAGGAAGGTGACGGGGACCTGGTGGGCGACCGCGCTCCAGAAGGCGGTGATCGCGTACTGGGCCGAGCCCTCGCCGAGCACGCAGACGACCGGTCGGTCCGGCTGGGCCAGCTGCACGCCGATCGAGCCGGCGAGGCCGAAGCCGAGGCCGCCGCCGGAGCTGAAGTAGTAGCTGCCGGGGCGCGAGAGGCGCAGCTGGTTGCGCAGGGCGAGGGTGCTGGCCGGCGACTCGAGGACGACGATCGCGTCCTCGGGCAGGACCTCGGCCAGCGCGGTGTGCACAGTCGAGGAGTTGAGCGGGTCCGCGGCGGGAATTTCCTGTGGACCGGCGTTCGGCTCCGGCACCGGCCGCGAGGACTCCGGCGCTGCCTCCAGCAGCGCCTGCAGGGTGAGCCCGACGTCGGCGACGATCGCGTAACCCATCGGGGCGCGGGCCGCCTCCTCGGGGTCGCTGGTGATTGCGATCAGCATCGACCCCTCAGGCAGCAGCGGCCCGGGGATGTGGGGGTAGTAGGGGAAGACCGAGGTGCCGACGACGAGGATCAGGTCGTGGCCCTCGAGCGTCTGCGCTACCGGCCCGATCGCCGGCGGTAGGACGCCGCGAAAGTTCGGGTGATCCTCCGGGAAACCGAGCTGGCCGCCGCCGGTGGCAGGGGTCGCCCAGACCGGCAGGCGCTGGCGCTCGGCCAGGCCGACCGCCGCGTCCCAACCTCCGCTGGCGCCGATATCGGGACCCGCGACGAGGACCGGGTTGCTGGCTCCCTCGAGGTGCTTGGCGAGTCGGCGGATGCCGTCGGGATCGGCAACGGCGCGGCCGTTGACGCGGCGGCGAATCGCCTCGCCGGTCGCCGCCTCGTCGACCTCGGCGTCCCAGTCGTCCATCGGGATCGAGACGAAAACCGGGCCTTTCGGTGGCAGCGAGGCGAGGTGGGCGCCACGCGCCAGCGCCAGCGGCACGTCCTCGGCCCGCGGCGGCTCGTAGGACCACTTGACCAGCGGGTGTGGCATCCGGATCGCGTCGCGGTTGGTCAGGTTCGCCTGCAGGGTCATCTGCGCGCGCACCTGCTGGCCAGCGGTGACGAGGACCGGCGAGTGGTTGGCCTGGGCGTTGAAGATCGCCCCCATTGCGTTGCCGACGCCGGGCGCGGTGTGCAGGTTGGCGATCGCAACCTGCCCCGACGCCTGTGCGTAGCCGTCGGCCATGCCGACGACGACCGCCTCCTGCAGGCCGAGCACGTAGCGGAAGTCGCCGGGGAATTCGGCGAGCATCGGCAGCTCGGTCGAGCCGGGGTTACCGAACATCGTCGTCATCCCGTGGGCGCGGAAAAGGTCGAAACTTGCTTCGCGGACAGTGGACATCGAGCGGAACCCTACAGCCGGTGTGCGGTTCTCAAGCCATTCGCCGTCGTGGTCGATGGCAGGGGACGTGGCAAGGCAAGCGCACAGAGCAGGCAGAGCCGAGCGGCGGGGCGTCCGCCGGCTCGCCATGTCGCTACTCGGGGTCCTCCTGCTGCTTTCCTGCCTGACCGCGCCCGCCGGCGCTGCCGTACCGCTGACCCGCCTTGCCTTCGCGCCGAACGAAATCGTCCCGATCCCGGCCTCGATCCCGCACGAAGAAGGCGACATGGTCGACCGCCGCATCGTCCCCAACCTGCGCTGGATCGCCCAGCGCTTCTCGATCTATGTCAGCGACGGCTACTCAGGCCACCTGCCGGGGGAGGCGAACACGTCGGCTGCCGCGGCTGCCACGTGAAGAACTCCGACCACCACAACGGGCTCGCGGTCGACATCGTGCCGCTGCACGCGAGCGCCAGCTGTGATCGGAACTGGCGCGGCGTCACCCGCCTCGCCCGCTGGGCCGAGCCGCGCCAGAACCGTCCGCGCGCTCCGTTCCGCTGGGTCGGCTACGACGGCGACGCCGGCCACGGCTGCGGCCACCATCTACACCTCTCCTGGGAACACGCGGAAGTACCGGAGTTCGAGCTCGCCGAATGGGTCGAGGTCTTCGCCGTCAGCTTCCAGGGGGTCTCCCCCACCCCGCGGCCCCAGCGCAAGCCGGCCGAGCCGAAGCCACCTCCCTCGCCGCCGGGCGGCATCTCCTCCGTCCGTCCTGGCGGCCTCCCCGTCGGCGACTGATCGGGACGTCCCCCGGTTGAACCACCCATATGGGTGGTCAAGTGAGAGCACGTCCGTAGGATGCCGGCGATGCGGCCCCGAACCGCCCTCTCGACACTTGCCGTGGCGGCGGTCCTGGCGGTCGCCGGCTGCGGCGACGGCGGAGACGGGACGCCGGCAGCCTGCCTCGAGGGGCGAGGCGCTTACCTGGGTGCGCTCGGCAACGCGCCCGACGAGGTGCGGCTGAGTGGCGAGGTGCCGATCTCCGACTGCCTGTCGCAGAACCAGGCCGGCGGCGAGCTGGCGACGGTCGGCGCGACGATGGTCGCGGTCGCGACGCAGCTGAACCGAGAAGCGCGCACCGAACCAGGCGGAAGTGCCGCCGTGCGCCTTGGCTACCTCCTCGGCGCCGCCGAACGCGGTGCCGAGGAGACCGAAGGAATCCACGCCGACCTGCTGCGCCGCCTCGACGCGGCCGCCCGCTACAGCCCGCGCGGATCGGAACCCCCCTCCGCCAGCTTCCAGCGCGCCTGCGAGCGCGGCCACGAGGCCGGGCTCGCAGGCGGCTGAACGAAGATCGCCTCAGGCTCGCCCGTGCGAGCCGCGATGTCCGTGGGCGTGCCTCGACTTGCAGCGGCGCAGGGGCCTCCAGGTCTTGTGACCTCGCGCCTGCCTGCACGCCTTTCTTCCCCGGCGGGGCAGGACTCCCCGTCCGCGCTTGCCGGCCGGCCCGACCGGCCCCGGCGCCCCAGCCGCGCCCGGAGAGCCAGCCGGCCCCTGCGCACTAGCGGCCTGCGACGAGTTCGGGCCGATCCGCAGCGCGATCAGGTCCCCGAAGCCGACCGGCTGTTCGCCGGCGACGGCGGCACTGCCGCGGTCGAGGCGGACCAGCCAGGCCTCGTCCCCGCCCTCGGGCGCCACTCCATCAATCGACTCCACCCTGCCTTCGCTTACCGACAACGAAGTCACGCAACCGGGCGGGTAGGAGACGGCCTCAGCTGCTGCGAGTACCTCCGTCAACGATGCAGCGGCCGGCGCCGTGACCTTGCAGATCCTCACGTTGCCCGGCGCCAGCTCGATCGCCAGGAGGTGTGGCACTGGCGTTCCCGGCGCCACCGTCGGCGGCGTCCGCACGCTCACGGGCGCTGCGGTGAAGACGCCGCCGGCGATCGCCCGCAGCGCATCTTGGGTCGAGTAGAGGTTGCCCGCGCTGGTGTCTTCGTAGCCGAAGGCGCCCGCTTCCGCCCCGGACGGGACCTGCAGCGAGAGCAGGTAGTCGACCGGCGTCTTGCCAGCCGAGGTCGTCCAGGCAGCCGACTGCGGATCGATGCCGCAGGCATTGAGCCCGCTGAGGACCCAGGCGTTGGTGTCCGCGTTCGGCGATCCGGCCGGGAAGCCCCAGAGGTATTCGATGCCTCCCGTCGCGTCGATCAGCCGGCCGCGCAGATAGCCGAGCGCGGAGGCGACAGCGGGGTCGTATGCCGGCACCCCGGCTTCGCACAGGGCCGCGACCGCGGCGCCCGTCATGTCCTCTTCGCTCGGTTCACCCTGGGCCGCTTCGGTGAGGGCAGCGGTGAAGGTCCAGCCTCCGTCGTCGTGCTGGTTTTGCCGCAGGAAGGAAACCGACGGCGCCAGCGCCCATTGCGGCGCGCCCGCCACCTTCATCGCAAGGATCGCGAAGGCGGTGTTGTAGCTGCTGGCTTCGCCGAAGCTGCCAGTAGCGGGGTTCCAGCGCCCGGCGAGCTGCGCCGGCTGATTCGAGGTGGCCGAGAGCCGAGCCGGATCGAGGCCAGCGGCGTGGGAGATGAGGGTCGAGCGCGCGTACTCGGCGACGGTGCCGGCGGGCGGGTCTTCGTCCCAGGTGGGCAGGGTGTATTCGCCGAGCAGGAAGTCCTGCAGGCTCGGGTTGCCGGGGTCGGGGCCGCGGACGTCGGCAGCGTCGATGCCGGCCGCGGTCAGGGCGGGCGTCGCCCAGTCGCCCCCGAAGCCGGGAATCGCTCCCGTCGCCGCTTCCTGCTGGGCGCGGAGGTACTCCGTTGCTTTTTCGACCGCGGTGTCTATTTCGCTCTGGGTGGAGGTGGCCGTCGCGGCACTCGGAAGCACGGCGAACGCCAGAAAAGACGCGCAGAGCGCAACGGTACGTCGGAGGGGGACTGCTCGCATCCTTGGACCCCTTTCCTCGAGGGCTTGTGGAGGGATCGGAGGGAGGTCTCCTGGCTTCCGAGCCTTCCCGCCGCGCCTTCCCGGCCGGTTCCGGCCAGTGGCTGCCGCATGGCGTGCGGCGGGCTTCTCTCGGTCACAGTGGCGGGCCCGCGCCGGTCTCTCACCGGCTTCCCTGTCCACCGATCCGTGGATTGTCTTGTGCGCGGGCAATCTAGCCGAAATCCGACCGCGCGATCTCCTCGCCGCCGGTCGCGGCTCTAGGTTGGAATCGTCAAGCGGTCGAGGGAACCCGGTGAGAACCCGGGACTGACGCGCAACGGTGATGGGCGGCGAGGCCCGGCATGGCCTCCAACCCCGAGTCCGAATGCTCGCCGCCTGACGCAGACATAAGGACCCACTGTTTCGCGAACGGACGGCGGTCTTTCATCCCTCTCACGCTCCACTGCGTCGGGGGACGGAGAGCTCGACCGTCCCCAAAACCAGAAGGAGATCCATCCATGCGTCAACTGTCCTCCCGGCTCGCGCTGGTGGCCGCCGCGGTCGCCTCGCTACTGGTGCCCTCCGCGGCATCGGCCACCGCGACGCCCGAAGAAATCGCGTCCTCGATCGGCAAAGGTCACACCTACCTCAAAGGCCTGCAGAACAAAGAAACCGGTGCCATTCCCGGCTTCGGCGGAGATTGGGCCCTGACGGCCTTCGCGGCGACGAACGTCGCCGCCGCCGACGTCAACAAGGGCGAAAAAGCGAACACCGATGCCCGCAGCTGGTACGAAGGCGAAGTCGGCGCCGTCGGCTGGCCCGGCGAAGGAGCGCTCGCAACCGACTTCGAGCGGGCGGCCCTCATCGCTTACGCCGCCGGCATCGACCCCGCTCGCGTCTCCAAACGACAGAACCTGCTCGCGAAAGTCGTCTCCTACTACCAGCCCGCAACGCCCGGCTACTACGGTTCGACCTTCAACGCGACCGTGTTCGGCCTGTTGGCGCTGGCGAACGCGAAGACGACCGGTGGCGTGCAGCGTCTGCCCCAGGTCGTCCTAGACGATGCGGTCGATGCGGTGAAAGCCAACCAGCACACCGACGGCGGTTGGACTTGGGAAAAAGCCGCCGGCAACGAAGAAGCGCTGAAAAAAGCTTCTGAAGCTGACATGACCGGTGCAGCGATGGCATCCCTCTGCAACGCGGGCGTCGCCAACACCGACACGTCGATCGTCAACGCGAAGAAATACCTCGCCTCGATCTTCGAAGGCACGACCGGAGCTTTCAAATCGGCTTTTGGCAACAACACCGACTCCAATGCTTGGGCGGTGGCGGGCCTCAAAGCCTGCGGGCTCGATCCCCAGGCCGCTGAATTCACCGGCCCCAATCCCAGCAAAAAGACGCCGCTCAATTTCCTCATCTCCCAGCAAGTGACCGGCGGCGGCTTCAGGTATGGGACCTCTGGCAGTACGGCCAATCTGTACTCGAGCCAGAACGCCGTGCGCGCACTTGGCGGTGGCGGCTTCACCGCCATCCCGCCGACGCCGAAAAGCGGTCCCCAGTGGAAGGGCGTGACGCAGTTCGCGACCGGTGAATCGGAATCCGCGTCGCTGGCGCTGATCGTCGATGACGGGACCTCCCCGTTGAAAGTCTGCTCGGTCTCACTGGCCCCGAAAGCCACGACGACGACGCTGGCGACGGTCCTCAACGCCGCCGTCGCCAAAACGACCCCAGCTGGCTGCGTGACCGGCTTCCTGCCGGCCAGCGGCGAAGGCGCGATCACCCAGGTCAACGGCTACCCGTTGACGCCGGCCGAAAAATGGAACGTGGTCATCGACGGCGGCTCGAAAGCCCAGGCGAAACGCAGCACGCAGATCAACGTAGGCGACACGATCTACCTGAAGTACGAATAGCGCCGCCTTCGAACGCCGCATCCGACATTCAGCCCACCCTGGTGTGGTCGAAGTCGGATGCGGCGACCCGGCCATCGCTACTAGACTGGCCGCAAACCGAGGATCGGTGGACGGGGAAGCCGGTGAAAGTCCGGCGCGGGCCCGCCACTGTGACCGAGAGAAGCCCGCCGCACGCCACGCGGCAGCCACTGGCCGAAGGGCCGGGAAGGCGCAGCGGGAAGCTCGGAAGCCAGGAGACCTCCCTCCGATCCGTCACGTCGATCGCCCTCGTGGAAAGGGGTCAAGACATGCACAGATCGTTTGCGGCGCTTTTCGTCGCCACCCTCATCGTCGTCCTCGCCGCGCCGCCCGCGGCCGCAGCCCCGATCCAGGTTCACGTCAGGATCGAGGGCAAACTCGAAACGGTCTTCGAGGGCCCGGTCCTGACCGACGTGCACAGGGTCAGGGACGCCAACGACGCCCAGTGGCGGCGCTGTAACGGCGTCACCGCCCTCAACCCGTCGCTTGCGCCGGGCGTGGTGCCAACCTCGGCCTCCTCCGACGCGATGCGGATCGTCGGCGAGAGCTTCGACGGACTCTGGTACGGCCAGTGGGAGGACTACTTCATCGAGCGCTGGGGGCCGGACGCCCAGGAGGAGGGCAGCTTCCAGTACTGGGGGGTCCTCGTCAACAACTCATTCATTGACGTCGGTGGCTGCCAGTACCAGCTCGACGCCGGCGACGAGGTCCTCTGGGTCTACGACGCCTTCCACGACAAGCCCCGCCTGATGCTCTACCCCGCCGACTACTCGGGTGGCGCCCTACCCCCTACCGCGACCGCGACGCTGAATCAACCCTTCGAAGTCGAGGTCGACGCCTGGACGAGCTCCAACGAAGAACCCCCGCCCCCTTCGCCGACCCGCAGCACCACCCCCTACCCCGGGGCCGAGGTGGCTCCGGTGACAACCGCCGCCAAGGGCTTTCAGAAAGTGGAGGTGGCGAGCGCGCAGACGGTGGTCACCGACGCGAACGGCATCGCCAGCATTACCTTCACCCAACCCGGCTGGCACCGGATCAAGGCGACCGACCTCACCGGGGCAACGGAGGTCGCGGTCCGCTCCAACCGCCTCGACGTCTGCGTCCCCGAGCCCCCGGCGAGCAGCTGCGGCCCGCCACCAGCCGACGCTGCCGTGCGAACGCCACCCGCTCCCCTGCCGGAGGAAGTCGAAGGGACCGAGCCGAAAAACCCGGCCGAGGGCCCACCTGGTAGCGGTCCCCAGGCTGGGGGCGACCAGCCCACGCCTCCGGCTGGAGCTTCGATCGTCGACAGCAGGCGGGTCCGGCTGCAAGCACCGCGCCTGGACCGCAGTCGCGTCCGCCGCGGTCTGGTCGGGGTCAGCTGGCGAGTGCTCGATCCGAGCGTCGGCATCGGCCGCTGGACGATCGCCTCGAAGAGGCTGGGGCGCGGAGGCGGTCGCTGGGTGAGCAGGGCGAGCGGTAGCGATCGCACCTCCGCGATTGTTCGCCTCCCGGCCGGCGCCCTCCACGAGTTGCGGCTGACCGTCGTCGACGTCCTCGGCCGCGCCGTGAGCAGGTCGGTCGGGCGCGTGCGGGTGCCCCGTTAGGCCATGTGCCGTCTCGTCGTATTCCTGGCGCTGGGCGCGCTGGTCTCAGCGGCCGTCGCGGGCGCCGCAGCGAACCCGGCTAACCAGGCGGCGCTCGATCGCACCGTCCGTTACCTGCAGGAGGCGCAGCAGGCCAACGGCGGCTTCGCTGCAGCCGGCGAACCGAGCCAGATCGTCAGCGCCTGGACCGCGCTCGCCCTGGCCGCAGCAGGGATCAATCCGCAGGACCAGGCGCGGCTCGGCGGCGCCGACGCCTTCGCCTACCTCGACTCCCACTACCAGCAGGGGGTCGAGGAAAGCGAGTGCGCGCCGATCGCCTGCACGACCGTCCTCGAGCGCGAACTGATGGTCGTCAACGCCTCCGGTGCCGATCCTCACTGGTTCGGCGGCGTCGATCTGGTGGAGCAGTTGCTCGGTCGCGCCCGCGGCGATGGATCGTTCCCCCATGTCCCCGGCGGGCAAGCGGGCGTCAACGACACGATCTTCGCGATCTTCGCCCTTGCCCCAATCGGGGAGCCGGCTGCCGAAGCCGCGGTCGCTCCCGCCGCTGGGTGGGTCGCGGGCGCCCAGCACGACAACGGCGGCTGGGCCTTCACCACTGGCGCCCGCGACGAAGTCGACATGACCGGTGCCGCAATCCAGGCGCTCGTCGCGGCCGGACAGGAAGACAGTGCCGCGGTGCGAAAGGGCCTCGACTACCTGCGCGCCGCCCAGAACCCGGACGGCGGCTTTCCGGAATATCCCGGCAACGCCGAATCGAACGTCGCCTCGACCGCCTGGGCGGTGCAGGCGATCTGGGCGGCCGGGGAAAACCCGGCGAGCTGGCGGACGGCTTCCGGGGCCGAGCCGCTCGCCTACATGGAATCGCTGCAGGAACCCGACGGCCACGTCCGCTGGAAACGCAGCCAAGACCTGAACGGCATCTGGATGACCGCCTACACGACCCCGGCCCTGGCTGGCCACCCGTGGCCGATCCCGCGAACGCCCAGGAGCGACGCGGCGGTCATGATGGCGAAACCTGGCCAAGGCGAGGGAATCCAAGCGGGCGACGGCGTCATCGCCGGCGGCGGCGGCAGGGGCGCGGCGCTCTTCAGCCGGCCAAAGCCGCAGAGCAAGGGCCGAGCGCCCGGCGGCGAGCGGGTTGTCCACCGTAACGCTGCCGAGGCTGAAAGCCGCCGTCGGGCCCGGCGAGCGGAGAGCGAGGGCCGGCCGATCCCCGCTTCCGCCTCGGAGGCGATGAGCGCGCACGGCGAGAAGGACGCAGCAGCCGGGTCGCTCCGACGGCTAGCAACCGCGGGCGCCGGGGCGGGGGGGTCCGGTGCTGGCCAAAAGGTGACGGGCGCCCTGATCGGGTCGCTCGGGTCGGCATCGGGGCGGGCAGCGCCGGGCCTACACGGAGCTGGCGACGACGACGAAGAGACCGCCGTCGTCGCCATCGGCAGCGCGGCGCTGCTGCTGGCCCTGGGCGGGGCCGGCTGGGAGCGACGGCGGCAGGAGACGGTCCTGTGAGCGCCGCGATCGACCTCGGCGACGGTCTGGCCGAGATCGCGACGCTGCTCGACGTCCCAGTCCTGATCGCGGCGATCGCCGCGCTGCTGTTTTGCGCGCTGGAGCTGGGCCGCTTCGCCGCCGAATACTGGCGGCGGCGCTTCCACGCCCGCGGCTTCGACCTGCGCGAGCTGACGCAGCGGGCGATCGCCGAACCGCAACGCGCTGCCTCCCTTGCCTACAGCGCCCCCGGCGCCCTCGCCGCCGATGCGCTGCTCGAGCTGGCCAGGGCGGCCGGCGATCGCGCAAGCGAGCACGCCCTGGCCCGCTACGAGCTCGCGGTGCAGCGACGGCTCGACCGCACCCGCCTGCTCGTCCGCGCCGGTCCGGCGCTCGGCCTGATGGGAACGCTGATCCCACTCGCGCCGGGCTTGGCGGCGCTCGGCAACGGCGATGTCAGCGCCTTGGCCGAGAACCTCCGCGACGCCTTCGGAGCGACCGTCGTCGGCTTGCTGGTCGGCACCATCGCCTTTGCCCTGACCCTTGCCCGCACGCGTATGTACACGGAGGATCTGGCGGCGCTGGAGCAGGGTGCGGAGGCGGCGCGGTGAGCAGGATCGGCCTCGGCCGCCACGGCTCAATCGAGGAGAACGCCGGCGATCCGCTCGACGGCCTCGTCAACCTCTTCGACATCGGCATGGTGCTCGCGGTCGCCTTCCTGATCGCAGGCCTGGGCTTGACCCTTAGCGTCAAGGACGAAGCGGCCCCGCCGCGCGATCCCGTCGCTCGGGCCGGGCGTGTCCTTCCCAACCCGGGCAGCGCTCCGAGCGCGAGCGGGCGCGGGCAGCCGGTCGGGCAGGTCTACCGGCTGCCGGACGGGAGGCTGATCTACGTGCGAGGACCGCGCTGAATACGCTTGAGGCGAAGCGACGATGGAGGCGAAGACTTTGACCGAGCAGCTCTGGGGCGGCGAGACGACCAAAGCAGTTGAGAACTTCCCGGTCTCCGGGCAGCCCGTGCCGGTGCCGGTGATCCACTGGCTGGGGCGGCTGAAGGCCGCTGCGGCGCGGGTCAACGGCGAGCTGGGCGGCCTCGACCGCGACCTTGCTGAGGCGATCGCCGACGCCGGCGATGCGGTGGCGGCCGGCGAACACGACGAGCAGTTCCCGATCGATGTCTTCCAGACCGGCTCCGGCACCTCCTCGAACATGAACGCCAACGAGGTGATCGCGAAGCTGGCCGGTGGGAAAGCCCATCCCAACGACCACGTCAACATGGGCCAGTCCTCCAACGACGTCTTCCCCTCGGCCGTCCACCTGGCCGCGCTGGACGAGGTCAGCCACGACCTGCTGCCGGCGATGGAGGGCCTGCAGGCGGCGTTGACGGCCAAGGCGGAGAGCTTTGCCGACGTCGTCAAGGCGGGCCGCACGCATCTGATGGACGCGGTGCCGGTCACGCTCGGGCAGGAGTTCGGCGGCTACGCCGCCCAGGTGCGCCTCGGCATCCAGCGGATCGAGGGGAGCCTGCGACGGGTCGGTCAGATCCCGCTCGGCGGCACCGCGACTGGCACCGGCCTCAACACGCACCCCGAGTTCGCCGCCAAGGTGCGGGAGAAGCTGGCCGAGGCGAGCGGCCTGGCGATCTCCGAGCCGCTCGACCGCTTCGAGGCACAGGGCAACCGCGACGCCCTGGTCGAGCTGTCGGGGATGCTCAAGGTCTACGCCGTCTCGCTCAACAAGATCGCCAACGACCTTGCGCTGATGGGCTCGGGCCCGCGCGCAGGGCTTGCCGAGCTGCGCCTGCCGGAGCTGCAGAAGGGCTCCTCGATCATGCCGGGCAAGGTCAACCCGGTGATCCCCGAGGTCGTGATCCAGGTCGCCGCGCAGGCGATCGGCAACGACGCGGCCGTCGCCTTCGCCGGCAGCCAGGGCCAGTTCGAGCTGAACGTGCGGGTGCCGCTGATGGCTCGCAACCTGCTCGACTCGATCAAGCTGCTCGCTTCGGCCTCACGGCTGCTGAACGAGAAATGCATCGCTGGCGTCGAGGCCAACGAGGAGATGACCGAGCGTCACGCCGAGGCAACCCTGGCGACGGCCACCGCGCTCAACCCGCACATCGGCTACGACCGCGCCGCTGACATCGTCAAGGCGGCGGCGGAGTCAGGGCGCTCGCTGCGCGAGGTTGCGCTCGAGCAGGGGGTCGAGCCCTCGGTGCTGGAGGAGGCGCTGGACCACCGCCGCATGGCGCGCCCTCACGAGTAGCGCCGACGGCGGTGGGGTTAAGGGCGCGGGTCGTCGAGCAGCAGCTCGACGTTGCGGTCGTCGGGCTGGCCTTCGCCGATCGGCGCTCCGGTCTGCAGGTCGTTGAAAGACATCGTCCGGCCCGCCGAGGCGAGGTCGTTGAAGTCCATCGCGGAGGCCGGCGTGCCGGGCGGCGGCGCGGCTGACTGGCCGACGTGGTCGAGCAGCGTGCCGAAGATCGAGATCGTGCCGTCGTTGTTGTCGAAGACCTCGAGCAGGCGGCTCTGCTGCGGCCAGTCGGCCTCGGCGGCGACGCGGATGCTCCAGAAGCCACCCGGGCCGCCGGGGTTCGGATATGGGTTGACGACGTTGTCGTGCGAGTGGCCCGCGACCCAGGCGATCGCGTTGGGGAACTGGTGCAGCAGAGCGATCGCGTCCGCTTCGAGGTGGATCGGCTGCGAGTTGCGCGGGTCGAGGTCGCAGCCGGGGTTGAGGTCGTGGCCGTGCGCGTCGGGAAGGAGGCAGAACGGCGCCAGCTCGTCGGCGGCGTCGGCATGCAGGCTCTCCGGCGCATGGTGGCTGAACAGGACGACCAGCTGGTCCGCGGCGGTGGCAGCTTCGAGCTGCCCCCGCAGCCATTTGAACTGGGGGTCGTCGATGTTGCCCTCGGAGGTGAAGTTGCCGGTGGGGGTGACGACCGTGCCGGCCTCGGCGACGGTGTCGACGGCGATGAAGCGCATGCCGGGAGTCGGGTTCCAGGAGTAGTAGCCGGCGGCGCCTTTGGAGGCCGTCTCCTGGACCGGGTCGATGAAGTCGAAGCCGTGGCCGTCGCCCTGCGAGCCGGCTTTGAAGATGTCCTTGTACTGCTTCTTGGAGACGAACTGCCGTTTCGGATCGCCCGGGACCAGCATCACGTTCTGGGGGCTGGTCAGCAGGCTGCTCAGCAGTTTCGTCGGGTCGAGCAGGGAAGAGAGGAAGCCGGCTGGGTTGTTCGGGTTTGGCACCGGACCCATCGGCTTCAGGCATCCGGTTGCCACCTGCTCGAAAACGGCATTGGCGGCGGCGTTGCCCTGCACGAGCGCGTCGTGGTTGCCGAAAGCGACGTAGGAGGGGACTTTGAGGCCGGTGGCGGTGAAGGCCTGCTGCGCCCGGTCCATCAGACCGGGATATTTGGGCCAGGCGGCGTGCGGTCCCGCTGGGCTGTCGGGGTCGTAGAACTCGGGGAATGGCCCCTCGAAGTAGTCGTCGTAGTCCTGGACGCCGGTGTAGCGGGCGGCCTCGGTAGCCCCCGGGACGAACAGGTTCGGGCAGAGCGCGTGCGAGTAGGTCGATTTGCTGACGCCGCTGTTCGGGTTGAGGGCGCCGCCCTCGAGCAGGGTGCGGACCCAGAGCGTCTCGTTGCGCTGCTGGTTGTCGGCGGAGTCGCCGGTGTCGATCGTGAGGTCCATGGCGCGGCGGGTGCCGGCGGCGTCGGCGACCGGGCTGGCCGCGGCGAACTGGTTGACCTGGCGGATCATCGCCTCGTCGATGTGGGGGTTGAGTGCCTCCCAGGGGCGCCAGGCGGCGTTGAAGGGGGCCGTCGGGCTGGCCAGCGGATCGATGATCTCGACCCGCGCCGGGGACTCCTCGTCGGCTAGCTGGAAGTCGGAGAGCTGTCCGAAGTAGACGAGCGAGGTGCGCGTCGCGGCACGGCCGGCGCCTGCGCTACCCAGCTCTTGGCGGACGGCGTACGGCTCGCCCGGGCCGAGCTGAAGAAAGCGGTAGGCAGCCGCGCCCGCGGGGACGATCCGCTGTTCGGTCGTCGCCTCCCCGATCGTGTCGGAGGGGGCAGCCGCCGCCGCCGCAGCGACGACTCCCGCGGACACCAACGTAGCCAGGACGACGACGATCTTGGATCCGGCGCGGCGCATCGCTGCTCCCCTCGTTCGCTCAAATTAAGCTAAGCGCTGGAGGCTACCAAATATGGGGTAGACGCCCCTACTGCTGACTGTGGGGTTAACCACGCAATAGGGGGTCAACCCCACAGTCGCCGCAATCAGTCAGCCTTGGAGGGTGACTAGGCGCTCCTCGGTTAGCTCGAGCACCGCGTACGCCGGGCCCTCGCGGGTGTTGCCGGAGTCCTTGACGCCGCCGTACGGCATCTGGTCGGCGCGGAAGGTCGGCACCTCGTTGATCAGGACGCCGCCGAACTCGAGCGTCGCCGCTGCCTCCAGGCCGCGTCCGACGTCGCAGGTGAAGACTCCCGCCTGCAGGCCGTACCGGGAGTCGTTGGCCATCCGCAGCGCCTCGTCAAAGTCGCGGTAGCGGTCGACCGTCGCCACCGGCCCGAAGATCTCCTCGCACCAGACCTTCGTCTGACGTGGCGGTGAGCCAAGCAGGGTCGGCGCGATGCAGCGGCCGTCGTCGACGAGCTCGCCTCCGGCGAGCAGCTCGGCCCCCTCGCCGACCGCCTCGTCGATCCACTGCTTGACCCGGTCGCGGTCATCGCCGGAGATCAACGGGCCGACGTCGATCTCCGGATCGAGCGGGTCGCCGACCCGCAACGCCTTGACGTTGGCGACGAGTCGTTCGACGAAAGGATCGGCCACGTCCTCGTGGACGAGGATGCGCTGGATCGAGATGCAGCTCTGGCCGGCGTGCGAGAAAGCGTGGAGCTTGGCCTTGTCGGCCGCGGCCTCCCAGTCGCCGTCGGTGTGGACGATCAGCGGCGCGTTTGACCCCAGCTCCAGGTTCACCTTCTTGTGCGGGACGCGGCTGCGTATCCCCCAGCCGACCGCAGACGAGCCGGTGAAGGTGATGGCCCGGGTCAGCTCGTGCTCGACGATCGCGTTGCCGACCTCCGAACCCGGCCCGGGGATGACGCTGAGCCAGCCCTCGGGCAACCCCGCCTCGACCAGGATCGCGGCCAGCTTCAGCGCCGAGATCGGCGTCTGCCCGGCAGGCTTCAGGACCACCGCGTTGCCGGCGGCGATCGCCGGCCCAAGCTTGTGGGCGACCAGGTTGAGCGGGAAGTTGAAGGGGCTGATCGCGCCGACCACACCGTAGGGGACGCGCAGCATCACCCCGAGCTTGCCGGCGCCGGCCGGCGAGGCCTCCATCGGTACCGTGCCGCCGCTCAGCTTGCGCGCCTCCACCGCGGAGAAGGTGAGGGTGTCGACGCAGCGCGAGGCCTCGACCTGCGCCGTCTTCAGCGGCTTGCCTGCCTCGGCAGCGATCGTCAGCGCCAGCTCCTCGACTCGCTCGGCGACCAGCTCGGCGGCGCGATCGAGCACGGCGGCGCGCTCGTGCTGGGCAAACTCGCCGGCCTCGAAGGCCTCGTATGCCGCCCGCGCCGCCCGATCGACGAGCGCGGCGTCGCCCTGTGCGACCCGACCGACCGCGGTCCCGTCGTAGGGGCTCGAAACCTCGTCCCACTGGCCGGTCGCCTTCCACTCGCCCGCGACGAGCAGCTCGTGATCGACCGCCCGAACCGTCTGCGTCGCCATGCCGATCTCCTCTCGGTTGAGTTGTTTCAGCCTAGAGCAGGCCGCGACTCAGGCAGGGCGAATCTGTTGAGCTGACGAGATGCGACGCCCTTGCGCAAATGCCGTGAGGCGACTTACCGCTCATATGCATCGGAAAGTCGCCCCACCCCTGTTGGTCATGGCCATCGGCTTCCTGCTCGCGGCCCCGGCCCAGGCCGGCATCACCTGGGTGGTGCACGGACGGGGCTTCGGCCACGGGGTGGGGATGAGCCAGTGGGGCGCCTACGGCTACGCGATCCACGGCAAGAGCCACCGCTTCATTCTCCGCCACTATTACTCGGGCGCCAGCCTCGGCAAGCTCGGCGGCCCCGAGGTGGTCCGCGTCCTCGTCGACATCTCCAGCGGCGATCTCAGCTTCAGCGACGCGACCAGCGCCTGCGGCGTCCAGCTCGACCCCAGCCGCTCCTACGCCGCCCACCGTTCCTTCGGCGCGGTGCGGCTGCGCAACTCGGCCGGCAGGAGCCTCGCAACCTGCGGTCCAAAACTGCGCGCCGCCGGCAATGGCACGATCCGGATCGGCGGCGAGCTCTTCCGCGGCGCCCTCGAGGTGGTGCCGACCAGTAGCAATGCCGGCTCGCTCAACGCCGTCAACGCCGTCGCCCTCGACCAGTACGTCAAAGGGGTGATCCCCAACGAGTCGCCACCCTCCTGGCCGCTGGCGGCACTGCGGGCGCAGGCCGTCGCCGCCCGCTCCTACGCGCTCACCGGGCGGATCGACGGCAACGGGTTCGACCTCTATGACGACACCCGCAGCCAGGTCTACGACGGGATCGCCAGCGAGGCCGCCCGCGCCAACCGGGCCGCCGACGAGACCCGAGGCGAAGTCGTCCGCTACGGAGGCCAGATCGCTCAGACCTTCTTCTCCGCCTGCTCGGGCGGTCACACCGAGAGCGTCCAGAACGTCTTCTTCGGCGCCCCCGTCCCTTACCTGGTCGGCGTCCGTGACCCCTACGACCACTACTGCCCCTTGCACACCTGGACCCTGCGCTTCTCGAATGCCGAGATCAGCGTCGAGCTCGACGCATACCTGAACGGGCGCCTGAAGCGGATCGTGGTGACGAAGCGCGGCGCCTCCCCCCGCGTCGTCTGGGCGCGCCTCTACGGCACCGGCGGCGTCACCACGATCCGCGGCGACCAGCTCGCCGCCGCGCTCGGCGGCTACGACCGCTGGATGACCTTCTGCAAGGTGATCAACGGCAAGGAGACGGGATGCGGGGGCGGCGAAGAAGAGCCCCCCAGCGGGCCGGCGGGCGGCGCGGCGCCGAACTAGCCGTCCGGGTAAGGCTGGATCGGGATGCCGTGGTTGGTCTCCCGCATTCCGAACTCGTAAGCGGCGCCGGCAGGAAGGGTGAGCTGGCGAGATGGGCGGCCGGGACGGTCGACGGTCAGCTCGAGATCGGCCACCGAGCAGTTGACGGTGTGGTGCTCGGGGCCCTGGGGGTCTGCGTAGACCCAGCCGACGAAGTCCTTTTGCGGGGCGGTGACGCGGCCGCGGACGACGACGTCGCGTCCCGGAAGGACGAACTGGCAAGCGGTCGGCGTCTCCTCGATCCGGCCGGCGCGGATCTTGCCGAAGCCACCGAGACGGTGCGCCTCGCCGTCCAGCATCAGCATCCCCGACGGGATCCAAGGGGTCGTCCAGCGCCCAACCTTGATCCGCGCTGCGCCGGCGTCGAAGTAGGTGTCAGGGGAATTCTCGAAGCCGGTCCCCTCCAGCCACACCCAGCGCTCGGCGTGCTCGCTGCCCCAGTTGTGGCCGATCATGCCCGGCCAGCCCTGGAGCGAGATGGACTCGCCGGCGAGGTCGAGCCGCCCGTCGAAGCGGGCGTTCGGGTAGGGCGCCACGAACTTGGTTTTGGGCAGGCGCGTCTCGTAGAGCCGGTCAGACGGCAGGTACTTGCAGGGCTCAGCCTCGCCGGAGAAGCTCAGCTCCCAGGAGGCCTCGAAGGCATCCGTAACGATGCGGCCGCTGGCGCGGCCGGGGCCGATCTCCGCCTCGTCGACCCGGATCCAGGAGCCGGCCGGTGCCGAGAGACGCGAAGCGGGCACCGTCAGCTTGGCCGCGCGCGGACCTTCGGCCTCACGATCGAAGAAGGTGAACCAGATCGAGCCCTTCGATTCGGCCTCCGGCCGCTTGTGCACCGTGTGGCGGATCCAGACCCCGCGGCCGCCGCCCGGCTGGCAGGCCTTTATGTAGAAGCTCTCGTAGTGGCCGGCCTTCACGTCGACGCGCGGGAACCGCGCTCCCTGGTCCATGCCTAGACCTTAATCGTGATCACATCGCCGTCCTGGACGACGTAGTCGCGGCCCTCGATCCGCAGCAGGCCACGGTCGCGGGCCGGGGCGTAGCCGCCGCACTCGACCAGCTGCTCCCAGCCGATCGCCTCCGCTTTGACGAATGCCTCCTGGATCTCGGTGTGGATCGTGCCGGCCGCCTCCCAGACGGTGGCGCCGCGGCGCAGCGGCCGCGCGACCGCTTCCTTGTCCTCGCCGGCGGTGAAGAAGACGAGCAGGTCGAGCAGGTCGTAGGCGGCGCTGACGAGGCGGTCGAGGCCGGAGCCCTCGACCCCGTAGGACTCACGCATCTCCTCGGCTTCGGCCGGGTCGAGCTCAGCCAACTCGCCCTCGATCCGGGCGCTGACGGCGACGACTCCGGCCCCGATCGCCGCCGCGTGGTCGCGTACCGCCTGCGGCGGCTGCGCGTCGCCCTCGTCGACGTTGGCGACGTAGAGGATCGGCTTCGAGGTCAGCGCCTGCAGGTTCTGCGCCGCCTGCGGCGCTGCCTCCGGCAGGGGCACCCCGCGCGCCGGCCGGCCGGCCGCCAGCTCCTCGTGCGCCGCCTGCAGCCAGTCGCGTTCGGCGATCGCCTCGGCGTCGCCCGACTTGGCGCCCTTGGTGACGCGTTCGAGCCGGCGCTCGGTCTGCTCGTAGTCGGCCAGGGTCAGCTCGGTCTCGATCGTCTCGATGTCGGCAAGGGGGTCGACCCGGCCATCGGGGTGGGGAACGCCGCTGTCGGCGTGGCAGCGGACGACGTGGCAGATCGCGTCGGTCTCGCGAATCGAAGCGAGGAAGCGGTTGCCGAGGCCCTCGCCCTCGGAGGCGCCCTTGACGAGACCGGCGATGTCGTGGAAGGAGATCGTCGCCGGCACCAGCTCGGAGCTGCCGACCGTCTCCCCCACCCGCTGCAGCCGCTCGTCGGGGACCTGGGCGATCGCGACGTTGGGCTCGATCGTCGTGAACGGGTAGTCGCCAGTCTGGGCGCCTCCCTTGGTCAGCGCGTTGAAGAGGGTCGACTTGCCCGCGTTGGGCAGGCCAACGATCCCGACCTTCATATCGACAAGGGGACGACCAGCCCAAGGGCGATGCCGAGAACGGCGCCGAGGAGGACGTCGGAGGGGTAGTGCATGCCGAGGTAAGGCCGCCCAAGCGCAAGGGCGACGGCGAGCAGGAAGGCAAGCGCTCCGAGTGGCTCGACCCGCGCCATCGCCGTTGCCACCGCGAATGAGGAGGTTGCGTGCGCGGAGGGGCAACTCAACGAGCTCGGCGCTCCGCCCAACGGCGGCAGCCCCTCGAGCACCGGCCGCGGCCGCCGCACCACGAGCTTCACCACGTAGTTCAAACCAATCGCCACCGGCCCCAGCACCGCACAGATCAACCAAGCCTCACGGTTAGAACCGTCCAGCGCCGCAAGCACCAGCCCAATCGCAAACCAAACGGCCCCGTTGTTCCCCGCCTTCCCCAGAGCTTGAGCAGCCCTCTCCAGCTTCGGAGTGTGGGCGGTGGTCCGCATGGCCCGGAGGAGTGACGTATCGAGGTCGTGCATGAGCGGGGGCAGGATAGTCGGGCGCCACTACCCTCCGTCCCTCATGCCGTTCGTCCCTGGATACGTCCACACCCCCGGCCACCACTGCGGCTCCACCGCCCTGCGCAACCTCCTGGCCTTCCACGGCCTCGAGATCAGCGAGGAGATGGCTTTCGGGCTCGGTGCCGGAGCTTGCTTCTACTACGTGACCCTGCCGGAGGCCTCGCCCAGCCGCTGGTTCAACGGTCGCACCGCCCGCCTCGAGGAGACCTTCGACGAGCTGACCGGGGCGGCCCTGCAGATGCGGACCTTCGAGTCGGGCGACGGCGACGCCTGGGAGGCAGCGCGGGCCGAGGTCGACGCCGGCAACCCGGTCCTTCTCCTCACCGACCTCTACTACCTCGACCACTACGGCAACTCAGCTCACTTCCCCGGCCACGCGGTCGTCCTTGCCGGCTACGACGAGGAGCTGGCCCACCTCTCCGATACCGCCTTCGAGGAGCTGCAGACGACCCGGCTCGAGAACCTCGACCGGGCGCGCCACAGCGACCACCCGGCCTACCCGCTCGCCGGTCACATGTTCACCGTCGGTGGCGAGGTCGGCGCCGAGCGCCTGCGCGAGGCGATCCCCGTCGCGATCGAGCGCGCCGCCAGGGCGATGGTCGAGCCCGAGTTCCGTGGCTTCTCCGGCCTCGACGCGGTCCGCCGCCTCGCCGCGGAGGCCGGCGCCTGGCCGGAGGTCGCCGAGGACTGGCAGTGGTGCGCCCGCTTCGGCTACCAGGTGATCGAGCGCCGCGGCACCGGTGGCGGCGCCTTCCGCCTCATGTACTCGCGCTTCCTGGAGCAGGCGGGCAGGCCGGCCGATGCCGCGCTCGCCGGCGCGGCCGCCGCGCGCTGGACCGAGCTGGCCACCGCCTTCCATGCCGCAAGCGAGCGCGACGAGGCCGACCCCGTCCTCTGGCGCCAGGTCGGCACTGCAGCGCACCGCGTCGCCGAGGCCGAGAAGCGACTGTGGTCCGAACTGGCTACTCCGCAGTAACCACTGTTTGAGCACTCGGAGTCCGTGCTGTACAGTTTCTGGTTGCGGGAGGCGGGGTACGAGGAGTTGAACCCGTCTTAGAGGAGAGCTACATGAGAGGTATGGGACGCCCGGTAGGGCTCGCGACGCTCGCCGCCGCACTGATCCTTCTCGTCCTCGGCGTCTCGGCCGCTTCGGCCGACACCGGGGACATCATCGAAGAACAGCACGACCCGCCGACCGCGGAAGACGGCTGGCAAGCCGGAGTATGCACGGCCAACAAAGAACCCTTGCCTCCCGAAAAATTCTGCTCGGTCGAAACGCCCAGCCTCTTCTACAAATTGGCGGCCGGCCACCCGCCGATCGGCTTCACGCAATACATCGTCAAACACGTCCTTCCGAACCCGGCGGAACCGGCCCGACAGATCCCGATCGGGATCTTGAAAGAAATCCGTGTCGACCTTCCGGCCGGCCTCACCGTCAACCCGCAGGCCGTGCCCCAGTGTCCGCTCGAGGTCTTCGAAGCGCCCACCTTCGTGGCAAGCGAATGCGAAGAGTCGATCGTCGGAAAAGAGGAACTGACCCTTGCGACCGTCGTCGAACTGAACCCGAATCCGCTCCCATTCGGTCCCGATCCGCTTCCGTCGGGTTTCCAGGTTCCGCCGAACCCCATACTCAACACCGAACCGCCGCTCTTCAACCTCGTCCCGAAAGAGGGTGAACCGGCGCTCTTCGGCTTCAAGATCGGCCCGGCCAAAGCCCCGGTACTGCTGAGGACGAACGTCGCCTGGGAGAGCGACTATCACGCGGGCTTCAACATCGCACCACCACCCCCCTCCAACCCGGCGCTCCGATCGCTGAAAAGCCGCCTCGTGAACATCGGCACCCTGGGGGGGCCCGAGGGCATCTATATCACCAATCCGACGACCTGCTTCAATCCACTCGAACCCGCCTTCGAACACACCTACTCGACCTTCTTGAGGGCACAGGCGGTAGGGGACCCGACGCCGAATTTCCCCGAGGGCTTCACGCCGTTCGAGGCCGGGGTCCCGGAATGGATCCAGCTGGAAGGTTGCGAGACCGTGCCTTTCAACCCACAAATCGATGTTTCGCCGGGGACCCAGCAGGTCGACTCGCCGGCCGGGCCGACGGTCGTCACCGAACTGCCCTTCGAACCCGAACCGGGACCTGGACTGGAGGAACGCGAACAGTCGCACCTGCGGAACGCCGACGTAACGTTGCCGGCCGGGATGGGACTGAACCCGTCCGCGGCGAACGGGCTCGAGTCCTGCAGCGACGCACAGTTCGGCAAAGGGACGCGAAACGACATCGTCTGCCCAGCCGCGTCGAAGATCGGGACGGCCGCGGTGGAAACGCCGCCACTTCCGCCCGGCTCGCTGAAAGGGGATGTGTTCCTCGGCCAGCAGTTAAACCGCGATCCGACCTCGGGCCAGATGTACCGGATCTTCGTCGCGGCCGAGTCCGATCGGTACGGCATCTCCGCTCGTCTGATCGGCAACGTCAGGGCAAACCCGGAAACCGGGCAGCTGACCACCACCTTCGCCGAGAATCCACAGGTCCCGTTCGAATCGGTCACCCTGGACCTGGACGATGGCAAAGGTGTGGTGACCAGCCCGCCTACCTGCGGACCGAGCGAGACCACCAGCCGTATGGAGCCGTGGGCCAGGCCGGGCGCCGTCGCGACGCCGTCGAGCACTTTCGAGCTCACCTCGTTCCCCGGTGGCGGCCCGTGCCCGAAAACGCTGGCCGAGCGACCGTTCGGCCCGGCCTACTCGGCGCGGCCGCAGAGCTCCAAAGCGGGCGCGTTCAGTCCCTTCGAGCTGCACATCGCCCGTGCGGACGGCGAGCAGGAGATCAAACGGGTCGACGTCAACCTGCCGCCGGGAATGGTGGCCAAGCTGAAGGGCGTCGAGTACTGCCCGGAGGCCAACATCGACAGCGCTGCCGGCAAGAGCGGCGCTGAGGTGATCGCCACTCCTCTCTGCCCCAACAGCAGCTTCGTCGGTACGAGCAGCATCGACAGCGGCTCCGGCTCGAACCCGCTGCGAGTCAGTGGCAACGTCTACCTCGCCGGCCCCTACAAAGGGGCGCCGGTGAGCATGGTGTTCGTGACGCCGGCAGTGGCCGGGCCGTTCGACCTCGGCGTCGTGGTCGTCCGGGTCGCGCTCAACGTCGACCCCGAAACGGTTGAGGTGCACGCCGTCTCCGATCCGATCCCGGATGTGTTTGGCGGCGCCAAGCTCGACGTCCGCAACATCGACGTTTCGATCAACCGGAACAAATTCACCCTCAACCCCACCACCTGTCGCCAGGCCTTCCCAATCGGGGCAAGCATCTTCGGCGGCGGCGGAAATCCGCTCGATCCCGCCAGCTGGTTCGAGGCGAAAGCCTCGAGCGACTTCCGGGCGACGGAATGCCGCAAACTCAAATTCGAGCCGAAGTTCACGGCGCGGATCTTGGGTGGGGAGAACCAGACCCATCGGGCGGCAAACCCGAAGTTCCGAGCGACCCTGACGGCTCGCAAGGGCGACGCCAACGTGGCCCGGGCGGCGTTCATTCTGCCGCGGGCGACGATCCTCGATCAGAGCCACATCCGGACCATCTGCACCCGGGTCCAGCTCGCAGCCGACGAATGCCCGAAAAAAGCGATCTATGGGAACGCGACGGCGACTTCACCGCTGCTGAAAGGCAAGCTCAAGGGACCGGTCTATCTGACCTCGTCCAACAACGAGCTGCCCGACCTCCTGGTCGACCTGCAAGGACAGGTGAACGTGCGGCTGCGCGGCGTGATCAGCTCGGAGAACGCCCGCCTGAAGACCGTCTTCCGCAAGGTTCCCGACGTCGCGGTTCAGAAGTTCGTCCTGACCATGAAGGGCGGCAACCGCGGCCTGCTGGTCAACTCGCAGGATCTCTGCGACAGGCCGCGTAAGGGCTTCCTCAACCTGAAAGCCCAGAACAGCCGCCGCGACAAGGGGAACCTGCGGCTGCAGATCCCGGGCTGCGGCTAGAGGACTGAGCCGCACGGCGCGACGGGCTGCAGCCCGTCGCGCCGTCTCTGCCACTACCGGTGCAGGCGCGCGAAGTAGCCGAACCAGTTGCCAGAGCTCTCCTCGTAGGAGAGGCCGGCCTCGGCGGCTTGGCGCTTGAGCGAGGCGAGGGTCGTGAAGTGGGGATCGCCAAAGAGCTCGCCGACGATTAGGCGACCGCTCGGCACGAGGACGCGGCGGATCTCACGTAGGGCGGCGGCGCGGTCGGGGATCTCACCGAGCACGGCGGTGAGGACGACGGCGTCCATCGAGCCGTCCTCGTAAGGAAGCGCGGTGGCGTCGCCCCGGGTGGGGACGATGTTGCCGATGCCCCTCTCGGCGGCACAGCGCATCACGTGGTCGAGGAACTCCTGCTGGACGTCGAAGATCTCAACCGTCCCGTTCGGGCCGTTGCCGTCGCCGCCACCCACCCAGGCGGCCATGTCGAGCGTGTAGTAGCCGGTCCCGGGCCCGATCTCGAGAACGCGCTCGCCCCGGGCCGGCGCCAGTACCGAGTACAGCCGCTCGCGGGTGACGATCGGGTGCGGTGCTTCGACCCAGAAGCGCTGCCCGTAGGGGCAGGCGGAGGGATTCTTGCGCCACCAGAGCGCGGCGGCGAGGGTTGCCGCGCCAGCTGCTCCGAGCAGGGCGCGGCCGCGCATCAGTCCGGCCGGTTGAGGGAGAAGCCGACCCGGTGCTCGCCGGCGTCGATACGCAGGAAGGCGACCTTGCCAACGTAGACGGAGAGGACGCCGTCTTCGGTCTTGATGTCGTACCAGCCCCCCTTCTCGACCTGCTTTCGGAGGCTCTTCAGCTCGTCGGCGCTGAGCCGCACCGAGACCACCTGGCCTCCCTCGAAGCCGATCTCCACCCGTTGCGCATCCGCCATCAGTGCCCTCCCGCCGGTTCGACGATCTCGGTTAGAACGCGGCCGGTGGAGCGCGGCTCGACGAAGGCGACGCGGCTGCCGCCGATGCCCAGCCGGGCCTTGCTGTCGATCAGCTCGAGGCCGGCCGCGGCCAGCTTCTCCAGCGTCGCGTCGATGTCGTCCACCGCGTAGGCGACGTGGTGCATGCCGACTCCGCGCTTGGCGATGAACTTGCCGACCGGCGTCTCGGGCCCGAGCGGTCGCAGCAGCTCGACGTGCCCGTCGCCGACATCGAGCAGGACCGCCTCGACACCCTGCGACTCGACGGTCTCGCGGTGGGCCACCTCCATCTCGAAGGCGCTTCCGTACAGCTCGAGGGCCGCGTCGAGGTCCTCGACGGCGATGCCGATGTGGTCGATCCTTCCGAACATCGGCGGCGGAGTCTACGTGGGCGGCGGCAGCTCTTCATCGGCGCCGGCCGTCCCCTCCGCGCGGAGGATCTCGGCCAGGGCAGCGACGCCGACCTGAAGCTGCTCCGGAGTCGGCTCCTTGGTCGCGAGACGCCGTTGGATCTCACGCCCCGGCGTGTGGAAAGCCTCGGCCAGCGGCGCGCCGTGGTTGCGGTCGCTCCAGGCGAACATCTCGACCGCAAGCGAGGCGCCGCCGAGCCCGACGGCGGCGCGCGCCAAGGGCGTCGGCTTCTCGACCAGGCGCTCCAACAACACGGTGCCGGCGACCGAGAGCAGCATCATCGGCGCGATCAGATTGGAGCCGCAGCGGTCGTGCTCCTTGGGGACGCCGGTCGGGTCGTCGATCCCCTGCTCGTAGGCGGCTATCGCCTTGTGCTCGACGCCATGGTAGGCGGCCAGGTCGCGGTCGCTGAGCGCCACCACGCCGGGGACGATCCCCAGGCCCTGCACGAGGCCCTCACGCAGGGCAGAGGTCGAGAGGAGGCGGCGCAGGGAGGTGGTGGCGATCAGCGTCGCACCGATCGCCGCGACCACGCGCGGGTCCTCAAAGGGCAGGCGCGCGGCCGGCAGGCGCCGACGCACCAGCGGCAGGACGGCCAGGGCCTCGGCCAGTTTTAGCGGCCCGCGCAGCCCCGGCAGGCGCGCCACCAGCTTCGGCGCCAGCTCTGGTTTGCGCTCCGATGCCACCTGCACCTCGCCGTCAGGCCCTCGGACCGCCGCCGCCCAGTGGGTCGGGCCGTGGATCAGCAGCCCGTTACGCAGGGCCATGCCACCGAGTCGCAGCCGCTCCGAACTCATGCCTTCACCTTAGCTACGCCGCGCCGGCGGCCTGGGCCGACGCGGCGGTGGAGCCCGTCTTCCCCGACCCCTCCGCTGTCAGTCGCTGAGGCTGTAGGCGGCGACGGTGCCGGTGATCTCGTAGGTGACCAACAGCATCGCTTTGCCGGTCGGGCTCTTCCAGGCCGGCACGAACTCGATCCCCTCCGGCCCGCGGTCCGCTTCGCGGGTGTTGACCCAGCCGGCGAACTCCGCCTCGCCGGGCGTGGAAGAGAGATCGAAGGCGTAGATCATCCCGCTGCGCTCGGCGCCGAGGAAGGCGTAGGTATGGCCACCCACGGTGCCGGTAGTCACCGCCTCCGGCTCGGGGCCCTTGTTGTCGGAGCGGTTGTCGATCGGGGATGGGGCGTTGTCCTTGTTGAAGTTCCCGGGGTCCAGCGCCTGGGAGAGCTGCTCGAGCTGATCGCCCGTGTCGAAGGCAATGCGGCCGTTGGGGTCGAGCAGCGACATCGAACGGCCGCCGAAGGCGTAGAGCCGCTCGTACTCGGGGTCGGCGTCGGTGTTGCCGAGCGTTTTCGTCACCGTGAGGCGGCCGAGCTGCGTGTTGGCAGCGGCAGTGGCGGGGAAGACCTCGGGAGCCAGGCCGAGGGCGCCCGCCCGGGACTCCTCGGCGAAGAAATCCCAGTCGCGGGCATCGCCCTCGTTGGCGGTCGCGATCAGGGTCCGGGTGACGTACTTGCCGTGCAGGCCCCTCCCGAGCCAGCCCCACTCGCTTGGCCAGCGATCGGGGATGCGCACCCGCACCGTGAAGGCAGAGAGGGCGTCGGGCTGGTACATGCCGTAGACGCCGGGATGCGTCTCGATGTTCGGAGCGGCGCCGGTATCGCTGGCGTCGAAGCCGTTCTCGGCGAGGCCGTGGTCCTTGAAGCCGAGGCTGCGGACGAAGGCGAACTCCGCCTCCTCGATGTCGAGGACGGCGATTGCGTTGGCCTCCTGGATCGAGACCCAGGCCCAGTCGCCCTGGCTGGTGATGTACTCGGGCTCGAGGTCCTGCTCGACCGTCGCACCGGGGGTGAAGACACGGACCGGGCCGTGCAGCGGCACGCCGCCGAAGTCGGCCGTCTCGATGTCGGCTCGCTTCAAGCCCCGGCGCAGGTCGATCACGGTGACCGACCCCTCGGGGTCGACCGAGCCGTCGTCCGCCGGCTCGCCCTCGTTGGCGACGAGGAGGTAGCGATCGTCCTTGGCCGTCGCGATCATGTCCGGCAGCGGGCCCGCCGGATAGGTGGCGAGGTGGGTCCCTTTCCTCGCGTCGAAGACGACCACGCTGCCAGGCTCGCCGACTTTCGCCGCCTCGACGGCGACGGCGACCGCGCCGAAGTCCGGCAGATCGACGACGCTGTTGGGGCCGGCGCCATAGGGGCTGAGATCGATCGAAGCCACGGCTGCCGGCGTGGCCGGCGTGGAGAAGTCGAAGACGTCGAGCTGGTTGTTCTCGGCATCGGTGGCGAAGACCCGCTTCGTTCTCGCGTCGAAGGCGGCGATCTCAGCGGTGGCCTCGCCGCCGGCGGCGGTGCGGCCAAGGAAGTCGAGGCCGATCGGGTCCGGCGCGGCAAGAGCGGTCGGAGCCAGCAGCAGCGAGGCGAGGAGGGACAGGGCGGTCAGGCGCAGCGCGTTGGTCGTCATGCCGCCAACCTAGGCCGACGTTGCGGGGCGGATGTTGGCGAGCTGTTCCCAAGATGTATCGAGGTTGTTGCGTGAAGGGCTCAGCGGCGGCGACCGAAGCTGTGGCCGGCGGGGGCGACGGCGCGCAGCTCGGCGACGGCGCGCTCGCGCAGGCGCTGGGGGAACCGTCGTCTCCTCGGGTGTGGGCGAGCCCGCGGCGCCGGCTCTAGCTCGCCGAGCTCGGAGACGAGAACGTTGGTGGTCCCCTCGCGCCGCTCGAGCCGGCCCCTGGCGCGGACCAGCGGAGCGGCGCGGACCAGGGCACGGAAGCGGTCGTAGACCGACGGCGGCACGATCAGGTTGACCGTGCCGCGCTCGTCTTCGAGCAACATGAAGACGATCCCCTTCGCGGTCTCGGGTCGCTGGCGGGCGACGACCATCCCCGCCACTCCGACCGTGCTGCCGTCTTCGACCTGCTCCAGGTCGCTGCTGTGCAGTAGGTCGGGCCCGAGGCCGGCGCGCATCATCGCCATCGGATGCTCGCCCAGCGTCATCCCGATCGAGCGGTAGTCGGCGATCGCCTCCCCCCAGCCGCCGAGCGGGGGCAGCGCCGGCGCCCCGGGCGTCTCCAACGGCAGCGCCATCTGCGTCCCCTCCTCGTGCCGCACCCCCGTCCCAGCGATCCCCGCCTCCCACAACGCCTCGCGCCGGCCGGGGCCAGACGTTGCTGCAGTTGACCACCGATATGGGGGTTTAAGCGCACCCACCCCCCGTTGGGCGAGAGCGGAGGGGGCGGCAACGAGCTGGTCGAGGGCGCCGGCCCAGGCGAGGCGCTCGAGGCCGGCGCCACCGGCGCCGGAGCGCGAGGCGAGATCGGCGATCCCCGCATAGGGGCCGTCCCGTTCGCGCGCCGCGACCAGGCTCTCCATCTCCTCCTTCCGCACCCCCTTCACGTAGCCGAGCCCTACTCGCACCACGAGCCCGCCCCGCACTTTCCCTGTCGATGGGCCTAAAACGGAAGTCGGAGTGCCGTTTTCGGCCCGTCGGCGGAGGCGGGGTGTTTCGACGTGACAGTCGACGCGGCTGCGGTTGACGTCGGGGGCGGCGAGGCGGGCGCCGCGGCGCTGCGCCTCGTGGACCAGGGCGTCGGGTGGGTAGAAGCCCATCGGTTGCTCGTTCAGCAGCGCGCAGAGGAACTCCGGCGCGTAGTGCATCCGCAGCCAGGCCGACTGGTAGGCGAGTAGGCCGAAGGCTGCCGAGTGCGCCTTGGGGAAGCCGAAGCCGGAGAAGCCCTGGATCTGCTGCCAGACCCGCTCCGCCGTCGCCGCCTCCACCCCGCGCCCGACCGCGCCGGCGACGAAGCGCTCGTGGTGGGCCTGCAGCGCCGCCTCGGAGCGCTTGCGGCTCATCGCCCGCCGCAGGCCCTCGGCCTCGGCCGAGGAGAAGCCGGCCAACGCCATCGCCACCTCGATCACCTGCTCTTGGTAGACGATCGTGCCGAGCGTGTCGCGCAGCACCGACTCCAGCAGCGGGTGCTCGTAGGGGATCTCGAAATCCTCATCCTCGCGCAGTCGCTTGCGGCGCTCTATATATGGGTGGACGGCGCCGCCCTGGATCGGCCCCGGCCGCACCAGCGCCACCTGCACGGTGAGGTCGTCGAGGTTCTCGGGCTGCGTGCGCGGCAGCATCTGCATCTGGGCGCGGCTCTCGATCTGGAAGACGCCGGTCGTCTCGGCAGCACGGATCGACTCGAAGGTCGCGCGATCGTTCGTCGGAATCCGCGAGAGGTCGAGCCGCTCGCCCCGCGTTCGCCCCACTTCCTCGACGCAGCGCTCGACCGCGGAGAGCATGCCCAGGCCCAGCAGGTCGATCTTGAGGAAGCCGGCGTCCGAGCAGGAGTCCTTGTCCCACTGGACGATCTGCCGCCCCTCCATCGCCGCCGGCACGAGCGGGCAGACGTCGAGGAGGGGTCGGGTCGAGATCACCATCCCGCCCGGGTGCTGGGAGGCGTGGCGGGGCAGACCCATCGCCTCGCCGCAGAGCCCGATCAGCGCCCGCCAGCCCGGGGCGGCGGCGCGGCGGGCGCCGATCGCGGCGACGACGTCGCGCTGAATCTCGCCGGAGCGCTCGTGGAAGCCGACCACCTTGGCGACACGCTCAATCTCCTCGGGCGGCAGCGCCAGCGCCTTGCCGAGGTCGCGCACGGCCCCGCGCGGACGGTAGGTGGGGAAAGCGGCAACCAGGGCGGAGCGATCGGCACCGTAGCGCCGGTGGACGCGGGGGATCAGCTTCTCGCGGATGTCGCGCGGGAAGTCGAGGTCGATGTCGGGCATCGACGTCACTTCGTCGTTGAGGAAGCGGCCGGCGAAGAGGTCTGTCTCGACCGGGTCGACGTGGGAGAGGCCGGTCAGATAGCAGACGATCGAGCTGACGCTGGAGCCCCTTCCCCGTCCCGGCGGCATGACGGAGCGCGCCGATCCCGGGCCGCGCACCTCCAGCGCGACCTCCCGCGCCAGCTCGAGCAGATTGTGGTGGAGGAGGAAGAAACCGGAAAGGCCGAGGCGGCGAATCGTCCCCAGCTCGTCCTCGAGCCGCTGCTCAGCCTGGCGGCAATGGGGAGAACCGGCGTAGCGCTCGCTGAGCTTCGCCCGACAGAGCTCTGTCAGGACGCGATCTGTGCCCTCCTCGTCGGCCCCGGGGTAGCGGTAGCCCAGCTCCGCGGTGAGGTCGAAGTGGAGCCGCTCGGCGAGGCGCAGCGTCTCGGCGACGGCGTCGGGGTACTCGGCGAAGCGTGCCGCCATCGCTCCCGGCGAAGACAGCGAGGAGCTGTGGTTGCCGCGGCGCCGGGGCTCGCTCGCCTCCAGCGTCGTCCCCAGCCGCACCGCGACGAAGGCGTCCTGCAGCGATGCCCGGCGGCGTGCGTGAGAGTGGACGTTGCCGGTGGCGACGCAGGGGACGCGGAGGCGCTCCGCCAGCCCGGCCAGCCAACGATTGCGGGCGCGGTCGCGGCGCCAGTAGGGCCGCTGCAGCTCGACCCGGAAGCGCTCGCGCCCAAAGGCCGCCAGTAGGCGCTCGGCGAGCACTGCGCCCCCAGCCGAGTCGTCGCGCTCCCAAGCCCCAGCAACCACCCCTTCCCCCGCGCAGCCGGAGAGGCAGACGAGCCCTTCGACATGCGCCTCCACCTGCTCCAGCCTCACATGAGGCTGTTCCGCACCGCGACTGGGGTTGTCGCGAGTGTGGGAGTGGGCTTCGGTCAGCAGCCGGCAGAGGTTGCGATAGCCGAGCGTGTCTTCGACAAGGAGCGTGAGATGAGCGCAACTTCCGGTCGGTCGAGACGGCTCGTCCACAGTCACCTCCGCGCCGGTGATCGCGTGCACCCCGAACCCCCGGCACGCCTGCGCGAACTCCATCGACCCCCACACCCCGTCGTGATCGGTCAGCGCCATCGCCGGGTAGCCGAGCTTCGTGGCGGCTGCGGCCAGCTCCATCGGCGTCGAGGCACCGTCGAGGAAGGAGAAGGCCGAGTGCGCGTGCAGCTCGACGTAAGGGACATCGCCGCTCATCGCAGACTCGCCTCCCCCCTCAGCCCTCTTGCCGATACCAGGTGCCGCGGGCGCCGCGGAAGACGACCACGTTGCGGCCGTTTGCCAGCACCAGCTCGAAGTAGTGGCGCCGCAGCGGCCGCGACGTCCACCAGCGGTCCTGGACGACCCATTCCTCGCGCACGTCCTCGACCGCCACCCCCTCGACCGAGCACGGGACTCCCTTGGAGTCGGCCTCCACCCGAACCCGCCGCGGGGCATAGAGGCGCCGGATGCCCGGGCTCATCGCAGCGGGAAGGGCGTCAGCATCGCGCGCCGCTCGGGGATGCGGGAGGCGTCGTCGACCGGAAGGACTTTGAGCAGCGAGTTGGCCCCCTGGGTGGCGCGGACCTCGCGCAGGGCGGCGCCGAGGCGGCGGCGGCGGGCCTCATCGCCGCGGACTGGAAGCTGGAGCTGGTCGGCGGCGCGGGGGCCGAGGCCGAGGGAGCGCAGCCAAAGGGAGACGGCCGGAGCTGGCAGATCCTGCAACCGCGGCTCCAGGACGTTCCGCAGCACCCGCGCCGAGGCCGTCGGTCGGCCCATGCCCTGGTCGACGCTCCAGCTGCCGCCATCGCTGAGCAGGGCCCCGAGGCGCAGGCCCAGCAGCGTCCGCTCCTTGCGCCGAGGCGCCGCCAGCAGACGGTCCACCAGCAGCTCCAGTGCCCGCTCCAGGCGGTCGCCGGCCGTGCCCTCCGGCAGCTCAATCTCCTCAACCAGCTCCTCGCGCGGGCGACGACGATGGCAGACCAGCAGCTCGTCCTCGCCCCTGGCCAAGCGCAGAGCACGCAGCCCCGGCGGCCCGAAGCGATCGGCGATGCAGTCGGCCGAGAGGCGGCCCAACTCTCCGAGCGTCCCGATCCCGAGCCTCTTCAGCGCCTCGACCAGCCTGTCGGCCTCGCGCTCAGGCAGACCGAGCCGATCGGCGACGGCCTTGATCGGGATTCCGGAGCGATAAGTTCCTCGCATACGAACATATGTTCGTATGCGAGGGAGACAAAATCAACCTACGAAAGGTTTCCTTTGGCTTATGCGTGCTTGGTGATGAGCGCCGGCTTGAGCGGCTCCGTCCGATGGATGCGCACGATCTCACCCCCTTCCTCTACATTTAAGGACTGCGTTGTTTATGCAGAGCCACGAATTAGTGAAATGTGTTCCACTAATTAGCTACGCCGCCCGGTCATCGACTAGCGGCGCAATCACGACGCAACGTCACCGATAAGCAGCTCGAAGGAGGACGGGTGACCGACAAAACCAAGAAGCGCGGCGAGGTGGGAAAACGCGTAATGAGCTCGATCTCGCATCCGGTGCGGATCGAAGCGCAGCGCATCCTCTTCTACCGGGTGGCCAGCCCCAACGAAATCGCGCAGGAGCTGGGCATAAGTGTTTCGACCGCCAGCTACCACGTAAAGCAGCTGCTGGCCGAGGGATGCGTCGAGTTGGTCAAAGAAGTGCCGCGTCGCGGTGCCGTCGAGCACTTCTACCGGGCCAAAGTGCCGACCGCCTTCTTCGGGGAGGAGTGGACAGGGCTACCGAGGGAGACGAGGAGCGAGATCTCGGGCATCGTCCTCCAGGCGATCTTCGGGGAAGTGATGCGAGCGCTGGACGCAGACACCTTCGATGCCCGCCCGGACCGCTGCCTCAGCTGGGTTCCGATCGACGTCGACGAGCAGGCCTGGCGGGAACTGGGCGAGCGACAGGCCGAATGGCAGCAGGCGATCGAAGAGATCAAAGCCTCCGCCCGGGAGCGCCTGGAGGCTTCGGGGGAGAACGGCCACAGGGTGGTCACAACGCTGATGACCTTCGAGACGCCGCCAGGCTTCGGCTTTCGCGACGCCCAGGCGCCTGGGGACTCGCCCTAGGGGACTCGTCCGTCGGCAGGAGGAGGGCCGTCAGCTCGTTCTCGAGCTCGAGCAGCGTGGCGGCTTCGTCCGCCACGACACGTTTTGCCGACGACGGCGATTGCGCCCGCCATGCGAGCCCACTCGGGAATCGAAGCGGGGCGGGCCGCAGGCTCCGGGTGCATTCGCCCGACCAGCGCCTCCACCATCGCATCGTGCCGTTTGGCGCACGCGGCCCTGCTGGCTCACCCACGCAGAAGTGGGCACCCTCGCGGCGCCCACTTCTGGTGATCGCGGCGACCGCGCGAGCCCGCAGGCGCGAGGTGATCCGCTTCGACGGGGAAGGCTTCGCGACTTGCCGGGCGTCGCGCTCCGCGGCGCCTGAATGGCGGAACGCCTCAGCGTTTTTTCTTCGCGACCTTGGAAGCCTGCGCGCTGCCGAGGTAGGGCGTGAGGGTGAACTCGACCAAATCCGGGAGCAGGTCCTCCAGCTCCTCGGTCTTGCCGGCGATGATGCGGCGGGAGATCAGCGAGACCATGCCGCCGACCAGAGCCTCCTCGGTGGTCGGCGAGAGGCGCGAGAGCACCTCCGGCGCCCGTCCCTCGCGACCCTCTTTGAAGTAAGGGACAAAGCTCTGGATCGCGGCGTCGTAGCGCTCGACCACAACCGGGCCGGCGACCAGTGCCTCGACCATGCAGAGACGCGCCAGGTTCGGCTCCGCTGCGAGGAACTCGAGCATCGCCGCGATGCCGGCCTTGATCGCTTGCGGCCACTCCTCCTGCTCGTCGAAGGCCTCCGAGACCCGCTCGCGCAGCTCGCCCATCACTGCCTCGTAGGCGGCAACGAAGCACTCGTCCTTACTCGAGAAATGCTCGTAGAAGGTGCGGCGCGAAACCGCGGCGGCGCGGGTGATGTGAGCGATCGTCGTCCCCGAGTAGCCGTTTTCGGAAATCGCCTCCGCCAGCCCCGCGATCAGCCGCTCGCGCTGGTTGTGGGCAACGAACTCGCGCGGCAGGCCATGACGACCGGGTGGGAGGCGCGCTAGCTCGGGTGGGTAGTCGTCCGGGGAGGTGCTGCGTTTACGAGATTTCGGAGGGTTTTTGGCCGCGCGTTTCCTTGCCACACCGCGACCATACCGTGCCGAGGGACCGGAATCGTGGCTGAGCTCCTGCAGGGCCGCCTCAGGGCCGAGGTAAGGCATCACCGCGGCGGACATCAGCTGCGGCACCAACTCCATCAGGTTCTCTGCTTCCCCCCTGACCACCTTCGAGTAGATCTGACCGTAGGCCGAGCCGGCGAGCGCCTCCGCCGTCGTGTGCGGGACCGATTCGGGATCGTCCATCTCCTGGCGGCCGGCATCGATCAGGGAGGCGATCACGCGCATCGTCATGTCGCGGCGGGCGCGGGCCGCGTCACCGGCGGCGAGGACCTCGATTCCAAAGGAGGCGCGGCTCGGATCGCGGTGCAGCCCGGCGACGATCTCGTAGGCGACGGAGCGGAGGCGATCGGGCCACTCCTCGCAGCTCTCGTAAGCGCGCACCATGGAGTGCAGGCACTCCTCGTTCACGTCCTGCCAGGCAGAGAGGAAGCAGTCGTACTTGCCGCGGAAGTGGCGGTCGAAGGCGGGGCGGTCAAGGCCGGCGCGGTCGAGCACCATCTCGATAGTGGTTTCGCCGTAGCCGCGCTCGGCGGCGATCTCGATCAGGGCGTTGATGATCTCGGCGCGCTCGCTGGCGCCAGTGCGGTCGCGGGTCTCGGTATCGAGCACTAGGTCATGGGACCTCCGATCCCTACCTTCGTGATCTCACTCCTCCGAGCTCCCTGACTCGGGCGTCGCATGCCGACTCCAGGCTCAGCCCGCGGTTGCGGGAGGCGCTTCCGCCGCCGTCCGCTTGGCGGCCTCGGCGCCGACGTACGGTGTGAGAGAGAACTCAACCAGCTCCGGCAGCAGCTCCTCGATCTCCTCCACCTGACCCATCACGATGCGCTGGTAGATGATCCAGAAGACACCGCCGACGATCGTCTCCTCGAGTGTGGGCGGCAGCTCCTCGCCCTGCGGCGAGACCTTGCGGCCCATCCGAAAGAGCGGCACGAAGGCCTGGATCGAGCGTTCATAGCGGTCGACAGCGGCGGGGCCGGCGGAAAGCGCCTCGACGATGCAAGTGCGGGCGAGGGCCGGCTCGCTGGCTACGTAATGCAGGAAGGCAGCGAGGCCGGCGTTGACGCGAGTGGGCCAGCTGTCGACCTTGCTGGCGGCGTCGACGACCCGGCGCAGCGCCTCCTTGACGGCAAACTCCGAGGCGGCGAGGAAGCAATCTTCCTTCGAGGAAAAATTCTCGTAGAAAGTGTTGCGGGCGATGCCGGCCCGGCGCACGATGTCGGCGACGGTGACCGAGCGATAGCCCTTCTCGACCGTCTCCTCGGCAAGGGCGGCGATGATCCGCGCTCGCTGGTGCTGGGTGATGAACTCTCGGGGCAGTGCGTGCCTTCCAGGCTTCGGTCGCATCGCCTGAGAGACACGTTCAGCCACGGACGCAGAGTACTCACCAGTTCACGAGTTTCAAGCTGGACGGATCCGCGATATACCGCTACAGTACCGGAGTCCAGACAACCTGTTCCCTTGATCTCAGAGGAGGGATGAAGTGGGGAAGCAGGCCGTAACCAACGTCCAGGCAGGGGCGGCTGGGACCGGCACGATGAGGGAGGTCGACGCCATCCCCCTTGCTCCCAACCTCGGGCTCGTGGACTCACCGAAGCGCGACAAGATCCTCACCGGGATGCTGGAAGTGGTCGGCTCGGAGGGCTACGAGGCGACCTCCGTACGCATGGTTCTGGCCCATACGGGCCTCTACCGCCAGGCTTTCTACGACAACTTCCCCGACAAGGATGCCTGCTACCTGGCCGCTCTCGACGCCGGCGTTGCCCGGCTCGAAACGCTCGTCACCACGGCGGCGGCGAGCGAGGAGTCTTGGCGGGGCAAGTTGCGGGCCGGATTGGGATCGCTGCTCGACTTCCTCGACGCGGAGCCCGATATCGGCCGCGCACTCATCGTCGAGGTCCATGCGGCCGGGTCGGAGGCGCTGGCAAGACGCGCCGATGCGATGAAAAGGATCGGCAATTTCATCGATCTGGCGCGGCTGGAGACAGAGGGCGAGGAATCGCCTCCGCGGATCGCTCCGGAGGGCATCGTCGCCGGCATCCACGCGGTCGTCCACGGGCGGCTCTCCACGGGCGCTGCCGAGGGCTTCCGCGAGCTGCTGCCGGAGTTCATGTACTTCGCCGTCCTGCCCTACTTCGGAGCCGCTGCGGCGAGCGCCGAGATGCAGGCCGCGCGCGCCTGATCCAACAGGCGCCGGCCGGTTGGACAGCTCGGTGGCGCTGCCCTACATTGGGACGATGGGTTCGCCCTCTCCTTCGAATCCAGGGAGTCCCCCGGCGGCAGCTCCGCGCTGCCCCGCGCCTACGCCGTGCGTTCGCAGCGAGAGCGGCTGCTGGAGGCGATGGTCAGGGTGGCCGCCGCGAAGGGCTACGAGGCGACGACAGTGGCTGATGTGGTCGAGTTCGCCGGGCTGCCGGAGGACGCGTTCTACGAGGAGTTCCAGGATAAGGAGGCGTGCTTCCTCGAGGCCTACGACGCGGTCATCGACGTGCTCGTCGCCCATGTCGCCAGTGCCTTCGAGGCTGCCGCTGGAGAGCCCTGGCCGGAGAAGATCGCCGCCGGTCTGCGGGGCTTGGTCGAGCTGCTGGCAATCGAGGCCGACATCGCCCGGATGGCGATGGTCGAGGTGACGGCGGCGGGCGATGATGCCCGCGAGCGCTATCGGGCGGCGCTGGCTCGCTTCACCCCGTTCCTCGAGGAGGGAAGGGCCTACTCGGGACAGGGCGACGAGCTGCCGGCGGACACGGCGCGCTTCGCGATCGGGGGCGCCACCTCGATGATCTTCGACGAGATCCGTGCCGGTCGCGGCCCGGAGCTGAAGCGCATCCTGCCCGACCTCGTCTTCGCCGTCCTCATGCCGTATCTCGGACCGGAAGCCGCCGAAGACGAGATGCGGCGGGTCGTCACGGCCAACGGGTGAGGCAGTCCGGGCAGGGGCTGCCTATACGCCCTCACCGTGCCGACCCTCGCCAGCTGAAAAACGGGCGGCGCCCTTGACGGCCACGTCGAGGACCTCACGGCCCAGGCGGTGCTCCAGGGCCAGGCCGTCGGCGAGAGGGAGGCCGAAGCCTTCGATCGCGGCGCGGCGATCGGCGAGCATCGTCTCCTGCGGGAAGGAAGCGATCCTCTCTGCCAGCTCGAGGGCGCGGTCGAGGTGCGCGCCAGGATCGACGAGCTCGTTGACGAGGCCGATCTGATGGGCCTCCTCCGCCGCAACGGGACGGCCGGTCAGGATCAGCTCCAGTGCGCGTCCCATGCCGACGACGCGCGGCAGCCGTTGGGTGCCGCCGTCGACCAGCGGCACTCCCCAGCGCCGCTCGAAGAGGCCGAAGGTGGAGCGCGGAGTCGCAACCCGCAGGTCGCACCACAGGGCGAGCTCGACGCCACCGGCCAGGCACCAGCCGTCGACCGCTGCGATCGCCGGCTTTGAGGGGGTGAGCCGGGTCGGGCCCATCGGGCCATCGGGATGGTCGACGTCGAGGTCAAGCGCCTTCAGGTCGGCGCCGGCGCAGAATGCCTCACCCCCGGCGCCGGTGAGGACTAGCACCCGGGCGGCGTCGTCGGCCTCGAACTCCCGCAGGCCCCGGCGAAACAGCTCGGCAGCGGCGGCGTCGACAGCATTGCGGCGCTCGGGTCGATCGATGGTCAACACCGAGGCGGCGCCGACCCTCTCGTAGCGGAGCTCTTCGCCCATGATCGCCTGCATCCTGGCAGGCCGTGGCCGCGCCGGAGCGCCGGCCACGGGGTACCCTGGCTCGATGCGCATCGACCAGATCCTCAGCTCCAAGCGACCCGTCTTCTCGGTCGAGTTCTTCCCGCCGAAGACCGAGGAGGCCCGCGAGCAGCTGTTCGTGACGGCGCGGTCGCTGCAGGAGCTGGAGCTCGACTTCGTCTCGGTCACCTACGGCGCCGGCGGCTCGACCCGCGAGGGGACGGTGGAGATCACCCGCGAGCTGGGGGACGACCTCGGCTTCGAGACGATGGCCCACCTCAGCTGCGTCGGCGAGACCAGGGAAGGCTTGGCCGTGACCCTCGATCGGATCGAGGCGGCCGGGATCGAGAACGTGTTCGCGCTTCGAGGTGATCCACCACGCGGAGAGACGGATTTCGTCCAGCCGGAGGGAGGCCTGGGCAGCGCCGCCGAGCTGGCCTCGTTCATCGGCAGCCGTTGGGACTTCACGATCGGCGGCGCTTGTTTTCCGGAGGTGCATCCCGAGGCGCCCGACCTCGAGACCGACCTCGATTACCTGAAGACGAAGGTCGACGCGGGCGCCTCGTTCCTGATCACCCAGCTCTTCTTCGACAACCAGGTCTACTTCGACTTCGTCGCCGCAGCGCGAGAGAAGGGGATCGAAGTGCCGATCCTGGCCGGTGTCATCCCGGTGGCGACCTTCGCCCAGACGAAGCGGATCTGCGATCTCTGCGATGCCTCGATCCCGCCGCGGTTGGAGGAGGCGTTCTCGACAGCCGGCGGCGACGAGCGTGCCGAGTTCGAGCTGGGGATCGCCTACGCGGCGCAGCAGTGCGCCGAGCTGCTGCTCGGCGGGGCGCCCGGTATCCACTTCTACGCCCTGAACCGGGCACCGGCGACGCAGGCGGTGCTGGCGGCGCTGCGGTCAGCCCGGCCGTGGGAGCGAGGCGCCGCGCCCACCGACGCGGTCGCGGATACGGCGAATTAGCTGGTAAGTTCCCGACCGGTGGCCAACCGCAGGGAAGAAGAGCGAGAGCGACTCCGCCAGGCGCGCGAGGAACGCGAGTCCTCCCGATCCAAGTCGGAGAAACGCCGCCTGTTCATCGCTTACGCCGTGGCCGGCCTGATCGGTCTGGCCGTGGTGGCGGGAATCGTTCTCGCGGTCTCCGGGGGCAGCGGCGGCGGCGAGGCGCACCTCAACGTCGCCAGCGGCAAAACCAACGGCGTCGAGCCCGACGAACGCGAGGGCTCCGACGTACCGGTCCCTGCCGAGACGAATCTGGAGAAAGCGGCACAGAAAGCGGGCTGCATAGTGCGGCTCGAGCTCGAAGACGAGGGCAAAAGCCATCTGCCGCCGACCGCCACCGCGCCAGACTACGGGACCAACCCTCCGACCTCAGGCAACCACGCCGAAGCGCCCTACCAGCAGGCCGACGGCGCCTACAGCGAGATGCCGGACGAAATCTTCATCGTCCACTCGCTCGAGCACGGTCGGATGGAGATCCAGTACGGCCCCGATCTCTCCGAGGACGAGCAGCTGGAACTGAAGGGGCTCTACGAGGAAATGTACGGCGGGACGCTGCTCTTCCCGAACGACAACATGACCTACGCAGTCGCGGCCACCACCTGGACCAACATGATCGGCTGCCCCGACTTCCAAGGGGCGACGACGCTCGACGCGATCCGCGCCTTTGGCAAAAAAACCTGGGGCCGGTACGGCGGCGAGGGAACGGGCGCGGTCAAAGGGCCGACGCCGGTCGAACCGGCCCCGGCCAGCTGACGCCGCCGGCGCATCTCTGCGTCCTCGGTCGCTCGCGTGCGGAGCACGCCACGCTCCCTGCGTCCTTGATCTGCTTGGCCGCTCAGCTCGACCTGTAGGCGGGGAAGAAGTCGCTTGCCTCTCGGCCGGTGGATAGCCGCTCGTAGGCGGCCTGATCGCAGACGATCTCCGAGGTGCGCCACACCTGCTGGCGGTTGGCGAAGCCGCGCTTGAACTCCTCCAGCCGGTCGCCGCTGGAGATGCCGCCGCCGAGGTTGAGTGGCAGGTCCCGTTCGGCGGCGAACTCGATCAGCGCCGCAACGACGTTCTTCATCGGTGAATCGCGCAGATAGGTGTCGACGGATCCGCTCAGGTAGTAGTGGAGGAAGCCGTCGCTGCGGACGGCGAGCGAGGCGGCAGCAACCTCTCCGCCCGGCGCCCTGGCGGTGGCGAGCCAGGCCAGCGGCGAGGCGAACAGCCGCGCGAAGTAGGAAGCACCGAAGAAGTAGTGCTCTGCCGCCTCGGTACGGCGCATCGTTTGCTCGTAGGCGGCGAGGAAGCCGGCGCGGTCCTCCGCGCTCGTCTCCGGGCCGGGGACGAGCGCCACCTCGAAGCCGGCGCGTCGGTTGCGATTGATCTGGTTACGGTCGCTGCCGCGACTCTTGCGCGGCAGCCTGGGGTCGGCAATCTGGACCACGTTGCGTTCCCTGGCGCCCGCCAGTGGCGGCTCGCCGAGCGCGTGGCGGATGAAGAGGCTGACGAGGCCGGTGGCGGAGAAATCCACTGACGCCGGATCGAGAGGGATGTCATCGGAGGAAGTGAAGCCCGGGTAGCCGTAGGGAGAGATTGCGTCGACCTCATCGCTGTCGGGGATCGGCCGCACGATCACCGGCGCTAGCAGCTCGCGGCCCTCGGCGACGATCCTCAGCGTGTGCGTGACCCCTTCGGCCTCCAGGAACGCAGGCGAGCGGAAGAACTCGTCATTGACCGCGGCCGTCTCGCCGGCATCGGCAATTAACTCGGCCGCTGCGCTCACGCCGGGCCGAGCAGGTCCGCGGCGGCCGCCCGGAACTCGTCCGGGAGGACGCCCCAGACCTCGCAGTCGTCGACGCCGTCGGGGCGGGCGAGGTGGTGGCGCAGCGTCCCCTCGTGCTTCCAGCCGAGCCCTGCGACCGTCTTCTTCGCCACCTCATTGCGGCCCGGGATGCGTCCGTAGACCCGATGGGCGCCGAACTCGTCGAAAGCCTTGGCGATCGTCAGCGCCTCGGCCCGCCGACCGACCCCCTTGCCGCGAACGTCGTCACCGATCAGCGCCCCCAGCTCGGGGGCCGTCTGGCGGAAGAGGCCGTAGAGGGCGGTGAAGCCGACTGGCTCCCCGTATCCCTCGACCACGATCGCGTACTTGCGATCCTCGCCCGAGTCATCCAGTGCCCGGGTCACCCAGGCGACGGCTTCCGCGCGTGAGAAGCTCTTACGCTGCTCCATCAGCGTCCGCGTCGCCTCCGGGTTGTTGAACCAGCGGTGGACAGCGTCGGCGTCGCCCGGCTGGAAGGGGCGCAGGCTGACTGCGGGTCGCTCGCTCATGGGTCGAACCCTAGTCCGGCGCGAGGCCGTGGCCGGTTATCAGCAGCCAGGTGGTCTTGGCGAGGATGCGAAGGTCGAGGAAGGCGCTGCGGCGGTCGACGTACTCGATGTCCAGCTCGATTCGCTCCTCCCAGGGGATCCCGGCGCGGCCCTGGACCTGGGCCCAGCCCGTCAGACCTGGCCGGACCTCGTGGCGGCGTCGTTGGTGCGGGGTGTAGTCCACCACCTGGGCTGGGATCGTCGGGCGCGGGCCGACGATCGCCATCTCGCCGCGCAAGACGTTGACCAGATTCGGCAACTCGTCGAGCGAGGTGCGGCGCAGGTAACGGCCGGCGCGGGTCACGCGTGGGTCGTCGCGGGTGATCGCGACGCCGATGCCGACGGGGTCGGAGCCCTGCACCATCGTCCGCAGCTTCAGCAGCTCGAACTCGCGCCCGTCCTTGCCGACCCGCCACTGCCGGTAGATCACCGAACCCGGGCTGCCGAGCTTGATCGCAACCGCGGCGATTGCGAGGACGGGAGAGAGGACGACGAGGGCGAGCGCCGCGACGAGGATGTCGAAGAATCTAGGCATTTCTCACCTGGTGCCTTCCGCCTTCTCCCAGGTCCCTGGGACGCCATGACGGAAGCGGTCCCAAAGCCCGGCCGCGATCGAGGCGGTGGTCATCGTGTAGTAGCGGGCGACGCGGAGGGGGGCCAACGGCAGCCACCTGCCCAGCGCCGCCGCGGCGAGAATGGCGAGCTGGACGACAAGAGTCACGGCGTAGACCCAACCCTCACCGAGCAGCGCAACGTTCGCCACCAGCACGATTAGGTGCAGGAACGGCGTCGCGTAGCGCAGCAGGCGGTGCGACGCGATCTCGAAGGCGTAGGCGGAGGAATAGCCGCGCGGGTGCAGCATCCCTTCGCCGACGACGATGTCCCAGAGCCCAACCATCATCCGCCGCTTGCGGGCGAACTCCCCCTCCAGCGTCGGCACCATCTTCTCCTCGGCGGCCGCCCAGGGGACGTAGACCGAGCGCAACCCGCGCTTTGCCAGCAAGAAGGGGAAGGAGAGGTCGTGGCTACCAGAGGCAGGCAAGGCCAGATAGGCGTCACGGCGCACCGCGTAGATGCCGCCGTTGCCGGCGGTGACCCCGGCCAAGGCAGACTCCATCTCGCGCACCCTCATCTCATAGCGCCAGTAGGCGCCCTCGAGGTTGTCGCCGTCGGGGTCGAGGAAGCGGACCTGACCGCAGGCGTAGCCAACCGAGGGATCGGCGAACGGCTCGATAAGACGCCGCAGCGCGTCGCGGGACCAGGCGCTGTTGGCGTCGGAGAAGGCAAGGATCTCGCCGCCGGCGCGCCCAGCAGCGGCGTTCTGGGCGGCCACCTTGCCGCCCCGTGGCAGGTCGAGGACGAGATCGGCGCCGGCAGCGCGGGCGCGCTTGGCGGTGCCGTCGGCGGAGCCGTCGGAGGCAACGACGATCTCGAGCCGCTCGCGCGGGTAGTCGAGCGCGAGCGCGTTGGCGACCTTGGTCGCGATCGACTCCCCCTCGTCGTAGGCGGCGACGATGAGGGAGACGCGCGGCAGCTCCTCCCAGGTGCCTGGCCGCAGGGTCGGGCTGCGGCGCAGCGCCACCAGCGCCCGCAGCACCAGCGGGTAGCCGAGGTGGGTGTAGAGGATCAGGGCAAGGCTGACCCAGAAGACGATGGCGACGGCGAGCACCGGCGGATTATCTGCTTCCGGTGTTCGTTTTGTTCTCTATAGGTGCAAAAGGAACACCGGAAGGAATCAGCGTTCGGCGAGCAGCTCGCCGTAGAAGGCAAGCGTCTGCACCGCCGCGGCGTCCCAGGAATAGGCGCCGGCAGCGGCCCGCTCGGCAGCAGCGGCAAGCTCCATCCGCGCCTGCTCGTTCCTCACCAGCTCGTCGAGCGCCGCGGCCAGGGCGTCCGGGTCCCCCGGTGGGACCACTCGGGCGGCGCCCTGCGAGGCAACCTCGGGAAAGCCGCCGACAGCGCTGAGGACCAGCGGCTTGCCGAAGGCGAGGCCGGTGTAGAGGACGCCGGAGTGCTCGGCATCGTGGTAGGGAAGGACGACGACGTCCGCGCGGCGGAAGATCGCCGGGATCTCAGCCTCATCGACGAAGCGGGTGAGGAAGCGGACCCGACCGGACGCCTGACGGGCGAGGTCGCGCAGCGGTCCCACATCCAGGCGCGGGTTGCCGACGATCCACAGCTCCGCTCCGTCGACATGGCGAAAGGCTTCGAGCAGGGTGTCGAGCCCCTTGTAGGGACGCAGCAGCCCGAAGAAGAGGATCACGGGACCCTCGGCCCCCTCCAGCTCGTTCGGCAGCGGCATCTCCTGCGGCAACCGCGTCAGGTAGTCAAAGGCGCCGTGGTGGACGACGCGCACCCGGTCGGGGTCGAGGCCGACCTCGTCGCGCAGCCGGGCTGCTCCGTGCTCGGAGTGGGCGATCACCGCGTCCATGCGCCTGAAGACGCGACGGGCCATCGCGACCTGGCGGCGGCTTGGTTGCGGCGGCAGGATGTAGTGCGCCGTCATCAGCCGCGGCCGCAGGGCGGGCAGCAGACTGGCGTCGAGCGCGGGCACGGTCAGCCACTGGTAGTGGAGGACGTCGGCGTCGACATTGCGACGAAAGCGCAGCATGTCCGGCACGTGCTCGGCCAGCTTGAAGGCGCGGCGGGCCGGTGCCTCGAGGCCGCGTGCTGCGGTGCGACGGTAGAAGCTCTTCTGCACTTGGTAGCCGTCCGCAGCCGGTACCGGCCCGTAGAGGAAGCGGCTGGTCAGCAGCTCCACGTCGGCACCCTGACGCGCCAGCGCGGCGGCGAGCGAACGGTCGTAGGGCGGCGTGAACGCCGACGGATCGACCAGCTGCACCCTCATCGCCGACGATTATCGTGGCCGGCGTGGCGCCCACGCTCTCCTACTGCGTCGTGAACACCAACGGCCGCGAGCAACTGCTCGCCTGCATCGACGCGATCGAGCGAACCCATCCGGCCGATCTGGAGCGGGAGATCCTCGTCCTCGACAACGCCTCCGAGGACGGATCGGCAGAGGCGGTTAGGGAGCGCGGAGGCGGGGTCCGTCTGATCGCGCTCGAGCGCCGGACTGGCAAGGCCGAGAACGACTCGACTCTGCTGCGGGAGGCGGCGGGCCAGTACTGCTTGCTGCTGAACGAGGACTCCGAGCTGCAGCCGGGCGCGGCGGCGGCGCTCGTCGGTGCCCTCGACTCCGACCCGGGGGCCGCCGCCGCCGGTGCCCAGCTGCTCGACTCGGCAGGAGATCCCGTTCCCTGCGCCTGGCGCTTCCCGGGCGTCGCGACGGCGGCGATCGGCGCTCTCTTCCTGCACCGCCGCTTCACCGTGCAGAGCCGAGGCGGTGAAACCAGAGCGGTTGACTGGGCGCAGTCGAGCGCTCTGCTCGTTCGCCGCACGGCAGTGGCCGAGGTCGGCTACCTCGACCCCGCCTTCTTCGTCTATTACGACGAGTGTGACCTCTGCAGGCGGCTCGCCGACGCCGGCTGGCGCACGCTCTTCGTTCCGGCGGCCGAGGCGGTCCACCACGACCAGCTCTCGACCGACCTCGGCGCCGGCCTGCCGCGCATCGTCGAATTCCACCGCAATCGAGATAGGTACATGCGGGTGCACCACTCGCGCCCGGCCGCCCTCGCCGTCCGCCTCCTCACCGCCTGGTCCTACGCCCTCCGCGCCCTCGCCGCGACCGTCCTGCCGAACCGTCCCGCCAGGATCTACTGGGCGCACGCCCGCCAGGCGCTGCTCCCCTACCGCGGCGAAGGGATAAAGGACAAAGCCACTTCCGCCTGAGGCCCGTCAGGGGCGGGCGTCTTCGTCGATGCGAACGGCCTCGTAAGCCTCGGGCAGCTTCCCATCGACAGCGGGGGGCTCCTCGCGCACGGCCCGGAGCTGGTCGAGTAGAGCACCGGGGTGGCGGAGACGGGAGAGCCAGCGGCGCTCCTCGGCGCTGAAGAAACCAGTGAGGAGAAGGACGGCGGGGTAGATCAGCCAGAGGGCGACACGTGCGGCCAGCCCGACGAAGCCGTCGGTCGGCAGCAATAGCTCGCCGAGGCCGACGAGCGCAGCGGAGACGAGCAGGATGCGGAGCAGGCGCAGCCATTCGTAGGGGACCGGAAAGAGCCGCTGCGTGAACACGTACATCAGCGCCACGACGACGAGGTAGGAGGCGACCAGGGCAAGGCCGGCGCCGACTATCCCCAGCGGTGGCACCAGGATCAGGTTGAGGACGACGTTCACGACCAGTGCCGCCAGCGTCGCCGGGAGGTTGAACTCGGTGCGGCCGGTGCGGCCCAGGATCACCAGCTGGACCATGTAGAGCGCGTAGAGGGTGACCGCGGCGGAGATCAGGCCGACTGCTTCGTAGGACTCGAAGAACTCCGGCGCCGCCAGGGCGCGGGCGATCCAGCGCGCGAGCAGCCAGATGCCGACGACGACGAAGGCGCAGCCGGCGACGAACCAGGTGACGACCGCGGCGTAGAGGCGGCGGGCCTCCCCGTCGTCGCGGATCGAGTAGGCGAGCGGTGGCCAAGCGAGCTGGAAGCCGCGAACGAGGACGTTGACAGCCTGCGCGAACTTGACCGCGACCGCGTAGAGCCCCGCCTCGGCGGCCCCCAGCATGCGAAAGATGATGATCCGGTCGGCGAAGTTGAGCGCGTATAGCGATAGCTCGGCCGGCATCGTCGGCAGGCCGAAGCGCAGCATGCGCCGTAGCAGGGCGCGGTCGATCAGGAGCGAGAGGCGGCGTCGGTGCACGAAGATCAGGCCCAGCACGAAGGCGGCGCCGCTGACGTAGCTGCCCAGCAGCAGGCCGCGGGCCCCCTCGTCCTCGCCGACGACGAGGACCACGGTCAGCGCGATCGCCGCCAGCACGTTGGCGATCGTCACCGTGAAGAAAGCCTTTGCCCGCTCCTCTAGCCGGAACAGCGTCAGCAGGTACTCGTGCAGCGTCGCCACCCAGAGACCGCCGATCGCGATCCGGGCCAGGTCCGGCGCCGGGCGGACGAGCAGCGCTTCGGAGATCGGCTCGGCGAACGGCAGCGCGATCAGGGCCGCAGCGGTCGAGAACCAGAACAGCGCCGCGAAAGAGCTGGCGACGGCGGCGCCCGGGTCCTCGCCGCTCTTGTAGTAGAAGCGCAGCACGGCCTCGATCACGCCGAAGCGGATGACGATGCTGGCCGCGACGACCGCGGCGAACAGCACCTCGGCGACGCCGTAGTCGGCCGTCGTGAGGAAGCGGGTGTAGAGCGGCAGCAGCGCGACCGCGATCAGCTTCGAGACGATGCTTGCCGCGGTGTAGGCGGCACCGGTGGTCGCCAGGCGGCGCAGGTATCCCGACATTAGGTGGTGGGTCCCACGGTCCCGTGCGACTGGGGGCGTGCGTGACCAAGCAGATCAAGGATGCAGGGTGCCGCCTTTGGTGGTGCCAAAGGCAAGCCCGAAGACGCGGATATGCGCAGTGTCACGTGCGTCATCCAGGCGTGCGTGGCCGTGGGACCCACCACCTCACGAGCCTACGTCGCCGCGCGGACCGGCAGGGCTGCCAGCGACGCCCCCATCGCCAAGAGCACCCAGGCGATCGGGTCCTCGAAGAAGCCGGCGTAGGCCATCGTGTGGACGAGGAGGGCGGCGAAGGCGGCGAGGACCGCGGCGCGGGCGATCAGAGTGCTCCGGCCGGCGGGTCCTGTCACAGGAGAAGGGGGGGCGCTGCGGGCGGGGGCGTCCTCGACCCCCCCTTCCCCTGTGCCACCCGCCGGAGGAGCGGTCTGGTCGGGACGCCGGGATAGCGAGCCTAAGCCAGTAGCCATCGTCCACAGAGCGGCCAGGAGGAGAGCGGCGTAGGCCAACAGTCCAATTAAGCCTTGCTCGGCTGCGACCGTTACTGGTTGCGTGTGGGAGACGGAGACGGGGGCTTTCTTGGTCGCGATGTGTTCGCGGTAGGCGCGGGGGAAGGAACCGGCGCCGTAGCCCCAGAGCGGACGGTCGGCGAAGAGTTCAGCCCCACCCGAGACAAGGTTGAGGCGCCCGCCGGTATCGAGGTTGATCCGCGAGGGGCTGATCGATGAGTTGCCTCCGGCGAAGAGGACGACAATCACGCCGGCCACAGCCGCGATGGCGACGGCTCCGAGCGTCCAACGCAAGCTCCAGCGCAAGGCAGCCAACACAGCCAGGCCGGCAAGCAGTGCAGCGAAGCTCGACTGCGAGAAGGTCGGGACGAGCCCGAGCCATAGGACCGCCACCAACACCGTCAGCCCAGCCAACATGCGGCGCTCCTTCGCCCACAACAGCGCTGCCATCGCGACCGTCACGACCAGCGCCAGATATCGACCGTAGATGTTGGGATCCCAGAAGATCGAGTTGACGCGGAAGTAAGTGTGGAACTCGTTCGACCGGATCACCTGGTCATTCCAGAACAAGCTCTTGGTCACGTACTCCACGGAACCCACGGCGACAAAGGCGACTGCCTCCGAGGCGACGACTAGCAATGCCCAGGTCAGCAGGGTGCGATCCCACTGGACATCTCGCAGCAAGGCATAGACCAGCGAGAACGGAACGAAGAAAAAGCAGACGTTCTGCAAGCTCTTCGAGAAGTCGGGCGAGTACAGCGTCTGAACCGCATAGAGAACGACGACGGTCGCTAGAACCAATGGCAGGAGGGCCGGGGGTCTCATCTGTGTGCGGCGTCCTGTTTTTCGCCCCTCCGCCTCGGCGAGAGCCGCAACGCGCCCGGCGAAAAACCCAGCACGCAGATGGACCCCCCCGCCCTCCTGCCACTCGCCCAGCGCTGCGGAGAGAACACCACCCGCAATCACCAGGTAGAGCGGCACCAGCAGATTCGCGGTGTCTCCACCAGCCTCGAGCGGGATGCGAAACGGAAGCGCCGCGACGATCGCCAGCGGCAGGACGATGGGCCAGCGGTGGAAGGCCGCCGCCAGGGCAGCGCTGGAGGCAATCGCGGCTGCGACGAGAGCCGCAAAGCTCGCCGGCTCCTCGCGCAGATCGACGATCTGCGGCGAATGCCACTGGTCGCCGAGGATCAGCGCTGGGCCGAGGACGAGCGCCAGCAGCATTGCCAGCGACCGCGGCCGCCCCGGCGCCAGAAGGACCGCTGCGGCGGCCGCGGTCGCCGCGGTCAGCAGGCCGGCGACGGCCAAGGCGTTGCTCAAAGGAGCGCTCCACTCCTGGGCTGTGGCGCCTTTCCGATGACATGGATCGGTAAGGCGCCACACCCCTCCCCAAAGAGGCTCCGCGCGCTCACCTGGAGCCCTCCACCTTCTCGCAACCCTTCGCGGGCCGGCGCGGCGCCTCGTGCAGGCGCATGACCCCGCCCGGCACGAGGGTGCGCTCCTGGTCGAGCAGCTTTACCCGCAGCTTGTAGCGGCCGGGGGCCGCTTTACCGTCGTTGCGGACGCGACCGTCCCAGTAGAAGGTGAAGAAGCGGTAGCGCTTTAGGTAAGTGTCGCGGGCGAGGGTGATGATCAGCTTGCCGCCCGGCTTGACCACCTGCACGTGGGCGCGGTCGGAGCGGGTGACGCGGAAGCGGATCCGGATGCGGTCGAAGCGACAGTCCCGATTGGGAGTGAAGGCGCGGACGCGGGGGCGTTGCGAATCGCTCTGCGGAACGGCGAGGAAGCTGACCCGGTCGAGCACCAGCGGATCGCGCTTGAGCCGCTGCGACCAGGCGAAGGCGGCGACGGTAGCGAGGACCAAGAGGGCGAAGACGACGGCGCCAGCGCTAGGGGCGCGCTTCATGACGCAGGCGCCTCTCAGCCCGCGGTGGCGGCATTGTCCTCGCCAACGACGACCGAGACCGGTGCCCCGGCTGAGACGGCCGCGATGTCCGAGGTCATCGAGCGCACCTGCCCAATCCCCAGGGAGCGCGCCACCCGATGCGCCTCGCGGCCGCTGCCCGGCTCGAACATGACGACGCTGTCGTCGAAGCTGGAGCTGCTGTTGGTGACCGCGCCAAGCTGGAAGCCCTCGCGCTCGACCATGTCGCCGAAGGTGGCAGCCAGGCCGGGCACCGCGGTCCCGTTCAGGACCGTGACCTCGATCTCGCTCGGCTTCACCGCGGCGCTGACCTGCCTGCCCGCCTTGCCGCCGGTGTCGTCGCCGCCAAATCCCTCCAATGCCGCGTAAACGACTCCGCCGACGACGAGAAGGACGACGACGAACAGGGCGACAAGGAAGCCCGGCTCGCCGAACCGGTCTCGGATGCCACCCGACCGAGCCGCGTCCCCGCCGCCGAAGCGCTCGCGCAGGCGCTCGGTTCGGGTCAGTTCCGGTAGGCCAGCCTCCCGTCGCTGCCGTCGCTGCTCGCGCAGATCAGCGGCGCCGTGCTCGGCCTCGCGCGCCTCCTCCAGCTTGCGCATCTCCTCGGCCCGCTCCGCGGCCGCCGCGGAAGTCGTCTCCTTGCGCTCGGAATCGCGCTCCGGCGCCGAGCCGGCCCACTCGCGCAGGCGACGAATATCGCGGCCCTGCGTGAACGAGAGCAGCGCGAGGAGGGCGAGACCCAAGAATGCGACCAGGCCGGCGAAGGCGCCGATTTCCTTAATCAACTCCACAGGCCGCAGCAGGATATGGGTCCGGCGAGTGTCTCGGTGTCTGAGGCCGGGTCCATCCCGCCGCCGCCAGGCGTGCGCGGGGGTTCTCGGATGGACCCCTAGCCAGAGAGCGACGGCCGAACAGCCAGGTAGCAGCGCTACCTGGCTGGAGGACGGTCTATGGCGCCGGCATCAGGCAGCGAGACACCGTCGGTGATCATCGCCACCACCCGCTGGGCAAGGTTCGCCTCGTCGCCGGCCATCACCAGGTGCTCGAGTGAGTTGAGGGTCGACTCGACCCACTCCGGCTCCAGGGGAGCCTTCCGCACCGCCCGGTGGATCCGTTTGGCCGCCGTCGGCTGCAGGCTCTCGGCGGAGCCGACCAGCTCCTCGTGCAGCTTCTCTCCGGGCCGCGGCGCCGTGAACTCGATCGCGATCTCGGCCCCGGGCTCGTAGCCCGCGAGCCGAATCATGTTCTCGGCCAGGTCGACGATCTTCACCGGCTCGCCCATGTCGAGGACGAAGACCTCGCCCTTGCCGGCGCCGATGTCGCCGGCCCGGATCACCAGCTGCACCGCCTCGGGGATCGTCATGAAATAGCGGCTCATCTCGGGGTGGGTGACCGTGACTGGGCCGCCGCGCTCGATCTGGCTGCGGAAGATCGGCACCACGCTGCCGGAGGAGGCGAGAACGTTGCCGAAACGGACGCTGGCGAAGCGGGTGCCGGGATGCTTGTGTCCGGCCGTCTCGACGATCCACTCGGCCATTGCCTTCGAGGCGCCCATCACCGTCTTCGGGTTGACCGCCTTGTCGGTGGAGACGAGAACGAACCGCTCTACCCCTGACGCCGCCGCGGTGTCGGCCGTGATGCGGGTAGCAATTGCGTTGTTGCGGACTGCCTCCAGCGGGTTGGCCTCCATCAGCGGCACGTGCTTGTAGGCGGCGGCGTGGAAGACGACGCTCGGCTTGAAGCGCTGCATCGTCTCCAGCATCCGGTGCGGCTCCTTGCAGTCAGCCAGTACCGACTCGACGTTGCTGAAGTGGCGCTCCTCGACCATCTCGCGCTCGATCTCGAAGAGGTTGTCCTCGGCGTGGTCGAGCATCACCAGCAGCCGCGGTCCGACGCGGGCGATCTGGCGACAGAGCTCGGAGCCGATCGAGCCGCCAGCGCCGGTGACGAGGACGATGCGGTCGCGCAGGTAGGCGCCGACCCGGTCCAGCTCGACGACGATCGGGTCGCGGCCAAGCACGTCCTCGACCTGGACATCGCGCAACTGCTTGTTGAGCTGGACGCCGCCGCGCAGCAGCTCGAACACGGTCGGCAGGGTGCGGACGCGGATCTCGCGCTCGCGACAGGCGGTGACGACCTTGGCCCGCAGCGTCCCCGGCGCCGAGGGGATCGCGATCACCACCTCGTCGGGCTCGGTCTCGTCGAGGATCGTCTCGATCTCGGCGGTCGTCCCCAACACCTTCAGGCCCAGCATCCGCATCCCCTGCTTGCGGGCGTCGTCGTCGACGAAGCCGATCGCGGTGGCGCCGAGGTTCGGGTTGAGCTGCAGCTCGCGGACGACCATCTGGCCGCCGGAGCCGGCGCCGATCACCAGCACCTCGTGTTTGGGCAGCCGGTGGCCGTGGGCGGGACGCTCGACGATCAGCCGCACCGCCAGGCGCGCGCCGGCGATAACGAGCAGGGTGAGAACGAAGTCCATCACCGCGACCGAGCGCGGCAGGTCGGGCCCGAAAGGCTGCAAGACGGTGAAGAGGACGACGAGGATCGCGCTCGCCACCGCGACCGCGCGCACGATCGTCAGGAAGTCGTTGCCGCTGACGTAGCGCCACCACTTCTGGTAGAGCCCGAAGGCAGCGAAGACCGCGACCTTGCCGAGAGCGACGAAGCCGACGGCCTGCAGGAAGAGGGTCTCGTAGCGCGGCGGCATGCCGCCGGCATCGAGGAATCGCAGGCGGAACGCCAGGTAGAAGGCAAGCGCGACAAGCAGCGCGTCGGCCGCTACCTGGAGAACCCGATTGCGGTAGACGGGATGGTTCAACCGGTGCATGGAGGCCGCCCGAGTTTAGTTCCTGGCGCCGCGATCCCTACAATGCGCCGCTCTTCGCATGCTCCCGCTCGCCAGCGTCACCGACTTCTTCCTCGACCCGATCGTCAACGCGGGGACCGACTTCATCAGCTCGACCGGGCTGCCGGCGGTCTTCATCTTGATGGCGCTCGAGTCCGCCTGCCTGCCGGTGCCGAGCGAGGCGATCATGCTCTTCGCCGGCTCCAGCGTCGCCGCCGGCGAGCTCTCGATGTTCGGCATCGTCGCCGCAGGGGTGCTCGGCAACCTGGTCGGCTCCTGGGCCGCCTACGCGGTCGGCTACTACGCCCGCCTCGACCTGCTGGAGAAGAACCGGCTGATCCACCTGCCTCCCAAGTACCTGAAATGGGCCGACGACTGGTTCGAGCGCTACGGCGACGCGACCGTCTTCTTCACCCGCATGCTGCCGATCATCCGCACCTTCATCTCGCTGCCGGCCGGCGTCGCCAGGATGCCGTTCTGGCGCTTCACCGTGCTGACCCTGCTCGGCTGCATCCCCTGGGTGCTGATGCTGGGGCTGATCGGCGAGGCGGTAGGCGAGAACTGGGAGGAGTGGCGCGACCACCTGCATTACCTCGACTATGCCGTGGTCGCGGCGGTGCTGGGCGGCGCGATCTGGCTGTTGATTCGCCGTTACCGCGGCGGCGGGCCGGACACCAAGCCGGAGACCGTGGGTGAGGAGCGCGGCGCTCCGGGCGACGCCGCGTCCTCGAGCAGCGGCGCTTGAGCGAAGCTGCCGACGGCCGGATTCCGACCGCGCGGGCACTGGCGTTGGGGTTCGTCCAGGGGCCGGCAGAGCTGCTGCCGGTCTCCAGCTCGGCCCACATCGTGCTGCTGCCGTGGCTGGCTGGCTGGGACTGGGACCACCTCGATCCCGAGATCCGCAAGAGCTTCGAGGTGGCGCTGCACGCCGGGGCGGCGGCGGCGCTGCTGATCGGGCAGCGGCAGACGATCGCCGAGGAGCTGCGCTCCTTCGATGGTCGCCGCGCCCTGGTGTTGGGCCTCTCATTCCTCCCGGCAGCGGTCGTCGGCTACACGCTGGAGCGTCCGATCGAGCGCCGACTCGGCGGCCCCAAGGCGACCGCGATCGGCCTCCTGATCGGTGCCGGGGCGATGCTCGCGGCCGATACCCGCCCCCAGCGGCGCGGGCGCGGCGACGCAACCGCGGCCGACGGATTGGCCCTTGGCGTAGCGCAAGCGGCCGCGCTGGCCCCCGGCGTCTCCCGCAACGGCGTCACCCTTGCCGCTGCCCGCTGGCGCCGCTTCTCGCGCGATCAGGCCAACCTTCTCTCGCGCACGATTGCCCTGCCAATCATCGTCGGCGCGACGATCCTCAAGGGCGTGCGCCTGCGCCGGCGCGGCGCCTCGCCGGCCCTGCGTCGCTCGATGGCCATCGGCGCCGGCGCCTCCTTCGCCTCGACCCTCGCCTCCCAGCGGCTGATCCGCCTCGTCGAGCGCGACCGCGCGCTGTGGCCGTACGCGGCCTACCGTGCTGCGCTCGCCGCGCTGGTGCTCCGCAAGCTGCGACGCTAGCCAACTCCAAATTTAGGAATAACTTGGAGTTGATTTGGAGTTGGGGCTACAATTCCAAATTCTGGAGAAACTTGGAATTGGATTGGAGTTGGAATGCACGTAGCCACGGCGCCAACCGTCTCGGAGTTGGTCGATCGTCTCACCGCTGATGCGGTGGTGGCGGCGATCGACGCGCCTGAAGATCCACGGACTTCCTCGCGATATCTCCATTGGGACAAGCTCCGCCGCCTGAGACCACCCGAAGGGCTGACCAGCGTGCAGTGGTGGCTCAAGGTAAAGGCCGCCCGGCGCGGAGAGCTGCGCGAGCTTCCGCTCACGGATCAAAGCGGAAAGCCATTCAGCTACGGGCTGCTGGACAGCATGCTGCGCAGCCTGCACCACATCGATCAACGATGCAGCGGCGAGGTTGCCATGGACGAGGTGGTGACCTCGGAGCGACGGGCGGGGCGGCGATTCCTGGTCAACTCGCTGATGGAGGAGGCGATTCGATCGAGTCAGCTAGAGGGAGCCACGACCTCTCGAGTGGTGGCGAAGGAGATGCTGCGGAGCGGGCGTGAGCCCACGGACCGAAGCGAGCGAATGATCGTCAACAACTACCGGGCCCTCCAGTTCATGCGCGACGAGATGGCCGAGACGCTCACCCCGGAAGCTGTCCTCGAATTGCATCGGATCATCACCGAAGGGACGCTCAAAGATCCGAATGCAGCTGGTCGTCTCCAGCGGCCCAACGAGGATCGTGTCGCCGTTTTCGATCGGGATGACGGCAAGCCAATCCACATTCCCCCTCCCGCCGATCAACTACCCGACCGCATGCAGCTGCTCTGCAAGTTCGCCAATGAAGGAGATGAGGACGGGCAGTTCATCCATCCGGTGATGCGCGCGATCCTGCTCCATTTCTGGCTCGCCTTCGACCACCCCTTTGCCGACGGGAACGGCCGCACTGCAAGGATTCTCTTCTTTTGGTTGATGCACACCCGGGGCTACTGGTTGGCCGAGTACTTGCCGATCTCGCGGCTCATACGACGGGCGCCAGCGCAGTACGCCCGAGCCTTCATGGAAACCGAGACGGACGAGGGCGATACCACCTACTTCCTGATTCACCAGCTCAACGTCATCGAGCGCGCGATCGACGACCTCCATGTCTATCTGCAAAGGAAGATCGCGGAGGTCCAGGGCATCGAGCAGCTGCTGCAGGCCGACGACCACCTCAACGGCAGGCAGCTGGCGCTGCTAATCGATGCCGTGAGGCAACCAGACGCCTCGTACTCCTTCGAAAGCCATGCAGCGAGTCATCGGGTCACCCACGAGACCGCTCGTTCGGATCTGCGGAGTTTGGTCGACCGTGGCCTGCTGGTTCTCCGGCGCAAAGGACGAAAGCACGTTTTCGAGCCCGCACCCGACCTCCCTGAGCGCCTGAAAGAATCGCTGGCGTGAGCCACGACGCTTATGCGAAGGCCGGAGTCGACCAGGGGGCGGCAGACGATGCCGTCGCCGGCTTGGTGCGGGCGCTGGGCGCGATCGAGCTGGGCCGGCCCTCGCGACAGGTGCCGCTGCCCGGTCACTATGCGAGCGTGATCCGGCTCGACGACCGGATCGGCATCGCCCTCTCCACCGACGGCGTCGGCACCAAGCTGCTGGTCGCCGAGCAGCTTGGCCGCTTCGACACGGTCGGGATCGACTGCGTGGCGATGAACGTCAACGACGTGATCTGCGTCGGCGCCGAGCCGCTGGCGATGCTCGATTACATCGCGATCGAGCGCGCCGATCCCGATGTCTGCGAGCAGATCGGTGTGGGGTTGGCACGCGGCGCCGAGCTGGCCGGTGTGGAGATCCCCGGCGGCGAGCTGGCCCAGCTGGGGGACATGGTGCGGGGCTTCGACGTCGCCGGCGCCTGTTTTGGCACCGTCGCCCTTGACGCGATCGTCGACGGATCTGCGGTCGAGCCCGGGGACCCCGTGATCGGCCTTCCCTCCTCGGGCATCCACTCGAACGGGTACACCCTCGCCCGCTCCTCGCTGGACGGGTTGCCGCTGGACGAGGACCCCGAGGGCCGGCTCGGCCGCTCGCTCGGCGACGTGCTTCTGGAGCCGACCGCGATCTACGTCAAGCCGGTGCTGGAGCTGCTGCGCTCCGAGGTCGAGGTGCGCGGGCTCGCCCACATCACCTCGGGCGGCCTCGGCAACCTGCTCCGCCTCGCCGCCGAGGTCGGCTACGAAATCGACGAGCCGCTCGCTGTACCACCCATCTTCAAGCTGATCCAGGAGCGCAGTGGCGCCTCCGACGAGGAGATGCATGACGTCTTCAACATGGGGTGCGGCTTCTGCTGCGTGGTCGCGGCCGCCGACGAAGACGCCGCGGTGGAGTTGCTGCGGCGCCACTATCCAGCCGCCCAGCGGATCGGCCGTGCCGCCGCTGGCGATCCAGCCGTCCGGCGGCCCTCGCCGAGGGCCTGAACGGCTGGATCGCGCCCGGCCTACGCGGCGGCCGGCGGCCTCACACCTTCGACACCGAGGGCGCCTGAGTCGATCCCACATTGTCCGTAGGCGATCCGGAAGAACCCTCCCTCGCCCCAGCCCGCTCCCCAGCTGTTTTGGCAGATCCAATGCTTGCTCTCGTCGTCATAGCCAACGATGCAGATGCAGTGACCGCCCAGACTCCTGCCGGTGACGTGGCTGTAGATGCCGCCAGCGTAGAGCTGAAAGTCCTCGTAGACCATCATCGAGCCCACGAGCGGACCGTGAGAAGCCAGCCATTCCTTCATTTCGGCCGGCCCGTGGAGTGGCTGCCAGGCGGCGATCGTCGTCGCCCTCCCCTGCCAGTCGCTACAGCTGGCGCATTCCTGGTCCCCCGGCGTGTAGGGGAAGCAGGACTCATCGGGGACGCCACCCCCTTCTACGAAGACGTCCAACGCAGCCTTGGGGTACCAGCCACCAGTCGGGCCGCCGCAGGTGCGTCCTTGAGCCGCAGCCTTGCAGTAGAAGAGGTCGGCCTCGGAGAGGTCAACTTCGAGGCCGGGCTCCTTGCGCTCGGCTCGTAACGTGCCCTCGACAGCAGCGCAGGCCCCGAACGCGACGCACGACCCGCACGACCCTTGGTCGCGGATCGGCCCGACCAGACTGGCTCCTTCGACAGAGCGAAAGTCGACTGCGGGCGGGTAGCTGGGGGCAATGGGAGGCGGCGCGGCCACGGCCTGCGCCGCCATCGACTCCTGCTCCTCGATCGGGGGCACTCCCCTGCTGGGCAGGTAACCGAGGCGGGACTCGGCCTCAACCGCCTCCTCTGAGACGTTCCATTCGACGTCCTTCTCCTGCTCGATTGCTTTTCTCAACTGGTTGGCTTCCACTGCTTCCTCCTTCTGTTCGAATGCCACAATGGGCAAATGAGTTCGGCCTCCGACGAGGATGTCGTCGAGTTACGGGTCGGCGAGGAGCACTCGCTGCAGCTCGTCGGGCTGGGGACGGCGGGGTACCGCTGGGTGGCGGAAATCCATGGCGGCGCTGAGGTCGTCGAGGTGCGCTCGACTGATCGTGAGACACTCGAGGGCAGCGGGGCGGTCGGCGCCAGCGCCGACGAGACATTTGTAATCCGGGCAAACCAAGCCGGCGACACGACCGTGCGTTTCGTGCAGCGACGTCCCTGGGAGTCCGGCGACATCCCCGCGGCAAGCGAACGCAGAATCCGGTTCCGGGTCACCTAGGCCGGATACTCCAGGTCACTGAGTGCAGTCCCAGCCTTTTAGACACCCGGCGAACCTATATGTTCAAAACTTCCTTTTCAACTAAGGAATGTTTGTGTGTTATTAACGCTGGGCCAAAGGCGGCCCAGCAGCGAAGCCTGCGCAAGGTGTAGCCGGGTCGGCAGCGAACCTCATCGAGCGTGGTCCTCGACAATAAGGACAATTAGATGAGCGCCCGCCCCTCCAGCTCGATCATCGGCACGGTGCTCTCCAGCCGCTACCGGCTGGAGGCGAAGCTTGGCAGCGGCGGCATGTCGACGGTCTACCTGGCCCGCGACGAGACGCTCGATCGACCGGTCGCCGTCAAGGTGATGCACCGCGAGATGTCCGAGCAAGAGGACCAGCTGCAGCGCTTCCGCCAGGAGGCGCGGGCGGTCGCCAAGCTTTCCCATCCCAACGTCGTCTCAGTGATCGATGCCGGCGAGGACGGCGGCCACCCTTACATCGTCTTCGAGTACGTCAAGGGGGAGACGCTGAAGCAGCGAATCGGCCGTGTCGGCGCCCTCGACCCGCAAGAGGCGATCGCCTACGCGATCGAGGTTGCGCGCGGCCTCGGCGTGGCCCACGGCCGCAAGATGGTCCACCGAGACATCAAGCCGCAGAACGTCCTCATCGACGAGGAGGGGCGGGCCAAGCTGACCGATTTCGGCATCTCGCGCCAGCTCGAACAGGCGGGTGTCACCGCCACCGGCCGCGTCCTCGGCACCACCGACTATGTCGCCCCCGAGCAGGCCATGGGGCATGGCGTCGATCCACGCTCCGACATCTATTCCCTCGGCGTCGTCTTCTACGAGATGCTGGTCGGCCAGGTGCCGTTCCACGCTGACAGCCAGGTCGGCGTGGCGATGAAACACGTCAACGAGGAGTTGCCCGACGTCCAGCGGCGGCGACCGGAGGTGTCCGCTGCGGTCGCCCTGGTGGTCGAGCGGGCGACCGCCAAGAACCCGGCCGAGCGCTACCAAGCGATCGGCGAGATGGTCGACGACCTCGAGACGGCGCTGGAGGTGGAGGCCGCCCGGGCCGGCTCGACCACGGCCGAGGCGACCAGCGTCCTCGAAGCGGTGCCGCCGCCGCGGCGCAAGCTTTCGGGTCGCGCGCGCTGGTCCTGGGCGGCGATCGTCGCGCTGCTGTTGGTAGCGGGCGGTGCACTGCTGGCGGTGCAGCTGATCTCCAGCGGGATCGGCGGCGGCGGCGCCAACGAGGGAAAAGGATCGCCCGTGGCGATCTCCTCGGCAACCGACTACGACCCGCAGGGGGACGAAGAAGAGGTCGGTAGCAAGGTCGGGCTGGTCGCCGACGGCGACCCGACCGGAACCGCCTGGGAAAGCGAGCACTACGACTCCGAGACCTTCGAAGGGACGAAGACCGGACCCAACCCGGGGGTCGGCGTCTACGTCACGGCCACCTCACCGGCGACCCCGGCGCGGATGATCGTGCAGTCGCCCACGCCGGGCTGGGACGCCGAGGTCTACGCCGCCCCCGCCGGCCCGCCCTCCGATCTCTCTGGCTGGGGAGAGCCGGTCGGGGAGGTAAGCGACGCAGCCTCCGACCAGGAGATCGAGCTGCGCGTCGGCCAGCCCTCGACCTACTTCCTGCTCTGGTTCATCAAGGCCTCCGAAGCCCGCGATCAGCCCGGTCGCTACCAGGTCGAGATCAGCGACATCAAGCTGCTCGATTAGTCGGACCGGTTGCATCGCGCAGGCTCTTTGATTTAGATTGACGCGCGGCGAGCTTGGTCGCCGACGCGAATTGGAGGCAGCATGCGAAAGCAAGGCTTGATCTCGGTCATGGTGTTGGCGGGCATCTGGATGGGCCCGGCCTCGGCCGAGGCCGCCAAACCGCCGCTCGGCTTCGCCGATCAGACGACCCTTTCGGTCAGCTGCGCCAACCTGGTCGCCGGCCAAAGCGTCACGATCCGCAACGAAACCGCCACGCGTCGGCGAGTAACGCTCGAGATCTCGGGCCTCGAGAATTCCGACAGCCGAACCGTGAAGCTCGGTCAAGTATGCGGCGGGCTCCGTGTCAGGCTGCCGGTGAAAAGGCTCAAACCCGGCCGGAGCGCCAAGGCGATGCTGAGGGCGACGTCGAGCGGGTCGCAGTCCTATTCCGGCTCGCTGGCGCTCTTCTCCCGCAAAGGCAGGGTCGCCCGGCGTCAGCTGGCGATATCGCCCACCCCGGAATCGGAGTTCAGCGCATCGCCGTTGGTGTCGAGCCAGAGCGCCAAGCGAGAAGCTCGAAAGCCGTCGAGCGACGAGCTGATCTGGGTGCCAGTAGCGGGGGCAAGCAAAGACATCCCCGAGCCGCCGGAATCCGGGAATGCGCCCTCAATAACCGTAGGAGCGCTGAGCGGCACCAACGGCCCGATTCCGCTCACCTACGAGGGCGAAAAAGAAGTTCTCACCGCGACCACGTCGGAAATCGGCCTTGTCGTCGGGGACGACTACGAGCCGGGCTCTTACTCGGGCAAGGTTGACCTGATGCCCGGAGCGGAAGGAGGCGAGGTCACGATCGACCTGAAGGTCACCACCTGGTGGCCGATCCCGGCGATCGTGCTGCTGCTCGGCATCATCGGCGGAGTGCTCCTGCAGCGTCAGTCGGGCCGTCGTGGCCCCCGGGCGCGGCTGCTGCAGCGGATCGCCGACCTCCAGCAGCGCCACGGGGACGCGGTCGCCAAACTGCGGCTGGCCGCTGGGGGACCTCCGGGCGGAGGTGGCGGCCCCAACAAACCCTGGGGCGACTACAGCATCGCCCAGCTGGCGCAGGCTCAGGAGCAGCTCCGCGAACAGGTCGAACGGAGCACTGAGAAGGCGTGGGTGAAAATCGACGACAAGGTCCTCGCGGACCTCGAAGCGCGGATCGCCATGGTCGAGGCCCAGATCGACTTGCTCGGCATGGTTCCCGACCTCGCTCGTGAGCTCGAAGAAGCGCTGAGCCAGCTCGCGGCGGAGCAGCCGTCGCCGCTGCCGCCCCGCCGAGGCAGCGACGAGGACGAGGCGAACCCCAGCCTCGAGGGCGAGGCCCGCGAGACGCTGGTCGGCGCCCCAACCGGCCGCGCGGAGCTTCAGGGCAAGCTCGAGGCGATCAGGTCCCGGGCGGCGGCTGTGCGCAACCTGCTCGAGCTAGAAGAGCGGCTCAGCGATCTGTGGCGCGACAAGGAAGAGCTCGACGGGGCGCGGGTGCTCAGCGGGGAGGAAATAACCGCGCTGGAGAGGGAGCTGATCGCCATCCGTCACCTGCTCTGGGAGGCGGAGACCGACAAAGACCTCGAGCAGGCCAACGGACTGCTCCAGGCCGCGGCGGCGAAAATCGCCGGTCTCTGGGCCAAACTCCCCGAAGATCGACTGCCCATGTTGGCCGGGATCCAGCGGATAGAGTTCGGCTTCGAGCTGGAGGCCGCCGAGCCAATCGAGCTCACGGCCCCTGGGACTGTGGTCGAGAACCCGCTTCTGCCGGGCCAGCCGGGCGCGGCGCCTAGCGCGCCGCCGCCGCAGCTCAGCATCGAGGAGGCCGCGGAGCAGATCTCCCAGGCGCGCTTCGGCCAGCTCCTGCTGGTTCTCGTGACGGGAGTGGTGGCCCTCGCCTCGGGGCTGGCTGTGCTTTACGTCGGCAAAGAGTGGGGGTCAGTCTGGGATTACCTGGCAGCGCTTGTATGGGGACTCGCCGCCCAGACTCTGGTGCTGAGCCTGGCCACCTCGATCAACGAAGTCGGCGCCCTCACCGCCCGTCGATCGGATCGCTAGCCGGCCGCGGCGGCGGGCTTCAGAACTCGTGCGAGCGGACCTTGGCGTGGCGCTCAACGGCGAGGTTGACCAAGCGGTCGCAGAGGGCTGGGTAGGCGAGTCCGGAAGCCTCCCAGAGCTTGGCGTAGACACTCGTCTCGGTGAAACCGGGCATGGTGTTGATCTCGTTGATCAGGACGCGGTCGTCCTGGACGAAGAAGTCGCAGCGGGCGAGGCCGGCACAGCCGCCGAGCTCGAACGCCTCGATCGCCAGCTCGCGCAGCAGCGTCGACTGCTCCTCCGGGATCGTCGCCGGCACAACCAGCTCCATGCCACCGTCGGCGTACTTCGTCTCGTAGTCATACCAGTCGCCGTGGGCGATCACCTCCCCGGGCAGCGAGATCTCGACCTCCTCGTTGCCGAGCAGCGAGCACTCGACCTCGCGGCCTTCGGCGTGGGCCTCGACGATCACACGCGGGTCGTGCCGGTGCGCCGCCTCGACCGCCGCCTCGAGCTGCTGCAGGGACTCGACCCTGGTGATCCCGACGCTCGAGCCAAGTCGCGAGGGCTTCACCCAGAGCGGCAAGCCCATTGCCTCGCAGCGCTCGCGCCAGCCAACCTCGCCGACGGCGGCGAAACCAACCTGGGGGAGGCCGTGATCGGCGAAAAGGCGCTTTAGGGTCAGCTTGTCCATGCAGATCGCCGAGGCGAGGACGTCGGAGCCGACGTAGGGGACGTCAAGCCACTCGAGCAGGCCCTGGATGCAGCCGTCCTCGCCGAAGGGCCCGTGCAAGGCCGGGAAGACAGCATCAGCGCCGAGCAGTCCAGCGCCGGGCGAGAGCGCCACCGGCCCGTTCGCGTGGCTCCAAGGACCCTCGCGGGCAATCGTTACCCGGACCGCCTCGTGTCCGCCCTGCTCCAGGCCCCTCGCCACCGCCTCACCCGAGCGCAGGGAGACGTCATGCTCCGAAGAACGGCCACCGCAGAGGACCGCAACCCTCACGGCTGCCGCCTTGCCGACTTGCCCGGGCGCCTCATTCGAGTTCCGGTTCCGGTTCCGGTTCGGCAGCCGCACGCCTGCCGACGACGATGGTGACGCCAGTCCCCGGCTCGACTTCGGAGCCCGGCGGCGGGAACTGGTCGGTCACCCGTCCCACCTGCGAGGGGACTTCGGTTTCCTGTTCCTGCACGGACGGTTCCAGGCCGGCGGCGCGCAGCATTTCCACGGCCTCGGCCCGTTCCTTGCCGATCACGTTCGGAACCTGCGCCTGTTGCTCTCCCTGCGAGACGACGATCGTCACCGTCGAGCCGCGCGGCAGCTCGGAGCCGGCGCTCGGCGATTGGCGGACAACCTCGCCGGCGGGCGTCGAGCTTTCCTCTTCTTCGACGCTGGGCGAGAGTCCGCGGGCACGGATCTGCTGCACCGCCACCGAGCGCGGCGAGCCGACGAGCACCGGGACCTGGGCCAGCTTCGGACCGATCGAGACAGTGAGCGTGACGGTCGATCCTCGCGTCGCGTTCGTGCCACCACGCGGGTCGGAGCTGATCACCTGGCCGGCTTCGACGCGGTCGGAGTTGGCCGTTCGCACGGCGGGCTCGAAGCCCGCCTCTTCCAGCGCCGCGACCGCTTCCTGCCGGCTCGCCCCGGCGGTGCCGGGCACCTCGGAGCTACCGGGGCCGGCACTAACGGTCAGCACGACCTCGGGCTTCGCGCAGAAGAAGCTGAGGAAGGTGCAGTCGAGGGCGGCCTCACCGGCGGAGGGATCCTGCTCGAGCACGGTGCCGGCGGCAACGTCGCGCCGGACCCGCTTGACGCCATGGACCTTGAAGCCGTCCTGCTCCAGCAGCGAGATCGCGACGTTGAGCTGGTTGCCGGTGACGGCGGGGACATCCGTGCTCGTGTCGCGGGTCAGGGCGAGCCCAGCGAGGATGCCGGCGAGGACCGCAAGGGCGACCAGCGCCCAGAGCCAGCGGCGTCGGCGTCGCTCCTCCTCGTCCTCCACGGCCGCCGCCTCCTCGGCGACGACGACCGGCGGCAGCGGCGCGAAGGCCGCGGTGCTCCCGCCGGCGGCCCCCGGATCCCGAAGGGCCGCGTCGAGGGCGGCGATGAAGGCCTCGGCGCTCTGGAAGCGCTGCCCGGGCTCCTTCTCCAAGGCCCGCATCGTCACCGCGTCTAGCGCCGGGGAGACCGCAGGGTTGATCGAGCTCGGACGCTGCGGCATGTGCGAGACCTGCTTCATCGCAATCGCCACCGCCGAATCGGCCTCGAAGGGGACCCGCCCCGTCAGCGCCTCATAGAGGATCACGCCAATCGAGTAGAGGTCGGAAACGGCGGTGACGTCTTGGCCCTGAGCCTGCTCGGGCGAGAGATAGTGCGGCGTGCCCATCACCGAGCCGGCCTGGGTGATTTCCGAGGCGCCGGCGCGAGCGATGCCGAAGTCGGTGACGGTCACCTTGCCCTCAGCGTCGACGAGGACGTTCTGCGGCTTCAGGTCGCGATGGACGACGCCGTGGCGGTGGGCGAAGCCGGCTGCCTCCAGGATCTGGCGCACCAGCCCGACCGCCTGCTCCGGCGTCAGGCCCTGGTCGATCAGGGCCTTCAGCGAGCGCCCCTCCAGCAGCTGCATCGCGATGTAGTAGGTGCCGTCGACATCGCCGCGATCGAAGACGGCGACCACGTTCGGATGTTGCAAGCCCGCGGCTGCCTCCGCCTCGCGGCGAAAGCGCTCGACGAACTCGCGGTCCTGGGCGAAGCGCTGGTGGAGGATCTTCAGGGCGACGCTGCGCTGCAGGTGCGAGTCCTCGGCCAGCCAGACGTCGGCCATTCCGCCGGAGCCAATCCGGCGCAGCAACGTGTAGCGCCCGTCGACCGTACTGCCCTCGGCGATCTCAAGCACGGTCCAACCTCCCGCCGATGGGCCTAAAACGGAAGCCGGGGTGCCGTTTTAGGCCCATCGGCGGCTGTTCTATCTCATTCATCGTCCAGCAGCGCTTCGGCGACTTCGCGGAAGATCGGCGCGGCGATCTCGCCGCCGAAGGAGTCAGTGCACTCGACCGTCACCGCCAGCGCGACCTGCGGGTCGTCCGCCGGGGCGAAGCCTATGAACCAGGCCTGGTTGGCGTCGGCGCTGGCGCAGCTCTCGTTGCCGGGCGTTTCCGCGGTTCCGGTCTTGCCGGCCACCGGGACGCCGGAGATCGCCGCGTTGGTCCCGGTCCCTTCGTTGACCACGCCTTCCATCGCGTTCGTCAGCGCCGCCGCCGTCTCCTCGTCGATCGGCTGGCTGTAGCGCGCCGGGTCGAGGCGCTCGGTGACACGCCCGTCGGGGTCGACGACGCGGCTCCAGATCTGCGGCTTCATCAGGGTGCCGCCGTTGGCGACTGCGGCCGCGACCTCGGCCATCTGCAGGGGGGTGACAAGAAGCCGCTCTTGGCCGATCGCGACCCGGGCGACGTCGACGGCGTCGCCGCGGCCGAGCAGGTCGCGGCCTTCGTAGACGCCGCTGCGGTAGACCTGGTCGTCGGGCAGGTCGATGGCCGGCGTCGAGCCGAAGCCGAAGCCGTCCATGTACTCGAACAGGGTGTCGGAGCCGACCTCTTCGCCGAGCTGGGCGAACCAGGTGTTGACCGAGCCGGTCAGCGCCGCTTCGAGCGGGATCGCGCCGTAGGAGGCGCCGTCGGAGTTGGCGAGCGGTTGGCCCTGGACGTCGATCGTCGCCGGCGCTTCGATCGTCGATTCGAGGTCGATCGTGCCGCTGCCGAGCCCGGCCGACGCCGTCACCACCTTGAAGGTCGAGCCGGGCGGGTAGAGCCCCTGCGTGGCGCGGTTGAGCAGCGGGGTTTCGAACTCGTTGCGGTTCAGCTCGCTAAATTCGAAGGGGACGCGATTGGGGTCGTAGGCCGGGTTGGAAGCCATCACCCTGACCCGACCCGTGCTCGGCTCGATCGCCACCACCGCGCCGAACCCGGCCGCTTCGAGACCGGCCATCGCGACCCGCTGCGCCTCTGAGTCGAGGTTGGTGACGACGTCGTTGCCCTCTTGCGTCTGCCCGCGCAACTCGTCGAGCAGCGATACGAACTCCGACTCGTCGCCGACCAGCTCGTCGTTGTGGAACTGCTCGAACTGGCTGTCGCCTTGGCGCCAGAAGCTGTAGCCGATCGGGTGCCCGAACAGGGCTGCTTCCGGATAACGCCGCACGTAGCGGCGCGCGTCGCCCCGGCCCTTGGCGACCGAGCGGGCGATCACGACACCATCGGCGCTGAGGATGCGACCGCGCTCGATCCGCTGCTGTTCGAGCAGGGGCCGCTTGTTGGCGTTCTTTTCCTTCAGCGCCTCCGCGTCAAAAACCGACCAGTACGAGGTGAAGCCGATCAGGACCGCGAAGAGGACGACGATCAGACCAAAGAGCTTGACGATCTGGCGGTTCACCGGTGACCCTCCAGGTGAGTCACACTGGCTCCATCGCAAAGGGGGCGCCGCGGGCGGAGGCGGCCGCCTCACGCCGCGCTCGGTCGGAGATCAGCAGCAGCAGCGCCAGCAGGACGAAGTTGGCGACGATCGAGCTGCCGCCGTAGCTGATGAAGGGAAGGGTGACACCGGTAAGCGGGATCACCCTGGTGACGCCGCCAATGATCACGAAGGCCTGGATCGCGAAGACCGCGGTCAGGCCGGTGGCCAGCAGCTTCGAGAAGCCGTCGTCGGCGAGCAGGGCGATCTTTAGGCCGCGCGCCGCGAAGAGCAGGTAGGCGAGGATCAAGCCGCAGGCGCCGAAGAGACCGACCTCGTTGACGATCAGCGAGTAGATCGTGTCGGTCTGCGCCGCCGGCAGCAGGGCGTCGTCGCTGCCGGGAATCGTGATCAACGACTGCCCGAAGCCCCGGCCAAAGAGGCCGCCGTCGGCCTGGGCGAAGATCGATTGCAGGATCTGGTAGCCGCTTTCGGTCGGGTCGGAGTAGGGGTCGAGCCAGACCGTGATCCGGTCGTGCACGTGTGGCACCGTCGAGGCGAAGAACCAGGAGCCGAGCAGGAACATCCCCATCCCGATCGCAACGAAGGAGAAGCGGCCGGTGGCGACGTAGAGCAGGGCAAGGAAGGCAGCGAAGAACATCAACGAGCTGCCGAGGTCACGGATGAAGACGAGCATGAACATCGAGGCGCCCCAGACGACCAGCAGCGGCCCGAGGTGCTTGAGCGGCGGCAGGGTCACGCCGAGCACCCGCCGCGCGCCGACGATCAGCACCTCGCGGTGCTCGCGCAGGTAGCTGGCGAGGAAGACGACGATGCAGATCTTCGAGAACTCGGCCGGCTGGAACGCGAGCGGGCCGAGCTTGACGCCGAGGTAGGCGCCGTTCACCTGCTGACCGATGCCCGGCAGTCGAGGCGCCAGCAGCAGCAGCAGGCCGATGCCGGCGATCGTGTAGCGGTAGCGCTCGAGCACGTCGTAGTCGCGCAGGAAATGGATCGTCAGCGCGAAGAGCAGCAGCCCGAGCACGAACCAGTTGGCCTGGTCGCGAGCCAGGGCGGGGTCGATCCGGTAGACCATCACCAGCCCGAACGAGGTCAGCAGCGCAACCAGCGGGAAGAGGTAGGGATCGGCGTTGGGCAAGCGCAGACGCAGGTAGATGTGGGTGGCGAGGCAGACGGCGAGGAAATAGGCGCCGTAGATGAGGCTGAGGTTGTCCTCCCGACCCCCCTCCTGGGCGAAGACCGCGGCGAACCCGGCGCTGATCAACAAGGCGACCGGGACCAGGGCGACCAGCTCGCGATTGCGGGCGCTCGTCAATGAACCCCCTGGGCGCGTTCGATGTCTTCGATCAGCGAGACCGCGTCGGAGCGGGATCGGAGATCGTGGTCCGAGACCGCTTCGCGACGGCGTGCCGGCAGCGCCTCGGTCTGGATCGGGCTCGCGTAGCGCTCGTCGTAGAGCTCGATCCCGAGCGGTAGCTCGTAGGGAAGCCCGCGGTAGAGGGCGACGCGACCGCCGTCGTCGGTGCCGAGGAACCAAACCTGGCGATTGCCGTACCAGGCGCCAGTGATCAGCGCTGCGAGGACGGCGAGGACGGCGACGGCCTTCGCCACCGTCCGCAGGCGCCGGCGCGGCGGCTTCGCCGCCAGCTTCTCGCGGCGCTCCTGCGCCGCCGCGGCCGCGGCCCGACGCCGCACCTCGGTCGTGGTCAAACCAGCCTCCTCGGCAGCGGCCCCGACCAGGGTCGCGTCGCCGGCGGCGTCGCGCAGTGGCGCTGCCGAGTCCTCGAGGCGGAAGGCGAGCGCGGTGATGTTGTCGCGCCCGCCCGCGCGGTTGGCCTCGTCGACCAGGGTGCGGACGGCCTCGCGCATCGAGCCCGCCTCCGCGAGAACGGCGGCGATCCGGTCCTCGTCGACCATCGTCGTCAGGCCGTCGGAGCAGAGCAGGAAAACGTCGCCGGGAGCTGCGGGGACGGTCTGCACGTCGACGTCGACCTCGGGCTCGGGGCCGAGGGCGCGGGTGATGATCGAGCGCTGCGGGTGGTCGACCGCCTGCGCGTCGGTGATCTGCCCCTTGCGCCGCATCTCCTCGACCAGCGAGTGGTCGCGGGTGAGCTGCTCGAGTCGGCCGGCGCGTAATCGGTAGGCGCGGCTGTCGCCGACATGGCCTACCCCCACCTCTTCGCTTTGCGCGTTGACGATCGCGGCGGTGATCGTCGTCCCCATGCCCGCCCGCGAGGGATCGGAGCGGGCCAGCTCGTGAATCTCGCGGTTGGCGGCTTCGATCGTCTCGCGCAGTACGCGCTCCGGTGGCGCCTCGGGCAGGTCCCGGTCGAACGCCTCGGCCGCCGCCTTCGAGGCGACCTCGCCGGCCTGAGCGCCGCCCATCCCGTCGGCGACGACGAAGATCGGCGCCCGCACGAAGAGCGAGTCCTCGTTCTCGCTCCGCTGCCGACCGGTGTCGGTGCGGAAGGCTTGGTCCTCGACGCGCAGCATTTAGTGCTAGCCCCCCTCGAACCTGAACTCGGTGTCGCCGATCCTGACCACGTCGCCGTCGATCAGCTCGGCCTCGCCGTGCAGCGTCGCGTCGTTGAGAAGGGTGCCGTTGGTGGAGCTCATGTCTTCGACGTAAGTGCGCCCGTCACGAGAGAAGATCCTCGCGTGCAGGCCGGAGGCATAGCGGTCGTCTATCCGCAGGTCAGCCTCGCCCGAGCGGCCGATCGAGAGACCGCCGATCAGGTCGAAGCGCTCGCCGTCGCGCAGGCCCCCGCCGCGCAGGACCACCAGCCAGGCGTCAACGCCGGGTGCGGCTTCGCCGAAGGACGGTGCCGGATGGAAGCCGGTCGCGTCCGGAGCCGGGGCGACCGTGCCACGCAGGTCCTTGAGGGCGCTGCGGGCGATCCAGAGCAGGAAGAGATAGAGGACGGCGAGGAAGCCGAACTTGAGGGCTACGGAGATCGGGTCATAGTCCACGTCAGCACCCTAATGACGGGTCCAGATCGCCGCCATACTGCGTCCTCAGAAGACTCTCACTGCTCGACGTCGAAGCGGAACGTCGTGGTGCCGAGGGTGACGACGTCGCCGGCGCTGAGCCGTGCCGAGCCGACGCGGCGGTCGTTGACCTTGACCCCGTTGGTCGAGCCGAGATCGGAGATGGTCCAGTCGCCTCCGGAGGAGCGGCGCAGCTCGGCGTGATGGCGGGAGACGTTGGGATCGCGCAGCACGCAGTCGGCGTCCTTGGCGCGGCCGATGGTCGCCCGCGGGCCCTCCAGCACATAGCGGCGGTCGTCAAGGGAGACCACCGCGCGGGTCGCAACCTCGGCGCGACTGGACGGTGCCTCGGGGGCCGGCGAGGCGTCGCGGACGGCCGAGTACACCATCGTGTGGCCCTCCTCGCCCTGGCTCGGGCCGTCGCCCTCATGAGCCGGTGGCTTGACCAAGCGCGTCTGGATTCCGAACTCACCCAGCCGCAGCCGCTCGTCGGTCTCGAAGGAGACTGACGGCCGGGTCAGGAGGTCGTAGTTGCGACGACGCGCGTGCTCCAGCAAATAGCCGGACAGCTCCTGCTCGAGCGAGCGCTCGTAGCCTTCGAGGCGCGTGCGGTCGCGGCCGGACAGGTAGACCGTGTACTCGTTGGGCACATAGACGCGGGCGACCCCGGCGGTCTTGTGCGCGTCCATCTCCTTGGCCAGCTTGCGAGCCAGCTCGACCGGCTGCACCTCGGAGCTGAAGGCACGGCTGAAGACGCCCTCGACAAGGCCTTCGATCCGACTCTCGAGGTTGCGCAGGACGCTGATCGGGAAATCCTAGATGGCTGGCATCGGATCTACGGAATCAGCGCGCCGTGGCCGACGGCGAGCCACGCCCCAAGCAGGGCCGCGGCGGTTGCGACGCCGACGCGCAGGCCGAGGGCCGGCGCAGGGCTCGACGGCTGATCCGCGAGCAGGTCGAGCGAGTCCTCGATCGCTGTCCCGAGTTCCTCCAGGCTGGGCCGCAGCGCAGGGCGGCGCGCCAGGCAGCCGTCGATCGTGTCGCTCAGCTCGCGCGGCAGATCGGGCCGCAGGCGCCGCAGCGGGCGGGGGCGGTTGCCGATCGCGCGGGCGGTGGCGGCGGGAGTCGTGCGCCGGTTGGGATTCTCACCACTCCAGCACTCGTAGAGGACAAGCGCCAGCGAGTAGACGTCCGCCGCGGGCCCCGCGGCGTCGCCCTCGGCTTGCTCCGGCGACATGTAGGCAAGGGTGCCGACGACGTCGCCGGGGGCGGTGAGCGCGGCGGCGTCGGCAAGGCGGGCGACGCCAAAGTCCATCAGCTTGGCGCGCGGCTCGTCCTCGCCGCCGACGAGGACGTTCTGGGGCTTGACGTCACGGTGGACGACGCCGCGGGCGTGAGCGTGGTCGAGCGCCTCGCAGAGATCGGCGCCGATCTCTGCGACCTCGCGGTCGCTGAGCGTGCCGGCGCGGCTCAGCTGGGCGAGCGTGTCACCCTCGACCAGCTCGGTGACGAGCAGGGCGTTGCCGTCCTCCTCGCCCATCTCGTAGAGCGTGACGATGCCGGGATGGTTGAGGCGGGCCGCAGCCTGCGCCTCGCGCATGACCCGTCGACGTGCGTCGCCGCCTGACTCGATCGCCTTGACGGCGACAGAGCGCTCCAGGCGCCCGTCCCAGGCCTCGTAGACCACCCCGAACCCGCCGCTGCCGATTCGGCGCTCGATCAGAAAGCGGTTGAGGACGAGGGAGCCGACCAATGCCTTTCCGACTTCGTCGTCGAAATCCGCTCTCCTGCGCCGGGGTCAGCTCTGCCAAAGTGCAAAAACCGCACCGTTTGCGGCGGGTCTCGCGGCGGCGACCTGTCCGCCGTGCATACTCTCCGCCCAGCCAACCAGCCCTGGAGAGCTCTAGGTGGAGGATTCGCACGCATCCCGGCCGGCCCGCAGGGCGCGGCCTCCGCGCCGCCCCGAGAGGCAGCAGATCCTGCTGCGCCGGGCGCTCGCTCTCGGCGCCGGGCTGCTGGTGCTGATCCTGATCGTGCTCGGCGTGCGTGGCTGCCTCGACGCCCGCAAGGACCGGGCCCTGAAGGACTACGCGGGTGACGTCACCCAGATCGTCGACGAGACCAAACAGACCAGCGAAAGCTTCTTCGCCAAGCTCTCCGATCCGGGCAGTCTCTCGGTGACCGAGTTCGTGGCCGAGGTCAACGCCGACCGCAGCGCAATGGACAACTACGTGTCGCGTATCGACGGCCTCGACGCTCCGGGAGACATGAGCAACGCGCAGACTGCGCTGGAGCTCGTCTACGCGTTGCGCGCGAGCGCGATGGCCGGGATCGCGGAAAAGATGAGCACCGCCCTGGGCGACGTCGGTGCCGAGAAAGCCACCGCTGGTATTGCCAAACAGATCCAGAAGCTGATGGCCAGCGACGTTCTCTACGCCTCCGTGGCACGCCCGGAGATCGACGGCGCCCTCGCCGACAATGGGATCGAAGGCGAGGACGTGCCGGAGAGCGTCTTCGTCCCGGACGGGACCAAATGGCTCGACGAGGAAGAGGTCGCCACGGCCCTCGGCTCGGTCAGCGGCGCCACCAGCGCCGACGTCTCCGGCGTACACGGGCTGGGGCTGATCGGCACCAGCATCAACGGCACCGACCTGTCGCCGGAATCCAGCGTCTCGGTGATCACCGAAGGAGCTCCTGAAGTCGAAGTGGAAGTGCAGAACCAGGGCGAATCGACCGAGAATGGGGTCACGGTTTCGGTCAGCGTCAGCGGCGGCGGCACGCTCCAAGGCGAGATCCCGACGATCGAAGCCGGCGCGTCCGAAACGGTGACGATCCCGCTGACGCCATCGCCGAAAGGCGAAGTGACGATCGAAGTGGTGGCCGAGCCGGTCCCCGGCGAGCAGGTCTCCGAAAACAACGAGGCCACTTACTCCGTCGTTTTCGAATGAGGGTCGCCTACCTCGGGCCTGCCGGCACCTTCACCGAGGATGCCCTGGGTGAGGCCGTGCGACAAACCGCGGTCGAGCCGCTGCGGACGCCGACCGTCCACGACGCCATCCTCGCCGTCGAGCGGGGCGAAGCCGAGCGTGCCTTCGTCCCTTTCGAGAACTCGATCGAGGGTTCGGTGCGGAGCACGCTCGACACGCTCGCCTTCGAGACCGAGGCGGTGACGATCGTCGGAGAGCACGACTTTCAGGTCCACGCCCACCTGCTCGCCCGCGACGGTGTGGCGCTCGAGGACGTCAGTGCCGTCCTTTCCCACCCCCAACCGCTCGCCCAGTGCGCACGCTTCCTGCGCGAGCGCCTGCGCGGCGTGGAACGGCGCAGCGTCAGCAGCACTGCGGAGGCGGTGCGGATGGTCGGCGAGGCGGTGCGACCGTGGGCGGCGATCGGGGCACGGGCCGCGGCCGAGCTCTACGGTTGCGTCGTCCTGGAGGCAGGGATCGAGGATGAGCCCGATAACGTCACCCGCTTCGTCTGGATCGCCCCCGCCGGGACCGAGCCGGAAGGCAAGGGGAGCTGGCGCACCTCACTCGTCTTCTCCGAGCTCGGCGCCGACCACCCCGGCGCCCTGGTCGAGGCGCTGCTCGAGTTCTCCGACCGCGAGATCAACCTGAGTCGGATCGAGTCGCGGCCGCTGCGGCGAGGCCTCGGCCGCTACATGTTCTTTTGCGATCTCGAAGGCGGGTTGGACGAGCCAAACGTTGAGGAGGCAGTTGCCTCTCTGCGCGAGAAAGCCGAGTCGGTGCGCATCCTCGGGTCCTACCCCATCGGGTAGGGGCTGCGGGCTGCCCCCATCTCTAAGCGTGCGTAGAATTCCCGAGCAGCATGGCACGGGTCTTGGTTCTCAACGCAACCTATGAGCCCATCAACGTCTGCACGTTGAGACGAGCTGCTGTGCTCCTCCTCAAGGAAAAGGCTGAGCTGCTCGAGCGTCGCGAGGGAGCGATCCACTCCGAGCGGATGACGCTGGAGCGACCCGACGTGATCCGCCTCGTCAACTACGTGCGGGTTCCGCGCGAGGCGCACCGCCGTCGCATCACCCGCCGCGCCGTCCTCGCCCGCGACGCCTGGACCTGCCAGTACTGCGGCTCGCGCAAGTCCGGCCTTACCGTCGACCACGTGATCCCCCGCAGCCGCGGAGGAAAATCCGTCTGGGAGAACATCGTCGCCGCCTGCGCCAGCTGCAACCGCCGCAAGGGCAACCGGCTCCCGCGCGAGATCCAGATGCACCCCCGCAAGCGTCCGACGCCTCCTGGGCCGACCGTCTTCATCCAGGTGGCAACGCCTTCTATTCCTCCTGCCTGGCAGCAGTACTTACCCGCGGTCGCCTGAGTTAGCTCTGTCCCGCCGACCCAGGTCGGCGTCGAGGCGGCCGCAGAGCGGCCTCGAATTGGTCGTAGCTCGGATGCTTTTCTCCTCTTTGTCGCACATTTCCCACGATTCCTTCCGGCGGCGAGCCGACCGCGATTTCGGTGGCCGGTATCGACGAAGCTAGTAGAGGTGGTGTTTGCCAAGTCGAAGCGATTCGGGGTCCGAAAATGGTCAAATTCAGCGTGTTGGGGAGGGCAGCCGAGGGTGCCAGAACTCCTTGGAAGCCCAGCTCGCGAAGTCGTTTTCCCTCCTCTTGGCTGCGGGAATAGTCATCGTCCACAAGAGCCTCCGCCGGGAAGCCTGCCGCCTCCGCCTTCTCGAACCTGCCGTAGTCGACGACCTGCTGGACGTGCACGTCGGCGACCCACATTGGCATTCGAATCAAGGCGACTTCCTGCTCGGAGCGAAGCCCCTCAGCGCGGATCAACTCCGCCCAGGCACCATCCACCGTCGTGCTTAGGTACTGCGTTGGGCCATCCCCGACCCGGTGCCAGCGACCCGGCTCTGAGTTCGGTCTCACCCAGAAAGGCGTGTCGTAGTTCGAGTAGCGAAATGCGACGTCGTCGAACTGCGTCAGCTGCGGCTTTCGCTCACGATCCATGCTCGGCGCGACCGCGGCGGGCTTCGAGCATCAACGCTCGCTCATAGTTTGGATCGCCGATCACGTCGATTGGCGACCGGCCCCCCAAATCGGCTCGGCCCCTGTAGAACCAGGCCACTACTCCCGCTGGGGTCCAAGCTCGCCACAACAGGGCAACCAGGCGAGCCACCAGCTGAAGACGATCAGAGGGCACTCGCGACTCGTCCTTAGCAAGGCGCTGGACCTGCCTCTCCCCGACACCGATGAGATCGCCCAGCTGCCTCTTCGAAACTCCAGGGAGCCGCTGGGCGAGGCCCTCTAGAAGGTCCTTTGCGCTCGATTCATTTCCATCGGGCTGGCCGTCCAGCGCATCGCGCACGATGTGCCTTACCGCCTCGGCGTGAACGAGGAAAGCGTCAACGCTGTCCAGGGGTCGCTCCTCGTCGATTGCATTCAACGCTTGGAGCCCCTCGATGATGTGTCCCCGAATCTCGGCCAAAGCCTCGGGATCGATGTCCGGAGGAACCTCGCGGTGGAGCTGCGAGGACAGGCGCAGAGCCGTTTCTACGAACCGCTCCATATAGGCGGAGTCGAGGGTGTGGTCGGCAGCCTCGCTCTCTTGAGTACTCGTAGCGAGATCCTCTCGAAGCGCCGTTTGCCAACGCTCGATCTCTCCCTCTACGCGTTGTAACTGATCTCGCTCTGGCTTAGATAGAAGGTCGGGCATCTACCTCACCTCCCACTGCATCGGAGGGATGTCGGTTTCATGTCGTCTGTTCCGACATGTTAGCGACAGGAGCTGCTGCGCACAAGGCCGCGCGGCCGCCACTGGGCACCTCGCCTTTGGCCATGGCCCGAGGAAGCTTCCTTCGGAGGGTGGTCGCGAGGTGTCGCTCGTCGCCGCTTCGGAGACGGGGTGGGCGGGTAAGCCTCGCTCTAGCCTCCTCGACTCGTCGCGTATGTCCGGCGCCGAAGGCGCCGTCTTGGTTGCACCGACCCGAAGGGGAGGTGCTAGGCGTAAGCGAGGCTTACCCGCTCGCTCCGTCCTGCGACCCGTCCAACGCGACCTGCTCCTCGCCCACCGCCGCCCCCGGGTCCTCATCAGACTCAACCACCAGCGCCACGGCGCTGACGCGGTCGTCGTCCTTGATGTTCATCACCCGGACCCCCTGCGTCGGCCGGCCCATACGGGAAATGCCGCCGGCTGGAGTGCGCTGCACCATCCCGTTCTGGGAGATGAAGAGGAGGTCCTGGTGCTCGCGGACGATCAGGGCGCCGGCGAGCCCGCCCTTCTTCTCGGTTAGCTTCGCGGTCAGGACGCCTTTGGTGCCGCGGCCCTTGATCGGGTACTCGGCGATCGAGGTGCGCTTGCCGTAGCCGTTCTCGGTGACGACGAAGAGCTCGGTGTCGTCGCGGGCGATGTCCATCGCCAGCACGCGGTTGTCCTTGCCGGCGACGTTCATGCCTTTGACGCCGCTGGTGTCGCGACCCATCGGCCGCACCAGCGTCCTCGGAAAAGCGCGAAGCGTGGCCCGAGTGGGAGACCATGAGGATGTCGTCTTCGCCCGAGGTGAGCCGGACCTGGACCAGCTCGTCGCCGTCGCGGACCTTGATCGCGATGATGCCGTCCGCCCGGATCGGCGTGTTGTAGGCGAGGAACTCGGTCTTCTTGATCAGGCCCTTGGCGGTGGCGAAAGCCAGGTACTTGTTCTCCTTGAAGTCGCGGGTCGGGATCACCGCCATCACCCGCTCGCCTTCGCGCAGCGGCAGCAAGTTGACCAGGGCGCTTCCTTTGGCGGTCCGCGATCCCTCCGGTAGCTCGTAGACCTTGAGCCGGTAGACCTTGCCGCGGTTGGTGAAGAAGAGCAGGTAGTCGTGGGTCGAGCAGATGTGGAGGTGGGCGATGTAGTCGTCCTCCTTCAGGTTCATCCCCATCACGCCGACGCCGCCGCGGTGCTGCTGGCGGTAGGTGGCGAGCGGCAGCCGCTTCACGTAGCCGGAGGCGGTCAGCGAGATCACCATCTGCTGGTCGGCGATCATGTCCTCGATCCCGACGTCGCCCTCGAAGTGGGCGATTTCGGTGCGGCGCTCGTCGCCGTAGGACTCGATGATCTCGGCGAGCTCCTCCTTGACCAGGCCGAGCACCCGCGCCTCGTCGCCGAGAATCGTCCGCAGCTCGCCGATCCGCTCGAGCAGGTCGGCGTGCTCGGCGCGCACCTTGTCGGACTCCAGCGCGGTGAGCCGCTGCAGGCGCATGTCGAGGATCGCCTGCGCCTGCTCGCGCGAGAGCTCGAACTTCGCGATCAGGCCCGTCGCGGGCGGCGTCGGGGTCGGCCGAGCCGCGGATCAGCTTGATCACCGCGTCGAGGTTGTCGAGCGCGATCAGCAGCCCCTCGAGGATGTGGGCGCGGGCCTCGGCGCGGCGCAGTTCGTACTGGGTGCGGCGGGTGACGACCTCGCGCTGGTGCTCGACGTAGTGGTGGATCAGCTCGAGCAGGCTCAGCGTGCGCGGGACGTTGTCGACCAGCGCCACCATGTTGACGCCGAAGCTGGTCTGCATCTGCGTTTTCTTGTAGAGGTTGTTGAGCACGACCTTGGCCGGCTGGCCGCCGCGCTTGAGCTCGATCACGAGCCGCATCCCGGAGCGGTCCGACTCGTCGCGCAGGTCGGAGATCCCCTCCAGCTTCTTTTCCCGGACGAGGTCGGCGATCTTCGTGATCAGGCCGTCGTCGCCGCCCTTCTTGACCATGAAGGGCAGCTCGGTGACGACGATCGCGTCCTTGCCGCCCTTCAGCGGCTCGACGTGGGCGCGGGCGCGGACCTTGATGGTGCCGCGGCCGGAGGCGTAGGCGTCGCGGATCCCCTCCATGCTCATGATCCCGCCGCCGGGGAAGTCGGGCCCCTTGACGTGCTCCATCAGGCCGGCCAGGTCGATGCTGGGGTCGTCGATGTAGGCGCTGACGGCGCCGGCCACCTCGCGCAGGTTGTGGGGCGGGATGTTGGTCGCCATCCCGACCGCGATCCCCGACGCGCCGTTGACCAGCAGGTTCGGGAAGCGGGCCGGCAGGACCAGCGGCTCCTGCGTCGATTCGTCGTAGTTGGGCCCGAAGTCGACGGTGTCGGCGTCGATGTCGCGCAGCAGCTCGGTCGCCAGCCGGCCGAGGCGCGCCTCGGTGTACCGCATCGCCGCCGCCGGGTCGTCGTCGATCGAGCCGAAGTTGCCCTGGCCGTCGACCAGCGGGTAGCGCAGAGAGAACTCCTGCGCCATCCGCACCAGCGTGTCGTAGATCGCCGAGTCGCCGTGCGGGTGGTACTTGCCCATCACCTCGCCGACGATGAAGGCGCACTTGCGGTAGGCCCGGGTCGGCTGCAGGCCGATGTCGTGCATCGCGTAGAGCACCCGGCGGTGCACCGGCTTCAGCCCGTCGCGCACGTCCGGCAGCGCCCGCCCGACGATCACGCTCATCGCGTAATCGAGGTAGGACGAACGCATCTCCTTCTCGAGCTCGCGCTCCTCGATCCGACCGGTCAGAGCGTCCAGTGCCATCTAAATCAGCTCCTCGCGCACGCCGTCCACCTCAGACATCGAGGAACTTGACCTCCTTGGCGTTGCTCTCGATGAAGTCACGCCGCGGTCCCACCTGGTCGCCCATCAGCATCGAGAAGATCTGGTCGGCGGCGGTCGCGTCGTCGAGCGTCACCCGGGCCAGGGTGCGGGTGGCGGGGTCCATCGTCGTCTCGCGCAGCTGGTCGGCGTTCATCTCGCCCAGGCCCTTGAAGCGGGTCAGCTGGACGCCGTGGCGGGCCAGCTCGAGGACGGCGCCGCGCAGCGCCTGGAAGGAGAGCGCCTCGGCGCTGCGCCCGCCGAGCTGGACCTCGAAGGGCGGTCGGCCGACCTGTTTCAGCAGCGCCGCGTGGACCTCGGCGAACTTGCGGTAGTCGTGGTGCTCGAAGAGCTCGGCCGGCAGCCGATGGGTGCGGGCGAGGCCGCTCTTGCGTTCGATCGCCTTCACGCGCAGGCCGGCGTCGGAGTCCTCGACGACCTCGGTGTCGAATGGCTCGGCTCTCGGCCGCCTTGCGGCTCAGCACCTTGCGGGCGCCGGCGAGCGTCGCCGACCTCTTCGTCGAGCAGGCTCGACTCCTCGAGGAAGCGCACCATCTCGTGGCCGAACTCGGCCTGCAGCGAGGAGCCCCAGCCCTCGTACTCTTTCGCAGCGGCGGATGTAGCCCTGCCAGCGGCTCTTCGAGAGCTTCGTCGAGTCGACCGCTGGCGTCGGCCAGCTCGAACTCCTCGATCTTGTCGCGCAGCAGCAGCTCTTCCAGTTCGGACTCGCGCTCCAGGTAGGTCTCCTGGTTGCCCTGCTTGACCCGGTAGAGCGGCGGTTTGGCGATGTAGACGTAGCCGGCGTCGATCAGCTCCGGCATCTGCCGGTAGAGGAAGGTGAGGACGAGGGTGCGGATGTGGGCGCCGTCGACGTCGGCGTCGGTCGCCATCACGATCTTGTGGTACCTGGCGTCCTCGAGGTTGAACTCGTCGTGGACGCCGGTGCCGATCGCCGTGATCAGCGCCTGGACCTCGTTGTTGGCGAGCACCTTGTCGATGCGGCTCTTCTCGACGTTGATGATCTTGCCGCGCAGCGGCAGCACCGCCTGGGTGTTGCGGTCGCGCGCCTGCTTCGCCGAGCCGCCGGCGGAGTCGCCCTCGACCACGAAGATCTCGGCCAGGCTCGGGTCCTTGACCGTGCAGTCGGCCAGCTTGCCGGGCAGGGTCGAGTTCTCCAGCGCCGACTTGCGTCGGGTCAGGTCGCGCGCCTTGCGGGCCGCGTCGCGGGCACGCGAGGCGTCGATCGTCTTGACGATGATCCGCCGCGCGTCGCTCGGATTCTCCTCGAGGAACTCGGCCAGCTTGCGGTTGACGGTCTCCTCGACCAGGCCGCGGATCGGCGGGTTGCCGAGTTTGGTCTTGGTCTGGCCCTCGAACTGGGGGTCGTGCAGCTTGACCGAGATCACCGCGGTCAGGCCCTCGCGCACGTCCTCGCCGGCGAGGTTGTCGTCTTTCTCTTTGAGCAGGCCTTTGCCGCGGGCGTAGGCGTTGAGCGTCCGGGTCAGCGCCGCGCGGAAGCCGGAAAGGTGCGAGCCGCCCTCGTGGGTGTTGATGTTGTTGGCGAAGCTGAAGATCGACTCCTGGTAGGAGGCGTTCCACTGCATCGCCACCTCGACCTGGCCCTCCTCCTCGTCGCCCTCGAAGTAGATCGTCTTGCGGTGCAGCTTGTCCTTGTTCTCGTTCAGGTGGCGGACGAAGTCCTCGATCCCGCCCTCGTACTGGAAGACGACGCTGTTGGTCTCGCCGCGCTCGTCGATCAGCTCGATCTTCAGGCCGCGGGTGAGGAAGGCCGTCTCGCGCAGGCGCTCGGCCAGGGTCTGGAAGTCGAACTCGATCTCTTCGAAGATCTCCAGGTCGGGCTGGAAGGTGATCGTGGTGCCCGTGCTCCTGCGCCGGCTCGCCCTTCTCCAGCGCCGTCCTGCGGCTTACCGCGCTCGTAGTCCTGGGACCAGACGTGGCCGTCGCGGCTGATCTCGAGGTGCAGCCGCTCCGAGAGCGCGTTGACGACCGAGACGCCGACGCCGTGCAGGCCGCCGGAGACCTTGTAGCCGCCGCCGTCGCCGAACTTGCCGCCGGCGTGCAGCGTCGTCAGCACGACCTCGGCCGCAGGGCGCTTCTCCTTCTTCAGTTCTTCGACCGGGATGCCACGGCCGTTGTCGGCGACGGTGCAGCTGTTGTCGGGGTGGAGGACGACGCGGACTTCGCTGCAGTGGCCGGCGAGCGCCTCGTCGACCGAGTTGTCGACGACCTCGTAGACGAGGTGGTGGAGGCCGCGCGGGCCGGTCGAGCCGATGTACATGCCGGGACGCTTGCGGACCGCCTCCAGTCCCTCGAGGACGGTGATGTCCTTGGCGCCGTAGGAGTCGGAGCCCTTCTTTGCCTCGCCGGCAGTCTCTTCTTCTCAGGCAATTAGTCCCTTCCGGATCTCAGAGAAAACCCCGGCCATTGGCGGCGTCGCTGCGCCGGGTCGGGGCAGAGCGCGAGTTGACATAAGGATACCAGTTCGGTCCCCTCGAAAGCCGGTCCCGGACGTGAAAATCCCTGCAAATCGCCGAAAACCTGGCGAGATTCAGTCGTCTCCCGTACGGAAGCGCAGACTCTGCGGCGCCTGCTCGCCCAGCCGCTCGCGCAGGCGCGCCAGCAGCTGCTCCTGCATCAGGTCCAGCTCCTGCGCCCAGACCGGGTCCGAGCAGCGACGAGCAGCGTTCCGCCGCTTTCGGAAATCGGCTGCGGCGGCGGCGGCAACACGCTCCCCGACCGTCTCCGCCCAGACCGCCTGCGTCGCCGCGAGGCGCGTCCTCGGCGCCGCCAGATCGAGTGCGGCGCGGAGGGCGCCGGTCGCCGGGCGGGGAGCGCGGCGGCGGCTCACGCGGCCGCTGCCTCCGGCGGGGCGATCGGCATCCGCACCACCCGTTCACGAGCTCGCGGGGGCACCGACTCCTCCGCGGCGGCGGTAATCAGCGCCTGGCCGCCGTCCTCCAGCCGGTCGACCAGCCGCTCGCGGCGCTCCGGGTCGAGCTCGCTCATCACGTCGTCGAGCAGCAAGAGCGGCAGCGGACGGCCCGCCGACGCAACGCGGTTCGCTCCGCGAAGAGGAGCGCCAACAGAGCCGTGCGCTGCTGGCCCTGCGAGCCGTAGCGGCGTAGAGAGCGGCCGCTCGTCGAGATCTTCAGCTCGTCCAGGTGCGGGCCCCATGAGGTACGGCCGAGACGCAGATCGGCCGCTCGGCGCTCGACGAGGCCGGCGCGAATCTGCTCGGCGTCGCCGGGGGCACGCGGCGCGTACTCCATCGTCGCTTCCCCAAGCCCGAGCTCGGCGGCAGCCTGCGCGAACGGGCCAGCCAGCTCGGCGACTGCCTCGGTACGGGCGGCGACGAGGGCTGCGGCTGCGTCTGCCAAAGCGGCGTCCCAGACGTCGAGGTCGCCTCTGCCACCGCCCGCGGCGAGTCGGGCGAGCAACGCGTTGCGCTGGGCGAGGGCCTGGCCGTAGCGTTGCCGCAGCTCCGCCCGCGATGGCCAGCGGGCGGCGACGTAGCCGTCGAGGTGGGCGCGGCGCTCGCCGGGCGGGCCCTTGACCAGCGCCAGCCGGTCGGGCGAGAAGACCGCCACCGGTGGGCGGTTGCGGGCGAGGTCGCCGGGCTGGCGGCGTTGCCGTCGAGTAGGTGGCGACGTCCCTCGGCGCGGCTGACCGAGGCGAGGAGGCGGCGCTCGACCCCATCGTCGTCGCGGACGCGCGCCTCGGCGCGGGCGAACTGGCCACCGAAAGGAATCAGGTCGCGGCGGTCGGAGGTGCGGAAGGAGCGGCCCGTGAGGGCGAAGTAGAGGGCCTCCAGCAGGTTCGTCTTACCGGCACCGTTGGGCCCGACCAGGCTGACGATGCCGGCGCCGAGCTCGACCCGCGCCTCGGCCAGGCTGCGCAGCGGCCTCGCTTCGACGGCGGTAACCCGCATGGTCGCTAGACGTTGAGACGGATCGGCATCACCAGGTAGCGGAAGTCTTCGTTGTCGACCGGCTGCAGCAGACCGGGTCGCAGCGGCGAGATCAGCCGCAACATCACCTCGTCGCCGGCGACGCTTTCGATCCCGTCGCGGAGGAACTCCGGGTTGAAGCCGATCTCCAACGGCTCGCCCTCGAAGGCGGCCGGCATCGTCTCCTCGGCGTCGCCGACGTCCGGCGTCGAAGCTGAGACCTTCAGCTCCCCGCTGGCGAAGGAAAGGCGCAGTGGTGCGTTGCGCTGGGCGAGCTGGCTGACGCGACGCGTCACCTCGAGGAATTCCGGGCGCGGCAGGCGCACGTCGTGCTCGTAGGACTCCGGCAGGAGCTGTCGAAAGTTGGGGAACTGGCCGTCGATCAACCTCGTGCTGAGGAGAATGCCCCCTGCTCCAAAGACCGCCTGGTTGGGGAGCAGGCTGACGGCGACCTCATCGATCTCCTCGGCGGCCACGAGCCGCCCCAGCTCGCGCAGCGCTCGGGCCGGGATATTGGCCTCCAACTCGCCACCGATGCCTTTCTCCAGCACGGTCCTCTTCACGGCCAGCCGGTAGGAGTCGGTAGCCACCATCGTCATCTCCTCGGCCGCGGCGCTCACGAGCACGCCGGTGAGGACCGGCCGCATGTCGTCGCGCGAGGCGGCCGGTGCCACCAACTCGACGGTCTCGGCCAGGGCCGTCGCTGGGATCTTCAGCGGCTCGTCCCCCTGACCCGGCAGCTGCGGAAAGTCCTCGGCGGGGAGGACGCGCAGGTGAAAGCTCGAGCTGCCGCTGCGGATCTCGACGTCGCGCTCGGACTCGCGCGACTCGATCTCGACCTTGTCCTCACCCAGCGACCGAGCCAGCTCGGCGAGGAGGCGGCCGGGAAGGAGGACCGTGCCAGCCGTCTCGACTTGGGCTTCCAGGGTGGTGCGAAGCCCCATCTCGCCATCCGTGGCGGCGAGCTCGACCCCTCCCTCTGACGCCGTTACGAGAATCCCAGACAGGGCCTGAGTCGCGGCGCGAGTCGATACGGCTCGTGAGACGACGGAGAGCTTGGAGACGAGCTCTCCGCGGTTGGTCAACAGCTTCAAGTGATCGATCCCTTTTCGAGTTGGATTAGCGCTTGTGGAAACAGCGGTTTCCATCGGAATTCGGCCTGCTCATGGGGTTTGCGCGTGTGGAGATGACTGTGGAAGAAACTGATTCTTGCAGTGACATCGGCTGTTCAGCGGCGCCCTGTGGAGGGGCTGTGGATTGCCGTGCGCAGCTCGGCGGCGCGCTCGGCGAAGTCGGGGTCCTCAGCCAGGTTGCTGGCGGCGCGCCGCAGCGAGTTGAGCACGGTGGAGTGGTCGCGGCCGCCATAGAGGCGACCAATCTGGGGTAGGGAGAGATCGGTCAGCTCGCGCGTCAGCAGGATCGCCATCTGCCGAGCCCTCAGCGGAGTGGCGGCACGGCTGGCGCCAATCAGGTCGGCGCGGGAGATGTCGAAGGCCTCAGCGACGCGCCGCTGGATCTCTTCCACCGTGGTCGGCTCACTGCTGCTACCGGAGGGCACCAGCTCGGCGATCAACTCCCGGCTGAGGGGCTTGGCGGTGAGCGAAGCATGGGCGACGACGCGCGTCAGCGCCCCGTGGAGGCGACGCACATTGGCGTCGATCCGCCGTGCCAGCTCCGAAAGCGTGTCGCGGTCGACTTCCACGACGCCAGCCTCATCGGCTAGACGGTGCAGGACCGCGACACGCGTCGGCAGGTCGGGTGGCTCGACGGCGACGGTCAGGCCCCACTCGAAGCGGTCGCGCAGACGGGAAGCGAGGGTCAGAAGCTCGCTGGGCAGCCGATCGGCGGAGAGAACTAACTGGCTGCCGCCTTCGTAGAGGGCGTTGAAGGTGTGGAAGAACTCCTCTTCGGTGTGCTGCTTTCCCTGCAGGAACTGCACGTCGTCGACGAGGAGGACGTCGAGGTCGCGATAGCGGTTCTTGAACGCCTCCGCGCCGCTGGAGCGCAAGGCCGCAACGAACTCGTTGGTGAAGCACTCGGCGGTGGTGTAGCGAACACTGAGCGCGGGAGCGTTGGCTTCGAGGTAGTGGGCGATCGCCGCTAGTAGGTGGGTCTTGCCCAGTCCTGGGGAGCCATGCAGAAAGAGCGGGTTGTAGGCCTCCGAGGGAGCCTCGGCGACCGCCAGGGCGGCGGCGTGCGCGACGCGGTTCCCTTCCCCGATTACGAACCGTTCGAAGGTGTAGTTGGGGTTGAGCTCGATCGACCCGGCGGACTCGCGCACCCCTATTGCCGCGCCCTCATCGGCGAAGCCGATCTCGCGGTACTCACCCTGCGTGGAGGCGAGGGCTTCGCGGATCAACGACGCATAACGGCGCTCCACCCAGGGACGAATGCCCTCTGGGGCGGCAAGTAGAAGCGTCGTCCCTTGCCCTCCAACCGCCCGCAACGGCTCCAGCCAGAGCTTGAAGGTGGACTCGGGCACGGCAGCTCGCAGGCGCTCCTGGACGTCTCGCCAGAGCGTCTCGAAGGATTGTCCGGAAGGCACGTCGGGCACCGGCGAGCGACCATAGCGACGCCTATCTGAGCGCAACCCGGGCGACCCGCAAATCCCGGAGAAACTTTTAGCTGGCCGATCCCGGGCGCGTCCGTATACTGCGACGGCCAATGAAGCGGACCTACCAGCCGAAGCGGCGCAAGCGGGCCAAGACGCACGGGTTCCGGGCGAGGATGCGGACGCGTTCCGGCCGCGCGATCCTCAAGCGCCGCCGTCGCAAAGGCCGGAAGCGACTCACGCCTTAGATGGTCGTGGGGCCGACCATCTAGATATGCCGAAGCGACGCCGGCTCTCGCGGAGCGGGGAGTTCGACCGCGTCTACCGCGATGGCTCCTCCCACGCCACCCGCTACTTAGTCCTCTACAGCTTTCCCCGGCGAGGCGAGGAGGAGGGGGACGTGCGTCTTGGTGTCTCGGCTAGTCGGAAGGTCGGCGGTGCAGTGGACCGAAACCGGGTCAAGCGCACCCTGCGGGAGGCGTTCTGGGGCCTCTCGGAGCGCTTGCCGGAGGGCCACGACTTCGTTCTCGTCGCCCGCCCCGAGATCTCTGGGTTGATCGAACGCGAGGGCGCTCCTGGCGTCCGCACCAGCATCGAAGAGGCGCTGGCCGGCGAACAGGCTGCACGGGAGCGTTCCACGTGAAACGGTCCGTGCTGGCGCTTATCGCCGCCTACCAGCGCTTGATCTCGCCTGCCTTGCCTCGCCGCTGCCGTTATGAGCCGACCTGTTCCGCCTATGCCGGCGAGGCGGTCCGGCGCTTCGGCGTCGCTCGGGGCCTGCTGCTTGCCAGCTGGCGCCTCTTGCGCTGTAACCCCTTTAGCCACGGCGGCTTCGATCCCGTGCCGGAGCGATTTACGCTTCGGGTTGGGCCGGTCGATCCCGCCGAGTACCACGGAGAGGCACGGACGTGATTCCGCTGGCAAGCATCCTGCAGCCGCTCGAGGACGCGGCGGAGGCCGTGCTGCAGTTCTTCCACGACGACGTCGGGCTCACCTGGGGCACCTCGATCATCGCCCTCACGATCGTCGTCCGAGCGTTCCTGATCCCGCTGACCTACAAACAGATCAAAGGGATGCGGGCGCTGCAGGCCCTGCAGCCACAGCTGAAGGCGCTCCAGGACAAATACAAAAACGACCGGCAGCGGATGCAGCAGGAGGTGATGCGCTTTTACCAGGAGAACAAAATCAATCCTCTTGCCTCCTGCCTGCCTCTGCTCCTGCAGCTCCCCGTCTTTTTCGCCCTCTTCCAGCTGCTGCAGGGCGACAGCTTCGAGCAGGACGTGGAAGCGAGTGGCGGCGCCGGTTGGTTCTTCATCGAGTCTGTGGTCGAGAAGCCGGCAGGGGCCGAGACGATCGTCCTGATGCTGCTCTTCGCCGGCTCAATGGCTCTCTCAACCATCGTCACGATGCGCTCCTCGCCTACTGCTGGAGGGAACCAGCAGTACCTCTTGATCGGCGCCTTCACGCTGATCGGCGTCTTTTTCGTGCCCGCCTTCCCAGCTGGCCTCAGCCTCTACTGGATCACCACCAACTTCTGGACGGTCGGTCAGTCTTACGTTGCGGCGAAACTGATCCCCGCCCCGGCGATGGTGACCCCGGAGGAGATCGCCGCCACCAAGCCACCTCCCCCACCGCCGCGCAAGAAGAAGAAGCGCCGGTAGGCTGGCCTGGTGAGCGAGAACGGGGACTGGCCGAGCGAGCCCGCCGAGCGGGTGCGAGAGCTGGTCGAAGGCGTGCTCGACGAGCTCGATCTGGAGGGGGATGTCGAGATCCGCGAGGACGACGACACCATCGATGTGGTCGTGGAGGGGGACGACGACTACGGCTTGCTGATCGGCAAGCGCGGTCAGACGATCGACGCCCTGCAGTTGCTCTGCTACCAGGCCGCCTTCCGCGGGATGCGGGATCGCAAGCGGGTTCTCCTCGATGCCGCCGGCTACCGGGAGCGGCGCCGCGAGGTGCTCATCGCCCGCGCCGATCGCGCTGCCGAGCAGGCCCTGGAGGGGGATTGCACCGTGCAGATGGATCCGATGAGCGCTCAGGAGCGCCGCGTCGTGCACGAGCATCTCAAGGAGCGGTCCGGCATCGAGACCTACAGCGAAGGGGACGAGCCGCGGCGTTGCGTGATCGTCGCGCCGCTCGTTACGGATTAGTAGGGGTATCCGGGTAGGGGCTGCACTTAACTTTTTCGAAGTTGCGGTTGTGGCTGAGGACGATGGCTGGCGACGAAAAAGTACAAGACGTTCCGCCCCTACCCGGATACCCCTTTAGCCCGGACCAGAGGGCGAAGATCACGCGTGTCCTTGAGCTGCTTCGGGATGAGCGGGCGTCGGTTAGCTCCGTGACCGAGGTCCCGCGGGCGTGGAAGGTTCATGTTGAGGACAGCCTCACGGGACTCGACGTCGAGGAGCTGCGAACGGCGGGGAGGATCGGCGATGTTGGCTCTGGGGCTGGGTTTCCGGGCCTCGTGCTCGCCGTGGCTCTCCCTCAAGCTGAGGTTGAGCTAATCGAGTCAATCGGGCGAAAGTGCGATTTCATGCGGCGGGCGATCGAAGCAGCGGCGATCGGCAACGCCCGGGTGCTCAACTCGCGTTCGGAGGAGGTCGCCCGCAGTGAGCGCCGCGGGTCCTACGACGCGGTCAGCGTTCGCGCCGTCGGCCGACTCTCGACCCTTGCCGAGCTGGCCTCTCCCCTGCTGCGCGACGGCGGGGTGCTGGTGGCGTGGAAGGGAAGGCGAGACCACGACGAGGAGGAGCAACTGGCGCGAGCGGCCGATCGGCTGGCGATGCAGCCCGAGCAGATCCTCGACGTAGGCGACCGAGCCGGCAGCAAACACCGCCACCTGCACGTCCTACGCAAGCTTGGTCCCACTCCGGTTCGCCTACCCCGCCGTCCGGGCATGGCCAAGAAGCGCCCTCTCGGCTGAGATGAGATCGGGTATCCCTCGAACGGGCGGATACTCAAAGTGCCGGTCTCATTAGACCGGCACTTGTCCGGGCGAGGGATACCCGATCTCATCACTAGGCTGCGGGTCTCACATGGGCTTGGTCTATGCAGTCGCGAACCAGAAGGGCGGCGTCGGCAAGACGACCACGGCCGTCAACCTCGCCGCCTGCGTGGCCCGGGGTGGCGCCCAGACCCTGCTGGTCGACCTCGATCCGCAGTGCAACGGGACCGTGGCGCTGGGCGGCGACCGAAACCTGCACCCCTCCTCCTACGACTGCTTGATCGGCGAGGTCTCGGTGGCGGAGGCCGCCCGCCCGGCGGGGCCCGACAATCTCTGGCTCGTCCCCGCCAACGTCGACCTGGCCGGCGCCGCCGTCGAGCTGCCGCGGCTCGAGGGATCCGAGACGCGCCTGCGCGAGAGCCTGGGCCCGGTGCGGGAGCGCTTCGCCTTCACGATGCTCGACTGCCCTCCCTCGCTGGGCCCGGTCAGCGTCAACGCGCTCGTCGCCGCCGACCGGGTGATCGTGCCGGTTCAGGCCGAGTACCTGGCGCTCGAGGGCCTGGTCCAGTTCCTCGACACGCTGGGCGCGATCCGCCGCGAGCTGAACCCGGCGCTGAACGTGTCGGGCCTGTTGATCACCATGCACGACGAGCGCACCCGCCTCGCTCGCGACGTCGAGCGAGAGCTGCGGGAGCACTTCCCGGAGATGGTCTTCGCAACGGTCATACCGCGCAGCATCAGGGTCGCCGAGGCGCCGAGCTACGGCCTGCCGGTAATCGAGCACGCCCCCGCCTCGCGCGGCTCCGATGCCTACCGGGCCCTAGCCAAGGAGCTGGGTGCCCGTGGCTGAGGCGGCAGCCAGGCGCGGGATGGGCCGCGGCCTCGCCGCGATCTTGCCTGAAAGCGCGGCTGAAGACGTCGGCGAGCTGCGCGAGCTGCCGGTCGAGCTCGTCAAGCCCAACCCGAAACAGCCGCGGACCCGCTTCGACCCGGAGGCCCTCGCCGGCCTCGCTGCCTCGATCGAGACCAGCGGGGTCGTCCAGCCACTTCTCGTCCGTCCCCTCGCTGACGGCAGCTATGAGCTGGTCGCTGGCGAGCGGCGCTGGCGGGCGGCGCAGCAGGCCGGCTTGGAGAAGGTGCCGGCGATCGTCCGCGACTCGGAGCGTGCTGAGCGGCTGCAGGTGGCGCTGATCGAGAACATGGTCCGGGAGGACCTCAACCCGGTCGAGGAGGCCCGTGCTTGCGCGGCACTGGTCGACGATCTCGGGCTCTCCAAGGAGGAGCTCTCCCGGCGCATCGGGCGCAGTCGTCCCGCCGTCTCCAACCTGATCCGGCTGCTCGACCTCCCCGACGAGACGCTGGAGCTGCTGGAGTCCGGCGAGCTGAGCGAGGGTCACGGCAAGGCGCTACTCGGCGCCGACGGCAACGACGTCCGCCGCCGCCTCGCCCACGACGCGGCCAAAGCGGGATGGTCGGTGCGCGAGACCGAGACTCGGGTCAAGCTGGCTGGCCAGCCAAAAGCTAGAAAGGGCTCTGGCAAGCGGCTCAGCGCCGAGGAGAGCGCCGCAATGCAGGAAGTGGCCGACCGCCTCGAGGCGGCGCTCGGGCACGAGGTGAAGGTCCGTCCCAGGGACGGGGAGATCACCGTCGAGCTCCGTCTCGCCGATCTCGACGAGGCGCTCGAGCTCGCCCGCCGCCTCGCCCGCGGCAGGGGCTGAGCCGCTCGCGACGGCCGGCCGGCGCCAGCTATCATCGCCTCGGCTCGGGCGATTAGCTCAGTTGGTTAGAGCGCGTCTCTGATAAGGACGAGGTCCCTGGTTCGAATCCAGGATCGCCCACTGCCTCCGAGCCTCTCGGTTTGCCCGCAGGGCGAGGCGGATACCCAACCTATAATGGGCCGTCCACCTCGGAGTGGAGCGAACTTTGCAGCAGATGCAGATCTACGGCGTCAGCTTCGACATGGTCGGCAAGCAGCCGATCGTCTTGTTGAAGACGGTTGACGGCAATCGATTCCTGCCGATCTGGATCGGGCACCCAGAGGCCGCCGCGATCTTGATGAAGCTGCAGGGCGCATCGACCCCGCGCCCGATGACGCACGATCTGCTCTCCGACGTGCTCGAGCAGCTCGACGCCAAGTGCGAGCGCGTCTCGGTGACGGAACTGCGCGACAACACGTTCTACGCCTCGATCACCGTCTCGATCGACGGCTCGGAGATGGAGATCGACTCACGCCCCTCCGACGCACTGGCTCTCGCGGTGCGCGTCTCGGCGCCGATCTTCGCGGCCGAGGAGGTAATCGAGGAGTCGGCGATCGAGTTCGAGCACGAGGTCGAGGACACCGAGGAGGTCGTCGACAAGTTCAAGGAGTTCCTCGACGAGGTGTCGCCCGAGGACTTCGCCCAAGGCGATTCCTAGACGAGCTCATGCCGGCGCATCTCGGGGTCCTCGGTCGCTCGGATCGGGTCACGCACTGAAGTGCGCTCCCCTCACCTCGCTCCCTGCGTCCCCCGACCTGCTTGGCCTGAACTCGTCTAGTGAGATTTGAGGAATTGCTCTACCGGGTTACTGCCGGCATCGCCAACTGCAAGATTCTCTCGACTAGCTCCTCGAAGGACATGCCGGCTGCCTCGGCGGCCTGGGGGAGGAGGCTGGTGTCGGTTAGGCCTGGGATTGCGTTGACCTCGAGCACCTGTGGCCCGTCGGCGTCGAGGATCAGGTCGACGCGCGAAAAGCCCGCGCAGCCGAGCGCCTCGTAGGCGGCAAGGGCAGCAGCCGTGACCGCCTCTGTCTCCTCTGCAGCCAGATCGGCCGGGCAGGTGAACTCGGTGCGCCCAATCTCGTAGCGAGCCTCGAAGTCGTAGCGGTCGCCGTCACCGGGGATTGCCTCAACCACCGGCAGTGGCTCGGAGCCGAGCACGCTGACCGCGAGCTCGCGGCCCTCGACGAAGCGCTCCAGCAACACCCGGTCGTCGTAGCTGAAGGCCGAGACAAGCGCCTCGGGCACCTCGAACCAGCTCGCTGCGAACCGGACGCCGAGGGCGGAGCCGCCGCGACTCGGCTTGACGACGAGGGGGAATCCGAGCCGCTCCTCGAGGGCGCTGAGCGCGTCGGCCGCGCCGAGCTCGCGGAAGGCGGTCTCGTTGAAGGCAAACCAGTCCGGAGTCGGCACTCCGGCTGCGCGCAGCCCCTGCTTGGCCAGCACCTTGTCCATGCAGCGCCCGCAGGCGGCGACACCCGGCCCCGTGAAGGGGATGCCGAGAATCTCCAGCAGCTCCTGCGCGGTGCCATCCTCGCCACCTCGCCCGTGCAGGGCGACGAAGGCGACGTCGGGCTCGGCGGTGGTCAGGCGCTTGACCAGATCGGAATCGGCGTCGATCGACACCGGCTCGTGTCCGAGGCGTTCCAGTGCGTCCTCGACCCGCGCCCCGGAGCGCAGCGAGACGCCGCGCTCCAGCGAGCGCCCGCCTTTTAGGACGGCGACCTTCACGCCGTGCCCTCCTTGCGGAACGGCAATACGTCCGCACCCTCGGCGGCCGCGGGCCGGCCTTCAACCGGTCCTGGATGAGTCAGATCGTGACCAGGACCGGTTGAAGGCTTAGCTTCATCAATGCCCGGCATGTCCTCCGCTTCGCGTCCGGGCATGCCGGGCGAGTCCCCGGGCAGCTCTCGTTCACCGGTCAGCGCTCCGTACAGCTCCACCTGCTCGGCGACCGCGTTGCCGATGCGGCGGATGCCCTCGCGGATCTCGTCGCTGCCAACGCCGGAGAAGTTGAGCCGCATCGAGCTGCGCCCCCGTCCCTCCTCGGCGTAGGCGGCCTGGCCGGGGACGAAAGCGACGTCCTCGCGCAGCGCCTTGGCCAGCAGGTCGCCGGTGTCGATGTAATCCGGCAGCGTCGCCCAGATGAAAAGGCCGCCTTCGGGCTCGGTCCAGGTTGCCTGCGCCGGGAAGTGCTCGCGCAGTGCCTCAACCATGGCGTCGCGGCGACCGCGGTAGATCTCGACCAGGCTGGCGACGTACTCGCGCCATCGCCCTTCGGCGAAATACTCGCGCACGAAATACTGGGTGAGGGTCGACGTACAGAGGTCCGACGCCTGCTTGCCGAGGACGATCTTCTCCATCACCGGCGGCGGTGCTACCGCCCAGCCAAGCCGGATCCCGGGCGAGAGGATCTTCGAGAAGGTGCCAACGTAGATGACGAAGTCGCCGCCATCGAGTTGGTAGAGCGGCGGCAGCGGCTCGCCGCCGAAGCGCAGAAGCCCGTAGGGGTTGTCCTCGACGATCAGCAGCTCGCGCTGCCGGGCCAGCTCGACCAGGCGCCGCCGGCGCTCGAGCGAGAGCGTCACCCCGGCCGGATTCTGGAAGCTGGGGACCGAGTAGACGAATTTGGGGCGCCGCCCCTCCCCGTCCAGACGCGCCAGCACCGCTTCCAGCTGCTCGATCCGCATCCCGTCGACGTCGCACTCGATCTGCACCACCTCGGCCTGGTAGCTACAGAAGACCGGTACCGCTCCGGGGTAGGTCGGCGCCTCGCAGACGACGACGTCGCCGGGATCGACCAGGGTCTTGCAGATCAGGTCGATTGCCTGCTGGCCACCGGTGGTGACGATGACGTCGTCGGGGTCGGGCAGCATCCCCTCGGCGCCCATCACCTCGACGATGCAGTCGACGGTCTCCGCGAAGCCCTCGGTCGGGCCGTACTGAAGCGCCTCCGCCGCCGACTCCTGGGCGATCCGGGTCATCTGCGCGGCAAAAGTGCCGGCGGGAAAGGTCGAGGTATCGGGCAGGCCTCCCGCCAGTGAGATCACCTCGGGCCGCGCCGTGATCGCCATCAGGTCCCGCATCGCCGAGGATCGCATCACCGTAGTCCGCTCGGCGAATAGGCCGGCGTAGCGCTCGAGGTCGCGGGTGCGCGTGTGGGCGCGGCGCCGGTGAGGGGGCTCGACCATCGGGATAGTGTGGCGAATCCACACCGGCGCGCCGAGCCGGTTAGGTTTTCCGCATGGGATCTCTCTGGGACATCTGCCTCGTGCTTGGGATTGGGGTGGCGATCGGGATGCTGGCCGGTACCACCGGCACGCACGGCTCGGCCCGCGGGCGGATGACGCTGCTGGCCGCGGCGATTGGCCTCGTCGCCGGCTTCCTGTTGGCCGGCGCCGCCGACCTCGATTCCCCGGTCTCAGCGGCAACCTGCCTGGTTGGAGCCGTGGTCGCTTGCGTCGTCGTCAGCGACGTCGTCGCCGGCGCCGGCCGCCGCGAGGGCAGCGGCTCGGGGGCGCTTGGCTTCCTTGTCTCGCTCGCCGCCCTGGTTGTCGTCGCGATCGCGATCCTGCTGGCCCCGGCGGTCCTCCTGATCCTGATCCTTCTCGCTTGGACCGGCGTTTCCCGCCACCGTCGCGCCCAGCGCAAGCACGCCGGCTTGCGCGTCCTGCGCTGAGCGGGGGCCGCGGGCATCATCATTCGCTGCCGATGGCGGCGAAGAAACTGGTCCTGACCTACGTCGACTCGCTGCGCACCGACATGCTCGAACGCGCGGTCGCCGAGCAGCGGGCACCGACCTTCGCCGCGCTGCTCGAGCGCGGCGTCTTCGTCCCCGACTGCGTCTCCAGCTTCCCGTCGGTGACCCCGGTTGCCTGCGCCGAGATGGTCACCGGCGTCGCCGCCGACGGGCACTGGATCAGCGGCATGAACTGGTACCACCGGCTCGAGCGCCGCTACGTCGAGTACGGCTCCTCGCTGGATGCCACCCGCGCGGTCGGCGTCTTCCGCGCCCTCTACGACCTCGTCTACAACATGAACCTCGCGCACCTCAACCCGGAGGCCGCGACGCTCTTCGAACGGCTCGACGACGCCGGCGTTCGCACCGCCTGCACGCCCTTCCTCATCTATCGGGGCCGGTATCGGCACCAGGTCACTCTCGAGGGCCTGGTCCGGCGGGCCGTCGACACGACCCGGCTCAAGTTCCACCACCACACCTGGGGCCCGGGCGAGCTCTTCTACGGGGACCTCTACTCGAGCCGCGAGCTTCCCTGCCGCTCGACTTCGATCCCGGGCAGCCGCGACGGCTATTCCGCCTGCTGCGCGGCCGAGCTGGCGAAGGATGACGGCTACGACTTCCTGCTCTTCTCGCTCCCCGACAACGACAGCTACTCGCACCGCCACGGGCCGGAGGCGAGCGTCGAGTCGATCGCCAAGGCCGACCACTGCTTCGCCAAGCTCGTCGAGGCGACCGGCGGCCTCGATGCCTTCCTCGAGGACCACGCAGTGATCTTGCTCGCCGACCATGCCCAGACCGATGTGGCTCGCGGCCTGCCACTGGCCGAGCTGCTGGCCCGGGAGTGGGAGGTGCTGCGGCCTTCCGACGATCGTCCCGAGCTTGCGCAGCTGGCTGTTAGTCCGACCGGCCGCGCCGCCCACGTCTATCTGCTGACAGGCGAAGGGAGGCGGGCCGAGCACCGCGAGGTCGCCACGTTCCTCACAGAGACGGAGGGAATCGACCTCGTCTGTTGGCTTGAGGACCCGGCAGGAGAGCCGCTGTTGCGGGAAGCGGTCGGCACGGCGGTCGGACAGAGCCCGACCGCCGTGGTCGAGCGGCGGGGCCACCGCCTGCGTTTTCGCCCCGACGGCGCCCTCGTCGATCTGCGAGGCGCGAGCTGGGAGCTAGAGGGCGACCACGAGGCGCTGCAGTTGGAGGTGGACGGCACGAGCCTGCGCTGCGACGAATATCCGGACGCCCTCGCCCGTGTCTACGTGGCGCTGACTGCGCCCCACGCCGGCGACTTCATCCTTTCGCTGACGCCTGGATTCGAGGCAGTTGATTGGGGCGGCGTCAGCCATGCCGGCGGCGGCAGCCACGGCGCCCTGCATCGCGGCGACTCGCTCGGCCCCCTGCTCTTCGTCGGCTGCGGTCCGGAGGATCCCGCGGTGCGTCAGCAGTGGGCATTACGCGATGTGGCACCCGTGGTTCTCAGCCACTTCGGCATCGAGTAATGGGCAGACCCGCTGCAGGGGCAGTTCTGATCCTCCTCGTCTTGGTGCTGCTGCCGGCCTCGGCGTCAGCAGCGTCACCACACGTCCCAGCGCCGGAAGCGGTCCGGATCGCCCAGCGGGATGCAAAGGTCGAAGAGCAGCGGCGCCTGAACGGGAGCTTGAGCCACTCGGCGAGCCTGGTCGACGGTGCCTGGGAGGTCGGGTTTTTCGCCGACGACGAGCAGGTGGCTCTGGTGCTCGTCGATCCGGAAATGGGGATCGTGCGGGAGTCCTGGACGGGTTACCAGGTGGCCTGGAAGATGGCGCGCGGGTACTCGGGCGCGTTCGGGCACAAGCTCAACGCGCCCTATGTCTTCCTCCCCCTCTGTGCCTTCTTCCTGATCGGCCTCGTCGACTGGCGACGCCGCTGGCGGGTCGCCAACCTCGATCTCGTCGTCCTACTCGCTTTCGGCGTCTCCAACTTCTTTTTTAATCGGGGTGAGATCGGGGTCTCGGTGCCGCTGCAGTATCCGGTGCTGCTCTATCTGTTCGGGCGCTGTCTCTGGGTCGGGCTGCGCGGCCGCGGCGAGGGATTGCGACCCTCCTGGCCAGCTACCTGGCTGCTGATCGCCGCCCTCTTCCTAGTCGGCTTTCGAGTCGGCCTCAACGTCGCCGACTCCGGCGCGATCGACGTCGGCTACGCGGGTGTAGTCGGCGCCGACCGAATCACGCACGGCGAACCGCTCTACGACAACTTCCCATCCGACGTAGGCCAGGGCGACACCTATGGCCCGGCCAACTACCTCGCCTACGTCCCCGCCGAGCTGATCTGGCCCTGGCAAGGGGAGTGGGATGACCTACCCGCTGCCCATGGTGCCGCCGTCCTCTTCGACCTCGCGACCTTCGTCCTGCTGATCCTGCTCGGCTTTCGTATCCGCCCCGGCCCTGAGGGACGGAAGCTGGCAGCCACGCTGGCTTTCGGCTGGGCCGCGTACCCCTACACCGCTTTCGTCCTCGAGTCGAACTCGAATGACAGCCTGGTGGCAGCCCTGCTCGTGGCGGCACTGCTCGTTCTGGCACGCCCGGCCGCTCGCGGCACGACCCTTGCTCTTGCCAGTCTCACCAAGTTCGCGCCGATAGTCCTATTGCCGATATTCGCGACCTTCACTCCCGCGGGTGGCGCGGTGGCGGGGGTCCCCCATAGCGCAGGGCGCCGAAGGCGTCCGAGCACATGGGGGAGGTCCGCCGCGACAGGACCCGCGGGCCTGACGCTCGCGGCTTTCGTCATCACGACCTCGGCGTTGCTTGCATGGCCGGCGATCGAGCCAGGGTTAGCCACCGTCTGGGATCGCACGATCGCCTACCAGGCAGACCGCGACTCGCCGTTCAGCATCTGGGGACAGGTGCCGGGTCTAGAGCCACTGCGGATTGCGATCCTCATCTCCGTCGGAGCGTTGGCGGTCGGCCTCGCCTTCCGGCCGACGCGGAAGACGCTGGCCCAGGTCGCGGCTCTAAGCGCCGCGCTGCTGATCGGACTGCAACTGGCGGCCGAGCACTGGTTCTACCTCTACGTGGTCTGGTTCTTCCCGCTGGTGCTCGTCGCTATTGCTGCGGAGCAGGGACCATCACCGGCTCGATCGAGTTCGCCAGCCCCCGCTCGTTGATCTCGACGACCGCGCCCATCACCCAGACGTCCTCTTCGGCAGTTTCGAAGCGAACTGGCATCTGGGTGATGAACCTCTCCAGCGCCTGCTCCGGCTTGACGCCAAGGACGCTGGTGCGCGACCCGGTCATGCCAACGTCGGAGATGTAGGCGGTGCCGCCAGGCAGAACGCGACCGTCGGCGGTTGGCACGTGGGTGTGGGTGCCAAGGACGGCGGCTACGCGACCGTCGAGGTGCCAGCCCATGGCCACCTTCTCGCTGGTCACCTCGGCGTGAAAGTCGACGACCACGCAATCGGCCTCGATTCGCTCCAGGATGCTGTCGACCTCGTGGAACGGCGAACGCGCCACCTGCAAGCCGATTCCACCGCTGAGATTGATCACGCCGACCCGCATCCCGCCTGCCTCGACGACGATATGGCCACGACCAGGGTTGGCGTGGGGGTAGTTGGCCGGCCGGATCACCTGCTCAGCGCGATCGAGGAACTCGTAAGCGTCGCGATGGCGATAGACGTGGTTACCGGTGGTGATCGCATCGGCGCCGGCATCGAAGATCGCCCGCGCGGTCTTCTCGGTAATCCCCATGCCCCCGGCTGAGTTCTCGCCATTGACGATCGTGAGGTCGGGCCGGTGGCGCTCACGCAGCTCCGGCATCACCGCTTTCAGCCCACGCCGACCGGGACCGCCGACGACGTCGCCGATGAAGAGCACCCGCATGGAGGGACCCTATCCCGACGGGCGCAATCGTCTCCGGCCTTGGCGTATGCGATGTTCGCTTCGACATGAAGGAGCGAAGCGATGTGGTCGCGCGAGCCCTGGGCTACCCCTACGCGATTCCGTCGAGCTCGTACGCGCTGGTGGAGGGGAGGGCCGTCGACGTCGGGGCCGCGACGGTCGACCTCGCCGAGCGGGTGGCCCTGTTGGCATACGGCTCCAACGCGGCGCCTGAGGTTCTCGCGGCGAAGCTGGCCGCGGCACCCGACCCCGTCGCTGTTCTGCGCACTGTTCTGCGCGACTTCGACGTTGTTTACTCGGCCCACGTCTCGCCCTACGGCTCGGTGCCGGCGACGCTGCGCCGCAGTCCGGGGACCGAGGTCCGTGCCTTCATCGCCTACCTCACCGACGAGCAGCTGCGCCTGGTCTCGGCCACCGAGCCGAACTACGAGCTGGCGAGATTCGACCGGCCTTCGTGCGCGTTGGAGACGGGAGATGCTCCACCTGAGCTGTGGGCCTACGTGAGCCGACACGGCTGCCTTCTGCTCGACGGCAGCGAGGTTGCCCTCGCAGAGGTGGCGGCCCGAGGTCGCCACTTCCTGGAGCTCGACCAGCGCCAGGTGCTCGGGCAGGCGCGGGACATTCTCGCCCCTGGCCGCGACCTCGCCTCCTTCGTCGAGGCTTGCGCGGCGGGCGAGATCGACAGCGCCGGCCTAAGCCGCGGCGAAGCGCCGTAGCGCCAGGCGCGCGATCGCCCCGTAAGCGAGAAGGAGGGCCGCGAGGTGGAGGAGCGGCCCACCGATCCCGGCACCGGCTGGGTCGAGCGCCGCGGTCATCGCCTGCAGCGCTGGCTTGAAGGGGAAGAGGGCGGTGACCACGCGAATCCCCTCGTAGAGCGCGGTACCGACGGTTCCGGATGGGACGAGCGATAGCAGCGCAATCGGCAGCGTCACCATGAAGGCGAGCAGGGACACGGCGCGTACCTCGCGCACCGCCGCGCCGAGGGCGGCTCCAGCCGCGCCCAGAGCAGCCGCCCCGGCGACGATCGCCACCAGCCAGAGTCCGAAACGACTCCAGTCGAGCGGCACGAACAGCTGGACCCCGAGCAGCATCAGCAAGGTGACGACGATTCCCACCGCGACGCCGAGTCCGATCTTCTCACCCAACAGCGCCGAACGCCCGACCAGCCCGCGGGCGAGACGCGGGAAGACGTTCTCCTCGCGCTCCAGCGCCAGCGCCCCTGCGACCAGCAAGACGGTGATGAAGGTGAGGGTGAAAGTGGCGGCGACGGCGATCGCGAACAGTTCGAGCGGCGGGGTCGACTCGCTGACGACCTGCTTATCGATTGCGATCGGTTGCGCAAGCCGCTGCAGCAGAGTGCCGCCGACGCCGAGATTGCCGCGAGAGAGGTTGATGAAGCGGATGATGCGATCGGTGGCGTCCCGTAGCTCTCCGTCGGAAAGCGAGCCCCGCACCTGCTCGAGCAGACGAGCTGCGGTTCGCAGGCCGAGTATCTCGATCCGCTGACCGATCACCTCGACGGTGCCGCCGTTGACGACCAGCTCGATCGATCGACCGCCTTCGGCGGCGATCCGCCGCGCTATCGCCAGGTTCGCCTGCGCCAGCAGGGAGGAGATGCGATCGTCGACGATCCGGGCCTTGATCGGGTCGTCCTGGTTGACCACGACGTCGATCCGGGGCGTCTGGGGATCGAGCGTGGAGAGCGAGTTGAGGCGGTCGACCAGGTCGGGGGGAAGCACCAGCGCCGCGAGCACGTCGCCGGAACGGACCGCCTCGATCGCCTCGGCGCGATCGTCGACGTTGACGCAGGTGACGCGGCGGCAGACCCGATCCTCAACGCCAATGTCGGGCAGTTCCCTGTCGCCGACGCTGATCCGCGACTCGGCCGGGATTTCGTTGAGGAAGGCGACGCGCGGCTTCTCCTCGTCGCGGGAGATCGCAAAACCGACCAGCAGCGCGATCAGCACCGGGTAGGCGACGAGGAGGAAGGCCTGCAGTGGCGAGCGCCGCAGGATCTGCAGGTCCTTGAGCAGCAGCCAGCGCACCGGTCAGTGCCCTCGGTGCTGGAGGAAAGCCACGAAGGCCGTCTCGAAATCGGTGCTGGCGGCCTCCGGCGCCTCGCTGCGAACCGCCGCGCGCAGCTCCTCCGGCGTCCCGTCGAAGAGCGCCTCGCCGTCGGCGAGCACGAGCAGCCGCTGTCCGTAGCGCTCCGCCTCCTGGATGTCGTGCGTGGAGAAGATCACCGTCGTCCCGCCCCCAGCCAGCGCCGAGACGAACTCCCACAGACGCGCGCGCTGGCGCGGGTCGAGGCCGACGCTGGGCTCGTCGAGCAGGAGGACGACCGGCTGCGACAGGAGGCCGATCGCGATGTTGATCCGTTGCTGGTTGCCCCCCGAGAGGCGCACCACCGGTTCGCTACGGCGCTCCCGCAGGCCGGTCAGGTCGAGCATCTCCTCGACCGAGGCGTGCGGATCGTCGTGCCCCTCCAGCCGCGCGAAGAGGAGCAAGTTCTCCTCGACCGTCAGGCGGCGGTAGAGCGCTGCCTGTTGCGGCACCCAGCCAACGTCCCCGTTCGGCAGATGGACATCGCCGCCGTCGGGTCGCGTGATTCCGGCGAGGATCGCGAGCAGCGTCGTCTTGCCCGCCCCGTTAGGCCCGATCACCGCCAGCCGCTCCCCAGCACCGGCAGCGAAATCAACTCCCTTCAGAGCCTCACGCTCGCCGTACCGCTTGACCAGCTTCCTGGCCTCGATCGCGGCCTCCCCGGTGACCACCCCCGCCATGCCCGAACAAGCTACCGCCGACGGGCCTGCCGGGTATTAGGCAACGCTTGAGGAGGGAAGGGATACCCCTCGAACGGGCGGATACTCAAAGTGCCGGTCTCATTAGACCGGCACTTGTCCGGGCGAGGGGTATCCCTTCCCTCCCCCTAGAATCGCCTTGATGCCCTTCCCAGCAACCCGCCTGCGGCGCCTGCGGCGCACGGAGGCCCTGCGCGGCTTGGTCCGCGAGACCTCGTTGAGCCCCTCGCACCTGATCCAGCCGGTCTTTGTCGTCGCCGGCGAGGGCGTACGCGAGGAGGTCGAGTCGATGCCGGGGATCGAGCGCTTTTCGATCTCGGAGCTGGTCGCCGAGGCGACCGAGCTTGCGGCCGCTGGAATCGGGGCCGTGTTGCTGTTCGGTGTGCCCGCCGAAAAGGACGAGTCCGGCTCCGGTGCCTACGACGACGAGGGGATCGTGCAGATGGCGGTGCGGGCGCTGAAGGAGGCCCATCCCGACCTGGTCACGATCACTGATGTCTGTCTCTGCGAGTACACCTCGCACGGTCACTGCGGCTTCGTCCGCGAGGGTGAGGTCGACAACGATCTCACTGTCGAGCTGCTGGCGAAAACGGCGATCTCCCACGCCGAGGCCGGCGTCGACGCGGTGGCTCCCAGCGACATGATGGACGGGCGGGTGGGCGTGATCCGCCACCAGCTCGACGAGGAGGGACACGCTGACGTCCCGATCGTCGCCTACAGCGCTAAGTACGCCTCCGCGTTCTACGGCCCCTTCCGCGAGGCCGCCGAGTCGACGCCCGAGTTCGGCGACCGGCGGGGTTACCAGCTCGATCCGGCTAACGCGGCCGAGGCGGTGCGGGAGGCGAAACTCGACCTGGAGGAGGGGGCCGACATGCTGATGGTCAAGCCGGCGACCGCCTATCTCGACGTCGTGCGGCGGGTCAAGGAGGAGACCGGCGCGCCGGTCGCGGCCTACCACGTCTCCGGCGAGTACTCGATGCTAAAGGCGGCCGCCGCCAACGGCTGGATCGACGAGCGCGCGGCGGTGCTGGAGACGCTGACCTCGATCCGCCGCGCCGGGGCCGACGCGATCGTCACCTACTACGCGAAGGAGGCGGCCGGATGGCTCCGGTGAAGGTCCCCCAGTCGAAGGCGCGCAGCCGCAAAGACGGCGCCGCGATCCCGCTCGACGAGACCGATAAGCGGCTGATGAACCTGCTGCAGTCGAGCTTCCCGCTCGATCCCGAGCCGTTTGCCTTGCTCGCCTCTGAGGCGGAGTTGGAGCTCGACGACGTGCTCTCCCGCACCCGGCGCCTGCTCGAGGGGCGAATCATCCGCGAGATCACGCCGATCTTCGACACGCGTGCGCTCGGCTACGAGTCGATGCTGGTCGCCGCCAAAGTCGACGCCGAGAATCCACAGCGCGCCGCAGCGGCGGTCAACGCGCACCCGGGTGTCTCGCACAATTATCTGCGCACCCACGACTTCAATCTCTGGTTCACGATCGCCGTGCCGCCCGACTCCGAGCTAGGCATGGATGGGACGCTGGAGGCCCTGATGCGTGAGACCGGTGCAGAGTCGATGCGGCAGCTACCGACTCTGACCCTGTTCAAGATCAACATGAATCTGGAGATGGAGAAGGGCACCGATGCCCTCGCTTCCGCAGTCGAGGTAGCGCCACCTCGCGAGCTAGAAAAGCAGCCTTATGACGAGAACGATGTGGCCACGATCCGCGCCCTGCAAGGGCCGATGGCCGCTGTCGAGCGGCCTTACGATGACGCCGCCGCCGAGCTGGGGGTCTCCACCGAGGAGCTGCTGGCACGCCTGCGCGGCATGATCGACCGCAAGCTGCTGCGTCGCGCCGCGGCGATCCTCTTCCACCGTCGCGCCGGTTTCTCGGCCAACGGGATGGGCGTCTGGAAGGTGCCTGAGGAGGAGATCTTCACCACCGGCCGCCGCATGGCTGCCTTCCGCGGTATCTCCCACTGCTACCAGCGCCCCACCTACAAGGATTGGCCCTACAGCGTCTTCACGATGGCGCACGGGCGCTCGAAGGAGGAGTGCGACGCTATCCTCGACTCGATCGCGGCCGAGTGCGACATCGGGCCGGAGGACCGCGCCACCCTCTACTCCTCGACCGAGTACAAGAAGATCCGCCTCCACTACTTCACCGACGATTACGCCCGGTGGGACGCTGAACACTCGTAGCTCGGAGCTGTACGAGCTTGCCCTTCGCGTCCTCCCCGGCGGGGTGAACAGTCCCGTCCGCGCGATGCGGCAGATCGAGCGCGACCCGATCTTCGTCGAGCGCGGCGAGGGGGCGGAGCTCGTTGACGTGGACGGCAACCGCTACCTCGACTGGGTCGGCTCCTGGGGCCCGTTGATCCTCGGCCACGCCCATCCTGCGGTCATCTCCGCGGTGATCGCCGCGGCGGAGCGTGGGACTGGCTATGGGACCGCGACCGCGACCGAGGTCGAGCTCGCCGAAGAGGTCGCGACGCGCATTCCCTCGGTTGAGATGCTGCGGATGACCAGCTCTGGCACCGAGGCGGCGATGGGCGCCGTCCGCCTCGCCCGCGCCGTCACCGGCCACGAGACGGTGGTCAAGTTCGCCGGCGCCTACCACGGCCACTCGGACGGCCTGCTCGCCGATGCTGGCTCTGGTCTGGCGACCCTGGCGGTCCCTGCCACCCCGGGCGTCACCGCCGCTCAGGCAGCCGGCACGGTGGTCGTCCCGTGGAACGACCGCGAGGCGGTCTCCCGCGCTTTCACCGACCATCCGGTGGCGGCCCTGCTGGCCGAGCCGATCGCCGCCAACATGGGCCTGGTGCCGCCCGAGGAGGGCTTCCTCGACTTCCTCCGCGAAGCGACCCGCGACGCCGCCGCCCTGCTGATCTTCGACGAGGTGATCACCGGCTTCCGCGTCGCGCCCGGCGGCGCCCAGCAGCTCTACGGGATCGAACCTGACCTGACCGTGCTCGGCAAGGTCCTCGGCGGCGGCCTGCCGGCGGCGGCCTTCGGGGGATCGCGCGAGACGATGGAGCGGATCTCCCCGGCCGGCGACGTCTACCAGGCCGGGACTCTCTCCGGCAATCCGCTTGCGGTAGCGGCCGGCCTGGCGACGCTGCGGGAGCTCGACCAAGCGGCCTACGCGCGCCTCGCGGCCCTCACCGACCGCCTCGCCGGCGGCTTGGAGGAGCTGGCCAAGGATCGCCCATTGCAGGTCGCTTCCGCGCCCGGCCTCCTGACGCTCTTCTTCTCGGCCGAGCCGGTCGCCAACTTCGCCGCCGCCTCGGCCTGCGACCTCGACGCCCACGGGCGCTTCTGCCGGGCGATGCTCGACCGCGGCGTCTATCCGCCGCCCTCGCAGTTCGAGGCCTGGTTTGTCTCCCTCGCCCACGACGAGGCGAGCGTCGACCGCACCCTGGAGGCGGCGGCGGAGTCGCTGCGCGAGGCGCTCCAGTGACGTCGGACCCCCGGACATGCCTGACACTCCTCGCGACCTCCCTTCGGCAGGAGGAGACGCCGATCTCAGCGCATGTCGTCGATCCCGGCGAGGACGCCACGCTCGGCGAGCGTGTCGCCACCGGTCCGCGCGCGGTGGTGGGTCCCGCCGAGTACGCCCTCGCCGTCGAGGCGATCCGCGAGGGCTACCTGCTGCACTACAGCGAGTCGCGACTGCTGTCGGGCCACGACGCAGACCTCGGCCTACTCGCCGGCGACTACCTCTACGCGCTCGGACTCGACCGCCTCGCCAAGCTCGACGCCGTCGACGCCGTCGCCGTCCTCGCCGACCTGATCTCCCGCTGCGCCCAGCTCCACACCGAAGGCCGCGAGTCTGAGGTCCCCGCCCTCTGGGATTCCGCAGTCAACGAGATCGCCGAGGGACCCCGGCCGGAAACCTGAGAGGGCCTAGCCAGACTTCCTGAGAGGCGTCCTGACCAAGCAGGTCGGGGGACGCAGGGAGGACGGCAAGGGGAGCGCACTCTTGTGCGTGACCCGCAGCCGTCCGTCCGAGGACGCCGAGATGCGCCGCGCCACGTCGCCTCTCAGCGGACTTTGCAGTCGCGGAGAAGAGTTTCCGAAACAGTCCGTCCACCGTCGAAAGTGAACTTGCCGTGGGCGAACGGGAAGAGGGTGCCCGGGAATCCCTCCGGCGCCGGGCAGGCGGCGCTGATGAAGCTATGCCGCTGCCCTTTGTAGACGTATGTGCGGCGCAGCTTCATGTCGAAGTGGGTCACGTAGGCCCATTTCTGGGCCGGTTTGGGGAGGGTCGTCCGAATCAGGTGCCCGAAGGCCCCTTTCTGCTTGACGATCTTGAAGGTGAGGACGAAGGCCGAGGGCGGCTTGCGGCCGTAGACCTGGGCCAGCAGCCGGTGCTTGCCACCGGAGGGCTTGGCGTTGAAGACGAGCAACGGGCCTGTGAAGGTGAACGGGGGCTGGTTCGGCAGGTGCACGCGGACGCCGACGTGGCCGCTGCCGACGATCGCGCCACCACAGATCCGCCGGGCCGCCTTGATCGTGGCGGGCTGGATCCGCCGCACCTTGCAGGTCGGCAGGCCGTGGTCGAAGATCTGTCCTTCGCGGTTGATTCCGATCGAGATCTTGCGCAGCTGCGGCGGCGGGTCGGCCCCGTCGGAGGTGCTGATCGCGATGTCGATGCTGACCGTGACCGGAGCCGACTCGGAGCGGGGCAGCGCGTGCGGCGAGATCCCACCGTCGAAGGTCACGACGAGGTTCCCTTCCTGGACGGACTCACCCTGGGCCAGGCTGGCCAAGCCAAGCCCGAGAACGATCCCGATGCCGGCTGAGAGCTGCGCTATCCGCACGCTAGAGGAACTTCGAAGAATCGATCCGGCAGTGGTTGAAGCCGAAGCTGATCACGGTGTCGTTGGCCTGCTTGTTGGCCTTGTTGAGCTTCACTGCGGTCTGCTGCGCTTTGGCTTTTTTATCGGCCTTCAGTGCCTGGCCGATCTGCTGCAGGTAGGTCTTCTGGTCTTTCAGGTAGCCGATCCATTTCGTCAGCTTGACCGCCTCTTCTTCCGGTTTCGGCACCGCGGCGATCTGCGTCACCGCTTTCCCGAGCGCGGCCGAGGCCCTGATGAAGCGCCTGCCGGCCTGCGCCAAATCGCCTTTCTGGACCTGCGTTTTGACCCCTTTGAGGATCGTCGTGCTGGTCTCGGTGTTGCGCTTGCAGAGCGGTTCCACCTGGACCTTGTATTCGTCGAGCGTTATGGCGAGCGCGAGGGGCGCGGCGACGAGCAGCGTCACGGCCGCGGCCAGGCCGAGTAGGGACAAAGACGATTTCCGCAACGAGCTTCCCACTAGATCAACCCCTCCTGTCTACTCCCTGATGAACGGCCGGCTCTCAACGCCCGAGAAACGATAGTTCCGGACCGACCTCCCTGCGCATCCCAAACCAAAAATACACAAGTTCCCAATCTCTCAGTATTAACCCGCCCGGGAGCCGTGAAGATCGATCTCGGGAAGGATCTTTTGCAGCGAGGGCGGCAGCCACCAGACCCGATCGCCGAGCAGCAACATCAGCGCCGGCAGCAGGACGATCCGCACCACCGTGGCGTCGAGCAGGACGGCGACCGTGAGGCCGATACCCAGCTGGCTCACCGTGGCCAGGGGCGCCCCAGCGAAGACGACGAAGACGGCGGTCATGATCGCCGCCGCGCCGGTGATCACCCGCGCCGTGTGCTCCAGGCCGAAGGCGATCGCCTCCTCGTTCGGAGCCCCGTTCTCGTAGTGCTCGCGCATTCGCATCAAGAGGAAGACCGCGTAGTCGATCGAAAGGCCGAAGACGATCCCGAAGATGCCCGCGGCGCCGATCGCGTCGACGTAGGTGCGCCCCCCCAACGGCCAGCCCTCGGGAACCTCGAAGAGGAGGGTGAGGACGCCGAAGGCGACCGCGACCGTGACCAAATTCAAAGCAACTGCGATCGCCGCCAGCGGGATCGCACGCAAGATCAGCACCATGATCAGGAAGGTGGCGATCGAGATCACCGCGACCAGCAGCGGGATCTTCGCCTCGATCCCGGTCGTGTAGTCGATCAGCTCGGCCGCGCTCCCGGTTACCCCGGTCTTCACGTCCGCCTGGGCGGCGAGCTCGCCGCTCCGGTCCTTCAACCTCTCGTTGAGCGCGATTGAGCCCGGGGTATTGAACGTGTAACGGGGGATGACGATGATCTGCGTCGCCTGGCCGCCTTTCTCGAGGTCGACGATCTGTGAGATGCGCTTGCGTTCCTCGTCGGGCGCCCCCTGCAGAGCGGAGAGCACGAAGTAGCCGGAGTCGAAAATCCCTGGCGAGGATTGGCGCAGGCGTCCGATTCGGCGGTCGAAGCGATCGGCGCTGACGGAGACGCGGACGCTGGCGCGCCGCAGGCCGCTCTGCAGCGGCTCCGAGCGCTGGAAGCCCTCGGCCAGTCGATCGCCAAGCGTGTCGGCGCCACCCTCCAGACGGCCGAGGCCGTCGGCGAGGCGCTCCGATCCGCCTCGCAGTCGCTCCAGGCCGCCCACCAGCTGCTCCGTGCCGTCGGCGAGGCGCTCGTTTCCTTCTTGCAGGCGACGATTGCCGTCGACCAGCCTCGCCTCCCCTCGCCGCAGCCGCTCCGAAAGGCTGCTGATCCGCTGCGCGTCGTTGCGAGCCAGGGCCAGGCTTTCGACCAACCGGTCAGCTTCGCGGGCCTGCTCTGCCAGGGTCGGGTCGGCAGCGGCCCGCGCGGCGAGGTCGGCCCGCAGCTGACGCGCCTGCTCCAGGGCTCGGTCGCGTACCCGGCGCAGCAGGCCACCGGATTCGCTCTCCAGCGATTGCGCGCCCAGCAGCGCCTGCTGCTGCGCTTCGGTCAGCTGCCTGGCTCCGTCGGCCAGACGAGCGGTGCCCCCGCCGGCCCTCTCCGCGCCGGCGACGGTGCGGGCAAGGCCGTCCTCTAGCAGGGCCGCTCCCTCTCCGGCGCGCCCAGTGCCGGAAGCGAGCAGGCCGGCGCCGAAGCTCGCCTTCTCGATACCGGAGCGGAGCTGCCCGACGCCATTGGTTGCATCCCCCAGGCGGTTGCCGAGGCGCCGGAACCTGTCCGGGTCGGCTTCGCCGCGTCCGGCCAGCAGGTCGTTGCCAGATTTCTGCAGTGGTTCGACTCGCTTTTCGATCTGCCCCGGACCAATCACGGCCTGGACGCCGCGATCCCCGGCGATCTGCTCCTGCGCACGGGCAATTGCTGCGAGGCGAGCCTCGTCGGTGATCTGACCCTCCTCAGCGACAGCGACCAGGACGAAGGGCGCGTCCCAGCCGGGGCCCGCCACCTCGGCGATCAGTTCTGCGTCCTGGCGAGCGGCGTTAGAGGTCGGCAGCTGCTCGGCGCTGAGGGGGCCCGTCTTCAGCGCGAAGGCCGGCGCCGCCAGTAGCAGGACCAAGCCTCCGATCAGGCCCGCTGCCAAGCGTGGCCTGCTCAACGCCGCGCCGACCATCGTCATCAACCGGGTGCCCTCGCCGTTGCCGCCGAGTCGCCAACGGTTGACGTTGTGGCCGATCAGCACCAGCAGCGCCGGTCCCACCAGGGCTGCGACGAGGACGCTGACTCCGGTCACGACGATCGCCGCACCGGCGAGCGAGAGCAGCAGATTCCCCGGCATCAGCGCGAGAGTTGCCAGCATCGCCAGGAGAAGGGTCGAGCCGGCGAAGATGGTCGTGCGACCGGCGGTGCGGCGCGTCATCCTCGCTGCCTCTAGCGGGTCAGCCCCCGCTGCCAGCTCCTCGCGGAAGCGCGAGACCATCAGCAGCGCGTAATCGACTCCCAGCGCCAGCCCCATCATCGCGCAGACGGTCAGCGCCAGCGCGTCGATGGCGACCCAATCGGCGGCGATCGAGACGAGCCCCCGCGAGGCGTTGACCGCGGCGGCGCCGAAGACGAGCGGGATGGCGGCGGCAATCGGCGAGCGGAAGACAAGCAACAGGACGATCAGCAGGAACGGGATCGCGATCAGCTCGGCCCGTTTGGTGGAGTCGAGCGACTCCTCCTGGGCCGCCCGGGAGAGGCTGGCGAAGCCGGTCTGCGTCGCCCGCAGCGGCGGCGAGACCTGCTCCTGCAGGGTGCGCTCGAGATGGGGGACGGTGTCCTTGACCGCCGTCGCCGCGTCGACGTGGAAGTCGGCGATGATCAACGCCTTGCGGGGGCCGGGGCGAAGCCGGTCCACGCTGCCTTTGTCCCACGGCGAGAGGGTGGAGACGGCGGGGTCAGAGCGCAGGGCGCGGATCAGGTCCGGTCCCTGGGCGTCGATCTCCTCAGCCGGCCCCTGGAGAAGGATCGCGAAGGGCGCCGTGTCACCGAAATGGCTACCCAGCAGTTCGTTGCCGCGCGTCGACTCGGTGCCGGGGATGCTGGGCGAGCTGGGCTGGAGCTTGTCCTCGACGCCCCTGGCGGCCAGCGCCAGGGCGACGATCGCGACGAAGGCAACGGCGAGCATCGTGCGGGGATGGCGCAAGGAAAGCGGCAGGCGCTTGCCGTCCGCGCCCTTGGCGGCCGAGCCGGTCCTTCCTGATGCCCGCCTCATCGGCGGTCGTCCCCTCTGCTGATCTCGTTTTCCTTCCCCAAGGACCCTGCCGACCGGGTCGGCGAGAAAAACACGGGGGTTGCTTATACCAGCCACGACTGCGCACGCGAGTGGCTGGTTAACCCTCTCTACACAAAGCGTCTCAGCCGCACCGGCGACGCCATCGTTGGGCGTCGCCGGCTGGGGGCGCCCGGAGGTGGCACCCTCGGCCATGCCCGTCGAAGGATAAACTCCCGAGCCCTTGCACCTCGCGAACTGTGGCTGACGAAACGGACAAGCGAAACGGGGCCGAGACGACCCCGGCCGAGCGGGCCAAGCCGAACCCTCCCGGCTACTTCGAGGGTGAGTCGATGACCCGCCGCCGGGTCTTCACGATCGCCGCCCAGGGCCTCGGCGGCGTCGCTGGCGCCGCGATCGTCTTGCCCGCGGTCGGCTTCGCGGTGGCGCCGATCTTCCACCGCGGCAAGGAGCGCTGGGAGGAGGTCGGCCGGGTCGAGGACTTCGTCGAGGACACTTACCGGCAGGTCGTCTTCACCGAGACCGAGGGGATCGCCGACGCAGGCAAGACGACCGCCTACGTGCGCAAAGGGTCCGCCCGCCTCGAAGAGGACCCGAAGGAAATCATCGCGATCTCCAACCGCTGCGCCCACCTCGGCTGCCCGGTCCGCTTCGTCGAGGCCGCCGGCAACTTCATCTGCCCCTGCCACGGCGGCGTCTACGACTTCGCCGGCAAGGTCCTCGGTGGCCCCCCGGTGCGGCCGCTCGATCGCTTCCAGACCCGGATCCGCAACGGCCGCGTCGAAGTCGGCCCGCGCTACAGCGTCACCTCCCAGCTGGAGGCTGTACGCGCCCGCGACCCGGGCGAGTTCACCGGCGGCATCTGGGAGTACCTCTATCCGCCGAGACCCTCCACCTTTCCGCCGCCATGAAGCTCGACTCGCTGATACCTGCCCCCCTCCGCAAACCGGCCAAGCCAGGCAGCGGCAACGGCGCCAAGGGCGCCGCTCCGTCGGACCTGAAGACGGCGCCGCCCGAGCGACCCTCCGAGGCGCAGCAGGTGGTCGACCGCGCCAAAGAGGCGCCGGCCGACGTCCTCGCCTGGGTCGACCAGCGCACCGCCGCCTCCGGCTTCCTCACCGGGATGCTCTACCGCAAGGTCCCGAAGGGAACCAACTGGTTCTACACGCTCGGCTCGGCGACCCTCTTCGCCTTCATCGTTCAGGCCGTCACCGGTGTCTTCCTGGCGATGTTCTACGTGCCCTCGGCAACCGAGGCCTACTCCTCGATCTCGCACATCAACAACGAGGTCTTCCTCGGCCAGTTCGTGCACGGGATGCACAAGTGGGGGTCAAGCCTGATGGTGATCCTGATCTTCCTCCACATGGGCCGCACCTTCTTCTTCGGCGCCTACAAGTACCCGCGCGAGCTGAACTGGGTGATCGGCGTCGTACTGCTGATCCTGACGATGACGATGGCCTTCACCGGCTACCTCCTGCCCTTCGACCAGCGCTCCTTCTGGGCCTCGGTCGTCGGCATCAACATCAACGGCACCGGTCCAGTGGTAGGGCCCTACCTGAGCGACTTCCTGCGGGCTGGCCCGGAGCTGGGGGCGACGACGCTCTCGCGCTTCTACGCGATCCACATGCTGCTGATCCCAGGCGCCCTGATCGCTCTGATCGGCGCCCACCTCTACCTCGTCGTCAAGCTCGGCACCACCGCGCCGCCCTGGCTGCGGGCCGAGAAACCGAAGGTTGCAGCGCCAGTCTCCCAGCTCGAGGCGGGCGTTGAGACCAACGGAGGGTCGCAGCGCCGATGAAGCCGAGCGACAAACAGGCGTACCTGGAGGAATACGAGCTGCTGAAGAAGAAGGGCAAGCCCTTCTTCCCTTACGCCGTGCTGAAGGACTCGACGATGGCGCTGATCGTCGTCGCGGTCGTGATCGCAATGTCGTTGGTGCTGGGCGCCGAGCAGGGGCCGAAGGCGGACCCGACCTCGACCAGCTACGTGCCGCGGCCCGAGTGGTACTTCTTCTTCCTCTTCGAGCTCCTGCGCGTGATCAAACCGCCGGAGCTGGTCCCAATCGCGACGATCGGCATCCCGACGATCTGCATGGTGCTTCTGCTCCTGTTGCCCTTCTACGATCGTGGCCCGGAGCGCAACCCCGCTCGGCGGCCGATCGCCACCACGGCCGGCATCCTCACCATCATCGCGATGGCCTACCTGACCTTCCTCGGCGCTACCGCCGGCTCGCCGACCGAGATCGAGATGGACGTGCCACCGCGCTACGAGGCGGGCAAGGAGATAGTCGCCGGCGCAGGCTGCCTCGCCTGCCACCAGATCGGCGAGAACGGCAACCACGGGCCGGGGGTCGAGCTGACCCACATCGGCAGCACGGTGCCCCGGGCGGCGATCCTGCGCTCGGTCGAAATCGGTCCCGGCATCATGCCCTCCTTCCGTGACTTGCCGCCGAAAAAACTCAATCAGCTCGCCGATTTCCTCGCCTCGCTCGACTGAGGTCGTGTGTCAGGATTCCCGCACGCGTCTGACGGCGGCGGACGCTGCGCGGAGCAGTGTCCTCAGTCGGCCGAATAGCGCTGCTATTCGGCCTCCTTGCGTCCTCGCCCCGCTTGGTCCGACGCGCGCCAGCCACGCACATGAATCCTGACACACGACCTGAGGCCTCCCCATGACGGGGACCACCAGACCTTCGCGCGACTCAGCCCAGTTCGCGGGGCAGGTGAACCGCATGTTCGACCGGGTCGCGGGCCGCTACGACCTGCTCAACTCGCTGATGACCGCGGGCCTGCACCATCGCTGGCGCAAGCGGGCTGCCGAGCAGACTGGGCTGCGCTTTGGCGACGCCGCCCTCGACGTCTGCTGCGGCACCGGCGACCTGGCGCTCGAGCTTGCGAGCCGGGTCTCGCCCGGCGGGCACGTGATCGGCTGCGACTTCTCCGAGCCGATGCTCGACCTCGCCCGCGAGAAGGCGGCGGAGCGGGGGGCCGAGGGGGTGCGCTTCGAGTGGGCCGACGCCCTGCAGCTGCCTTACGACGACGAGCGCTTCGACGCGGCGACGGTCGGCTTCGGTGTCCGCAACCTCTCGGACCTCGACCGCGGCTTGCGCGAGGTGACGCGGGTGCTGCGGCCGCGCGGCAGGTTGGTGATCCTGGAGATAACGCAGCCGACTCGGCCGCCGCTCTCGACCTTCTACTCGCTCTGGTTCGACCGGCTGGTGCCGGTGCTCGGTCGGCTCACCTCCGACCCCGAGGCCTACGCTTACCTGCCGGAGTCGGTGCGCAGCTTCCCTTCCCCGCGCGGGCTGGCGGAGAAGATGGACGCAGCTGGGCTGCGGGGTGTCCGCTGGACGGTGCTGGCCGGCGGCATCATCGCGATCCACAGCGGCGTCAAAGAGCACGGGTGACCCGCCACTCGGCAGTACCGCCGCCGGTGACGGCGGTGCTCGATGCCTCCAGCCGCTGGCTGCCGGCGGGACTCGGAAGCGTCGAGGAAGCATTGCGTGAGCAGTCCGGCGGCTTCGGCGAGGCGCTCGCCGCCGACGCCGGTATGACCCTGGAGGCGGGCGGCAAGCGGCTGCGGCCGCTGCTCGTCCTCATCTGCGGCGGTGAGGCAGGTGGGGATCCGGTGGTGCGCGCCGCGACCGCGATCGAGCTGATCCACATGGCGACGCTCGTCCACGACGACGTCCTCGATGCAGCGCCGCTGCGGCGAGGCCGGCCGACGGTCGCTGCCAGCTCCGGTCGCGAACGCGCCACGGCGACCGGGGACTTGCTCTTCTCGCGCGCCTTCGCGTTGCTTGCCTCCCACGGGGACGGGCGGGCGATCGAGCTGCTCGCCGCGGCCTCGGTCGCGCTCGCTCGTGGCGAGCTGGCCCAGCGCCAGGACGCCTACGAGATCACCCTGCACGAAGAGCGCTATCTCGAGCGCTGCCGGCTCAAGACCGGGACTCTCTTCGAATGTGCCTGCCGGCTCGGCAGCGACGACGAGGCGCTGGGACGGTTCGGCGCCGAGATCGGTCTCGCCTTCCAACTGCTCGACGACGTCCTCGACGTCGCCGGCCCGGCAGAGCGGACCGGAAAGGCACGGGGGACGGACCTGCTGGACGGCACCGTGACGCTGCCGCTGATTCTCGCGGCGGCCGAGGACTCGCGGATCGCCACCGTCGACCTCCACTACCTCGATGCGGAGGGGGCCGAGGCTCTGTGCGACCGCATCGCCGCGACCGGCGCCCTGGAGCGCGTTCGAGCGCGTGCCCTGGAGATGGTCGCCGCGGCGAAGCGCCGTCTCGACGCAGCTGCCCTCGACCCCGAGCGACGGAAGCTGCTGGACCTGGTCGCCGACGGCGTCGTCCAGCGCTACGGCTAGGCGAAGTCTTCGGCGCTGATCAGGTCGGCCTGTAGCGCGGTCGCGAAGACCTCGACCACGCGCTGCATGCTTTCGCGCTCCAGCTCCTGCAGCATGTCGGCCAGCGACGCAGTGCCGTTGTCGAGCTCCTCGTCGTAAGCGTCGATCTCGCGCTCGCCGTGGACGCTGTCGCCGCACCACTCGCACTCCGGGCAGCGCCGCCACAGCCGCCAGTGGCCGCGCGGCGCGGTCTGCTCCCAGCAGGTGGGCTGCACCAGCTTCGAACCGCACTTCGGACAGACGTGAAGTCCTTTCGCCTTGCTGATCTGTGTGCGGCTCGCGTTGCTCATGCCTCAACCATCGAACACACGAAGGCGCTTGTAAATCCGCAGTTTTCTGCGCAACGGCCGGAAAGTCCCAATAGCGGGTAAGGCGGCCTGCGGCAATTCGGGACCGAGTACCATGGGGCGCAGTGCTTGGGAATATCGGTCCCCTCGAGATAGTCGTCGTCCTAATCATTGCCCTGATCGTGTTCGGGCCAAAGCGCCTGCCCGAGCTCGGGCGTTCGCTGGGCAAGGGCATCCGCGAGTTCCGCGGCTCGCTCGGCGGCGACGACGACGAGGACGACGACCGCAACTCTTCCCCGCGTGAGATCGAGCGGGGCAAGGGCGAGCCGGTCGCGCCCAAACGCCCCTGAGGCGCCATCCGATGTCCCGCGTTAGGCCGGTCTCCCACGAGGACCGCCTTACCCTGGTCGAGCACCTCGACGAGCTGCGCAACCGGATAATCGTCTGCGCCGCTGTCCTCGCCGTCGCGCTCGCGCTCTGCTTCTGGCAGAGCCAGCTGCTTCTCGACATCGCCCAGCACCCGCTGCCGAACGACCACGACGAGCTGCTCACCCTCGGAGTCACCGAGCCCTTCACGACGACTCTCACCGTCGCCGCCTACGGGGCGCTGATCCTCTCGCTGCCGATCCTCCTCTACCAGCTCTACGCCTACGTGCTGCCCGCCTTCAGCGACGCTGAGCGCCGGGTCGTGCTGCCGATCCTGCTCCTGGCACCACTGCTGTTCGCCGCCGGGGTCGCCTTCGCCTACTTCGTCGTGATGCCCCCAGCCACCGAGTTCCTGCTCGGCTTCAACGACAGCGAGTTCAACACCCAGGTGCGTGCCCGCGACTACTACTCGTTCTTCTCGACCACGATGCTCGCCGGCGGGCTGATCTTCCAACTGCCGTTGGCGCTGATCGCGCTGACGCGGCTGGGCATCGTCAGCGTCGAGCAGCTGCGCTCGAACCGGCGCTACGCCTACCTCGCGATGGCGGTCCTCGCTGCCGCCCTCCCCGGCGTCGATCCCATCTCGATGCTGATCGAGATGGTTCCCCTGCTCGTTCTGTATGAGTTGAGTATCTTGCTGGCACGGGCCTTCGGACGGCCGCCGGCCGCGGGAAGCCTGGGCAAACCCTCGACGCAGGAGCGGTGACCGACTGATGGCGGGAGACGGCGAACAGCGACGGATGGTGTTTGACACCAGAGGACGGCGCAAGAACGTCGTCAAAGTTGTCTATGCCGTCCTGGCCCTGCTGATGGGCGGCAGCCTCTTCCTCACCGTCGGTCCCTTCAACCTCGGCGAAATCGTCGGCAATAGCGGCAGCGGCGACGCGAGCGAGGTCTACGACGAACAAATCGAGCGGATCGAAGAGCGGCTGGCGAAAGATCCGAAAGACGCGAACACGCTGCTGGCCCTGACGCGGGCGCGGCTTTCGGCCGGCCAGGCCAAGACCGGTACCTCGCTGGAAGACGAAACTCCGCAGTTGCCTGCCGAGGCCCGCGATGACTACCAGGCCGCGTTGGAATCGTGGAACCGCTACCTGAACGTCGCCGGCGAGGAGGCCAGCCCGGTCGTCGCGCAGCTGGTCGCCCAGACTTTCTTCACGCTTTCCGAACGCGGCTCCTACACGTTCGCGGAAGTCGAAGAGAACTCCAATGCTGCCGTGCGGGCGCAACGGATTGCCGCCAAGGAGCGGCCGAATCTGAACACGCTCAGCTCATTGGCGCTCTACGAGTACTTCTACGGCGGCCTCAAGGCAGGCGACGTGGCGGCCAAACGAGCCCTCGCCAGCGCCCCGAGCAAACAGGAAGCGAAAAACATCGACAAACAGCTGGACAAATTCCGCAAACAGGGCCAGGAATACCAGAAATCCATCGCCGCATTCAAAGCGCGGCAGGAAAAAGCCGGCGCCCAAGGGGAACCGTTCCAGAGCCCCTTCAGCCTCGGTGGCGCCTCCGGCTCACCGGGCCAGTAGGCGCCTCATTTGAATCATCGCCCGGGGTCTAGTGAATCCCGCCCGGGCCAAGCGATTCCTAGACTCGCCGCATGACGCGGAAAGCGGCAGTCCTAGCCTGGCTCGGTGTGTCGATCGCATTTACGTTCTCGCTCGGCGGCTGCGGCGACGCCGGCGAATCACGCGCGCAGGTTTCAGTTTCGATCAGCGGCCTCTATCCGAGCTTCGACCCCGCTGAGACCCATTACGTCGCGCGATGCGAACGCGGGCGGGGGGCGATCCGGGTCGATGCTGCAGATGGAGCCATGGTGGCGGTCGGCTCGGCCGCGCCGAGGACGGGCACGATGCAGGTCGATCCGGGCGTCCGGGCCGGCGAGGACTTCACCCTCGCTGTGGATAGCCGCGGCGAACGCCGCACCTACGATGTGCGCTGCCTGCCGCCGGGCTTTCCGAGCTGGAAGTTCAAGCGTTTGCGTCCAATCGATTCCGGCCTGTTCGCAGTCGCCTTCAGGGTCTCGCGGAAGGCGCGGCCGTGGGTGATCGTCTTCGATCACGAGGGTGTTCCGCGCTGGTGGTACAGCCCGAATACGCAAGCACTATGGGCGCAGGTTCTCAGCGACGGCACGGTGTCTTGGGCCCGGTCGTTCGGAGATGGCTACGGCTTGGATCCGCGCATGGCCCATGAGGTCCGCTCGCTCTCGGGAGAGCTGGTCCGCGTGGTGAGGGCGAAGGGGGAGATCATCGACGGGCACGAGTTTCGGGAGCTGAGCAACGGCAACGTTCTCGTCGACACCTACGCTCCTGGCACGAAAGTGAACCTGAGCCGCTTCGGCGGTCCCAAGGACGTTTCGGCAGTCTTCGCCGAGATCCAGGAAGTCGACCCCCGCGGTCGCGTCGTATGGCAATGGAACTCGCGTGGCCGGATCGGCCTTGGGGAGACGGGACGGTGGTGGCGCAATGTCTTGAGCAACGCCAAGCAGGGCGCCCGTGGAGTCGCCACCTTCGATCCGGTTCACGTCAACTCGATCGAGCCTCGAGGGCCGAACGAAGTGGTCGTATCGATGCGCCACACCGACGCGATCTACGGCATCGAGCGCTCGACGGGCGACATCCTCTGGAAGCTGGGCGGCACCAAGACGGCGGAGTCGCTGCGGCTCGTCGGTGATCCGGCCGCCAAGCTGTTCGGCGGCCAGCACGACGCCCGTGTCGGTGAGAGCGGCAACATCAGCGTCTACGACAACGGGAAGGACCGGCCCCGGCGACCCCGCGTCGTTTCCTATCGGCTTGATCTCAACCAGCGCACCGCGACTTACCTCGGACAGCTGAACGATCCGCAGATCAGGACGAGCCATTGCTGTGGCTCGGCGCGACCGCTCCCGGGAGGTGGCTGGCTCGTGAGCTGGGGAGACAATCCCCTCGTGACCGCCTTCGACCGCGACGGGCATGCCGCTTTCCGCTTGCAGCTGCCGGTCTCGACGTTCCGGGCCACCCCCGTGCCCGCGGGTGCGACGACCATCGCCGCCCTGGACCGGGGCCTGGAGCAGATGGAGGCGAGCGAGCGGTGAGGACCGCCCATGTCCAGCCGGCTAAGTGGTGACGAGCGCGAGGGCGAAGCCGTCGTAGCCCTTGCCGCCGACGGTCTGGATCGTCGTGGCGCTGACCTGCGGCTCGGTGGCCAGCATCTCGTGCAGGCGACGCTGTGCCACGACCTTCGGATCGTCGCTCTCCCGATCGGCGAGGGTGCCGTCGCGGACGACGTTGTCGGCGACGATCAGGCTCCCCGAATGGGAATGTTCCAACGACCATGAGAAGTAGTCCGGACTGTGGACCTTGTCGGCGTCGATGAACGTCAAGTCGAAGGGGCCGCCATCCTCGCTGGCGAGCGCGGGCAGCAGGTCCAGCGCCGCCCCGACACGCAGCTCGACCAGCGCGCTCAAGCCGGCGCGTGCGATGTTCGCCCGCGCCACCTCGGCGTAGTGAGGGTCGGCCTCGAGGGTGATCAGACGTCCATCTTTGGGCAGCGCCCTGGCCAGCCAGATGGTGCTGTAGCCGCCGAGCGTGCCGAACTCGAGAATTTTCTTCGCGCCGATGGTCGCGGCAAGCAGATGCAGCAGCTTGCCCTGAGGCGGCGAGACCTGGATCGCCGGCAGCCCAGCCCGCCCGCAGGCTTCGAGAGCCTCGTCCAAGGCACGGTCATGCGGCGCGAGAAGGGCGCCGACGTACTCGTCAACCGCTGACCACCGCTCTTTCAGTGGGCCGTGAAGGACTCGAACCTTCAACCTTGAGATTAAGAGTCTCCTGCTCTACCGGTTGAGCTAACGGCCCGCGGCCGGCAAGTATAGGAAGGTCCGCCCGCCGCCGGCAGGGGTCGAAGCTAGTCGATCGGCGTGCACGGCTTGAAGATGCTGCCGCTGATGATGTCGCCGTTGGCGAAGGATACGTAGCCCTGGGTCTGCAGGATGCCGTCCGAGCAGCGGGCCGAGACGAAGCTGCGTTCCTCTCCTCCCGCCCGGTAGCGGCGGCCGATCTTGGCGTCGATGTGGGTGAGCGCTCCGAAGCCGCCCAGGATCGGCGGCATGTCGATCGTTCGAGCGGTAGCTGTAGGCGCCACGCCGTCGTTCGACGGGGATCGATACGACGTAGGTTTCCGGCACCGGCACCACCGTCTGCGCATGCGCTAGCACGGTCCAACGGCGGCCCTGTTTGGGGCCATTGAAGAAGGTAAGGGGGGCGCGCACGTCGACACGGCCAAAGATGGGAATGGCAGCCGTCGCCTCGACGTGGCCGCTGCCGACCTGGGCGCTGCCGCAACGGTTTCGTGCCTCGGTCGTCGTCGTGCTCGCTAGCTGCCCCGCGCCGCACACGGGCAGGCCGGCGGTGGTCAGCAGACCGTCGTTGTCGTAGTCGAGCCGGATGCGTTGCACCGCCGGCGGCACCGAGCCGTCGCGCATCTTGATGTTGGCGTGCCCCTGGAAGCTGATCGGGGCGTACGCTCCGCGCGGCAGCTGGTGCGGCGAGAACCCTCCGTCCGCTTGCAGGATGAGGTCGCCAACCGTGACCCTGGCGGCCTCGGCTGCGCCCAGCGGCGAGAGAACCAGCGCCATGCAGGCCGCGGCAAGCGTCACAGCTCCCCTTCGTCCCCGCCGTCTCATTGCTCCCTCAACACGCGGCACACAACGAAGGTAGCGTTTTCAGGTTGCGGGCTAGTTCCTGACTTTGCAGGGCCTGAACAACGTGCCCTGGACCGAGCTGCCGTCCTTGAAGGAGAATTCGCCCCGCGCCTGCAGGCGCCCGTCCGGGCAGTGGGCGTTGGCGAAGCTCAGCCGCTTGCCCTTAAAGATCCATTCCTTGCCGATTTTCAGCCGGCCGTAAAGCGGCGAGCCGTAGTCGTTGGCGATGCGGGGGAAGTCGGCGACGGTTCTGAAGCCGTAGCGACCGTTGTTGATCTTTTCGATCTCGATCAAGATCACGTACGTGGTCGGCGCCGGGTAGTCGAGGTGCGCGTGGCCGAGCACCGACGGGTTGCCGTGCACCCGCGGCCCGTTGAAGAGGGTTAGCGCGGAGGAGGCCTCGATCGGCCGCTGTTCGGGGAGCTCGACGACCGCCGTCCCGAAGCCGGTGCCGACGATTGCATCCGGGCACTGTTTGCGCGCCCGCGCAACCGTCGTCGCGACCAACTTCGCCTGGGTGCATTTCTGCAGGCCGCGGGTCTCCACGGCGCCGTGCTTGTCGAATTCGATCTCCAGCGTCCGCAGCGGCGAGGGTCGGGTGCCGTCGATCGTCTTGAAGCGCGCGTGGCCGTAAAGTTTGATCGGCGCGTTCTCTCGCTTCGGCAGGGTCGTCGGCGTGAAGCCGCCGTCGGTGGTGATGACGATCTTGCCCACGCGCAGCTCTATCGCCTGCGCCGCACCCACCGCGACGAGGGCGATTGCGATCAACCCGATCGCAGTGCTCAGAACGATCCTTCGCATCCCTGACTCCCCTCAGTTGCCTCGACCGCCAAACTACCACGGGTGCCTTTGAGAAGGAGCAGGGGAGAGCGCCAGCAGGCAGCGCTGCGGGAGGACGCCGAGGAGCCTCAGGCCCCGCTGCTGCTGCGTCAGCCTCGCCGCGTGCTCGCCATCGGGGCGCTGGTTCTCGTCTTCCTCGGCATCATCGGAATCGGCCTCGAGGAGAAGCTCAGTCCAAGCTCGCTGCGCATTCCCGGCACTTCGTCCGAGCGCGCCAACGAGATGCTGCGCGAGCACTTTGGCGAAAGCGCGCCGTTCGTGATCCTGCTGCGCGGCCCAGCGGCAGAGGTCGACCGGCAGGGCCCGGAGCTGATCCGCGCCCTTCGCAAAAACCCCGAGGTGACGACTCTCTCCCCCTGGGACCGCAGCGCGGTGCGCCGCCTGCGCCCGGATCCAGGCCGCGCCCTGATCCTCGTCGACTTTCACGTCGGCATTCGCGAGGCGGTCAACGAGACCGTCCCTGAACTGAACGAGGTTCTGGAGGAACGAGTGCGCCCGCCCGTCGATGCCACCCAGACCGGCTTTGCCACTCTCTCGCGAGCGATCCAGGACGAATCGATCGCCGCGACCGAGCGCGGCGAGTTGATCGCGCTGCCGATCCTGCTGATCGTCCTCCTGCTCGTCTTCCGCTCGCCCGTCGCCGCGCTCGTCCCGCTCGCCTTCGGGGCGGTGACCGTGATTGCCTCGCGCGGCCTGCTGTCGGTGCTGGCCGACTCCTTCAGCGTCGACGCCTTCGCCCTCGTCGTCTGCACGATGATGGGCCTTGCCCTGGGGGTTGACTACGCGCTGCTGATCGTCTCCCGCTTCCGGGAGGAGCTGTCCGAAGGGGCGACGACGATCGAGGCCGCGCGCACCACCCGGCGCACCGCCGGCCGCACCACCGTTTTCGCCGGCAGCACCCTGCTGCTCTCGATGTTGGTCGCCTTCCTTCTCGTGCCGGGATCACTGCTGGGTTCGCTGGCGGTGACCCTGGCACTGGTCGTTGCCCTCAGCGTCCTCGTCGCAGTGGTTGGCGGGCCCGCGGTGCTCGTCCTGCTCGGTCCCAACATCGACCGTTGGCGGATCGGCCCAGTGGCGCCCGCGGAGGGCGATTCGCGCCTGATGGCGCTGGTTGGCGCGGCGCTCCGCCGACCAGTCGTTGTCGCCGCTGCGATCGGGGCGATCGTGCTCCTCTTGGCGGCGCCGGCGCTGGCCCTGAAGACCGGTCCCCCAAGCCAGGAGCAGCTCGCCCCCGACGATCCGGTCCGACAAGACTTCGAGCTGATCTCGAGGGCGATCGGTCCCGGCTATGACGCCCCCTTCCTGGTTGTTGCCACCGTCGATGAAGGGGGGATCACCGATCCGGGCCGCCTCAACGCCCTCAGTCGTTGGCAGCAGCGCATCGCCGAGCTGCCCGGCGTGCAGGCGGTGATCGGCCCCGGTCAGGTCGCCGAGGCGGTCGAGCCGCTGCGCCTGACCGGTCGCCGCCTCGTCGGGGCCGGCGAACCGGGCGGCCCGCTGGCGCAGTTCGGCCGTCTCGGCCGCAACCTTCGCCGCGCTGCCTTCGGCGTCCGGCAACTGCGTGAGGGGTTGTCGAAAGCGACCTACGGCGCCGGCCTGATCTCGCAGGGGACCGACAGGGCCGAGGAGGGCGCCACTGCGATCGCCGCGGCGCTCGCGCGGGCCACCGCTGGCAGCGAACGGGCTGTCGCGGGGCTGGAGGTTTTCGCGTCCGGCACGCGCCGGCTCGCCTCCGCCCAGCACCGGGCCGCCCTGGCTGGCCTGCAGGTGAAATTCGCCGTCCAAAGCCTCGGCCCCAACTTGCGTCGCAACGCCCTCGTCCGCTCGCGGCGCCTGCAGAAGTCGCTCAACCGGGAGTCTCACCAGAAGTTGCCGCAGCTGGTGGGTCCTGCCGAAGTCGCCAACGAGCGGCTAACGGCTGCGCTCCAGCAGCTCGAAGCGATGACTGTCGGCAAAACCGATCCCAACTACACGGCGGCTTTCGAGGCGGTGCGGCAGGCGCTTGCCGCGGTCAGCGGGACCGATCCCGTCAGCGGCCAGCCCTACGCGCCCGAATACGCGGGGCTGCCGGCGGAGCTCTCGGCGCTGCAGGCGCGCCTGCTCGAAGACGCTGAGGAAGCCGAGCAGGTGACCGCCTGGTTGGTATCCGGCCTGCACATCCTGCGGCGGCTGCAAAACGGAACCTCGCAACTCTCCGACGGACTGCGGCGCCTCGAGACCGGCGGTCAGAGACTGGCCGGGGGCGCCGAGCGCCTGTCCGGGGCCGCGTCGAGGCTCGACGACGGGCTCAGCCGCTTCGGCGCCGTGATGAACGCCCTCGCCGGCGGCATCTCCCGGCTGGGGGACGGCGTCTCGGCGCTGGAAGAAAACCTCGCGGCGGGGTTCAACCGCTCATACCCGCTGCAGTCGGGCCTGCGGCGCGCCTCGGTCCAGGTGATCGCGGGCGACCGGCGGCTGAATCGGCAGTCGAGCCGCCTGCAGCGCGCCACCCCAGGCTTCTTCGACTCCGGCTTTTTCGTGCTCGCCGCCCTCGACGGGGCGCGCCCGACGTTGCGGGAGCGCGCGGCGACGGCGGTCGACCTCGACAGCGGTCAGGCCGCCACCGTGCTGGTGCTCTCGCGGTATACGTTCAACACGCCGGGCTCGATCGCGCTCCACGACCGGCTCGAGGAGGAAGCGGCGGACTTGGCCCGCGAAGCCAACGTCTCGACCGGCGTCGCGGGAGGAGCGGCCCAGCTGAATGACTACAGCAGCGTTACCCGGGCCCGCATTCCCCTTGTCGTCGTCGCGATCACCCTCGTAACCTTCCTCGTCCTCGTCTGGGTGCTGCGGGCGTTGCCGCTGGCGGCGATCGCGGTTGGTCTCAACCTGGCGACCGTCGCCGTCGCCTTCGGGGTTCTGACCCTGCTCACCTACCTGCCCGAGAGCTGGCCGCTGGGCGGCGACGAGTACGTCGACGCCGTCGGCGCGGTCTCGATCTTCGGCGTCGTCTTCGGCCTCTCGATCGACTACGCGGTGTTCCTGCTGGTGCGCATGCGCGAGCGCTACGACGCCGGTCACGGACACACCGACGCGATCGAGTTCGGACTAGCGAAGACGGCGAGGGTGATCACCGGCGCGGCGGCGATCATGATGGCCGTCTTTGTCGCCTTTGCCGGCGCCTCGATCGCGACGATCAGCCAGCTCGGAGTGGGCCTGACCGTCGCCGTGCTGCTCGACGCTACGGTCGTCCGCATCGTTCTGCTGCCGGCGCTGATGCTGTTGATGGGCGAGCGGGTGTGGTGGCTGCCGCGGCCGCTGGAGCGGGCGCTGCCTCGACTCAACGTCTGACCTCAAGCGGAATGAGCGCGTTGACTTCCAGTTAAGCCCCTGCGTGGCCAGGCAGTGCTCGACTGACCGCTCGGATACGATTCGCTCCGCAGTTCTCCTGGTATTGGAGGCGGGGGAACCGCAAGCGACGACACGTGGCTGCGAAACCGTTAGGCGAGGAGAAAAGCCCGTCCCGTGGCCGGGGGACGACCCCTGCCCGGATTGCCGCGATCGCGGGCCTGACGGTCGTCGTGATCGCCCTTGTGATCGTCCTCCTCGGTGGCAACGGCCACCGCTACAGCCTCGTCTTCCAGAACGCCGCCCAGCTCGTCCCCGACAACCAGGTTCTAATCGGCGGTCAGCCGGTCGGTTCGGTCGAGAGCATCGAGCTGACCGAGGACAACCTCGCCGAGGTGAAGATCAGCATCGACCAGGAGCTGCACGAGGGCTCCACGGCGGCGATCCGCGCCACCTCCCTGGCCGGCGTCGCCAACCACTACGTCTCGATCAGCCCCGGCCCGAACAGCAACCCAGCGCTCGACGACGACGCAGTCCTCGGCCTCGACTCGACGACCACGGCGGTCGACCTCGACCAGTTCCTCAACTCCTTCCCCAAGTCGGTGCGCGACGGCCTCGGCAACTTCATCCGTGGCACCGCGACCAGCTACGCCGGTCACGGCAAGGACGCCAACGAGGCCTTCAAGTACTTCGGCCCCGCCCTCGACCGGACCGGTGCTTTCGTCAGTGAACTGAATGCCGATCAGCGGCTCTTGCAGCGCTTCGTCGTCAGCTCCAGCAAGCTGGTGACGGCGGTCGCCGAGCGCGGCGAGAACCTCTCCAGCGCCTTCTCCAACGCCAACACCGCCTTCACCGCGATCGCGACCCAAAACCAGGCCTTCAGCGACACCCTGGAGCTGCTGCCGCCGGTCTTCCGCCAGAGCAACACCACCTTCGTCAACCTCCGGGCGGCCCTCGACGACCTCGACCCGCTGGTCGAAGCTTCCAAGCCGGCCACCAAAGACCTGGCGCCGTTCCTGCGCGAACTGCAGCCCTTCCTCGCCAGGGCGATCCCGGTCTTCCGCAACCTGCGGCTGACGATGCGGCGGCCTGGCTTCGCCAACGACACCGGTGAAACCTTCGCCTCGCTGCCGGTCGTGCAGGAGCGCGCCTCGAGGGCGTTCCCGCACGCAGAAGACGCGATCGAGGCCTTCCTGCCGAACCTGCGCTTCGCGCGCGCCTACACGCCGGACATCTTCAACGGCTTCGCCAAGCTGGGCCAGCTGACCGCTAACTACGACGGCAACGGCCATTACGCCCGCGCTCAGCTGGTCTCGAACCTCTTCGGGTACGACACCGCCAGCGCGCAGCTGCAGCCGATCCCGCCGAATCAGCAGTACGACTTCTTCGGCCCCTCGGCGGGCGTCAGGAAGCCCTGCCCGGGCGGCGCCACGCAGCCCGCACCCGACAGCTCCAGCCCCTTCACCGAGCCGCCCTTCGCGGGCGCCGACGTCACCCCACCTGAATGCGACCCGGCCGACGCACCATCCAGCCCATGAGAAAAGCGCTCCTGGCAATCGTTGCAGTCGTGGCGGTGGTAGCGATCGTCCTGCTCGCCACCGGCGAAGACAGCGACGACGCCTACCTGGTCCGCGCCATCTTCGATAACAGCTCCTTCCTCGTCTCCGGCGAGGAAGTCCGCGTGGCGGGCGCCACCGTCGGCGAGATCGAGTCGGTCGACGTGACCAGGCTGGGCGAGATCTCGAGCTACGAGGACGGCCGGCCGCAGGCGATTCCCGGCAAGGCCGTGATGGTGATGAAGATCGACGACCCGGGTTTCCAGGACTTTCGTCGCGACGCCAGCTGCACCATCCGCCCCCAGTCGCTGATCGGCGAGAAGTTCATCGACTGCCGGCCGACCCTGCCACGGGCGCCCGGCTCGCAGCCCCCGCCGCCGCTGCGCGAGATCCCCGAGGGTCAGCGCGGCGCCGGTCAGCTGCTGTTGCCACTGGAGCAGAACAGCTCCACGGTCGACCCGGACCTGATCAACAACATCAACCGCCTGCCGTACGTGCAGCGCTTCCGGCTCATCCTCAACGAACTCGGCGTCGGCCTCGCCGGCCGGGGCGAGGACGTCGAGGAGGCGGTCAAACGAGCCAACCCGCTGCTGCGCGACACGACCCGCCTGCTCGGCACCCTCTCGCAGCAGCGTCAGCAGCTCGCCCAGCTCAACGCCGACTCCGAGCGGATCCTCGCCGCGATGTCGCGCGAGCGCGCCAGCGTCGCCGGCTTCTTCTCCAACGCCGGCGCGGCTGCCGAAGCGAGTGCCGAACGGGGCGAGGATCTGGAAGCGTCCTTCCGCAGGCTGCCCGAGTTCCTGCGCGAGTTGCGGCAGACGATGCGCGGTCTGCAGGGCTTCTCCGACGCCGCCGCCCCCGTCTTCACCGACCTCGATCTGGCCACCCCGGCCTTCACCGAAGCGACGCGTGCGCTGACTCCCTTCTCCGCTGCCTCGACCGTGGCGCTGCGGTCGCTCGGTGCCGCCGCCGAGGAAGCCGGGCCGAAGATCCGCGCCGCCGATCCGGTCGTGCGCGCTATTCGCAACCTGGCCCAGAGCGGTGCGGTGCCGACCACCGAACTGGCGAAATTCCTTGTCAGCACCGAAAAAGAGGGTGGCTGGGAAGGGCTGGTGGATCTGATCTACAACACCACCGCGGCGGCGAATGAATTCGACCGCTACGGCCACTTCCTGCGCGCGCGGGTCACCCTCAGCAACTGCGTCGATTACGTAACCGGGCCTGACAGCGGCTGCGCTGCCAACTTTAACGGCCTCAACGCTTCGATCTCGTCGGTATTCGATCCGGCCTCGCTCTACCGCCAGTTCCAGGAAGAGATCGCCGAAACGGACGGCGAAGCGAGCGCATCGGGCGCACTTGCGGCGCCCGACCGGCTTGGCCTTGAGGCCGATGCCGAGGCGCCACCTGTCTCGCCCTCCGTTCCGGGGCTCGGCGAGGGAGAAGAGCTTGGCGCAAGTGGAGAGCCTGGCGCCGAAGAACTCAGCTCCCGTTCCCATCGCGCACTCCTCGACTACTTCCTCGGCCGATGAGAAGTCGCAGCGGCATACAGGGAGTGGCGAGCAGCCCGGCGATCGTCGGCGCGGTCACCGTGCTGGTCGTCATCGTCGCCGTCTTTCTCGCCTACAACGCCAACAATGGCCTCCCCTTCGTCTCCACCTACAACCTCACCGCCCGCGTGCCCAACGCGAACGCGATCGTCAAAGGCAACGAGGTGCGGATCGGCGGCGCCCGGGTCGGCGTGGTCAGGGGCGTGGTGCCGGTGCAGCTCGAGGACGGCCGCGTCGCCGCCGAGCTCGACCTGCGCCTCGACAAGAGTGCCGAACCGGTTCCGGTCGACTCGACCATGATCATCCGCCCGAAATCGCCGCTCGGCCTCAAGTACCTGCAGATCGTCACCGGCGAGTCCTCCGAGGGCTTCGAGGCCGGCGACACGATCCCGCTCGCCGCGGCACGGCCCGAACCGGTCGATATCGATCAGTTCTTCAACATGTTCGACGAGCCGACTCGCAACGCGATCCAGCGCAACCTCAGCGGCTTCGGCAACGCCCTCGCCGGCCGCGGTCCACAAATCAACAGCGCCCTCGGTGCCCTGCGTCGGCTGGCGGAAAACGGGCAGCCGCTCCTGCGCACGCTGGTCGCCCCTGACACCAACTTCGGCGGCTTCTGGCGGGCGCTGGAGGACCTCGCCGCCACGGTCGCCCCGGTCGCCGAGACCAACGCCAGCACGTTCGTCGCCCTCGACCGCACCTTCGCCGCCTTCGCCCGCGTCTCGCGGCCGTTCATCCAGGAGACGATCTCGAAAGGCCCGCCCTTCCTCGACTCGGCGGTCGAGGACCTACCGGCGATCCGACCTTTCCTGCGCAGCTCCCAGCGTGTCTTCGCTGCCCTGCAGCCCGGCGCCCGAGCCCTCGCCGAGACCTCGCCGACGATCAACTCCGCCCTGCGCGCCGGCATCCCCGTCTTCAACGCCTCGCCCGCTTTGAACGCCCAGCTCGATCCGACCGCAGACGCCCTTCTCGCTTTCCAGAACGAGCCCGGTGTATTCAACGGACTCGAACTGCTGACCGAGACCAACGAAGTGCTCGAGCCCGGGATTCGCTACATCGCGCCGGCCCAGACCTTCTGCCACTACCTCAGCATCGCCTTCCAGAACTTCGCCAGCGTCGGCGGCGAAGGCAACGGCAACGGCAACTGGCTGCAGGTGCTGCCGTTCGCGCCTCCCGACGGCCCCAACTCCGAGGCAGGACCGGCCTCCGCGCCGGCCAGCGGACCGGAGGACAGGGTCAAAAACTTCCTCCACTCGAATCCCTATCCGCGCACCGCGGCGCCAGGTCAGGACAAGGTGTGTGAAGCGGGGAACGAGCGCTACGTGCCGGGGCAGGTAGTGATCGGAAGGTCGCCCCGGCTTTGGGGAACCACGACGACGAACGAGGAAGGCTGATGGGACGCCTGCCGGAGCGCGACACCAGGCAGACCGCGGACGGGGGACGCTTCCGCTGGCGACCGAGCAACGCGACGATCGCCTTGGTCTTCCTGCTGATCTTCACGCTCGGCCCCTACCTGGCCTTCACCAAACATGTCCCCTTCACCGGCTACGGCTACGAGCTGAAGGCGACCTTCGCCAACTCGGCCAACATTTCGGTCAACTCGCCGGTGCGGATCGCCGGCGTCGACGTCGGCAAAGTGATCGAGGCGAGCAGCGACGGCGAGACCTCGACCGTCACCTTCACCGTCGAAGACAAGGGCCGGCCTATCCACGCCGACGCCTACGCCCAGATCCGGCCGCGGATTTTCCTCGAGGGGAACTTCTTCATCGATCTCGACCCCGGCAGCGCCAGCGCTCCCGAGATGGATAGCGGCGACACGATCCCGGTCAGCCGCACCTCGATCAGCGTTCAGCTGGACGAGATCCTCACCGCGCTGCAGTCTCCGGTGCGGGCCGACCTCAGCCGCTTGCTGGAAGGCTTCGGAGACGCCCTCACCCGTGAGCCGACGGCGGCAGAAGACGAAGGGTTCCCGGCCGAGGTACAGGGCAGGAGCGGCGCCGAAGGGATCGGCGACGCCTTCCTCTACGGCGGGACGGCCGGCCGCTATTCCGCCCAGGTGACCAACGCGCTGCTCGGCACCGAGCCCGGCGATCTCGCACGGCTGATCGCCTCCTCCGGTCGCGCCTTCGGCGCCCTCGCCAGGCGCGAGGAGGATCTGCAGGGGCTGATCGTCAACTTCGACGTCTTCACCGGCGCCCTCGCCGCGCAGTCGCGGAACCTTGCGACGACGGTCGGCCGCTTCGCACCCACTCTTCGCACGGCCCGGCGTTCGCTCGTTAGCCTCAATCGTGCCCTGCCTCCGCTGCGAGCCTGGGCAATCGAGATGCGTCCCGCTGTCGAAGAGCTGCCGGGCTGGATTGCCGCCGGGCGGCCCTGGCTGCAGCAGGCGCGTCCGCTCTTCTCCGGCAGGGAGCTGGGTGGAATCGCCAAGCTCCTGCGCGAAGCGACGCCCGGCCTCGCCGGCGCGACCCAGGCCGGCAAGGCGAACACGATCCCCCAGATCAACCGCATCAGCCTCTGCACGACCAAAGTCTTCGTCCCAACTGGCAACCAGACGATCAACGACCCGTTCAGCACCGGCGGGCCCAGCTACCGGGAGTTCTTCTACTCTCTCGCCAACCTCTCCGGCTGGGGCCAGAACTTCGACGGCAACGGCTTCTATGCCCGTGCCCAGGCTGGCGGCGGCCCGCTACTTGTCACCGGTGCGAACCCAGGGGGCAACCTCACCACCGACAAGGCCGACTGGGCCAATACGATCGCCGCGCCGAGCGGCGTGCAACCTCAGCTGGGTGGGCGGCCACCGAAGAAACCGAACGTCCGCTGCCACACCCAACCTGTCCCTGACCTGAACGGTCCGCTGGGCCAGCCCGGCGGGCCCAGCCTCACCCCATTGAGCCCATGAGCGATCAAGGTCGACAGAGCCGCTGGGCGCACTTCCGGGCCACTTTGAGCCGGCAGACGCGCGGTCGCGGCAAGGACACGATCGCGATCGCGGTTCTCTCGACCGTCGCGATCGCGATGACGCTCTGGATTTTCACCCAGCAGAAAGCGGCGCTGCCGTCTTGGACGCCTTTTGTCGGCGAAGACTTCGCCCCCCTCACGGCAGAGTTCTCCAGCGCCCAGGCGGTCACCCCCGGCCAGGGGCAGGCCGTCGTGATCGCCGGTGTCCGGATCGGCAAAATCTCCTCCGTCGACGTCGAGGAAGGCCACGCCGTCGTCGGCTTGGACGTCAACCCCGAGTACCTGGAGCTGATTCACCCCGACGCGACGCTGCTGTTGCGGCCGAAAACGAACCTCAACGACATGGTCGTCGAGGTCGACCCCGGCAAAGCGCCCGGGCACATCGAGGAGGGGCACAACTTCCCGCTCTCGCGCACCGAACCGACGGTCAACTTCGAAGCCTTCCTCTCGACCTTCGACGAAGATACGCGCCGCTACATCCAGTTGCTCGTCAGCGGCGGGGCGCAGGGGCTTGGCAGTCGCCCGCAGCAACTCTCGGGCGCCTTCCGCCGTTTCGGCCCCTTCGTCCACACCGTCGCCGACCTCAATCGCGCCGTCGCCGCTCGTCGCCGCGCTCTCGCGAACGTGATCCACGACTTCGGCTTGCTGACCGCCGAACTCGGTCGTCGCGACGCCCAGCTCGAACGCTTCGTCACCTCCTCTAAAGACGTGTTCGGCAACTTCGCTAATCAGCAGGCGTCGATCCAGGAGACGTTGGTCGAGTTCCCGGCGATGCTGGCGGCCTTGCAGGGTGGCCTCGCCAGCTCCGCCCGCTTCTCCAACGCGGCTCGTCCCGCTCTGCTCAAGCTGATTCCGCAGGCGCAGGCGCTGGGACCGGCGCTGGACGCACAGGAGCGCCAGTTCAGCCAGACCCTAGCCCCGATTCGCGACCAGATCCGTCCCGTCACCCGCCAAATCCGCCCGGTCGTCACCCATCTCAAGCAGGGCTCGGCGGACTTCGACAAATCGGTCACCAGCTTCGGCAACGCGATCGGCGGCCTCAACTCCCTCCTCAACCTGCTGGCCTACAAGCCGAACGGCTCACGTGAGAGCTATCTGTTCTATCTGCCCTGGCTCAACCACAACATCAACGCCAGCTTCAACCTCGCCGACGCCGGCGGGCCAATCCAGCGCACCCTGGCCCTGCTCTCCTGCAACGGCATACAGCTTGCCGACGCTGCGGCTGGCACCCGGGCATACATCAAAACGCTCATCCAGGCGAATCGAGTGCCAACTCCCAAAGAACTTCCAGTAATCCCCCCTGACACCAGCGACCCGGCCGCCGAAGCTATCGGCGGTTGCGGACCGGAAGCCAAATGAGCAAGAAGGCCCCCAGCACCGCTCAACTCCTGGTCATCGTCGGCTTCGCGCTTTCGTGCTTCGGGATCTTGCTCTTTCTCTGGATCACCTTCGGTGGTCCGACCCCGTTTAAGGCGAAGCCGTACGAGATCAAGATCCCTTTCCGCGAGGCGACGCAGCTCGCCCAGCAGTCCGATGTGCGGATCTCCGGGGTCTCGGTCGGCAAAGTCCAAGACATCGAACTGGCGCCTAACGGCGAAGACGCGCTGGCGACGATCTACCTCGACGACAAGTACGGTCCGATTCCTCGCGGGACCCGCGCCGTCCTTCGCACCAAGACGCTCCTCGGCGAGACCTACGTCGAGCTGACGCCGGGGGACAGCGATGCGGCCAAGCTGGACGACGGCGCCACGCTCCCGGCCGCCAACATCGCCGAATCGGTCCAGCTCGACGAGATCTTCCGCACCTTCGATGCCCGCACCCGCGCCGCCTTCCAGCAGTGGCAACAGCAGGCTGCGATCGCGATCCAGGGCAACGGGCAGGCGCTCTCCACCGCATTCGCCGAGTTCGACCCCTTCTTCTCCGAACTCGACAAGCTCTTCCGCGTCCTCGACACGCAACGCCTGGCGATCCGGCAGCTCTTCAGCAACGGCGCTGTCACCTTCCAGGCCCTGCGCGGCCGCGAAGGCCAGCTTGCCGACCTGATCCAAAGCTCCAACGCGGTCTTCCAAACGACTGCAGCGCGCGACCGCGACATCGAAGCGCTGTTCCGCGCCTTCCCCACCTTCCTCGATGAGTCCAGACTGACCTTCGATCGGCTCCGAGAGTTCGCGGTCAACACTGACCCGCTGATGCGCCAGCTGCTACCAGCGGTGAGAGAGCTCTCGCCGACCCTCATCTCACTCTCAGAGGTCGCTCCGGAGGCGGAAGGCTTCTTCGAGGGTTTTGGGCCGGTGATAGAACGCTCCGACACCGCCCTCCCAGCCCTGCGCAAATTCCTCCGCGATGACTTCCCGGTGCTGCTGCGAGCGGTTGATCCCTTCGCGCGCAACCTCAACCCGATTCTCACTGGCCTCAGCCTCTACAAACGCGAGCTCGCCGCGGCGATGGGAAATGTTGCGGCGGCTACGAACGGCCGGATCGTCGGCGGCACTCGCTTCCTCCGAGCCATTGCCCCGCTCGGCCCAGAATCGGCAGCTAGCTTCCCCAAACGCCTCACGACCAACCGCAACAATGCCTACATGCAGCCCGGCACCGGGGACCGCCTCGCCAGCGGCCTGCTCAACTTCGACACCCGCCAGTGCAGCTCGGGCATCACCGCGACGCTCGACCCCGAAACGCCCAAAGATCCTGACTTCAACAGCCGCGTCGAAGCGAAAGACGAAGAAGAAAGACTGAAAAAAGCGACCGAATTCTTCGAACGGCTCAAACACTTTGCCTTCGCGGATCAGGGAAGCACGACCACCGTCCCCGCCCCCGGCTGCAGCCCGCAGGCGCCCTTCGACCCGATCTACGGCAGCGGGCCGCCGACGATCTACCAGCACACCTTCGAACAGGGCGAATAGGACCCCTGCTCAGCCCTTCGGCGTGCAGGGTGCGATGAAGGTCCCTTTGAGACTCGTTGCGGTTGGGAAACTTGGCCCCTTGGCTTCGTTCTTGAAGAGAACTTTCTGCACCTGGGCGATGAACCTTCCGTCCGGGCATTTGGCTTCGCCGTAGCCAACCTTCTTGCCTTTGTAGCTGTAGGTCTTCCCAACCTTGAATTTGAAGTCGATCGCCGAGCCGCTGCCGCCTGCGATGACCGGTATGCGGGCGACGGTGTGGAGGCCCTGGCCTTTCTTCTGAATCGTCACATCGGTCACGATTGCCGCCGGGACCGGCACCGTGATGAAAGTGTGGATCCACAGCTTGACCTTGCCGCCCTTTTCGCCGCCATTGAAGACGGTGATCGGGCTCGCCACGGTTATCGGCGGTTGTTCCGGGAAGGCAATCTCGGCATGGGCGAGGCCATTACCGATTTCCGCGTCGCCGCAGACTTTTTTCGCTGCTTCGGTGTCGCGCGCCTCGAGTTCGCCGGCTTTGCAGACGGGGTAGCCCTTGACGTTGACTTTGGCGTCCTTGTCGATATCGACGACGACTTCGCGCAGCGCCGGCGGATGACTGCCATCGCTGGCCTTGATCTTGCCGAAGACCGCCGTCGTGACCGGGACGTAGTCGTTTTTGGGCAGTTGCTTGGGCGAGACGGTGCCTCCGATCGTGAACAGCAGCTGGCCGGATCTAACGGAGACACTCGCTGCACTGGCGAGCGCGGCGAATCCGACTACCGGTATCGCAATCAAGGCAAGAGCCATCGCCATCTTGCTGCGCATCAAACTCTCCTCTGCCCGCGAAAGTGCGAACTTTTAGTGTTTCCTTAGAAAACTCCACTCGAACCTAGTGGGGATGCGGGAACTATGCAAGGGCAAAAAAGAGGCGGCCCGGAGGCCGCCTCTTTGATCTGCTTGTAGCTCTAAGCGAGCTTGTAGCTCAGCCTTTCGGCGTGCAGGGTACGAGCAGGCTGCCTTTGAGGGTGGTCGTGGCAGGCACGTTCGGCACCTTGGCTTCGTTTTTGAACAGGATGCGCGGCGTGGTGACTTTGAATTTGCCGTCGGGGCATTTGGCTTCGAAGTAGCCGACCTTTTTGCCTTTGTAGCTGTAGGTCTTCCCGAGTTTGAATTTGAAGTCGATCGCCGAGCCACTGCCGCCGACAGCCACCGGGATTTTCGACACCGATTTGAGGCCGCTGCCGGACCGTTTGATCGTCACTTCGGTGACGATTGCCGCCGGGACGGGCACGGTGATGAAGACGTGGATCAGGAGCTTGACTTTGCCGCCTTTTTCGCCGCCGTTGAAGACGGTGATCGGGCTGTTGACGAGAATCGGTTCCTGTTCGGGGAAAGCGATCTCGACGTTGGCTTCGCCGCTGCCGAGGGTCGTGGTGCCGCAGACTTTCATAGCGGCTTTGGTGTCACGCGCCTCGAGCTGCCCCGGTTTGCAGGTCGGGTAGCCCTTGACGTTGATTTTGACGTCCTTGTCGATGTTGACGTCGACTTCGCGCAGCGCCGAAGGATGGGTGCCGTCGCTGGTTTTGATTTTGCCGAAGATGTTGGTGCTCACTGGCACGTAGTTGCTCCTCGGCATTGCTTTCGGCGAGGCGGTGCCTCCAAAGGTCGTGATCAGGTTCCCAGCCCGAATCGTGATGCTCGCCGCGCTGGCGAATGCAGCCACCCCGACGGCAAGCGCCGCGCTCAGGGCAAGTGCCACAAGCAGGTTTCTACGCATGTCTTGGTCTCTCCTTTTGGCCTGCCCGTCCCGAGCTTCGGCCTTAGATACGCCTTGATCTACCCTCCGGCAGCAGAAACTACCAGCCCCCGCCTTTAGATAAACCCGTCCATTCATGCAAAAGAGCGGCTTAACACGGGCGCCTTAGGACTCGAGCATCGAAAGCCGAATCCGTTCTCGCTCCTTGGCGGCCCCGTCGGGACCGAGGAAGGGCAGGGTGATCCAAAACATCAGATCCGGCAGGCGGCTTGGCAGCCGCGAGGAAGCGCCGTGCAGAATCTCGCTGTAGAGGAGCTCGTTGATCCCTCCGGCCAGCGAGAGCGAGGTAATGCCGGGCAGCTCGACGGCCGTCTCCGCTCGGCCGGCGTCAAGAAAGCCAGTGAACTGGCGTAGAGCGGCATCGCGCCGGGCGAGCGCCTTCGGCCCTGCCGCGAGCACCTCAACGATCGCGAAGCGGCCCTCGTCGGGATGCTCGGCCAGGTGTTTGAGCAGCTCGTAGAGGCCGGCCGCCACTCGCTCCGCCCACGGCGCTCCGGGCTTGGACTCGAAGCCCTTTGCGGTGTCCCCCAGCAGGTTGCCGAGCAGCAGATCGTAGGCTGCGAGGAAGCAGTCCTCCTTGCTGGCGAACAGCTCATAGAACGTCTTTCTCGACACGCCGGCGACGCCGATCACGTCGACTACCCGGGTCTCTGGATAGCCGCGCTCGGCGACGACCTCGATCATCGCCTGCAGGATGCGACGGCGCTGGGATTCCGTCACCGCCTCCCGCGGCAGCCCGTGACGACCCCTTGGCAGCCGCTCTCCCAGTTTGGTCGTGCGTCTACCGGATGCCACACTAAGACTCTAGAGCAGAGAGGCCGAATCGGCGACTTCTTGTACCCCCGTGTCCCTGATCGCGCAGGTCAAGGACGCAGGGAGCGTGGCGTGCTCCGTACGTGAGCGACCGAGGACGCAGACATGCGCGATCAGGCCGCCCGCAGGGTGGGCTCGTCGCCGATCCAGACCACCTGATCGCGGCCGGGCCCGACTCCGACGAGGCGGATCGGGACACCGGCGAAGTCGGCGATGAACTCGAGATAGGTGCGCGCCTGCGGCGGCAGGTCCGCCTCGCTGCGGCAAGCGCTGAGGTCGGCATCGAAGCCGGGCAGCTCCTCGTATTCGGGCTCGGCCGAGTGGAGGATCGACTGGTGGTAGGGGAAGCGGTCGAAGATCGCCCCCTCGCGTGAGCGGTAGCGCACCGCCACCCGCAGCGGGTCAATTCCACTTAGGACGTCGAGCTTGGTGATCGTCAGCGCGTCGAGCCGGTTGAGGCGGACGGCGTAGCGCAGAGCGACGAGGTCCATCCAGCCACAGCGCCGCTCACGGCCGGTCGTCGTCCCGTACTCGTGGCCGTGCTCCAGCATGTGGCGGCCAACCTCGTCCTGCAGCTCGGTCGGGAAGGGGCCGGCGCCGACGCGCGTCGCGTACGCCTTGGCGACGCCCCAGACCTCGTCGATGTCGCCTGGCCCGACACCGGCGCCGACGCAGGCCGCACCGGCGATCGGGTTAGACGAGGTGACGAAGGGATAGGTGCCGTGGTCGAGGTCCAACAGCGTCGCCTGGGCCCCCTCGAAGAGGACGGTGCGGCCACTGTCGAGCACGTCCCAGCAGAGGCGCGCGGTGTCGGCGATGTGCGGCTCGAGCTGATGGCCGTAGCCGGCGAACTCCTCGGTCATCGTGTGCAGGTCGAGCCGCGGGTCCGGCGCGGCGGCGACCGATCGGTCGCCGCCCTGGAAGGTCCCCTCGCCGGCCTCCTTACGCAGTTTGCGCCGCTGCACCGAGAGTTCGCGCAGCGCCTGCTGCTTGGGCTCGAGCGCCGCCATGATCTTCGTGCGCAGGATCTTCTCGTCGAGCAGGTCCTGGACGCGGATGCCGAGCCGCAGTGCCTTGTCGGCGTAGCAGGGGCCGATCCCGCGCCGCGTCGTCCCGATCGAGAGCTTGCCCAGTTTCACCTCGCCGGCCGTGTCGAGCAGCACGTGGTACGGCATGATCAGGTGGGCGTTGGCGGAGATCCGCAGGTTGCCGACGTCGACGCCGCGTTTCCTCAGGCCATCGATCTCGCCCAGCAGGACGCTGGGGTCGAGGACGACGCCGTTGCCGATCGCGCAGGTCTTGTCCGGGTAGAGGATGCCGGAGGGGATCAGGTGGAACTTGAACTCCTCGCCGTCGCGGACGATCGTGTGGCCGGCGTTGTTGCCGCCCTGGAACCGCACGACCAGATCGGCGCGCTCGGCGAGCAGGTCGACGACCTTGCCCTTCCCCTCGTCGCCCCACTGGGCGCCAACTATGACGATGCCCGGCATGACAGTGAGATTCTGACGCGCGGGCGGCTAGGCGGCTTTGCCGTAGCGCCGGTCCGCCCCAAACAGGGGCACTTCGTCGCACATCTGGCTCAGGCGCGACACGGTGCGGCTGCCGATCTGCTCCTCCAGCTCGTCGTGTGGGAGGTTGGTGGTGATTAGCACCGACCGCTGGGCCTCGTAACGCTCGTTGACGATCGCGTAGAGCTGCTCGAGGACCCAGTCGGAGCGCTTCTCGGCGCCGAGATCGTCGATGTGGAGAAGGTCGACGGCGGCCAGGCGCTCGAAGAAGGCGAGGTAGGAGTCGCCGCCGGGTTCGGAGTCGTAGGTACGGCGGATGCGCGCCAGCAGCTTCGGCAGCGAGTAGATCGCGACCGAACGCCCGCTCTCCAGTGCCGCCTTGGAGATCAGCATCGCGAGGGTCGTCTTGCCAGTGCCGGTGTCGCCGAACAGCCACAGCCCGCGGCCCGCGTCCAGGCGTTCGTCGAGCTCGTCGACGAACGCCTGGACTTCGGCCAGCGCGCCTTTCGTGGAGAGGTCCCGCGCCATGTCGCTGACCGGCGGGCGGTCGAAGGAGACGCCGCGGTAGCGCGGCGGGATCACCGAGGCGACCCCTTTGTTGCGCCCCCGCCGCATCCGCTGCTCGCGGCACTCGCAGGGGCGCGCCACGTCCTCCGGCCCGAGAATCCAGCCGGAGCCGTCGCAGGCGCCGAGGGGGCAGGCCCGCTCGGCAAACGGCTCGTTGCGCGCGCCCGGCATTAGAACTCAGGCCCCGCCGCGGCCGCATCCTCCAGCGGCGGCCCTTCGCCGGCCGGCTGTTCAACCGGGCGTTCGTGACCGGAGAAGTCGGCGAATTTCGGGAAGCGGTCGAGGAAGACCAGTTTGGGCGAGCCGATCGGCCCGTTTCTGTGCTTGGCAATGATCACGTCCGCAAGTCCGTCCGGCTCGTCTTCGGGGTCGCGGTAGTAGTCCTCGCGGTAGAGGAAGGCGACGAGGTCGGCGTCCTGCTCGATCGAGCCCGACTCGCGCAGGTCGGAGAGCATCGGCTTCGGTGGATGGCGCTGCTCCGGGGCGCGCGAGAGCTGGGAGATCGCCAGCACCGGCACCTCGAGCTCGCGGGCGAGGATCTTCAGCCCACGGCTCATCTGCCCCACCTGCTCGACACGGTTGGCGCGGGGGTCGTCGGAGCGCATCAGCTGCAGGTAATCGACGATCACCAGGCCCAGCCCACCCTCCTCCTGAACCTGCGCGTGCAACCGCCGCGCCTTCGCCCGCAGGTCGAGCAGGCCGAGGTCGGAGGAGTCGTCAAACCACAGCGGTGCTTCCTCCAGCTCGTTGCAGGCCCGCACCACCTTCGGCCAGTCCTTCTGCGCGACCTGGCCCTTGCGCAGCTTGTCGCCGGAGATCCGCGCCCGGCAGGCGATGAAGCGCTGGGCAAGCTCCACCTCGGACATCTCCAGCGAGAAGAAGGCGACCGGCATCCCCCGCTTCACCGCCACGTTCTCGGCGATGTTGGCGACGATCGCGCTCTTCCCCATGGCCGGGCGGGCGGCGACGATGATCAGGTTGCCGGGCTGGAAGCCACCGGTGATGGCGTCAATGTCGCGGAAGCCAGAGGGGGTGCCGGTCAGCTCGCTCTCGCCGGTCGAGAGCTTCTCCAGTCGGTCGACCTCGTCGTGGAGGATCTCCGAGAGCTGGCGGAAGTCGCTCGCCTGCTCTTTGTGGGCGACTTCGAAGAGCAGCTTCTCGGCCCGCTCCGAGAGCTCGCGCGGTTCGCCGTCGCGCTCGTGCACCCAACCCTGAATCTCCTGGCCAGCACCGAGCAGGCGCCGCAGCAGCGAGTTCTGCTGGACGATCTCGGCGTAGTGCTTGGCGTTGCCGGCCGCAGGCACCTTGGCGGCCAGCTCGGAGACGTAGTGCTTGCCGCCCGCGGGCTCGATCTCGCCGCGTTGGACCAGCGCCTCGGTGACGCTCAGCTCGTCGACCGGCTTCGAGGCGGCGTAGAGATCGCGTGCGCAGGCGAAGATCCGGCCGTGCTTCTCCAGGTAGAAGTCCTCGGCGTTCAGCTTCACCTCGTCGATGACGCGGGTCAGCGCCGGCTGCGCGACCAGCATCGCGCCCAGCACCGATTCCTCTGCCTCGATGTTCTGCGGCGGGACGTGGGTGGCGGCGGGCTGCGGCATCGCTTCTAGTTAAGGACCGAGAGCGGCGGAACTCGCCCCTCTCCCCTCGACGTCCAGCAAATCAGAGCCGTGCCGCCGCCATGATCGCGGTCCCTGCAATGACGGCGAAAAGAAATCGGGCCGGCGGTGATGAGAATTGGTACGGAGGCGTTGCAGAAATCTTGCAATCGGCACGCCATCCGTGCGGCCGCAACTTTTAGGCTGCAATCATGGAGGCGATAAGAGACAGGGGGAGAGGCGATCGAATGGAAGTCCTGAGCGAAAAAATCGACGAACTGGCTCTGCGGATGGATAACGGCTTCAACCGGGTCGATGCGGACATCCGCGCCTTGCGGGAGGAGACCAAATCGGAGTTCGACAAGGTCGACAAGCGCTTTGAACGGATCGACGAGCGGTTCGAATCGCTCTATCGTCTGATGTTCCAGTTCTCTGGGTCTTTGGCCGTCGCCCTGGTTGGGGCGGTTGCCATCCTGATCAGCCGGCTTTAGGGCTCAGCCCAGGGCCCCGGCCCCGGCCACCAGGTGATCCGGCGCCGGCGGTATCTCGCCTGCCTGCTCCTTGCGCTGCTCGCCGCGGCGCAGCATCCGCTGGGTGAGGATGGCAATGCTGAGGATGGCGGTGGCACCGAGGCTGAGCTGGACGCTGAGCAGTCCCTCGCGGGTCCAGTAGACGTCGCGCAAGTCAAGCAGCAGCGCTGCCTCGTCGAAGGTGAGCCCCATGCCAACGCCCATCGGGACCGCGAGCCGGTCCTCTAGCTCGTCGCTTTCCGTCAGCAGGGCGGCGGTGCCGGCGGTGAAAGCGATCAGAATGCCCGGCACGAAGTGGTGGATGTGTCGCCCACCGACGCTGACGTTCTGAAATGGCCACCAACGGTCGCGGATCCCCCAGGTCGAGATTCGCACCACCGTGAAGGCGCCGAGGAAGCCAGCCAGCAGGTTGAAGAGGACCGTCTCGCTACGCGGCGTGGCCGCGTAGCCGGCGGCCGCCACGCTGACCGTGTCCAACGCCGCCGCCGGCGCCGCTTCGACCAGCCCGTCATCACTGCCGCGCTCGTGCGTACGGCGCCGCAGCAGACGACCAAACTGACCGGCCAGCACGGTGCCCGCGCCGCCAAGGGCGACCGCCGCGAGGCCGACCGTCGCCCGCTCCGATCGCGCCCAACCGGATCGCGTCCTCGCCTTGGCGCGTCGCGTCAGGCGGGTCGGCAGACGGCGCAGCTAGCTCTCCTCTGTGACGATCGTCTTCACGGTCGCGACTGCACCGTCGGCCAGCTCGATCTCAACCATGTGAGTGCCGATTTCGCGAATCGGCTGCTCGAGACGGACTTTGCGGCGATCGATCTTCAGATCGCGCGCGTCCTGGATTGCCTCCACAATCTCCTTTGCGCCGACCGAACCGAACAGCTTGCCCCCATCGTCGGCACGTTGCGTGATCGTGAGGACGGTCTTGGAGAGGAGCGAAGCGGCCTGCTCTTCGCGCTCGGCCCGCGCCTGGGCAGCCTTTTCGCCGGCGGCCTGACGGCGCTGTGCCTCCTCCAGGGCTCCTGGCGTTGCCGGCGCGGCCAGCTTGCGCGGGATCAGGTAGTTGCGCAGATAGCCGGGCGAGACGTCGACTGGCTCGCCGCGCTGCCCGAGGCTGTCGACGTCCTCGAGGAGGATCGCCTGCGCCATCAGCGCTCTCCGACGTAAGGCAACAGGGCGATCTCGCGGGCGCGCTTCACCGCCACCGAAAGCTGGCGCTGGTGCTTGCGCGAGAGGCCGGTTACGCGCCGGCCCCGCGTCTTCCCCTTGTCGGAGAGGAAGCGACGCAACAGGTTCAGGTCCTTGTAGTCGACCGCTTCGGAGTTGATCCGCGTGTATTTGCGCGGACGCATCCGGTCGGCGCCGCGTCGTCCTCGCCGCGGTGCCGACGTTCCGTTCTCTCTAGGTCGTGCCATGCGAGCCGGGATGGTACAGCCCCGGCGCTGGCGACAGCCCCTAGAAGGGGATGTCGTCGTCCGCGCCGCCCCCACCCGCGGGCGCGCCCGCGTAGTCGGAGGTGTCGGCCGGAACATCGCTGCTGGGGCTGAAGCCGTTGCCGTTGCCGCCGCCCCCGCTGCCATCCCGTGAGCCGAGGAACTGAACCGAGTTGGCGATGATCTGCACCGCCTGGCGCTTGCCGCCGCCGTCTTTGGCCTCCCACTCGCGCCAGTCGAGTCGCCCTTCGACCGCGACCGGGCGACCCTTGGAGAGATAGTTGGCGCAGTTCTCACCCTGCGCGCCCCAGACGACGACGTCGAAGTAGTTGGGCTTGTCGACCCATTCGCCGGTCTGTCCGTCCTTGCGGCGGCTGTTGACCGCCACGCGCATCTCGCAGACGGAGGTCCCGCCTCCGGTGCTGCGCAGTTCTGGATCCTTGGTCAAGTTCCCGGTGATGACCACCACGTTGATGTTCGAAGCCGCCACGGCTCTCACTCCTCAAGATCGCGTTATCGAGACATCAGTCTAAGAGCGGGGTCGGCGCGACTCTTCCCCCTCAAGCCGGAATATCCGGGAAAGTCCGGTGGGTCAGCTGGCCGGTTCGGCCTGCTCGTCGCCCCCGCCGCTTGGCGCCGGCTCCGGCGGAGCCTCCTCGGTCGCCTCGGCGACAGCCGGCTCAGCGGCGTCCCCAACGGGCTCGGAGGTGGTCTCTGCCGCTGGTGCCTCCTCGGCAGGCTCAGCGACGTCATCGCTCGCTGCCGCCGGCTCGGCTTCAGTAGCGGGGGCCTCGCTGGCCGGCACGGGAGTGGGCTCGGCAGGTCGCTCTCGCGACGCTGCCGGTCCCGGCGCGGCCGTCGCGGGCGGAACCGTCATCGGCGTCTCGGGCCCGACTTTGAAGATGCGGAAGCGGAGGACTCCGTCGGCGATCTTCAAGTTGTGGTCGAGCTGTTCGAGCAGCTCCGAGGTGCCCTCGAAGCGGAACCAGCGGTAGTCGGCCTCGGTGCGCTGGGCGATCTCGTAGGCGAGCTTTCGCAGGCCCCACTCGTTCTCGTGCTTCAGCGTCCCCGCGGCCTCGATTTGCCCCCGCGCCTCTTTGGCGACAGCATCGCGGGCCGGGGCATCCTGCTCCGGGTCCAGCATCAGCACCAGCTCGTATTCACGCATTGCGGCCAAAACGGCGTCGCACTATAGCCCGCCAGCTAATGCGGGGCGAACTCCTCCGATCCGTCAGCCGGCGGAGCGGGCGCCGGTTCAGGTGCCGGCGCCGGAGGTTCGGGTGTCGCCGCTTCGGGCGGTGGAGCAGGGACAGCTTCGGGAACAGGCGGGGCGGCGGGCGGGTCCTGTCGCCGGGTGGGGGTGTCCTGCTTGGGCTCCGCTCTGCTCCGGGCACCCGGATGAGGTCGGCGCTTGGGACGAAGCTCGCCCTTCGCAGACTTCGCCCGGCGCAGAACACCCCCACCCGGCGCCACCCGCCCGAGTCGCCTCTGCAGCCGACGCTCCCGTGGCTCACGCCGGGACGCAACCGTCCGAGGAGGAGACGTCACAACCACTCGCGGTAGTCCCACGTCGGCAGGTAGGGGCTCGGGCTCCGGCGGCTTCAGCAAAGCGGGCACGAGCTGAAGCGCCAGCAGCCCACCGATGACCGCCGCTCCCCACTTCGCGGCCGCAACCCACCGGATTCGGAGTCCCATGGCTATGTAAGGCATCAGCCCGAGAAGCTCTCCCCCAACCGTTTGAGTTGAAGGGGTCGGGCGTCCCTCTAAGCGGCTTGTACTTTTTCTGAGCCACGGCTCTTGAACGGCCGCAACCTGTCTTCAGAAAAAGTTGAGCGTGAGGGATGCCCGACCCCTTCCTATGCAACCGTCTGCCGAAGCTCCTCGATGTCCCTTAGCTGATCATCGACCCAGTCGCCCGGGTTGCGGGAGTAGATGATCTCCTTCAGGTGCTGGGCCCGCAGGCGGCGCTCTTCCGGCGCCATCGTCAGCGCTCGGTGGATCGCGTCGGCCTGCTCCTGGATGTCGAAGGGGTTGACCGAGAGCACGCAGTCGGCCAGCTCCTCGTGGGAGCCAGTGTTCTCGGAGAGCATCAGGACGCCGTCGCGAGTATTGACAGCCGGCGCCTCCTTGGCGACCAGGTTCATCCCGTCAAAGAGCGAGTTGACCATCAACAGGTCGAAGTGCTTGTAGCGGGCCACCGCGTCGTGGAAGTTCTCGTAGATCTTGAGGTCGATCGGCATCCAGTCGGTGGTGCCGTGGCGGTGGTTGACCACTGCCACCAACGCCTCGATCCGTTCGAGGTACTCGGCGTACTCGGGGACGTCTTGGCGCGAGGGCTGCAGGTGGGCGATGAAGGTGACCTTCTCGCGGAACTCCGGGTGCTGGTCGAGGAAGACGTCGAAGGCGGTGAAGCCGCGCAGCACGTTCTTGGAAAGGTCGGCGCGGTCGACGCGGATGATCAGGTGCTCGCGCCGGCGCTCGAGCACCTCGCGCTCGGCCCCGGCGACCTCAGCCGACTCGGCCGCCCGCCGCAGCCGCTCGGCGTCGATCGAAAGCGGGTAGGCGCGCGCCAGCGTCCGCCCGCCCGCGTGCTCGACGACGCAGTGGTCGTAGTCGACGTCCACCTCCAGCAGTTCGTCGCAGCAGCGCAGGAAATTGATGCAGTAGGAGTGCGTGTGGAAGCCGATGATGTCGTTGGCGAGCATGCCCCGGTAGATCGCCTCCCGCACCCGCCCCGGCAGGATCCGCCAGCTGTCCGGCTGCGACCAAGGGATGTGGACGAAGTGATGCAGGAAGGCGTCGGGACGCTCGGCGCGGATCATTCCTGGCGCGGTGTAGAGGTGGTAGTCGTGGAGCATCACCAGCGGCCGCTCGCGGTTTTCGATCTGGCCGAGCACGGCGCGGGCGATGTCGCGGTTGACCGTCTGGTAGCCGCGGTCCCAGGCGTCGAGCTCCTCCTGGCGGATGTCGGGCGCGTTGGAGAGATCCCAGAGGTAGTGCTGGATGAACCAGAGGATCGGGTTGGCGATCACGTTGTAGAAGCGGTCGTAGGCCTCGGCATCGCTGCCGACCAGCAATACCCGGTAGTCGATGCCATCGATCGAAAGCTCGACCGGTCCCCCGCGCTCCTCGGAGACGGCGACGTCCTCGTCGGTCATCGCCGAGGCGATCCAGAGCGCGTCGCGGTGGGAGACCAAGCCCGAGAGGGCCGTCACCAGTCCGCCGCCGCCGCGTCGCACCGTGCGCTCGCCGCTCTCGTCGCGCTCGAACTGTGCCGGTCCGCGGTTGGAGACGATGATCAAGGGGTCGCTTTCGGCCACATACTCACCCTACCCGGAGCGGTTGGGCCGTCTGCGCAGTTGGTCGTGCCCGACCGCCGATCTGCGTGGTGTCCCGCCTCAGGCGTCCAGCTCGCCCAGCAGCTGCAGCCAGTCGCGCAGCAGCCGGGGCGAGAGGAACTCACGCCGGGCATGTTCCTTGCCGGCCCGACCCAGCCTCATTCCCAGCTCCGGGTCAGCGAGGATTTCGACGCAGCGCTGTGCGCACTCCTGCGAGGAGTCGACCAGGAAGCCGCTGGCGCCGTCCTCGATCTGTAGCGGGATGCCGCCGACGTTGCCGGCGACGGTGGGGCGCCCCTTCCAGAGGGCCTCGGTCACGGTCAGCCCGAACCCCTCGCGAATCGACTTCTGCAGGCAGACGTCGGACTGCGACTGGAAGGCGTTGACCTCGATCGCGCCGACGTTGTTGAGGTTGTTGAGGATCTTGATGTCGGGATCGCCGTCGGCGTATTCGAAGGTGTGCTGGAAGAACTCCCAGCCCTCCGGGTCGTCGGTCGCCATCGAGCCGACCAGGGCCAGCTGCACCTCCGGCATCTCCTCGGTTACCGCCCGGTAGGCGTCGATCACGCCCATCGGGTCCTTCCAGGGGTCGAAGCGGGAGACCTGGGTGATCAGGGGGCGGTCGACGTCGATCCCGAACTGGTTGCAGACGAAGGCCGCGTCGTCGGGGGAAAAGGCCATGTTCTTCGGCGAGAGCGGATCGATCGCTGGCGGAATGATGCGGACGCCGTTATTGCCGTCGACCCCCTCGGGCACGTAGGCGGGCATGTGCCAGACCGTTGCGTCGTACTCCTCGATCAGCGGTCGCAGACGGGCGATCGGTGCCGGGTTCGGCTCGGAAAGGTCGATGTGGCAGCGCCAGATCCAGTTGCGGCTCTTGTCGAGGGCGCCGCGGCGCAGGCCGATCGGCTGCGGGTCGTGGACGATCACCGTGTCCCACTCGCCCTGCAATCCGTCGGCGTTCATCGCGTTGATCTCGTCGAACAGCTCCCACTGCTCGTCGCTCAGCGTCTCCTCGGCCCCCTGAAGCGCGTTGTGCAGGAGCTTGGTCGCGTTGAAGAACTCTTCCTTGCCGAAGATCACGTGCCAGTGGGCGTCGATGCCGGCGTCGCGCATTAGCGGCACGATCGTGTAGAGGATCTCCGAGACGCCGCCGCCGAAGGCGGTCGCGCTGACGTGGAGGACGCGCTGGCCTTTCAGCGGCTCGGCCAGCTCGCGGATGCGCTCGCTCAACTCGCGGCCGGCGATGTGCGTGTAGTCGGCAAGCGACTTTTGTCCGAGGGCGACTTCTTGAAGCACCCGCGGATTTCTACAGGCAGCGGCGGCTCGAAGGCGTGCGCTCTATTTGCCGTCGGCCGGTCGCTCGCCGAGGACGACCTCGACGCTCTCCCTGCTGCCGTCCTCGTGCAGCACTTTCAGCGTCACCTCCTCGCCTGGCCGGTGGAAGGAGATGTACTGGGCGAGGTCTTCGGGGCGGATCACCTCGCGGCCCTCGATAGCGAGGATCGTGTCGCCGCCGACCTGGTAGGGAATCCCCTGAAAGCGAAGTTCGTCGTCGCCTCCCTCGAGGCCGGCGCGGTCGGCCGGCCCGTCCTCGACGACTTCGGCGATCAGCCCCCCGTGGTCGGAATCGAGATCGAGGCGGCGGGCTAGCTGCGGGTAGAGCGCCTGGCTGGAGACGCCGATGTAGGCGTACTCGACCGCCCCGTCGCGCTTGAGCTGGGCGACCGAGTGCTTCACGGCCGAGATCGGGACCGCGAAGCCGACACCGTCGTTGGCGCCGGATTCGGTCTCGATCTGCTGGTTGATCCCGATCACGCGCGCCTCGGCGTCAAGCAGCGGGCCGCCCGAGTTGCCGGGATTGATTGAGGCGTCGGTCTGGATTGCCCCCTCGATCTGGAATTCGGTAAGCGAGCGAACCGAGCGGTCGGTCGCGGAGACGATCCCGACCGAGAGCGACTGCTGCTCGCCGAAGGGGCTGCCGATCGCCGCCACCGGCTGGCCGACGACCAGGGAGTCGTCATCGCCTAGCTCTAGCGGCTGCAGGTCGAAGCCGTTCGGGTTCACGTCGAGAAGCGCCACGTCGGCAAATGGGTCAAAGCCGACGATCTCGGCCGGCAGCACGTTGCGGTCGGGGAACTCGACGAAGACCGACTCCGCTTCCCCCCGGTCGCTGCCTTCGCCGTTAGTGACGACGTGAGCGTTGGTGACGATTCGACCCTCCTCGTCGAGGACGAAGCCGGAGCCTTCACCACCACCGCCGCCGAAGATCGAGCGAATCGTGACCACGCCAGGGGCCGCCTCGCGGTAGACCTCGGCCGCGTCGAAGCCGCTGGCGTCGGCCGTCTGGACGACCACCTCCGTCGTCGTGCGGGTCTCCGGGGTGGCCGCACCGGAGCTCCCGTCGCCGTTGTCGGAGTCGCCACAAGCACCGAGCAGGGTGGCGACGGTTGCCAGCAGGGCCAGGATCGCCGCTTTCCGCGGCCGGCCCTTCACGCCAGCGTCCTCGCCCGTTCGGGAAGCTCCGCTCGGGCGGGTGCAGGAGCCGTTCCCTGGTGGCTGAGCGGGAGGTCGAGCGTGAAGGCGGTGAAGCGGCGGCTGGAGGAGATCGCCATGCTGCCGTTCATCCGCTGCGCCAGCTCACGCGCGATTGCCAGACCAAGGCCCGAGCCGCCGGCGGAGTCGGCCGTGTAGAAGCGCTCGAAAATCCGTTTTTGGACCCGCTGCGGGATACCCGGCCCATCGTCGGACACAGTCAGTTGGGCGCGGCGGTTGACGGAGTAGGTGGTCACGGTGACGCTCGCGCCCTCGGGGGTGTGGACGAGCGCGTTGTCGAGCAGGATACGGATGATCTGACGCACCCGTTCGGGGTCGCCAACGGCGATCACGGGCCACTCGGGTGTGCGCAGCTCCAGTCGCGATCCGCGGCGATCGGCGCGCGGCCCGAACTCACGCACGACCTCCCGGGCCAGCTCGCTGAAATCGACCGTGCGGGATTCCAGCTCGACGCCACCAGCGTCGAGCTGGGAAAGATTCAGAAGGTCCGTCGTGAGCTTCGTTAGCCGTTCGATTTGTTGGCGCATCGTCCGCATGAACTCGGCCCGCTCCTCGGGGCTCGGATCCTCTTCTTCGAGCAGCTCGACGAAGCCGCCGAGGCTGAAGATCGGCGTGCGCAGCTCGTGCGAGGCGTTGGCAATGAACTGTTTGCGGGCGCTGTCGAGCTCCGACAGGCGCTGCTGCATCTCGTTGAAGGTGCGGGCGAGCTGGCCGAGCTGGCCCGAGTAATCGACCGGGATGCGGGCTGCGAAGTCGCCGTCGGCGATGGCCCGCGCGGCCTCGTCGATGCGCTGCACCCGCTGGGCGACGAGACGGGCGAAGTAGATGCCGATCCCGAGCGCCACCAGCAGCGCGATCAGGCCTCCCCACAGGATCGGGCCACGCGCGTCGGTATGGCCTTCGAGGAGGACGACCCATATGTAGATGACAATCGACGTCCCGGCCCCGATCGCCAGAGAGACGGTCGTGATCATGTTGCCCAGCGGCGTGAGGCTGAGCTTCCTCATTCCCTGAAGCGGTAGCCGACCCCGCGCACCGTGAACAGGTACTCGGGGCGCTTGGGGTTGCGCTCCAGCTTCTCGCGCAAGTGTCGGATGTGGACGTCGACCGTGCGGGGATCGCGGTAGTCGGAGTCGCCCCAGACGTGCTCGAGCAGCGTCTCGCGGCTCAGCACGCGGCCGGGAGAGCGGGCGAGGGCGGCGAGGATCTCGAACTCGACATAGGTCAGGCCGATCTCCTCGTCGCCGAGGGTTACGGTGCGGCGGCCCGGGTCGATCCGCAGTTCGCCGTGCTCGATCGGGCTCTCGTCGGGGGGCCCTCCGGCCATCCGCGAGCGGCGCAGGGCTGCCTTGACGCGACTGCGGAACTCCCGCATTGAAAAGGGCTTGGTGATGTAGTCGTCGGCACCGACCTCGAGCCCGGCGACCTTGTCGGTCTCGCTCCCCTTGGCGGTCAACATGATGATCGGCACCTGGCTGCGGCGCCGCAGCTGACGGCAAACCTCGACCCCGTCGAGCTTGGGCAGCATCAGGTCGAGAATGACCAGGTCGAAGCGGCCCTCGCCGAAGCGCTCCAGCGCTTCGCGCCCGTCCAGCGCGGAGGTCACCTGATAGCCGTCTTTGCGAAGCGGATAGCTGAGCAGGGTTTGGACCGACTGCTCATCGTCGACCAGCAGTATCCGTGTAGACCCGTTCGGCATTTGACAAAGGGTATCCCGGCTGGGGCCTTGGACGGATGTGCTAGTACCAAGTACTAAGGGTCTTCAATATGACGCCGATATGAGGCGCAGGATGCAACCCCGCCAGCTGAAGAGACTGATCGAGACCGGCCACTACCGTCCCGAGCCGGAGCTGGTGGCCGACGCGATGCTGCAGCGTCGCAGCGTCCGCGAGCTGCTTACCGCGGGGGTTTCGATGGGCGCAGCTGGTCGAACCCAGTCGCCTTCAACGGCGCCTCGCCAGGCTGCCTGATCTCGACGCCCTCGCCGTCTACCACCTCGCCGATCGCCGTTAGCGCCAATCCGGCTGCGGCCTCGCCGACCGCCTCTCGGGCCGCGTCGATGAGGTCGCTCGGCAGCGACGCCAGCAGCTCGTAGTCCTCGCCGCCGGAGACGGCGAGCTGCAGTGGATCAGTCCCGGCCGCGGCCGCGACCTCGGTGACGCCGGCGGCAAGCGGCAGCTCGGACGCGTCGATTTGTAGGCCGACGCCGCTGGCCGCGGCGAGGTGACCGGCGTCACCGCCGAGGCCGTCGCTGAGATCGATCATCGCCGTCGCCCCCGCCGCGGCCAGGGCGCGGCCGGCGTCGAGTCGGGGCTGGGGCTCGAGCTGCCGTGTCACCAGCGCGGTGAGTTTGTCTTTCTCCGCGGATACCGCGGCTAAAGGAGAACTCACCGTGGCAGGACCTTCGTTCTCCAGCAGCAGCAGGCCGGCCGCGGCACCGCCGAGCTCGCCCGTTACGACCAAGACGTCGCCGGGATTGGCGCCGGCGCGGGTGAGGAATCGGCCGGGGCTCGCGGCATGACCGACGACAGTCGTCGTCAGGGTCAGGACCGGGGCCCGCGTCACGTCTCCTCCCACGAGGCTGGTGCCGGTTGCCGCGGCGAGCTCGACGACGCCCTCCAGAAGCTGCAGGCAGCCCTTCTCGTCGAGGTCCTGGGGGATGCCGAGAACGATGTAGGCCTCCCCCGGCTCGGCGCCCATCGCGGCCAAGTCGGAGAGAGCCGTGGCGAGTGCCTTGCCACCAATCTGCGCCAGGCTGGCTTGCTCGCGGCGGAAATGGACGCCCTCGACGAGCGCGTCGACCGAGGTCGCCGTAGCGCCCCCCGGCACCGAGATCGCGGCGTCGTCGCCGCTACCCAGATGCACGCGGGGCCCCGGGGGCGGGAGGCGTTCCCTTATCCGCGCCAGCAGCTCGAACTCGCCCATGCGGCCATTCTCCCCGCCCGGCTGTGGCGACGGTAGCCACCCACGTCATTAAGGTGCGCTGGACGTGGACGAGCGCCAACCACTCCTGCACCGGATCGGCGAGGGCGCGGCGCGGATCGGCGCCCGCCCGCCCCGCAGCAAACGGGTCCGCCTCGGGATCCAGCTCGGGATCGCCGTCCTCGTTTTCGGCTTCCTCGTGCTCACGGTCGTCAACCAGTGGGCGGAGATCAAGGACGAGGGAGTCCACTTCCACGTCGCCTGGTTGATCCCCGCCTTCATCATCCTGCCCTGCTTCTACGCGCTCAGCGCCCTTGGCTGGGACCTGATCCTCCGCTTCCTCGGCTACCAGATCGGGGTCCGGCAGGCGCAGGTGGCGTGGGGGCAGCCGCTGCTCGCGCGCTACGTGCCCGGCAGCGTCCTCTACGTGTTGGGGCGGGTGCTGCTCTCCGAGCGGGCGGGGGTACCGCGCCGGATCACGATCGCCAGCATCGTCTACGAGCAGGCGATCTCCGCCACCTCGGCGATCGCCTTCGCCGCCTACTTCATCATCAGCCATCCCGATCTGCAGGGCGAGCCCCTGCGTTGGGCGGTGCTGCTGTTGATCCCGGCGCTGATAGCGCTGCTCAGCCCCGCCGTCTTCCGCCCCCTCGCCGACCGCGCCCTGCGTGCCTTTGGGCGCGACCCGCTGCCGGAGGTGATCTCGCTGCGCGGGGTGATCGTCCTGCTCGCCTTCTACGCCTTCAACTGGGGGGTCGTCGCCGTCGGGATCTACTGCGTCGCCCGCTCCGTCAGCACGATTGCCGCCAGCGACATCCCGGTGGTCGGCTCGGCCCAGGCGGTGGGCTACGTGGCGGCGCTCGTCACCCTGATCGCGCCGGCCGGCCTCGGAATCCGCGATGCGGCCTTCGCCTGGGCGGTGAAGGTGGCGGTGCCTGGCCAGAGCTTCGCGATCGGCTCGCTGATCGCGATCGCCGTGCGCGGCGTGCTGACCGTGGTCGAGCTGATCTTCGTCGCCGTCGTCACCGCCCTCGGCCGGCGCGAGGGTTGGGCGATTCCGACGGGCATCGTGCATCCCTCTCCAGAGGAGCTGGCGGCGGAAGAAGAAGGGGGTGTCTCCCGCCCCGACTCGCGGCCGGCCACGAATCGTGGATAGGGCTCGTTTCTCACAGTGCCGGCCGCTCTGAGTATCCGCCGGTTCGGGAGACACCCCCTCCTTCTTCCCTCTCGAACGCCTACAGAGGGATGCGCGCCGCTCGTCGCCTCGCCTAGAGCTGCTGTTTCCCTACAGAGGGATGCGTGCTGCGAGCTGGACTGCCGTGAGCAGCAGGACCGCGGCTACGAGGCGGTCATCTCTTGAGATCGCGGCGAAGGGGAGGGCCCAGACTATGTACCAGGGTAGGAGCCAGGCGGTGGCGAGGAGGAGGCCGAGGGCCGACCAGCCTGCGGCACGGATCCAGTCGCCGCCGCGGTAGGTCCAGCGGAGCAGGGCTGTGAGCAGGGCGAGATAGGCGAGCGCCGTCACGGTGCGGACCGTGTCGACGTCGACGTTCAGCAGCTCCGAGAGCAGGTTCGGCAGGCTGTAGTTGCTGACCCGCCGCTGGTTCTCGCCGACCACTGCTAACCCGTCAAGCCAGCTCCAGCCGAAAGCTTGGAAGGCCGCGACGGCGATCGCCGCCCACGCCAGCACGACACCGCCGAGGAAGCGGCTGGGCTTTTGCCGCAGGGAGGCGAGGAAGGCGAACGGGGCCGCGAAGGCAACGCTCGCCTTCAGGGCGACGCCGCTCGCCAGGGCGAAGCCGCCGCTCAGCTCGCGCCCGGCGAGCACTGCGGCGCAGCCGACGAAGGTGAGGAGCACCACCATCGCGTCGTTATGGGCGCCACCGACGACGTGGACGAGGACAAGCGGGTTGAGAGCGACGAAGGCGGCGGCGCGGATCGGGTCGACTCCGCGGCTAGCAGCCAGGCGCGAGGTCAGTGCGGCCAGGCCGAGCACGCAGAGCGCCGCAGCCACCTTTAGCAGCGCGATGGCGGTCCCGACCGGGAACCAGCCGAGGGGATAGGTGAGGAGCGTGAACAGGGGCCCGTAGGCGCTCGTCTCTTCGTCCCAGCCGACGTCGAGATAGACCGGATCCGACGGGACCGCTGCCGGCGGATTCGAGTAGGGATCGAGCCCGTGGACGATGCCGAGCCGGGCATAGCTGAGGTAGCTGTAGACGTCTTGGGAGAGGAGGACCGGCGAGAACGCGAAGGCGGCCACGCCAACGACGATCGTCGTCCAGACGAGCCGCCTGCCGAGTCGCGGCGCAAACACCAGCAGCGCCAGGTATGCGCCGAAGCCGACCCACATCAGGGCATACGTGAGACCGGGGCTCAAAGTTGCCCGCGACGTTGGCGCAGTTGACCACCGTATAGGTGGTCAACTGAAGCCACGTCTTCTCCGAGATCGCCCTATCCGGCCCCTACGCCGCCAGTTGCGCCGGCGTTCCCGCCGCCTCCGGCTGCGGGCGGGGAGCTAGGGGTAGGCGCCGGAGTCGGTTCCTGGCCCGCCCCCGGCGCGTATGCGTCGGGGTCATAGCCGCCGGTTGCTTCTTCGCCTTTGCGCTTCTCGTCCTCGTTCAGCTCTTCTTCCTCCGGTTCTTCGGAGTAGTAGTCGTCGTCGCTGCTGTAACCCCCCGCTTGGGTGTATTGGCCGTAGTACGGCGCCCAGCTAACCGGGGTCTCCGGTTCCTCAAATTCCTCGCAGGGGACTTCCCCGTTGACGTAGAGCGAGTGCCAGATTTCGGCCGGGAAGGTGCCGCCGAAGACGGTGGTGCCGTGGACGCTGGTCATTTCGATCTCGTTCGACTGCGGGTAGCCGACCCAGACCACGGTTGCGAGGTTCGGCTGGTAGCCCGCGAACCAGGCGTCCGTGTAGTTGTCGGTCGTCCCCGTCTTACCGGCCTGGCCGCCGCAACCGGTGTAGGCGGCGGTGCCGGTGCCGCCGGTGATGTTGTCGCGCAGCAGCTGCGTTACCTCGTAGGCGACCCCTTCCGGTACGACCCGCTTCGAGTCGGCTTGCTCGGGATGGTCGACTCGGCCGCTGGGGAACTCGACGCGGCGGATCGCGATCGGACTGCGGCGGATGCCACCGGCGGCGAGGGTGGCGTAGGCGGAAGACATCTCCAGCGGCGAGACACCGATCCGCAGGCCGCCGATCCCCTCGGCCGGAATGCCGTCGAGTTCGGTCGTGATTCCCATCGACTTCGCCGTCGCGGCGACGTTCTCCGGGCCGACGTCGAGGTCGAGCTGGGCGAAGACCGTATTGTCGGAGGCGACCGTCGCCTGCTGCAGGTTGATCGTCCCCTGGTAGCCCTCGTCGGCCGTCGCCACCTCCCAGTGGCCCCATTCGGGCAGGTCGAGGCTGAGCGGTTTCGAGGTGTAGTAGGTCGAGTAGGGGTCGATCCCCTGCTTCAGCGCCGTGGTGAGGACGAACGTCTTGAAGGTCGAGCCGGGCTGGCGGTGGCCCTGGGCGGCAAGGTTGAACTGGCTGTCCTCGTAGTTGGAGCTGGAGACCATCGCCTCGATGTAGCCGGTCTGGGGATCGATTGCGACGAGCGCGGCGGCGGGGTCTTCGGAGTAGGGGAGCGCGGAGGCCATCGCTTCGGAGCCGATCGTTTGCAGCCGCGGGTCGACCGTGGTGTAGACGCGGAGGCCGCCCTTGCGCACCGTGTTGACCCCGTACTTCTCGATCAGTTTGTCCTCGACGTAGTCAAAGAAGTAGGGCTGGCGCTGCACGAAGTAGGTGTCGGAGAGGTCGATGCCGAGGCCGCGCTGCTGCCCCTCGAGCGCCCGCTCGCGCGAGATGTAGCCGAGCTTCGCCATCCTGGAGAGGACGGCGTTGCGGCGCTCGCGGGCGCCTTCGGGGTTGAGGATCGGGTTGTAGTCGGAGGGCGCTTGCGGCAGCCCGGCCAGCAACGCCGACTGCTCCAGGGTCAGCTTCCGGACCGGCTTGGAGAAGTAGATCCGCGAGGCGGCCTGGACGCCGACGGCGGTGGTGCCGTTGATCGTCCCGTAGGAAGTGCCATTGAGATACTTGCCGAGGATCTGGCGCTTGTAGACATCGCGGTCGATCCCCTTCTCGCTGAACCTCTTCTCGTACTCCAGGGCCAGCTGTGCCTCCTGGATCTTGCGCTCGAGGTTGCGCTTGGGGTCGGTGATGCAGAGATTCCGCATCAGCTGCATCGTGATCGTCGAGCCGCCCTGGACGACCTCGCCGGCCTCGATGTTCTCGATCAGCGCTCGCAGGCCGCCCTCGTAGTCGATCCCGTCGTGCTTGAAGAAGCGCTCATCCTCGATCGCCACGGTGGCGTACTCGAGGTCGGTCGGGATGCGGTCGATTGCTACCGGCGTTCGCGCCTCTTCGGAGGCTATGTAGCCGAGGCGTTCGCCGTTGCCGGCGATCAGGATCGAGTTCCCGCCTTTCTCGATCGGTTTGCAGTCGGAGAGAGGCGGCGCCTCGGCGACCACGTCGATCACCCAGGAGGCGGCCACGATCGCGCCGACGGCGATCGCGGCGAGGGTGCCGGCGGCGACGAATCCGAGCTTGCTGCGGGCGCCGCCGCGGCGCCGGTGACGGCGTCGATTTCGCTGCGTCATCAGGGAAAGGGTACTTCGACGGGCCTGCCGTTCAGGCCTGCGTGTCGCCCGTGGAGAGGTTGTGCACGATCCCGTCCACGAGCAGCTGGTTGGGGATGACGACCGTGCTGGCGTCGCCGGGGTCGACGTAGGTGTAGGAGAGGGTGATGTCGATGACCCGGCCCTCGACCTCGTCGAAGGAGATGCGGTCGCCGATTCGGATCGGCTGCGAGATCGCCAGCTGGATGCCGGCGATCATGTTGCCGATCGTGTGCTGGGCGGCGAAGCCGACGATCGCGGCCAGGACCGCGGTCGAGGCGAGGATGCCGGTGGCGAGGCGGTGAAGCTCGGTGAACTGGGCGAGCGCCATCGCCGCGAGGACGACGAAAACGATGAGGACGATGAGGCGACGCAGGAAGCGCAGCCGGGTCCGGGTGGACCGTGAGACTTGGGAGACTGCCGGCGACATGGAGGCAAACCTACCTGTAGCCACGCCCGAGGCCGAACGCCCACAGCGACCGTCCTTCCCCTTCGCGAACTGGGGCCCGGGCGCCGCGGTGATCGGGCTATTTGTGGCGCTGAGCGCCCAATCCGTCTTCGCCGGCGTGGCGTTCGCGATCGAGAGCCCGGTCGGGGGCGAGGACCTGAGCGCCGCGGCAAGCGTCGTCCTGCAGACGATCGGCGCGATCTTCTTCGTCTTGGTGCCGCTCGTGATCGCGATGAGGGAGCGGGTGCCATGGCGCTTGGCGCTGGCGCGGCTGGGCTTGCGGCGCTTCGAGCGCTCCGCCTGGATCTATATGGCGGCCGCGATCGGTGTCTACCTCGTCTTCGTCGCGGCCTACGTGGCCCTGGTCGGCGAACCCGATCAGGAAGACATCGCCGAAGCCTTCGGCAGTCTGCCGTTCCAGATCTTCTTGGTGGCGATCGCAGCGCCGATCAGCGAGGAGATCTTCTTCCGCGGGATGATGTTCGGCGGCATGCGACGGCGGATGCCGATGGTCTTCGCAGCCTTCCTCAGCGCCGCGATCTTCGGCCTCCTGCACGCCGTTACCGGCCTCAGCGCCGTGCCGCCGCTGATCGCCTTCGGCTTCATCCTCGCCGTGCTTTACGAGAAAACCGGCTCGATTGTGCCGGGAATCCTGCTGCACATGCTGAACAACTCGGTCGCGCTGCTGGCGCAGTAGCCGCCGCGCCCGCCGGCCTGTACGAAAGAATGTCGCCGATGCGCATCCGACTCGTTCCGGCCCTGCTGCTGATCGCTGTGATGGCGCTGCCTACCTTCGCCTCGGCGGCGACCACGAAGCCTGGCAAGAAAGGCAGCGAAGCAGCAGCGGTACAGCCCGGACCACCAGAGGCGGTGGTCAAGATCCGGCCCGTCAATCTCGACGGCGGCAAGGCGCGGATCATGAGCACGGTGCGGGTTGAGGGCACGTTGAGGCCGTTCGCGCCCAACCAGAAGGTCGCGTTCAGCTTCTTCCTCAACGGCAAGCAGATCAAGCGGGCCACCGTCCGTGTCCATAAAGGCAAGGGCGGAAGCGGCGCCTTTGACGCGCGGATTCGTCTCGAGCAGGCGGGCAAGTACGCGGTCAGCGCCCGCCACGCGCCGACCGCCCTCCTGGGCGGCGACAGCACCGTGCGTAAGAGCTGGAAGGCCACCTTCCCCTCCCTGCACGAAGGCAAGTGCGGGCCTGCCGTGGTCGGCTTCAAGAAGGCGATGCGGAAGATGGGCTACGTCGCCAATGACGGCCGTTGCTTTGGCGGCAAGACCGCGCGCGGCGTCCTCGCCTACCGCAAAGTCAACGACATGACGCGCAGCATGCGCGCCGGCAAGGGCCTGGTCAAGCGCGTCTATGCGGGCCGTGGCGGCTACGAGGTTCGCCACCCTGGCGCCGGGCGCCACGTCGAGGCGCCACTCTCCAAGCAGGTGCTGGTCTTCGCCAAGGGCGATAGGCCCTACGCGATCTACCCGATCTCCTCCGGCAAGTCCTCGACCCCTACCGTGACCGGGCACTTCGAGTTCATCAGGACCGAACCGGGCTACAACTCGCACGGGATGTACTACTCGTGGTACTTCTACGGCGGCTATGCCGTCCACGGCTACGAATCGGTGCCCGACTATCCCGCCAGCCACGGCTGCCTGCGGACCTTCATCGCCGACCAGCCCGAGATCTACAACCGGATTGAGTTCGGCGAAGACGTCTTCATCTTCTGAGCGACGTGTGACGCTGCGCATATCCGCGTCCTCGGTCGCTCGCGTGCTAAAAGCACGCCACGCTCCCTGCGTCCTCGATCTGCTTGGTCACACGCCGCTCAGATGACAGAGAGAACTTTGAGAATCGTCTTGGCATTGGTTGCCGCCTACCATGTGGTGCAGGGGGCGCTGGCGCTCCTTGCCCCGGACACGTTCTTCGAGGAGATCGGCAACTACGGGGTCGAGAACTCGCACTACGTCGGCGACGTCGGCGCCTTCGTCCTCGCCTTCGGCATCGCGCTGGCGATTGCAGTTGTACGGCCCGCCTGGCGAGCGCCGCTGCTCTGGCTAGGGGCGTTCTGGTACGGCTTCCATGCGATCAACCACGCCTTTGACACTGGCGAGGCGAGGAGCGAGGGCCGCGGCTGGGCCGACACGCTGCTGATCGCCTTCGGGGCCGTCGCGGCAGCCTGGCTGGCGCGGGTGTCCGAACGGCTGGGCTTGGCGGGCGATTTGAACGATGGAGGTGCGCAATGAGGGTCTTCGTGGCGGGCGCAAGCGGGGCGATCGGCAAACCACTGATGCGGCAGCTAGTCGCCGCCGGCCACAACGTGACCGGGACCACCCGCCGCGAGGCGCGGGCGGAGGAGATCCGTGCCGCCGGCGCCAAGGCGGTGGTCTGCGACGTCTTCGACCGCGAGGCGCTGGAGGCGGCGGTGAAGGAGGCCGCGCCCGAGGTCGTCGTCAACCAGCTGACCAGCCTTCCCGACGAATACAACCCGAAGAAGATCGACTACGGCCCGACGAACCGGGTGCGAGCCGAGGGTGGGAGCAACCTGATGAAGGCAGCCCTCGCCGTGGGGGCTCGCCGCTACGTCACCCAGAGCATCGCCTTCATCTACGCGCCGGAGGGGGATTGGGTCAAGGACGAGGACGCCCGTCCCTTCGAAGACGCGCCGCCGCCCTTCGACGAGGGCGAGCGGGCGATGGTCGCCCACGAGCGCCAGGTGCTCGGCACGGACGGGATCGAGGGAGTGGTGCTGCGCTACGGCCAGTTCTACGGTCCCGGTACTTATTACACGCCGGGAAGTGGCTCGCTGGCGAGGGAAGTCGAAAAGCGAAGGCTCCCGATCGTCGGCACCGGCACCGGCACCGCCTCCTTCATACACGTCGAGGATGCCGCCGCCGCCACCGTCGCCGCCCTCGACCACGGCCCTCCGGGCGTCTACAACGTCACCGACGACGAGCCGGCGCCGATGAAGGAGTGGCTGCCGGTCTACGCCGATGCGCTCGGCGCCAACCCGCCACGGCGGGTCCCAACCTGGCTCGCCCGCCTGGTCGGCGGCAAGATGGCGGTCGAGTTCGGCGTCAACCTGCGCGGGGCCTCCAATGCCAAGGTCAAGCGCGAGCTGGGCTGGCAGCCTCGCTATACGAGCTGGCGCCAGGGCTTTCGCGAGGCGCTCGGCTAGCGCCGACGGCCGTAGGATGCGCGGCGCGATGGCCGACCTCGACGCCGCCAAGCGCACCCTGCTCGCCGAGTTGCGCGAGCACTCGCTGGTGATCGGTGAGGTGACCCTCGCCAGCGGCGCTACCGCCCAGTACTACGTCGACGCGCGCCGGGCGCTGCTTCGCCCCGAAGGCTTCCGCGCCGCCGGCGAGCTGATCGCCGCCGCCGCCGCGGAAGCAGGTGCGAGCGCGGTCGGAGGACCGGCGACGGCGGCGATCCCACCTGCCTGCGCGGCCCTCGCGGTCCCCGCGGGTGAAAGCCTCGTCGCCTTCTTCGTCCGCGGCGAGCGCAAGGCGCACGGCCTACAGCGCTGGGTCGAGGGCCCGGTCGAGCCGGGCGCCCGTGTGCTCGTCGTCGAGGACACGGTGACCAGCGGCGCGTCAACCGTGAAGGCGATAGAGCGGATCCGCGAGCACGGCCTCGAGGTCGTCGCCGTCCGCGCCGTCGTCGACCGGCTCGCGGGCGGCGGCGAGGCGGTTGAAGCCGCCGCCGAGGCGCCCTACTCAGCGCTCGTCACGATCGACGCGCTGTACCCCGATCGCCCCGATCGCGGCTGACCCACCGCGCTCGCCGCGTCCACCTACCTCGACGGTACGGGTGCTCTGCGCGGCGCTCGGTGCGCCTGCGCTGGCAGCGGCCCCTGCCTCGCCTATCGGCCAGGATTCGCTCGATATGGCCCAAGCTCCCGCGAGGGTCCCGACGCTCGTGCAAAGGGGTCGATCAGGATTACCGTGAACGGCAGCCTGGCGCCGGCTGCCACGCAGCGGCAGGGTGCCGATAACTGTTCGCATAGAAGGCCGCATCCTCGCGATCGATCCGGCCGCAGCTGCGCAATGTCCGCTTTTGCGTTCAATAGCGCCGGAAGCTGGAAAGTCGCGGACTTCCTCGCTGCCCGTTCGCTCGAGCTCCTCCTTCCTCGGCGGCCGAACGCTCGAGGCGACGTTGACGAGAAGTTGCCAGGTGCGTTGAGAGCGAGGCCGGCAGTCGCGGCTTCCTCTGCGGCCTCGCACGGGCTCGACGAGACATTCCTCTTTTTCATAAAAACTTAATCCTTGACTTTATAAAGGTCTCTGTTTACAGTTTCTGCACATCGTCAGTAGGGCGATACACAGGGAAAACCGAGCCCAGGGAGGGCCGCAGAGGGAGCGGCCGGCAGAGGGGCTCAAGGGACAAGGAGAGAGCTACGTGAGACTCGACGCGAAGGCATCGACCGCGGGATCGACCCAGCACAAGGTCACCGGCCTCGGCCGCTTCCTCGGTGGAGCTTTCGGCACCAGCAGCGCATCCAGCGACGCCGCCGGGGGCGGTGCGTCTTCCCATGCGCTCCTGGCGGCTGGTGACCGCTCGGCCAGCCGATCCGTTTTCGCGCTCGCCTCTCTCTTGTTGCTTTGCTTCCTCGCACTGCTTTTCGCAGCTCGCCCCGCCCTCGCCGGCACCGTCACCAACGAACGGTCGCTCCTCTTCAGCTTCGACGGCAGCGGCTCATCTCACGGTCCACTGAAGAGCCCCGGGGCTGTGGCTACCGACGAGACGACCGGCAATCTTTTCGTGTCCGATGTCCCCGGCGAAGGAAAAGGCCCCGGTCCATTCGACAGCGAACGGGTGGTCTGCAGGTTCGACGCCGACGGGTTGCCCCAGGCCTTCGCCTCCACGGGCGAATCGTGCATCGACGGTTCCGACACCCCGGCCGGTGCCTTCGGCATCGAAGGCTTCCCGGGATTCGACGTCGCCATCGACAACTCCGGCGGCTCTGGCGGGGCTGGCGAAGGCGAACAGGGCAGGCTCTACGTCAGTGAGGCCGGTGGCCCGATCCACGCTTACGACTCCGATGGCGCCTACCTCTGGACTCTGCCCAAGGCGGCAGCTCAACCGTGCGGCATCGCCGTGGACGCTCAGGGCCACCTGTGGGTCGGCAACGGCGGCTCTTTCGGGGAGGACGCGGAAGAAGTTCTTGAGTTCGACAACACGGGCAGCCCACCCGCCGAGATCGGCTCGGTCACGATAACCAACGGATCCGCCAAAAGACCCTGCCATCTTGGTCTCAGCGAAGATGGCAGCCTCTATGTGCACCGGCCCAATAGCGGCGGTGGCATCGACAAGTACGTAGGGGGAGCCTATGACTCGACGCTGATAGCGGCGCCTGAACTGCAGTACTGGGACCTCACCGTCGATCAGTCTCAGCCGTCTGGCCACATCTTCATGACGGGGGCCTCCTTCGTCACGGGGTCGAAGTTCGAAGAGTTCGAACCGTGCGCAGCGCCAAGCTGTCCCGGCAGCCCCGTCGCCGGCAGTCCCTTTGGACGCGACCTGCTTGGGGTCCCTCCTTCACCAGCCCGCAGCATCGCCTACAACCCGAGCAAAGACTGGGTCTACGTCTCGGAATCGGCCACCGACACGGTCAAAGTCTTCGGCCCGAGAACCAGCGGCACCGTCCCGGATCCGGTGACCGGCTCGGCGAGCGAAATCGGCGTCGCAAAAGCGAAACTGAACGGCACGGTCAATCCGCAGAGCGTGCCGAACTCCTACCACTTCGAATGGAAGGCGGGCGAAGGCGCGAGCTGGGCCTTGGCCAAATCATCCCCCGAGCAGTCCCTCCCCGAAGACAGCGCCGTGCATTCGGTCTCGTTCGACGTCACCGGGCTCAAAGGGAACACCAACTACCAGGTGCGCCTCGTCGCCACCAATACCGAAAACACCCTCGACGCCTACGGCGCAACGGAAACGCTCACCACGGCCACCCCGTCTCCGCCAGCGGTCACGATCGATTCGCCCACCTCGATCACCACGACTAGCGTCGAGATCAGCGGCACCGTCAACCCGCAGGCGGACCTCGGCACCACGTGGCGGCTTCAGACGAGCACCGATCCCGCCTGCGCCTCGGGGTTTGACAGCGGACCGGTCCATGAGATGAACTCGGAATCGACCAGCCCGGTCGCCGTCTCTGAAGAACTCACCGGCCTGCTGCCAAACCAGCACTACTGCGTGCGAATCAGCGCCATCAACGGCGGTGGCACGGTTAACTCGGCGGTCGAGGAATTCGTCACCGATCCCGTTGCGCCGACCGAAGTCGAAACTGCCTTCGCCGCGCCGCGGCTCGATACGACAGCTCGCCTCAACGCGCGTGTCAATCCCGAAGGCGCCACCTCGACCTATCCATTGGTCTACCGCTTTGAGTACCGAGAGGCAGGCGCAGAAGCCTGGACGGCACTGCCTGAGCGCGAATACACGGACGGCGGTCACCAACAGGTCTTCGTCTTCGAGGAGGTCTCCGGCCTCACTCCCAACACCGCCTACGAATACCGCTTCAGCGCCGAAAACGACGCCGGCCCGGCCTCGCCGCAGGGGGAGATCAAGCTCTTCAAGACGCGAACGACGGCCGAAGTCACGCTCCCCGCGCCGCGCGGCATCGAGCTGGTCAACAACCCCGACAAGGGCAACCAGAACGCGGTCAGCGGGGGGAACTTGCTCATCTCGGGCACGCCGAACACGATCACCGTGCGCCCATCGGGCATCTCCTTAGATGGAGAGAAAGCGACGTGGGCAGTGAGCGGCGGCGCGCCGGGGGCGCCCAACGGCACCGCGTCGACCTTTCTGGCCGAACGGACGGCGAGCGGCTGGCGGTCGCGCAGCCTGGCGCCGCCGGCAAGCCAACAGGTCGGCGGCGGCGACCTGTTCTACCTCGCCCGCGCCGCGACGCCAGACTTCTCCCGCTTCGTCTTCGACGCCGAATTCCAGCCACCGTTCGGGGAGTCGAGCGACTCGACCCGGCTGCGGCTCGACGCCCACCAGCACCAGGAGATCCTGCAGACCTACAGCTGGACGATTGAAAATGACGGCCCCGGTGCCTTCGACATGACCGACGACGGCGCCCACGTCATCGACATCAACCACGCCAGCGACCAGCTGCAGGAAATCGGGGATGGCTCGGGCGAAGTGCTCAGCATCATGCCCGACGGCACGCAATCGAGCTGCGGGCTGGAGGAGGGGCCGAGCTTCGTCGGTGGCCCTAACGGCGGGACCGGAGAGGGCGCCGGGCCCATCTGGCGCCAGGGCTACCACGCGATCGCCACCACTGATGCCTCGCGCGTCTACTTCGAGGCGAAACCCAACGGCGAATGCGGCAAGCCCTGGGGCCTCTACGTGCGCAACCGCGAAAGCGAAGAGACGACCTTGATCGACGCCGGCACGGCAACCAACGATGTCGGCTTCATCACCGCCACCCCCGACGGGCGGGCGGCCTACTTCGTGAGCTTCAGCCAGCTCGACCCGGCCGACGGGAACGAAGGCGCCGACCTCTACCGCTGGGAGGAGCAGAGCGAGGAGTCGAGCTGCCTGACCTGCGTGGTCCCGAACGCCAGCCTGGCGACCAGCGGCGGGCCCAGCGCGCCCTACAGGCCGATCCTGATCTCAGCGGACTTCTCGCACGCCTACTTCGAATCGAGCCGGGAGCTGGTCGCCGGCCATCCGCTGGGGGCCTCAGAGCGAAACGTCTACGTCCTAAGCGGCGGCCAAATCCGCTTCGTTACCAAGAGCGGCAACTTCGCCACGGGCTTGTTTGATCAAGAAGCCTCGTGGATCTCAGCGGACGGCACGATGCTGGCCTTCGCCGACGCGTCAGAGCCCTTCTACACCGCCGATACGATCGCCGGCGACGGCAACTCCAGGCAGATCTACCTCTACGACGACCGCGAAGCGAGCCTGGAGTGCGTCTCCTGCACCCGTGACGGGGCGACCACGCACCCTTCCGGGCCCCGGCTCGAAATGTCAGCCGACGGCTCGACGCTTGCCTTCATCAGCGCCGAGGGGCTGACGCCGCGCGACGTAAACCGCACCGAAGACGTCTACGAGTGGCGGGGAGGAGTGCAGCGGCTGATCACCGACGGAGTGAGCGAATACCCGGCCGGCTTGCTCTCGGCTCCGATCGTCCAGGGCATCGACGCCGACGGCTCCAACATCCTCTTCTCGGTCGTCGACCCGGACCTGACCGGCTATGAGCGCGACGGGGTCTCCAACCTCTACGTGGCGCGGATCGGCGGCGGCTTCCCGCGGCCGACCCCGGCGGTGCACTGCGACGGGGACGCCTGCCAGGGACCGCTCGTGGCCCCACCCGTGCCGGGCGCCGCGGGGAGCGCCAGCTTCAGCGGCCGCGGCAACGTAGCCGGCAAACCGAAAGCCCGCTGTCGCAAGGGACGGGTGCGCCGCAAGGGCCGCTGCGTCAAACGCCGTGCGAACCAACGCAACGGGCGAGCTAGCCAGACCAAGCAAGGGAGGACGAAGTGAACCGCCGAGCGCTGATCCTGGGCCTGATCGCCCTCGCCTGTGCGACGCTAGGCAGCGCCGCACAGGCCCATGCCGCCGCGCCGCGCTTCGAGATCAAGGCGACCTGGGGCGACACCAACCTGCCGCCCGGCGGGGCGGGAGTGTTCACGATCCAGGTCCGCAACATCGGCGACGCCGCCGGGGCCGAAGAAGCCCTGACGATCACCAACCAGCTGCCCGAAGGAGTCGAGGTCACAAACATCGCCTGGAAAGGCGAATTCGGCGACCTGTCCTTCTTCTGCTCGGGGATCGGCACCGAAACGGCGACCTGCGAACTCCCCTTCCCCTTCCTCGTACCCGTCTTCACGCCGGCTCCGGGCGTGAGCTCGGGCGGCATCCCGCCCCTGCCGACCGGCTACCTGCAGACGATCTACGTGGAAGTCGCGATCGACCCCGAGGCCGAAGGGACGAAAACCAACACGGCGACGATCTCCGGCGCCGGCGCGCCCAGCGCCAGCGACGTCGACCAGGTCAGCTTCAGCCCGACGTCCTCTGTCTTCGGGCTCGTCCCCGGCAGCTTCCGGGGCGAGGTCTTTGACGAGGCCTTCCCCGACGGCTCGCCCTCGCGCCAGGCCGGCGACCATCCCTTCGAGCAGCGGGTCAACTTCGACCTAACCGCGAAAAGCCAGCTGGGTTCGGTCGACGGCACGCGCGAGAGCCCCTCCAACGGGCTGCTCCGGACGGTCGAGGCGACGCTGCCGCGTGGCATGATCGGCAACCCCGAGACGCTGCCGAAGTGCGATCCGACTGCCTTCGCCGAATTCGGCGCCACGAACAACTCGACCGCCTGCCCGGCCAACACGCAGATCGGCTACCTCAACGCCTCGATGCTGCTCGGTGGTGCCAACAACGGACGGGGCTGCTGCCTGAACAACGTCAACTCGTTGCTTTCCCGCGTCGCCCTATACAACCTCGAGCCACCGAAGGGCACGCCGGTGGACCTCGGCTTCACCGCCAGCGGTTTTGTCATCGGCCACATCTACGCGACCCTCGACGCCGCCCAGAACTACGCGATCAAGTCGCTGACGCCCGACATCTCCTCGCTGGTCAATGTGCGCGGCACCGAGGTGACGCTCTGGGGCGTGCCGGGGGACCCCGCCCACGACAAGTTCCGCTTCTTCCCCGAGGCCCAACCCGGCGGCGTCGCGCTCGGCGCCCCCTTCACGGCGCCGATCCGCGCCTTCTTCACCAACCCGATGGACTGCGGCTTTGACAACGGCGGCATGCGAATCCGCATCGACTCCTACCAGCGCCCGGGCGAGTTCAGCCCGCTGGAGGAGTACCCCGACCCGCTCAACGTCACTGGCTGCGGGGACCCGCGCTTTCGCTTTGAGCCGCAGACCTCGCTGCAGCCGACGACCAAGGACGCGGGCGCCTCGACCGGCCTCGACGTGCACCTGGAAGTACCCCAGCGCGACGACACCGTCGATGAAGCCAAAAAACTCTATGCCGAGGAAGGCTTCGTCAAAGGCATCGGCACGCCGCCGATGAAGAAAGTCGTCGTCACCTTCCCCGAGGGAATGACGATCAACCCGGCCGCCGCGCAGGGACTGGAGTCCTGCTCACCGGCCCAGATCAGCCTCGGGACCAACGACCCGGTCACCTGCCCCGATGCCTCCCAGTACGGCAGGCTGACCCTGCACACGCCGGCCCTGCCGATCGACGAACAGCCCGAAGGCTTCCTCTACATCGCCAAGCAAAACGACAACCCCTTCCACAACTTCCTCTCGCTGTACCTGGTCGTCGAGCAGCCCGATCGCGGCATCCTGGTCAAGGTGCCGGGACGAGTCGACCTCGATCCGCAGACGGGGCAAATCACCACCACCTTTGACGACATCCCTCAGTTCCCGCTCTCAGACCTGGAGATGAACCTAAAGGGCGGCCTCAGAGCGGGATTGGTCAACCCGCAGACCTGCGGCACCAAGACGATCCAGGCCACCTTCTACTCCTGGCACGACCCAACCACGCCGATCACGGTGAGTAACGACTACGTGATCACCCAAAACCCCGACGGCACCCCGTGCCTTAACTCACCAAGCGAGCGTCCCTTCAACCCGTTGATCAGCGGCGGCACGCTCAACAACCTGGCCGGCTCCTTTAGCCCGATGGAGTTGCGGATGACCCGCAACGACCTCGAGCAGGAGCTCTCGGTCGCCGAAGGCAAGGCCCCTCCCGGGCTGCTCGCCTCCCTGCGGGGAGTCGGGCGCTGCACCGATGCGCAGATCGCCGCCGCCGCCAACCCCGAGCGCTCGGGAACCGAGGAGCTCAACAACCCCTCCTGCCCTGCCTCTTCCCTGGTCGGCTCAGTCGACGCAGGAGCCGGAGTGGGACAGGTGATCACCTACGTCAAGGGCAAGATCTACATGGCCGGCCCCTACAAAGGCGCCCCCGTCTCGGGCGTGGCAATCGTCCCCGCCGTGGCCGGGCCCTTTGACTTGGGCAACATCGTCACCAGGGCACCGGCCTACGTCGACTCAAAGACCGCCGAGCTTCGCCTGATCACCGACAAGCTGCCGCTGATCTTCAAGGGCATTCCGGTCAGGGTCCGCGACATCCAGGTTCACCTCGACAGGGACCGCTTCACGCTCAACCCGACCAGCTGTGAGCCCTTCGCGCTGACCGGCGCTCTGTTTAGCTCCGAAGGCAAATCGAAGACCAGCTCGACCCCCTTCCAGGCGGCTGAGTGCGCCTCGCTGGGCTTCAAACCACGGATCACCACCCGCCTCTTCGGCGGCACCAAACGCGGCGCCCATCCCAAACTGCGCAGCGTCTACCGGGCCAGGCCCGGCGATGCCAACGCCGCCGCCGCGGTCGTCTCGCTGCCGCGCTCGGAGTTCCTCGACCAAGCCCACATCAAGACGATCTGCACCAGGGTGCAGTTCGCCGCCGAGAGCTGCCCGCCGGGCTCGATCTACGGCCACGCGACGGCGAGCACGCCATTGCTTGAGGAAACGCTCTCGGGCCCCGTCTACATGCGCTCCTCCGATAACAAGCTGCCCGACCTCGTCGTCGACCTGCACGGGATCGTCGACGTCGAGGTGGTCGGGCGGGTCGACTCGATCAGGGGCGGGATCAGGGTCAGCTTCGAACAGATCCCAGACGCCCCGGTCGACACCTTCACGCTGACCATGCAGGGAGGCAAAAAGGGCCTGCTGATCAACAGCCGCGACGTCTGCGATCGCACCTACCGCCTGCAGGCCAACCTGGAGGGCCAAAACGGCAAGCCCGCGACGCTTAGGCCCAAGCTCCAGGCCAACTGCAAGAAGGGGCGCAAGCACAAGCGCAGCGCCCGCGGGGGCTGATGGAGGCCCCGGCGAGGGCCCCAGCGCCCGCCAAGCGCGCCCTACCCTGGCCTGGCGCGCTTTGCGGGCTCGCCCTCGCCTGGCTTTGCCTGGCGCCAGCGGTCGAGGCCGAGCTTGTCCAGAAGGGCTCGGTCCGCGTCGCGGTCTCCGGCTCGCTCTCGCCCAAGCTCCTACCGAGGCACGGCACCGCGCCGATCGCGGTCCGGATCGGCGGCCGCATCTCCTCGAGCACCTCCCAGGGACCGCCGCAGCTGCAGGGGGTCGACTTCTCCTTCAACAGAGCCGGGCGGCTGCAGACCCAAGGATTGCCCCGCTGCCGGCTGGGCAAGATCAACCCCTCGACCACCCGCGAGGCGCTCCTTGCCTGCCAAGCGGCCCTGGTCGGCGAGGGCCACTTCTCGGCCAACGTGCGCTTCCCCGAGCAGTCGCCCTTTCCCTCCGAGGGCAAGGTGCTCGCCTTCAACGGCGTGCTGAGAGGGGCGCCGGTGATCTTCGCCCACATCTACGGCACCGAGCCCGTCCCCACCTCCTACGTCTTGCCTCTGGAGATCGCCAAGGACAAGGGAACCTTCTCGACTCACCTGCACGCCTCCCTTCCCCGGGTCACCGGGGAGTGGGGCTACGTCACCGGCCTCAACCTAAAGCTCGGCCGCACCTACAGCGCCCACGGCAAGGCAAGGAGCTTCCTCTCGGCCGGCTGCCCCGCCCCCGAGGGCTTCCCGGGAGCGCTCTTTCCCCTCGTTAGATCGAGCTTTGCCTTCGAGGGCGGCAAGACCCTGACCACGACCCTGACCCGAAGCTGCAAGGCGAGGGGCTAGGAGAGAAAAAGGAAAGCGATGAAACCGAAGCTGAGCTACGCCAACGTCATCTCCACGATCGCCCTCTTTTTGGCGTTGGGCGGCGCAACCGCGTTCGCCGTCAGCCAGCTCCCCCCAAAGTCGGTCGGCGCCAAGGCGCTGCGACCGGGAGCGGTCACCGCCGACAAGATCAGAAAGAACGCCGTCACCGCCCCCAAGATCAAGTCCGAAGCGGTGAAGAGCGGCAAGATCGCCGGCTTCGCGGTCAAGGAAGGCAAATTGGCCAACGCCGCGGTCAGCAACCCCAAACTCCTAAACGGAGCGGTCTCCACCGAGAAGATCGCCCCCGACGCGGTCACCGGCGCTCAACTAAACGAGGGGACTCTCTCCCAGGTGCCGAGCGCCCACGCCGCCGACACCTCGACCTTCGCCGAGTCGGCAAACCCGGTCGCCTTCGCCGCCGTGAGCCAGGAGGGAAACGTCGACACCGCCCTCTCCAAGGGCCAGATCACCGTTACGCAGGGCAAAGAAGCGGGCATCTATTGCGTCTCGGTGGCCGGTTTCTCGCCGAGGGGAGCTCAGGTCACCCCCCGCTACAACGGCTCGGGCAACCTCACCGCCTACGTGACGATCGGCGGCACCGGCTCCTGCGCGGCGCCTGCGGTCGAGGTGCAGACCCACAACGGTGGGCCCGCCAAAGCGCCGTTTTACGTGGTGCTTTATC
>CAWFQH010000001.1:0-835298 GCA_963817945.1 uncultured Solirubrobacterales bacterium | reverse complement strand
GATGAAGAAAGTCGTCGTCACCTTCCCCGAGGGAATGACGATCAACCCGGCCGCCGCGCAGGACTTGGTGTCTAGCCGGCCCAGATCAGCCTCGGGACCAACGACCCGGTCACCTGCCCCGATGCCTCCCAGTACGGCAGGCTGACCCTGCACACGCCGGCCCTGCCGATCGACGAACAGCCCGAAGGCTTCCTCTACATCGCCAAGCAAAACGACAACCCCTTCCACAACTTCCTCTCGCTGTACCTGGTCGTCGAGCAGCCCGATCGCGGCATCCTGGTCAAGGTGCCGGGACGAGTCGACCTCGATCCGCAGACGGGGCAAATCACCACCACCTTTGACGACATCCCTCAGTTCCCGCTCTCAGACCTGGAGATGAACCTAAAGGGCGGCCTCAGAGCGGGATTGGTCAACCCGCAGACCTGCGGCACCAAGACGATCCAGGCCACCTTCTACTCCTGGCACGACCCAACCACGCCGATCACGGTGAGTAACGACTACGTGATCACCCAAAACCCCGACGGCACCCCGTGCCTTAACTCACCAAGCGAGCGTCCCTTCAACCCGTTGATCAGCGGCGGCACGCTCAACAACCTGGCCGGCTCCTTTAGCCCGATGGAGTTGCGGATGACCCGCAACGACCTCGAGCAGGAGCTCTCGGTCGCCGAAGGCAAGGCCCCTCCCGGGCTGCTCGCCTCCCTGAAGGGAGTCGGGCGCTGCTCAGATGCGCAGATCGCCGCCGCGGCCAACCCGGAGCGGACGGGCATCGAAGAGCTCAACTCCCCCTCCTGCCCCGCCTCTTCCCTGGTCGGCTCGGTCGACGCGGGGGCCGGAGTGGGCCAGGTGATCACCTACGTCAAGGGCAAGATCTACATGGCCGGCCCCTACAAAGGCGCCCCCGTCTCGGGCGTGGCAATCGTCCCCGCCGTGGCCGGGCCCTTTGACTTGGGCAACATCGTCACCAGGGCACCGGCCTACGTCGACTCAAAGACCGCCGAGCTTCGCCTGATCACCGACAAGCTGCCGCTGATCTTCAAGGGCATTCCGGTCAGGGTCCGCGACATCCAGGTTCACCTCGACAGGGACCGCTTCACGCTCAACCCGACCAGCTGTGAGCCCTTCGCGCTGACCGGCGCTCTGTTTAGCTCCGAAGGCAAATCGAAGACCAGCTCGACCCCCTTCCAGGCGGCTGAGTGCGCCTCGCTGGGCTTCAAACCACGGATCACCACCCGCCTCTTCGGCGGCACCAAACGCGGCGCCCATCCCAAACTGCGCAGCGTCTACCGGGCCAGGCCCGGCGATGCCAACGCCGCCGCCGCGGTCGTCTCGCTGCCGCGCTCGGAGTTCCTCGACCAAGCCCACATCAAGACGATCTGCACCAGGGTGCAGTTCGCCGCCGAGAGCTGCCCGCCGGGCTCGATCTACGGCCACGCGACGGCGAGCACGCCATTGCTTGAGGAAACGCTCTCGGGCCCCGTCTACATGCGCTCCTCCGATAACAAGCTGCCCGACCTCGTCGTCGACCTGCACGGGATCGTCGACGTCGAGGTGGTCGGGCGGGTCGACTCGATCAGGGGCGGGATCAGGGTCAGCTTCGAACAGATCCCAGACGCCCCGGTCGACACCTTCACGCTGACCATGCAGGGAGGCAAAAAGGGCCTGCTGATCAACAGCCGCGACGTCTGCGATCGCACCTACCGCCTGCAGGCCAACCTGGAGGGCCAAAACGGCAAGCCCGCGACGCTTAGGCCCAAGCTCCAGGCCAACTGCAAGAAGGGGCGCAAGCACAAGCGCAGCGCCCGCGGGGGCTGATGGAGGCCCCGGCGAGGGCCCCAGCGCCCGCCAAGCGCGCCCTACCCTGGCCTGGCGCGCTTTGCGGGCTCGCCCTCGCCTGGCTTTGCCTGGCGCCAGCGGTCGAGGCCGAGCTTGTCCAGAAGGGCTCGGTCCGCGTCGCGGTCTCCGGCTCGCTCTCGCCCAAGCTCCTACCGAGGCACGGCACCGCGCCGATCGCGGTCCGGATCGGCGGCCGCATCTCCTCGAGCACCTCCCAGGGACCGCCGCAGCTGCAGGGGGTCGACTTCTCCTTCAACAGAGCCGGGCGGCTGCAGACCCAAGGATTGCCCCGCTGCCGGCTGGGCAAGATCAACCCCTCGACCACCCGCGAGGCGCTCCTTGCCTGCCAAGCGGCCCTGGTCGGCGAGGGCCACTTCTCGGCCAACGTGCGCTTCCCCGAGCAGTCGCCCTTTCCCTCCGAGGGCAAGGTGCTCGCCTTCAACGGCGTGCTGAGAGGGGCGCCGGTGATCTTCGCCCACATCTACGGCACCGAGCCCGTCCCCACCTCCTACGTCTTGCCTCTGGAGATCGCCAAGGACAAGGGAACCTTCTCGACTCACCTGCACGCCTCCCTTCCCCGGGTCACCGGGGAGTGGGGCTACGTCACCGGCCTCAACCTAAAGCTCGGCCGCACCTACAGCGCCCACGGCAAGGCAAGGAGCTTCCTCTCGGCCGGCTGCCCCGCCCCCGAGGGCTTCCCGGGAGCGCTCTTTCCCCTCGTTAGATCGAGCTTTGCCTTCGAGGGCGGCAAGACCCTGACCACGACCCTGACCCGAAGCTGCAAGGCGAGGGGCTAGGAGAAGAAAAAGGAAAGCGATGAAACCGAAGCTGAGCTACGCCAACGTCATCTCCACGATCGCCCTCTTTTTGGCGTTGGGCGGCGCAACCGCGTTCGCCGTCAGCCAGCTCCCCCCAAAGTCGGTCGGCGCCAAGGCGCTGCGACCGGGAGCGGTCACCGCCGACAAGATCAGAAAGAACGCCGTCACCGCCCCCAAGATCAAGTCCGAAGCGGTGAAGAGCGGCAAGATCGCCGGCTTCGCGGTCAAGGAAGGCAAATTGGCCAACGCCGCGGTCAGCAACCCCAAACTCCTAAACGGAGCGGTCTCCACCGAGAAGATCGCCCCCGACGCGGTCACCGGCGCTCAACTAAACGAGGGGACTCTCTCCCAGGTGCCGAGCGCCCACGCCGCCGACACCTCGACCTTCGCCGAGTCGGCAAACCCGGTCGCCTTCGCCGCCGTGAGCCAGGAGGGGAACGTCGACACCGCCCTCTCCAAGGGCCAGATCACCGTTACGCAGGGCAAAGAAGCGGGGATCTATTGCGTCTCGGTGGCCGGCTTCTCGCCGAGGGGAGCTCAGGTCACCCCCCGCTACAACGGCTCGGGCAACCTCACCGCCTACGTGACGATCGGCGGCACCGGCTCCTGCGCGGCGCCCGCGGTCGAGGTGCAGACCCACAACGGCGGGCCAGCCAAAGCGCCGTTTTACGTGGTGCTTTATCGGTAGGAGCGGCCCGGGCACCGGCGCCTCTTCGAGCAAGGGCGCCCGGATAGGCTTTGAAAATGGACCGGAGCCCGAGCGCGGACGAGGCGGCGGCGATCGCAGCCGCGATCGAGTTTTTTGGGGCTGAGACCGCTCCAGGTGAGGCGGCGGCCGAGGACGCGGTTGGGCCCTGGCAGCGTGCAGCCCTGATCGAGGGGGTTGGCGCGAAGGCGGCGATTGAGGATCTGGAAGGCGAAGGAGGAGTTAAATGGCTGTCGTGAAGATCATCGAGCTGGTCGGCAGCTCGAAGACGTCAACCGACGACGCGGCGAGGCAGGCGCTGGCCCAGGCGCAGGGCACGCTGCGCAACATCCGCGCCGTCGACATCGTCTCGACCGGGATTCGCGGCGAGAACCTCGACGAGTACCGCGCTCACGTTCGGGTTGCCTTCTTGGTCGAGGGGACTGAGGTCGACTAGATGGCTGACGAGTCGACTTCACAGGGGACGAAGGAGGTCTCCCGCGAGGAGGCGCAGAGCCTGGTCGAGGCCGGGGCCCAACTGGTCGACGTCCGCGCCGACCACGAGTGGGAAGCCGGCCGGATCGCCGGCGCCAAGCACGTGCCCCTGGCCGAGCTGGCCGAGCGCACGGGCGAGATCGACGGGGAGCGGCCCGTCGTCCTCTACTGCCGCGGCGGCACCCGCTCGACGATGGCCACTGAGGCGCTGGCCGCCGCCGGCTTCGACGCCGCCAAGCTGACGGAGGGGATCGTCGGCTGGTCAGAGGCTGGCCTGCCGCTCGAGCCCGAGGGCGGCTACGTTGCCGAGTCCGGCGAAGCCGCCGCGATCCTCGAGGCGCGCAAGAAGAGCGTCCGGGACTGATTCGGCCCCAGACCCGTTGCAAAGAATTTGCATCCGGCGCGTCACCCGTGCAGCCGCAGCTTTTAGGCTGCAATCATGGAGGCGATGAGAGAGAGCTGGACCGACGAGCGGTTGGACTACTTCAGGACCGAAACGGCCCAGCGCTTCGACGCGGTCGACCACCGCCTCGACCGTATCGAGGGTGAGTTGCGCGACCTGAACGGGCGATTCGATGCGCTGAACCGAACCTTGATGCAGACGGGCGGCGGGATCATCGCAACGCTCGTCGCCGGCATCCTCGGCGTCATTATCACCCAGCTCTGAACCTAAATACCCAAATCCCGGTCAGGTTTTGCTATTTTCCTTGATCGTGGAGGTCGTCGTCGATCAGGACAAGCAGCAGCGCGGCAAGGGCCGGACCGGCACGCTGGAGAACCCGGAGACCTACGAGAACGTCCCGGGCCACGTGATTCCGATCATCGAGCGCGAGTTCGACGACTTCGACAACGAAGCGGAGAAGTTCCTCGGCGGCGAGCTGGCCGAAGACCAGTTCATCGGCTTCCGCCTCAAACAGGGCGTCTACGGCCAGCGCCAGCCCGACGTCCAGATGGTCCGCGTCAAGCTCCCCTTCGGCGGCGTCACCCCGCAGCAGATGGAGGTCTTTGCCGACGTGGTCGAGAAGTGGGCGCCCCTGAACAAGGGCCACATCACGACCCGCCAGAACATCCAGATCCACCACGTGCCGCTGCGCGACATGGAGTCCCTGCTGCGCGAAATCTCGGATGTCGGCCTCTCCTCGCGGGAGGGCTGCGGCAACACGGTCCGCAACGTCACCGGCGATCCCTGGGCAGGCGTCGCTCCCGATGAGGTCTTCGACCCGACGCCCTACGCGGGGGCCTACGTGCGCTACTTCGTGCGGCACCCGACCACGCAGCTGATGCCGCGCAAGATCAAGACCGCCTTCACCGGCTCCGACGAGGACCGGGCGATCACCGGCATCCACGACATCGCCTTTCTCTCCCGCGAGCGCGACGGCGTCAAGGGCTTCGAGGTCAGGGTCGGCGGCGGCACCTCGATCATGGCCCGCGTCGCCCCGACCCTCTACGAGTTCGTCGAGGCCGACAATGGCGACTACCTCAAGGTCGCCGAGGCGGCGCTGCGGATCTTCGACCGCCAGGAGTGGCTGCGCGTCAACCGCGCCCGCGCCCGGATCAAGGTCCTGATCGACAAAATCGGCATCGACGCCTTCCGTGAGCAGGTCGAGGAGGAGCTGCAGGGCGACTGGGTAGCCGAGCGCGAATTCGACGCCGAGCTGGTCGAGCGGCTGCGCTTCGATGACGAAGAGGAAGAGAGGGCGCCCGAGGCCCCCCCGGTGGCGGCCTCGCCCAACGGCGACCGCTCCGAGTTCGACCGCTTCATCGAAGGCAACGTGCAGCCCCAGCGCCAGGAGGGCTTCGTCGCCGTCGAGGTGAAGATCGACCGTGGCGACCTCACCCCCGAGCAGTTCCGCGGCCTGGCGGCGATCATGCGCGAGTCCACCGGCGGCTACGCGCGCAGCACCGTGCAGCAGAACCTGGTCTTGCGCTGGGTCCGCGACGAGGCGCTCTACGAGGTCTGGCAGCGGCTGCAGGGCCTCGGCCTGGCCGAGGCCGGCGCCCGCGAGATCACCGACGTCGTCAGCTGCCCCGGCACCGACAGCTGCAAACTCGGCATCACTAGCTCCATGGGCCTCAACCGCGCGATCAAGCAGCGCGTTGAGGAGATGGAGATCTCCGACGAGCTGACCCGCAAGATCCACATCAAGATGAGCGGCTGCCCCAATGGCTGCAGCCAGCACCACATCGCCAACATCGGCTTCTACGGCGCCTCGCTGAAGGTGGGAGGCCGGCAGATGCCCGCCTACATTCCGCACATCGGCGGCAACTACGAGGGCGGCGAGGTGATCTTCGGCACGCGGCTGAAATCGCGGCTGCCGGCCAAGCGGGTGCCGGAGGCGGTTGAGCGTTGGATCCGGCTCTACGAGGCCGAGCGCAGCGATGGCGAGGAGTTCAACGCGTTTGCCGAGCGGATCGGCGCCGAGCGCTTCGAAGCCGAGGTCAAGGAGCTGACCCTGCCGGCCGAGTTCAGCCTGGAGACGATGCAGGAGTTCATCGACTGGCAGCGCTCCAGCCCCTACAAAGTCGAGCGCGGCGAGGGGGAGTGCGCGATATGAGCGCCCCGGTCGCCGTCCCCACAGAGATCGACGCCGAGGAGGTCGCTGCGCGCCTCGAGGGGCGCAACGCTCCCGAAGCGATCGAGTGGATGTTCGAGACCTTCGGCGAGAGCCACTACATCGCCTGCTCGTTCCAGAAAACCAGCTCGGTGACCGCGCACATGGCCAAGCAGGTCAACTCGGAGGCGCGCTTCTTCTACCTCGACACCGACGTCCTCTTCCCCGAGACCTACGAGACCCGCGATCTGCTGGCCGAGCACCTCGGGATCGAGTTCGACCGCTTCCACAATCTGACCCTGGAGGAGCAGGCCGCCAAGCACGGCGATGAGCTTTGGAACCGCGATCCCGACGCCTGCTGCGCTCTGCGCAAGGTGGAGCCGATGCGGCGCGCGCTGTCTTCCGTAGACTGCTGGCTCGCCGGCGTCCGCCGCGAGGATTCAGCGAATCGCGCCAAGACCCCGAAGTTCACCTGGGACAAGCGATTCGACCTCTGGAAGCTGAACCCGATCGCGGACTGGTCCGAGCGTGACGTCTGGAACTACATCCGTGAGCACCACCTCCCGTACAACCCGCTCCACGATCACGGCTACCCCTCGATCGGCTGCACCCACTGCACCAAGCCGGTCGGTCCTGGCGGTTCGCCGCGCGAAGGCCGTTGGGTGGGCCTTGCCAAGACGGAGTGCGGGATCAACTAGCGCCGCTCCGGCACCCCTTCAGTAAGACACCCAGTCCTTCTACTACTGCCAGTCCCCGTCCAACTGCCCATTCCCCAAACCGATTGGTGAGACCCACTTCATGAGCGAGACGATGACCGAGCTATCCCTGACCCTTTCCGAGCGCCATACCGCCGACTTCGAGATGATCGGCAACGGTGGCTTCGCGCCGCTGACCGGCTTCCAGGGCTCCGCCGACTGGGAGCGCGTCTGCGCCGAGATGCGCACCGCCAACGGCCAGTACTGGCCGATCCCGATCACCCTGGCGACCGACCTCGACTGCGCCGTTGGCGACGTCGTCGCCCTCTCCAGCGACGAAGGCAAGCCGCTCGGTCGCATCACCGTCGAGGAGATCTTCGAGCGCGACGTCAAGCGCGAGGCGGAGCAGGTCTACCGCACGACCGACGAGGCGCACCCCGGCGTGGCGGCGATCTACGAGGAGGGCGCGCGCTGCATCGCTGGCCCGATCGAGGTCGACGCGCTGCCCGACCACGAGGACGCCTTCATGAGCCGCTACTTCACCGCCGAGGAGTCGCGTAAGGCCTTTGCCGAGCGCGGCTGGAAGCGGGTCGTCGCTTTCCAGACCCGCAACCCGATCCACCGCGCCCACGAGTACCTGACCAAGGCGGCGCTGGAGATCACCGACGGGCTCTTCATCCACCCGCTGATCGGCAAGACCAAGGCGGGCGACATCCCGGCCGACGTGCGGATGCGCTGCTACGAGGTCCTGATGGAGAAGTACTACCCCCAGGACCGGGTTATCCTCGGCGTCTTCCCCTCGAAGATGCACTACGCGGGGCCGCGTGAGGCGATCCTGCACGCGATCGCGCGGCGCAACTACGGCGCCACCCACTTCATCGTCGGCCGCGACCACGCCGGCGTCGGTGACTACTACGGCACCTACGACGCGCAGCACATCTTCGACGAGCTGGACACCAAGGAGCTAGGCATCGAGCCGCTCTTCTTCGAGCACAGCTTCTGGTGCAACGAGTGCGAGGGCATGGCGTCGGGCAAGACCTGCCCGCACGGCAACGAGGCGCACGTGTTCCTCAGCGGCACCAAGGTGCGCGAGATGCTCGGCAACGGCGAAAGGCCGCCGCACGAGTTCTCGCGGGCCGAGGTCGCGGACATCCTGATCGACGCATACAAGGAGGACTGAGACAAAGCATGGCTGGCGAGAAAGGCTTCACCCTCTGGTTCACCGGGCTCTCCGGGGCCGGCAAGACGACCATCTCAAGGCTGCTGGAGGGCCACCTGCGCGAGCGCGGCTCGAAGCTGGAGATCCTCGACGGCGACATCGTGCGCGAAAACCTCTCCAAGGGGCTCGGCTTCTCCAAAGAGGACCGCGACACGAACATCCGCCGCATCGCCTTCGTCGCCGACCTGCTCAGTCGCAACGGCGTGCCGGTGATCACCGCGGCGATCTCTCCCTACGCCGAGATCCGCGGCGAGGCTCGCGAGCTGATGGGCGAGCGCTTCATCGAGGTCTTCGTCAAGGCCTCGGTCGACACCTGCGCCGAGCGCGACGTCAAGGGCCTCTACGCGAAAGCCTTCGCCGGCGAGATCAAGGAATTTACCGGCGTGTCGGACCCCTATGAGGCGCCCGAGAACCCGGAGATCGTCTGCGACACTGAAGCCGAAACGGCCGAGGAGTCGGCGCAGAAGCTGATCGAGTACCTCGAGTCGCGGGAGCTGATCCCGGCGGCTGCTGTTACCGCCTAGGGACGAACGCATGCGTTGGGGAGGGGCAGCAGTCCCCTCCCCGGACAAACGCCGGCCTAATGAGGCCGGCGTTTTGAGTATCCGCCCGTGGAGGGGACTACTGCCCCTCCCTGACGATTACGGTGCGACCATCCGCGAGTCGATAGACCGTTCCGACAGGCTCACCCCGGCCCACGACTCGTTGGCCTGGTTTTAGCTGGATCTCTTTGACGCGGTCGTCTTTGTTTGCGACCACGGCGTTGGCTGGGCGGGTGCGTTGCTCGGTTTTCGATTTCTCGGTTAGGGCGTTGGTGAGGTCCAGGGAGGAGAGGGCGGCTAGGAGGAAGGCGACCGATAGGACTATGCCGAGGTCGAAGAGGTTGACGAGGCCGTCGAGGGGGTCGCCGGCGCGGTCGTCGCGGCTGCGGGCGCGGGCCGTCACCTTCACGGAGCCACCGCCCAGTGGCTGTGCTGCGCGGCCGGGATCCCGTTGCCGGTTGGAGCGGTGAGGCAGGCGGCGACGTACTCGACGTCGGAGTAGTCCTGCGCATAGAGGCGGTCGCGGACGAGGGAGATCGAGAAGGCGATGGCGCCGATCAAGAGGCCGGCGACGGTGACGCCGAAGGCGACGCGGAGGTTCTCGGTCAGGGTCGCGACGTCGCCGTTGGCGAGGCCGGCGAGGGCGGGGGAGAGCGGGATTAACGTGCCCATCAGACCCAGCGCCGGGCCCATGCGGACGAGGATGCGGGTGCGCTCGAGCCGGCGCAGCGAGCGGTAGTCGTACTCGGCGAGCCGCTTGGCGATCCGTGCCTCCGCGTCGGGCCTGCCGACCTGTTCGAGGACGCCGGCCAGTGCCTCCTCCATCGTCCGGTTGCGAGCAATTGGCAGCAGCGCGAGCAGGGCTTCGTCGTGCTGTCCGGCCGCCAACCGCCCCCGGCACTCGGCCACGGCCGCCTCCAGCGCCCAGACGCTGCGATGGCGCCGCCGGCGCAGCTCGGCCAGCAGCGCACCCAGCTCGACGATCGAGACGAGCAGCGCCGCCAACGCCAGTACCAGGACCGGGACGCGTAGCGCTTCGGAGACCTCGAAGAGGACCTGCTCGACGTTCACCGTCGCACCTCGATCAGGGCGCCGGCACCGAGCAGGCCGATCGTCGTCAGCAGGCCGACAGCTGCGTCGGGGAGCCCCGGTGACCCGCCGGCGTCGTCGAGGGCGCCGGTACGGGCGGCGCGAACCACGCCGGGATCGGCAGATACCTCCGCCGTGCTGGCGAGCAGCAGGCCGGAGACCCGCTGGCCGTCGACCGCCTGTCCGCTGGGTTGCCGCCGGCGATCGCGCCTGCGCGGATGCGAGCTCGGCGACGGTTGCACCCGACCGCTGTGGGGTCCGCTGGCCGGACCCGGGGGCACGGCGCCGCGAGTGCCGGTCGCGGCGCCGTGGTCGGGCGCGTCCGCGTCGCGGTTGCGCCCACCCCCTTTGCGGTCCGGTCCGGAGAGCGGCGCGCCGACCTGGATCGTCACTACGGCCGAAACGCCGGCTCTGTCGCCCGGAGTCGTGACGCCGACCACGACGTCGTAGCTGCCGCGCTTGGCGAAGCTGTGGCGGGCGCTGGGGCCGGACGCCGAGTGGCCGTCGTCGAAATACCAGGAGTAGGAGAGCGGCTCACCGGCCCCGGCCGCCTCAACGACCGCAGTGAAGGCCACCGGCTTGCCCGCCGCCACCTGCACGGTCGATGCCTCCGCTCGCACGCGCAGGGGCGAGTCCTTGCGCAGGGCGATCGTCAAGCCCTGCGGCGCCTCGAAGCAGTCGCTCGCGTTGAGATCGTCGTCGCCTGCGCTCGGGCGCAGGAAGCCGGTGCCGCCGCCGGTCGCGTAGACGACCGGCGGTCCGTCGGAGGAGGTGTATGGGTCCAGCGCCTGATCGCGGCTGAGCAGGACGGATCCCCCTGCCGGTCTCTGCAGCTCCAGGTAGGAGAAGCCATAAGGGTCGACGTCGGCCGCGGCGAGGATCGTCGCGAGCGAGAAGCCGGTCACGGTGAGGGTGGTCGTGCCCGTGGCCGAGCGCAGGGCATAGGTCCGGTCGCGAATGTCCTCCTGGCCGGCGAGGGCGTCGAGCGAGATCGAGTGCTGGGCACCGCCCGGCGTCACCACGGTGACCTGGGCAGCGTCGGCGCGGGCGCTGTCGCCGGATGCGACCACCCAGGTGGCGAGCGCAAGGGCCAACGCGAGCGTTAGCCGGCGCGCCCTCGCCACCCGCCCTGCGGCCCAGCGCGCCCGACTCATCCGGTGCTGTAGCTCAAATCGAAGCAGCCGAACTCGGCGCCGGGGGCGTAGAAGCCGCCGAACACCGACGTTGCGGTGCCGGCTGGGACCGCGGCGGGCACGCCCCGGTAGGCGATCGTGCTGCCGCTCGCTTCGATTGCGGCCGCGCGGCTGAGGTCGAGGTTGACGAGAACCTGGCGCTCGGCCGACGCTTTGCCGTCGGTGACGGTGAAGATCGCCCGCGAGCCGGGGCCCGCGATCTCGATCTCCGGCTGCTCCGTCGTCAGGTCGATTTCGTGGGCGCTGTAGAGGAAGCGGACGGCACCGCCGAAGCGGATCGCGGCGCTGTCGTCGGCGAGGCTGGCGGGGTCGGCACCGCTGCTGTGCCAGCCCTCGGCGAAGGGGAAGTGGAAGTCGTAGCTGAGCGGCGCCGAGGCGCCAGGGAGGAGGACGGGCGGGTCAGCGGTGGCGCCGCCGGAGACGCTGGCTCCCTCGCCCGTCGCGATATAGCGGATGAACGACTCGCGCACGTGCCACTCGAGCGTCGCACCGGTTACCGCGGCCGCGCCCGGGGGCGGGCCGGCTACCGGCAGCGGATCCTCGGGCACCGGCCCAGCGCTGGACGGCAGCGGGCAGCCACTCGACTCCTTCGCCCGATCCTCCGCACCGACGTCGTCCGCGTCGCCACCCGAGATGAGCCCCGAGGCACGGGTCGACAGCGCTCCGATGCGGCCGGGCTGGACCGCCGCGACGGGTAGGTGCGGGTCGCGCGGGGAGTGTGACCCGCCGTGAAGGTGCTTCCGACCTCGCGGGATGAGCTGAGCGGAGATCGCCCGCGCTCCCGCGTGGGTCAGCCTCAACCTCGCCCCGTCCAGCCGGACCGTGCCGGCGAGTGCGTCGACGGCCCGCTCGCCGGCGGTCACGGCGAAGACGTCGACGCTGTTGCCTCCGAGCTTGGCGCTCAGCCGCGGTCGCTTGCCGAGGACGAGGCGCAGCTTCGAGAGGCGCACCGCCCGCCCGCCGCGCCGCAAAGAGATCCCGCCGCCGTGGGCGAGGACGGTGGTGTCGCCGCCGGCCAGGCCACCCTGCACGGGCAGGACGATTCGCCTCGCGCCGCCGGTGGCCGGCCTCGCGGGTGCGATCTGTACGCCGGCCGCGCGCAGCGACTTCGCCGCCGGGCCGCCCAGGACGAGGGTCGTCTTCCCGGACGTCGCCGCGGTCGCCGGGGCGGCGATGACGGCGGCCAATGCCGCCGTCATCGCCAGAGCCCCAGCCACGCAGGAGCGTGCGCGGATCACCCGATCCCCACCGAGATCGTCACCGGGTCGAGCGCCAGCCCCGCTTTGTGGCCGGTGCCGAAGGCAGCCGCGCCGGCGGCGGTTAGCGTCGCCGGGATCGCGGTCCAGGTGACGGTCTTGCCGTCGGCCGAGTAGGTCGGCGCGACCCCGCTCAGGTCCAGTGTCGCGAAGGCGACGTCGTCGGTCGCGACCGGCGGCAACGGACCGCATGCCATCCCTTCCGGTTTGTCGACGTCGTAGTCGGCGTCGAGCGATATCGACGAGTTGGCGCCGTCGAGCCGGAGCTCAAGGTCGGCGACGCTGACTTCGACGATGCAGTGGAACGGCTTGGCGAATCTCACGCTCCCCTGGGTATTCAGCACGAGTTTGTCGCTGGCTCCGTAGAGACCCTTCTCGTAGCTGCCGCTCGTCGCCGGGAAGCCGAAGAAGCCGCTCGCTGCCGAGAGCGTTCCGTTGGCGGTAGTTCCGCCTTCGACCGTGATGCTTCCTTTCGACATCGGCGGCCCTTGCTGGCCAAGCACATATGCCCGCCAGGAGGCGAGAACGCCCCACTCGGCGCCGCCGGAGACGACCGCCTTCGCCGCCTCGTGGGTCGGGTTGGCCTGCGCCCGCAGCCAGACCATGCCGACGCCGTCGCGGCGAGGCGCGCGGGGGAGACCGAGCTTCTGCTTCAGCGCCGTCGCCGCCTCCGCGGTCAGGCGCAGCTTGCCGCCTTCGAGGGTGACGCCACCGCTGGACGCGTTTGCGGTCGCTGCCGCGCCAAGCCTGAGCACGTCGAGCTGCTGCTCACCGAGCCTGCCGCTCAGCGTGCCGCCGGCGAGATCGAAACGCAGCGCGGTCAGGTTGACGCCCCGTTTCCCGCGCTTGAAGCGAAGCCAGCCATCGCTGAGGGCCGCTGCGTTGGCGCCCGGATCGACGCTGGAGATCGGCAGCTCAAGCGTGCGGTCGTCTTTGGTCGCCGGCGCGCCGGCGAGGACCTTGACGCCCTGGCCGCTGAGGGTGCGGCCGTTGCCGTGCTCGGCGAGGACGATCGCCGCGGTTCCCTGCCCGCTGGCGGCGCTAGCAGGGGCGGCGAGGGCGCCGGTCATCGCGGCGATCGTGCCGAGTGCGATTGCCGCCCACCCTGCTCGGGTTTTCTTGAATCGGTTGGAACTCATTCGGGAGGAGCCTCCTGTCCTCTTCTGCGCACCCGGCACTGTGCGCTGCTTCGGCGCCCTTGAATTAGGGCACCCTAATAAATCCACACTAACACAGTAGGAATTAAAGAGCGCTAACGCCTGTCGTAGGGTCGAGCCAGGCGACATGGAGCGCCGTCCTGCCGTCGTGCTCGCTGAGCCGGGCGTCGGCCTTCCAGATCTCCGCCAGGCGGTCGGCGCTGAGGACGGATGCGGGCGGGCCGGCCGCAACCGTGCGCCCCGCGGAGACGATCACCGTGGCATCGGCGACGGCGGTCGCGAGGGCCAGGTCGTGGACCACGAGCAGAACGGCGAGCCCGTCGTCGGCAAGCCCTCGCAGCAGCGTCGCGATCCCGACGGTCGCGCCGAGGTCGAGCTGCGAGGTGGGCTCGTCGGCGATCAGCACCGGCGCCTCCTGGGCGAGGCCGATCGCGATCTGGACCCGCTGCAGCTCGCCGCCGGAGAGGGTGGTCAGAGCTCGCTCGGCGAAGGCGGCGACGCCGGCGCGCTCCATCGCCGCTGCGACCGCGTCGCGGTCCTCGCCGGTCAGCCGGCGCAGTGGGCGCAGGTGGGAGGAGCGGCCGATCGTCACCGCTTCGCGGACACCAACCCCGACGGGCACCGGCATCCGCTGTGGGACGAAGGCGCGGGCGCGGGCCAGCTCGCGCCCACGCATCTCGCTTACGTTGCGTCCCGACCAGAGGACGGTTCCGCCTGAAGTCGCCTGCAGGCCGGACACCGCTCGGACCAGGGTCGACTTGCCGGCGCCGTTGGGTCCCACGACCGCGACCAGCTGGCCGCCATCGAGTTGCAGGTCGGCGCCGCGCAGGATCGGCGTGCCGCCGATCTCCACCTCGACTCCCGATGCCTTCAGCAGCGGCTCGTCAAGCAACGGCGAAACGGCGCGCAAGGAAGCGACCTTCATCAGACGGCCTTCCGCAGCAGCCAGAGGAAGAGCGGCACGCCAAGCACGACCATGAACGGCCCGACGGGCATCTCGATCGGAGCGCGCAGGGTGCGGGCAAGAGTGTCGCCCGCCGTCAGCAGTGCGGCGCCGCCCAGCGCCGAGGCAGGGACGACGAAGGTGTGGCTGGAGGTGCCGCCGGCCATCCGAACCACGTGCGGGACGACCAGGCCGAGGAAGCCGAGCAGGCCGGCGATAGCCGCCGAGGCCGCCGCCAGCAGGGCAGCCCCCACGGCGGCGCCGAGCCTGATCAAGTGGGGTCGCGAGCCGAGCGAGGCGGCGACATCGTCGCCGAGGGCGAGCCGGTCGAGCGGGCGGATCAGCAGCAGCGCGAAGGCGAAACCGACCGCGAAGTAGGGCCAGATCGTCTCCAGCTCGTCCCAGCCGCTCGAGGTGAGGCCGCCGGCGATGAAGAAGATCGCCGAAGGGGCCCGCTCCGGGTAGGCCGCGAGCAGGCCGGTGGTGGCAGCGGTGAAGAGGGAAAGGATCGCGATCCCGGCCAGGATCACCTTGCCGGTCGAGCCACGGTTGGCCCCCGACCAGGCGATTGCGAAGACCAGCGCCGCGGCGAGCAGACCGAAGGCCAGGGCGCCGACCGGCAGCAGCGCGATCGAGCCGGGGAAGAGGATGATGATCAGGATCGCGCCGAAGCCGGCGCCGCCGGTAACCCCAATCACGTCCGGCGAGGCGAGCGGGTTGGCGAGGGCCCCCTGCAGGATCGCGCCGGCGATCCCGAGTGCCGCGCCGACGACCAGCGCCTCGACCGTGCGCGGCAGCCGCAGCGTCTCGACAATCTGCTGGTTGGGCCCGCCGCCCCCATTGCCGAGGATGACGTCGATCGTCTCGGCGAAGGGGATGTTGACGGCGCCGAGCGCGAGCGAGGCGACGACCGCTGCGAGGAGGGCGACGACCAGCGCCGCGAAGACGAGCGTGCGGCGCGCCAAGGTTCAGTTCTCGAGGTAGATGCGGCGAACCTTGCGGATCGTGCGGGCGATGTCGGTGCCGGCCTGCAGCAGCGAGTTGTCGACGGAGATGTGGATACGGCCGTTGCGCACCGCCGAGGTGCTCGCCCAGGCCGGGTTCGTGCGCAGGTACTCGGTCAGGCTGGGGATGTCCTCCTCGTTGGCGTGCGGCACGGCGACGATCACGTCGGGGTCCTCGGCGACCACGACCTCGTCGGAGATCCGCTCGAAGCCGGAGCTGGACTCGACCCCGCCGGTCAGCAGCTTGCCTCCAGCCTTGGTCACCAGGTCGCCGGCCCAGCTGTTGGTGAGGAAGGTGAAGGGGGTGCGACCGACGCCGAGGATCAGCATCACCGTCGGCCGCTCCTCGATCCGCCGCCGCGCCGCCGCCACACCTTTCTTCATCGCCTTGACCAACGCCCGCGCCCGCTCGCGCTTGCCGACCAGGCCGCCGATCGCCAGCGTCTGGGAGAAGGCGCTGCCGACGCTGCGCGGCTCGCGGACGAGGACTCGGATCCCGAGGTCCTCCATCGACTCGTTGCCTTTTGCCCAGGTCGGCGAGGAGAGGACGAGGTCGGGATCGAGCGAGGCGAGCTGCTCGAGGTTGGGGCCATTGGGATGCGAGAGGGGCAGCACCTCGACGTCCTCCAGCTTCGGCGAGAAGCGTTCCTGGCCGCCGAGGGTCTGCCCGATTCCGACCGGCTCGACGCCGAGCTTGACCAGGGTGTTGGCGCCGAATGGCGTCAGCGCGACGATCCGCTGCGGCGCCGCCTGCGCGGCCGGAGCCAGGGCAAGCACAGCAAGCGCGAAGACCCCCAGCACGGCGCCTCTCATGCGCATGCCGTCAAGGAGGCGCCCCATCGCTAGGCCGGCACCTTGGTGTCGATCACCTCGTAGAGGCGCAGCTCGCTGCCGTGGGCAAGCTCGCCGTCGGCGTGGCGGTGGCTGAGCTTGAAGAGGTCGCTGTCGACCCACGCCCTGAACGCCTCCTCGCTCTCCCAGCGGCTAAGGACTATGTACTCACCGGCGCCCTCGCCTTCGCGCCGCAACAGCTCGAAGCCAGCGAAGCCGTCCGCTTTGTGGACGTGGCTCTCGCGGCCGAGGAAGGCGCGTTCGAACGCCTCCCGGCGCTCCTCCTTCACCTGGACGACATTCATCGTGACTACCAAGGACCCGCTCCTTTCGAGTGAGCCCGGCAGTTAGGGCTCCCTAATTAGGTTTCCCTAATTAGGGTAGCCGAATAGCTCAAGGATTGTTATCCCGCAGCTTGGCGCGGGCGTGACGAGCGAGCCCGACCGTCGCCTTGCGCAGGCCCTCTGGGCTCTCGATCGGCTCCAGGTAGGGGATGCGCACGGCGACCTTTCCGGCCGGCGTCGCCACCGCCAGGTCAAGACCGGTGCGATCGGCGTCGAGGCAGCGAGCCGAGGTTGCCTCGGGCTTGCCGCCGAGGGCTTGCGCCATCGCCAGGAGTGCATCGGCGTGGTCGTCGTTGAGGTGGGCGATCGCCCGGGCGGCGCCCCGACTGACGGGATCTTCGGCCTTCATAGTTAGGGCACCCTAATAGACGGCCCGCCCTGGTGGAGGCTCGGCAAGCTAGGGCCTCGGCGGCACCTGCGGCTCGGCGAGGTCGTAGGTGTTGTAGGCGCCGAACTTCGCGAAGGTCTTGTGGGTCGGCCCGTGGTAATCCGAGGAGGCGGTCGAGATGAGGTCGAGCTCCTCACATAGCTGCAGTAGGTGGGCGGTCTGCTCGCGGCTGTGGGTCGGGTAGAAGGTCTCGACGCCGTCGACGGGAAGCGCGCGGATCAGGTCGTCGACCTCGGCGGGGTCGGAGATGTCCCAGTAGGGGTGGGCGACGACGGCGACGCCACCGGCCTGCTTGATCAGCTCGACCGCCTGCTCGGCGGTCGGCCAGCGCCGTGGGACGAAGGCCTTGGCGCCCGGCACCAGGTACTGCTCGAAAAAGGGGCCGAGATCATCCGTCGCACCCGCGGCGCGGGCGATGTGGGGACGGCCGATCGAGAGCGCGTCGCCGGCCTCCCGCACGGCGTCCTCCAGGTGCAAGTCGAAGCCCTCGGCGCGCAACTTCTCGACGATCTCACCCGCACGCGCGACGCGCTCGTGCTGCGCCCGCTCGCAGGCGGGCGCGATCTTCGCCAGGTCGACCCAGTAGCCGCAGACGTGCAGGTCTTCGGCGTACTCGTGGACGCACGACATCTCGATCGCCGGCACCAGCTCGATCCCGACCCGCTCCGCCGCCTCCTGCGCCTCGGCCACCCCCGCGATCGCGTCGTGATCCGACAGCGCCAGGGTGGTCACACCGGCTTTTGCAGCTTCTTCCACGACCGCGGCGGGCGCCAGCTGCCCGTCGGAGACCGTCGAATGGCTCTGGAGCTCGATCAGCATGGACGGCACCCTAGTCGGACGATAGGAGGGGATGGGGGTGTCCTCGAACGGGCGGATACTCAAAACAGCGGCTTGATTAAGCCGCTGTTTGTCCGGGTGTGGACACCCCCATCCCCGCCCCCCGCATGAATAGACTGCCGCCCCCGATGTTCGAGAAGGTCTTAATAGCCAACCGCGGCGAGATTGCGATCCGTGTGGCCCGCACGCTGAAGGAGATGGGCATTGGGTCCGTCGCCGTTTATTCGGAGATCGACCGCGACGCGCCCCATGTACGCGAGGCTGACGAGGCGTTTCTGATCGGGCCGGCTGTGCCGGCCGAGAGCTACCTGAACGTCCTCAAGATCATCGATACCGCTAAGCAGGCCGGCGCCGAGGCGATCCACCCCGGCTACGGGTTTCTCGCCGAGAACGCCGACTTCGCCCGCGCCTGCGCCGAGGCCGGCATCGTCTTCATCGGCCCGCCGCCGGAGGCGATCGAAGCAATGGGCTCAAAGACGCGAGCCCGCGAGATCATGGCCGAGGCGGGGGTCCCGATCGTCCCCGGTGCGACCGAGCCCGCGAAAGACGTAGCGGCCGCCAGGCAGCAAGCCGAAGACGCCGGCTACCCGGTCGCCTGCAAGGCCGCCGGCGGCGGCGGTGGCAAGGGCTTCCGCGTGGCGATGACCCCGGACGACCTCGAGGAGGCCTTCGAGGGGGCCGCCCGCGAAGGCGAGAAGTTCTTCTCCGACTCCCGCGTCTACGTTGAGCGCTACCTCGAAGATCCGCGCCACGTCGAGGTCCAGGTCCTGGCCGACTCGCACGGCAGCGTGATCCACCTCGGCGAGCGTGACTGCTCGCTGCAGCGTCGCCACCAGAAGGTGATCGAGGAGGCACCGGGGCCGCAAGTCGACGAGGCGATGCGCGACCGGATCGGCAAGATCGCCACCGACGCCGCAGCGGCGGTCGGCTACCGCGGCGCCGGCACGGTCGAGGGAATGCAGGTCGGCGACGAGTACTTCTTCCTCGAGATGAACACGCGGGTGCAGGTCGAGCACTGCGTAACCGAGATGGTCACCGGCATCGACATCGTCCGCGAGCAGGTCCTCGTTGCCGCCGGCGAGACGCTCTCGGTCGCCCAGGACGACGTCGAGCTGCGCGGCCACGCGATCGAGTGCCGGATCAACGCCGAGGCGGCCCACAAGAACTTCGCCCCGGCGCCGGGTGCGATCTCCACCTACCGCGAGCCGGCTGGCCCCGGCGTCCGCGTCGACTCGGGGGTCGAGGCCGGCTCCGAGGTGACGCCGATGTACGACCCGATGGTGGCCAAGCTGATCGTCTGGGACGTCGACCGCGAGCACGCGACGCGCCGCATGCTGCGGGCGCTCGACGAGTACGAGGTCGGCGGCCTTACGACGCTGATCCCCTTCCACAAGGCGATCCTGGCGACCGAGCAGTGGGCTCGGGGCGAGACCTGCCGCGACTTGATGGAAGACAAGAAGTGGCTGAAGACGACGGCCCCCGAGGAGGCCGCCGCGCCCGCGCCCGAGGAAGGCGCGACCGAGGTCGTTGCCCGCGACTACAAAGTCGAGGTCTCCGGCAAGCTCTTCGACGTCAAGGTGCTGGGCGAGGCGGTCGCCGCCGTTGGCAATCCCGGCGCGGCGGCGAGCGGTCGCAAACCGCCAAAACGCGAGCGCAAGTCCGGTGGCGCCGCCAGCGCCTCCAGCGAGTCGCTGCCTTCGCCGCTGCAGGGGACGGTGCTCAAGGTGGCGGTCGAGCAGGGCGCCGAGGTCTCGGAGGGCGACCTAATCTGCGTGATCGAGGCGATGAAGATGGAGAACGAGATCGCCGCCCACCGCTCCGGCAAGGTCACCGCCCTAAACGTCGCTGAGGGCGCAGCCGTTACAGGCGGCGACATCTTGGCCGTCATCGAGTAGGAGCGGGAGTCCTCCCGAACGGGCGGATACTCAAAACGCCGGCCTAATTAGGCCGGCGTTTGTCCGGGCGGGGGGACTCCCGCTCCTACCGCTGCCGCGCTCGTTCTCGTTCGCGCCGTTCCTTTTCCCGCTGCCGTTCTCGTTCGCGCACTTCGCGCTGTTTCTGGGCCTGCAGGCGCTGGAACTCGATCCGGGTCAGCGGCAGTTTCGGCGTCGTTTCGCGGCAGATCCTGCCGTCGCAGTCGAGCAGCCGCTTCATCTGCCGGTGCAGAAAGTTTCGGATCGGGAAGAAGTTCGGGACCTCGTGCAGCGAGTTCAGCTCGTAGGGGTCGCGGTTGATGTTGTAGAGCTCCTTCTCGCCGCTCGGCCAGGCGATGTACTTGTAGGGGCCGAGGCGGATCCCTGCGTAGTCCTTGGGCGGGGCCAGCAGCGAGGCCGTAGCCTTGCCTGATCCCCGGGAGGCCGTCGCGGTAGCACCGTCGCTCGTCGGCACCGCGGAGATCTGTCCCTGTGCTTCCACGTCGCTGGTCTCGACGAAGGACTCGAAGAGGATCGGACGCCGGCTGCGCAGTTCGGGATCTTCGAGATAGGGGACGAGCGAACGTCCGTCGACGCTCTTATCGGCTTCGGCGCCGGCCAGTTCCAGCACGGTTGGGGCGATGTCGACGTTCGCCACCAGCTCGCCGGTCGCGCTGTCTTGCTGGATCCCGGGACCGCGGATCAGGAACGGCATGTGGGTGGCTGGCTCGTAGGCGAGGAACTTGCCCCCCAGGAGGCGGTGCTCGCCGAAGAAGAAGCCGTTGTCGGAGGTGAAGATGACGTAGGTGTTGCGCAGCCGGCCCATCTGTCCCAGGGCCTGGATCACCTGCTTGACGCCATCGTCGACGGAGCGCAGCGACTCGAGCTGCTTCTGGTAGTAGGTGCGGTACACCTTCTTCTCGGTCGGCGTTAGGTGCGGGGCATCGCGGATGAAGCGGGGCTTGTCGGTGACGTTGCCCTCGTCGAACCCTTCGGAGCGGTCATGGGGGTGCCGCGCTCCCTTGAACCAGTCGTAGTGACGTGGCGCTGGCTCGGGGCCGGCCGGCCGGCGGAAGTCGCCGTGCGGGGCGTTGTAGTCGAGCTGGAGGAAGAAGGGCTGTTCGGGCGAGGTCCCCAGCATCTCGGTCGTGGCGACGTTGGTGAGGGTGTCGGTCAGGTAGTGGCAGGGCAGGCCGTTGAGCGGCGCAAAAGGGCAGCCGATGTCGTCGCGGACGTTGAATTCGCGCGTTTCCCAGGAGCCGGAGTCCCCCAGCGGCCCGTTGAGCTGGCCGTTGTCGTTCAGCGTGTAGCCGTAGAAGTAGTGGTGGGTGTCCGATTTCACCACCGTGTGCCAGGCGTCCCAGCCCGGCGGTACAGAGGTCCCGGTGTCGTAGGGCTCGTCGCCGTAGCCGTTGAGGAACTTGCCGACGTGGATCGTCCGGTAGCCGGCGGCCTGCAGCCAGGTGGCGAGGTTGTGGCTCGCCGCCGCGCGGAAGGAGAAGCCGAAGTAGCCGCCGTTTGGCTGCACGTTCCCCTTGACCCCGGTGTTGTGCGCATAGCGGCCGGTCAGGAGGCTGACCCGCGAGGGGCAGCAGAGCGGATAGGGGACGTAGTAGCGATTGAAGGTCATCCCCCGATCGGCGATCAGTTCGAGCGTGTTGGGCATCGCCCGGGTCTCCGCCGCCCCCGGGAAGGCGGTGAAGGTCTCATACAGGCTGTCCAGAGTCTGGTCGTCGGTCTGGATCAGGACGAAGCTCGGCCGTTCGCCGCCGGTATAGGGCGGCGGGATCACCGCCTCGGCGCGGTACGGGGCGCTGAGGCCCGCCACCAGAGCGCAGAGCACGGCAAGCAGCCCCGCTGCGATTGGCAGCCGAGCGCTGACGCGCATGCGGGTGTCCCTAGGTAGTTGCATCGAGAGCGTTCGGCGCCGACTACGAGTCGAACCCATCGCCGCCGTCGAAGTTGCGTGCCCTAACGCTAGGAAATGCTCAGGACGCGCCCAGTTTTTTGGCTGCGTCGCGGAAATTCTTGACCGTGGCTGCTGGGGCTTTGCGCCCCTCGAGCTTCTCGCCGTGACGGTTGACCCAGATCACGGGCACGTTCATTTTCAGCAGCGGCGCGACGTCGGTCGTGTAGCTGGAGGCGATGTGGACCCAGCCTTTCTTGCCGCCGATCCGCCGTGCGCACTCTTTGAAGTGGACCGGGTCGGGCTTATAGCTTCGCACCTGCTGGGCGGTGACGACGAGGTCTAGTTCGGTGCGCAGGTGGCGGCGGGAGACGCCAAGCAGTTTGTCGTCGATGTTGGAGATGATCCCGATTTGGTAGCGCTTGCCGAGCCGATCCATCGCTGCGTTGGCCTCCCGGAAGGGCTGCCAGTAGGCGACGCTGTTGGGCAGGAACTGGGCGCGAGAGGGCTCGATCTCCCAGCCCACCTCGCCGGCGACCTTGACGATCGTGCGACGCAGGACCTCCGCGTACAGTTCGTAGGAGCCGGCCATGATTTCCGCCTGGACTTCCATGAAGCGCGCTAGGAAGGGCCCCTCGTCGAAGCTGAAGCCGTCCTTCTCCGCCTCTTTCTTGCACGCTTCAACGATTCCCTTCTCCCAGTCGATCAGGGTGCCGTAGCAGTCGGTGGTCACCCACTCGATCGATTTCAGGCTGGGCAGGGGCATTAGGTAAGGGTTCGCGGCTGCGAGACCGGCATCAGATTGCGATCCGTCTCGCTCGGACTCGCGCGGCGGCGCATTATGCCAAGCGGCCGGCAAGCCTGGCGTTTGGCCCTTTGGATAGGCTGCCGCCCGCGCTCGGCAGGGGCGCCACACCACATGGACCTCCTCGAGTATCAAGGCAAGCAGCTGTTCGCCGCCCACGGCATAGCCGTGCCCAGCGGTGAGGTCGCCTCGACCGTCGAGGAGGCGGTGGCGGCCGCGGAGAGGGTCGGCTACCCGTGCGCGATCAAGGCCCAGGTGTTGATCGGCGGCCGCGGCAAGGCCGGCGGCATCAAGATCGCCGCCGACGCCGAGGAGGCGCGCACGCATGCTGAGGCGATCATCGGCATGGACATCCGTGGGCCGCGCGGCGAGGGTCCCTTCCGGGTTGAGCGGGTCTGGGTCGAGGGCGGCTCCGACATCGCCGCCGAGTACTACGCCTCGGTCATTCTCGACCGCGGCGAGAAGAAGCTGCTGGCGATGGTCTCCGCCAAGGGCGGGATGGACATCGAGGCGGTCGCCGAGGAGGACCCCGACGCTCTCGTCAAGGAGCACATCGAGCCGACGCGGCCGTTCGACGCGGCGGCGGCACGGCCGATTATCGACGCCGCCGGCCTCGACGAGGACGTTCGTGACGCGGCGGCCGAGGTGGTCGCGAAGCTGGCCGAGGTGGCGACAGCCGAGGACGCGACGCTGATCGAGGTCAACCCGCTGATCGTCACCGCCGACCGTCAGGTCGTCGCTCTCGACGCCAAGGTCACGATCGACAACAACGCCCTCTACCGCCACGAGGGCTTGGCCGAGCTCGACGCCGATTCGATCGATGACCCCCAGGAGGCAATGGCGCGCGAGAAGGGCCTCACCTACGTCAAGCTCGACGGCAACGTCGGCATTCTCGCCAACGGCGCCGGCCTCTGCATGTCGACCCTCGACGTCGTTGCCCAGGCGGGTGGGGCACCGGCCAACTTCCTCGACGCTGGCGGCGGCTCCAAGGCGGAGGCGATCGTCGACGCGCTGACCGTGATCACCTCTGATCAGAAGGTCACTGCGATCCTCTTCAACATCTTCGGTGGCATCACCCGCTGCGACGAGATCGCCAAGGGAATCGTCGAGGCATCGGGCCAGCTGGACCTGGAGGTGCCGTTGGTAGTGCGACTGGACGGGACGAACTCCGAGGAGGGCCTGGCGATCCTCGCCGAGGCCGGCCTCGGCAACCTGCACCAGGAGACGACGATGCTCGGCGCGGCCAAGAAGGTGGTCGAGCTGGCCGAGGCGCCGACCGGCACGGGTGCGAGCGACGGGTCGCGCCCTGGAGCCGCCTCATGAGCATCGTCGTCGACAACGAGACGAAGCTCGTCGTCTCCGGGCTGACCGGCCGCGAGGGCTCCTTCCACGGTCTCCGCAACAAGGCGTACGGAACCGACCTCGTCGCCGGCGTCACCCCGGGTAAGGGGGGTCAGGACGTGGAGGGGGTGCCGATCTACGACTCGATCCGCGAGGCGGTCGAGCAGGAGGGCGCCAACACGTCGATGATCTTCGTCCCGGCACGCTTCGCCGCGCCGGCCATCGACGAGGCGATCGAGTCGGGCGTCCAGACGGTGATCGCGATCACCGAGGGGATCCCGGTCCTCGACATGCTGAAGACCTACTGGAAGGCAAAGGAGGCGGGCGTCCGCTTGATCGGACCCAACTGCCCGGGCGTCCTCTCGCCGGGGAAGGCAAACGTCGGCATCATCCCGGCGCAATTCTTCGATCCGGGCAAGATCGGCGTCGTCTCCAAGTCGGGGACGCTGACTTACCAGATCGGCAACGAGCTGAAGCAGGCAGGCGAGGGCAATTCCTCGATCGTCGGCATCGGCGGCGACCCGATCGTCGGCTCGGACTTCATCGACATCCTGAAGCTCTACGAGGCCGACGAGGAGACCGAGCTGATCGTGATGGTCGGCGAGATCGGCGGCGACGCCGAGGAGCGGGCGGCGGAGTTCATAGCAGCCGAGATCTCCAAGCCTGTGGTCGCCTACATCGCCGGCTTCACCGCCCCACCCGGCAAGCAGATGGGCCACGCCGGCGCGATCATCTCCGGCTCCTCCGGCACCGCCCAGGCGAAGAAGGAGGCGCTGGAGGAAAAGGGCGTCCGCGTCGGCGAAAGCCCAACCGAGACCGCCCGGATCGCCGTCGAGACCCTGCGCGGCTGACGAGCGCTTCCGGGCCCGCGGTAGGAGCCGCTCTCTCATCCCGCATCTGTCCCAATTGCGAGAAGGGCTCGAAGCTCGCGAGCGACGGCGGATGGTTCCTTCTCCAGGCGGCGGTGCGTGAGACGGACGACGCGGTAGCCGGCAACCTGCCTTGCCGTGTCGCGGGCGCGGTCCTTCTCAAAGGCGGCGCGGTGGCGGTGGAATTCCCAGCTGTCCATCTCAACCGCGACGCGGTGCTTCGGCCACAACGCGTCCACCTCGTGACCGAGGAGCAGCACGTTGGTCGCCGGCGGCGGCAAATCGCTCAGATGGGCGCGGTAGAACTCGAGGAAGCGGTTCTCCAGCGGCGTGCGGGGGTAGGCAGGGGCACGCCCCTCGCCGATCAGCCGGCGCAGGTTGCCGATGCCGCGACGGCCCTTCGCACGATGGCACGAAAGTTTCAGGGCGCCTATATCCAGGAGGCGTAAACGGTCGGCCTCCTCAAACGCCCGCCCGAGTTGAGTCTCGTTCAGGACTCCGGCGAGGTCGACGAGCGTGCGCGAGACGGACGTGATTGGGACACCCGCCTGGAGCGCCCGCTCGTCCTCCCCAATCTCGCTTCGATGGAGGGCGATACCCGTTCGGCCCGGTCTGCCGCTGGGCGAGCTGACTTCCACGGGTCCGCGGCGGTAGCCGATCAAACCCCATAGTGCGCCAGCGCTGAGATAACTCAACACCGCATCATCGCCGCAGGCGAGCACCGCGGCCAGCCAACCGCCTTGCCTGGGCACGCTGCGCCGTCCCCAGGCGTACACGCCCCGATGCAATGAGTGCAAGCGTCTAGCTTGGAGGCGCCGCTCGATTTGACGACCGGTTAGGCCGGCTGCGAGCAACTGTCGCCGGGCGATGACGCCGTGCTGTCGGTCGGCAAGGGCGGCCAGCGCGCGTTCTCGCTCCACGACCCGACGTTCGCCGTCGGCCCTGAATTGGATTGGATGAGGTTGACCACCGATACGGAGGCTAAGTTCATTCGACTCCGGGTTCTCCCCCGCGGTTCCGGAAATTCCGCCCGTTGCTAGGCTCGCCGGGCGATGGCGAACGACACGATTTCCTTCGCCCGGGGGGCACCTAGCGCCGACATCCTGCCGCGCGAGGCGGTGACCGGTGCGGCGGCTGCCGCGCTCGCCGACGATTGGGAAAAGGCGCTCTCCTACGGAACCGGGATCGGTCACCCGGGGCTCTGCGAGTGGGTTGCGGAGCGGCATGGGGGACTTGATACCGGGCAGGTGATGATCGCCAACGGCTCGCTGGAGGCAGGCTGGATGCTGTTCGAGCACCTGCTCGAGCCCGGTGATCGGGTCGTCGTCGAGCAGCCGACCTACGACCGCACCCTGCTGATGCTGCAGCGGCTCGGCGTCGAGCTGGTGCCGGTGGCGCTGGAGTCCGACGGCATCGACGTTGCGGCGCTGGAGGCGGCGCTGGCCGAGGGACCAGTGAAGCTCGCCCACATCATTCCCAACTTCCACAATCCCGCCGGCTGCACGCTCTCGGCCGAGAAGCGGGTGCGCTTGGTCGAGCTCGCCACCGAGCATGGGTTCTGGCTCTTTGAGGACGACCCATACCGGGAGCTGCCCTTCGAGGGCGAGGCGTTGGAGACGATGCTCTCGCTCGACAAGGCCGGTCGTGTCGTCCATGCGTCCTCCTTCTCCAAGACCGTCAGCCCCGGCGTGCGGGTCGGCTACCTGGCCGGGCCCGGCGAGGAGATCGCCAAGCTCGCCAAGCGTGCCAACGAGACCTACATCTCGCCCAACATGCTGGCCGAGGCGGTGGTGCTGGAGCTGTGCCGCTCCGGTGCCCTCGATCGGAACATCGAGGTCGTCCGGGGCGCCCTGCGCGACCGCCGCGACGCCTTGGTCGAGGCGCTGCGCGAGCAAATCCCCGAGGCTGAGTTCGTGGTCCCCGAAGGGGGCTACTTCCTCTGGCTCGATCTTGCCGCCGGTACCGACACGACCGCGCTGCTGGCCGAGGCCAAAGCCGAGGCGGTCGGCTTCGTCGCCGGGCCGGATTTCATGATCGAGGGCGGCGAGAGCAGCCTCCGTCTCTCTTTTGCCAGTGTTCCCCCAGACCGTATCCCGGAGGGCGTTACCCGGATCGCGCGGGCGCTGGAGCGAGTCCGGGCCGGTTCGCCGGCCTAGCGGCCGTAACGATCCGAGGACAGAACCAGCTGCTCTGGGATCGCCGCTCGCGGCGGCGGCGCCGGGTCGGCGCGGACCGAGACCGTCTCGGCGACGCTTGCTGAGACCGTGTGGGTCCCGTCCCCGGAAACGATTGTGACGCCGCTCTCATCGGAGCTCTCGATCGTGCCCTCGAGGCCGGGGTGGAGGCCAGCCCCCTTCAGGTAGTGCAACAGCTCCTCGGCCTCGTTCTCGAAGCGCAACACGTGGACCTTGGCGCCAACCTGGACATCGGCTAGCAGCGAGCCGCGCTCGCGCACCCCCTCGACGATCGGGTGCCCATGCGGACAGGTCGTGGCGTCGCCGATTGCCGCCCGCATCCGCTCCTCCAGCACCGGCGACATCGCGTGCTCGATCCGCTCTGCCTCCTCGTGTACCTCGTCCCACGGGATGCCGAGGACGTCGGTGAGAAAGCGCTCGATCATGCGGTGGCGGCGGACGATGTGGCTGGCGTGCTCGCGACCCGACTCGGTGAAATCGAGCGACTTGTCCGCTTGACGTTCGACGTAACCGTCATCGACCAGGCGGCCGACCATCTCGTGGACGGTGGGCGGCGAGAGCTGCATCGCCCGCGCGATATTGGCTCCGGTCATGGGCAGTCCGGCCTCCTCCAGCCAGAACATCGTCTCCAGGTACTCCTGCTCGGCGACGGTCGCGGTCTCCATTGGACCGATACTAGCCGCGCGCCATCAGGGTCGATACGACGGCCTCATAGAAGCCATCGCCCATCGCCCCCTCGGTGACGCTGACGTTGTCCCAGGCGGCGAGTGCGGCTCGCAGACCGGGGTCGCGTTGGGGTCCGTTGGCGACGATGAAGAAGCGACCGACCGCCGCGGCTACCTCGAGGTCCTCGATCGAGTCGCCGACGCCGATGCAGTCAGCCGGGTCATAGCCGCGGGCGCGGGCGTGGGCGGCCGCCCCGTTGGCCTTGCTGACCATCTTCGGCACCAGGTGGTAGGCATGGGCGGCCTCGCCGGTCGAGGCGAGCGGGCGATTGATCGCCCCGTTGTCGAGAAAGCGCAGGTCGTCATGCCCCTCGTCGGCGAGCAGCCGGTTGACCTCGTCGACGTCGACCTTGCCGCGGAAGAGGTGCGAGAGGACGCGACCGGTGTGCCAGGGCGAGTGGTATTCGATTCGCTCGGGAAAGCGCTCGAAGAGCAGCTTGGGGATGCCCCGCGCCTCGATCTTCTCGTAGACCGTCCCCTCTTCGTCCGGCACCAGGTCGCCGGTCAGCAGCGTCGTCTCCCCGTCGATCGCGAAGGCGCAGCCGGCCTCGTAAATGTAGGACGTCTGCCCCATCAGCCGCGCCGCCTCGTGCACCTGAGGCTCGCGCCGTCCCGACATGATCACCACCTCGACGCCGGCCCGGTGGCAGGCCTCCAACCCCCGCGCCTGGGCCAGGGAGAAGCCTCCCTCGGCGTCGCGGAACAGCGAGCTGCCCCGGCCGAGCAGGGTCCCATCGAGGTCCACGTAGACGCAACTCAGCCCCACAGGCTGGGTTACCGTACCGCCGATTTAGAGACGATCACAGACCTAAAACGAAAGGCAGGGATGACTTCCAAGCGAGGAACGGTCGGCCGGACGCGGCGGCTCGCCGCGGTTGCCCGATACGGGGGCGCGATTGTGGCTCTTACCGGGGTGATGCTCACGGCCGGGGGAGACGCGCGGGCGCACGCCTCGATGATCTTGCAGTCGGACGACAAGATCGTGGTTGGCGGAGAAGCCTGGCCCGGCTTTGCGGCGGTGGCCCGCTTCAACCCCGATGGCAGCCGGGACAGGAGCTTTGGAGGCGACGGGGTCCTCATCGACCGACGGCTCAATTCGCTGCGGGCCGTGGCCCTGCTGTCCGATGGTCGGATCCTCGTCGCGTCGGGGCGGCGTTTCGGTCGTTACCTCGTCGACGGTCGTCCCGATTCCGCTTTCGGGGAAGGCGGCGTCGCTGGCGAAGATAGCCCGTTGCCCTATTCGAACCGAGGCGGGGCCGAAGGGCCTGGGGACCTCCTCCCGCGGCCAGAGGGAAGCTTCTTTGTGGCCGGCCCGCGGAACCTCAGCTATCCGACGCCGCAGGGGATGCTCCGACTCTTCGGTCCCGATGGACGGCTGCTCGAAACGGCAGGCTTCATCCCGGAATCCGAACCGTCCGCGCTGTCCGAATCGGTCGTGAAGGAGGTCGTGCCCAACCCGGACGGATCCCTCATCGGAGTCGGTCGATCCGCGGGGCGCCAAGGCGCGTTCGCCCTGCTGGCGAGGTTCGTGCCCGGTTCCGGGAGCGCGTTCGATCCGGCCTTCGGGGGCGGCCGGGGACTGGTGCGGCTGCGCCCGCCCACGGCGGAGTCGAGCGAAGCCGCTGCAGCCATCGGCGATGGCGCCACCATGGTTGTTGCCGGTCGGGCCGACCGGCGCCTGATGCTCGGCCGTATCGACCGGAGCGGAATGCCGGATCCGAGCTTCGGCGAAGGAGGACTTGCCGTGTTGCCGATCGTGGGCAGCAGTGGCGGAGTCGGCGAAAGCGCCGCCCAGGGAATCGACGTCGACGGGGCGGGGCGCCTGCTAGTCGCCGGACGGACGACCGAGTGGGGCGAGTTCTTCACGGTCAAGGGAGCTTCCGCGCCAGCCTGCGAACGGTGCCTCGAGCCGCTGGTCGTTCGCGTCACTCCCGACGGAAGGCTCGATTCGAGCTTCGGCGTCGGCGGCGTGGCCCGGATGCTGATCGACGGCGAGCCGCTGGAAGGGGATGCCGAAGACGTTCTCGTGCTGCCAAGCGGAAAGATCCTCATCAAGGGGTCGCGAGGGATCGGCGGAACCCTCGTCAAAGCGTCCTTCCTGGCGCGGCTCAACCCGGACGGCTCCCTCGATCCGACCTTCGGCAAGGGGGGTCTGGTTAAGGTCCAGGTCCCGTGCTTGGCGAGCAGCCTCGACAAGCTGCGGCGAAGTGGTTGTATCCCCGCCGCCCGCGTCCGCCTCCGCGCAGGGGGTCTCCGCTCACGCCGCCCCACGCTCGCACTGCAGGTGAGCCCGAGCCTGCCCTGGGCGCGCATCGCGATGGTGCGCGTGCAGCTGCCGGCCTCGCTGGGAGCGGCGCTTGGGTCACCGTCCAGGACGCATGTGGTCGCGATCGGCGGCCGAAAGGGCAATGTGGGCGCCGGGCCCGCGGGTCGCTACACGGATGTTGAGCCATTCGAACCGCGGCCCGGGCGAATCGCCTTCCGCGACCTCGGCGAACCGACTGCGCTCAAGGTCTTGCTCAAGCGGGGGTCACTCCTTCGTTCGGCTAGGCGAGGAGCGCCCGCGCGCGATTTGACCTTCCGTGTAACCGTTCGATTCCTCTACGAAGGCGTCCGAGCGGGAAGGCAGACGCTGGTCTTGCGGTCGAAAGGATGATGCCGCCAGGGGCATAAGCTCGTCTCGATGCCACCGTCGGACCCAATCTGGAGGCTGGGCGCGGCCAGCCTCCATCTCGCTCAGCCGCTTGCTGCCGGCATCGTCAACGTCACCACCGACTCGATGTTCGAGGGGGCGCGGAGCGGGACGCCGGACCAGGCCGTCGCCGACGGCCGGGCGCTGGTCGAGGCGGGATTCGACATGCTCGACGTGGGCGCGGTGGCGGCACGGAGTGGGCCGCCAGTGCCACCCGAGGAGGAGGCGGCGTCGCTGGCCCCGGCGATCGAGGGGCTGGCGGGGACGGGGATCCCGATCTCGGCCGACACCTTCTCCGTCGAGGTGGCGCGGCCGGCGCTGGCCGCCGGCGCGGCTGCGATCAACGACATCTCGGGCGGCTCGGAGGAGATGTTCGAGCTGGTCGCCGAAAGCAACTGCGGCTATGTGCTGATGCACATCGAGGGGCCGCCGCGGGTGGACCGTCCCACGCGCGAGTACGACGACGTCGTCGACCACCTCAAGTCCTGGTTCGGGGGGAGAGTCGAGGCGGCTCGCGGACTGGGGGTCGGCGAGGAGCAGATCGCCATCGACCCCGGACTCGACTTCGACCTCACCACCGAGCAGGACCTGGAGATCCTGCGGCGGCTCCCAGAGCTCCGCGAGCTCGGCCTGCCCCTCTACGTCTCGCTCTCACGCAAGGACTTCATCGGCGCCGTCTTGGCCGGCTCGTGGAACGATCGACTGCCAGCTTCCGAGCGCGAGTGGGGGACGGTCGCCGCAGTCGCCATGGCCGTGCGCGGCGGCGCCGACATATTGCGGATTCACGACCACTCGTCGCTGCAGGCTGTCAGGGTTGCAGCAGCGATCCGGGCGTCGTCAGGCAAGGACGCAGGGAGGCCGAATAGTCGACCTATTCGGCCGACTGAGGACGCCGCATGACGGCCTCCCGGTCGTTGCTGGAGCATCCGTGGTCGGTGGCGATCGACCCGGCCCGACGCGACGGTCGCATCGTCGCCGAGAGCTCCGAGCAGGAGCGACCGGCGCAGCCGGTGGCGCTGCCGTCCTCGCTCGATCCCGGCCTTGTCGAGGCGCTGCGCAGGAGCGGCATTGAGCGCCTCTACTCGCACCAGCGCCAGGCGCTGGAGACCGCTGCGGACTCCAACCTCGTTCTCACCAGCGGCACCGCCTCGGGCAAGAGCCTCGCCTTCAACCTGCCGGTCCTCGACGGGATCGCCCGCGACGCCAAGCGCCGCGCCCTCTACCTCTACCCGACCAAGGCGCTGGCGCAGGACCAGGCACGCAAGCTTGCCGCACTGCGACCGCCGCACCTGCGCGAGGCGATCTACGACGGCGACACGCCCCGCGAGGAGCGTCCCTCGATCCGGCGCCGCAACAACCTCGTCCTCACCAACCCCGACATGCTCCACGTCGGGATCCTGCCCAACCACAAGAGCTGGGGCGACTTCCTCGCCAACCTCGGCTGGGTGGTCGTCGACGAGGCGCACACTTACCGCGGCGTGCTCGGGTCCCACGTCGCCAACGTGCTGAGGCGGCTGCGGCGGATCGCCCGCGCCTACGGCTCGGAGCCGCGCTTCCTGCTCGCCTCGGCGACGATCGCCAACCCGGTCGAGCTGGCCGAGCGCCTCGTCGGCGAGCCGTTCGAGCTCCTCGACGACGACGGTGCGCCGCGGACCGGCCGCGAGATCGCGATGTGGAACCCGCCGCTGATCGACAAGGCCAGCGGGACGCGGCGCTCGGCCCTCGGCGAGGCGGCCGACCTGCTGGCGGAGCTGGTCTCGCAGGGGGTGCGGACGATCTGCTTTCTCAAGAGCCGGCGCGGAATCGAGCTGATCCAGCGCTTCACCCGCGACAACTTGACGGCACGCGGGAAACCGGAGCTGGCGGAGCGGATCGCCCCCTACCGCGGCGGCTACACGCCGCAGCAGCGGCGCGAGATCGAGGCGCGCCTGGCGCAGGGCGAGCTGCTGGCGGTGGTCGCCACCGACGCGCTCGAGCTGGGGATCGACATCGGCGAGCTCGACGCGGCGATCTGCGTCACCTTCCCTGGGACGGTCGCCAGCCTGCGACAGATGTGGGGCCGCGCGGGCCGGCGACGGCGCGGGCTAGCTGTCTACGTCGCCGGGCAGGACGCGCTCGACCAGTTCTTCTGCCGCCATCCCGAGGAGTTCATCGGTCGTCCCGTGGAGGCGGCGATCCTCGATCACGAAAGCGAGCAGATCGCGGCCCGGCACCTGGTCGCGGCCGCCTACGAGCTGCCGCTCAGCGCCGAGGACGATGGGATCTTCGGCGAGCAGTGGCAGGAGCGGGCGGAGCGGCTGGCCTCGGCCGGTGAGCTACGCCGAGCCGGCGGCAAGCTGTTGCCGCGCAGTAGCGGCTTCGTCGCCGCCAAGATCGCCCTGCGCTCGGCCTCGAGCGACTCGGTGGCGGTGATCGAGCGCGAATCGGGCGAGATGCTCGGCCTGGTCGAGGCAGAGCGTGCCTTCACCACGATTCACCCCGGTGCCGTCTACCTCCACCTCGGCCGCTCCTACGAGGTCGAGCAGCTCGACGTCGAGGGCCGGCGGGCGATCGTCTCCCGCTTCGACGGCGACTGGTATACGCGCCCCAAAAAGGAGACCGAGATCTACATTGAGCGGGTCCGCGAGCAGCGGTCCATCGCCGGTGTTGAGCTGCACTTCGGAGAAGTCTCGGTAACCGAGCAGGTGATCGCCTTCCAGCGCGTCTCGATCTCCGATCAGGAACCGATCGACGTCGTCGCGCTGGAGCTGCCCGAGCAGCATTTCGTCACCCAGGCACTCTGGTACGTGCTGCCGGAGCGGCTCAGCGGCGCGCTGCCGCCCGACGTCCTGCTCGGCGCCCTGCACGCGACCGAGCACGGCCAGATCGCGGTGCTGCCGCTGATCGCGATGTGCGACCGCTGGGACATCGGTGGCCTCTCGACCAACGTCCACTTCCAGACCGGCCGCTCGACGATCTTCATCTACGATGGCCATCCGGGCGGGGTCGGCATCTCGCTGCGTGGCTACGAGCAGTTCGAGCGCCTCCTGGGCGACGCCGAGCGGCTGATCGGCGAGTGCCCCTGCGAGTCAGGCTGCCCCTCCTGCGTGCAGAGCCCCAAGTGCGGCAACCTCAACGAACCGTTGCACAAGGCCGGGGCGCTGGAGCTGATGAGGACCATGCAGGCCGCCTGAGCCGGTTGCCGGCCGGGCCACGCGCAATCATCGCGGCGTGTCGAGGAGCAGGCAGGTGGCGGTGATCGGCTCGGGCCGGTGCGAGCAGGGTTCGGAGCTGGCGCAGCTGGCGGAGGCGGTCGGCAAAGGGCTGGCCGACGCCGGCGCGGTCGTGGTTTGCGGCGGCCGCGGGGGCGTGATGGAGGCCGCGGCACGCGGTGCGGCGGAGGCCGGCGGGACGGTGGTCGGAATCGTGCCGACGACCGAGCCGGGAGACGCCAACCCCTACTGCACGCATGTCGTCGCCAGCGGCATCGGCCACGGCCGCAACCTCGCCGTCGTCGCCTCGGGGGAGGCGACGATCGCCGTCGGCGGCGAGTGGGGGACCCTCTCGGAGATCGGCTTCGCGCGAGCGATCGGCCGCCCGGTGATCGCCCTGCGCAGCTGGACGCTGCGCGGCGAGGGTGCGATGGAGTCTGCCCCGGGCATCCTCGCTGCCTCGACGCCCGAGGAGGCTGTCAGCGCCGCCCTCGCGGCTATCTAGGCGACCTGGGTGCAGTTGACCACCGTATAGGTCGGTCAACTGCCCCCACCCCTGGCCAGAGCTCGCGCAGGGCGAGGATCGCGAAGGCGTGGGACCAGGCGAGCGGCGTGGTCGAGCGCGGCGCGCCGGTCTCCGCGTCCACGCGCTCGGGCAAGAGGCCGAGCGGCGTCGCAGTGCGGCGCAGGGCCGCGATCAAGCGGAGCGCGGCTCGCTGCTCGCGACGGGCCCGCGCGAAAGCCCCGGTGCGACCGTCCTCGCGCGCGAGCGCCGCGAGGCTCCAGGCAGTCCAGGCGGTTGGCGCCGTCCACGGGTCCTCACCGCCATCCCAGTCCTCCGAAGGGAGGAGGCCAAACCTGCCGCTCGCCGCTGCGAACCGCAGCAGCGTCCGGCGCGCGCGCTCAAACAGGTCCGGCTGCGTAAACGGGCGCACCGCCCAGGCGGCGGCCGTGTCGAGACCGGACCGAAAGTCGCCAGCCCGCCGCACCAGTCCTCGCGGCGACGCGAACGCTTTCTGTAGGCGCCCCGCCGAGATGCCGGAGGCGATCGCGTTGCCGAGGTAGTCGCCGTCCTCTTTCTCCTGGTAATCGGCGCGGTCGCGCCACTCGATAGAGCGAACGAGAGCCGTCAAGCGGGTTGAGGAGCTTCGCCGAGGGACGATCGCGGCCGCTTGCGCGGCCGCGGCGACCCAAGCGGTCGCATCGCCCTGCGCGTCACGCCCCGGGACTGGCTCGCCGTTGGCGTAAAACCGCGCCGCCGCATCAAGGTCGAGGTCGTGCAGAAAGCGCACGATCCGCCGTGCCTCTGACCGATAGCCGGCCCGGGCGAGGGCGATGGCAACGGCGGAGGCATCGCGCGGCCAGACGTACGCCCATCCTGGCCGCGCTCCGGCCACGGCGACGCCGCTGCGCAGGTCGGTCAGGGCTCGCAGTACGAGCAGGGAGCGCGCCTGCAACCTCCTCGCCCAGGCCGGGGCCGCTGCCGCGAGGGGTCTGGATCGCGCCAGCCAGCGGCGCTCGCCGTCCCCCGCCACCGCAGCGCCGCCGAGGAACGATGGCCGCACGCCGGGGAACCCCTGCGGCATCGGCGGATCGGTCGCCGCTCCGCCCGAGAGGGCGAGCGTCGCCGCCGTGCCGACGGCGGCCAGTGCCAGCGCTGCACCGATCCCACGCACGCCCCCATGCAATCAGCCGCCGATTCCGCCGGGCGCTAGCCTTCCGACTGCGCGGCACCCCACACCGCGTTCCTTGCGAGGCGAGGTAGCTCAGTTGGTAGAGCACACGACTGAAAATCGTGGTGTCGCCGGTTCGATTCCGGCCCTCGCCATTCCCTCCTGGGCCCGCAAATAAGCGGGACGATCAGGCGGGGATGCTGGCCAGCCGCTCCTCGACCCAGCCGGTCGAGGCGATGTGCTTGCCCATGCCGAGCTGCTTCGGCTCGAAGCCGAGCGCGAGGCCGACTAGCTGCGGAAGGTGCAGCACCGCGAGGCCGAGGTCCCGGTTGACGATCTTGGCTGCCTCGGGTTGCTGCATGTCCAGGTTGAGGTGGCAGAGCGGGCAGGGGGTGACCAGGCAGTCGGCGCCGGCGTCGAGCGCGTCACCGACGTGGGTACCGGCTTGGCGCAGCGAGGTCTCGCGGTTCATCGTGATCACCGGGAAGCCGCAGCACTTGCGGGCGCCGTCGTACTCGACCACCTCGCCGCCGAGCAACTCGATCAGCTGCTCCAGGTAGAGGTCGCGGTCGGGGTGCTCGTCGTAGCCGAGGCGGTGCTTGGGGCGGACGATGTAGCAGCCGTAGAAGGGGCCGACCCGCAGTCCCGAGAGCGGCCGCATGACCTTCTCGGCGAGGCGATCGAGCCCGTAGTCCTCAACCAGCAGCCAGAGGAAGTTCTTGTTGGTGAAGCCGTCCTTGCCCTTCTCGTAGGCGAGCCCCTGCCCACTCAGCACCTCGTTGATGTGGGCGCGGTAGGCGGAGTCGGCATCGAGGCGCTGCTGGCACTCCGACTGCGCTCCCTGGCAGGTCGAGCAGATGTTCATCATCGCGAGGCCGGTCTGCTGGGCGAGCGCGAACGTGCGGGCATTCAAGGTGTCGGCTAGCTCCTGATTGTGCTCGGCGATGACGCCGGCGCCGCAGCAGTTGGCGCGGTCCAGTTCGACCAGCTCGATTCCGAGGCGCTCGGCAACCAGGGCCATCGAGCCGTGCAGCTCGGGCGTGAAGCCGCGCGACACGCAGCCCGGCCAGTAGGCGACCTTGATCGCGTCTCCGTTGCTCATCGGGGCCTCTCCTCCGTGGTCTCCTCGCCGGCGCCGAGTTCCTCGTCGCCCTCGCCCTTGATGTACAGGTTCAGTTCCTCGCCGTGTTCCTCGGCGTGCTCGTAGATCGCTTTGACGTCGTGCTGGTCGGGAAGCTTGTGATGGACACCCGGGACCATCTGTCCCAGCGAGCGCACCTTGCCGCTCCTCAGGGCACGAAGACCGGTCGGGATCGAGCCGAGCAGACCCTTGATCGCCCCTTTGGTCGGTTTCAGCTTGCCTTTGACGCCCGGGGCGTAGGACTCCTGCAGCAACATCGCCTCGTCGAGCGTCCCCTTCTTCTCAATGATCCCGGTGAAGGCCTCCATGTGGTTGTGGCCGTTGTTCGGGTCATCGTCGATGCCCTCCTCGGCGGCCAGTCGTCGCAGCCGCATGATCTGGTCCATCGGCGCCACGCCCTTGGGGCAGGCATCGATGCAGCTGAAGCAGTGGGTGCAGTCGTAGATTCCGTGCGGGTCGTGGGCCAGGTCGTGCAGCCGCTCCTTCGTCTCGCCGTCGCGTGGGTCGCCGACGAAGCGGTAGGCCTTGGCCAGCGCCGCCGGCCCGACGAACTCCGGGTCTGCCTCCATCGAGAGGCAGGAGGAGACGCAGGCGCCGCACTGGATGCAGGCCATCGACTGGGTCACGTCGATCATCGACTCCGGCTCGACCACGTACTCGCGCTCGGGTGGGTCGCCGTGCGGCAGCAGCCAGGGGGTGACGCGGCGGATCTTCTCCCAATGCGTCGACTCCATGTCGACGATCAGATCCTTGATCACCGGCATGTTGCCCATCGGTTCGACCACGATTGGGTTGGTCCCGTTCCCGTTGCGCTTCGGTTCGTACTCCTCGTCGGCTCCACGGGGAGGAGGCGCCGCCCCCGGACGCGGGAGCGACGGCGCGTCCATATCTGATCCCCGCGCCGTCGCGGAAGCAGAGGAGGCGGCGCTTATGTCTCGGCGGTTGGCGGCGGCGTGGGCCTCGCCCAGCTGGGTCTTGCAGGCCAGGGTCGAGGAGCCGTTGACCTTCATTCCGCAGGAGCCGCAGATCGCCGCCCGGCAGGAGCAGCGCACGGCAAGCGAGCCGTCGTCGCGGTCCTTGGCCTGCAGGATCCCGTCGAGGACCGAGAGCGAGGGATCGAGGTCGACGTCGAATTCCTCCCAGTAAGGGGCCTCACCGCTCTCGGGCTGGTAGCGGCGCACTTTCAGCGTGTAGGTGGCCATGCTCCTAGTACTTCCTCTCTTCGGGTTCCCACTGGGTGATCGTCACCTCTGAGTATGAGAGCTCCGGCCCGTCGTCTCCGCGCTGCAGATCGATGTGCTTGAGCCACTCCTCGTCGTTGCGCTCGGGGAAGTCGGTCCTGTACTGGGCGCCGCGGCTCTCTTTGCGCTCGAGCGCCGCCACGCAGGTGCACTCGGCGTTGTCCAGCATGTACCCCAGCTCGATTGCGGCAAGCAGGTCCTGGTTGAAGATGCTGCCCTTGTCGTCGATGTAGGCGGACTGCGCCTCCCCCTTGAGCCGGCGCACGGTCTCCAGCGCCTCCTGGATGCCTGCCTCCTCGCGGAAAACAGCCACGTGCTTGTCCATCGTCTCGCCCAGCTCGCGCTTGATCTCCGAGACGCGCCGGCCGGAGCCCTTCTCGCGGGCGGCAATCGCGTCGATCTGCTCCTCCTCGGCCTTGAGCACCCCCGGCGTTGGCCGCGAGCCGGCGATCTGCTTGGCGCGGACGGCGGCGTCGGCGCCGGAGCGACGACCGAAGATCAGCGTGTCGAGAAGCGAGTTGGCGCCGAGGCGGTTGCCGCCGTGGACCGAGACGCAGGCGACCTCGCCGGCGGCGTAGAGGCCGGGGATGTCGGTCCGGCCGTCGACGTCGGTCTTGACGCCGCCCATCGTGTAGTGGTTGCCGGGCTTGATCCGGATCGGTTCGCGGGTGATGTCGACGCCGGCGAAGTCGCGGCCGACGAGGACGATCTCGCGCAGGGCCTCGTGGACGCGCTTGCGCGGCACCACGGTGATATCGAGTGCGACGGTCCCGTCGGGGAAGCCACGACCCTCGTTGATCTCGGTCTGCTCGGCACGCGAGACGACGTCGCGCGAGGCCAGCTCCATCTTGTTCGGCGCGTAGCGCTCCATGAAGCGCTCGCCCTTGGCGTTGAGCAGGTGGGCGCCCTCGCCGCGCGCGCCCTCGGTTATCAGGAAGCCCTTGCCCGCCAGGGTCGTCGGGTGGTACTGGATCATCTCCATGTCCATCAGCTTCGCCCCGGCCCGGTAGGCCATCGCGATCCCGTCGCCGGTGCAGATCAGCGCGTTCGTGGTCGGCTGCCAGACCTGCCCGTTGCCGCCGCTGGCGAGGATCACCGCCTTGGCGGTGAACAGCTGCATCGAGCCGTCGGCGATGTTGCGGGTGACGACTCCGCAGCACTCGCCTTTCTCGTCCATCGCCAGCGCCGTGCAGAACCACTCCTCGTAGCGGGCAACCGTCTCGGAGTGCTTCATCAGCTGCTCGTAGAGGACGTGCATGATCGCCTGGCCGGTGATGTCGGCGACGTAGTAGGTGCGGGCTGCCGAGGCGCCGCCGAAGGCGCGGGTGCCGAGCTTGCCCTCCTCGTTGCGGTGGAAGGTGACGCCGAGGTGCTCGAGATGGAGGATCTCCTCCGGCGCCTCGCGGCACATGATCTCGATCGCGTCCTGGTCGCCCAGGTAGTCGGAGCCCTTGACCGTGTCGAAAGCGTGCGACTCCCACGAATCGCCGGGGTTTAGAGCTGCATTGATGCCGCCCTGCGCGGCGTTGGAGTGCGAGCGCACCGGGTGGACCTTGCTGAGGATGCCGACCGAGACGCCCTGCTCGGCCGCTGCCAGAGCCGCCCTCTGTCCGGCCAGGCCGGCCCCGATCACCAGTACGTCGTGGGTGGGCACGGCGGCGGACTCTATAGCTCCAAAATCCGACCCCGCGGTCGGGATTCAGGCGGCGGCGACACCTTTGAGCTTCAGTCGGTGACGAACCCGTCGGGTTCCTCAACCACGGTGTTGTCAAGCCCGCCAATCTTCTCTATCTCCACCGTCACCGTGCTGCCGATCTTGAGCAGGTTGTCGCGGATCGGCTTGCGGCCGATTGCGACGCCCGAGGGGGTGCCGGTGGCGATTACGTCGCCGGGCTCCAGGGTGAAGGCTTCGGAGAGGTGGGAGACCTGCTGGAAGCAATCGAAAACCATCTCGCTCGTGCGGGAGTCCTGGCGCAGCTCGCCGTCGACCGCGCAGCGGATGCCGAGGTCGTGGGGGTCGCCCAGCTCGGCGGCCGTCACCAGCCACGGGCCCAGCGGGCCATGCGTGTCGAAGGACTTGCCGATCGTCATCGTTTTGGCTTTCCCCTGCCAGTCGCGCACGCTGACGTCGTTGGCGCAGGTGTAGCCGGCGATGACCTCGTGGGCCCGGTCGACCGGCACGTGGCGGCAGCGGCGGCCGATGACGAGCGCTAGCTCTGCCTCGTAGTCGAGAAAGGTCGAGACGCGCGGCATGTGGATCTCGGCGTCCGGGCCGACCACGCAGGTGACTTGCTTGTTGAAGAAGGTCGGCACCTCGGGAGGGTCCATGCCCAGCTCCTCGACGTGCTCGGCGTAGTTGAGGGCAATCGCCAGGTACTTGCGCGGCACCGCCGGCGCCAGCAAGCGGAGGTCGGCGAGCGGCAGGCGTGGCGCCTCCGCGGCGAGCTCCGCCAGGCGGGCCTCGCCGACTTCGGCCAGCGCCGCGGCCGGTTCGGCTGGGGCTCCGCTCGACGAGAGGTCGGCGACTTCGCCGTCCTCGACGATGCCGAGGGCGGCGCCTCCCGCGGATAGCTCGAAGCGGCAGAGCTTCACGGCAGCGCCTTCCGCGCGAACTCGAGGTCGGCTCGCATGTCCGCCCCGTCGCCCGGGGTCTCGCAGACGACCGGGCCGCCGCAGCTGGCGATCATCGCCCGCAGCGCTCCGGCGCCGATCTCGCCGCGGCCCAGGTTGGCGTGCCGATCGGCGCCGGTCCCGGCCGGGTCGCGCGAGTCATTGGCGTGCAGAAGGTCAATCCGGCCGCAGATCGCGCGCACCCGCTCGACCGCCTCGTCCAACTCCTCTCCCGCGGCGTGCGCGTGGCAGGTGTCGAAGCAGAAGCCGACCTCGACCCCGGTCTCCTGCGCTACGACGGCCTCCCAGAGGCGGGCGAGGTCGTCGAAGCGCCGCGCCACCGCGTTCTCGCCCCCGGCCGTGTTCTCGATGTAGAGCGGGACTTCGGACTCGAGCATCTCCAGCGTCCGCGCCCAGCGGCCGAAGCCCTCGGCGACGCCATCCTCGGCATGGCCCCCGTGGACGATCACCGCTGCCGCCCCAACCTCGGCGGCCGCCTCGCAGGTCTGCTGCAGGATCTTGCGCGAGCCGTAGCGGACGTTTGGGCGCGGCGAGCAGACGTTGATCAGGTAGGGCGCGTGGACGTAGAGAGGCACCGAGGTTGCGCGCAGCTCGGCGGCATCCTCGCGCGGCTCCGGCTTGCGCCAGTCCTGCGGATTCGAGAGGAAGATCTGCACGCAGTCGGCCCCGAGCGCCTCCGCCTCGGCCAGCGGGCGCTGCGGAGCGACGTGCGCCCCGACCATCCGTGCCGGCTCCATTTCGGCAGCATAGGCTCGGCGGGGCGGGAGGGCTGCCGGCCGCAAAACTCGAACCGTGTTTCGGCTCGCAATCAGCCACGCCACCGAATGGGGCTGGACGAGGTCTCGAACGGTTACGAGACCTTCAAGCACAAGGAGGACGAGTGCGTGAAGGTCGTCCTCGAGCCGTAGTCGAAGGTCACCCCGACGGTTCGCGGCGGCGGCCCCGCTGCGCTTCCCTCGCCTGTCGCACGTAGCCACACACTTCCCGCGTCGTGTCGGCGGTGACGAGCAGGCTCATGTCCTCGCGGGCGATCAGGCCCCCCTCGTCGAGCTTGTCGTTGATCCAGTCGAGCAGAGGCCCCCAATGCTCGGAGCCGACCAGGATCGTCGGAAAGTGTTCGATCCGTTCGGTCTGGATCAGGGTCAGGCTCTCGAACAGCTCGTCGAGCGTGCCGAAGCCGCCGGGGAAGATGACGAAAGCGCGCGAGTAGCGCACGAACATCAGCTTGCGCGCGAAGAAGTAGTGGAAGTCGAGGCGGCGGTTGACGAAGCGGTTGCCCACCTGCTCGTGCGGCAGCTCGATGTTGAGGCCAACCGAGAGCCCGCCGGCATCGGCGGCGCCGCGGTTGGCCGCCTCCATCAGGCCCGGCCCGCCGCCGGTGATAACCGTGAAGCCCTCGCTGGCCAGGCAGCGGGCGGTCTCGCGGCAGAGCTCGTACCAGGGATGGTCCTCGGCCAGCCGCGCCGAGCCGAAGACCGAGACGCCGTCTTCGACGTCGCGCAGCGCGTCGAAGCCCATGTCGATCTCGGCGTCGATCCGCTCGACCCGTTTCTCGTCCTCCTCCTCCAGGTCGCACGGCGAGCAGAGCAGCTCTTCGTCGCGCTTGTGGCCCTCCGGGCTGGGGTCGGAAAGTGCCCCGTCGCCTTCCCGCACGCGGTCCGTCATGGACCAAAGATAGGCGGCCGGGTGGGTCAGCTCCCGGTCGCCGAGAAGTGCTGGTAGTCCTTTGGCCAGGGCCAGTCGCCGCCCCACTCCCAGCCGGCGGCCGCAAAGGCGGCGACGACGGGGCCGTCGCGGTGGATCAGGCCCCTGGCGCGGCGGGTACGGTCGACGAAGGGAGCGCCGACAGGCGGCGAGACGTAGCCGGAGTCGGTCACGTAGGGGTTCTCGACCGGATTGACGTCGATTGCCCGGCCGTAGGCGTGCTCGGACCAGCGCGTCGTTCCGGCGACGGTGCGGCAGTTGAAGGCGGAGGTGTTGTCGGCGGCCATGCTGCGTCGGTCGTCAGCCCCGTAGGCGTCGACCAGGCGCATGCGCCGGATCGGGAAGCGGAGGCGGTAGAGCTTCCGCAGCGTCCCAACCATCGTCAGCGCCTGGTCGCGGTGGACGACGAGCCGGCCGCGGTGCGGCCTGCCGTCGAAGCCCCAGTGGTCGACCGTCAGCAGGCGCAGGTCGGCGAAACCCACCGGGCAGCCGGGTCGCCAGGAGACGCCGGTCATCCGCTCGCGCAGCTCGCCGTCGATGCGGGCGATGTACCCCTCAAAGCCGCCGTTACGCTCCGCCGCCGGCGGGGCTGCACTTGGGCCGGCGATGGCAAGGAGCGCCGCTGCTAGCGCCAGCAGGGCGGTCACTGCTGGGGCTTCTCCAGCTCAGCCAGCAAATCGCCGACCCGCCGCTCGATCTCCTCGCGCGTGACCCGCACCTCCTCCAGCGGCCGGCTCTTCGGGTCGGGCAGGTCCCAGTCGAGGTAGCGCTTGCCCGGGATGTAGGGGCACTCGTCGCCGCATCCCATCGTCACGACAACGTCCGCCCACTCGGCATCGGCGCGACTCAGCCGGCGGGGGGTGCGGTTGGACAGATCGACCCCCAGCTCCGCCATCGCCTCGACGACCTCCGGATGAACGCGCTCTGCGGGCGTCGTCCCGGCCGAGCGGGTCTCGTGGTCCTCGCCGGCCGCGCGAGCGAAGAGCGCCTCGCTCATCTGCGAGCGGCCGGCGTTGTGGAGGCAGACGAAGAGGACCCGTGCCATCGCTAGAAGACCTCCCGCACCGCGTCGAGGGCGCCGGGGACGAGGCTGAAGTAACTGCGGGTGCCGCGCGCCTCGCGGCTGACGATGCCGGCGTCGAGGAGCTGCTTGAGGTGGTGGCTGACGGTGCCCTGCGAAAGACCCAGCAGCGGCTGCAGCTCGCAGACGCAGACCGGCTTGCCGTCGGCGCGCAGCAGCAGGTTGACGATTCGCAGCCGGTGCCGGTCGCCCAGCGCCTTGATCACCTGCTCCAAGTCCGCGGCCCGCTCCTCGCTCAGCGTCGAGCCGGCCAGCGGAGTGCAGCAGTTGATCACCGGCAGCTGCGTCGTCACCATCCGAGCCTACCAGCATTCATCGATACTGATCGATGAATGATTGAAGCGCGAGGAGAAGCTTCGTCGCGGACTTTCAACTGCCGGCCCACCCAGGTGCTCTGAGCCGTCCGCGGCCCTCTCTACCTTGGCCCAAGGATGTTCCAGCAGGCCCTCACGGACACCGACGGGCGACCGGTCGTCGAGGATGCCGCCGCCGCGTTGGCGCCGCCGCCGGTCGATCTCGAGGCCGGCCCGGCCGCGGTCGAAGAGCCGGCACAGAGAGTGCCGCTGAAGGAGCTGCGGGACGGGCAGCGGGTGGCCGGCGTCTATGCCGTGCGCGAGCGCGACCTGCGGCGCAAGCGCAACGGCGAGCCCTGGTTGCGATTGTCCCTTTGCGACGCCAGCGGCAGCCTCGAGGCTGCCTGCTGGGATGACGCCGAGGCGCGCTACGCGCTCGCCGCGCCCGGCTCGGCGGTATTCGTCACCGGCCTCTTTGAGGTCAGCGAACGCTGGGGGCCGAAGATCAAGCTCTCGGAGCTACGTGCGGCCGCGACGGAGGAGTACGAGGCGAGCGATCTCGCCGCCGGCTCCGACGTTCCCTTGGAGCGGCTGGAGAGCGACCTGCGCGAGCTGCTCGGGACCGTTCAGGACCCGCAGCTCGGCGACCTGCTCGACCGCTTCTTCGGCCCGGCCTCCGAGATCTGGAAGCGCTTCAGCAGCGCCCCCGCGGCGAAGGTCTACCACCAGGCCTACCGTCATGGGCTGCTCGAGCACACCGTCTCGGTTGCGCAGGCCGTCAGCGCCGCAGCCAACTTCTTCCCGGGAATCGATCGCGAGGTCGCGGTGGCCGGGGCGCTCCTGCACGACATCGGCAAGATCGAGGCCTACAACGACGACCCGCTGGCGATCGACCTCACCGATGCCGGTCGCCTGCAGGGGGAGATCCCGCTCGGCTACTACCGGGTCCGCCGTCAGATCGAGGACATCCCGGGCTTCGACCCGGCCCTCGCTCAGGCTGTCCTCCACATCATCCTTAGCCACCACGGCTCGCTGGAGCACGGCTCCCCGGTCGTGCCCGCGACCCGCGAGGCGGTCCTCGTCCACATGATCGACAACCTCGGCGGCCGCCTCGGCAGCTTCGACCGCCTCGAGCGCGAGCTGCCCGAAGGCGAGTCGTGGTCGAGCTTCGACCGCGCGTTGTCCGGCTCCGCCTACTTCGCAAGACGTCAGGCAGCCTGAGGCCCCCGCCTCCGCGGCCCGGGTCGCCCGCAAATTGCGGGCTGAAGCGGGTTTCGACGGGGAGCCGGCCAGGTCTCCCTCACTATTCTGGAGCCGTGGCAAAGGACACCGAGAAGCTGATCCGCCAGCTCTCGCTGATCTCTTTCCTGATGGCGCAGGGAAGGCCGGTCTCGGCCTTGGAGATCAAGCGCGAGGTCGAGGGCTACAGCGACATGAACGACGACGCGTTCGCGCGCCGCTTCTACGCCGACCGGGCAGAGTTGGAGAGCCTCGGAATCCAGCTCGGCGTCGAGAAACCAGGCGAGGGCTTCTTCGAGGCCGAGCTCTACTCGCTCCCGCCCGAGAACTTCTACCTCGACGCGATCAAATTCTCCGATGACGAGCTGGCGGCGCTGAGCACGGCGCTGATGCTGCTGACCGACGGCGGCTTCGCCTACGCCGAGCCGCTGCGGCTGGCGCTGCAGCAGGTCGCCTGGGGCCATCCGAACCCGCTTAGCGAGGCTGAGCGGGCGCCGGTCGAGATGGCGATGACCGCCTCCGCCGGCGGCCGCGACCTGGCTCAGCGGCTGTCGAAGATCGAGACCGCGATCTCGCGCCGCAAGACGATCGAGTTCACCTACTACACGATGGAGCGCGACGAGACCGAGAAGCGCAAGGTCGACCCCTACCACCTCGTCTTTCGCGGCGGCCAGTTCTATTTGATCGGCCACTCGCACGAGCGCGATGCGGTCCGCGTCTTCCGCCTCTCCCGGATCCAGGGCAAGGTCGGCTACGCCTCCAAGGCCGAGCACGACTTCTCGCCGCCCGAGGACTTCGACCGCCGCGACTACGGCGGCCGCGCCGACTGGCAGCTCGGGGACATCCAGGGCACCGCGAAGATCTTCCTGCGCGACCGGATCGCCTGGCTGATCGAGCGCGACTACGGCGCCTACGGAGAGTTGCGGCCGGCGAAGAAGTCCGACGGGGCGCCGGGCAAGGGCACGGTCTTCAAGACCGAGTACGCCTCCCCGCGAGAGCTGATCGCCTGGGTCCTGCGCTGGCGGCAAAACGCGCAGGTGCTGGCCCCCGACGAGCTGCGCGAGGAAGCCGAGCAGCGCCTGGACCTGCTCCACCGCCGCCACGAGAACGGCTTCGAGCCGGCCACCACCGTCGAGCGGCCGCTGCGCGAGGCGCCGCGGCGCAGCCGCACCAACGGCCGCGGCGAGGCGGCGATCCGGCCCGAGCGCTTCGCCCGCCTCGTCACCCTGGCCGGCCTGCTAATCGACTCCGCCAAACGCGGCGAGCGGCTGCAGGTCGCCGACCTGCGCCAGCGGCTGGAACTGACCGCGGAGGAGCTGCAGGAGGACATCGACCTGCTCAACGTCGTCAACTTTGGCGGCGGCACCTACGTCCTCTACGCCGAAATCCAGGGCGACGAGATCGAGGTCGACTCCGAGCCCTACGGCGACAACTTCGCCCGCCCGGCGCGGCTGTTGCCGCTGGAGGCCAAGGCGCTGGTGGCCGCGATCGACCTCTTCGGCGACCACCTGCCGCAGGGGGGGCTGCAGAGCGCCCGCGAGAAGATCGTCAAGGCGCTCGGCCACGACCCCTCCGAGGAGGGCCTCGAGATCGCCGCCGGCAGCGGCGGCGACGTCGAGGTGGCCCGCCTCGTCAACGAGGCGATCGCCGGCCGCCAGGTGCTGGAGATCCAGTACTACAAGGAGAACGAGGACCAGTTCACCAAGCGCCGCGTCGAGCCCTACCGGCTGGAGAACGGGCGCGAGGGCTGGTACGTCGAGTGCTACGACCTAACTAAAGAGGGCGTCCGTCACTTCAAGCTCGACCGCGTCAAGGAGGCGAACGCCACCGGCGAGACCTTCGAGCCGCGCCCGGAGGTCGAAGAGCTGGCCGGCGTTGAGGGTTGGATGACCGACGGCGAGGTGCCGACCGCGCAGGTGGCGCGGGTCTGGGTCTCACCCGAGCGGGCGCGCTGGCTGCGCGAGGAGCGGACCGTGGTCGAGGAGTTGGAAGACGGCGCCGTGGTGGTCGAGCTGCCCTACGCCGGCACCTCCTGGCTGGTCCGCGAGATCCTGCGCGGCGCCGGCGATCTCGTCGTGCTCGAGCCCGAGGACGCGCGTAGGGCGATCGCCGACGAGGTAGCGGTGAGCCCATCCCGGTAGGACTTCCACTTAACTTTTTTTGAAGACAGTTGGTGGCTGTCCGAGGATGTCGCCGCAAAAAAAGTACAAGACGTTCCAGCCCTACCGGGATGGGCTCTAACGTGGAGCGAGCGCCCGGGCACGCCGAGATTCTGAGGGTCCTCGCGCCCAATCCCGGAGCGTTTACGGGAGCGGGGACCAACACGTATGTGCACGGGTCGGAGCCGTGCACGGTGATCGATCCGGGGCCGGACGACGCCGGCCACATCGAAGCGGTGTCGGCGGCTGCAGCGGAGCGCGGGGGGATCGGCCTGATCCTGCTCACGCACAGCCACGGCGACCACGCCGAGGGGGCGGAGCGGCTGGCGCGAGACGCGACCGCACCGGTCGTCCTTCCGGCTGATGGCGAGGAGCATGGGGGGCTGCTGGCGATCGCCACGCCGGGGCACGCCGCCGACCATGTCTGCTTCCTCACCCCCGACCGGGTCTGCTTCAGCGGCGACCTGGTGCTAGGCGAGGGATCGACGTTCGTGCCGCCCGACGGCGGCTCGCTGGCCGCCTACATGGAGTCGCTGCGGCGGCTGCAGGCGGAGGAGATCGAGCTGATCTGCCCGGGCCACGGACCCTGGGTGCCCGACCCCGCGGCGAAGCTGGCCGAGTACGTCGAACATCGCGAGATGCGCGAGCGGCGCTTGCTCGCCGCGCTCGAGCGCGGCGAGCGCTCACGCGCGGTCCTGCTGGCCGAGGTCTGGGACGACGTGCCCGAGCAGATGCGCCCGGCCGCCGCCCTGGTGATGGAGGCGCACCTGCAGAAGCTGGATGCCGAGGAACGTCTGCCGGACCCGCCCCTCGGCCCCTAGATTCCTCTGTCGCCCGGCGCCCGAACGAGCTTCAGATCTCGCACGGGGCAGCGCGGCTCCCGGGTCGAAGCGCGATAGGCGGCAAGCGCCGCCGGGCCGCGGGCCGCGAAAGCCGCCGGGACCATCTCCACGTAGTAGCTGGGCACGAAGACCGTGCTCTCGCGCCGCCCCTGCTCGAAAGCGGCGAGCGCCGCGGGCTTTGGGAAATAGGTCCAAACGTCGCCGTCGAGCCGCTCGGTGAGACGCTCGGGTTCGATCGCGATCCTGTCGTACAGCATGCCCTCGCGCCGGTCGAACCAGGCCAGCCGCTCGCCGTCGACCGGGATCGCGACGCCGTTGCATGCGCAGCCCTCCTCCTTCTCCAATCCCAGGGCGGCGACGTAGATGTCCTCGCGCATGCTGGTCGCGGCATCGACGTGGTACTTGTGGTCGTGCTCTGACGCACAGTTCGCCGCCGCCAGGTCCCAGTGGCGGCGGAAACCATCCAGCGAGAGGTAGGTGGGCTCGGCGAATTGGCCGGGGTAGCGTTGCAGCAGCCAGTCGCTCGGGTCGGCGAGCGTCCCGTAACCGAACACGTAGCCGAGCAGCTCCCTAGCGCTCATCGAAGTCTTCCCAGCCGTCCCATTTGCGGGAGCGGTTCGGATTGCCGACCGTGACGCCGGCGTAGGGCGCTGTGCTGAGGCAGGCTTCGAGCGGAGTGTGGTGCGCTTCGGTGAATTCGGTGCCCAGCTCCGGGATGCTCCCCTCGATCAGAACGATCAGCTCAGTCTTGGGGTCCACCGGGAATCCCTGAAGGGTGGCGAGATCCCCTGCATCTCGATCTTCCCAGTCGGATCCCTCGATCCGGATCGAGATCGTGAAGGGAACATGCGAGCGGGCGATCGCGTAGCGCGGGTTGGCCACCTCGAGCTCTCGATGGAAGAGCGTGGGGGTCCCGTCGGCGTCTTCCTGCTCGAATCTGATCAGCACCGAAAATGTGACGTTGAGCAGCTCGAAGCGGGTGGAGCTGTAACAGCGTAAGGCCAGGTGGTGGCTGCCCAGCTGGTCTTTGCGCGGGTGCTTGGGATCGGTGGGCATCGCCACGACTTTCTCGCGCATCACAAAGAGCTGCGGCGAAATGAAGAGCTTGAGCACGATCGCCGCGATGAAGAGGGCGGGAAGGACAACCCCAGCGACGGCGGTGAGCAGCTGCAGGAAGCTGCGGCCGGTGCCGACGTTGGGTGAGAGCATCAGATCGGTCGGGAAGGAGAGCAGGGAGAGGGCCGTCTCCTTCCACCACTCGAGAAAGGTGGGCGGATTGCGGCCTGCGTCGGTCAGCGCGAAGGCGAGGGCCAGGGCCAGCGAGACGAGGGCGACCGCGGCGAGGAACTCGGCGATCAGGACCGGCAGCGAGCGTTTGGCCAAAAAAGCCCGGACGCGGTCGGTCGTCCTCGGATGCCTTCGCGCGCGCGTCACCCGGCCGAGCATATGCGGAGCGGCTGCCCCAAACATCATCCTGGCCGGCTGGCCAGCTGAACGACGCGAGCGGCTGCTCTCCCGCTACGCTGGCCGCATGAGGCGGAAGCGGGCAGCGAGAACGGGACTGCTGGCCGGTGCGGCGGGCGCGGGTCTCGTCGCGGCGTCTGCGGCCGCGCTCTGGCATTGGCTGGCGCGACGACCGCTGCCGAAGACGAAGGGCACGATCGAGCTGCCGGAGCTGCACGGGCCGGTGCGGGTGCGGCGCGACCGCTGGGGCGTGCCGCACGTCGAGGCCGAGAACGCCGACGACCTCTGGTTCGCCGAGGGCTTCTGCCACGGGCAGGACCGGCTCTGGCAGCTGGACTTCTACCGTCGCGTCGTCTCCGGTCGCGTCTCCGAGTTCGCCGGGCCCGAGGCCCTGCCGGTCGATCGCCTGATGCGGACGCTGGGGATGCGGCGCACAGCCGAGCGCGAGGCGGCGGCGCTCGATCCCGAGCTGCGGGCCTTGCTGGAGCGCTTCTGCGAGGGGGTCAACGCGGCGGCCCGCTGCGCTCCCGCACCGCCGTTCGAGATGCAGCTGCTGCGACTCGAGTTTGAGCCCTGGCAGCCGGTCGACATCCTCGGCCTCGGCAAGCTGCTCGCCTTCGGCCTCTCGACCAACTGGGAGAAGGAGCTGCTGCGGGCCGACATGACGCGGGCACTGGGGCCGGAGCTGGCGGCCCGCCTCGACCCCGGCTATCCCGCCGACAACCCGATCGTCATGCTCGAAGGCTGGTCGGGCGACGGCCTCGGCCTGGCCGAGCAGATCGACGCCGTGCGCCGCCAGATCGGCTTCGCCGCCGAGGCCAGCGGCTCCAACAACTGGGCCGTCAGCGGCAAGCTCAGCGCGACCGGTGCGCCGCTGCTGGCCGGCGACCCGCACCTGCCCCAGAGTATGCCCGGCATCTGGTACCAGATCGGCCTCACGCAGAGCGGTCGCACCGTTCGCGGCGCCTCGCTGCCCGGCATGCCGGGCGTCTATATGGGCCAGAACGACGACGTCGCCTGGACCTTCACCAACGTAATGGCTGACGTCCAGGACCTCTTCGTCGAGCAGGTCGAGGGCGACCGCTACCGCTTCGAGGACGAGTGGCTGCCGCTGGAGATCGTGCGCGAGGAGATCGCCGTCAAGGGCCGCGACGCGCCCGAGGTGCTCGACGTCCGCCTCACCCATCACGGCCCCCTCGTCAACGCCGCGCTTGGGGCCGACGACGCCGAGCCGCTCGCCCTGCGCTGGATCGCGCTCGACCGCCCGACCGCCTTCAAGGGGATGTTCGACCTGCACGGGATCCGCTCCGGCCCCGATCTGGTCGCGGCGCTCGAGGGCCACACGTCGCCCGCCTCGAACTTGATCTGGGCCGACCGCCACGGCTCGATCGGGTACAAGCTGATCGGCCGCCTGCCGCTGCGGCGCGGCGGCTGCCCCGACCTGCCGAAGCCGGGCTGGAGCGGCGAGTTCGAGTGGGAGGGAGTCGTCCCCTACGAGGAGCTGCCGGAGGAGACCGACCCCGAGCGCGGCTACCTCGTCACCGCCAACAACCGCATCGTCGGCGACGAGTACCCGCACCACATCACCAGCGACTGGCTCGACGGCTACCGGGCACGGCGGATCGAGGAAATGCTGCAAGCGAGCGATCAGCACGACGTCGAGGGCTTCGAGGCGATGCAGTCCGACAACCTCTCGATCCCGGGCCTGGAGGTGGCGCGGCGGTTGGCGCGCCTGGCACCGAGCGGCCAGCGCGAGCGCAGTGCCCTGGAGCGCTTGCGCAGCTGGGACGGGCGGCTCGACCCCGACTCGATCGCCGGCTCGATCTACCAAGCCTTCCTGCTGCGGCTGGCGCGCGAGGTAGCCCGCGCGGCAATCGGCGACCGCGACCTCAGCGAGCGCTGGTTGGACCGCGCCGACAACGGCTTCACCCCCCACGTCACCTCGCCATGGCGCTGGCATTCCCACCTGCTGAAGCTTTGGGAGGAGGGCGACGAGACGTTGATCGGTAAGCCCTGGGACGAGCTGGTGCTGGAAGCACTGGGCGGCGCCCTCGACGACCTCGGCGACCGCTTCGGGCCCGACCCCGAGGGCTGGCGCTGGGGGTCCGTGCACGAGATGGAGTTCCCGCACCCGCTCGGCGAAGCCAATCCGCTGCTGCGCCGCATCCTCAATCGCCGCCTCAAAGCGGGAGGGGCGCAGGAGACGGTGAGCCAGATCGCCTACGACCCCAACGACCCTTACCGCGCCGTCTGGGCGCCGAGCTGGCGCCTGGTCGCCGACCCGACCGACCCCACCTGCTCGCGCTGGCAGATGTTCACCGGCCAGTCCGGCCATCCGGCCAGCCCCCACTACGACGACCTCCAAGCCGACTGGCTTCAGGGTCGGACCCAGCCCCTCATCGGCGAGGGGCCCTGGCGGGACCTGGACCTGGTACCGCCAGGTACCAATACTTGAACTCTCAATTTCAATAGAGTCTCGCCGACCAATGATTCGCACACAGCTGTGTGCGCCTGTCTAGCAGGAGGAGATAGATGCGAGTGCTTCTGAGGAAGCTCACTTACGCGAACGTCGTTGCGACGCTCGCCCTGTTCCTTGCGCTCAGCGGTGGCGTTGTCATGGCCGCCTCCCAACTGGGGAAGAACGCGGTGAAGTCGACGAACATCGCCCGGAACGCGGTCAAGTCCCAGGACATCGCCAGCAACGCGGTCAAGACCAGGAACCTGGCGAAAAACTCGGTGAAGTCGGCGAAGCTCGCCGCCAATGCCGTGACGGAAAAGAAGCTTGCGAAAGGATCGATCACCCGGACGAAGCTCAAAACCGGGACCCTTGCCGGCCTCCAGATCGTCGACGCGCAGGCCACCAACATCCCGGGTCTGGCGACCGCAGTCACCTCGGGGGCGGGCACCCCGATCGCGTTGAGCGGCACGACCAGCTTCACGCCGGCAACCGGCAAGTCGTATGAGCTGCTGGCCGAACTGCGGGCGAACCCCTCCGACGCCGGCGTCGAACCGTTCGAATCTTGCTTCGCCGGCGTGCAGATCTACGTCAACGGGGAACCGACTGCCTTCCTCGGGATAAGCGCCAACTCCGAAGCGCAGCCTCCGTTTGCGGTGAATGGCGTCGCCAACACCAGCACGGCCGTGGGCATGCTCACCGCCGGGCAGCTGCAGTCCCTCTCAGCGGGCTCGTTCGGCGATCCGAGCTGCGGTCCCAACGTCACCGGGAACCTGCGGATCACCGTGGTCGAACTGGGCTGAGCCAAGCCCGACAAGCATCCCAAGCAGCCGGCCTCGTGCCGGCTGCTTTCGTTCGGGCGCGTCTTTGCAGGGGCTCCCCGCCAGCGAGGAATGGAAGCGGGTGAGCGCTACCGTGGCCCCGGATGCGGGTTCGTATGCGTATGGCCGTCTCGAGCGGAGCGGGGGCACGTGCTTGGACGTCGGTGGGCGTCGTCCTGGCGATGCTTGCGCTTGTCGCCGCATGGCAGGGGTCCGCCGGCACGGCCTATGCCCTGGCGCCGTCGAGCGCCCGGGTCGTTCACTTCCAGGGCGAGGCCGTGCGGGTTCCGGCTGGTTGGCCCGTGATTCGCCTCGCTGAGCACCCGCGGGCCTGCGTGCGGCTCGACCGGCGCGCCGTCTACCTCGGCGGTCCGCGTCCCGACCAGCGCTGCCCGGCAAGCGCGATGGGTCGGCGCCGGGCGATCCTGGTCGATCCGGCCGCCGAGGCACGCGCGAAGGCAGGTGCCAGCAGCGCGCCGACGGCCCGCATCTCCAGCGTCTCAGGCTTCGTCGGCCTTGGCTTCGACGCCTGCACGGCACCCTCGCGCCGCTCGATGCGCGCCTGGGACTCCTCCCCCTACCGCGCAATCGGCGTCTACATCGGCGGCCTCAACCGGGGTTGCTCGCAGCCGAACCTGACCGCGAGCTGGGTCGCCGAACAGGTCGCAGCCGGCTGGAGCCTGATCCCGACTTATGTCGGCTTGCAGGCTCCGACCAGCAGCTGCACCTCATGCGCGACCCTCAGCTCCACCGCGGCCGTCTCGCAGGGAACCGCCGCCGCCCTCGACGCGGTCGAAGACGCCGCCGCAGTCGGAATCGGCCCCGGCAGCCCGATCTACTACGACATGGAGAGCTACTCCCGCACTGCAAGCGCCACCGCTGCAACCCTTACCTTCCTCGGCGCCTGGACGGCGAAGCTGCACGCCCTCGGCTACCTCTCCGGCGTCTACAGCAGCGGCGCCTCCGGCATCGCCGACCTCGTCGACCGACTCGGCACTTCCTACCTGCACCCCGATCACATCTGGATCGCCAACTGGGACGGCCGCAAAACGGCCGATGACCCCTACGTGCCCGACTACGCCTGGAGCGAAGGGCAGCGGATCCGCCAGTACCGCGGTGGCCACGACGAGACCTGGGGCGGGGTGACGATCAACATCGACAACAACTACGTCGAAGGCGCGACCGCCGGCTCTTTGGTCGCGACCTCCGACGATCCCAAGGGCCGCCTCGAGATCGCCGAATCGCCGCTCCCGGGCCAGTTGCGGGTGAGCGGCTGGGCCTTCGACCCCAGCGCCCCTGGCCAACCGCTCTCGATCCGCGTCTACGTCGGTGGCAAGCCGGGCCAGCGCGGCGCCCTGCTGCACGAACTGGGTCCGGTCGCCGCTGGCGCACGGCCGGATATCGCCCTCAGCCACCGGACCTCGGGTGGAATCGGCGGCTTCGACACCAGCTTCCTCACCGCGAAGACCGGACGCGAGCGCCTCTGCGCCTACGCGGTCGATGTCGGGCCCGGCTCCGACAAGCCGCTCGGTTGCCGTTCCGTCGGCGTCCCGCCGCCGCTCACGCTGCTCGCCGCCCAGCCGCGGCGCGGCTCGGTCCGCGTCACCGTCCGCTGCGACTGGCCTGTCGAAACGCAGTGCCCCGGCCAGATCTTGCTCCGCGCCCGGGTGCGGGTGCGGGTCGCTGGCGCCAGTGGCGCCGGGCGCCGCGTTCGCACCAAGGTGGTCAGGGCGGGTGTCGGGCGGCGGCCGTTCCGGCTCGCGGGTGGAGCCTCGCAGACCTTCCACGCACCGCTCAGCCGCCGCGGCCGCCTCCTGGCCCGCGGCCGCGACAGCCTGCGCACCGACCTCGTCCTCGCCGTCCCCGATGGGCGGATCGTGCGCTCGCTGGTGCTGCGCCCGGACTTGCGGTAGGCCCTCCTGGCTAGGAGGCGGGCCCGCTGGCGGCCCGAACAGGGACCGGATCGCCGGCGGGGGCAGTCGGGATCACCACCGCGTCCGGTTTATCCCTGCGCCCTGCGAGTACCCGTCTGATCCAGGCCCGAGCCGGTCGCTCGAAGCCGACGTGAAGGCCGATCGCGAGGGCGAGGATCGCGCCCAGCGTCAACGCTTCGAAGACGACCGTCGTCGGCGAGGCGAGCGTCCCCCACATGCCGCCGCCGAAGAAGGAGAGGGCTGGGTGGTGGATGAGGTAGAAGGCGTAGGACGCCTCTCCGAGCAGGACCATGAAGGGCAACGAGAGGAACTTGGCCGGCCAGCTCAGCGGTGCAACCGCGAGGCCGAAGATGAAGACCGTCGCCGGCACCGCGTAGGCGAGGTCCCAGCTCCACGGCGTCAAGGCGAGGTCTTCCCAGCACATCAGGAAGACGGTCGCCGCTACCGCCGCCAGTACCAGCGGCACCCCCAACCGCTTTACTGCCGGTCTCTCGCGGGCCTGGAAGTAGAGGAGAGCGGCGAGGATGCCAAGCGCGAAGTCCCCGAGGCGGGTTAGCGGCGTGCGGTAAAGCCAACGGTGGGCCGAATCGGGGTCGGCGTAGGTGAGGCTGTCGAGCCCGGCTATGACGAACCAGCCCGCCAGGGCGGCCATCGCCGTGACGACCCCCGCAGCTGCGATCAAGACCGTCCGCGGCCGCCGCAGGCGGGTCATGAGAGGGATCATCAGCGGGAAGCAGGCGTAGAGGAAGAACTCGACGCTGATCGACCAGGCGGGCGGATCGAAGCTGTAGGCGACGTCGAGGCTCGGGCTCCAGGCCTGGAGCGCGAACGCGTTCCACCACCAGCCGTCGATGCTTTCGCCCAGGGCGTGCTGTCGCACGACGAAGTAGAAGAGGATCAGCACGTAGAGGGGGTAGACGCGGGCGAAGCGGGCGACGAAGTAGCGGTAGACGCCGCCCGCGGTCGGTCGGCTGAGGCTGCCGAGGTAGTTGATCGCCAGCACGAAGCCGGAGAGGACAAAGAAGAGGGTGACGCCGCTGTAGCCGGAGAAGAAGAAGTTGGCGAGCCAGGGTGGTGCGTCGGCGGGCGGTCCGACGTGGCTGAGGTAGACGGCAAGCGCCGCGAGGATCCTGATGCCGGTTAGCGCCGGGAGTCGCGGCGCCCCCGTCGCGACCGGCGCTGAGATTGCGGCCGCCTTCAAGCGGGGCATAGTAGTACCCGTCTGTTTATATTGCCCAGCCGAGGGCACTGGCTCCGCATAGAGTCCCGCCGGTGAGCCGCCGCGATCAGATCCAGCTGAGCGAGGACGAGCTGCTGGAGCTGCTCGAGCAGGAGCGGGTCGCTGTGGTCTCCTCGAACGGCCCGCGTGGCTGGCCGCACTCGATGCCGCTCTGGTTCGTCCCACGCCATGGCGAGGTCTGGATCTGGACCTACGCCAAGTCGCAGAAGGTGCGCAACCTGGAACGCGACCCGCGGGCGACCGTCCTGGTCGAGACCGGGCACGAGTACGGCGAGCTGCGGGGCGCGATGATCGAGGCCGAGGCGGCGATCCACCGCGACTTCGAGACCGTGATCGGCTTCGCCGAAGAGTTGACGGTGCGCTACGCCGAGGGCATCTCGGCTGTCGAGGGCGACGCCAGGGCGGCGCTTGAAGCGCAGGCGCCGAAACGCGTGGCTATTCACTTCAAGTCGCAACGGGTCGCGAGCTGGGACCACCGCAAGCTCGGCGGCACCTACTGAGCATGGGCCCCGCCTGGCTGGTCCTGCCGACCTACGACGAGGCGGCCAACATCGAGGCTTTCGTCGCCGCCGCGCGCGCCAAGCTGCCGGGATCGGCGCGGGTCCTGATCGTCGACGACAATTCGCCCGACGGGACCGGCGCGATCGCCGATCGTCTGGCGGCGGCGGAAGAGGCGGTCGAGGTCCTGCACCGGCCGCGCAAGGAAGGGCTCGGACCGGCCTACGTCGCCGGCTTTCGCCACGCGCTCGCCGCGGGGGCCGGCCTGGTGCTGGAGATGGACTCCGACTTCTCGCACGACCCGGCCTACCTGCCGCGCCTGCTGGAGGCCAGCGGGAAGGCCGACGTGGTGCTCGGTTCCCGCTACGTCGAGGGCGGCGGGGTCAGCGACTGGCCGCCGCTGCGGCGTGCCGTGAGCCACGCCGGCAGCGCCTACGCGCGCCTCGTCCTCGGTTTGCCTGTGCGCGACCTGACCGGCGGCTTCAAGTGCTTCCGCCGCGAGGTGCTCGAGGCGATCGACCTCGATGCCGTGCGCTCGCGCGGCTATGCCTTTCAGATCGAGCTGACCTACCGGGCGGTCGGCCTCGGCTTTGACGTGGTCGAGGTCCCGATCGTCTTCCGCGATCGGCGTGCCGGTTCCTCGAAGATGGGCCTGGCGATCGCCACTGAGGCGGCCTGGCGGGTCCCGGCCCTGCGCCTCAGGCGGCGTTGAGGCGCGGCAGGGCCTCGACCGCCAGCGCGGCGGCGAAGCCGGCGGCCGCCTCGATGTTGGCCACCGTGACCGAACGGTCGGGCGGCGGCGGCGACCAGAGTCCGCCGCCGCAGCACTTGGCGGCCGCCTCGCGGCGCGTCCAGCCGAGGTAGAAGGGAGTGGGGCGCCGCGGGTCGATCCACTCGACGTCGACGCCGACCTCGCGGCCGGTTGCAACGGCCACCAAAGCGATGCGGTGCGAGTGGCTGAGGTTGAAGTGGAGCGGCGACGCTGCGAGCGCCGGCTTGCCGCCCTCGGCGCTCGCTAGCTCGATCTCCGTCGGCGCCGCGCCCAAATAATGCGAGAGGACCCGGCGCAGCGCCCAGCGCGCCGCCGTCCAGCGCCGCGCCCGGCGCGGGTTCAGGATCCGGGCCGCCCGTTCGCGCTCTCCCGGCGGCAGGCCTTCGGCGCCCGGCCAGGACGGCGAGTCGAGCTCCGCGCTCCAGACGTGGACGTCTGCGGCGACAAGAATGCGGCTTGCCCACATCGCACCGAGCCTAAATCCTGCGCTGCTCGCACGCCAGCGCCGCGCGACCGCGACTTGGCCGCCAGCGCCGGGTTCTGGAATCGGTTGGCTCCCCGGCCCTGCGACCTGGGCCATCCGTATGCTGCGCGTCCGCAGTCGCTTACCGCCGATGAAATCGCCGAGAACCGCATTCGCCGCCACGCTTGCCGCCTCGCTGCTGGCCTTCGCCGGGATGGCGAGCTCGCTGGCGGCCCCGGCCGCGCAGGCGGTGCCGCGCGACTTCTTCGGGATCGCCCCGCAGACGATCCTCACCGAGACCGACGTCGACTACATGCGCGCCGGGCGCATCGGCACGATTCGTGTGCCTGTTCCCTGGGGCGCGGTGCAGCCTTCGCGGCGCGGCGGCTACGTCTGGGAAGGCCTCGACGAAATCGTCGAGCTGGCGGCGCGCGAGCGGATCGAGGTCCTCCCCTTCCTCTACGGCACGCCGCGCTGGCTCGCGCGCAAGCCGACGACGATGCCCGTCGACAGCGGCGTGCAACGGCAGGCCTGGGCCGCCTTCCTGACCGCGATCGTCGACCGCTACGGGCCGGGAGGCGAGTTCTGGCGCAGCCGCGCACCCGGCGGCATCGGCGTGCAATACGAGCCGCCGATTCCGCGGCCGCTGCCGATCCGCGCCTGGCAGGTCTGGAACGAGGCCAACTTCTTCTACTTCGCCCTGCCGGTCTCGCCCTCGCGCTACGCGCGGCTGCTGAAGCTGAGCCACCGCGCGATCGTCGCCGCAGACCCCGGGGCCGACGTCATCCTCTCCGGCCTCTTCGGGGAGCCGACCGCGTCCGGTCGGCGGGGGATGCCGGCCGCCGACTTCCTCGACCGCCTCTACGCGGTGCCGGGGATCAAGGCGAAATTCGACGGCATCGCCCTGCACCCCTACGCCATCGACGCCGACGACCTGATTGAAATGGCGGAGGAGCTGCGGGAAGTCGCCCGCGACAACCGCGATCCGAGGGCCGGCCTCTACCTGACCGAGATCGGCTGGGGCTCCCAGAACAACTTCCGCCAAGTCGCCTTCGAGCAGGGGGTGCAGGGGCAGGTGCGGCAGCTGCGCGACTCCTACCGCTACCTGATCGCCAACCGCGGCCGCCTCAACGTGAAGCAGGTCTACTGGTTCTCCTGGAAGGACGCTGCCGGCTCCTGCAACTTCTGCGACTCGGTCGGCCTCTTCCGCAGTGGCCCCCGCTTCAAGCCGAAGCCGGCCTGGCGCGCCTTCGTCTCCCTCAGCGGCGGCCGCGCTCGCCCCTAGCTAGCGCTCAGACCCAGCCAGGAAGAAGACATTGACGGTCGACTGCCCTTGGTAGGGGCGGAAGCCCTCGCCGGCATTGTCGTAGACGAAGGGGTCGTACCCCTCCCCGCCGAGGAGCTCGATCACCTCGCCGATCCGCTCGGAGCGCTCGATCATCAGCGCCGGCCGGCAGCGCGCGATCGTCTCCTGCAGCCCTCTGAGGACGCCGAGCTCGGCCCCCTCGACGTCGATCTTGACGAAGCTCGGGTCGAGGCCGAGCTCGTCGAGCCGCTGCAGCTTCACCTCCACCTCCTTCAGGTGCAGGTCGCCGCCGTGGGCGCCTTCGGCTTCGAGGCGGGCGAGGACGGCGGCGGCGTCCTCGCGGTTCAGCGCAGACTCCGCCGGCAGTTCGTAGGAGCCGAGCATCGGTACGTAAAGCGTCGCCCGCGAGGTCCGCTCGGCGGCGCCGGCGATCATGAAGCGGTAGCCGCGGATTGCTCGCTGCACGAAGCGCAGGTCGTCACGGTGGGAGGGCAGCGGCTCCAGCGAGAGAATCGGGGCGCGCCGGTTGAAGATGCGGAACGAGAGGGCCGACTGGCCGATGCTGGCCCCTACGTCGAGAAAGAGGCCCTCGCCGGGCAACTTGCCGAAGGCGGCGAAGTCGGGATCGTGCGGCCGCCGCCGTAGGTACCGCGCGAGAGCGCGCAGCCGCCGCGCCCAGCGGTAGAGGCCGCCCGTGCGGGCCGCCATCGACTTGACGCCGTATGGATTCGTGGAGCGGAGGCTCGTCGCGGCTGGCATCTGCGAATCGCGGACGCTATCTGCTCGCGTATCGTTGGCGCTGTGGGAGGCGCGAACCCAACGGCCCCTGCGTCCGGCCTCACGCGGGCGACTCTCTCGCTGGTGATCCCGGCCTTTGACGAGGAGGCGCGGCTGCCGGGCCTGCTGGATGCTTTGGCCGGTTCCGCGCAGGAGGCGGTGGAGGGGGCCGGCTTCGAGCTGCTGGAGACGCTGATCGTCGACGATGGCAGCGGCGATCGCACGGCGGAGATCCTGTCAGCCGCGGCCGCCGCCGACCGGCGGCTGAAGCCGGTTCTCGGCTTCAGCCGCAACGAGGGCAAGGGCGCGGCCGTCGCCGCAGGCGTCGAGCAGGCGGCGGGCGAGTACGTGTTGCTGGCGGACGTCGATCTCTCTACGCCGCTGGAGGAGCTGGAGAAGCTCGCCACCGCGGTCCGCGACGGCTTCGACCTGGCGATCGGATCGCGGGCGGTGCCGGGGGCGGTGGTCGAGCGCGGCCCGATGCACCGGCAGCTGACCGGCACCGCCTTCAACGGCGCCGTGCGGATGCTGACCGGCCTCGACGTGCGCGACACCCAGTGCGGCTTCAAGCTGATGCGGACGGCTGTCGCCAGGGACCTTCTGGCCGAGCAGATCTGCCCCGGCTTTGCCTTCGACGTCGAGCTGCTGATGCGGGCCGACCTGGCCGGCCTCAGGATCGCCGAGGTGCCGGTGCTCTACGTGCACGACTCCCGTTCGCGCGTCCGGGTGATGTCGGCGAGCGTGCAGATGCTGCGGGACATCAGCCGTCTCGCCTACCGGCTCCGTCGCTCGGCCCGCCCGCGGCGGGCGGGCGCTGCGGGGGGCTCAGTCCCCGTTGCGGCAGACGAGCGCGACTGAGACGCCGGCGGGCAGGCGAACGCCGGCGCGGACCAGCCGCGCCTCGAAGCGCATCGGCAGGGAGAGCGGGCCGTCGAGGGCGGGCGGGGTGCGTTCGACCTCCGCCCGGCGCTGCTTGGATTCCCTCCCCGGCAGGCGGCGGGCGAGGGCGATCGCCGGCAGCAGCAGCAGGTTGAAGTAAGTCGCGGTCTCGGGCTGCCAGCCGGCCCCCCGGACCGCCTGCAGCAGGCGCGGCCTGGTGTAGCGGCGCTGGTGGTGCAGGCTCTCGTCCTCCGCGCTCCACAGCCACATGTAGGCGGGCACGGTGAGGAGCATCGCCCCGCCGGGCCTGGTCACCCGTCGCAATTCGCTCAGCGCCTGCCGCTCCGCCGCGATGTGCTCGAGCACATCGGTCGCGGCGACCAAGTCGAAACGTCCGTCTTCGAACGGCAGTTCCTCCAGTCCCGCCTGCTCGACGGCGAAGCCGCGCTCGCGGCAGAAGCGGACTGCGGCGGCCGACGGCTCGACGCCCTCCACCTCGCCGAGCCGGGCGTAGCGCCGCAGGTTGCCGCCGGTGCCGCAGCCAGCGTCGAGGATCCGCGGCGATGGCGGCAGGGAGGTGCGAGAGAGAAGCGACTCGACCACGGCCCAGCGCCCGCGGAACCACCAGTGGCGGTCCTCGACCTCGTAGTGCTCTCGGTATGCGGCCTCGTCCACGGCGCGAATCCTTTCCGATTGCCGCCTCAGGCGAGGCGCAGGTTGTCGGTGGCGCCGCTGACGATCGTCCAGACGACGACGGCGTAGAGGGCGGCGGCGGCGAGGGCGAGGCCCAGGGCGGCGCGCCGGGGCGGCCTCGCGTGCGCCTCCCTCAGTGCCTCGCGCCAGCCGGGGGCGGCCGCGAGCAGCCAGCAGACGACGTAGGCGGGGAGGACGTAGCGGGTGTCCATTGCTGCCGGTATCGCCGAGACCGCGACGACGAGGAGCAGAGCGACGATGTAGCGCCAGCGAGCCGGCCCGAGGCTGCGGCGCCCGGCCGGCCAGACAACGCGGAGGATCGCCAGGAAGAGGAGCAAAAAGCCGGCGACGCGCAGCAGCAGGTGCCAGGTCGACTTAAAGCCGCTCTGTTCGGATTCGAGCGTCTCCACGTAGGGCGTCGTGTAGCGCTGGTCGAAGCCATTGACCGTGTGGCGGAGGACGAGGCCGGCGATCGTGACGGGGTTGCTGACGAGGACGTCGAGGTATGAGGAGACGCTGAGCCCTCTGCGGTCGAGCTCTTCGACGAGCTCGCCCGTGTGCGGGTCGACGTATTCCATGCCGCCGCCGAGGTAGGTCTCGTAACGCTGCAGTTCGATCCCGAGCCGGTACTGGGAGGAGCTCAGCGTCGAGCTGCCGGGCATCGGCGAGAACTGTCCGAACTGGCGCTCCTGCACGACCGCCTGCGGCAGAGCGACCAGCGCCCCGCCGGCCGCGAGCGCGGCGAAGGCGAGCGCGTGGCGCCGAGTCAGGAGCCGCCCGTCGCCGCGCCGCTCGATCCAGCTCCAACCCAGCAGCACGATCAGCGCTGGCGCCAGGAACGCGTAAGCGGGGCGGAAGTTGATCGCCAGCCCCGCGCAGAGCCCGGCGAGGAGCAGCGACGGCCAGGAGTCCGAACGAGCGACCGTGAGCAGCGCCAGCAGGGCCAGCGCGAAGGCGGGGAAGTCGCTCAGTGGAAAGCTTAGATAGCCGCCCCAGAAGAGCAGGAGAAGGCCACAGAGGACGAGGCGCCGGCTCACGTTCCAGCTCCTTTCGGGCCAGGTGACCGCGGCCAAACGGGGGGCCAGAATCGCCCCGATCAGGGCGAACAGCGCGGCGTTGAAGACCCGGACCGTCAGCGAGTCCATGGCGCCGAAGGCGTCGCCGACGGTTCCCACCGCCCAGTAGAGCAGCGGCAGGGTGAAGCCGCGCAGGCCGTCGCCTTCGTAGTTGAAGAGCGAGAAGCTGCCGTCGCGGACGAAGGTTTCCGAGAGGCTCCAGTAGCCGCCGGAGTCGTAGTGGAACCACTTTTCGCCCTGCAGAAGGGCGACGACGATGCCAGCTGCGCAGGCGATCGCGAAGGCCGTGAGCGCGGGCGCCGCACGCGCCCGCCGGACGGCTTGAGCGAGTGGGGCGGGCAAGCTAGCCCTGGGCGGCGGCGAGGAACTCGTCGTAGTCGCGGATGTAGTCGTCGGGGTCGTAGGGCAGCGAGGCGAGGACGAGCAGCACGGCGTCTGGCGCCGTAGCGGTACTGGGTGCCCCAGACCATCGGCCGGGCATGTAGACGCCGACCGTGGGCGAGTCGAGCAGGACCTCGTGCGCCGGTTCGCGGCCGTCGTCGACGGAGACCATCACCGAGCCGCGCAGACGCAGACCAGGAACTGCTCGCAGGCGCGGTGGGCGTGCTCGCCGCGCACCTCCTGCGGCTGGGCACGTCGAAGACCACGAAGCAGCGTTGCGGGACGAAGGGGATGCCCTCGCTGGGCAGGTCGGCGGCGGTGAGGCTGCCGCGCAGGTCGCGTACTCCGGGACACCGCTGCACGCTGGACGCCGCGCACGCCGAGCGGTTCCTTGCCGACGCGCGGCGGCTCGGAGGTCTTGGCATCGGGCCCCGGGAGTCTCGGCGTAGCCGCGGATGCGGGCGGGGTTGCCGATGACGATCGCGTGGGGCGGGACGGCGCGGGTGACGACGGCGCCGGCGCCGACCATGGCGTCGCTGGCCGATGGTCCAGTCCCGGCAGGATCGTGGCGTTGGCGCCGATCGAGGCGCCGCGTCCGGACCACGGTCGCGGGCGAACTCGTCGGGGTGCTGCTGGCTGCGCGGGAAGGGGTCGTTGGTGAAGGTGGCGTTGGGCCCGACGAAGACGTCGTCCTCGAGCCGCACGCCGTCCCAGAGCTGCACGCCGCACTTGATCGTCACCCGATCGCCGACCATGACGTCGTTCTCGATGAAGACGTGGTCGCAGATGTTGCAGTCGGCGCCGATCCTGGCGCCGGGCAGGACGTGGGCGAAGGCCCAGATCCGCGTCCCGGCGCCGACCTCGTCGCTCTCGCAGAGCCCGCGGTCATGCACGAACACCTCAGCCATCCTCTTTCCCTCCCGGCAGGTCGACGATCTCGCGGACGATCGCGCCCGGCCGGCCCTTGATCGATCTCGTAGGCGCGCCAGACGTAGGAGCCGATGATTCCCAGCCCGATCAGGTTGAGGCTGCCGAAGAAGACGATCGTCAACACCGTCGCCGCGTAGCCCGGGACGTCGATCGCGCCGACCAGCGCGGGCGATCACGATCACCGCGCCGACGAGCAGGCCGAGGGCGAGGCCCAGCAAGCCGACGACCCAGAGGACGCGCACCGGCAGGTCGGTGAAGGCGAAGACGCTGTCGAGACAGGTAGCGCAGCTTGCGCCGCAGGGTCCAGCCGCTCTTGCCGGCGGCTGCGGGCGCCGATCGTAGGGGACGATCTCGCGCCGGAAGCCGACCCAGAAGAGCTGGGCGACGAGCGACGTGTTGACGTGCTCGAGCGAGCAGACGACGTCGCGGACGGCGGCGGTGCAGGCGAAGACGTCGACGCCGCTGGCCGGAATGTCGGCCATCACGAAGCGTCGGTAGAGGCGCCAGTAGAGGCCGGAGGCGGTGTCGCCGCGGTCGTCGCGGCTGGCTCGTTCGCCGACGACGACGTCGTACCTCGCCGCCGGCGAGGCGACGCAGGAACTCGAGCACTAGCTCGGGCGGCTCCTGCAGGTCGGCCGCCATCACCGCGATCCGCTCGCCGCGCGCCAGGCTCATGCCGGTGCGGATCGCGGCGAAGGAGCCGAAGTTGCGCGAGTGGTCGACCAGGCGCGCCTCCAAATCGGTGCGTCGCAGCGCCGCCAGCAGGCGCTCGCGCGAGTCGTCGGGGCTGCCGTCGACGACGAAGATCGCCTCCAGGCCACCCTCGACCTGCCGCGCCAGGTCGGACACCGTCTCGACCAGCGCGTCGATCGAGCCGGCGTTGCCGTAGACCGGGACGATCAGCGAGTTGACGGGAGGGCTCAAGTGCAGACCGCCCGGCAGGCGTCGATCGCGGCGTCCACTTCGGTCTCGTCGAGGTAGGGGTGGATCGGCAACGAGAGCTCGCGCTCGGCCAGGCGCCTGGCGACGGGCAGGGCGCCGACCTCGGCGCCGCGGCCGCGGACCGCGGCTTGATCGGGGCAGACGAAGGGGTAGTGGCGGCCGACACCGATCCCGCGCTCGGCCAGGCCGGTCGCGATCTCGGCGGGCTCCCCCGCAGCGACCTCGACCGGGTAGAGGTGATGGGCTGAGTCGCCTGCGGCGGGCCGGATCGGGCGTAGCGCCGTATCCGCGAGCGCCTCGTCGTAGCGGGCGGCGATCTCGCGGCGGCGCCGCAGCCAGCCGTCGAGCCGCGGCAGCAGGGCCGAGCGCAGGATCGCCGCCTGCACCTCGTCGAGTCGGCTGTTGAGGCCGAGCTCGACATGCTCGTAGCGGGCCTCCTGGCCGTAGTCGCGCAGTCGCCGCGCCCGCTCCGCCAGCTCGGCGCTGCCGGTGAGGAGGATGCCGCCGTCGCCCATCGCGCCCAGGTTCTTGGTCGGGTAGAGGCTCGTCGCGGCGGCGAGGCCCGCGGTGCCGGTGGGCCGGCCGTCGCGGCGCGCGCCCGCCGACTGGGCGCAGTCCTCGATCACCATCACGCCGTGTTCGGCGGCGATCCGTTCGAGTCGCTCGAGGTCGAGTGGGTGGCCGTAGAGGTGGACGGGCACCAGCGCCTCGATCGAGGGGTCCTCACGGAGCGCCCGCTCGGCCTCGTCGAGGTCGATCCCGCCCGTCTCGTCGACGTCGCACCAGATGGGTTCGCCGCCGGCCCGGATCGTCGCCAGCGTCGTCGCGAAGGCGGTCAGCGGCGTCGTCAGGACGCGTGCTCCGGGCCGCAGCCCGGCGGCGCGCAGGCCGATCTCGATCGCGTCGAGGCCGCTGGCGACCCCGACGGCGTGCTCGACTCCCCACCAGGCGGCCAGCTCGGCCTCGAAGGCACGCACCTCCTCGCCGAGAACCAGCCAGCCGCTGCGCCCGACGCGGTCGAGCGCCTCGACCGCCTCCCCGCGGACGTCTTCCCACTGGCGCCGGAAATCGTTAGCGCGCACGTCGAGACGGGCTCTGGGAGCGATTTCGGCCACCGCGCGACAGCCTATCCGCCGCGAATCTCCGAACGAGCGGGGCGACAGCGACCGCAACGGGTGCCAGACTGAGTGACAGCTATGATCGCGCCCCTCTTGCAGGGTGTGCGTGGCGCGGACGCAACTTTGCTGATTATGTGAGGGCCCTTCACCGGACCGAAAGAAACGTTCGATGTTAGTTGCCATAGCCATCTTCCTCGTTGCCCTGCTCGCTGCCCTGGCGGGTGGGCGGCGCGGCGTGCGCGCCCTCGTCGCGCTGGCTGTGGTCCTCTCTCCCATGCGCGGCGGGCTGCTGGCGATCGCCGACGACCTCGCGCTGAGCGATCCCGGGATCACCGTGAACGCCATCGTGCCGGCCCTGATCGCGGCGGCGGCCCTCGGCTGCATCGTGCAGTGGCGCCCGCGCCCGCGCGAGCTTTCGAAGCCCCTGCTGATCGGCTGGGGCCTGATCGCCCTGATCGCCCTGCTCAGCTTCCCGGCCAGCGTCGTCGGCTTGAAGCTTTACGGCATCGGCCTGGCGCAGTACCTCGTCTACCCGACCCTTGCGCTGCTCCTCTGGGTCGTGATCGAGCCCGGCGACGGGCGGCGGCTGACCCGTCTGGTGATCGCCGTCGGCGGGGTCGTCGCGACGACCGTGCTGTTGCAGGCGATGGGGGTCGAAGGGTTTATCCAGGCGGCGAGCGCCCAGGTCGACGGGCTGGCGGCGAACCGCTACGCGGGCGTGACCGGCAGCTACCTGCACACCTCAGCCTTCCTCGGCACCGTCGCCGTGCTGGCGATGGGGGAGCTGTCGTTGCTGCGCAGGACCTGGGAACAGGTCGCCGGTTCGGCGCTGCTCGCGCTCATCCTCAGCGGCGTCGTCCTCACCTTCAGCCGTTCCGGCGTCTTCATCGCGACGATCGGCGTCATCGCTCTCTTCCTTTTCGCGATGCGGGGCATGAGGGGCCGCTTCGCGGTCCTGGTGGCGCCGGCGATCGCGATTGCGATCGCGGCCGGCTCGATCGGCGGGGTCTCGCCCAGCGCCGCCGGCGAACGCGTGACCTCGGGCCTCAACCCGACCAAGGACCAGGGCAACAAACTGCGGACGGAATCCTTCAAGCAGGGGTTCGAGGTCTACGGCGACGCCAGCCCGGCGCAGAAGCTGCTCGGCCGCGGCGTCGCCTCGACCGGAAACGCCCAGCAGCTGGTCGACGACGAGGCGCCGCCGGTCACCGTCGAGAGCTATTACCTGAAGCTCCTGGTCGAGACCGGCGCCGTCGGGCTGCTGCTGATCGGCGGCTTCCTGCTCTGGGCCGGGGTCGCCTTCGCGCTGGTCGCCTGGCGCCCACCCGGCGCATGGCTGGCCAGCGTCGCCGCCGCCGGCCTGGGCCTCTCGCTCTACAACGTCATCTATCCGGCCCTCGAGACGCAGATCCTTGCTCTCACCTGGTGGCTGTTGCTGGCCGTCCTCTTACGCGCTCGGGAGGAGACCTCGGAGCAGCCCCCCGCCCTGGCCGGCGACGAGCGAGCCGCGCCGGCGAGGGAGCGGGACGCCGTATTGAGTCGCTGAGGTCGCTCGCCGGCCTCGCGCGGCAGCCACGATGAATGCGCTGCGTAAGCTCGGTCGCCGCCTCGCCGCGCGACCGCGGGTCAGGGCTAGCCTGATCGTCCTCGGCGGCAACGCGGCCGGGGCCGCCGCCGCCTTCGCCGCCGCAATCGTCGCCGCCCGCGTCCTCGAGATCGACGAGTTCGCCGCCTTCGGCGTCGGCCTCGCCATCCACAGCCTCGCCGTCCAGTTCGGTGATCTCGGCCTCGGCACGGTCGCCATCGCCGAGACGGCCGATGCGGCCGGCTCCCAGGCTGCGCGGGCGAAGCTGCGCAGCCTGCTGCTGCACCGGCTGCGGACTGCCCTGGTGGTGGCGCTGCTGGCGATCGCCGTCGTCTTCGCGCTGCCGCCGCTAGAGCCCTACCGGGCTGCGGCGGCCGTGGGGGCAGCCGGCGAGATCGTCGGCGTCCTCGCCTACTTCCTGATCTGGTCGCTGCAGGGAGCGCGGCGCTTCGCCGCCGCCGGCGCCCTGCAGGGCCTGCAGGGCGGCCTCCGGCTGGCCCTCGTCGGCGCCTGCGCGATAGCCGGCCTCGGGGCGGTGCCGATGATGGTCGGCTACGCCGTGCTGGCGCCCCTGGTCACGGCCCTGGCCGGAGCTGTGCTCCTCTTCGCGCGCTCCGCGTCGGCTGACGCGGATACCGCGGTGGCGGACGCGGACGGCGGCGCTGCCGCTGGCGCCGAGATCGACGTCGATCGCCGCCGCACGTTGGCGCTCACGGCCGCGTTCTCAGCGCTGGTCATCAACGGCGACGTGCTGTTGCTGGCGATGCTCGCCGGCGAGCACGACGTCGCCGCCTACACGGCGGCCTGGCGCTTCAGCTCAGGCGTTCTGCTCGCCAACACCGCGATCGCCAGCGCCATGCTGCCCTTCATCGTCACCGCCGCCGACGCTTGGTACGAGGCGAAGCTGCTTGTCCGCCGCGGCCTCGCGCTCACCGCCGGCTGGCTCGTCCTCCTGCCGGCCATGGCCGTGATCGGGCCGCTGCTGCTGGGCGAGATCGGCGACGACGCCCGCACGGCGCTGATCGTGCTCCTCGTCGCCTTCGCCCTCGACGGCTTCTACTTCGCCGTTTACCAGATCTACTTGCGGATCGGGCGCGTGCGTTTCCTGCTGGCGATCGCGCTTGTGGAGCTGGCGGTGATGACGGCGGTGACCGTTCTGCTGCGCGACGAGGGGGCTTCGGCCCCCGCCTTCGGCCAGCTCTCCGCCCGCGTCGTCGTCTGCGCGATGGTCGTTGCGCCGATCGCGCTCTTCGCGATCCGGCGCCGCGGCTGGTTCGAACGGAGCGACAGCCCTGCCTGCCGATAGCCTTCACGCCCGCATGCAGGAGCTCAAAGGCTTGATCCTCTCGGGCGGCGCCGGCACCCGGCTGCGTCCGATCACCCACACCTCCGCCAAGCAACTGGTTCCGGTTGCCAACAAACCCGTGCTCTTCTACGGCATCGAGGCGCTGGTAGACGCCGGCGTGACCGAGATCGGGATTGTCATCGCACCGGAGACCGGCGAGGAGATCCGCGCCGCCGCCGGCGACGGCTCCGCCTTCGGCGCCAGGATCACCTACATCCTCCAGGACAGGCCCGCCGGCTTGGCGCACGCGGTGCTGACGGCGGAGGAGTTCATCGACGGCTCGCCGTTCGTGATGTACCTCGGCGACAACCTGCTCGCCGACGGCCTGCGGGGACTCGTCACCAGCTTCCAGGAGGGCTCGCCCGATGCCCTGATCCTGCTCACGCCGGTTTCCGATCCGCAGTCGTACGGCGTCGCCGAGCTGGACGGCGAGCGCATCGTGCGGCTTGTTGAGAAGCCCAAAGACCCGCCGTCGAACCTCGCCCTCGTCGGCGTCTACCTGTTCGGGCCGCCGATCTTCGACGCGGCACGGGCGCTGGAGCCCTCCTGGCGCGGGGAGCTGGAGATCACCGAGGCGATCCAGGGCCTGATCGACGATGGCCACAAGGTCCAGTCAGAGGTCGTGCGGGGCTGGTGGAAGGACACGGGCCAACTCGCCGACATGCTGGAGGCGAACCGGCTGGTGCTGGAGGAGGTGCAGGCGCGGCTCGACGGCGAGATCGACGCGGACTCGCGGGTCGAGGGCAGGGTGGAAATCGCCCCTGGCGCGGTTCTGCGCCGTTCCGTCGTCCGCGGCCCCGCGGTGATCGGCTCCGGCGCCCTCATCGAGGACGCCTACGTGGGCCCCTACACCTCGATCGGCGAGGAGGTGCGGGTCTGCCGCTCGGAGATCGAGCACTCGATCGTCCTCGCCGGCTCCGTGGTCGAAGACCTCGGCACCCGCATGGAGGCCAGCCTGCTGGGGCGCGAAGTGAAGCTGACCCGCAGCCAGGGCAGGCCGCAGACGCTGCGGATGCTGGTCGGGGACAAGTCGGAGATCGAGCTGGTCTAGATGGTCGGCTCCGCGACCCCGCCGCAGTGAAGGTGCTGGTGACAGGCGCCGGCGGCATGCTCGGCCGCGACGTCATGCTGGCCGCCGGCAACGCCGGCCACCAGGTCATCGGCTACGGCCACACCGAGCTCGACGTCTGCGACGCTGCCGCCGTCGCCGCCAAGGTCGAGCTCGAGCGCCCCGACGTGGTCATCAACTGCGCCGCCTGGACCGATGTCGACGGCGCGGAGGAGGCGGAAAGCGAGGCGATGGCGGTCAACGCCGAAGGGGCGGGCACCGTTGCCGCGGCCGCCGCAGCCGGCGGCGCAACGGTGGTCTACGTCTCCACCGACTACGTCTTCGACGGCGCCAAGGGCGCTCCCTACGTGGAGACCGACCAGACGGCGCCGCTCTCGGCCTACGGGCGCAGCAAGCTGGCCGGCGAGGAGGCCACCACCGCCGCCAGCAAGCGCCACTTCATCGTCCGCTCCGCCGGCCTGTTCGGCGTCGGCGGCCCGAACTTCGTCGAGACGATGCTGCGCCTGGCCGTCGACCACGGCGAGGTGCTCGTCGTCCGCGATCAGGTGACGTCGCCGACCTACACCTGGCACCTTGCCTTCGGCATCGTGCGCCTGATCGAGGGGGTCGAGTACGGCATCCACCACATGGCGGCCGCCGGCGCCTGCTCCTGGTACGAGTTCGCCCGCGAGATCTTCGAGCAGGCGGAGGTCGAGTGCAGGGTGCTCTCGGCGACGACGGAGATGCTGGGCCGGCCGGCGGCGCGCCCGCCCCACTCGGCGCTTACGAGTGGCCGCGAGCACGCGATCGAGCTGCCCTCCTGGCGGGACGGCTTGGCCGGCTACCTGGCACAGCGTCAAAGCGAGAAGGAGGCAGCATGAGAATCCTTGTAACCGGCGCCGCCGGTTTCATCGGCTCCACCTACGTGCGCCTGATCGGCGACGAGCACGAGGTGCGCGTGCTGGACAAGCTCACCTACGCGGGCCGGCGCGAGAACCTGCCCGAGGACACCGACCTGGTGGTCGGCGCGATCGAGGACGCCGACGCCGTGCGGGAGGCGATGGAGGGCTGCGACGCCGTCGTCAACTTCGCCGCCGAGTCGCACGTCGATCGCTCGATCGACGACCAGGACGCCTTCGCCCGCACGCACGTGATCGGCACCGGCGTCCTCCTCGACGCCGCCCGCGAGCTCGGCGTCGCCCGCTACCTGCAGGTGTCGACCGACGAGGTCTACGGCTCGATCGAGTCGGGCTCCTTCACCGAGGAGTCTCCGCTCGATCCCTCCTCGCCCTACTCGGCGACCAAGGCGGCCGGCGACCTGCTCGTGTCCGCCCACGTCCACACTTACGGCATCGACGCCTCGATCGTGCGCGGCTCCAACAACTATGGGCCGCGGCAATATCCAGAGAAGTTGATTCCCCTGATCACCTTGAATGCGCTCCATGGTGACCCTCTGCCGGTGTACGGGGATGGACGTCAAGTGCGCAACTGGCTCTACGTCGAGGACTTTTGCAGCGGCATCCACACCGTTCTCGTCAAGGGAGAGGCCGGCGAGGCCTACAACGTCGGCGGTCCCGACGAGTGCGAGAACATCGAGGTGGTGAAACGGGTGATCGAGCTGAGCGGCACCGACGAGTCGCTGATCGAGTACGTGCAGGACCGTCCCGGGCACGACCGCCGCTACTCGCTCTCCTCCGAGAAGCTGAAGCGCGAGCTCGGCTGGGAGGCGCAGGTCCACTTCGACGAGGGCCTCCAGCGCACGGTGCAGTGGTACCGCGACAACGAGGAGTGGTGGGGTCCGATCCGCTCCGGCGAGTACCGCGAGTACTACGAAAAGCAGTACGGCAGAGCGCTGGGCTGATGCCGCGCCGGCTGGCGACGAAGCTCGATGGCGTTGTGCTGCTCGAGCCCGAGGTCCATGGCGACGAGCGGGGGTTCATGGTGGAGACGTACCGTCGCGACGTCTGGGCCGAGCATGGCGTCGACGTGGAGTTCGTGCAACAGAACCACTCGCGCTCGGTGGAAAACACCCTGCGCGGGCTCCATTTCCAGACCGAACCGGGCCAGGCGAAGCTGGTCCGCTGCCCGCGCGGGGTGATCTTCGACGTCGCCGTCGACCTGCGCCGCGGCTCCCCCACCTACGGCCAGTGGGAGGGCCATTGTCTCGACGACCACGACCATCGTCAACTCTTCGTCCCGGCCGGCTTCGGCCACGGTTTCGCCGTCCTCAGCGACGAAGCGGACGTTGCCTACCAGCTCTCCAGCCTCTACGACCCTGCCACCGAGGCCGGCATCGCCTGGAACGACCCCGACGTCGGCGTCGAGTGGCCGGTCGAGGAGCCGCTGCTGAGCGAGCGCGACAAAGTTGCGCCACCCTTGGCCGAGATCGCGGACACTCTGACTTTCTAGCCTCTTTCACACATAGGTGTGACGAGACCTGAAGAAGTGTGTGTCAATTCGGTATTTGCCTTTAGCATCGCCGCCGAAGCGAGGCGAGTCGGGCATAGGCCGTGGTAACCTAGCCATGGGTGTCAGCTATCTGCGGGGTGGTTCCCGCTTCGCCAGACTCGACCCGCTCCGGCGGGTCTTGTCATGTCAGGGGCGCGTTCGCTCAGGCTTGCGGCGCGGCGATCGCGCAGACCGTTAGCGCGGCTGACTTGTCCGTTTCCAGCACCCAGGGGACCCGCGCCGGGTCCGGAGGGATGCGCAACAGCGTCGGCCGGCCGGCCTGCAGGGTCGCAAGCTCCACGCCGGGCGCCTCGCCCCAGCGGCGCAGTGAGACCTCGGTCGTCTCGCGGGAGCGCAGAACGGCGCCGCCGCGCGGCAGCTGCGCGCGTTCTCCGCGGCGGATGCGGGCGGCAGGTCGGCAGCCTCTGGTCGGCACGCCATGGGCGGGCGCCAGCTCCAGACGCAGCATCGCGATCCCCACTTCGTCGCTGCCGTGGCGCACGTCGGCTGGCTGCTCGAGGATCTCCGCCGGCGAGTAGCCGAGCGGCCCGTGGCGGGCCGAGATCGCCTGGTAGGCGAAGACGGGGATGCTGAGCGCGGTCGCGGGCGCCGCGATCGGGGTTTCGCTCGAGGGCACGTAGTTGGGGTCCGCGTTCTTGCCGGCGAGGTCCATCAGGCCGGTGTAGGCCATGTTGCGCGGAGCCAGGTACTCGATCAGGTTGCGGCCGTCGTTGAAGCGGACGATGTTGCCGGCGATGCCGACCACCGTCAGGCCGAGGATCACGGTGACCGCAAACTGGCTGAAGCGCACGCGTCGGACCGCCTCGACGACGACAAGCGACATCGCGATCGCACCGGGATAGATGTAGCGGGACTCGCCCGGCGTCCTGCCGTCGACGAGGACCAGCCCTTGGATCGTCCAGAGGGTGAGCAGCACGGCGAGGGTCGCCCAAAGGGTGGGGGAGAACCCGCCGAGGCGGCGCAGCCGGCGGACGGCGACGACGATTACGGCGACCTCGACGGCGGCGAAGACGAAGGCGGCGCTGGCCTGGTCGAGGGTGAAGCCGTGCAGGAAGACGTAGGTGCCGGGACCCGGGCCGAGCATCGGCGAGCGTCCGAATAGGGCGGCGACCGTGCTGGCGATCGAGTCGGAGTAGTAGAGCGGTAGGGCGGGGACGTTCGCCAGCTCCGGCCCGCCGGTGGTCCCGTACTTCATTGCCCAGAGCCGCCAGCCGCCGTAGAGGAGGGTCGGGACGAGGAAGACGAAGGCGCGGCGCATGGGGTTCGGCGAGAGCAGCACCGAGACCGTGATGCCGGCGAGGAAGGCGATTCCAGTCGAGAACGAGGCGAGCGAGAGGACGACGAAGACGGCGGCAGCGATGTCGCCGCCGCGGCTGCCGCGGTCGAGCGCCGCCATTGCGGCGACGCCCAAAGCCAGCGAGTACAGCACCTGCAGCCCGATCAGGGGTTGGAGCAGGATCACCGTCGCCGTCCCCAGGTACATCGGGATCATCGCCGGGGCCAGCGCCACCAGCGGGCCCACCCGCGGCCGCGCGAAGGCGTAGACGGCGGCGCCCAAAGCGAGCACGCCGGCGATCTGGATCAGCTTGAACGGCAGCAGTGCGCCGGAGGTGCCCCAGATGTCCAGGCCCCACTTGGTCGGCAGCAGGACCAGGACCGAGAGGTGCTGGTTGAGGGGCCGGAACATGTCGGCGATCGAGCCTTCGCCGGCGAAGTTGACCCAGCCCCACTCGTCGCTCATGTAGGTGGTGTCGCGCTCGAGCCAGAGGATCAACGCCGTCGCACCGGCCATCGCCGCGACCAGGATCGCGAGTCCGGCGCGCCGGGCGCCCACCTCTTCCAGCCACGCCACCGGCCGCAGGAGCGCCCCCTGTTCCATGCGGTACATAGGCCGCGGCAGTGTAGCTGTGGAGGGGGTCGACCCATCGCCTCACGCTGCCGGAAAGCGGCGCTGTAGCCTGGTGCCCGTTTTGGCTCTCGAGATAAGCCTGATCGCCACCCTCAAAGACGAGGCCGACTCCATCGAGGGGTTCCTCGAGGGACTGCTGCGGCAGTCGCGCCCCCCCGACGAGATCGTGCTCGTCGACGGCGGCTCCGAGGACGGGACCGTGCCGGCAATCGAACGCGTGCGGGCGTCCAGCCCGGTTCCGATCCGCCTGATCGAGGCGCCCGGCACGAACATCTCCGAAGGGCGCAACATCGCGATCGAGGAGGCGGCCCACGAGGCGATTGCCGTCACCGACGCCGGCACCAGGCCGCGGCCCGATTGGCTGGAGAAGCTGGTGGCGCCGCTGGAGCGCGATCCCGAGCTGGCGGTGTCCGCGGGTTTCTTCCTGCCCGGCGGAGAGGGCTGGCGCAAGCGGGCGCTGGCGATCGCAATCACGCCGCAGCGGCAGGAGATCGACCCCGACCGCTTCCTGCCGTCGAGCCGCTCCGTTGCCTTCCGCCGCGGCTGGTGGCGGCGCGTCGGCGGCTACCCGGAGTGGCTGCGGCACTGCGAGGATTTGGTCTTCGACCTCGACCTGCGCCGCGCCGACGCCCGCTTCGCCTTCGTCCCCGACGCGATCGTCGTTTGGGACGCCCGTCCGGACCTGCGCTCGCTCGCCCGCCAGTACTTCAACTATGCGCGCGGCGACGGCCATGCCGGGCTCTGGCCGAAGCGCCATCTCGCGCGTTACGCGGCTTACGCGGCGGGCGTCGCCGTGCTCTGGCGCTGGTCGTACAGCCCTCTGGCGCTGGTCGGCTTGCTCCTCGGTTGGATCGGCTATCAGGGGAAATTCCTCCGCCGGCTGATCCGCGTCCGTCCCTCCGGCAGAGCCCCCGAGCAGCTCTACGGCCTCGCCTACGTGCCACTGGTCGTGACCACCGGCGACGTGGCGAAGATGGTCGGCTACGCGGTGGGCCGCTGGGAGCGGGCGCGCGGGCAGGTTCGCTAGCTACCCAAGCCGCGCGCTTCCCGCGTACCCTTTCGCGGATGGACGGCCGTTCCATCCCGCGCATCCACTCGATGGATGCGCTGCGAGCCTCGACGATGCTGCTGCTCGTTCCGGTCCACGCGGCGCAGCTCTCCGCGATCAACGGCCACGAGGGCGCTTGGGCGACGATGGTTTACTGGGTCGTCCACGTCTTCCGCCTGCCGCTCTTCTTCGCCATGTCGGGCTTCTTCCTGGCGCTGCTGCTCTCGCGCAAGGGCCTGACGGAAACCGCTCGCAACCGCACCCTGCGCATCGTGGCGCCGCTGCTGGTCGGGCTCGTCACCTTGATGCCGCTGACCCTCTTCGTGGCCCAGCAGACCGGCGTCGCCCTCTCGAACGACGGCGTCCCGACGGGCAGTCCCTTCAGCTTCGAGCTGGGCTTCCTCTGGTTCCTCTGGTACCTGCTGATCATCGACGGGCTGGCGATCTCGCTGTACCTCGGGGCGCCGCGGCTGTTGCGGGCGGCCGGAGCCCGCCTGCGCCGGCTGCTCGCCTCCCCGCCAGCGGGGATCCTTCTGCTGGCCGTGCCGACCGTGGCCGCGCTCTGGCCCGAGGCGAGCTGGACCGTCGCCTCGCCGACCGACTCGTACCTGCCCGACCTGCCAGCGCTCGCCTACTACTCGCTCTTCTTTGGCCTCGGGGCGACGCTGTTCGCCTATCGCGACCTCGTCGCGGCCGCCGGCCGCAATGCCTGGCGCTGGGCCGCGGCCGCCCTCGTCGCCGCCTTGCCCGCTGGGCTCCTCTTCAGCCTCCACAACTCGGGGTACGGCTCGGACCCGCTCGTCCATGGCTTCGCGCTGTTGGTCTACGCCGTCGCCACCTGGACCGCCCTGATCGCGCTGGTCGGGCTGGCCGACCGCTACCTGGACCGCGCGCGTCCCCGCGTGCGCTACATGGCCGACGCCTCCTACTGGATCTATCTCTCGCACCTGCCGGCGATGGTGCTCGCCGTCGCCCTGCTCAGCGCCACCTCCCTGGCCACGGGGCCGCAGTTCGTCCTTGTTACCGCGGCGGCACTCGGCTGCTCGCTGCTCACCTATCCGCTCTTCGTCCGCCACACGGCGATCGGCCGGGTCCTCAACGGACCCCGGCAGCGCCGCCGGCCTGCTCTTGTCTCGCGCCTGCGGCCGGTCCTGCGCGGCGTTCTTGGCTGAGCGGCCTAGCGCCCGCGCGTCGCCGTGATCGCCAGGCTGAGCGCCAGCTTGGCACCGATTCCCGCGTAGACGGCGGCGTTGAGGAGCGGGTTGTGCTCGGGCGCGTCGAAGCGGCGGTAGAAGCGGCCCATGCCGCGGTGGAAGGCGATCTCCTGTTTGGGGCGCCGCCGCCTGCCGCTGGAGCCGCCCTTGACGTGCAGGGCGACGCCGCTCGGATCGTAGAAGACCTTCCAGCCCGCTTGCCAGAAGCGCCGGCACCAGTCGAGGTCCTCCATGTACAGCCAGTAGCCCTCGTCGAGCAGGCCGACCTCGCGCACCGCCTCGGCACGGCAGAGCATGAAGGCGCCGTTGACGGCGTCGACCTCCCCCGCCTCGTCGTCGCCGAGGTGCGTCGCCCGGTACTGGCTGAGGGTGCCGGCGGCGTCGTCGCCGCGGCCGACGCCGGTGAAGTGGGCGAGGGCGCTGAGCGGAGTGGGGAAGGAGCGCTTGCAGGCGTGGTCGAGCTCCCCGCTCTCGATGACGAGCTTGCAGCCGACCATGCCGATCCGCTCTTCGGAGCGCAGCCGCGCCAGCGCCGCGTCGAGCGTCCCCGCGTAGACCTCGGTATCGGGATTGAGCAGCAGCACGGCGTCGGCCTCGTCCTCGCGCAAGACGACGTTGTTGGCGGCGGAGAAGCCGATGTTCTCGCAGCGGATCAGGCGCACCGCGGGGAACTCGCGCTCGACCATGTCGGGCGTTGAGTCGGGGCTGCCGCTGTCGACGACGGTGACGCGCGTCTCGGCTTGGGCCGGGTGCTCCTGCAGCGAGCGCAGGCAGCGCCGCAGCAGCTCTTCGGCGCCGTGGCTGACTATGACGATCTCCAGGTCCATGGCGCGTGAACTGTAGCCGCGCGCGGGCTCCTTGTTACGCTCGGTCCAGGTGCGAAAGCTGCCGCTTGCGAGAGGTGCTGGCTGGTTGGCGATCGCCGCTCTGGCCGTGGCGGTGTCGATTGCGTTCCAGCCGACGGGGGCCAGCGCCGCACCCCCTCGGCTGGAGGAGATCTCCGAGCCCGCCGCGGACGCGGCGCCGCTGAGCCCTGCCGACGTCCACATGGTGGTCGTCTTCGCCGACGATGACGGCGATGCCCATGTCTGCACCGAGTGGGAAATCACAACGGCTTCATCGGAAACGGCGTGGTGGGCGCCCTGCGCAGCTGGGCCCGAGCGCGTCCACATCCATCTCGGCGACGGCGCCTTCGTCGGCTCCTACGCGGGGCGCGACGCGCTGGAGTTCTCCCGCCGCTACGTCCTGCGCGCCCGCGCCCTCGACAGCGGCGGCGAGTGGAGCGAGTGGGCGAGCCGGGAATTCGAGACGCGGCCGCCCGGCGCGGCCGGCAGCGACGCCCCCGTGCCATGGGCGCCGCGGCCGGGCTACTCGGTCGAGGTCTTCGCCGGCGGCTTCCAGCTCCCCGTCAACCTCGCCATGGTCCCGCAGCCGGGGCCGCACCCCGGCGATCCCTTGCTCTACGTGGCGGAGCTGTACGGGACGGTCAAGGTGGTGACCCGCGACGGCGTCGTCAGGGACTACGCGACCGGCCTGCTGAACTTCAACCCGACCGGCGACTTTCCGGGTTCGGGCGAGCACGGGTTGACCGGGCTCGCGGTGGATCCCGCCTCCGGCGACCTGTTCGCCAGCTTGGTCTATGAGGACGAGGCCTCGCCGCTCGTTCCGAAGCCCCACTACGGCAAGGTCGTCCGTCTGCACAGCGACGAGCGCGGCCTGGCCGCGACCGGCGTCTCCACCGTGCTCGACCTTGTGGGGCAACCGCAGGGGCCCTCGCACCAGATCTCGCACGTTTCGATCGCGCCGGACGGGGAGCTGATCGTGCACAACGGCGACGGCTTCATCTCCTTCGCCGGCGCCCGCGACCTCGATTCGTACAGCGGCAAGATCCTGCGCATGTCGCCGGCCGGGCAGCCGCTCGCCGACAACCCCTTCTACGACCCCGGCGACGGCATCGGCCCGCGCGACTACGTCTGGGCCTACGGGTTCAGGAATCCCTTCGGCGGCGCCTTCAGGCTCGCCGACGCCTCCTACTACATGGTCGAGAACGGCCCGGCTACCGACCGCCTGGCGCGCATCCTGCCGGGCGTCGACTACCTCTGGGCCGGCGCCGACGCGACGATGACCTTCGGCGCCTCCTACAGCTGGAACCCGGCCCACGCCCCGGTCAACATCGAGTTCGTCGAGGCGGATCGCTTCGACGGCAGCGGCTTCCCCGCGGCGACGACGGGCCACGCCTTCGTCACCGAGTCGGGCTCCACCTACGCCAGCGGGCCGCAGGACACCGGTAAGCGCGTGGTCGAGTTCGCGCTCGATTCCACCGGGTTCAACCGCGAGGGGCCGACGACCCTGGTCGAGTACACCGGCACTGGCAAGGCGACGGCGGTGGGGCTCGCCGCCGGGGCGGAGGGCCTCTTCTTCACCGACCTCTACAAGGACCAGGGCGCGGCGACGCCGATCGACCGCGGCGCCAACGTGCTCCTCGTCCGCTACTGCCGCAACGAGTGCCCGGCGGCGGAGGAACCTGCGGAGGCGGGCAGCGCCGAGCCCGTGCGCCAAGGGGCGGACCAGGGGCCGCGCCTGAGCGGCTTCCGGATCGAGCGCAAGCGCTTCGCGGTCCGGCCGCGCCGCCGCGCCGCCGCGGGCGCTGCCGCCGCCAGGTACGGCACCGCCTTCCGTTACTCGCTCGACGAGCCCGCCTCGGTCGCGATCGTGATCGCCTCGCTGGAGCGCGGCCCCAGGGGCACCATCCATGCCTCCGGTCGGTCGGGCGCCAACCGCAGGCCGTTCGCCGGCCGGCTGCATGGCCACCCGTTGCCGGCGGGCCGCTACCTGACGACCATCCGGGCGTGGGACTGGGCCGGCAACCGTTCGCAGCCGCAGCGGCTGCGCTTCGAGGTCCTGCCCGCCCGCTGACGGCGGCTGGCCCGCCGATGCTCAGTAGGCGCCGTCGCCGCGGAAGATCGCCCTCGGGGTGCGGAGGAGGATCGCCAGGTCGCCGGCGAGCGAGAGGTTGTCGAGGTAGTCGCGCTCCATCGCCAGCCGCTCCTCGAAAGTGAGGTCTCCCCGCCCGTAGACCTGCATCGGGCCGGTGATGCCGGGCTTGACGGCGAGGCGGATCCGTTGGCGCTCGTCGTAGAGGGCGACGACCGCCTCCTCCTCGGGGCGCGGCCCGACCAGCGACATGTCGCCCCTGAGGACGTTGATGAACTGCGGCAGCTCGTCGAGGCTGTATCGGCGCAGCAGCCTGCCGGCGCGGGTCACGCGCGGGTCGCCGGGGATCTTGAAAGCCGGCTCGTCGAGCTCCGCCAGGTTGACGAGCTCGCCGAGCCGCTCCTCGGCGTCAACGACCATCGTGCGGAACTTGAGCATCGTGAACGGCTCGCCGTCCTTGCCAGCGCGGGCCTGGCGGAAGAAGATCGGCCACCCGGAGTCGAGCAGGATCAGCAGCGAGACGATCGCCAGCAGCGGGCTGAGCAGCGCCAGCAGCACGGCCGAGACGATCAGGTCGAGCGTCCGCTTCAGCAGCAGGGTGGAGGCGGGCGGGTCCGAGAAGCGGAAGTCGAGGACCGGCAGCTCGGCCAGGCGGTTGAGCTCGATGCCGGGACCCAGCAGCCCGTAGTGCTGGGGGAGGAGGGTGAGGCCCAGCCCGGCGGCCTTGCACTGCTCGATCAGGCGCTCGGCATCGGGCTCGCTCATCTCCTGCTCGGTGACGACGACCCTTTCGATGTCGTGTTCCGCCGCCACGCGCGAGATGTCGGCGATCGAGCCCAGCCGCGGCAGCCCCGCGCCGCCGGCGTCACCCTCGCCGTGCTCCGGCCCGAGGTAGCCGATCATCTGCAGCCGGGCCTCGGGGTGCGTCGCCACGCGGCGGGCGACCGCTTCCGCCAGCGGCGCCGGGCCGATCACGATGCCGGTTGCGACGCCCGTCAGCAGGTGCCAGACGAAGCGCAGCGCGGCCCGCACGACGAAGGTGCCGACGAGGGCGCTGGCGCCGACCAGGATCGCGCTGCCCGCCGAGAGCGGGCCGGCTGGGCTGAGCGCGAGCAGGCCGTCCAGGGCGAGCGTCCCGAGCGCGCAGGCGGAAACCAGCGAGGGGATCTCGTCGACGGTGCTGTGGCGGATGCGGCGGTGATCGTTGTCGTAGAGCCCGTGCAGCTTCAGCATCAGCAGCCAAACGGGGCTGAACATCGTCGCCCAGAAGAGAACTGCGAGGTCGGTCGTCGTCGTCGCCATCGTGGCGAGGCACAGGGCCCCGATCAGGACCACCCAGTCGGCCGTCGCGAGCAGGCGCCGCAGGATGCCGCCACGCTGTCGAGCGCCGCTGGGGCCGGTCAGGCCCAGCCAGGCGGCGACCGCGGTCGGGCGCAGCGGTTCGACGGTTGCTGGCCCCGGGGCCGGGGGCCGAACGGGGGTTTTCTGCGCGTTCCGCGTCATTGCGCGCTCGCTTGCAGTCGGGGCTCGAGGGGGTTGAGCTGGCGCGCCTGCTCAAGGTCCGCTTCGGCCCCGGCCGGGTCGCCGGCCTGCGCCCGCATCCCAGAGCGAAGGTAGTAGAGCTGCCAGTTGCGGTCTTCACGGTCGATCGCCTGCGTCAGGCGCGCGACCGCAGTCGGGTAGTCGCCCGTGAACTCGGCGATCAGCCCGAGCTGGACGTATGGCGAGGCCGCCCACGGCTCGATCGAGCGGGCCGTGTCGGCGTGGCTGACGGCGCTGGCGATGTCGCCCTCAGCTGCCGCCTCTTGGCTCGCTTTGATCTCGCGTTCGACGAGGAGCGGGCCGACGAGGGCGAGCGCGGCCACCCAGGCGACAGCGAGGCCGCCCAGGGCCAGTCCGAATCGCCTTCCCTCCGATTTGGTCATTGCCGCCCGTTCCGTGCCCGGAGCGAGCTGTTCGCACCGTGCACTTACAAGGACACCGGCGGCGAGGAAGAAGATCGCCACGATCCCGGTCAGCTCCCAGAACCAGTCGAGGGCGGCGCCGACCGCGAGCGCGGCGAGCACCGCCAGCAGCACGGCGCTGCGTTCCCGCTCGGCGCCGAAGGCCCCGCGCCAGGTTGCGACGCCGATCCAGAGCAGGCCGCCGACCAGGCCCAGCATGAGCAGGCCGCCGGCGATCCCCAGCTCGGCGAACGACTCCAGATAGAGCGAGTGGGCGTCGTGGACGGCGGCGAGGATCGAGCGATCGCTCTCCCAGGAGAACTGGTAGACGCCGGCTCCTTGGCCCCGCAGCGGCTCCTCGCCGAAGGCGTCGACGGCGACCCGCCAGAAGTCGTGACGGCCGGCGCCGGAGAGCTGGCTGAAGTGCTGCTCGGGGTCGTCCTGTGGGAAGTAGAGGTCAGGGCTGGAGAATTGGTCCCAGGCCCTGCCGCCGATTGCGATCGCGAGGACGATCGCGGTGATCGCGCCGGCGAGTGCGATGCCGCCCAGCAGCACCGGGCTGCGTGATGCGGCCAGCGCCCGGCTGGCAAGGCGCCCTTCGCGGCTCTCGGCGCGACGCAGGAGGGCGAAGGCGGCGAGCGTGAGGACGACGCCGCCGAGGAGGATGAGCAAGACCGTGAGGCCTTGGTCGGCGACCGCCGAGCTGGGGATGGCGTCGGCGAGGTCGCGGCGGTCCTGCACCGCGAGGATCGCCGGGATCGTGCCGAGCACCGCCGCGATCAACGTGCCCAGCAGCCAGAGCCGGTCGCGCGAGAGCGCCAGCACCGCCCCGACCGCGACTGCCAATGCCAGCAGCCCGCCGCGGGAGTAGGTGAAGTAGAGCGTGAGCAGCACCGCCGGCATTGCCCCGATTGCGGCCCAGCGCAGCCAGCTCCAGCCTCCCCGGCGGCTGGCCCAGAGCAGCATCGCGACGGCAAGGCCGCAGACGGCCCCGTTCGCGTTCCAGTAGCCGAGCGGGTAGCGCAGCCGCGGGCCGCTCCCGAAGGCGTTGGCCACGTCGAGGACCTCCGGCAGGAGGCGGCTGAAGAGGCCGAGCAGGGCGACCAGAGTGAGCGCGATCGTTAAGCCCTCAGCGAAACGTTGGCGCCTTTCGCTGGTTTGAGCGACGAGAAAAGCGGCAACGAAGAAGCCGAGGTAGGCGAGGACCCGGTCTGCCTCGATCACGCTCAGCTCGACTGAGCCCGACCAAAGGGACGAGATTGCAGAGAGAAGCGCAAGACAGCCCAGCAGCCCGGCCGTCCAGTAGAACGAACGTCCAAGGGTCGCGTTCGCCGCGCCCCCCGAGACGAGGATGGCTACTACGACCAGCCAGGCCGCGAGCCCGGCGATGTGGCGGGTCGTCACCTCGAATCCGCCTCCGGCGAGCGCCACAGCCACGATCAGGGCTATCGGTGCAATCAACGCCGCCGTTTGCACTAACCTTGCCCGCCATGGACGGGACGCGCCAGTACCCTGCCCGCGCGCGGGCCGCTCTTGCTCTTGGGCTCTTATCAGCGTCGGTTCTGCTGGCAATGGTCTGGGGCGGGTCGGCGGCTATCGCCGCGGATTCAGCTGGGATTCAGTACACGGACGCGCCGCCGACGGTAACGGGCGAGAACAATGCTGGCGGTGGGACGCAGAGTGATCCGCCCGCCGGTTCCTCGCGGGCCGACGGTGGCGCCGGAGCGCCGGCAGATGCCTCCGGCGGGCCTGGAACGCAATCTTCGGAAGGCAGATCTTCGGGTGACAATCGGTCCTCATCTCGCGGCGACAAGCCAACCACCGGGGACGGCGGCGGCTCCGGGCAGAGTAGCCAAGAGACCGGCTCGACCGGAAAGCGCGAGACGGCGCCGGATGAGCAAGCCGTGGCACCGCTCGGCAGCAGCAGTGACGAGGACAACGGTAGCTCGCCGCTTCTGCCGATCCTGATCGGCGTAGTAGTGCTCGCCGCCGCATCGGCGGCGGTGCTGCTGGCCCGGTCGCGCCGCCAGAGCGGCGAGCCACAGGGCCCGAACGCTCCTTCGAGGGCGAGTTAGCAGCATGCAGATCTCGCTGCATCCGAGTGGCAGGTCCGTGCGCGCTTTCGTCGCTCTCCTGGCAGTTGCCTTCCTCGTCCTGCTCGTCGCCACGCCGGCGCCGGCGCTGCCGGGGAAATTCTGGGGCGTCGTACCACAGAGCCTGCCCTCACCTGAAACATTCGCCCGCATGAAGCGCGGTGGCGTCGACAGCGTCCGCATTCCGCTCTACTGGGCTTCGCTGCAGACCGAACAGGGGGCGACCCCGAACTGGACCGGTGTCGACGCGGCGATCGGCCGCGCGGCGAGTGCCGGCCTCGACGTGCTGCCGTTCGCATACGGGGCGCCGGCCTGGGCGGCCCCCTCGGCCACGGTGCCGGGCTCGGGGGGCTCGGCAGTGGCGCCGCTGAGACTGCCGATCAGCGGCGCCGGCAGGGCGGGCTGGGGGTCCTTCCTGCAGCAGGCCGTCGCCCGCTACGGCCCCGGCGGCTCCTTTTGGGCCGAGAACCCGGGCCTGCCGCAGCGGCCGATTCGCACCTGGCAGGTCTGGAACGAGCAGAACTTCAAGTACTTCGTCGTGCGCCCGAACCCGATCGAATACGGAAAGCTGGTGAAGATCTCCCATGCCGCGATCAAGGCGGTCGACCCCGGCGCCAAGGTGTTGCTTGGCGGCATGTTCGCGCGGCCGCGGGAGGCGGAATTCAAACACAGGCCACGGCAGGCCTACTTCGCGACCGAATTCCTCGACCAGATGTACAAACGCACGCCGGGAATCAAGGCGATGTTCGACGGGATCGCGCTGCACCCATACACGGGGGATTACCGCAACGTAGCGCCGCAGATCGATGAAGTGCGGGCGATCATGAGCGCACACGGCGACGCCGGCACGGGGCTATGGATCACCGAGCTGACCTGGAGCTCGGGCCGTCCTGAACGCGGCAACTCCTTTGCCAAAGGCCCGAGCGGTCAGGTGCGCGAACTCAAGGGCGCCTTCTCGACCCTCGTGCGCAACGCGGTCAAATGGCGCCTCAAGGGCGTGTACTGGTTCTCGCTCGAGGACGCCAAAGGCGCCTGCAACTTCTGCGACGGCTCCGGCCTCTTCACCGAAACGCTGGTGCCGAAGCCTTCCTGGCGCGCCTACGTCAGGTTCGCCGGCGGCACCCCGAGCTGAGCCGAACCTGCTGATACGTTCCGGTCATGTTGGGCACCGAGCCGCGTCGGGTGGAGAAGCCCTGGGGCCATGAGCTGTGGTGGGCCCATACGGCCTACTACGCGGGCAAACTGCTCTATGTCGAAGCCGGTCATGAGCTCTCGCTTCAGGTGCACCGCGAGAAGGACGAGACGTCTTATCTCCTCTCTGGCCGGATGCTGTTGACCCGCGGCCCGACGGTCGATGAGCTGGAGCGGGAGGAGATCGGTCCCGGTTACTCGTGGCGCGTGGAACCCGGCACTATCCACTCAGTAGAGGCGATCGACGACTCGGTGGTGGTGGAGGTCTCGACGCCGCATCTCGACGACGTGGTTCGCCTCCAGGACCGTTACCGACGCGCCTGAGGGGGAGACCGGCGACCGGCGCCGGTCGGACCAGGCGATGCGTAAGATCAGTGGGTTGGCCACCGATGCCAAAACGATGGCGGAATCCGACCCGCTGGCACCGTTCAGCGCCCCAGTCAAGCGCTGGTTCGAGGCCTCCTTCGAGGCGCCGACGCCTGCCCAAGCGGGCGGCTGGAAGGCGATCTCCGGCGGTTCGAACGCGCTGATCTGCGCCCCAACGGGGTCCGGCAAGACGCTTGCCGCCTTCCTCTGGGGGATCGACAAGCTCTCGCGCCAGCCCCGGCGCGGAGAGGGCGTCCGCCTCGTCTACGTCTCGCCGCTGAAGGCGCTCTCCTACGACATCGAGCGAAACCTGCGGGCGCCGCTGCGGGGCATCGGCGCCGACATCTCGGTTGGGCTGCGGACCGGCGACACCTCGCAGGCCGAGCGGCGGGCGATGCGCAAAACGCCGCCCGACATCCTCATCACGACCCCGGAGTCGCTCTACCTGATGCTCTCCTCCGGCGCTCGCGAGATTCTCACCGGGGTAGAAGCGGCGATAGTCGACGAGATCCATGCCGTCGCCCAAAGCAAGCGAGGGTCTCACCTCGCCCTCAGCCTGGAGCGGTTAGAGCATCTCGTTAGGGACCATGCGCGCCGGGCGGCGGGGCCTGGCACGGGTGAGGCCTCCTCGTCCTCGCGGGACGGCGCTGCGGGCGAGGAGGCCTCACCCGTGCCACCCACCGCTGATGACGGCCATGGCCTCCAACGGATAGGTCTATCCGCGACGCAGCGGCCGTTGGAGCGGATCGCTCAGTTTTTGGTTGGGCCGAAGCGGACGTGTGAGGTGGTTGACGCGGGGCGGACCAAGGAGCTTGACCTGGAGATCGTCGTCCCGGTTGAGGACATGTCCGAACCGGGGGCGCCCAACTTCCCCAACTCCGACGGCGTCCCCGCTGACGGCGAGCCGAACGCCCACGTCCGCTCGATCTGGCCAGCCATCTACCCGGAGCTATTGAAGCTCGTTCAAGAACACACGTCGACGATCGTCTTCGTCAACAACCGCAGGGCAGCCGAGCGCATAGCCAAGCGCCTGAACGAGCTCGCGGCTGAAGGCGATTGGCAGGAGCTGCCAGCTACCGAGCAGGCCGGTGATTCGGTCAAATCCTCAGACGCTTCGTCCGCGGGTGGCGCGGGGGGAGGGGGGTCGAGGACGCCCTCGCCCGCAGGCCCCCCTCCCCCCGTGACAGGACCCGCGGCCGAAAACGATGCTTTGCCGGAAATTGCCCGCGCTCATCACGGGTCGCTGTCGCACGAGGAGCGAACCGTCGTCGAGGAGATGCTCAAGTCCGGGCAGTTGCCGTGTCTCGTGGCGACGTCGAGCCTTGAGCTGGGGATCGACATGGGGGCGGTCGACCTGGTGATCCAGGTCGAGTCGCCGAAGTCGGTCAGCCGTGGGCTGCAGCGGGTCGGCCGTGCCGGCCACTCGCTGGGCGAGGTCTCGCGCGGACGCATCTTCCCCAAGTTCCGCGCCGACCTGCTCGAGTGCACGGTGGTCGCGCGGCGCATGCGCGAAGGGGCGATCGAGGAGACGGTGATCCCGCAGAACCCGCTCGACGTGCTCGCTCAGCACCTGGTCTCGATGGCGGCCCTCGACGAGTGGGAGGTAGACGAGGTCGAGCGCCTGGTCGGCGCTACCGAGCCCTTCCGCGACCTCTCTCGCGAACAGCTGGAGAACGTCCTCGACATGCTCGACGGCCGCTACCCCTCCGACCGCTTCGCCGAGCTGCGGCCGCGGATCGTCTGGGACCGGACCAAGGGCACGATGCACGCCCGCAAAGGCGCCCGTCAGCTGGTCGTCACCAACGCCGGCACGATCCCCGACCGCGGCCTTTACGGCGTCCACCTTCCCGACGGGCGCCGGGTCGGCGAGCTCGATGAGGAGATGGTCTACGAGGCGCGGGCGGGGCAGACCTTCCTGCTCGGTGCGACGACCTGGCGGATCGAGGAGATCACCCGCGACCGCGTGATCGTCACCCCCGCTCCCGGCCTGCCGGGCGCGGTCCCGTTCTGGAAGGGTGACGGGATCGGCCGCCCGGCCGAGCTGGGCAAGGCGATTGGCGCCTTCGCCCGCGAGGCTGTCGCCCGCAAGCCGGAGGAGCTGGCGGCCGAGTACGACCTCGACCGTCGTGCCGCCCAGAATCTCGTCGCCTACCTGCGCGAGCAGCAAACTGCGACCCGGGTCGTTCCCTCCGACGAGACGATCGTCGTCGAGCGCTTCCGCGATGAGATCGGCGACTGGCGGCTCTGCATCCTCTCGCCCTACGGCGGGCGCGTCCATGCCGCCTGGGGCCTGGCGCTGTCGCAGAAGATCCGTTCCGAGCGCGAGCTGGAGGCGGATGCGATCTGGTCCGACGACGGCATCGTCATTCACCTCCCCGACGCCGACGATCCGCCGCCGGCCGACCTGGTGATGATCGAGCCCGACGAGCTGGAGGAGCTGGTCGTCGCCGAGCTATCCGGCTCGGCCCTGTTCGGCTCCCACTTCCGCGAGAACGCCGCCCGCTCCCTGCTGATCCCACGCGCCTACCCGGGAAAGCGGACCCCGCTCTGGCAGCAGCGGCTGAAGTCGCAGAGCCTGCTCGAGGTGGCGCGGGACTTTCCCCGCTTCCCGGTCGTGCTGGAGACCTACCGCGAGTGCCTGCGCGACGTACTCGACCTGCCCTCGCTGGTGGACCTCCTGCGCAAGCTGCACACGCGCCAGCTCGACCTGGTCGAGGTGGAGACGGCCACGGCGTCGCCCTTCGCCTCCTCGCTGCTCTTCGACTACGTCGCCACCTACATGTACGAGGGGGACACGCCGAACGCCGAGCGGCGCGCCGCCGCCCTCGCCCTCGACCGCGACCTGCTGCGCGAGCTGCTCGGGCAGGAGGAGCTGCGCGACCTGATCGATCCCGGCGCCCTGGCGGAGGTCGAGGCGCAGTTGCAACAGCGCACCGAGGCAGCGCGGGCGGGCGACCGCGATGCCCTGCAGCAGATCCTTCGCAACCTCGGCGACCTCAGCGCCGAGGAGTGCGCGGAGCGGGTCGCCGAGGGCTACTCGGCCGCTTCGATGCTGGAGAAGTTGGTCGCCGAGCGCCGCGCCGCCCTCGTCAGGATCGCCGGCGAGGAGCGCTACATCGCCGGCGAGGATGCCGGCCTCTACCGCGACGCGCTCGGGGTGCCGCCGCCGCAGGGCCTGCCTGAGACCTTCCTCGAGGATCATCCCGACGCGATGCGGGCGCTGGTGCGGCGCTACGCGCGCACCCACGGTCCCTTCCCGACCGTGCAGCTGGCCAGCCGCTACGGAGTCGACCCGATGCCGGCCCTGCGCGAGCTGGAGCGCGAGGGGGCGGTCGTTCGCGGTGAGCTGGCGCCGGGCGGCTCCGAACGCGAGTGGTGCGACGCCGACGTGTTGCGGCGCTTGCGGCGGGCGAGTCTGGCCCATCTGCGACGGGAGGTCGAGCCGGCTGCGCGCGACCGCTTTGCTCGCTTCCTGCCGAGCTGGCAGAACGTGGACGTTCACCGTGCCACCGGGGCGGGAATCGACCGCCTGCGCGACGCCCTGGTGCCGTTGCAGGGTGTGACCCTGACGCCGAAGGTCTGGGAGGCGGACGTGCTTCCGCGCCGGCTCGGCGCCTACTCGCCGAGCTGGTTGGACGAGCTCTGCACCAGTGGCGAGCTGGTCTGGATCGGAGCGGGCGCGCGCGGACGCAGCGACGGCCGCGTCGCCCTCTACTTCCGCGACGACGTGCGATTGGCCGGACCCCCCGCTGCCAACGCGAAGCTGGAGCAGGCCAAGGGCGAGCCGCACGACGCGATCCGCGGGCGGTTGGCGGTCGGCCCGTCCTTCTGGCTCGATCTGCTCGCGGACCTCGACTACCCGGCCGAGGAGCTACACAACGCCCTCTGGGACCTCGCCTGGTCGGGCGAGGTGACCAACGACGCCTTCGCGCCGCTGCGGGCGCCGCGGCTGCGCTCGGTCAGCGCGCAGGAGCGCCAGGGGCGCCGCTTCGCGCGCCGCCGCTCCGGTGCCGGCGCCGCCGTGCAGGGCCGCTGGTCGCTGACCGCTCCGCTTTTCGCCGATGCCCCCGGCACCGGCCCGCGCCTGCGCGCGCAGGCGGAGCTGATGCTGGAGCGCTACGGGATCGTCACCCGCGAGACCGTGCTCGCGGAGGGAGTCCCCGGCGGTTTCTCCACCCTCTATGCCGAGTTGGGCAACCTGGAGCTGCTCGGCTCCGCCCGCCGCGGCTATTTCGTCGAGGGGCTCGGCGGCGCCCAGTTTGCCCTCGCGGGCGCCGTCGAGCGCCTGCGCTCGCTGCCCGCCGCCGACGGCTCCTTCCAGCTGCTTGCCGCCACCGACCCGGCCAATCCCTATGGCGCCGCCCTCCCCTGGCCGAAACCACCCTCCGGCCGACGCCCCGCCCGCGCCCCCGGCGCCCACCTCCTCTTGCGCGATGGCGAACCGCTGCTCTACGTCGAGCGCGGCGGCCGCAGCATCCTGCGCCTGATCGAGCTCGACGGCGACCAGTTGGCGATTGCGGCTCAGGCCCTGGCCGACGGTGTGTCCGCCGGTCGCCTGCCAAAACTCGGGATCGAGAAGCTCGACGGCGAGCCGGTGATCGGCTCCGGCCACGAGGAGGCCCTCCTCGCTGCGGGCTTCAGCCGCGGTCCCCGCAAGCTGACCGCCAGTGCCCACTGATCGACCGCATCCGACTTTGACCACCCTGGAGGGGGGTCAAAATCGGATGCGGGAGGGTCGGGGGGCCATTGCAGCGATAATCCCCGCATGGCGGAGCGAGGGGACAGCGGCCTGAGCCCGGTAGAGCTGCTGCGTAGCGTGCCGCTCTTCGCCGACCTCGAGCAGGGAGAGCTGGAGAGCTTCTCGCAGGTGGCGGTGCCTCGCTCCTTTCCGGGGGCGACCCGCGTCTTCCACGAGGGCGACCATTCCGACGCCTGCTACATCGTCCGCTCCGGCAGCTTCCGGGTAACTCGCGAGCACTCCGACGGGCGGGCGATAACCCTGGCCACGCTCGGCCCCGGCGACATCTTCGGCGAGCTGGCGATGCTCGACGGCGAGGTCCGCTCGGCGAGCGTCGAAGCACTCGGTGACGGCGAGCTGCTGGCCCTGCCGGCGGGGGAGGTGCGTGCGCTCCTCTCCCGCCACCCGGAGATCACGGTGAAGCTGATTGCCGCCCTGGTGCGGCGCCTGCGTGCAGCAAACGAGCGGATCTCGCGCCAGTCCTTTCAGACCGTGCCGAGCCGGGTCGCCGGTGTCCTCTCGCAGCTGGTCGCCGAAGAGACGCCGCGGGGTGGGGAGGGGGGAGAGGTGACGATCAGGATGAACCAGGCGGATCTGGCCCAGCTCGCCGGCACCTCGCGCGAGAGCGTCAGCCGTTTCCTCGCCGACCTCGAGCGCGCCCACGTCGTCCGGCCAGGCCGTGGCAAGGTCACCGTCCTTGCACCGGCCAAGCTGCGCAACTACATCTTCTGAAATGACGGCCCCAGGAGCCGCCATGCTGCGTCCTCGGTCGGTCTCCTCGGGTCACGCACTGAAGTGCGCTCCCCTCGTCACCCTCCCTGCGTCCTTGCCTGGCGGCTCCTGGAACACGTCATCTAGCACGTGATGCAGGACTTTGCGGCCCTGCGCGCCTCGATGGTCGAGCGCCAGTTGCGTCGTCGCGAAATCGAGGACGAGCGTGTGCTGGCAGCGATGGGGCGGGTCGCGCGCGAGGCGTTCGTCCCGGAGCCGTACCGCGCCCGCGCCTACGCGGACTCGGCGCTGCCGATCGGCCAGAACCAGACGATCTCGCAGCCCTGGATCGTGGCCGCGATCTGCCAGGCGCTCGAGCTGGGCGGCGGCGAGCGGGTGCTGGAGATCGGCTCCGGCTCCGGCTACTCAGCCGCGGTCCTCTCCCACTTGGCAGCCGAGGTGATCGGCATCGAGCGCCATCCTTCGCTTGCCAGCGAGGCACGACGCACGCTCGACGCAATCGGCGTCGAGAACGTCGAGTTGATCGTCGGCGACGGCAGCCGCGGCCTGCCCGAGCGGGCGCCGTTCGAGGCGATCGCCGTCCACGCCACCGCCCCGGCACCGCCGCGCACTCTGCTCGGCCAACTCTCCGAGGGCGGCCGCCTCGTCGTCCCGGTCGCCGCGAACGGCGCCGACATGCTGATGGCCTACCGCCGTCGTGGCGAGGACCTCGAGGCCGCGACGATCGGGCCCTGTCGCTTCGTGCCACTGGTCGGCGAGGAGGGATACAGATCGCAATGAGGCGTCACTGGTAGGTCGCATCGCGACCGCGGCCACCGATCAGGCGGTCGCCGCCCCTGCCGCCGACGAGGCGGTCGCCGTCGCCGCGACCGCGGAGGACGTCGTTGCCCGCTCCGCCACTGAGGGTGTTGCGCCTCTTGTCGCCGGTGAGGCGATCGGGTCCCGGCGTCCCCTCCGTCGCCTCGACGGATCGGCGCACGCGGCCGGGAGCGCAGCCTTCCCCGCCAGCACGTCTGGCTACCCCGCCGATCTTCGCCGTGACACCAGGGCTGAAGCGGAAGAAGTTGGCGTTGTCTTCGCCGCTTCCTCCGTCGTAGAGGTCGCCGTCGCATGGGTCGCCGCCGACCATCACGTCAGAGCCGCCGCCGCCGATCATCGCGCTACGGCCGCTCCCGATCGGGACCGGCAGATCGGTCCTGGCCCCGATCAGGGCATCGTCGCCGTGCTCGCCGACGAGCAGGTCGGCATCGCTGTCGTCGCCGGCCTCGATCACGTCATCGCCCCGCCCGCCGTGCAGGGAGTCGGCCCCGGGACCACCCTCGATCCGGACCCGCACGTTGGCCGGGACCGCGCGGATGTCGACCGTGTCGTCGCCGCCCCCGGCGACGATCGTGATCAACCCCGCCCGTCTCGGACAGCGCGCCTGGAAGGTGTCTACCGGCCTGCAACCCCGCACGGTGCGGGCCGGGAAGCCGGTGCTGTTGGCTACAGCCAAGCGTGAGCCGTTGAAGCTCACCGTGAGGCGATCGGCACCTTCGCTGCCGCGGACCGCCAAGCTCACGCCCCCTACCCCTCGGCTGCGAACGACGGCCGCTCCGGTGGCATCCTCGGAGAACGGCGAGTGGACCACATCCTCGAAGCGGCTGAGACGATCCCTGCCGTCGCCCTTGGCAACGCCGCGATCGAGATCGACGTCGACGGCGCCGGAGGCGCTGGCGAAGGAGACGACGTCCCGCACCCCGCGGCCGCCGTCGAGCTTGTCGCGGCCGAGGTCGCCCCGCACCAGGTCCCGGCTGCCGGCGCCACCGGTCGCCCGGTCGCTGCCGTGGCCGCCGATGACGCGGTCTCGCGCGCCCGGTCCCCCGTCCACCCGGTCGTCGCCGAGGCCGCCGTCGACGTAGTCGGCTCCCACGCCGCCCGTCGCCGAGTCGTTCCCCCGCCCGCCGAGCAGCCGATCGCGGCCGCGCCCGCCCACGATCGCCTTGTCGGAGCCGCGACCCCCGTCGAGCCGGTCATCGCCGAGTTCCCCGTACAGCCGATCGTTGCCTTTCCCGCCTTCGATCCTGTCGTCGCCGGGGCCGCCGCAGATCCGATCGTGGCCGCTGGGGCCGCCGAGGATCCGGTCGCTGCCGCCATCGCCGTAGATCACGTCGCTGGCGCTGCGGCCGACGAGTCTGTCGTTGCTCGGGGTGCCGAGGATCGTCGCCTTCTTGCCGCCGCACTTGAAGGCGGCCGTGCGAGCCGCGAACGGCTCGAAGAGCAGGAGCGCGATCAGCGCCGCGATCGCCACCCCGCCAGCCGCCAGCAGCCGGTGGGGCGTGACTGGAAGTTGAGGCCGACCTTCACCTTTGCGGTAAGGCGACATGATTGGCGCGATGACACCTCCCCTAGGTCCGTACCCGCTAACGGGTGTTTGAGACCTGTGGTGGCGGCGCGCTGCGGTTGCGCTAGCAGCCGGCGGGATTCGGGTCGGCGCGGTCCATCAGGACGTCGTCGTCGCCACCGCCGCCGCAGGAGATCGCCTTGTCCTGCATGCCGTCGATGGCATCGATGAAGTCGTTGCCGCCCTTGGCCTGGAAGACGTCGGCGCCGCGGTGGCCGAGGAAGCTGTTCTCGCCGTTGTCGCCGATCAGGACGTCGGGACCGTCGGAGCCCTCGAGACTCTCGTTGTCGGCACGGACCTGGTCGAGGGTGCCGCAGCCACCGGGTCCGCCGGTGCCGCCGAGCTCGACCCGCAGGTCGGCGTCGGAGCGTCCGTAGGAGACGGTGTCGTCGCCAGTGCCGCCGTCGTAGGAATGTCCTTGACAGACCGCGACCGAGGAGACGAGCAGGTCGTTGCCGGGGCCGCCGGCGAGCTGATCGCCGCCTGGATCGGCGTAGAGGACGTCGCCGCCCCCGTTGCCGATGAGCGTGTCGTTGCCGTCGTCCGGTCCGTTGTAGTTCTCGCCCGCCTCGAGCACGTCGTCGCCGGGCCCGCCGCTGAGCGCGTCCGAACCGGCGTTTCCGTTCGCCCTCACCCGCACGCCGCCGGGCACGCTGCCGTCGATGTCGATCCGGTCGTTGCCGCCGCCGCCGGTGACGACGAGGAGGCTGGTGGCGACCGCGGCCGGGCAGCTGACGACAGTGCCGCCGCCACCGCAGCCCTCGCCGGCGAAGATGCCGTTCGAGTCCGAGACCGTCCAGGCGCCGGCGCCGTAGGCGATCCGAACGTCGTCTGCGCCGACGCCGCCCTGCACGATCAGACTGGCGCCGTCGAGACCCTGATTGAGGATCGCCACCGTGCCGCCCGGCGGTGGGTTGGCCTCCGGGCCGCAGGAGTGCTCGACATGGAAGCCATCGCAATCGTCGCTGCCGGCACCGCCGAAGGCCTCATCGGCCCCGCCACTGCCGTCGAGGCTGTCGTTGCCGACGCCTCCGTCGAGCCGGTTGACGCCGCCGTCGCCGGCGATGATGTCGCCCTGGGGCGAGCCGACGACGTCCTCGAAGCCCGTCAGCGAGTCGTGTCCGTCGCCTTTCGCCTTGCCCGCGCCAAGGCTGACGACGATGCCGCCGCGGGTGGCGCTCGCGTAGGAGACGATGTCGCGAGTGCCGGCACCGCCATCGAGGTCATCAATGCCGCTGTCGCCGCGAACTATGTCCCCGTCCCCGTCCCCGCCCTCGGCCTTGTCGATACCGGTTCCGGCGAGGATTAGGTCGTTGTCCGGACCGCCGTCGAGCTGTGGGTCGTCGCCGGCGCCTCCGTCGATTTTGTCGCTGCCGGCGCCACCCTCGAGCCGGTCGTTGCCCTTATCGCCGTAGAGCCAGTCGTCGCCGCCCTCGCCAACCGCCTCGTCGCTGCCTTTGTCGCCGATCAAGACGTCGCCGCCGCTGCCCCCATTCAGTCGGTCTGGGCCTTTGGCGCCGCGGACTTCATCGTCTCCAGCGCCACCGAGAAGGCTGTCGCTGCCCTCGGCGCCGTCGAGTGCGTCGTTGCCATCGCCACCCTCGGCCCGGTCGGAGCCGGAGTCGCCAAAGAGCCAGTCGTCGCCGCCGTCACCGTGGAGCGAGTCGAAGCCGCGCCCTCCGTGGATCCGGTCCTCCCCGGGCCCGCCGCAAATGGTGTCGTTGCCGTTTGGCCCGCCGCTGATCGTGTCGTTGCCACCGCCGCCGAAGATCACGTCGCTGGCCTTGCGGCCGACGATCCTGTCGTCGCCGGCGGTACCGACGATCGTCGCCCTCTTGCCGTCGCAGCTGGCAGCGCCAGCAGTTGCGGGGATGGCAGCGAGCAGGGCGACGGCCGCGCAAAGGCCAAGCGCTCCAAGAACCCTGCGCATGTCAAATAGTTGAAAGCGCATGCAACCCCCCCATCGACCCGGTTTCCCCTGCCCTACACCTGGCGGTCGAACAGACGTCCAACGCTAACGATGTCGCCGTCTCATGTCATGAAAATCCGCCGAGCGACTCGACGACGCGCACGGCTTGCGACAAAAACCCGCCGAAGGCCTCGGCATCAAGGCAATCGGGACGGCCGGGTGCAGTTCGGATACGCTCGCACCGATGCGGGGCGGCATCTACGTTCTCAACTTCTATTCGACCGTTTTCGTCGACCAGCTGAAGCGGGGTCGAAAGACGGCGACGATCCGGCTTGGGGACAAGACCGGCAAGTACGAGCGCGGCCAGGTGGTCTGGATAACTGTCGGCTTTCGCCACAGCCCGCGAGAGAAAATCTTTGCCGCGGTGATCGACGACGTCGAGGTGAAGAGGGTCTCCGACCTCTCGCCGCGCGACATCGAGCACGACAACCCAGAGTTCCGTCGACTGGAGGATGAGGTCAAGTTCCTCGAGCAGATCTACGGCCGCACGGTCGGACCCGACGACGTCGTCACGGTGATCCGCTTCTCGCAGATCGTCGAGCCGCCAGGCGCGCACTTTGGCAATGGGGAGACGCCGCACCACAACTAGCTGCACCCGCGGTCATGGCCGACTACGCCTTCCTCACCACCTGGCTCCTCGATTGCCCGCGCGAGCCGGTCTGGGAGGCGATCTACGACCAGGAGCGCTGGCCCGAGTGGTGGCGCGGGGTGGAGGAGGTCGAGGAACGCGACGGCGGTGACGGGCGCGGTGTCGGCGCCGTGGCGGGGATGGTCTGGAAAAGCCTGCTGCCCTACCGGGTCGAGTTTGAGATCACGACGACGCATGTCGAGCGCCCGCACCTGCTGCAAGCCGACGCCGTCGGCGAGCTGTCCGGCGTTGGCCGTTGGCGCCTCTTCGAGCGCGACGGCGTCACCGCCGTCCTCTACGAGTGGAACGTGGCGACGACCAAGAGGTGGATGAACCTGCTGGCGCCGGTGGCACGCCCGGTCTTCGAGTGGAACCATGACTGGGTGATGGCCCGCGGCGGCGAGGGGATCGCAAAGCTGCTCGGCTGCCGCCTACTAGGCAACGGCTGAGCTGGCCCGCTATCTTTACGCCTGTTGGCACTCAGCAGCATCGAGTGCCAAGGCGCCCAGAGACCCGCACAAACGGCTCTGAGGCGGCGATTCAAGGCCTTTTAAACCCAGTAAACACACCGATAACGGAGGTCCACGGATGAAGCTGAAGCCCCTCGGGGACCGGCTGATCGTCAAGCCGATCGAGGAGGAGGAGACGACCGCTAGCGGCATCGTCCTGCCCGACACGGCCAAAGAGAAGCCGCAGAAGGGCAAGGTCGTCGCGGTTGGCGACGGCAAATGGGACGAGGACGGCGAGAAGCGCATCCCGCTCGACGTGAGCGAGGGCGACGAGGTCCTCTACTCCAAGTACGGCGGCACCGAGGTCACTGTCGAGGACGAGGAGCTGCTCGTGCTGCGCGAGTCGGACGTCCTCGCCAAGCTCGGCTAGCCGCGTCCCGCCCACAGGACTTAGAGAAACCAAGGAGGACTGAAACGAGATGGCTCACAAGGAGCTGAAGTACAAGGAGGAGGCACGCGGGGCCCTGCAGGCCGGCGTCGACGCGGTCGCCGACGCGGTCAAGGTGACGCTCGGCCCGAAAGGCCGCTACGTCGTGCTCGACAAGAAGTTCGGCGCGCCGACGATCACCAACGACGGCGTCACCATCGCCCGCGAGATCGAGGTCGAGGACGTCTTTGAGAACCAGGGCGCCCAGCTCGTGCGCGAGGTCGCCACGGCGACCAACGACGTCGCCGGCGACGGCACGACCACGGCCACCCTGCTGGCGCAGACGATCGTCCGCCAGGGCCTCAAGAACGTTGCTGCCGGGGCCAACCCGCTGGCCCTGCGCCGCGGGATCGAGAAGGCGGTCGACCAGGTGGTCGACAACCTGCGCGGCAAGCAGTCCAAGGAAGTCGCCGGCAAGGAGCAGATCGCCCGCGTCGCTGCCATCTCCGCCGCCGACGACGAGATCGGCAACGTGATCGCCGACGCAATCGAGAAGGTCGGCAAGGACGGCGTGGTCAACGTCGAGGAGGGCCAGACCTTCGGCATGGAGCTGGAGTTCACCGAGGGAATGCAGTTCGACAAGGGCTACATCTCCCCGTACATGGTCACCGACCAGGACCGCATGGAGGCGGTGCTGGAGGACCCCTACATCCTCATCGCCAACCAGAAAATCGGCTCGGTGCGGGACATTCTGCCGGTGCTGGAGCAGGTGATGCAGGGCGGCAAGCCGTTGCTGATCGTCGCCGAGGACGTCGAGGGCGAGTGCCTCGCGACCCTGGTGGTCAACAAGCTGCGCGGCACCTTCACCGGCGTGGCTGTGAAAGCACCGGGCTTCGGCGACCGCCGCAAGCGGATGCTCGAGGACATCGGCATCCTCACCGGCGGTGAGGTGATCACCGAGGAGATGGGGCTCAAACTCGAGAACACCCAGGTCTCCCAGCTCGGCAAAGCCCGTCGCGTGGTCGTCTCCAAGGACACGACGACGATCATCGACGGTGCCGGCGAGACCGGTGACATTAAGGGCCGGATCAACCAGATCAAGCAGGAGATCGAGAACACCGACTCCGACTTCGATCGCGAGAAGCTCCAGGAGCGGCTCGCCAAGCTGGCCGGCGGCGTCGCCGTGGTCAAGGTCGGCGCTGCCACCGAGACCGAGATGAAGGAGAAAAAGCACCGCGTCGAGGACGCCCTGCAGGCAACCCGGGCGGCACTCGAGGAGGGTGTGGTGCCGGGTGGCGGCGTCGCCCTGCTGAACGCGCAGAGCGACCTCGATCCCGACACGCTCGACGATCCCGACGAGGCGACGGGCGCACGCATCGTGCACCGCTCGCTGGAGGAGCCGGTGCGCCAGATCGCCGAGAACTCCGGCCTCGAGGGCTCGGTCGTCGTCAACAAGGTTCGCGACCTGAAGGCCGGCGAAGGCCTCAACGCGGCCAACGGCGACTACGGCGACCTGATCAAGGCCGGCGTCATCGACCCGACCATGGTCACCCGCTCGGCGCTGCAGAACGCCGCCTCGATCGCGAAGAACATCCTCGTCACCGAGGCTATCGTCGCGGAACCGCCGGAGAAGGAAGGCGCCGGCATGCCCGGCGGCGGTGGCATGCCCGACATGGGCGGCATGATGTAGCCACCCGTTCCCCGCCGACGGGCCGAAAACGGCGTTCGGAGTGCCGTTATCGGCCCGTCGACAGCGGTACTCTCGTCTCAACAGGCGAGTGACTTCGAGAGGCCCGGCTAACGCTGGGCCTCTCTTTTTCTACGTTGCCGTCATCAAATCGCTGCGATTGGCGCACCACGCGTGCGCCCGCGCCCGGAAGCATCGCCCCGATGCCCCAGCGCCCTCCGCAACCCCCCGCCCACGGGCCTAAAACGGAACCCGGAGTGTCGTTATCGGCCCATCGGCGGGGGTCCGCCTCCGCGTGGGATCGCCAGATCGCCGAAATTGCCGGCAGACAGCACGGCTTGGTCTCTCTAGACCAGCTCGAGAGATTGGGAATGAGCGCGCGCACGGTGCGTCAGCGGGTCAAAGTCGGTTCGCTGCACCGAATCCACGCGGGCGTCTATGCGGTCGGCCATTTCCACAGCTCAATCGAAAGCCGATTCATGGCAGCTGTGCTCGCGTGCGGGCCGGGCGCTGTCCTTTCGCATCGCTCGGCGGCTGCGCTCTGGGGGCTGCGCGACGATCGGCGGATATCAATCGACATAACGGCTCCGAACCGACGCGGCCGAATCCCGAACGGGATCGATGCTCATCGCGATGGCTCGCTGGTTGGCGCCGATCGGACTGTGTTCCAGAGGATCCCATGCACCACCGTGCCGCGAACCCTGCTCGACCTCGCGGCTATCGTGCCCATCTGGGAGCTGAGGAAGGCGATCTCCGAGGCCGAGGTGCGGCGGTTGCTCGATCACCGCGCCATCCGCCGGCTCATCAAGCGAAGCAGGGGTCGACGAGGCGTCGCTCGCTTGCGAATGCTCCTCGACGAGATCCATCCCCTGACCAAACGGACGCGGAGTGAGATGGAGTGCCTGTTTCTCACGATGTGCACTTGTGGAGGCCTGCCGACGCCCGAGGTCAACGTGACGCTCCACGTCGATGGCAGGCGGCTGAAGCCCGACTTCCTCTGGCGCGACGCCGGCCTCATCGTCGAAGCCGACAGCCGTCGCTACCACGACACCGACCCGGCCTTTCAGAGCGATCGTCGCCGCGAGCAGCGGCTGATGCGGGCCGGTTGGCGGGTAGCCCGCTGCACCTGGGAGCAGGTGGAACGGGAACCGCGCCAGCTCGCAGGGACGATTCATGTGCTCCTTGCACAGCCGTCCCTCCGCCGACGGGCCTAAAACGGCACTCGGAGTGCCGTTTTAGGCCCGTCGGCGCGAAGCGGGCTAGGGGGGCGGGGGGGCGGGGGGTTTGGCTTTGGGCGGCGGCGGCGGGAGCGGCAGCAGCGTCCCGGCGTTGTAGTCGGCGTATTCGAGGAAGGTCGGGCGGCGGATCTTCAGGCGCAGGGTGTTGGAGGTGCGCGGGTAGAGACCAAGCTGGTAGGGGTTGTCGGTATCGCCGAAGCCGCGGTAGTAGACGAGCATTCGCACCCGCGGCCGCTTCACGACCCAGGCGATGACCTGCTTGACGAACCGGGGTTCGTCTTCGCCGAAAACGGCCCACTCGGCCACGGCGAACGGCTTGCGGCGCCAGCGTTTGGCGTTGTAGAAGCGGTTGAGGTCCTTCCAGACGGGATACTGCGAGTAGAAGTCGGTGCCGGCCCAGTCGACCCAGCGTCCGCCCGGCCAGTAATTGCCGGGGAAGTTGCCCTTGACCCGCGGCGAGCCGCCTGGCAGTGGCGCCCAGATGATGCTCACAGGCGCTGCCGGCAGGCTCGTCGGCGGAGGGCCTTTGGTGCGGTTGAGCGGCGGCAGGCCAATTTCGGCCAGGGTCGCGTTGAGCTGTTCGAGCGTGAGGCCGCCGCGGATGATCGCGACGATGCGGCGGAAGGCCTGCTTGTACCAGCCGGTCGTGTGTTCGCCGCCCCTGGGCAGACCTTCGCAGGTGACCGCCGACCAGACATTGAGGCAGCGGTTCGGCTCGCCCAGCGGCCGGATATAGGCCGGCAGTCCGCGTTTGGCGAAGAAGTCGTTCAACTGCAGCAGGTAGTCGTCTCCCCCTCCGAGCGCGATCTGCTGCGGCGTGATCAGCTCAGCCAGCGTCTGGTCATCGGCGGTGGAGATGTGCAGGATCGGGCGCGTGCCGGTTTCACGCCAGCGTTCGTAGGCCTGATTGAGGCTATTGCCCCAGGGATGGAAGGTCTCCAGTAGGGCCGGGTGCTTGCCAACGTAGGTAGCGAACTCGTTGAACTCGGCCGTCGTGCCGCGGTCGCTGACGCCGAGGAACACGTTCGGCTTTGGGGGGACCAGGGTGAGCGCCGCCGCCGGGGCTGCGCTCATCCAGAGCGCCGCTATCGCGCCCGCCGCCGCCAGCATCGCCTTCGCCCCCATGCACGGCCGAAACACGCCAGGTGCGCTCCTGTTGTGGCGCCGGGCGCAAATCTCAGGGCTCGGCGAGGACATCGCCCATCCTTCGCGGGGCGATCCCGAGCTCCTGTGCGTCGCCGACGCCGCGCTCGCTCACCATCGAGACCTCCATCAGCTCGGCCTCCTCCCAGGTCGCGAAGACCCGCTCGCCGAAGATCGAGCGAAGCCCGATCAGGCCGGCGCGGACCAAGGGGAGGGGCAGGTGGACCAGTGGCCGCGGGCGGCCGGCGACCCGGCTGACCAGGTCCGACATCTCGTCGTAGGAGAGGGTCTCCGGCCCCGCCAGCTCGTAGCGGGCGCGAGCCGAGCCTCCCGCCAGCGCCGCGATCACGCAGCGGGCGGCGTCTTGTGCCCAGATCGGCTGGAAGCGGGCGCGGCCATTGCCCGAGACCGGCATCACCGGCAGGAAGGAGAAGCGCCGCAGCAGGGTGATCCATGGATCGCTGCGGTCGTAGACGATCGAGGGCGCGAAGATCGTCGTCTCCAGCGGCGAAGAGCAGACCGCGTACTCAGCCAGCCACTTTGCGCGAAAGAAGCGGGTCCGCTGAGCGGAGGCCGCGTTGAGAGCGCTGAAAAAGACGAAGCGGCGTACGCCACTCCGCTCGGCGGCGCGAAGCAGGCGCACCGTAGCGAGCCCGTTCAGCTCCTCGAGCCGGCGCGGCGGTTGGTCGCGGATCGTCGCGGCTAGGTGGACGACGGTGTCGACCCCTCGCAGCGCCTGCCGGACCAGGTATGGATCCGACATCTCGCCGAGGTCGCCGAGGGCGATCTGGACATCGACCCGGCGCTCGCCGAGCCGCCGCGGCTCTCGCACCAGACAGCGCACGTCCTCGCGGCTCTCCAGCAGCAACGGCAGCAGCCGCGAACCGATGCTTCCAGTCGCCCCCGTCAGCAGCAACATCGCCCCCATCATCCCAGGGTGCCACCGCGGCACTTCGCCCCAAGCCGTAAAATGTCCGATTGCGCTTGGCCGGGACTCCGGCGGGCACCCGGTAAACGATTCAGGAGAAAGCATCGAATGACCTACGTCATCGCCGAGCCTTGCATCGGCACCAAGGACAACTCGTGCGTCGAGGTCTGTCCCGTCGACTGCATCCACCCGACTCCGGACGAGCCCGACTACGACTCGGTCGAGATGCTCTACATCGATCCCGACGAGTGCATCGACTGCGATGCCTGCGTCGAGGCCTGCCCCGTCGACGCCTGCTTCGCCGAGGACCAGCTCCCCGCCGAGTGGGCCAAATACGCCGAGATCAATGCCGAGTACTACAAGAGCAAGTCGGCTGCCTGAGGTTTATTGTCTGCGTAGAGAAGCGGCGCAGCTGGGATGGCGGGCAGTGGACCGTCGGATGCCAGGTAAAGAGCGGTGCCTCGATCAGAGTCAGCGACCGGACGTCGTCCGGGACTGCCCGCAGCCGCGATTCGTCGTTCAGTTTTGATGTAACGCGCAAAGTGGTAAGAGGCGATGACCATCCCAGTGTTCATGTAGAGCCGATGGGCATCGGCTCGATCGAAACCGACCCCGGAATCGAGATGAAGCTGAGTACAGGCCAGCCGTGCCGCCTCGTCCAGCTGCCAATCGAACAACGCTCGCCCGTGTCCCGATAACCCTCCGGCCGCTGTACCTCGTCAACCATCCGGACAAGAGACTCCTCGTTTTCAAGGTCCGTTCGAAGGGCCTGTATGGCGCGGAAGGCGGTGTCCGTATCAGGGGGGACGATCTCCCTAATCACGGGTGCATCACTACTCTAGTTCCAGATGCTGTTATTGGCACCTTCGGCAGACGATGGAGGGCGCACCCTATCGCGGTGAGTTGATCGAAGCACCACGCGAATGGGCGAGCACCGGGATCGGCCCGAACAATTGATGCAAAGACAAAAAGCTTCGGCGTAATTGTTTCCGTTTGCTCAAGCGGTTTCCGCGCGAGCACCGGGCGCAGCTTCTCGTCGTAACGGCGACCGCCTTCTCGCTCACTAGCGGCTCTATCCAGCGGGGGCGGTCCTCCTGGCTTTGTGCGTTTTTTCGATTGTGGTGGGCAACCGCTTTCCGATCACCGTGGCAATGGTGTCAATACTGCTGCTACGCCGTACGCCGCGAGCAACTACCCGCTGGAACGCCACGTAACTGGGCCTGACAACGGCGAAGGCATGGCGTTCTAGGAAAAGGCTTAGCAACAAGAGTGACCTGGACGAAAGGTCAGGAATGAACACCAATGGACCGCCGCAGGCCGGCGGCCTTGCTGCTCGCTGCGGCTCGACAAAGCACCGAACGAAAAAAAAGGATCCCTCGGGAATTTGGTGGTATTCTCAGCCGTTCAGCGAGGAGGGGTGGTGTCGCTGTAAGCCTTCGAAGGAGCCCCTTATGCGCGTCGGCGCATGTGAGGTTCCGATGGGTTGCTTTCGTCGCTGTAGATGTACGGACGCTGTCGGCGGTCACCTTTTTCGTCCTCGTCGTGCGGGTGGACAGCCCACACTTCGCGAGGAGAAATGAACAGTGAGACGGGCCGCAAGCACCCGTTTGCGGCTGCGCCGATTCCGCGCGAGCGGTGACGCGGACGAGACTCTGCCGGCAGCAGACCCGAGCTCAAACGGGCACGGCTCTGCGGCAGGCTTACCAGCCGGCGAGGCGAAGCGGCCAAGCCTGAACGGCAAGTTCCTGACGGCCGGCGGGCGCAAGCTCCCCATCCAGGGCGTGACCTACGGGACCTTCCGACCGGACGCCGACGGCAACAGCTTTCCCGATCCGGCGACGGTGTCCCGCGACTTCGCCGCGATGTCCGCCATCGGGGTCAACTCCGTGCGCACCTACACTGTCCCGCCGCACTGGCTGCTTGACCTGGCTCAGGCTCACGGCCTCTTTGTGATGGTCGGGATGGCTTGGGAGCACCACGTCGCATTTCTCGACCACCCTGGACGCGCCGACGACATCGAACAGCGGATTCGCGCCTCGATTCGCCGATGTGCCGGCCATCCGGCGGTTCTCTGCTACTCCGTGGGAAACGAGATCCCGGCTTCGATCGTCCGGTGGCATGGTCGCCGGCGGATCGAGCGTTATCTGCGGCGTCTAAGCGAAGCTGCGAAGGAAGAGGATCCCGAGGGGCTTGTTACCTACGTCAACTTCCCTTCGACTGAGTACCTCGACCTCGACTTCGCTGATTTCCTGTGTTTCAACGTTTACCTCGAGGACGAAGAAGTCCTGCGGTCGTATCTCGCTCGTCTGCAGAACATCGCCGGCGACCGTCCACTGGTGTTGGCCGAGGTCGGCTTGGACAGTCGACGCAACGGCGAGGACGGACAAGCGAGGTCCGTCGACTGGCAGGTGCGGGCGGCATTTGACGAGGGCTGCGCCGGTGCCTTCGTTTTCGCTTGGACCGACGAGTGGTATGTGACGTACCTCGGCGAGGACGGCACGGGGCAGGGCGGCAGCGAGATCACCGACTGGGACTTCGGCTTGACGACTCGACAGCGGCAGCCAAAGCCGGCCCTCGACGCGGTCCGCGAGGCGTTCCGGGCGGCCCCGCATGCGAGCGGGACGGACTGGCCTCGTGTGTCGGTGGTCGTCTGCAGCTATAACGGAGCGGCGACCATTCGCGATTGCTGCCAGGGGCTCCTGGCCCTCGACTACCCCGAGTACGAGGTGATCGTCGTCGACGACGGGTCAGCGGACGGGACCGCTGCGATCGCGTCCGAGTACGGCTTCCGCGTCTTCAGCACCGAGAACCGCGGTCTCTCGAGCGCCCGCAACACCGGATGGCAGGTGGCGACGGGCGAGATCGTCGCCTATATCGATGACGACGCGTCGCCCGATCCGCACTGGCTCAAATATCTCGCTACGGCTTTTCGTCAGGGTGGCTATGCCGCCGTCGGCGGACCGAACATCCCCCCCTTGGACTCGTGCCCGACCGCTGCCTGTGTCGCACACGCGACTGGCAACCCGAGGCATGTTCTCCTCTCCGACCGTGAGGCCGAGCACATCCCCGGCTGCAACAGCGCCTTTCGCCGAGACGCTCTTGAAGCCGTGGGCGGGTTCGACCCGCAATTCCGGGTGGCGGGCGACGACGTGGACATCTGCTGGCGAATACGCGAGCGCGGCTGGCGGCTCGGATTCAGCCCCGCGGCAATGGTTTGGCACCGGCGGCGGGACTCGATCAGGGCATACTGGCACCAGCAGCGAGGGTACGGGAGGGCGGAGGCGCAGCTCGAGCGAAAGTGGCCGGAGCGCCACAACTCGGCCGGTTACCTGTCCTGGGGCGGGCGCGTGTACGGCGGAGGTGTCGCGCTTCCACTGACGCGGCGTGCCCGTGTCTACCACGGTCGCTGGGGCGACGCTCCGTTCCAGTCCCTCTACGACGAGCCCGGCGGCCTGGGCTCGCTGCCGATGATGCCGGAGTGGTATGCCGTGACGGCGGTCCTCATGGCCGCCACGGCACTCGGCGCGCTATGGACGCCGCTGCTCTGGTTGCTTCCGGTTGCCGCGGTGACCGCAGGGGCGTCGATTTTGCACGCGGCGACAGTCGCACGCAAGGCGCGGGTCAGAACCGCGGGCGTGGCTCGGGGCAGGCACGTGGCGCTCGTCGCGTTGCTCTGCCTTCTTCAACCGGCTGCTCGCCTCTACGGGCGGATCGAGGAAGGGCTCACTCCCTGGCGGCGGCATGGCCGCGCCCGCGCGGCGCTGCCGTGGCCGCGCTCGATAGCCGTCTGGTCCCAGCGCTGGCGTTCGGGCCGGGATCGATTGAGGGAGATCGGATCGAAGCTCCAAACTGGCGGCGCCATCGTGACGAGCGGCAATGAGAGCGACCGCTGGGAGCATCAGGTCCGGGGAGGCTGCCTGGCGTCGGCGCGCTTGAGGATGGGTCTCGAGGAACACGGCGCCGGCCGGCAGCTGGTCAGGTTCCGGCTCTACCCGCACCCCTCTCGCATCGCCGCGAGCGCTATCGCGGCCCTCGGGCTGCTTGTGGCGCTCGCTGCCGCAACGGCCTCAGCCGAGATGTTCATCGCGCTGGCCGGCATGGCCGTTGCGCTGGCGGTGCGGGGAGCGATCGAGGCTTCGCGGGCGATGGGGGAGCTCGTGTCGGCCGTCGATGACGCGGCGGACGAGCATTCGATGCCCTCCGGCGAATTGGCGGTCGGGTGATCGGGCGCCGCGCGAATCGAGCAGGCGATCCGCACCTGATCCGGCGCGACCTTGCCATCCTGCGCCGGCTCGCACGCGAGGCGCGCCCGTTCAGGCTGCACATCCTGGCCGTCTTCGGGCTCAGCATCCTCGCCACTCCCTTGGCCCTGCTCACGCCGGTTGCCCTCAAGGTGGCCGTCGACAGTGTGCTCGGCGACCACCCGCTGCCGAGCTTCCTCGCCGCGATCGTCCCGGCCGGGGTCGAAGCGTCTGACCAGGCGCTGCTGTTGTTCACCGCGGCCATGTTCGCCGGCGTGGCGCTGCTCACCCAGCTCCAGGAAATGGGCCGCACCGTGATGCAGACCTACACCGGGGAGCAGCTGCTGCTCCGCTTCCGCAGCAAGCTGTTTCAGCAGAGCCAGCGGCTCTCGCTCATGTACCACGACCGCGTCGGCACCGCCGACTCGACCTACCGCGTGATCGAGGACGCCAAGTCGATCCAGTACATCGCCGTCGACAGCGTCGTCTCGCTGATCACGGCCGTGACGACGCTCGTGGCCATGCTCACCGTCACCTTCCTGATCGACTGGCAGCTGGCCCTGGTGGCGCTGGCGGTCGTGCCCTTCCTCGCTTTCCTCTCGACGCACTTCCGGCGCCGCCTGCGGCAGCGCTCCCGTGATGTGAAAAAGCTGGAGAGCGGCGCGCTGTCCGTGGTGCAGGAGGTGCTGACCGGCCTGCGGGTCGTTAAGGCCTTCACCCAGGAAGAGCGGGAGTACAAACGGTTCCACGCGCGCGCCAGCGACGGCATGGCGGCCAGGGTTCGGCTGGTGCTGGCGCAATCCGCCTACAGCCTCGCCGTGGGCGGCGTGGTCGGCATCGGCGGCGCACTCGTGCTCTACCTCGGCGTACTTCGCGTCCAGCAGGGCGCCATGACCCTCGGCGACCTGCTGCTGATCATGGCTTACCTGTCGCAGCTCTACGCGCCGGTCAAGACGATGGCGAAGAAGGCCGGGACGCTGCAGACCTACCTCGCCAGCGCGGAGCGGGCGTTCGGGCTGCTCGACGAGGCTCCGGAGGTCGCCGAACGCCATCCCGCCCGGGCGATCGGGCACGCCCGGGGGCGGTGCGCTTCGTCGACGTGGGGTTTGCCTACGAACCCGGCCGGCTCGCGCTCGAGGACATCTCGTTCGAGGTGTCGCCCGGCACGCGGGTTGGCATCGCGGGCCATACGGGCGCCGGGAAGACCACCCTGATGAATCTGCTGATCCGGTTCTACGACCCGACGGCGGGCCGGGTCGAGCTCGATGCAGTGGACCTGCGCGACTATCGCCTTCGCGATCTGCGCGCCCAGTTCGGGATCGTGCTCCAGGAGCCGCTGCTGTTCTCGTCGAGCATCGCGGACAACATCGCCTACGCTCGCCCCGAGGCCTCCTCGCATGAGATCGAGGCTGCAGCGCGGGCGGCCGGCGCGCACCGCTTCATCGCAGCTCTTCCCGACGGCTACGACACGGAGGTTGGTGAGCGAGGGATGGGCCTCTCCGGCGGAGAGCGACAGCGCATCTCCCTCGCTCGCGCCTTTCTGCGGGACGCGCCGATCCTGATCCTCGACGAGCCGACGAGCTCCGTGGACGTGCAGACGGAGACCTCGATCCTCGCGGCGATGGAGCGCCTCATGGAGGGGCGCACCAGCTTCATGATCGCTCACCGCCTCAGCACTCTCGACGTCTGCGATCTTCGCCTGGAGCTCGCCGAGGGGCGCCTCGTCTCGGTGCGCGACTCCGAACGAGCTGCCGCGCACGCCGCGCGCGACCCCGCCGGTGCACAGGGTCACCTGGAGCCGACGTCCCATGCCTGAGCAGCTCGAGGCGGCCGTCGTGCTGCGTGAGCGGCTCGAGGAGCACCCAGCCAGCCGCGCCTGGAGGCGGCTCCGGCCCAACGGCGCTCCGAGCGAGATCCGCGTCCTCAAGGAGCCCTCCAAGGGGATCAAGAAGTCCGCGGTCTACTGGCTCGCCCGGGCGGGCCCGGCGGGGCGAGCGGTGATCGCGAAGCGCTGCCTCCGCGCGTCGGCCGCGGCAGAGACGCTGATCTACGGCGAGTTCCTGGGCCCGCTCGGCGTGCCCGCCCCCGCCTACTACGGAGCGGTCGACGAGGGCGGGCCGTTCGGCTGGCTGTTCATGGGTTACGTGCCCGGCCGGCGCTACTCGCCCGCGGATCCGCAGCACCGCAGCCTCGCCGGGAGCTGGGTCGCCCGCCTGCACGACGACGCGGCTTCGCTGTCCGGCGCCGACCGCCTGCCCGACCGCGGAATGGCCCATTACCTGCAGGGGCTGGATGCCGGGCGTGGCGCGATCGCCGCGCACAGCGACGACCCGTCGCTGTCGCCAGAGGAGGCCTTCGTGCTGCGGCGACTGGCCGACCTCCTCGGCGAGGTGCGGCGCTCCTGGTCGATCCTGGAGGAGATCTGCTCCGAGCTTCCACCGACGCTTGTGCACGGCGACCTTGTCCGAAAGAACCTCTGCATCGGGGCCACCGGCAACGGGCCCGTGATGTTCGCCTTCGATTGGGAGAACGCGGGCTGGGGCCCTCCGGCGTTGGACCTGGCGCAGTCCCCCTCGGAGCGATTCGCGGCGAACCCGTGCCTCGACACCTACCGGTCCGCTCGCGAGCTGGCCCGAACGGCGGCCCGCGACGACATCGAGCGTCAGGCGACCGCGGGCACCGTCCTGCGTTGCCTCGCGGCGATCTACTGGACGAGCCTCTCCCTCGGACCGGCTTGGCGCCAGGGCGGCGGCGCGACAAGGCGGGATTTCCTCGGCAAGAGGCCCACGATGCTGTCGAAGCTGGAGGCCTACCTGGTGTGGTTGGAGAGCAGCTGGCGGGGCCTGGACGCGCGAGCGCGAGCGCGGGCATGAGCTCCCCTGCCGGCACGGGAGTCCTCGACGAGGCGGCCCTGCGGGTCCTTCTCCAGGACGCGTTGCCCCGCGCGGGCGCTGAGGCGGAGGCGCTGGTCGAGGTCGAGGAGCTGCTCCTGCCGAGCACGACCTCCTACACGACGGTGGCGCTCACGGTGCGGCTCCGCGGTGGAGGCGTCGTGCGACTGTTCCTCAAGGACTTCGGCCACTCACGCCTGCCGAAGGACGATGCCGCCAGCCGCCGACTGCGCGAGGTCCACGTCTACCGCGACCTCCTCGCCGGCACCGGCCTGGGAACGCCCGAGTACTACGGCTCACTATGGGACGAGCCCGAGGGCCGCATGTGGCTGCTGCTCGAGCTCCTCGACGGCGTGCAGCTGCGCGACTGCGGGCTCGAGGCCTGGGTCCCGTCGGCCGCATGGCTGGCGCGCCTTCACGCGCACTTCGAAGGTCGCGCCGCCGAGCTCGAGCGCTCCCCGCTCCTCGTCCGCCACGACGAGAGCTACTTTCGCTCCAAGCGGGACGGGGCATTGCGCGACTTGCGGCGTTTTTCCAGCCGCGCGATGCGGAGGACCGCGGATCTCCTCGCCGGCTATGAGGAGCTTGCGGCGACGATGGCGCGCCAGCCGCGCACGCTAGTGCACGGCAACTTCCGGCCGAAGAACGTCGTGATCCAGCGGTCGCTCAAGGGGCTCCGCGTCGCCCCGGTCGACTGGGAGGTGGCCGCGGTCGGCTCGCCTCTCTACGACCTGGGCCATCTGCTCGACGGCTATCGGGGAGAACGCCTGCAGGCGCTGCTCGACGCCTACCGCTCCGAAGCGGAGGGGCTCGGAGTCTCGATTCCCGCGGACGCGGAGGCACCTGCGGCTGATGGAATCGTTCTGCCTCCATCGGGTCGTCAAGAGCCTCGCTCGCTCCGTCGAAAAGGGCTTCGACGAGCGGGACGTCTCCGACCTGCTCGACCACGGCGAGAGGCTGCGCGTGAGGATCTTCCGATGAGCGCGCCTGTCACTGCGGCTCCCGCTCTCTCCGACGCGGCCGCCCTGCGAGCGTACCTCGAGAATCAGGCCGTGCCGCGCCTGCTCGGACGGCGCTGCCCGGTCGTGGACGTTCAGCGGCAACCCTCTTCGGCCACCAGCTCGTACGACTCGTACGTCGTCAGTGCCCGGCTCGCCGACGGGCGGGTCCTGCGCCTCTTCCTCAAGGACTACGGCGCGAGCAGGCGGCCTCGGCGGGACGTGCGCGCCCGTCGCGAGCGCGAGCTGCGGGTTTACGGCGAGCTGCTCGCGGACGCCGGCCTGGGGACCGCCCGTCACCTCGGCGCGGTCTGGGACGACCGCGCCGGGCGGCACTGGCTGCTGCTGGAGCTCGTCGAGGGACCGCTGCTCCGCGATCTCGATCTGGAACACTGGATCTCGCCGCTCGAGTGGCTCGGCCGGCTGCACGCACGCTTCGCGGGCAGGTGGGATCGCTCCGCGCCGCCTGCCTTCCTCGAGCGACACGACGAGCGCTTCTTCCGCCGCAAGGCGGACCGGGCCCTTGCTGCGCTCGGATCGCGCACGCCCCTGCTGGTCCAGCGGATGGCGCTCGTCCGAGAGCGGTTCGGGGACATTCTGCCGGCCCTGACCGTCGGACCGCACACTCTCGCTCACGGCGCCTTTGTGCCGGCCAACGTCATCGTGGCGCCCGGCGCTCGGCCGCGGATTTGCCCCGTGGACTGGGAGGTCGCAGCCGTCGGCTCTCCCTTCTACGATCTCGCCTTCTTCTGCGACGGGTTCGAGGCGCCGGCCCTCGACCGCATGCTGGCTGCCTACCGTCGCGGGGCCGAGGCAGGCGACCTGGCCCTGCCCCCCGATGCCGAGGTCATCCCTGCGATCGATTGCTTCCGCCTCCACCGGGTGATGGATTGGCTGGACGTCGCGATCGAAAAGCGTTACTCGGACGAGGCCCTCGAGCGGCTCGTCAGCCGCGGCGAGGCGCTGAGCGCGTCGGTGGAGGTCTGAGCATGGTGCACGTCACCGCTGTCCGCCGCCGCTCCAATCCCTACTCGACGCTGCTCCCCACCGAGGTGCTCGAGCTGGATCTGAGCTCGGGCGATGCGGTCTCGATATTCGTGAAGCGGCTCGACGAGACGCAGCCGGACCATCCGGACAAGCAGCGACGCGACCGGGAGCTGATGCTCTACGAGGACCTGCTCGCGGACGCGGATCTGCCGGTGGCTCGTTGCCTCGGGGTCAGGCGCGAGCGTGACGGTCGGCCTCGGGAGCTGTACCTGGAGCACCTCGACGGGCTCGACCTTCGCTACCAGGGCCTCGAGCACTGGTACGTGGCGGCCGGTCGCTTGGCGGACCTTCACCGTCACTTCGCCGAGCGCGCGGACCTCCACCGCGCGAGCCGGTTCCTGTTGCGGCTCGACGAGCGCTACTTCGAAGCATGGGCGGAGCGCGCGCTGGCGGAGGTGGCGCAGATCTACCCGGACGCCGCCGCGAAGCTGGCGCACGTGGTCGAGGACCTCGAGCCCGCGACCGCGCCGCTGGCGGCGCAGCCGATCACGCTCGTGCACAACGACCTCTCGCCGAAGAACGCGGTGGCGGTGACCAGCGTGGAGCCCGAGCGCTTGGCCTTCGTCGACTGGGAGCTGGCGGGCGCGGGCTGCGGCGCGCTCGACCTGGTCCACCTCGCCTTCGGCCTCGACCCGGAAGCGCGCCGGCGCCTGTTCGACGCCTACTGGCTCGCGCTGGAGGGCTCCCCCCTAGCGATCGCGGATCGGGGAGAGCGCGCGGCTTTGCTCGTCGCCTGCGAGCTGCACAAAACGCTTTACCGACTGGCGCACGTGAGGGCCTTCGGCAGCGACGAGGCCACCGTGAGCCGCTGGCTCGATGAAGCCGCGTCCTGGAGGAGCCGCTTGTGAAGGTCGTCGTCGGTGCATCGCTCTCGGTCCCGCCGTTCTCGGCGGGCACCGCCCTGGACCGGGTGCAGTACGTGTTGGGCCTGCGCGCGCTGGGGCACGACGCCTATTTCCTCGAGGAGGTGGAGGAGGAGTGGTGCCTCGACCGCGGTGGGCGACGCTGTCCCTACGAGCGAAGCGTCAACCGCGCCACCTTCGAAGCCGTGGCGGAGCGCTTCGAACTGCTCGACTCGGCCTGCCAGCTCGTCCGCGGCAGGGACGTGAGCGGCGGGCTGGAGAGAGGCGCGTTCCTGCGAGCGGTCGACGGAGCCGATCTGCTCCTGAACATCTCCGGCCACGTGCAGAGCGACGACGTCCTTGCGCGCGTGGAGCGCCGCGCATACTTGGATCAGGATCCCGTCTACACGCAGCTCTGGCAGGCGGTGTACGGCGAGGATCTCGGGCTCGGGCGCCACGAGGTGCTGTTCACGGTGGGGCAGCACATCGGCACCGCGGCGAGCCACATCCCCGACTGCGGCAGGCGCTGGGAGCACACGCTGCCACCGGTCCTGCCGCGGCTGTGGAGCGAGCAGCCCACCGGCCGGGGCGAGCGCTTCACCACCGTCTCGTCGTGGGGAAGGTACGGCGACCTCGAGCACGGAGGTCGCAGCTATCGCTCGAAGCAGCCGGAGTTCCTGAGTTTCGCCGAGCTGCCGACGCTGAGCGGCCAGGGGTTCGAGCTGGTGCTGGCCGGCGCGGACGGCGACGATCCCGCGTTGGCGCGCCTGCGGGCCGGCGGCTGGCGGATCCGCGACCGGCGCACGGTCACCGGCGTCACCGGCTACCGGCGCTTCATCGCCGGTTCGCGGGCGGAGATCGGGATCGCGAAGGGCGCCTACGTCGAGGGTCAGGCCGGCTGGATCGGCGATCGTTCCTGTCACTACCTCGCATCTGGCAAGCCGGTCTTGGCGCAGTCGACTGGCATCGAGGGCCTGTTGCCGGTGGGGGAAGGGCTCGTAACGTTCTCTGCGATGGAGGAAGCCGTCGAAGCCGCGCGCGCGGTCACGCTCGACTACGAGCGCCACGCGCGGCGCGCTAGAGAGCTCGCGCACGAGCTGTTCGATTACCGCCGGGTATTGCCGGACCTGCTGGAGCGGGCGATGGCGCCTCAACAGCCGTTGGGGGCAACGGCCCGATGACCACGGTGATCGTCGGCACGAACGAGACCAGCGCCTGGCCGCACTTCGGGGGCTCACTCTGGGTGCGGCTCCAGTACCTGCTCGGCCTGCGGCGTCTCGGTGTCGAGGCCTACTGGATCGATCGCCTGGCACCACCGGACCCGAGCAAGAGCTCGCACAGCCCCGATTACCTGGCGCATCGTTTCCAGCGCTTCGCCGAGGACTTCGGCTTCGAGGACCGCTACTGCATCGTCTACAACCGCGGCGAGCGGCACTACGGCATGGACGAGCGCCGCTTGCACGAGCTGATCGAGCGGACCGATCTGCTGCTCAACATCAGTGGCCGCCTCGAGGCGGACGACCCGCTGCTCGGGGTCCAGCGGCGAGCCTTTCTCGACGTGGACCCCGGGTTCACTCAGATCTGGGCCCACCAGACCAACATGCACCTGGAGCGCCACCACCTCTTCTTCACGATCGGTCAGAACGTGGGTAGGGCGGGGTTCCCCGTCCCGACGGGTGAGGTCGACTGGCAGCCCACCCTGCCGCCGGTCGTGCTGGAGCAGTGGCCGGCGCGGATCGACCCGAGACAGCGAGAGGATCGGCACGGTTGCGGACTGGCGCGGCTCCCAGGACGCCGTCTACGAGGGGCTGTGGTACGGCGGCAAGCGCGAGGAGTTCGTCGGGTTCATCAGCGTTCCGATCGAGGCCGGCGTTCAGATCGAGCCGGCGCTGCTCGTCGGGCAGGAGGACTACGAGGACCTCGGCCTTCTGTTGCGCCACGGCTGGCGAGTGCAAGATCCCTACGCGCACGCCGGCGACCCTTGGAGCTATCGGGAGTTCATCCAGTCCTCGAGAGCCGAGTTCTCGGTTGCGAAGCAGGGCTATGTGCGCACGCAGAGTGGCTGGATCAGCGATCGAACTGCGTGCTACCTCGCCTCCGGCAAGCCGGCGATCGTGCAGTCGACCGGGTTTGAGCACCGGCTCCCGACCGGGACCGGCCTGCTGACCTTTTCGACGATCGCTGAGGCAGTCGAGGCGCTGCAGCAGGTGCAGGAGGACTACGCGCGCCATGCACACGCCGCCCGCCAGTTCGCCGAGGAGCATCTCGACTCCGATGCGGTGCTCGCGAGTCTGCTGGGGAAGGCGGGGCTAGAAGTTGACGGCCGGCCCCCCGAGCGCCCTAAGCAGGAAACCGCGCGGCGAATCTAGGGCCCACTCTCGTGCGGCTGTAGCTCAGCTGGCTAGAGCGTCTGCTTTGCGATGCAGAGTCGGGCTGAACCCGGCTAGCGCGACGATTCACAGTTCGACCTTCCCTCGTTCCGACAAGGATCGGCCAGAGCAAGGCTTCGGCGTAGTTCTTTCGGCTTCGCCGCGGTTTCCGCGAAGCGGACGCGATTCGAAGGCCCACCCTCCACAACCGTTCTTTCCCGACCGTCGGCGGCAGCCGCGGACCAGATGAGTACCCGTCGGTCGGCTCGACGAGGGCGGCTGACGCGCTTCCCCTCTCCACGCTGAACTGACAGCTCGGTGCGCCTCGGCCGCGGCCCTTTGCCCCGCGCCTCTTGCGTCGCCGGTCCCTGCCCGGCATTCTTATGGTCTCCTAGCAATCGCATCTAGGTAATCGAACGAGGTCAAGCGTCCACTTTGGCTGAATCAACGAACTGCTTACGCCAAGAAAAGCGGCAGCTCGATGCGCACGAAGAGAATCTCCACCCCTTCCCCGTCTGCGGCGCGAAAGGGGGCCGGCGATCCGTCTCGGATCGCCGGCCCGCCCGCCTTAAGAGGGCTTCCGGATCAGGATCGCCGGAATCAACTGCCCTATTTGCGTCATTTGCATGGGTCTACACCTCCTTTCAACTGCCTAAAATGCTCAGGGTATTTCCACCATTTAGCTTTAGATATGCGCTCTGTCGGACAGAAAACGCAAAACAGTCAGAAAAGCGCGTTCAAATCGACTAGGGTGACGCGACCCGAAACCCGCCTGGAGACCACGTGACCGCAGACAACTGCCAGCAGGAGACCAAGCTCGACGAGCAGCTCGCGCTGGTCATCTCGAGTGAGACCACGATCAAAGTGCTCGTCGCTTTGGTCGAACGCGCGGCAAGTCCGAAGGAAGTTGCCGATTCGCTGCGGCTAAAAGTTCCCACTGCCAGCCATCACGTCAAGAAGCTGGAGCGGATGGGGCTGATCGAACTCGTCGAGGAAAAAGAGGTTCGCGGAGCCGTTCAGCACATCTACCGAGCGGTCGTCCGGCCGATCGTCAGCGACGAAGAATGGGAGAAGCTCGGCCTCGAGGAAAGGCAGCGATACTCGATCTGGATCGTGCAGATGATCCTCGTCGATGCCGCCAGGTCCTTCGAGGCGGGTCTCTTCGACGCCCGCACCAACAACCACCTGAGCCGCACCCCACTCGTCGTCGACGAGCAAGGGGTCGACGAAATTGCCGAGATTCAGAACCAGGCGCTGAACGACATAATCGAGGTCGCGGCGAGCTCGGCCGATCGCATGGTCGGGAGCAGCGAGGTCGGCATCGACTTCATCGCGGCGCTGATGTGCTTCGAGCTGCCCGAGCCCAGTAAAGGGCTAGCCCGAAGCGAGCCGGGCTAGCCCTGCACCACCGGCAGCGGGATGCCGCTGACCGGTGGCGGCTCGGCTGCGGCGGGTACGGCCTGCAGAACCGGCAGCTCCTGGGGCGTGGCAGCAACGATGCCACGGGCGGCCTGGCGGATCGCCTGCGAGGCGGGCGAGTCCGGCTCTGCGGTTACCAGCGGGGAGCCGTTGTCGGCGTGCTCGCGCAGGGGCTCGGAGAGGGGAATCTTGCCCAGTAGCGGTACGTCGAGCTCGTCGGCGAGCAGCTGGCCGCCGCCCTCGCCGAAGATCGTGAAGCGCTCGCCGTCGGGGGTCGTGAAGCCCGACATGTTCTCGATCGTGCCGAGCAGCTCGAGGTCGAATTTGAGCGCCATGTCGGCGGCCCGCTTGGCGACCGTCTGCGCCGCCGGCTGCGGGGTGGTGACCAAAACGAACTTGGCCTGGGGAAGCAGTTGCGAGAGGGTCATCGAGACGTCGCCCGTGCCTGGGGGCAGGTCCAGCAACAAGTACTCCAGCTCGCCCCAGGCCACATCCTCGAGGAACTGCTGGATCGCCTTGTGGAGCATCGGTCCTCGCCAAACGACGGCCGAGTTCTCCTCGACGAAGAAGCCGATCGACATCACTTTGACCCCGCCGGCCGCCTCCAGCGGCAGGATCTTGCGTTCGGCGTTGACGTCGGGTTTGCGGTTGACCCCGAGCATGCGCGGGATCGAGTAGCCGTAGACGTCGCAGTCGAGTGCCCCGGCCGGGTGCCCTTCGGCAGTCAGTGAGGCGGCGAGGTTGGCCGTCATCGTCGACTTGCCGACCCCGCCCTTGCCGGAGGCGACGCAGATCACATTCTTGACCTGGGCCAAAGCCCCCTCGGGGAGGCGCCCCCGGCCTAGCGCTTTCTGGAGGCTTCCTTTCTCCTCCTCAGAAAGAACGTCGAAGCCAACGGCGACCTCGGTGACGCCGTCGAGCTCGCCGACCCGCTCGGCAACCGCCTGTTCAAAGTGAGAGCGGATTGGGCAGCCGGCGGTGGTCAGCGAGACGACCACCTCGATCCGACCGCTCTCCTTGATCTCGATCGAGCGCACCATCCCGAGCTCGACGATTGAGCGCCGCAGCTCGGGGTCGATCACCCCACGCAGGCGCTCGGTGACTTGCTCTTCGGTCGGAAGCGACATCGGGGCCATTCTCGCAGAGCGGGATCGCGGCGCGGACCGCCGCCGGCCATAGCCGGCTCCGGACATCCGTCCGCAGGGGGGGAGAGACCCGAGGCTCTCGCCCTTCGTCGTCCAGGGACTGTCGAGCGAGAGGGGGATGGATGTCGGGAGCGAGGGCTGGGCTGGTTCGGATTGTCTCGCTGGGCTTGTGCCTGGCGCTGGCGCTATTGCTGTTGGCGGCCAGTGAGGCAAACGCCGGCAAGTACAGCGTCGCCCAGTGCGGCTGGTACGTGGGCGCCGACGCGACCTGGGCCGACTCGACCGGTGGTGCCAAGTTCCGGCCGGACGGCTACTGCGTGCCTCCCGCGGGCCACAACGCCTTCGATGGCGTGCATTTGAAGAGCCTGACGCGCGGTGGGGCGGGCACCGTTTCCGGCACACGCTTCGCCCGCTGGCGCTGGGAGGCGCCGACCGGGACCGCGATCACCAGAGTCAGCGGCACCTGGTGGCACGCGCTGCACGACGGCATGCAGCAGCGGATCGGGCTCGGCACCTGGGCCGGCGGCTTCGACGCCTTCGCTTCTTCCGGCAGCACCGATGCGACACCACGCAACTTCGTCATAGGGGTCTCTCCTCCGCAGCCTGCGCTGGAGGATCGCCTGCTCTGTGCGAAGCCGGAGAGCAGCTGGTGCAGCCTTGACCCCGGATCCTGGTCGGCGCTGCGGGCGCTGACGATCACGATCGAAGACAACCACCTGCCTAGCGCCGCCCTTGGCGGTCCCCTTCTTTCCGGAGGCTGGCGGCGCGGCAACGAGGAGATCGTCTTTTTCGGCGCCGATACCGGCGCCGGGGTTCGTTTCGGCGAGACCACGGTCGACGGCGCGCGCGTCGACCTCACGGAGTACCCGTGCGCCAAGGCGCTGATCGGCAGTGAGTGGCGGGCAACTCTGATGAGCCCGTGTCCCCCTGGCACGGAAGGGCGGGCGAGCATTTCAACCACCTCCTTCAGCGATGGAAACCACGCACTCCAGCATTGCGTCACCGACTTTGCCGGGAATCCTTCTTGCACCCCCGCGCGAACGGTGAGCATCGACAACAGCCCACCGGCGCATCCGCGCAACCTCTCGGTCGCCGGCGGAGAGGGATGGCACCGTGTCAACGACTTCGATCTCTCTTGGGTCAATCCCCAGCAGGGGCCGGGCAGCCCGATCGGGGGCGCCTATTGGCGGATGGTCGGCCCCGGAGGCTTCGACAGCGGCGTCAGGTTCGTGTCCGAGCGCGGCATCGCGGCGATCGCCAATCGTTCGGCGCCGGCTCCAGGCGTCTCTGCGATCGAGGTCTGGCTCCGCGACGAGGCCGGCAACGAGGACCGCTCCACCGCCGTGGCGATCCCGCTGCGCTTCGACAACGTACTGCCGGAAGTCGCCTTCGAACCGGTGGTCGAGAGCGCCGCCGTCGCATTGCCGGAAACCCTGCGGGCCAGGCTCAACGACGCGCATTCCGGACCCGCGCGCGGTGAGATCCTCTATCGCCCTCTCGGCGACGAGCGCTGGATCGAGTTGCCGACAAAGCTCGTCGCGGGAGACTCCCGCGAGCGCGCCGAGCTGGTGGCGAGGATCCCATCCGATCTCGATCCCGGCACTTACGTCTTCCGAGTCGACGTGGCGGACGCCGCCGGCAACGAGGCGTCGAACCGGCGCCGGCTCGACGGGATCGAGATGGCGTTGCGCAAGCTGCCTCCGCCTCCCGTCGCCGAGCGGCGGGAGGCGAAGCCCCCAGCCCCGCCCAGGACGAAGAGCCGCACCTCGAAGAGCCGCATCTTCGCCCAGCTGCGCTGGCGAGGACGCCGCGGGACCCAGGTGACGGTGCCCTTCGGATCGGCCGCGACGCTGAGAGGCCGCCTCCTCGATGCCGAGGGCGCCGGCCTGGCCGGGCGCAGCCTTCGCGTCGTCTCCCGTCCTTCGCGCGGTGCCCACCCTGACCGTCGCGTCGAGACGGTGCTGACCGGTCCGCACGGAGGATTCCGCCTCTCGCTTGCCGGCGGCCCGTCGCGGCGGATCGCGGTCGGCTTCGCGGGAGAGGGCGGCCTCGGCGGGTCGCGCCGCGCCGATCTGCTCCTGCGCGTCGAGGGCGGAATCGCCTTCGTTGCCGCGCCGCGTCGGCTGCGGACTGGCGAGGCGATCCGCCTCTGGGGACGCGTGCGTGCCCGCGGTGCGCCGCTGCCGCGCCGCGGCAAGCTGGTCGCGATCCAGTACTACGAGAGCGCTGCCCGTCGCTGGCGCCCGGTGCTGGTCGTCCGCACCGATCACAGCGGCCGCTTCCGGGCGCGCTACCGCTTCCGCTACGTGAGCGACAGGGCGCTGATCGAGCTACGCGCGGTTGCCCTCGCCGAGGAGCGCTGGCCCTACGCCCCGGGTGCCTCGGCGCCGGTGCTCGTGCGCGTCACGGGGTCGGTAGGGTGAAGGACCCGTGTCGCAGGCGACCTTCCATACCAGCGCCGGCCAGATCGTGGTCGAGCTGCACGACCAGGACGCCCCGAAGACCGTCGAGAACTTCCGCAAGCTCGCCGCCGACGGCTTCTACGACGACCTGATCTTCCACCGGGTGATCGCCGACTTCATGATCCAGGGCGGCTGCCCGGAGGGGACGGGACGCGGCGGTCCGGGCTACACCTTCGAGGACGAGATAAACGATCACAAGATCGCTCGCGGCGCCCTGGCCATGGCCAACGCGGGGCCCAACACCAACGGCTCGCAGTTTTTCATCGTCACCACCGAGGCGGCGCCCTGGCTGGACGGCAAGCACACCGTTTTCGGCCGCGTCACCGAGGGGATGGAGGCGGTCGACGCGATCGAGGCGACCGAGACCGATGCCTCCGACAGGCCCGTCGAGGCGCAGAAGATCGAGCGCGTCGAGCTCTCCGACTGAGGAGCAGCGCCTAGCCCTCGGCGGCTTCGCCGCTTCGCTTCGCGCCCCGCCGCAGCAGCCCTTCGCCGGGGCGCCAGAGGCTGACCAGGCCCGCCACCAGAGTGACCAGGAAGACCTGGCCGATCATCATCTCCAGGCCCGAGACCATGCGGCCGACCTGCCCGGCCGGAACCAGGTTGCCGTAGCCGGTCGTGGTCAGCGTCGTGTAGCTGAAGAAGAGGAAGTCGCTTCCCTCGGTGGCGACGCCCTCGCCGAAGAAGCCGCCGCCTTCGAGCCGGTCGATCAGGCTGTAGGCCCAGGTGAAGAGGATGCCGAGCGAGGCGTAGACGCTGATCGCGCCTAGGATCGTGCGCGAGGAGACCGCTTCGGCGGTGAGGACGCGGCGCAGCACCGCGCCCATCGCCACGGCCAGCAGGCCGATCTCGATGAAGTTGGCGGCGCTCAGCCAGTGCCGCCCGCCGATCGCGGCGGAGACCATGGCGAGGAGGACCGCGAGGACGGCGAGAGCCAAGGCGCGCCTGACGAAGACCGGCCGGGCGCGCGAGCTGGCCAGCGCGACGACAGAGGTGGCGCCGCTAACGATCGTCAGCAGGACGGCTCCCCAGCTGCGGTTGGAGAGACCGAGGCCAGCACGTAGGTGAGCAAGACCAGCAGCAGCACCAACCCGAAGGCGTCGCTGGCCCGCTGCGCACGCTGGCGCCACCGCTCGCGGTTCATCCCAGGGAGTTCGGCCGGCCGACCGGCATTCCTGCCAGGATCACGGCGTGGCTGAGGCCGCCGCACCTGCCCCGGATCCCCTCGCGGTCCTCCGCAGCAGGCGGTTCCTCGAGCTGCTCGCCATCGCCGCCCCCGTTGGCGTGCTCGCGGCGCTGATCTCCTGGGGCTTCCTCGAGCTGGTCTTCCACCTGCAGGAATGGGTGTTCACCGAGCTGCCCGAAGCGCTCGGTTTCGACAGCGAACCGCTCTGGTGGTCACTGCCGGTTCTGGGGCTCGCGGGCGCGATCGCCGCCGCGGCGATCGTCCGCCTCCCCGGGCGCGGCGGGCACATCCCCGCCGAGGGCCTCAACCCCGAGCCGGTCCAGCCGGTCGAGGTGCCGGGTGTGATCGTCGCCGGCCTCGCCTCGATCGGCCTCGGGGTGGTGCTCGGGCCAGAGGCGCCGCTGATTGCGATCGGCGGCGGGCTCGGCATCTTCGTCGCGCAGCGACTGAGGGGCAACGCCTCGCCCGAGGTGAGCGAGATCTTGGCCGCCTCGGCGACCTTCTCCGCGCTCGCCCTCCTCTTCGGCTCGCCGATCATCGCGGCCGTGCTCCTGATCGAGGCCTCCGGGATCGGCGGGTCGCGCCTGCCGCTGATGCTCGTCCCCGGCCTGCTCGCCTCGGGAATCGGCTCGCTGGTGTGGATCGGGATGGGGTCGTGGACCGGCCTCAGCACCGCCGACATCTCGATTCCGACGCTGAAGCTGCCGCCCTTCGAGACCCCCGGCTTCGCCGACTTCGGCTGGTCGATACTGCTCGCCGCCGGGATCGCGGTGGCGATGTTCGCGATCTTCCGTCTCGCGCGGGAGACGCAGCGCTTCGCAGCCGCGAAGCCCTTCCTGCTGCTGCCGGCGGCCGGACTGGCAGTGGCCGGACTGGCGATCGGCTTCGCCGAGGCCACGGACAAGGGCGTCGAGGAGGTGCTCTTCTCCGGGCAGGGGGCGCTCGGCTCGCTTGTCGCCGACCCGGGCGCCTGGTCGCTCTCGGCCCTGGCCCTGCTGTGCGCGTTCAAGGGCGTCGCCTACGGCCTCTCGCTCGGCTCCTTCCGCGGCGGCCCGGTCTTCCCGGCGATGTTCCTCGGCGCGGCGGCCGGCCTGATGGCCGCTCAGCTGCCCGGTTTCGACGTCACCCCGGCGGTGGCGGTGGGCATCGGCGCCGGGGTGGTGTCGGTGCTCGGCCTGCCGCTGTCCGGCGCCCTGCTCGGCATCCTCCTCACCTCCTCCGCCGGGCCGGGCTCGGCACCGCTCGTGATCGTCGGCGCGGTCGTCGCCTACTTGGTGAGGCTGGCCGTCGAGGCCCGCTGGGGATCGGCGAGCGGCGGGTCGGTTCCCGCCTGAAGTTCGTCGAAACGCCGCGTCGGCAAGCGGCGGGTGAACCAGAAAGAGACGAGGACGAGGAACGCGGCGAAGAGGAAGGCCGTCTTCAGCGCGGTCAGCTGGGCGTCCTCATAGTTGTCGACCAGCGCGTCGGCTTCCCCGTCGTCGAGCCCGGCCGCGGTCGGCGCCCTTGCGCACTTCTTCGGAGGCGACGAAGCTGCCGCCGGCGCTGAGCTTGACCTGGACCTGGTCGTTGACCTCTTTGGAGAGCGCCGGGTCCGACTGCGACGTTGGCGGAGAAGGCGGTGACCAGGCCGCTGATCACGATCGCGCCGAGCAGCGCCGTGCCGAGCGAGGAGCCGAGCTGCTGGGCGGTGTTCTGCAGCCCGCCGGCCTCGCTGCGGTCGGCGTCGCCGACCGAGGACTGGACGACGTTGCCGAGCTGGGAGACGATCAGGCCCATCCCGACGCCGAGCACTCCCATCGCGATCAGGAAGGCGGTGTCGTCGAGCTCGGGCTCGATCGTGTCGAGCAGCAGCAGGGTGGAGACGAAGGTGACGACGCAGCCCGGCCCGGACCAGCGCCTGCGCGGCGAAGCGCGAGGCCAGGGCCGAGCCGGCGAGCGCGGTGACGAAGAGGCCGACCGACGCGGGCAGCATCCGCACGCCGGTCTCGAGCGCGTCGAGGCCCTGCACGATCTGGAGGTAGAGCGGGATCGTGAAGAAGATCCCCATCAGGATCAGGTTCTGGGCGAGCAGCATCGAGACGCCGCCGCGCAGGCTCGGAACTCGAGAAGAGCCGGAAGTGAACCAGCGGGGCCTGCTCGCGCTCCTCGCGGCGCCGCTCCCAGGCGCGGAACCCGGCCAGCACCAGCGCGCCGGCGGCGATCACGAACGGGGTCAGCGAGAAGCCGAAGGGCTCGACCGGCGAGTCGAGCGGCTTCAGCCAGCCCCAGTTGCTCGCCTGCAGGACGCCGAAGACGATCAGCGCCAGGCCGAGGCCGAGAGCACGCTGCCGACCCAGTCGAGCTCGGGGCGGGCGCCCTCCCTCGTCCGGCTCGCGGATCAGCCGCGTGCCGAGCAGGATCCCGATCGCCACCACCACCTCGCCGACGAAGACGAGCCGCCAGGTGAAGTCGGTCGTGACCCAGCCGCCGAGGATCGGTCCGACGGCGATGCCGGCGCCGGCGACGCCGCCGAGGACCCCGTAGGCGATCGCGCGGTCGCTGCCCTGGTAGCTGCCGGCGACGAGGGCGACGAGGGCGGGAAGCACCAGCGCCGCGCCGATCCCCTCCAGGATCGACCAGCCGAACATCAGCGAGGGCACGCTCCAGGAGGCGGCGGTGAGACCGGAGCCGACGGCGTAGATGCAGAGGCCGATCGCGAAGGCGCGACGCCGTCCCCAGAGGTCGCCGAGCTTGCCGCCGGTAAGCATCAGGCCGGCCATCACCAGGCGTAGAGGGCGATCACCATCTGGATCGTCGTCACCGTGGTGTCGAAGTCCTCGACGAGCTGCGAGATGGCGACGTTCATCACCGCCTGGTCGAGGACCATCAGGAACTGTGCCGTCGCAAGGACCGCGAGCACTCCCCACTTGCTCATCGCGCCAGCGTATCCGTTGGTCAGCAGCCCAAAGCGCCTACCCTGATCCTATGCCTGAGAGCGGGAGCCAGCGCAGTCATCACCTGGACGCCATCCGCGTCTCGGCGATCCTCCTCCTGATCCCGTATCACGCTGCCCGCTATATCCAGAAGGGCGATGGGGGAGCCGAGATCGTCGATGCCGTCGTCTGGTTCGTCCATACCTGGCACATGCCCCTGTTCTTCGCCATCTCCGGTTTCCTGGCCGCCAGCGCACTGCGACGATCCACTGCTGCGCGGCAGCTGCGTTCCCGGTTTCGACGGCTCGGCCTACCCCTGACCGTGGGGATGCTGACGGTTGTCCCGCTGGCCAACTTCCTCGTGATCGGCGCAGCAGCCCTCTGGCCGCGCAATGAGGCACTCCCGCCGAAGCGAGAACTGGACCTCGCCAACGTCTTCAGTTTGACGCCGCGGCACCTGTGGTTCATCGCCTACCTACTGATGATCTCTCTGATCGCGATCGGAGTCTGGCTGGCGCTCCAGCGGGCCCCCGGGCTGGGCGCGGTGCTCAACCGCAGCTTTCGCAACCTGATGAGGTCATGGTGGGCCGTTCCCGTTTTGGCGTCGATCAGCGCGGCGATCCTGATCACGAAGACCGGGTGGGTGGCGGGAGGAACCGCGTCCAACTCGCTGGTCCCAGCCCCGACCCTCTTCGCCTACTACAGCCTCTTCTTCTTTTTCGGCTGGCTTCTCAGCGGCCAGAGCGATCTTGTGGAAGAACTCAAGCGCGGGGCCTGGTTGCGACTCGGGACCGGGGTGCTGATCGCCGTACCCGCCTTCCTTCTCTTCTATGACAACGGTGACTTCACCGGCAACGTCGGCACGCCGGGCATCCTGGCCGAAATCGATGAGCTGCGCTTTTATGGATTGTTCACCGTGGGCATGGTCTGCTGGCTCACCCTGTTCGGCATCTGGGGAGTGCTGGCGCGATACGTCCGCAAGGAGTCGCGCGTGTTGCGCTATTTGTCGGACGCGAGCTTCTGGATTTACCTTGTTCACATCCCGTTCCTCGTCGCTCTGCAGAGCTCCCTCGCTGAGACCGATCTGTCGGTCCCCGCCCGCTACGGACTGGCTGTGTGTGGAACCCTTGCGCTGGCGGTCGGAACGTACGCCCTGATCCGTGGAGCTCGCAGGTTGGCGCTGAAGCACGCGGGCCCTCGCGGCGCTCCCGGCTAGGTGGCAGGTCTATCGGACTTTTTTCTCTTCGAGTGGAACATGCCGGCGCAGGCGATCGAGGACACGCAGGGCGCCGACGTTCCGCCGCGCATAGCCCTGCCGCAATCCCACCGGCCGGAGGTCGATGGCGGTGCAGGGCGGGCAGAGAACGCTTGGGTGAACGCCATCCCGACTCAGGCCCCCGCGGAGAACCCCCGGTCCGACCATCTGTCGCCAGTAGTTCCAAAGCGGCAGCACCCGGTTCTCAGCCAGGCCGGCGATTTCAGCATTGAACCGCTCGACCCGCTGCGAGAACGGCCATCTTGCTCGAGGCGGGATCGTGCTGATCACCGGGATGGTGCCTGCATCGGACACGAGCCGTGCGACCCGAGCGAGGTCGAGGCGGAACTGGACCGCGGTGAAGTCCTCCAGGTCGTTGGTCCCAAACATGATCAGAGCAACCGATGGGCGGAGCAACTGCAGCTCGCAGCTGACGGCGGGCAGCCCCTGGCACTCGGGGAAGGATTCGCGTGGCAAAAGCGCATCGGCCGCCCGCCATCCTCCGACTGCGGCCACACCCAGGCGCGAGTAGCTGTTACTGACCGGGCACTGAGCTTCCTCAGAGCCCTTCGGTACGGCGGTCCTCCCGAAGAACCCCAGCGTCCCGCGCAGCTCGCTCCACTCGCCTAGGCGGGGCGGCCAGCAGGCCAGCGCCTGCAGGAACGATGGCGATGCAGTGATGCTGTCGCCAATCTTGGCGACGACTCCCGGGTGATTGCCGAGTCGCACTCCGCGGCTTGCGATCTTCTCGAGATGGCTGGTGAGATTGGGGGCAAGCGCTGGCACGACAGGCAGCGCTTGCCATTCGGCCGCAGGGGACTGGTGGCTGAAGATAGAGCCGAGTGCAAGCAGGGCAAAGGCCAGGAGGGCAGATCTCACCACGAGCATTCTGCGTGAAGGCATACAGAGCCATCCGTGAACGGGCCGATGAGACGCTATTCGAACCCTGAGCTCAGAAAACGACTCGACCGTCTTGGTCTGAGCTAGCTCGTGTAGGACCTGACGATCTCCACTCCATCTGGCAAACCGAAGACGCCCGCGATCTCATCGAGGTGTCGCAGCCGAAGTTGGGTGGTTTTGATTGGCCCAAGCTCGAAAAGGGAAACCGGGCATTGGATGACGCGCCCGTCGGTCAAGATCACCAGATGCGACGTCAAGCCGTCTTTGATGGTCCATCCCCAGTGGGTTGCGACGTGGGTCCAGCGGCGTGGCGTTCCCCAAGGCCATTTCCGCTCCGCCTGCTCCTCAAAGCTGTAGTGCGCCGTGGATCCCATGCCGGTCTTTCGGTTTGCGAACCAAGTGCCGATCTCTCGGGAATCCCAGGCGCCGACCCAGCGGAGATCGGTCCCGCTAAATGCGCTCGCTTCGATATCGGAGCAAAATTCCGGGCAGGTGCGTGCTAGCTCGTCCCGCATTCGGTCGTTGCCGGCGCCGAAGACCTGGCGCATACGAACGGGTCCGTCGGATACGTATTCAGAAGGGTGGACTCCATTCAGATCGCGCAGGACGAAGCGAACGGCGGATAGGAGGCGCTCGACGCGATCCTCAATTGCGGCAATGCGCTCTAGCCGCCCGTCGTGCTCGTCGGCTGCCCGCTGCCTTGCCTGCTCCTCGCGTTCCATTCCCTGGGGCGTGCGGCGGAACTCACAGCTATCGCAACGTCGCAACCCGCTTGCCATAGAGCTGTGATCGGCGCAAACGGGCTCGAGGCAGTCCGTGCACTTCCCAACGGGGAGCGTTCCGCAGTAGCAAGTCCGCACGAGAGGCCTATCTGCCTTGGCTGCTTGGAATGTGGCCGATCATTTGATGCCGAAGTCCATTGGCCATGTTTTTCGGCTGGGGTTCCAATAAGGGTTTCGAACCGCGCCTCAGCGGAGAGGGTGGGATTCGAACCCACGAGGCGGGTTAACCCCGCCCACGCGATTTCCAGTCGCGCTCCTTAAGCCACTCGGACACCTCTCCGGGCCTCTCAAGGGTATTCCAGGTGCGTGCGGGCTGGCGGTCGCCGGCGGCGATGATCAGCGGCGCCCGGCGAAGAAGTCGCGCAGGAGCGCAGCGCACTCCGCCTCCATCACGCCGCCGGTCAGATGGGGGTGGTGGTTGAGGGTGGGCTCGCCGAGGACGTCGAGGACGCTTCCCGCGGCGCCCGCCTTAGGGTCGGCGGCGCCGAAGACGACCGCGGGGATGCGCGCGAGGACAATCGCGCCGGCGCACATCGCACAGGGCTCGAGCGTCACGTAGAGCGTCGTGGCCGCCAGCCGCCAGCCACCGAGCGCCTGCGCCGCGGCCTGGATCGCCAAGACCTCGGCGTGCGCGGTGGGATCGCGGCGCAGCTCACGCTCGTTGCCGGCGGCGGCGAGTACTTCGTCGCCGCGGGCCACCACGGCGCCGATCGGAACGTCGCCGTGGCGCTCCGCCTCGCGAGCGCGCTCGATCGCCAGCGCCATCATCGCGCGGCTGGTCGGGTCAGATGGCTCGGACGGCATCGATCGGAGAGTATGTGCGGCACGACTTCGCGGGCTCGCCGGTGTTATCCGATAGCTCGCACGACTGCAGGGATTTCGCGAGCCTGAACAGAGATGAGACCACGCCTTATGACACTCGCTGCCCTTTCGCTACTCGCCTTTGCCGCACCAGCGGCTTCCGCCGAGGCTGCGACCGGTCTCGCGCCGGCACGCGAATTCGCTCCCCGCCAAGTCATCGTCAAGCTCGAGGGCGAGCGGCGGGCGAAGACGATGCGTATCGCCGCAGGGGCCGGGGTCCGGCGTGCGGTTCGGGCGCTGCGGCGCCGGCCACGGGTCATCTACGCGGCGCCGAACTACATCGCGACCGCCTCCACCCGCTCCCCCCGCCTCGCCGCCTCCGGAATCCCCAACGACTCAGGGCAAATCGACGGCACCGGCACGCCGGGCGGCTGGATCTCGCTGCAGTGGAACCTCCTGCCCTGGGAGGGGGCCGCCACTCAATTGCTGCCGGTTTCGCCTGGGGGGATCGACGCGATCGGCGCCTGGCTCAACCTGATCGCGGCGGGGCGGCCCGGGGCCGCCGGCACAGTCGTCGCTGTTCTCGATACCGGCATCGCCTACCGCTCGATGGGAGCACGCTTCCTGCGCAGCCCCGATTTCGTCTCCGGCCAGTTCGTCAAGGGTTACGACTTCGTCGCCGGCGATTCGTTGCCGCTGGACGAGAACGGGCATGGCACCCACATCGCGGGGACGATCGCCGAGAAGACCAACAACGGCATCGGCCTCGCCGGCCTCGCATACCGCGCCAAGCTGATGCCGGTGCGGGTGCTCGACCGCCACGGTGCTGGCGAGGCCGACGACATCGCCAGGGGGATCCGCTTCGCGGTCGACCACGATGCCGACGTGATCAACATGAGCTTCAACTTCGGCTGCGGCAAGCGCGTACCTGCCATCAACGAGGAGCTGCGCCGCGCCTACCGCAAGGGCATCGTTACGGTCGCCTCGATCGGCAACCTTGGCGCGGAGACCTGCGTCTCGCCCCCGTCCACCGGCCCGCGGGTGATCGGGGTCGGCGGCGCCACCGAGGGAGGCTGCCTCGGCGCCTACTCGCTTGCCGGCAAAGGCATCGACGTGCTCGGTCCAGGTGGCGGCGTTCCCGCGCCTGGCTGTCCCTCTGTTTGGTCGCGGCCGATCTACCAGGTGACGTTGAAAGGGGGCGACACCCGCCGCTTCGGTGAGCCGGGTAACTACGTCGGCACCTCGATGGCGGCAGCGCACGTCTCCGGCCTGGCGGCGATGGTCCTGGCGAGCAACGTGGCGAGGCCGCGCGCGAGAGGACCGGCCGCGGTCGATTGGGTGACGGAGCGGTTGCGCGCAACCGCGCGCGACCTTGGCCAGCCTGCGACCAAGCAGGGTGCCGGGCTGATCGACGCCGACGCTGCGACCGACCCCTCGGCCTAGTCGTCTAGGTCGTGCGGACGATCATCACGCTGCAGGGGGCGTGATGGGAAACGTTGTTGGGCACGCTGCCGAGCAGGAAGCGGCGCGCGCCGGTCATGCCTTTGTTGCCGACGACGATCAGATCGGCGCCGGTTTCCTCGGCGACGGTGAGGATCGCGTCGCCGGGGTTGCCCTCGACCGGGTGCGTCTGCACCTCCAGGCCCTCCTTCTTGGCGGCAGCAGCGGCGGCGTCGAGGACCAGGTTGACGTCCTCACGCGGGTTGATCTCGTGCTGGACATCGGCCGGTGCGTGTAGTTGCTCGCCCTCGACGCGTCGGTTGGAGACCGGCTCGTAGGCGCTGACGATGCTCAGCTGCGCTCCCGAGATCTTGGCGAGGTCGGCCGCCTGTCGCACCGCCTCGGCGGCGGTCTCCGATCCGTCGGTTCCGACCACGATGCGAGAGAACACGCCGCGATACTAGATGATCGATCCCCGACTCGGACTCGAGTGGGATTGATCATCTAACGCCCGGCCTGGCGGGCGGGAACTCCGCGGAAGCCGTCGCCTAGGATCTCCGTCGGCGTCGTCGTCAGGCGGACCGCGGCAATCGCCATCGAGGCGAGAAGGCAGGCGACCAGGATCGCCAGCCCGACTTTCCACAGCATCGGCATCGGCGGAAGCCTAGACTCGGGCCGGGATGAGCGAGGAGAAGATCGCGGAGGGAGTCTGGCTGCTGCGCGGCGACCTGCGCAAGGGCATGAGCATCTACTTCCTCGAGGACGAGGGCGGAGTGGTCCAGTTCGACGCTGGCTCCAAGTCGATGGTCAAGAAGGCACGCGAGACGGCGAAGCGATTGGGCGGTCTGAAGCGCGTCGTCCTCGGCCACGCCCATGCCGACCACCGCGGCACGGCGCCATCGCTGGGGGTTCCGATCCACTGCCACCCCGACGAAGTTGCGGAAGCGGAAAGTGAGTCCGCGATAGCGCCTTATTTCAATCTTGACCAGCTGCCCGTTGCCCCGGTTCGCTGGATCTACCCCTACCTGCTGCGTCGCTGGGACGGCGGCGCCGTGAAGATCGACGGCACCGTCAGCGAGGGAGACGAGGTCGCCGGCTTCCAGGTTCTTCATTTCCCCGGCCACGCGCCGGGGCTGATCGGTCTCTGGCGTGAGAGCGACCGGCTGGCGTTGGTCAGCGACGTCGTCTACCTGATCGACTCGGCGCGACTGAAACCGCTGCCGCACGGCGAGGCCAGCGTCCCCCATCCGGCCTGGGCTTGGGACCACGCCAGGGCGAAGGAGTCGGTGCGGCGACTGGCTGCACTGGAGCCGGCGGTTATCTGCACCGGACATGGCCCACCGCTGCAGGGCGAGAACCTGCGCGAGACGCTGGAGCGCGCCGCCGCGAAGTACTGAGCGGGCCGCGCAGCAGCCGCTGGCTGTCATAGGTTGCCCTCCCTGATGATCGGGACCTACGTCTCGGCGGCACTGATCTGCGCCGCCTCGCTCCTAGTCGGGCGCGCGCTGCTCCGCGTCGCCGGACGGGACTCGTGGGTGTGGTGGGCACCGGCGGCCGGATTTGGCGCTCTGCTGACGGTCAGCGGCGTCCTGGCACGGGCGCCAGGACACGGCACCTCCGCCACCTTGGGCCTCGTTGTCCTCCTGCTCGCGGCCGCCGCGATCGTCGCGGCCCGCCAGCCCGCTGCCGACGGGCCGAAAACGGCACTCCGAGTGCCGTTTTCGGCCCGTCGGCGAAGGGAGGCGCTGCGGCAGGGGCTGCCGGTGGCACTGGTGGTGGCGCTCGTCCTCTCGATCCCCTTCGCGATGACGGCGCGCTGGGGCCTGCTCGGCGTCGGCTTCAACAACGACCTGGGCCTCCACCTGGCCTGGGCCGAGTGGCTGCGCAGCGGCACCGGCCCGACGCCGGAGCCCGGCTACCCGCTTGGCCCGCACGGCCTCGCGGTGGCGGTTGCTGCGGTGCCCGGGATCGGGCTCGCCCAGGCCTTCGTCGGTCAGATCCTCACGATCGGCGTCCTCACCGGCCTCACCGCGCTCGGCGCCCTCGCGGGGCTGGGGCCGGCGCGGCGGCTGCTGGCTGCGGTGATGGTTGCAGTCACCTACCTCGCCGCCTCCTACTACGCGCAGGGGGCGTTCAAGGAGACGGCGGAGGCACTCCTCGTGCTCGCCTTCACGATCGGCCTCGCCGAGCTCGGTCGCCAGCGGGCCGAAGATAGAGCTCCCGCTTCCGTTAGCCCGTCGGCGCTGGATTGGCTGCGCCTGGCGCTTCCCTTTCTCGCCCTTGCCGGCGGCATCTTCTTCGCCTACAGCTTCGCCGGCCTCGCCTGGCCGATCCTGATCCTGGCGATCTGGAGCCTGACCCTGCCGGAGGTGCGGGCGGCGCTTGCGCCACGGGCCCTGCTGCGCTTCCTGCTGCGGCCGCTGACCCTGGTGGCGTTGGTGCTGCTGGCGGCTCTTGGCGCCGCCGTGACCCTGGTCGGGCCGTTCGGCTTCGTCCACACCTTCAATAAAGTCGCCGGCGCTAACACCTACGGACCGGTCTCGCCGGTTGAGGCATTGGGCGTCTGGCCCGCTTCGAACTACCGCCTCGATGCCCCCGGCGGCGCCCAGCTGACCGGCCTGGCCGGGGCGATATCGATGCTGGCGCTGGTCGTCGGCAGCGCCTGGTGGGTGCGGCGCCGCGAGCTGGCGGTGCCGATCGGCCTCGCCGCCTGCGTCGCCCTCTACCTCGCCTCGCTGCCGTCCAGTGGCGACTACTCGCAGGCGAAGGCACTGATGATCGCGGCGCCGCTGGCGATGCTGGTCGCGATCAGGCCCCTGCTAGCCGAGTTTCCAACCCGCCGACGGGCCTCAAAGCGGACAAATAGGACGCTTTCAGGCCCGTCGGCGGGGGTGGGGGCGCGGCTCGGATGGAGCGCTCTCGCTGTCGCTTTCATCGGCGGCGCCGCCTACTCGAGCCTGCTGGTCTTGCGCGACGCCCCAGTCGGGCCGCCCGGCCACGGCGCCGAGCTGCGCGCCTTCATGCCCACCCTGCACGGCGAACCGGTCCTCTATGCCGGTCAGGACCGCTACGCGGCTTACGAGCTGCTCGGCGCCGACACCCACGTCCCGCTGGTCGAGTTCCCCGATCCCGAAGTCTCGCCGAATCCAGAAAAGCCGTTCGACACCGGCGACGCCTACAGCCCGATCGACTTCGACTCCTTCTCGGCGGGCACGCTCGATCGCGTCCCCTACGTGGTCACCGGCCGGGCGGCCTGGAACAGCGAGGCGCCGCCCAACTTCAGGCGCATCGCGGCGACCCCGTCGTTTCTGCTCTGGGAGCGCATGGGCGAGACGCCCGAGGACCGCCACGTCCTGCTGGAGGGGACCGACGCCGCGGCGAAAGCCGGCTGCGCTTCGCCCGAGATCCGCGTTCTGCTTTCTAACGCCGGTCGCGCATCGCTGTTCGGGTCACCGGCGATCGCCCACAAACTGCGCTGGCGCCCGGGCAACGTGCTCGGCCCAGGCGAGAGCGCCTCGCAGACCATCGAGCTGCCAGCCGGGCGCTGGCAGCTCTCGCTGCAGTACTTCTCGCCCTTCGGGCTCAGCCTCAGCGCGCCGGGCCTGCGCGAGGAGCTGGTGCCGGCGCTTGACGGGCAGCGGCCCAATACGATCAGCCTCGCCAACGACGGCCAGTTCTGGCCGGCGGGGGAGCTAGTTAGTGATGGCGGGCTGACCCGCTTCACGATCGCTGCCGACGATCCGACCGCTCTGCAGAGCCTCAGTGGCTACGCCGGCAAGGCCCAGCTCGGCAACCTGGTCGCCGTGCCGGCGGGGCCGCGCCGGCACGCCCCGCTCGGCGATGCGTGCGACAGCTGGATCGACTGGTACGAATCGCCTGAGGTTCCCTGACCGACTCGGTTAGGTGGCCTTTGCGGCCATGCGGTCCGCGGAAGGCCGCACCACGTCCCAAACGAGGCCTGCCTTCTCCAGCGCCGCGATAACGATCGCCGAGACGTCGACTTGCCAGCGGCCGAGGCCGTGGACAGCCGAAGTGGGGAAGGCATGGTGGTTGTTATGCCATGCCTCGCCGAGCGTGGGCAGGGCGATCAGGGCTAAGTTGCGGGACTCGTCGGCGGTCTCGAAATCACGCCGGCCGAAGACGTGGCAGAGCGAGTTGATGCTGTAGGTGAAGTGGTGCAGGACGAAGACCCTGACCAGGCCGCCCCAGAGCAGGCCGGTGAGGGCGGCGAACAGGGTGCCGCCGATGATCCAGCCGAGGGCGAAGGGGATGAAGAGCCCGAGCACGGCCCAGAGCAGGAAGGTCCTGTCGACCCAGCTGATCACCGGGTCCTCGAGCAGGTCGGGCGCGAAGCGTTCCTTGTTGCCGCGCTGGGTATGGATGAAGAGCCAACCCATGTGGGCGTGGTAGAGGCCGCGCAGGGCGCCGCGGATGCCGCCGCCGTGGTCGACGTGAGGACTGTGGGGGTCGCCGTGTTCGTCGGAGAAGGCGTGGTGCTTGCGGTGGTCGGCGACCCAGGAGGTGACCGGCCCCTCGATCGCGGCCGAGCCGAGGATGCCGAGCAGGCCGCGGAGCCACGGGTGGGTCTTGAAGCTGCGGTGGGTGAGGTGGCGGTGAAAGCCGACGGTGATCCCCAGGCCCGTCAACACGTACATGCCGAGGAAGAGAAAGACATCGCTCCAGTGCAGCGCGCTTCCCCAGACCTGCCACCCCGCAAAGCCGAGCGCGACGAACGGGATCAGCGTGACCAGGCCGGTGATGATCCGGTCGCGCGTCTCGTTCTCGACCGGCTGTATGTCGGAAGGGAGCGGTCCCCTGTTTGCCATCGTGTCGATGATACGTCGGTTCCCCCTGGCTTCGCGGCCAAACGCGTTCCCGGGACGAAGGTTCCGACTGGCGGGGACGAGCCAGGTGCGGATAAGGTCAGCGCCGATGCCCTTCGCCACCACTGAGCCGCTGCGACGGGAGATCGAAGCCCGCATGCCCGACCGCCCGTTCACGGTCGAGTTCTGGGACGGGACCCGGCTGCCGGCCGGCGACGGCGGCGGCCCCACCTTTTTCGTGCGCTCGCCGCGTGCGGCGGCCCATGTCCTGCGCGCACCGGGCCAGCTCGGCCTCGGCCGCGCCTACGTCAGCGGCGCGATCGAGGTCGACGACATAGACGAGGTGATCGAGGTCCTGGACAGCTGGAAGCCACCGCCGTTGGAGCGGGGGGACAAGGCGCGGCTGTTGCTGGGCGCGGTGCGGGCCGCCGGCCTCACCCGCCCGCCCCGCCGCCCGGCCGCCGAGCTCGTGCTGGGCGGTCGACGTCACAGCAAGGAGCGCGACGCCCGAGCTGTCCGCCACCACTACGACGTCTCCAACGAGTTCTTCGCCCTCTTCCTCGACGAATCGATGACCTACAGCTGCGCCTTCTTCGCCGACGGCGCCGAGACGCTGGAGCAGGCGCAGGAGGAGAAGCTGGAGACGGTCTGCCGCAAGCTGGCGCTGAAGGAGGGCGACCGCGTGCTCGACGTCGGCTGCGGCTGGGGCAGCTTTCCGCTGCGGGCGGCGACGCGCCACGGCGCCAAGGTGGTCGGAATCACCCTCTCGCCCCCGCAGGCCGAGCGGGCGCGGCGGCGGGCCGAGGAGGCCGGGGTCGCCGACCGGGTCGAGATCCAGGTCATGGACTATCGCGACCTCACCGGCGAGCGCTTCGACGCAATCGCCAGCATCGGCATGGTCGAGCACGTCGGCGAGGAGCAGATCGATGTCTACGCCCGCACCCTGGCCGGCCTGCTCGAGCCCGGCGGCCGCCTCCTCAACCACGGCATCGCCCGCCTGCGCCACACCGACCCCGCGGCGGGACCGTTCTCCGAGCGCTACGTCTTCCCCGACAGCGAACCGCTGCATCTCTCGCGGGTGCTGCTGGCGCTGGAGCGGGCCGGCTTCGTCACCCGCCACGTCTCCGAGCACGGCGCCGACTACGCCGAGACGCTGCGCCACTGGGCGCGCCGTCTCGACGAGAACCTGGACGAGGCGATCCGCCTTGCCGGTCCCGAACGGGTCCGCGTCTGGCGCCTCTATCTGCGGGCGGCGAGGAACGGCTTCGAAAACGGCTTCCTCTCGATCTACCAAGCCCGCTGTAGCCTGTCGTAGAGTACCCTGACACCGTATGGAGTGTCAAAGCGACCTCGGTCCACTCCTGCGGCAGGCGCGCGTGGCGCAGGGCCTGAGCCAGCGCCGCCTCGCCGTGCGGGCGGGCACGAGCCAGGACGCGATCAGTCGGATCGAGCGCGGAGACGAGGCGCCGACCCTCGAGCGTTTCGCGCAGCTGATGCTCGCCTTGGGGATGCGGGCCGAGCTGAAGGTGGAGCCCTTGGAGTCGCCCGTTCCTACTAGCGAGCTAGCCGCGACGGCCACGGCGAGCGCGGCCGAACGGCTGCGCGAGGGGGCGAGTTGGAACCGCGCCATGTCGGAGTTGGCAGCTGAAGGCGACCGAGCCCGCCGTGCTGGGCATCCGGCGACGGCGGCGAGGGGACGATGAGCAGCGAGCGGCCGGCGGAACGGCCGCTGGACATGGTCCGCTTGTTCGAGGTCCTCGCTCGCCACGAGGTCGAGTATGTGGTCATCGGGGGAGTCGCAACCCAGGTGCACGGCCATGGGCGCACGACGATGGTCCTCGACCTGACCCCCGACCCGGAGCCCGAGAACATCCGCCGGCTCAGCGCCGCCTTGGAGGAGCTGGAAGCCCGACCCAGCGATCCCGATCTCGCCGAGGGCGACCTCTCGCCGACCGACCCCGACCGGCTCGTCGTCGCGGCGATCGTGCCGCCGCTGGCCACGCTGCACGGCCAGATCCACATTCTCAAGGAGCCGAAGGGCTCGCGCAGCTTCGAGCAGTTGCGCGCCGCCGCCTTGGTCGTCGAACTGGAGGGGATCGAGATCGCGATCGCCTCCCTCGACGATTTGATCCGGATGAAGCGCGCTGCGGGCCGGCCTTCGGACCTGGCTGACATCGCTGCCCTCACCGCGGCCGAGAGGCAGCGCCAGCGCTAGTCCCTCCTAGGCCGGGAAGCCGCTCTCGACGGTCTCCAGGCACCAGTCGGCGCCGGCCTCGTGGAGTTGGTCGAGCGAATAGCTGCCGGTGGCAACGCCGACGACCTTGACCCCCGCTCCGTGACCGGCCTTGACGTCGCGCGGGGTGTCGCCGACGGCGATACAGGCATCGTCGGCGAGGGCGCCGCCGGAGACCAGCTCACCGCGGCGCAGAGCCGCCTCGGTCACCTCGGTGCGGTTAGCTGAATCGGAGCCGTAGCCACCGAAGCTGAAGTAGCGGTTGAAGCCCGCGCGGGCGAGCTTGATGTGGGCTGCGGCCTCGACGTTGCCGGTGACGAGGCCGAGCAGGCGGCCGGCATCGATCAAGTCGTCGAGCAGCTTGCCGATGCCGGGCATCGTCCGGTAGCCGTCTGACTCGGCGACCGTGTCGGGCAGGTGCTTGAGGTAACAGCCGATCGCTTTCGAGCGTTCTTCCGGCGTGCCCTCGCGCCCCAGCACCTCGCGGAAGACGATCGCCGCTATCTCGGGATCGGTCATGCCGGCGTCGGTGTGGTCGGCGATGTTCACGTCGATGCTGTGCAGCTCGCGGAACGCACGCCGCCAGGCCCTGCCACCCGCCCCGCCGGTAACCAAGAGCGTCCCGTCGATGTCGAAGAGCACCGCGCGGATCGACCGCGCCTCACTCGCCGACGACATCGCGCTGGGTGAGCGTGTAGAGGAGGCCGAGGGCGGGGACGACGACGACCGCGGCGGCGGCGAAGACGATGAGGACGGAGGTCAGGGTCGGTCCGGGGGCGGCGGCGTCGGAGATCTCCAGCGAGGTGGGGAGGAGGTAGGGGTACTGGCCGACTCCCCAGCCCCAGATCAGCGCCGCCACCGTCAGTCCCGCCAACGGCCGCAGGCCGCGGCGAGCGCGGCCGGCGAGCATGAGGAGGACGACCAGTCCGCAGGCGCCCGAGAGCAGCATCAGGGGGAGGCCCTCGTCGGTGAGGCGGTCGAAGATGTAGGTCGCGTCCGCCTGCAGCGCGAAGACACCGGCGAGGGCGAAGGCGCCGGCGACCGCGGCGGCGGCGAGGGCGCGGCGGGCGAAGTACTCCTCCAGTTCGGCTTCGCCGGCGCGGCGCGAGTCGAAGATGAGGAAGACCGCAGCCAGGTAGGCGCCACTGGCGACGAAGATCGCCCCGGTCAGCAATGGCAGCGGCTCGATCCAGCTCGAGAAGGCGTCGCCGTTGCCGGCGGCGGGGACGTTGCCGGCGGCGGGGACGTTGCCGGCAGCGATCGCGCCGACAACCGCTCCCATGAAGAAGGGCGTCATCACCGAGGAAAGGGCGAAGCAGGCGCCGAGGGCTCGCTGTGCCGATGGCGAGTCGACCGACTTGCGGAAGGCGAAGCCGGCACCGCGCAGGACGATCCCCAGAGCAGCCAGCGCCAGCGGCACGTAGAGGGTCGACATGATCGCGCCAAAGGCGTCGGGGAAGGCGGTCCAGAGCACGACCAGGATGAAGATCAGCCAGACGTGGTTGGCCTCCCAGACAGGGGTCAGCGAGACCTGAATCCGGGCTCGGGGCCGCGCCCCTTTGCGGGCGCCGCCGGCAAGGAGGTCCCAGAGGCCGCCGCCGAAGTCGGCGCCGCCGAAGACCGCGTACAGCGTCGCGCCGATCCAAAGAATCGCCGCCGCGGCATCGGCCTTAGACATCGCATCCCTCTCCGCCGATGGGCCTAAAACGGAAGCCGGAGTGCCGTTTTCGGCCCATCGGCATCATCGAGTTGCCGCCGGGGGGCCGTAGGGGGTCTCGCCCTCGCCGGCCTCGCCCTCCTCACGCCAGCGGCGTGCCATCCCGCGCAGGACGAGGATCGCCGTGGTACCGAGCGCCGCGTAGAGCAGGACCACGCCGGCGAAGGCGAACCAGAGACCCTCCGCCTCGGTCACCGCTTCCTCGGTCCGCATGAAGCCGTAGACGATCCAGGGCTGGCGACCGACCTCGGTGACGATCCAGCCGCACCAGACCGCGACGATCGCCGCCGCGCCGGAGACAGCGACCGCGCGCAGGAACCACGGCGTGCGGGGAATGTCACGTCGTCGCCACCAGGAGACCGCCAGCCAGGCGGCCAGGGCCAGCAGGCCGAAGCCGATCCCGACCATCGTGTCGAAGGAGAGGTGCAGCAGCGTGTTCGCGGGCGGCCGCTGATTCGGCGGAACGTCCTCGAGGCCGGTGACGACGGTGTCGGTGTCGAAGCCAACCAGCCAGGAGTCAAGGCCGGGGATACCGATCGCCCCCTTTACGCCGTCGTCGGTGCAGATCCCGCCCAGGTACTCGGTCTGGTCGGGGCCGGTCTCCTCGATGCACTCGAAAGCGGCGAACTTGGCGGGTTGGTCGTCGGCGACCGAGCGGGCGGCGACGTCGCCGACGTAGATCTGCACCGGCGTCGCGATGCAGGCGATCGTCAGTGGGATCAGCAGTCCGAGCCGGTGGTGGCGGTCGCGACGGCCGCGCAGCATGCCGACCGCGTAGACGGAGGCGAAGAGGAAGCCGGCGACCATGTAGGCGGCGAGGATCATGTGCGGCACCTCGTAGCTCCAGGCGGGGCTGAAGAGGACCTCGAGCGGATCGGTGTCGATGACCTTGCCGGCGGCATCGAGGGTGAAGCCCTGCGGCGTGTTCATCCAGGCGTTGGCGGTGACGACCGAGAAGGCGCCGCCGATTCCCGAGACCAGCATCGGCACGCCAGACCAGAAGTGTGCCCAGCCGCCGAGCCGCTTCCAGCCGTAGATATAGATCGCGAGGAAGATCGCCTCGATGAAGAAGAAGATTCCCTCGATCGCGAAGGCGATCCCGAAGGCGTCGCCAAAGCGCTCCATGAACTCCGGCCAGAGCAGGCCAAACTCGAAGCTGAGCACGGTGCCGGTGACGGCGCCGGTGGCGAAGGTGACGGCGGCGACCTTCGACCAGCGCCGCGCCAGCCGCATCGCGTCGGGGTCGTTGCGGCGCAGGCCGATGTAGTTGGCGGTGAGGACGAGGGCGGGGAAGGCGACGCCGATGCAGGCGAGGACGATGTGGAAGCCGAGCGTGAAGGCCATCAGCTCGCGGGCGGCAAGCAAGTTGGACTCCGACGCCGCGAGGGGGAGGGCGTCGAGCGGCGACATGCCTACGCTTCAGCCTCCGGGCTCGCGTGTTGGCGCGCGCCCCGGTAGCGGCGGATCAGCACGTTGGTTGAGCTGTCGTGGTCGAGCTGTGGCTCGTCTTCTGCCTGCAGCTCGGGGACGATCCGCTTTGCCAGCGCCTTGCCCAGCTCGACCCCCCACTGGTCGAAGGAGTCGATCCCCCAGATCGCCCCTTGGACGAAGACGCTGTGCTCGTAAAGGGCGACGAGAGTGCCGAGCGTGTGCGGGTCGAGCCGCTCCGCGAGGATCGTGTTCGAGGGACGGTTGCCCTCCATGACGCGGTGCGGGACGACCTCCTCCGGCGTGCCCTCTCCGCGCACTTCCTCCTCGGTCTTGCCGAAGGCGAGCGCCTCCGCCTGGGCGAAGACGTTGGAGACCAGCAGGTCGTGGTGGTCGCCGAGCGCGTTGTTGGAGCGCATGAAGGCGATGAAGTCGCAGGGGACGAGGCGCGTCCCCTGGTGCAGCAGTTGGTAGAAGGAGTGCTGGCCGTTGGTCCCGGGCTCGCCCCAGAAGATCGCCCCGGTGTCGTAGTCGACGTGGGCGCCGTCGAGGGTGACGTGCTTGCCGTTCGACTCCATCGTCAGCTGCTGCAGGTAGGCGGGGAAGCGGTGCAGGTACTGGTCGTAGGGCAGCACCGCACAGGTCTCCGCCTCGAAGAAGTCGGAGTACCAGACCGAGAGCAGGCCGAGCAGCATCGGCAGGTTCTCCGCCGCCGGCGCCTCGCGGAAGTGCTCGTCCATCGCGTGAAAGCCGGCCAGCATCTGCCGGAAGTGGTCGGGGCCGATTGCGAGCATCGTCGATAGCCCGATCGCCGAGTCCATCGAGTAGCGGCCGCCGACCCAGTCCCAGAAGCCGAACATGTTCTCGGTGTCGATGCCGAACTTCGCGACCTCCTCGGCGTTGGTCGAGACGGCGACGAAGTGCTTGGCTATCGCCGCCTCGTCTGCACCGAGGCCGGCCAGCACCCACTCGCGGGCGGTGCGGGCGTTGGTCATCGTCTCCAGCGTCGTGAAGGTCTTCGAGGAGATGACGAAGAGCGTCTCGGCCGGGTCGAGGTCGCGGGTGGACTCGACGAAGTCGGTGGCGTCGACGTTGGAGACGAAGCGGAAGGTCCGCTCGTGATCGCTGTAGTGGCGCAGCGCCTCGTAAGCCATCGTCGGCCCCAGGTCGGAGCCGCCGATGCCGACGTTGACGACGTTGCGGATCGGCTTGCCGGTGTGGCCGGTCCACTCGCCGCTGCGCACCCGCTCGGCGAAGGCGCTCATCCGGTCGAGCGTCCCGTGGACCTCCTTGACCACGTCGACGCCGTCGACGATCAGCGAGCGCTGGCGCGGCATCCGCAGCGCGACGTGGAGGACGGAGCGGTCCTCGGAGACGTTGATCCGCTCGCCGCCGAACATCGCCTCGCGGCGACCCTCGACGCCGCGCTCGCGGGCCAACTCGGCCAGCATGATCAGCGTCTGGTCAGTTAATCGATTCTTGGAGAAGTCGAGGTAGAGGCCGGCCCCCTCGGCGGCAAGACGCTCGCCCCGCCCCGCGTCCTCGCCGAAGAGGTCGCGCAAGTGGCGCCCGCGAATCTCGGCGAAGTGGCGCTCCAACGCCCGCCAAGCGGGAACCTCGCGCAGCGGAGAAGCGCTCACCCGGCCGCCCCCAGGCGCTGCCGCTCCGACTCGATCGTCTCGAGCATCTCCCGCCACGACTTGTCGAAGGCCCGCTTGCCCTCCTCCTGAAGACGGGTCGCCAGTGCGTTCAGGTCGACGCCGGCGGCGGCGAACGCGGCCAGCACCTGCTCGGCATCGCCCCCGTCCTCGGGCAGCGCCTCCCTGACCACGCCATGGTCGGCGAAGGCCAGCAGGGTCGGCTCGGGCATCGTGTCGATCGTGTCGGGGGCGGCGAGAGCCTCGACGTAGAGCACGTCCGACGCCTCGGGGTCCTTGGTGCCGGTGCTGGCGAAGAGCAAGCGCTGCGGCAGGGCGCCCTCGCCGGCGAGCCGTTGCCAGCGCTCGGAGGCCAACAGCTCCCGGTAGGCGGCGTACGCCTGCATGCCGATCGCTATCCCGAGCCGGTTACGCAGCTCCGCCGGCGCCGAGTCCGCCACCGCAACGTCCCAGCGGCTGAGGAAGATCGAGGCGACCGAGGGGATTGCGGGGTCCTGCCCCGCCTCGATTCGGCGCTCGATGCCGCGCATGTAGGACTCGGCGGCAGCCAGATACTGCTCGCGCGAGAAGAGCAGCGTGACGTTGATCGGGATGCCGGCGAAGATCGCCTCCTCGATCGCCACTTGACCGGCCTCCGTGCCAGGGATCTTGACGAAAAGGTTGTCGCGATCGGCCTTGCCGTGCAGCTCGCGCGCCTGCTCGATCGTCGCCGCGGCATCGTCGGCGAGCAACGGCGAGACCTCGATCGAGACCCATCCGTCGACCCCGCCGGTGCTCGCGTGGACCGGGGCGAAGAGCGCGGCAGCGTCGCGCAGGTCGGCCAGTGCCAGCTCGAAGAAGAGGTCCTCGGTGGAAGCGGCTGCGGGTCCCTGGGCGGCGATTTGCTCGTCGTAAGCGTCGCCGCCGGAGATCGCCTTGTCGAAGATCGTCGGGTTGGAAGTGAGCCCGGTCACCGACAGCTCGTCGATGTAGCCGCCGAGGACCCCCTCGCTGAGCATCGGGCGGGTGATGTTGTCGAGCCAGAGGCTCTGACCCAACTCGTGCAGGCTCGCGGTCGGCTTCACGCTGGCTCCTTTCGGGTTTTCATCGGCTTCCACGTACGCGGACCAGCGCCTCGCGGACTGCCTCGGCGACTCTGTCCGGCGAGAAGCCGAACTTCGTCTGGACGTCCTTCAGCGGCGCCGAGCTACCGAAGGTGTGCATGCCGATCTTGGTGCCCTCGGGACCTACGTAGCGATCCCAGCCCAGGGTCGATGCCTCCTCAACCGAGACCCTGGCCGTGATCGAAGGCGGCAGCACCTCGTCGCGGTAGCCCTCGTCCTGGCGCTCGAAGAGCTCCCAGCAGGGCAGGCTGACGACCCGCGAGCGGACACCTTCGCCGCTTAGCTCCTCGTGAGCGGCGACCGCCAGGGCGACGTCGCTGCCGGTGGCGATCAGGATCGTCTCGGGGTCGCCGTCCTCGGGGTCGGCAAGGATGTAGCCGCCGCGGCGCAGGCCCTCCGCCGATGCGTAGCGGGAGCGGTCAAGGACGGGGACGTTCTGCCGCGTCAACACCAGCGCGACCGGCTGGTGGGTGCGATCGAGGGCTACCCGCCAGGCCTCGGCCACCTCGTTGGCGTCGGCGGGGCGGATCACGTCGAGGCCGGGGATCGCTCGCAGCGAGGCCAACTGCTCGACGGGCTGGTGGGTCGGGCCGTCCTCGCCGAGCCCGATCGAGTCGTGGGTGAAGAGGTGGATCACGGGCAGCTCCATCAACGCCGAGAGCCGGATCGCGGGCCGCGCGTAGTCGGAGAAGGTGAGGTAAGTCGACCAGAGCGGGCGTAGCTTGCAGAGCGAGAGTCCGTTGGAGATCGCAGCCGCCTCGTGCTCGCGGATGCCGTAATGGAGCTGGCGGCCCTGGAAGGCACCCGGCTCGAAGTCGACCGCGTCGTCGAGGTCGAGGCGGACCGAGGTCGAGTCGGTGAGGTCGGCCGAGCCGGCGAGCAGCCAGGGGAGGCGGGTGGCGATCGTGTTCTGTACGCGCTGGGAGGCCTTGCGCGTGGCCAGCCCCTTCTCGTCGGCATCGAAACTCGGAATATCGGCGTCCCAGCCGACCGGCAGCCGGCGTCGCTGCATCGCCCCGATCTCCGCTGCCAGGTTGCCGTCGCGCTCCGCGAGGCCCGCCAGCTTGGACTCCCACTGCGCGCGCAGCTCGGCGCCGCGCCTACCAACGCCGGCGGCGAAGTGGTCCTTGACGCCGTCGGGGACGAGGAACTGCGCGTCCTCGGGCCAGCCGTAGGCGCGCTTCGTCTCGCGCACCTCCTCCTCGCCCAGCGGCTCGCCGTGGGCGGCGGCGGTGTCCTGCTTGTGCGGCGACCCCCAGCCGATGTGGCTGTCAACGATGATCAGCGTCGGGCGCTCCTTCTCCGCCTCGAACTCCTCGAAGGCGCGGCCGAGCAGCTCGATGTCGTTGGCGTCGCCGACCCGGGTTACGTTCCAGCCGTAGCCCTTGAAGCGGGCGGCGGCGTCGTCCTCGTAGGCGAGGCTCGTCTTGCCGTCGATGGTGATTCGGTTGTTGTCGTAGATCCAGCAGAGGTTGTCGAGCTTCAGGTGGCCGGCGAGCGAGGCCGCTTCGCCGGAGACGCCCTCCATTAGGCAGCCGTCGCCGGCGATCGCGTAGACGTCGAAGTCGAAGAGGTCGGCGCCGTAGCGGGCCCCCTGCCACTTGGAGCCGATCGCCATCCCGACCGAGGTCGCGACGCCCTGCCCCAGCGGCCCGGTCGTCGTCTCCACCCCCGACGTCCAGCGGTACTCGGGGTGGCCGGGGGCCCGCGAATCGAGCTGACGGAAGCGTTCGATGTCGCCGAGACCGACGGCGGGCTCGCCGAGGGTCTCATAGTCGGGATCGACAGCCTGCACCTCGGCTAGATAGAGGAGCGAGTAGAGGAGCATCGAGGCGTGGCCGGCCGAGAGGACGAAGCGGTCGCGGTTCGGCCAGATCGGGTCGGCCGGGTCGAAGCGGAGGAAGCGCTGCCAGAGCGTGTAGGCCGCCGGCGCCAGTGCCATCGGGGTCCCGGGGTGCCCGGAGTCGGCCTTCTGGATCGCGTCTATCGACAGCGTCCGGATCGTGTCGATGCAGAGCCGGTCGATGTCCTTCGGCACACCCCGGACCCTACCGTCAGGGCTCGATCCGGGTGACGGTGCCAGCGGCATTGTCGGCCACCCAGACGGCTTCGTCTCCCACCACGATCGCCGCCGGCTCGAAGCCGACGGAAATTGGCTCGCCGCTGATCTCGCCGCTCTCGATCTCGATTCGGCTGACGGTGCCGTCGCCCGAGTTGGCGACCCAGACGGTTTCGGTGCCGGCGTCGATCCCGCCGGGCCGGGCCCCGACCAGGATTGGGTCGCCAAAGATCGTCCGGGTCGACGGGTCGAGCCGGGTCACGGTGTCCGAGCGGCTGTTCGCGACCCAGACGAGACCGCCTCCGACCGTTATCCCGGCGGGGCCGCGACCGATCCGGACCGGCGCGCTGGCCCTCGCCGTGCCGAGGTCGATGCGCCGCACGGTGCCGGTCGAGGCGCTGCTGACCCAGACCGCGCCGGCCCCGACGGCTAGTCGCAGCGGCGCCGCGTGGGGCGGGATACCGGTCTTGAAGACCCGCTCGCCGGCTGGGTTGATCGCCGTCACGCCGGAGCCGGCGTCGTCGGCGACCCAGACCCGGCCGCCCCCGACGACCACCGCCCCGGGTCGTCCCCCCACCGGGATCTTGGTGATCAGCCGCCTGACGGGATCGACGCGCAGGACGCTGTGCGTCTCAGGACTGGACACCCAGACCGACCCTGCTCCAACCGCAACGCCTGAGACGTCGCCGCCGAGCCGCAGGGGTGGCCCGCTCAGCCCACCCGTGTCTGGGTCGATTTGCGACAGCGTGCCTTCTGGAGCGCTGGTGACCCAGACCGACCCCTGTCCCGTAGCGATCCGCAGCGGCACGTTGCCGACGCGGACCGGGTCCGAAACGGAGACGTCGTTCCCTCCGAAAAGCAGAAGGGCAGAAACGACCGCCGCCGCCAGGGCACCCGTCCCCGCGAGGAACCAGAAGAGAAAGCCGGCTGCGAGCGGTCGTCGCCAGCGGCTCAGGCCTGGGGGCCGGTCGAGCTCGCCGCCGCCGAGCGGCAGGGTCGGACCGTCGGGCCCTTCGGAGAGGACCGCGGTGGCTGCCGGGGTCGCCCCTTGACGCTCACGCGCGGCCTCGATCAGGGCGCCCGCGCTCGGGTAACGGTCGGCCGGATCCTTGGCCACGGCGCGTTCGATCACCGCGTCGAGACCCCGCGGCATCCGCGGTTCGGCGTCGCCGGCCTGGCGGGCGAATGGAGCGATCCCGGTCACCGCCTCATAGAGGACGCAGCCGAGCGAGTAGACGTCGGCGGCAGGGCCGACGTCGGCACCGCGCCACTGCTCCGGCGACATGTATTCGGCGGTGCCAACGATCGAGGTCTCGCGCAGGACGCCGGAGTCGCCGAGCGCCTTGGCGAGGCCGAAGTCGGAGAGGTAAGCGTGGTCCCCTTCGAGCAGGATGTTGTGCGGCTTGACGTCGCGGTGGACGATGCCGGCGGTATGCGCCGCATCGAGTGCAGCGGCTACCTGGGCGAGCAGGTCGATCGCCCGCTTCGGCGGCAGCGGCCCTTCGCGGGCAATGCGGGTCTTCAAGTCGCCGCCGGCGACGAGCCGCATTGCGACGATCAGCTCCCCGTCCTCCTCACGGGCGTCGTACACCGGCACCACCCCGGGATGGTCGAGGCGGGCGGCGAGGCGCGACTCGCGCAGGAAGCGATCACGGAAGTCCTGCTTGGCGGCGAGGTGGGAGGCGATCACCTTCAGCGCGACCGGTCGGTCGAGCGCCAGCTGCGTCGCTCTGTAGACGACGCCCATGCCACCCCGTGCGATCAGCTCGTCGAGTCGGTAGCCGGCCAGGGTCGAGCCGATTGCGGGTTCCGCCACCGGGCGGTTATACCGCCGCCCGATGGACGCTGGCGGCCTCGGATGATCGTCAGGCGGTGTCCTCGGTCGCCCGAATAGCGCTGCTATTCGGCCTCCCTGCGTCCTTGCCTGACGACCCCCGAGTCTCGCCAGAGTCCATCGGTGGAGCCTTAGCGCACCGGCTGCCAGGCGATGATCGGGCCGATGGTCGAGGCGACCGACCCGGTTTCGAGCCCGAAGCCTTCCGCCAGCTGACTCTCGCGGCTAGTGGCCACGTCCACCGCCGAAAGGACCTCCATGTCCTCGGTGGCGACGAAGGCGGCGACCTTACGGCCGTCGGAGGAGAAGACGGCGTTGGTTTTGGAGCCGTCGGCAACCTCGGTCAGCTTCCGTGCCCGACCCGGCCCCAGCCGCTTGACCCAGAGCCCCTGGTCGCGGCGGAAGAGGAGCAGGCGGCCGTTCGGCGTCACGTCCTCGACGAAAGCCGAGCCGACGCCGCGCACCATTGGTTTCACCCGGGTGCCGTTGCGGCGCATCGTGTAGATGTCGGCATAAGCGCCGGGCCCTTCGCCGCTCTGGCCGCGGCTGAAGACGATGCCGCCGCTGAAGTAGCGCGGCGAGAACTCGTCGATGCGGCCGCTCCTCGTCAGCCGGGCGAGTCCCGCTCCAGACGGCTTGACCGAGTAGAGGTCGTCGGCGAAGCCGCCGCCCGCTACCGCCGTGCTGCGGACGAACGCGAGCGCACGGCCGTCGGGCGCGAAGGTAGCTTCGTGCTCGTCCTCCGGCGAGGAGGTCAGCGCGTGCAGACCTTCGCCGGCGATGTTGACCGAGTAGAGGTCGCGCGGTGCGCCTTCGGCCGGGCCGCGCCGCTCGAAGACGACGTAGCGGCCGTTTGGCGCCAAGCGCGGGCGCCCGTCGACGTCGGTGCCGCTGGTCAGCGCGTGCTGGGCGGAGCCGTCCGCGCGCATCGCCCAGACGTCGCCGGCGCGGACGAAGGCGATCAGCCTGCCATCGGCAGCGAAGGCTGGCTGGCTGTCGGCGGGGTTTTCGGTCAGCTGGTTGAGCCGCCCGTTACGTGCCGCGTAGAGCCCACCTTTGGGCTCTTCGACGATTTTGCCTTCCGGCCCGTCGGGAGTGGTTTTCTCGATGACGACGCGGGAGAAGACGACCGCGCCCGAAGAGCCGGGTGCCGCTGAGGCGGCGGCCGGAAGAACGAGGGCGAAGCAGGCGAACAGTGCGGTGAAGAGCGAGCGGTTGAACATCGGATGCCCCTTTCGGAGTCGAGTGACTTTGCACCACCGATGCTCGACCGCGACACCGTGCGCGCCAACGACACCGGCGCCTCGTATCGGGCCGGATTTGGCCCGGATCGGGCCTAGCTAGCGGTCGAGGCCAAGCTCGATCACACGCGCCGCGATCAGGCGCGGGCGCTCGCGCCCGGCGCCGCCGGGGACTTCGAGCTTGGCGGCGAGGGCGTCGAGGCGGCGCTGCGCGGTGCGCTCGCTGACGTGGAGGGCCTCGGCGATCTCGGCGCGGGTCGCGGGGCGGCCGGCGAAAGCGCCCTCGCTGCGGTACGGGGCGACGAGCGCCGCGGCGGTTGCCCGCTCCTCGGCGTTAAGGGCGACACCGGGCTCGCTGGCGGCGACGGTCTCGCCGCCCTGTCCCGGCTGCGGGATCGAGACTTCCAGTCGGTGGCCACCGACGATCAGCGTGTCGCCGTCGCGCAGGCGGCGGGGCCGGTCGAGCGGGTCGCCGTTGAGCGCGGTGCCGTTGCGGCTGTCGAGGTCGGTTGCCATCAGGATGTCGCCGCGGCGCTCGATCTCGAGGTGGTGCCAGGAAACCGCTTCGTCGTCGAGCTGGACATCGGCTTCGGGATCTCGACCGACCACGGTTCGCTCCTCCGCGAGCGCGACCGAGCGGGGCTCGCCGCGCTCGCCGCTCAACCAGATGCGCGCGTCCATCGACTCGCGAGCATAGAGTCCGCTCCAGTGAGCGGGGCGGACGACGAGAAGCGCCTTGTCGCGGAGGCCGCGGCCGAGCTGGTCGAGGACGGGATGACGGTCGGCCTCGGCACCGGCTCGACGGTCGCGCAGCTGCTGCCGGCGATCGCGCGTCGCGGTCTGAGCGGGATTCGCTGCGTTGCCACCTCGGTCGCGACGGAGGAGCAGGCGCGCGAGCTGGGCATCCCGGTCGAGGAGTTCGACTCCCTCGAGCGGCTCGACATCGCTATCGACGGCACCGACCAGGTGACGCCGGACGGCTGGCTGATCAAGGGCGGCGGCGGCGCCCACCTGCGCGAGAAGATTGTCGCCGCGGCGGCCGAGCGCTTCGTCGTGATCGCCGACTCGAGTAAGCCGGTCGATTCGCTGAGCGCCCCGGTCCCGCTGGAGCTGTTCGCCTTCGGCCTGCGCTCGACCCTGGCCCGGCTCGGCCCCGAGGTGACCGTACGCGACGCCTCACCCAGTCCCGACGATGGCGTCATCGCCGACTACGAGGGCGCCGTCGGCGACCCGGCGGCGCTCGCCGCGCGCCTCGAGGCCGACCCCGGCGTCGCCGCCCACGGTCTCTTCCCGCCCTCGCTGGTCAGTGAGGTGCTGATCGGACGAGGCGATTCGATCCAGCGGCTGCACCCGCCGGATGCCGAGCCGAGTTAGCCCGGACGAGCGGCAAGCAGCGATTCGAGGCGCTCGCAAGCCGGATCGTCCCTGCCGACGAGCTCGGCGATGGTGGCAATGGCCCCTTCGATGTCCTCGGGCGTCGCCAGGGTGACCGCCTCGAGGTCCGCCCAGTCCTTGGTGCGGTCGAAGAATGCCTTGAAGATCGTCAGCGAAGCGCAATCGAGGACTGGGATCTGACGGCCCGCCAGCGGCACCCAGACGACGCCGGCGGCAACGGCCTCGTGCAGAGGCAGGTTGTTGAGGAAAACGTCGATCGGCGTTTCGCCCCACCATAGGCGCGCCTGCCCGTCGCGGGCGACCGCAGCGACGTCTTTCGCCTTCACCGAGACCTGGGGCGGAAGCTTGGCCAGGATCTCTTTTGCGCGGGACGACGAGGCGAAGATGTTGAGGTCGAGATCGCGAGTTCCCCGTGGCTCCTCAACGCAATAGGCGAGCGCGATCGCCCCGCCGAAGGCATGCGGAAGGCTGGCCGCAGTCAGTGCGTCGTGGATCTCGAAGAGCTTGTCGACCAGCTCGCTCACGGCCTACGCCGCCTTCTCGAGTCGGTCCGCGAGGCGCGGATAGTCGAGCGTCGGGCGAGGCCGATATGGAAGCGCCTCCGCCAGCTCGAGAACCTGCACGAGGATCCGCCCGGCGCGCTCGGCGTCCAGGGGGGCCTTGCGGGGGACGACAGTCAGCTCGAGCCCGCCGGCGGCTGCCAGCTTGGCCAAGGCATCGGCGCCCGGCTCGCGGTGCCCGCGCAGGTAGACGTTGACGACGGATCGGGGCATCCCGGCTCGTCGGGCCAGCTCAGCCTGGCTCAGACCGCTCGCACGGTAGATCTCGTCCATCAGCGAGGCGCTGGTGGATGGCACGTGGGAGGTGAACGGGCTCATGGCAACTATGTTAGCGAATTCGCTAACAGAAGTTGCGATGTGGACTAGGCCCCAGCAGATCCCGCAGCAGCCTCGTCGGCCACCACGACCGTCCGCTCGTTTTCGACCCGCCCAGCGGGGATCGAGCGATCGCCGTCGAGCAGCTTGGCGAGCGCCTCTCGCTTCGCCTCGCCGGTAACGAGCCACAAGATCTGGCGCGCTTCGGCGAGGGCGGGATAGGTGAGGGTCATGCGGCGGTGGCCCTGGTAGGCGCTCTCGGTGATGGCGACGCGGCGGTCGGCGGCCTCTAACACCGGGTCACCCGGAATCAGCGAGGCGGTGTGGCCATCGGCGCCGAGACCGAGGTGGACGAGATCGAGTCGTTCCGGCAGCGAGCTCTCATATTCGCGCGCTGCCGCCTCCAGGTCGCGCTGGGTGACCGGCATCGGCCGTAGCGCCGGCTGGTGGTCGAGCGAGAGGCCGAGCACCATGTGGGTGAGGTTGCGCTCCTCGCTGCCGGGGGCGGCGATCCGCTCGTCCGCCTGGAACAGCTCCGTCTTCGCCCACGGCATCTCCTCCGCATCGCTCAACATCGCCAGCATCGCCCAGGGCGTACGACCGCCGCTCATCGCCACCGCGAAGGCGTTGCGCTCGGCGACGGCAGCCACGCCGGCCGCGGCGATCAGCTCGGCCCCGCGTCGCGCCGCCGCCTTTTCGTCGGCGACGACCTCCAGCTGCGGCATCAGGACGTCTTCTCGTCGTGGCCGCCGAACTGCTTGCGCATCGCCGATAGCACCTTGTCGGCGAAGTCGTCGAGGTCGCGCGAGGCGAAGCGCTCGTACAGCGCCGTGGTCAGGACGGGCGTCGGCACGCCCTCGTCGATCGCCGCGATCGAGGTCCAGCGTCCCTCGCCCGAGTCCGAGACGCGACCGCTGAAGTTCGAGAGATCGGGTGACTCCTGCAGTGCCGCGGCGGTCAGGTCGAGCAGCCAGGAGCCGATCACGCTGCCGCGCCGCCAGACCTCAGCCACCTCGGGGATGTCGAGGTCGTACTGGTAGTACTCGGGGTGCGCCAGCGGCGCCGTCTCGGCGTCGGCTTCGCGCTCCACCTTGCCGGCATTCGCGTTGCGGAGGACGTTGAAGCCCTCGGCGTAGGCCGCCATCACGCCGTACTCGATCCCGTTGTGGACCATCTTCACGAAGTGCCCGGCGCCGTTGGGCCCGCAGTGCAGGTAGCCCTGCTCGGCGGGCGCGGCGTCGCCGCTGCGGCCGGAGGTGCGCTCGGCGGCGCCGACGCCCGGCGCGAGCGAGGCGAAGATCGGCTCCAGGCGCTGCACGGCGTTGTCCGGGCCGCCGATCATCAGGCAGTAGCCGCGCTCGAGGCCAAAAACGCCGCCGCTGGTGCCGCAGTCGATCAGGTCGATGCCTTTTTCGCGCAGCAGCTCGGCGCGGCGAATGTCGTCGCGGTAGTAGGAGTTGCCGCCGTCGACGATGGCGTCGCCCGCCTTGAGTACTGCCGCGGCGTCGAAGATCGTCGCCTCCGTGATCTCGCCCGCCGGCACCATGACCCAGATGGTGCGGGGGTGAGTCAGCTTCGAGGCAAGGTCGGAGAGCGAGTCGGCGGCTTCGGCACCCTCGTCGCGCAGGGCGGCGATCGTCTCCGGAGCGACGTCGTAGACGACGCAGCGGTGCCCGTCGCGCATCAGGCGTCGGGCCATGTTGGCGCCCATGCGGCCTAGTCCGACGATGCCGAGCTCCATTTACGTAACCCTATGTCACGCCTGCGCCCTCGGATAGCCTGGCGAGCTGGATGGCCGCAGCGGCTGCACAGAACGACGGGCCGGTCGCCGATGTCCTGACGATTTTCGGGATCAGCGGCGACCTGGCGCGGAAAATGACCTTTCACGCGCTCTACCGGTTAGAGGCCCGCGGCAAGCTCGACTGCCCGATCGTCGGCGTCGCGATCGACGACTGGAGCGTCGAGCGGCTGCGCGAGCACGCCCGCGAGGCGATCGCGGCGACGATCGAGGACCCCGACGAGGACGTCTTCTCCCAGCTCGCCGCGCGTTTCTCCTACGTGCAGGGCGACTACGCTGACGCGGCGACCTTCGAGCGCGTCCGCGAGGCGATCGGCGCGGCGAAGCACCCCGTCTTCTACCTCGAGGTGCCGCCCTCGCTCTTCGCCACCGTAGTCGCGGGGCTGGGAGCGGCCGGCCTGACCGACAACGCCCGCGTCGTGATCGAGAAGCCCTTCGGCCACGACCTGGAGTCGGCGCGGGCGCTCAACGCCGAGCTGCACGAGGTGCTGGCGGAGGAGCGGATCCTCCGCATCGACCACTTCCTCGGCAAGGAGCCGGTGATGGACATCGCCTACCTGCGCTTCGCCAACTCGCTGCTGGAGCCTGTCTGGAACCGGCAGCACGTCGCCTTCGTGCAGATGACGATGGCCGAGGACTTCGGCGTCGAGGACCGCGGCCGCTTCTACGACCCGGTAGGCGCCCTGCGCGACGTCGTCCAGAACCACATCCTCCAGGTGCTGGCGCTGGTCGCGATGGAGCCGCCCGCCGGCAACCAGCGCGACTCGATCCGCGACAAGAAGTTGGAGCTGTTCAAGGCGGTGTGCAGCGCCGACCCCGAGCGCTACGTGCGTGGCCAGTACGAGGGCTTTCGCGACGTGCCGGGCGTGGCGGCCGACTCGACGACCGAGACCTTCGTGGCGTTGGAGCTGGGGATCGACAACTGGCGCTGGAGCGGGGTGCCGTTCTTCGTCCGCGCTGGAAAGGCGATGCCGGTGAAGGAGACCGAGGTCAGCGTCGTCTTCAAGCGGCCGCCGCCGCTAGGCGTCGGCAACGGCAAGCGGCCGGACCAGAACCAGATGACGATCCGGATCGACCCAAAGCCGGGCGCCCGCCTGCACCTCCTCGCCAAGAAGGCGGGGGACGAGACGTTTGAGCCGGCCGACCTCGAGGTGCTCTTCGAAAAGGTGCCGGGAGAAGAGCCCGAGCCCTACGAGCGACTGCTCGACGACGCCCTGCACGGACGCAGCCAGCTCTTTACCCGCGAGGAGTCGATCGAGGAGACCTGGCGGATCGTGCAGCCGCTGCTCGACGAGCCGGGGCCGGTGCATCCCTACGCTCGCGGCACCTGGGGACCGCCGCAGGCCGAGAAGCTGACGCGCGGCATCTGCCAGTGGCAAGATCCCTGGCTGCCGGACGGCGTCGTTTAGCCGCCGCGCTTCTCAGCGCTCGCTCTCCAGCTCCTGCTCGCGGCGGTTGGCCCGTTCCTCGTCCAGCTCGGCCTCGACCTGCGCCCGCTTCGCGCGCTCCTCGGCGATTGCCGCCTGGGTGCGGCTCTCCTCGGCCTGCTCGCGATGGTGGCGGGCATCGTCGTGCCGCGCCTCCGTCTGGACCTCCGCGAACTCACGGCGATGCTGGGATTTGCGGGTGGCCGAGATCACCAGCGCGAGAACGATCAGGACGCCCACGACTATTGCGACGATCGCAAGGGTTGACATCTCTCCTCCTTGGTTGCTCGTCTCCACCCTTTCCCGCGCCGTCCGGATCGAAACCTGAGTGGAGCCGGGGTTGGGGCAGGCGGCGCCGGGGCCAGGCATAGCCTGGGAGCTATGGAATCGACCCAACGCCGCCCGGAGACTCTGCTGGCCCAGCTCGGCTTCGAGTCCTTCCGGCCCGGGCAGCGCGAGGCGGTGGAGGCGGCGCTGGCGGGTCGCGACTCGCTGATCGTGATGCCTACCGGCGGCGGAAAGAGCCTCTGCTACCAGCTTCCCGGCCTGGCCTCCGAGGACCTGACCATCGTCGTCAGCCCGCTGATCGCGCTGATGAACGACCAGTGGCAGCGGCTCACGCGCGCCGGGCATCCGGTCGCGATGGTCACCTCGGCGATGGAGTGGGAGGACGTGCGTCGCGCCCTCGCCGAGGTTCGCGGCGGCGCCGCGCGAATCGTCTACTGCTCACCCGAGCGCTTTGCCTCCGACGTCTTTCTCGAGGCGATCGGACAGCGGCGGATCGACCTGCTTGCGGTGGACGAGGCGCACTGCGTCTCCGAGTGGGGTCACGACTTCCGGCCCGATTACCTGCGCCTGCCGCAGATCGCCGAGCGGCTCGGGCGCCCGACCGTGATGGCCTGCACGGCGACGGCGACCGAGGCGGTCGCGCGGGAGATCGCCAGTCGCTTCGGCATGCGCGACCCGTTGCAGGTGCGCTCGGGCTTCGACCGGCCGAACATCTCCTTCGACATCGTGCGGCTGGAAGGCACTGGCTCGAAGGCGCGGCGACTGGCACTGCTCGAAGCGGGGTTGGCCGATCCCGGCAGCCGCCCCGCGATCGTCTACTGCGGGACCCGCAAGGACACCGACGAGCTCGCCGGGCATCTCCGCGACGCCGGCCTAAGCGCCGTCCCTTACCACGCCGGGATGGCAGCCGAGGACCGGGCGACGGCGCAGCACCGCTTCATGGAGGGGGAGGCCGAGGTGGTCGTCGCCACCAATGCCTTCGGGATGGGCGTCGACAAGGCCGACGTGCGCTCGGTGTGGCACGTGGCGATCCCGACCAGTCTCGAGGCCTACTACCAGGAGGCAGGGCGGGCCGGCCGCGACGGCAAGCCGGCCCGGGCGATCCTGCTGGCGATGCGCGCCGACCTCGGCCGCCTCGTCCGCTTCAACCAGCAGCGCGCCGGCAACCCGGAGCTGGCGATCGCCCACGAGCGAGGTTGGCGCGACTACCAGACGATCAAATCCTTCATCTACTCCGACAGGTGCCGCCGCCGCAGCATCCTCGACCACTTCAGCGACAGCGCCGCCGCTCAGCCCCTCGGCCGCTGCTGCGATGTCTGCGACGCCGACCGCTGGTTGCCCGACCCGGAGACGATCGCCGTCCGGCCGCGTCGCGCAGCCGCCAAAGCGGCTGCGCCGCCGGCCGAGCTGTCGGCCTCCGATGCGGCTTTATTCGAGCGCCTGAAGGAGTGGCGGTTGCGCGCCGCCGACGGCAAGCCGGCCTATACCGTCGCCCACAACAGCACCCTGGAAGCGATCGCCGCGGCCAGGCCAGCCGATCCCACCGCGCTACTCGCGATCCGCGGCGTCGGTCATGGCTTCATCGACAAGTACGCGACCGACGTGCTGGAGATAGTCGCCTTGCACTCCGGCTAGCGCCCGGACTCTCGGGCCGGGTGCTGCCACCATTGGTCCACCGCCGGCTTCGCCGAGAGGGAGGAACGCCGGCCGGTCGAATCACACCCGGATGATCGCCTCGCACCACAGGGCAACGACGCTGACGACCGCCTGTGCGGCCGTCGTCTGCCTGCTCGCGTCGCTCGTGTTCGTTGCCGCGGCGAGCGCAGCACCGCTGGAGCCGCTGGAACCGCGTGGCAAGAAGGTCTTCTTCGGCATCTCCGACACCGGCGACCCGGCGGACTTCGGCGCCTTCAGCGAGACGATGAACAAACACCCTGCGGTGATCCAGACCTTCCGCACCTGGGGCACCGACTTCCCGGAGTCGATCGAACGCTGGCAGGAGGCGCGAGCGCGGCCGATGCTGCACATCACCACCGCCGACAACAGCGACGGCCACGAGCTGATCACCCCGCGCGGCATCGCTCAGGGGGACGGCGACGATTACCTGGTCCGCCTCAACAAGCTGTTCTGGGCGAAGAAGATGCGTGCCTACATCCGGCCGTTGGGTGAGCCGAACCGCTGCATAAACGTCTACGCCGCCTACGACTGCGCCGGCAAGCCGCGCGGCGGCGCTCACACTCCCCGCCAGTACATACGCGCCTTCCGCCGCATCTACGTGATCGTCCACGGCGGCGGACGACGGGCGGAGATCGATGCCCGGCTGGCCGAGGCGGGGCTGCCACCGCTGCGCAGTGACGTCGCCGGCCTGCCTAAGGCGCCGGTTGCCGTCCTCTGGAGCACCCTGCCGGCCGGCTCCCCGACCGTCCCCCAGAACCGCCCGCGCCACTTCTACCCCGGCAGCGACTACGTCGACTGGGTTGGGACCGACATCTATGCCGACAACCAGGACTGGGAGGCGCTGGCTGGGCTCTACCGCCGCTACGACGACAAGCCCTTCGCGCTGCCGGAGTGGGGAGTCTCCAACGGCGACGATCCGACCTTCGTCCGCAAGCTACTGACCTGGGTCGACCGCCACCGCCGCTGCAAGATGCTCGTCTACTACCAGGACTTCGGCTCCGCCAGCAGCTACCGGATCCAGAACTACCCCGCCAGCCTCTCGGTCCTGCGCAACTGGCTGCACCACCCGCGGATCCCCTCCTACGCGCCCTTCCCACCGAAGGCGCCGCCGCCCCCGCCCGGTGGCCTGGCGCCGAAGCGGCGCTAACGCTTCTCCCGCCGACGGGCCGATTTCGGCGCTCCGGGCGCCGTTTTCGTCCCGTCGGCGGCTGGGCCCGGCCTCGGCGCCGCCCGCCGCTCCGCTACCGCCGCCTTGTAGTCGTAGGGCAGGAGGGCGGTGATGCTCGAGTAGCCGACCAGGTAGAGGCGGCGGCCGTCGGAGACGGCGGGAGTGTAGGTGCCGCGCGGGTAGCGGAAGACGGTCCTGCCGGTCTTCATCGAGTAGCCGGTGGTCGAGGTGTCGGTGAACTCGGCCACGTAGACGACGTCACCGATCGCGGTGAGGGAGCCGATCACCTGGCCGCCGGCGGAGCGGATCCAGCGCGCCTCGCCGTCCTTGGCGTCGAGCGCGTAGACGTTGCCGTCGAAGGAGCCGATGTAGACGGTCGGCGGCGTGTGTTTGGTGTTGGCAACGGCCGGCCCCGAGTACGCGTATCCACCGGTCGAGTAGGTCCAGGCGATCGTCCCGTCCTTGCGGTCGAAGCTGTAGACGCGGGTGTCGTTGTTACCGGCGTAGACGCGGCCGAAGGCGACCGCCGGCGTCGAGTAGAAGGCGCCCGAAGTGCCGAAGCCCTGCCCGAGCGAGTCGCTCTGCCAGACCAGCTCGCCGCTCTTGGCGTCGACTGCGTTCATGTAGCCGCCGTAGTCGCCGACGTAGAGGACGCCGCCGTAGTAGGCAGGGGCGGACTTGACCGGGCCGCCGAGCCCGGTCGACCAGCGTACGTTGCCGTTGCGGGTGCTGAGCGCGTAAAGCTCCCCGTCTTCGCAGCCGAAGTAGACGCTGCGGCCGACGACGACCGGGGAGGACTCGGCCCGGCTTGGCAGCGAGCGCTTCCAGATCGTCTTGCCGGTTTTCGCGTCGAGCTTGAGGACGTGGCCGGGGACGAGGTTGACGATGTAGAGGCGGCCGCGGTGGTAGGTGGGGGAGGAGGCGTTGAGGCGGCCGATCCGCCGCCGCCAGAGTTGTTTGCCGGTGCCGGCATCGAGCGCGATCGCATAGCCGCTGTTGTCGACGAGGAAAAGCTTGCCGCGGGCGACGATGGGCGGGAACTCGAGCAGCGGCCCGTCCTTGTAGCGCCAGGTCCTGCGGAAGGGGGGCTTCACCCGCTTGGAGGGCAGGTAGCGGGTGCGCTGGCGGTCGTAGCCGTAGAGCGGCCAGCTGACCGTCTTCGCCCGCTGCACCTTCGGCTTCTGCGGGGTAAAGGCGACGTCCGGGTTGTGGATGTCGGGCGGCCGCTTCAACAGCTCGTAGGCGAGCGCGAGCCCGCCGCCGAAGAGCAGCAGGGCAACGGTGATCAGCGCCAGCGCCAAGCGGCGGCGCTCGCGCCAGAGCCGCTTTGGCTCTTGCCAGAGCCGCTTGCGCTGGGCCCAGACCCGGCTGAGATCGCGCCGGAAGGTGCGGGGTGTCTCGCTCAGCGCCGCAGCTCCCACATCTCGACGTAACCGAAATCGGCGAAGCCGAGCCGTTCGTACAGCGGCGCCCCGGCTTTCGTCGCCTGCAGGGAGGCGGTCCGCAGTCCTTCCTCGCGCGCCGCGGCGAGCGCCCGACGCAGCAGCCAGCCGGCGATCCCGCGGCCTTGGTGCTCGGGCAGGGTCGCGACGCCGGTCACGCAGCAGTCGTCGCCGACGACGATCGTGCCGATGCAGGCGACCGCCTCGCCCTCGATGCAGGCACCGTGCCACTGGATCGGCGTCGCGCCGGCGAGGGCGGCGCGGAAGCCGTCGGACCCGTAGCCGTAGGCGCGGTCGTTGAGCTCGGCGGCGATCGCGGGCTCACAGGGTCCTGGCTCCGCCCCTGCCGGCGACGCCGACACCTCGACCGGCTCGACCAGCTCCATCGCCATCGCCCGCGGCGCCGCGTCGAGCGCGTGCCCGCGCTTGTCGAGCAGGCCGGCCGTCTTCCGGTCCTCGTCGGGGACCCAAACCGTCCAGGCGGCGATGCCCTGCGCGTCGTAGAGCTCGGCCAGCGAATCGAGCTCTTCGGCGAGAGCGGTCGGGTCCTCGTAGAAGACCGAGTTGAAGAGCGAACGCTGTGGTGATGCCGGGGTCAGCGAGGCGAGCAGCCCATCGCGCCGGATCAGCCGCGAGTCGGGATGGCCGCTGCCGAAGGCCTCGACCTCGTCCCGGATGCCCTCGACGGCGCGCCGCCGCAGCTCGGTCTGGTCGATGCGCTGGCCCATCCGGGCCGGCTCAGCTCCCAGCTACCGCGCGCCGCTCCGACTCCTTGGTGACGCCGTTGAGGAGCTGCTTGATCGCCAGCTTCACGGCGCCGACGACGGCGAAGCCGCCGAGCGGCACGGTCGGGAAGGTGCGGACCGCGTAGGTGATCTTGGTGCCGTCGCCGTTCGGGGTCAGCTCCACGGTTCCGACGTGGTTGCGGACCGGGATGCCGGAAAGCATCTTGTAGGAGAAGCGGCTGGGCGGGCGGTAGGCGATGACTTCCTCTCGCAGCGGCGGCCCGACCGAGTGCAGGACCCGGATCGTGCCGACGCCGTTGGGCGGCGGCTCCCCTTCGCGCTCCAGCTCGACCCGGCGCATCGGCGTGATGTCGGCGTAGCCGCGGTGGTCGGTCAGGACGTCGAAGACGGTCTCCGGAGGCGCCTTGACCTCGCGGGTGAGCGTGAAGCTGGCCACGGCGGCAGAGACTAGCGGGGCACCCGGTTTCGCTACGTGAGCTTCCACCGCTGCGGATCGGTCCCGTCGACCGACTCGGCCTCGCCTTGCAGTGCCATGTGGTCGAGGCAGGAGAGGACGATCTGCAGGGCCCAGGCGCTGGCCATCGATTTGACGCCCTCCGGGCCGAGGATGTCGGCGACGATCTCAAAGGCGGTCTTCTCGCCCTCGGCGAGCGAGGCGCGCGTTTTCCCCAGCAGCTCCTCGACCTGGTGGCGCGCCTCGGCGATCTTCGCCGCCGGCTCACGGAAGGTGCGCCCGTGACCGGGCAGGACGAGGTCGACGTCGAGCGGCTCGATCTCGTCGAGGCCGCCGAGGAATTCGCCGATCGGGTCGGGGCTGTGACCGTAGTCGAAGAAAAGGACGGTGCGGCCCAGCAGGTGGTCGCCGGAGATCATCAACTTGCGCTCGGGCTGGTGCAGGACGACGTGGGAGGGAGCGTGACCGGGCGTCTCGTGCACCTGCCAGGTGCCGAGGTCGGTTTCCACCTCGACCCCGGGGACGAGGTCGCGGTGCGGCTCGACGAGCCCGTCGAGCCCGGTTTCCCCGTCCTCTTCGCGCGCCTCCCGGTAGCGCTCCAGTGCCGCGACTGGGACGCCGCTCTGGCGCGCCGCCTCGATCCGCTGCTCGAGCGCTGCCGCGGGGTCGTCGGCGAGTAGCCGAATGTGCTCCCAGCGCGGGTGCATCCACAGCTCGCAGCCGGCTTCCTCGACGATCGGAGCCGCCAGGCCGTAGTGATCGGTGTGGGAGTGCGTACAGACGAGCAGGCGCACGTCCTCGAGCCCGAAGCCGGCCTGGGCGAGGGCGAAGTCGAGCTGGCGCAGTCGGCCCTTGCCGCCGATCCCCGTGTCGAAGAGGACGATGCCGCCGTCGGCGGCGACGGCCCAGGCGTTGCCGTGCGGGACGCCGGGCCAGGGCAACGCCAGGCGCAGGCGCCAGATGCCGGGCAGCGCCTTCTCGGTCCGCGGCGCCTCCGCCTTGCGGTCGCTCGTCATGGCGCGGCATCCTCGCAGGCGACGCCGCGGACGAGAGGGCACGCCCCCTGACGTTGCGATGATGGGCGCGATGGCGTCCTCCGGCGAAGCGCGTCAGCCCCGGCTACGGGCAAGGCTGCGCGAAGGGGAGCGGGTGACGCCCCTGGAGCTCTTCTTCGACCTCGTCTTCGTCCTCGCGATCACCCAGTGCACGGCGCTGATGTCGCACCATCCGTCCTGGTCCGGCCTGGCCCAGGGCCTGCTCGTGCTCGGCATGCTCTGGTGGGCCTGGGTCGGCTATTCCTGGCTGACCAGCGTCGTCGACCCGGAGGAGGACGCGGTGCGCCTTGTCATCTTCGGCGCGATGGCGTCGCTGCTGATCGTCTCCCTCTGCGTGCCCGAAGCCTTCGAGGACCTGGCGCTCGTCTTCGCCCTCGCCTACGGCGCGGTTCGCGTCGCCCACATCGGCCTCTTCATGCTCGCCAGTCCCGAGGACGACGAGCTGCGCCACTCGGTGATCGGCCTCGGCGCCAGCACGGCGGCCGCCGTCTCCTTGCTGGCCGCCGCCTCGTTCTTCGACGGGGTCGCTCAGGGGGCGCTGTGGGCGCTCGCCCTCTTCCTCGACATGGCGGGGCCGTACTTCATCCGGCCCGAGGGCTGGCGGCTCGTGCCCGAGCATTTCGCCGAGCGCCACGCGCTGATCGTGATCATTGCCCTCGGCGAGTCGATCGTCGCGATCGGCGTCGGCGCGGCCGGCGCGCTCAGCTTCGGCATCGGCGCCGCAGCGGTGCTCGGAGTCGCCCTGACGGCGGGAATGTGGTGGGTCTACTTCGACGTCGTCGCGATCGTCTCCGGGCGGCGATTGGCCGAGGCGGAGCGGGGCAGGGTCCAGAACGAGATGGCCCGCGACTCCTACTCCTACCTGCACCTGTTCATGGTCGCTGGGACGGTCCTCGTCGCGCTCGGCCTGAAGAAGACGATCGGCCATTTCGACGACCACCTCGACACCGTGCCGGCCTTCGCGCTGCTGGGTGGCCTCGCCCTCTACCTCCTCGGCCACGTCGCCTTCCGCTACCGCCACGTGAGGACGATCAACCGCCAGCGGCTGCTTCTCGCCGCCATCCTGCTGCTCCTCGTCCCGGTCGCGGTCGAGCTTCCCGCGCTCGCCAGCGTGGCGATTGCCAACGTCTTGCTCTGGGCGATGATCCTGTACGAGACCCGTCTCTACGGCGAGGGCCGGCAGCGAGTGCGTCGGCCGGAGGCCGCTCAGGCCTGACGCGCTCCTAGGCAGCGGCGAAGGTGGCGGGGTCCGGGCCGCCGCGCCGGCCGGTGTCGAGACGGCCGATCGCTGCCATCTCCTCCTCGCTCAACTCGAAGTCGAAGACGTCGAGGTTATCGCGGATCCGCTGCGGCGTCACCGATTTGGGGATGACGATGTTGCCAAGCTGCAGGTGCCAGCGCAGGATCGTTTGGGCAGGCGTCTTGCCGTGCCGCTCGGCGACCGAGCCGATCGTCGCGTCGGCGAGGACCGCTCCCTGGGCGAGTGGGCTCCAGGCCTCGGTCGCGATGCCCCGCTCGGCAAGCCAGGGGCGCAGCTCGGCCTGCTGGAAGAGCGGATGCAGCTCGATCTGGTTGACGGTCGGCCGAATCCAGGTCTCGCGTTCGAGCCTTTGCAGATCCTCGATGCGGAAGTTGGAGACGCCGATCGTGCGGGCGCGGCCTTCTTCGTGGATGCGCTCGAAGGCGCGCCAGGTCTCGACGAAGCGGTCCTCCGTCGGAACGGGCCAGTGGATCAGGTAGAGGTCGACGTAGTCGAACCCGAGCCGCCCGAGGCTCTTCTCGAACGTGGTCAGGGCCGAGTCGTAGCCCTGGCGCGAGTTCCACAGCTTGGTAGTGACGAAGACCTCCTCGCGGGGGATTCCCGACGCGGCCACCGCGGCCCCGACGCCGCGCTCGTTGCGGTACGCCGCGGCGGTGTCGACGTGCCGGTAGCCGGTGGCGAGTGCTTCCTCGACCACCCGCTGGGTCTCCTCCGGCGGCACCTGGAAAACGCCGAAGCCGAGCTGCGGTATCTCGATGCCGTCGTGGAGGGTGACGGTGGGGACCACCGCCGCGAGATTAGCCGGTTGCCGCGGGCGAACGGGTTAGCTGGTAGCGAGGCCGATAGCCAGCAGCGGGAAGGCGCTCATCACGCCCAGGAAAGCGCCTATCGCCAGACCGGTGAGCGTCGCCGTCGTGCGCGAGCGCGCGCCGGCGATCAGGCCGACGAGGGCGAAGAGAGCAGCGATTCCGAGTCCGAGCCAGAAGATGTCGGGCATGGGCGGCGCGAGACTATCGAACCGCCCGCCCGACTACGCGCAGGTCACCTATAGGCGCCGTGGCCGCTGCGGTTGCCCACCACAAGCCGGTAGATCATCAACAGCAGCAGCGAGCCGCCAATCGCGATCAGCCAGGTGCCGATGTCGAAGAACTCGTCGAGGTCGCCGATGTCCAACGCGCTGGCGATGAAACCGCCCAGCAGAGCGCCGGCGATGCCAATCAGCGTGGTCACGATGAACCCTCCCGGGTCGTCACCGGGAAGGATCAGCTTGGCTATCGCGCCGGCAAGCAAGCCGAGCACTATCCATCCGATGATTCCCATCAAAAAGCTCCTTCCGTAGTCGATACCAGCCGCTTGGTACCCGTAGCACCAGATGAGGAAACTGATGCGGATGCGCCCGACAGGCCATGCCGCTGTCCGGCGCGACCAACACCGAAACGGCCTGCATCTCGCCGGAGGCGCCCCCTGCAAGCTAAGTTTGGGGCGTGAAGCTGCTCGCCTTCAGCGACCTGCACCGCGACCTCGGCCAGGCGGCGAAGCTGGTCGAGATGTCGGCCGAGGCCGACGTCGTGATCGGCGCCGGCGACTTCGCTTCAGTGCACGAGGGACTGGAGGAGACGATCGGTGCCTTGGCGGCAATCGAGGTGCCGACGGTCCTAATCCCCGGCAACAACGAGACCGACGAGGCCCTGCGCGAAGCGACGGCCGGCTGGGACGCCGCCATCGTCCTACATGGGGAAGGCACGACGATCGACGGCGTCGACGTCTTCGGCCTCGGCGCCGGCGTCCCGGTCACCCCCTGGGACTGGAGCTTCGACCTCGACGACGAGACGGCGAGCGAGATGCTCGCGCCCTGCCCCGAAGGCGCGGTGCTGGTCCTGCACTCGCCGCCCCAGGGCCACTGCGACGCCAACGGCGGCGGCGACCACTTCGGCAGCGCCGCCCTGCTTCAGGCGGTCGAGCAAAAGCGCCCGCGCCTCGCCGTTTGCGGCCACATCCACGAGTCCTGGGGCTGCCAGAGCCAGATCGGTGAGACGCCGGTCCGCAACCTCGGCCCCAAGGCCACCTGGATCGACGTCTAGCTCGGTCCGCCGTCACCCGTTCGCGCAGTCATCTCCTGCTCCGTGCCAGCCGTCTCGCGCATCACCGCATAGTGGGCCACCAGCCCCACGCCCCAGCCCGCGAACGCATAGAGGAACCACGGGTGGCTGGTCCCCCCAAACTGCCACTGCAGCGCCCAGATGATCACCAGCAGCACCTGGACAGCGAGGAACACGGTCGCGTGGATGCGAAGGCCCTTCCGCTGGAGGCGAGCGGAGCGCTGCCGACGCTTGCGCCGGTACTCGGTCTCGGCGCGCTCGGCGGCGCGCTCGAATGCATCGGTCATGGCTTTGCCTCCTTGGTCATGAGCCCGTAACGGCTCTCGATCTCGGCGGCCGCTCGCTCCAGAACGGGCGCCACCTCTGCCACATCGACCCGGCCCGAGAGCGGCGCCAGCCGCGCCTTGAACCGCGCCAGGGCGGAATCGAGCGATTCCGCCGGTTGGACTTGCACCCCAGTGCGAAGCTCGAGCGCCGCCAGGTCGTCGATCCGCGCCGCGACCGCCTCGGCCCCGGTCTCCGTGGCGCGGTAGGTGGTGCGCCCGGCGGCGGTCTCGCCCGCGACCAGGCCCTCCGCCTCGAGGGCCTCCAGTGCCGGATAGACGCTGCCCGGGGAGGGCCGGTACCGCGGACCGAAAAGGCGTGAGAGCACCGACATCAGCTCGTAGCCGTGCATCGGCCGGTCGGCCAGAAGCGCCAGCACGACCAGCGGCAGCTCACCGTGCCTGAAGAATCGCCGCGACACCCTCTCTCCTAGCCGGCGGGCGCGAGCTGACAGGCCCGCAGCACAGTGGGGGTCACGGGCTCGCTCAGCCCCTTGAGCGCCAGCGGTCCGAGCTGCTCGTGGTCGATCGCCGAGTCCGCCACCAACCCGCGGGCGGGCCCCGATACGAGCACCTTGCCGGCGTCGGCAGCGTCGCAGAGGCGCTTTGCAATCACCACCGGTCTGCCGAAGTAGTCGTCGTCCTCGCGCACCGTCTCGCCGGCCGCGATCCCAACCCGCAGCTGCACGGGGTCATCGCATCCATCCACCGCCCGCTGCATCGCGAGAGCGCCGGCGGCTGCGGCCTGAGTGCTGTCGAACACGGCCATCAGCCCATCTCCGAGGCTCTTAACCTCACGACCGCCGTGGTCGCGGAGGGCGCTGCGGAGGAGGTCGAAATGCCGCCGGCGAACCTCGTGCGCCGCCTCGTCGCCCAAACGGTCGAGCAGCTCCGTCGATCGAACAACGTCGGTGAACAGGATCGTCGCCTGCTCGACCTTGCACTCGGGGGAGGGCCTGGAGCCAATCCGGGGCAGTCTCCGCCGCGGAGCAGCGGGGAGAACGGCGACATCGGCACGGCGCGCCACCGCCTCCCGACCGGCCTGGGTGATCCGGTACTCCTCGCGTCCGGCTGCCGGCCTCAGCTCGACGAGCGCCTCGTCCTCCAGGGACGCCAGGGCTATCGAGACGTCGCCCGGCCGCGGGCCACGCTGCCGCTCGAGCAGCCGGTCGATCTCACCGAAGAGCTCGCGGACGCTCATCGGCCGCTGCTCCAAGAGCCGCAGCACCACCAACAGCAGTTCATCGCTCGAGATCGACCGGCTTGCCATGGGAGAAGTCCTTTCTCGCTTACGAAACTGCTACGAAATTATATCGAATCTATTACGAAGTCAAGCCCGCCTCGGTCGTGTGGCGGCGCATCCTCCGCTTGAAGCGGGCCCTGCGCGGGTAGACGTGTGCAGCGATGGAGGCCTCGACGGCTCGGCTGGAGACCCCTCCCGGCGAGCGAATCAGCGAGCTTGCCAAAGAGCGTCCGGCCGTGGCCGCGTTCGCCGTGATCGCGCTGATGGTCCTGGCCCTGGTCGCCGCGAAGGGGCTCCACGACGTTGCGCAGGCAACGCTCAACGGCCTCACCCTGGGGACGATCTACGCGCTCGGCGCGGTTGGCCTGACGCTCGTCTACGGAATCCTGCGGCTTGTCAACTTCGCCCACGGGGATTTCCTCACCTTCGGGGCGTACATGGCCTACCTGGTGAACGTCACCTGGGGCATGCCGCTGCTCGCCGCCGTCTTCTTCGCGATGGCGGCCACCGCGGTGCTCGGCCTGTTCTTTGAGCGGGTGATGTGGCGGCCGATGCGCGACAAGGGCGCCGGCTTCCTGCAGTTGCTCCTGATGTCGATCGGGCTCGCCTTCGTGATCCGCTCGGCGATCCAGTGGTTCTGGGGGACGGAGATTCGCACGCTCGACGTCAACGTGGTCGACAGCGTCACCTTCCTCGGCCTGAGGATCGGGCAGACCGAGCTGCTCGTGGTCGTGGTTGGGATCGCGGTCCTCGTCGCGACGGCGTTGGTCGTGCGCTTCACCCTGCTCGGCAAGCGGATGCGCGCGCTCTCCGATGACTTGGCGCTGGCCGAGACCGCGGGCATCGACACCCGCCGGGTGATCCTCTATACCTGGCTCTTCGCCGGCGCCCTCGCCGGCCTCGCCGGAGTGCTCTCGGGCGCCCTCACCAATCTGCGGCCCGAGCTCGGCTTCGAGCTGTTGCTGCCGATCTTCGCCGCGGTGATCCTCGGCGGGATCGGCAACCCGTTCGGTGCTCTCACCGCCGGGCTCGTGCTCGGCGTCGTGATCGAGTGGTCGACGCTCGTCGTCGAGCCGCGCTGGAAGGTGACTTTCGGCTTCGTCGCTCTGATCATCGCGCTCGTCATTCGTCCGCAGGGAATCTTCGGCCAGGCGAGGGCGATATGAGCGAGCTGCCGCTCGGGTTCACGCTCGAGGCCTTCACCAACTTCGGCTTCTGGAGCGGCGTGCTGGTGATCGCCGGCATCTACGCCGTCGTCTCGCTCGGCCTCCAGCTCAACGTCGGCTACACGGGCATCGTCAACTTCGGCCAGGCCGGCTTCATGGCGGTCGGCGGCTACTCGATGGCGATCCTCGTGCTCGAGGCCGGCCTCTCCTTCTGGCTGGCGTTGCCGCTCGCGGTCCTGATCACGATGGCCTTTGGCGCGCTGATCGGCCTGCCCTCGCTGCGGCTCCGCGCCGACTACCTGGCGATCGTCACGCTGGCGACCGCGGAGGTCGTCCGCCTCGTCGCCCAGAACGCGCGCGACCTGACCGGCGGCAACAAAGGCCTCTACTGCGAGTTCGAAGGCGGCGAGCAGACCTGCTTCGACGACGCCTGGCGCTCGGTTTCCGACTCGATCCTCGCCTTCGTTGAAAACTTCTGGGCCGACCCCGAGCCGCTGCTGCCGCTGCTGCTCGTGGTCTGGGCGACGGTCGGCCTGGCGATCCTCGGACTCGGCTACGTACAGCGGACGCCTTGGGGCAGGGTGTTGCGGGCGATCCGCGAGGACGAGGCGGCGGCGCGGGCGCTCGGCAAGAACACCCTCCTCTGCAAGCTGCAGTCGCTGGCGATCTCGGCGCTGCTCGGCGCCCTCGCCGGCTTCTTCCTGGCCCTCTTCCTGACCACGATCCACCCCGACGACTACGAGCCGATCGTCACCTTCTTCGCCTTCGGCGTGCTCATCCTGGGAGGGCTCGCCAGCTACACCGGCGTCGCGATCGGCGCCGTGCTGCTGTGGACGCTGTTGGAAGGGACGCGCTTCGTCGAACTGCCGATCAGTGAGGAGAAGACGGCGGCGCTGCGCTTCGCGATCGTCGGCGTGGTGCTGATCGGGCTGATGGCGTTCAGACCACAGGGGATCCTGGGCAAACGGCAGGAGATGGTCCTTGGCGACTGAGGCCCCCCGAGGAGAGCCGTTGCTCGGCGTCGAGGGCGTCGTCAAGCGCTTCGGTGGCGTCGCCGCCGTCGCCGGCGCCAGCTTCTCCGTGCAGGCCGGCTCGATCACCGCGCTGATCGGCCCCAACGGGGCCGGCAAGACCACCCTCTTCGACGTGATCACGGGTTTTCAGCGGGCCGATCGCGGCTCGGTTCGCCTCGCCGGCGATGACGTCCTCGGGCTGCCCGCCTACGTGGTCGCGCGGCGCGGCATGGTGCGCACCTTCCAGATCACCAGGGCGCTGGCGGCGATGCCGGTGATCGACAACATGATGCTCGCCGCGCCCGCGCAGCCCGGCGAGCGCTTCCGCAACCTGCTCTTCCGCCCCGGCGCCGTGCGCCGGCGCGAGCGCGAGGTCCGTGAGCGGGCGATCGAGCTGCTCGGCGTCTTCGGCCTGCGCGATCTCGCAGGCGACTACGCCGGCACCCTCTCGGGCGGGCAGCGCAAGCTGCTGGAGCTGGCCCGCGCCTTGATGGCCGAGCCGCGGCTGCTCCTGCTGGACGAGCCGATGGCTGGGATCAACCCCAGCCTCGGCGCCCGCCTGCTCGAGCACATCCAGCGACTGCGGCGCGAGCGGGGGATGACCTTCCTCTTCGTCGAGCACGACATGGACGTCGTCATGGGGCACTCCGATCGGGTCGTCGTGATGGCCGAGGGCCGGGTTATCGCGGCGGGGGACCCGCAGCGGGTGCGCCAGGACCCCGCTGTGGTCGATGCCTATCTCGGGAGTCCGGCGTGAACGAAGACGGAGCTCTGCTCGCCGCCGAGGACCTGATCGCCGGCTACGTGCCGGAGGTCGACGTCCTCAACGGGGTCACCTTCGCCGTCCGTGAGGGCGAGATCGCCACGCTTGTCGGGCCCAACGGCGCCGGCAAGTCGACCCTGATCAAGGCGATCTTCGGGCTGGTGCGGCCGCGTCGCGGCCGCGTCCTCCTGCACGGCGAGGATCTGACCGGGCTCGAGCCGCACTCGATCGCCCGCCGCGGGATGGGCTACGTGCCGCAGCTCGACAACGTCTTCCCGAGTCTCACGGTCGAGGAGAACCTGGAGATGGGCTCGCTGGAGCGCTCGCGGACCAAGGCCCGGATCGCGGTGATGTATGAGCTGTTCCCCAGGCTGGGGGAGAGGCGGACGCAGGTGGCCGGGACGATGAGCGGCGGCGAGCGGCAGATGCTGGCAATGGCACGGGCGCTGATGCCGGAGCCGCAGGTCCTCCTCCTCGACGAGCCCTCGGCCGGCCTCGCACCTGCGACCGTACAGACGGTCTTCGCCCAGGTGCGGCAGATCAACGACTCGGGTGTGACGGTGGTGATGGTCGAGCAGAACGCGCGGCGGGCGCTGGCGATGTCGGACCGGGGCTACGTCCTCGACCTCGGACGCAACCGCTTCCAGGGCGCCGGCCGCGACCTGCTCGAGGACCCGCAGGTGGCGGAGCTGTACCTCGGCGGAGCGGCGCGTGGGGGCCGCGCCGCTCCGCCCTCTGCTTCTACGTAGCGCTGCGCTATTCGGCTTCCACCTCGACCGTGTCGAGTTTCACCAGTTTCCCGCCTTTGAATTCGGAGACGTCGTAGATGTAGCGGGAGAGGTCGCCCTCGTCGTCCCAGTCGATCGGACCGGAGGCGCCTTCGTAGTCGATGTCTTCACCGTCCTGCAGCGCTTCGATCGCACCGGCGAGTTGCTCGAAGGTGTACTTCGTGCCGCCAGGACCGGTGACGTCGACGACCGCATCCGCCATCTCTTTGCCGTCAGTCGAGCCGGCGGCTACGGCCGCCAGGTAACAGAGGATAACGTCGTCGAAGGTGGTCGCGTCGAACAGGTTGCGGGGTGGGCCGGGCGCCCCTTTGTAGAGTTTGTCGAAGGCGTCCGGGGCGCCGCCCGAGAACGTGCCGGGCGCGGTGCCGAGCATCCCTTCGGTCGCCTCGCCGCCGACTTCTTCGGTGAGTTCGGTCGAGCTGAGACCGTCGGTGATGAACGTCCTGTCGGCATCCCAGTTCCCGGTCCTCACCAGCGCCGGCCCAAGCTTGGCGAAGGTTTCCGGGAAGTCGATGATCACGAAGTTGTCGGGATTGCCCGAGGTGATCTGCTGCGCCTCGGAGTTGTAGCTCGGCTGTTCGGGGTCGTAGATGACTTTCTCCGCGACTTTGGCGCCGCGCTCTTCGAGTTCGGCCTCCAGCGAGTCGGCGAAGCCGGTCCCGTAGAGGTCGTTGCGGGCGCCGATGTTGATCGTCTTGCCTTTAAGCCCGCCGAGCTCTTTCTCCATCCGGTCGGCCAGCGCCAGGCCCTGCAGGCCGTCAGGCGGCGCCGTGCGGGCGAAGAGCCCATCGTCCTCGAGGTCGGAGAGGGTGTCCGCGGTCGAAGCGGGGGAGATCAGCAGCACGCCCTCGGGGATCGTCACGGAGCGGGCGACGGCAACGGTGGCGGTGGACGCGTAGTCACCGGAGATGCAGGTCGCCCCGTCGGCGATCAGTTTGCGGGCCGCCTGCACGCCGCCTTGGTCGTCGGAGGCGCCGTCCTCGGTGGCCAGCTCGACCGTGTGGTCGACGCCGGCCTGTTCGATCGCCGCTTCGATCTCTTTCAGCGCCAGCTCGCCGGCCTTCTCGCCGGCAGCGCCGTAGGGCGAGAGGTCGCCGGTAAGCGGAACCAGGTTGCCGATCGTCAGATCGAGCTGGGCCGCACCGCCGCCTCCTCCGCCGCCATCGTCGTCGTCTCCACACGCCACGACGCCGAATACCAGCGCGATCGCGGTGATGGCTGCCACCAATGCGAGGCTTGGTCGCTTCACGAGATCCTCCTTTGACGCCTAGGCGCTTTGCGCACAGGGACTCGCCAGTCCCCTTCCCTGAACCGGTGCTGGGAAAACACCCGCTAGGGAGCTGCGGGCGCCCAATCGAGGCTGTGGTACCCGACAATGTCGCTTCTGGGGAGGATGCGGTGCGCGAAGGAGCCGTCCGCCCTCATCACCCAGATCGCGCCTGCACGCACAAAGGCGATCCAGGCGCCGTCCGGGGAATAGGCCGGTCTCGTCTCCGTCGCCTCGTTGTAGGTGAGGCGGCGCTTGCTTTCCCCCTTGCTCGAGACCGTGAAGATCTCCCTGTTCAGACCCTCGGCATCCGCCGAGGTGAAGGCGAGGCGGTGTCCCCCCGGCGCCCACGTCGGAAGGCGATTTCTCCTCTTGTCGCGGGTCAACCGCCTGACCTGCGTGCCGTCGACTCGCATCGAGAAGATCTGCCCCCGCCCCTCGACCCTGCGGGCAAAGGCGATATATCTGCCGTCGGGTGAGACGGTGGGATCGTTGTCGAAGACATCGTTTTCGGTGAGGCGCCGAAGGTCGCTGCCGTCCGGCGCGACGGAATAGATCTCAAGGCCGGTCCCGAACGGTTTCTCGCCTGGCCCTGGTCCGGGCTTGGCGCTGAAGACCAGACGCTGGTTGGGGGCGACGCTAACCGCACGGACGAAGAAATCGGTCCAGCCGAGGACTTGCTGACCCGAAGCCGCCGGGTCCGGATCGGAGAGTGACTTCGTAAAGACGGAGTACTCCATGTAGCACCCTTCGGGCACCCCCGAGGGGAAACACCCGCCCGCCCTCACGTAGGCGATTCCTTCTCCCGAAGGAGAGAAGGCGGGGCCAGCTCCGGACTCGACCAGCGGCCGGATTTCCCCCGTCCCGGGATCGAAAAGGTCGATTCCACGCCCGGCGAGGGCCATCTGGCCCGGAAGCTCCGCTCCGGCGGCGCTCCCGGCCCCGATCGCGGAGCCGAGGCCCATTAGACAGAAGGCGAACCCAAGCAGTTTCATCTTCCCAGTCATCGCCTGTAGAACCGTGCCTTCGGTCGAAAGTCTCACGAAGCTGCGGGCGGCTAGACCCGGCCCGGTCCGGGTAGCGTCCATTCGAGTGGCAGACCCGGCGAGAGAGAGTCACACCGCTGCGACCGAGCGCACGAGCTGGCGCCATTGGGCGTTGGGAGTCGCCGTCGTCCTGCTTGCAGTCATCGTGATCCAGAACTCGCAGGACGTCCACGTGAAGCTCCTCTTCGGCGAGTTCAACGCTCCGCTCATCCTGGTGCTCTTGATCACCGCCGTGCTCGGCGCCGTGATCGGCTACGTCGCTCCTGTCCTGCGCCACCACCGCCGCCAGGAACGTCGCCGGGGCACCTAGTCGATTACCTCGGGGTAATCGACTAGGCGAGCGGGTACAGCTAGTGTCGCCCTGATGGCGACTGCAAGCTCTCAGGCGTCGGTGGGCCAGTTGCTTCGCGAGTGGCGCGAGCGGCGGCGGCTGAGCCAACTGGAGCTCGCTCTCGATGCCGGGGTCTCGTCGCGTCACCTCAGCTTCATCGAGACCGGACGGTCGAAGCCGGGACGCGACGTGCTGCTGCGGGTGGTGGAACGACTCCAGATCCCTCTTCGCGAGCGCAACCAGCTGCTGCTTGCCGCCGGGCACGCACCGGCGTTTCCGGAGCGCCCCCTCTCCGACCCGGGGCTGGCGCCGGTGCGCGATGCGCTCGACCGGATCATCGCGGCACACGAGCCTTACCCGGCGCTCGTCCTCGATCGGAGCTGGAACGTCGTCGCCGCCAACTCGGCGATGGGCATGCTGGGCGACTGGGTCGACCCGGACCTGCTCGACCCTCCGATCAACGCGCTGGAGGTCGGGTTCCATCCCCGGGGCCTTGCCCCCTTCGTGGCCAACTTGGCGGAGGTGCGGGCCTACTTCCTGGAGCGGATCGAGCGGCAGATCGCCTTCACTGCGGACCCAGACCTGGTTGCACTGCGTGAAATGGTCGCCGATTCGTCTGCACCCGAGTCCGTGCGACTCCCGGCCGACGGGGCGGCAGCCCGGGAGATCCTCACCCCGCTGAGGCTCCGAGCCCCGAGCGGAGACGAGCTCTCCTTCCTGGGGACGGTTGCGACCTTCGGCTTCGCTGGAGAGGTGACCACCTCCGAGCTCTCAATCGAGCTCCTCTTCCCCGCCGACGAGGCAACGGCTGAGCTCTTCAGAGGCATCGATCCCAAGGACTTAAACGACCCACCGCAAATCCAAGGAGGCGGTTGACATGAGCAGACCCGGAATCGGCCAGCTGATCGCAGGCGCCGGAGGCGTCCTGCTGATCGTCTCGCTCTTTATGCCCTGGGTCGAGGTGAACGGAGCCGACCGCTCGGGCTGGGAGTTCTCGACCACCACTGACGTCTTCCTCCTGATCGCCGCCCTGGTGGCGATTGCCTCGACCCTCACGGGCGGCCGCATCACCCTCTTCCGACCCGACATGTCGGTGAACGCCGCGGCCGACCTCCTCGGCGTCGTCGCCACCGTCCTGCTCGCCTACCTCCTGCTCTTCGACCTCCCCTCCGGAGCCGCCGCCCAGACCGGCCTCTACCTCGCCCTCGTCTCGGCGATCGCGATCATGAGCGGCGTGGGTGACTACTCGGTGTTCCGCCGCTCCTCGCCCGAGGCTTCCGCCTCATCGCCCTCCCCTCGAATCGGGTAGCGGAGCCCGCGGATCCGGAGAGACGGGCCTCGCCGCCTCTCCGGATCGAGCATCTGCCCTTTGGCCATGGTTGCTTTGCAAGCTTGGGGGGTGGACACTCCGCAGGGTGGCGATCGGGAGCGTGAGCGAGGATCCTTCTCAACGGGCGGCAGACGGCAAGGCGGCGCGTCGCGATCATCCGCGCTCCGGCCACGCCGAGCTGAGCAGAGGTTCGCGCGATCCGCTCGAGATCCTTGGGCGCCAGGACGAGAGCCGGGTTCCCGAGCTGGTGCCGATCCGCTACGGCCGCATGCTCGCCTCTCCCTTCGCCTTCTTCCGCGGAGCGGCGGCGATCATGGCCGCCGATCTGGCGCTAACGCCGACGACCGGTTTCACCGCGCAGCTCTGTGGGGACGCGCACCTCGCCAACTTCGGCGTCTTCGCCGCGCCGGACCGGCGCCTCGTCTTCGACTGCAACGACTTTGACGAGACCATCCCGGGCCCGTTCGAGTGGGACGTAAAGCGGCTCGCCGCGAGCATCGCCGTCGCCGGCCGGGACCGCGCCTTCGGCAAGGGGGAGCGGCGGCAGGCGACGCTCGCCGCCGTCGCCGCCTACAGGAGCTCGATGCGCGACTTCGCCGCGATGCGCAACATCGACGTCTGGTACTCCCGCCTCGACGTCGAGCCGGTGCTCGGGGCGCTTCGTTCGCAAGTCGACGGTCGCCGCTACCGCCAGATCGAGCGGGGCCTCGCCAAGGCCCGCGCCAAGGACCACAGCCGGGCTCTGGACAAGCTCGGCCACGAGAAGAGTGGCGAGGTGCGGATCGTCAGCGATCCGCCTCTGATCACGCCCCTGGAGGAGCTGACGGATGCCGAGGGCGCCGAACGGCAGGTGCAGGCGGTGCTCGACGCCTACCGCGAGTCGCTGAGTCGCGATCGACAGCACCTCGCCGCCTCCTATCGCTATGTCCACGCCGCCCGCAAGGTGGTGGGCGTGGGAAGCGTCGGCACCCGCGCCTGGATCGTGCTGCTGCTCGGTAGGGACTCGAACGACCCCCTCTTCCTGCAGGCGAAGGAGGCTCGGGCCTCGGTCCTGGAGCCTTACGTGGGCGAGAGCCCCTACCCCGACCACGGCCGCCGCGTGGTCGAAGGGCAGCGGCTGATGCAGGCGGCGAGCGACGTCTTCCTCGGCTGGGTCACCGCAAAGGGAATCGACGGCGAGAAGCGCTCCTTCTACGTGCGTCAGCTGTGGGACGGCAAGGGGTCGGTCAACCTGGAGCGTATGTCGGCACGAGACCTCGCCGCCTACGGCGCGCTCTGCGGGCAGGCGCTGGCGCGAGCGCACGCCCGCTCGGGCGACCGCATCCGCATCGCCTCCTACCTCGGCGCCGGGGATGCGTTCGACAAGGCTCTTGCCCGCTTCGCCGAGGCCTACGCCGATCGAAACGAAGGGGACTTCGAGCGGCTGAGTCAAGCGGTCGCCGATGGGGAGATCGAGGCAGAGCGGCCATGAGCCTGACGACGGTGCGGCGGGGTGCGCTCGTCCTCCTGCTCGACGCCGGCATCCTCCTCTTGCTCTCCGAGATGCTGGACGGCTTCGTTCTCGACGGCGCCGCCACCGCGCTCGCCGCAGCAGCGTCGATCGGCCTCCTCAACGCCTTCGTCTGGCCGCTGCTCGTCCGCGTGGCCTTGCCCCTGACCGTGCTGACGCTGGGCCTCGCGGCGCTGGTCCTCAACGGGCTCCTCGTGATGCTCGCCATCGACCTCCTGCCCGGAGCGGAAGTCGCAGACCTGCTGGACGGGATCGTGATCACGGTCGCCGTCGCAGCGCTGACCGCCGCCGCCTACTCGCTGCTGGCGATCGACGAGGACGATGCCTGGCATCGCAACGTTGTCCGCCGCCAGGCGCGCCGCCGCGGGCAGGCGATCGAAACCGAGGTCCCGGGCGTGCTCTTCCTGGAGATCGACGGGCTCGCCCGCGACGTGCTGCTGCGAGCGCTGCAGGACGGCAGCGCTCCGACTCTGGCCGCCTGGGTGCGGGGCGGCTCTCATCGCCTGCGGGGCTGGGAGACCGACTGGTCCTCCCAGACCGGCGCCTGTCAGGCCGGCCTTCTCCACGGCTCCAACGAGGACATGCCGGCGTTCCGCTGGTGGGAGAAGGAGCGCGGCGCGGCGATCGTCACCAACCACCCCCGCGACGCGGAAGAGATCGAGCGCCGCCACTCGGACGGGCGCGGGCTCCTGCACGCCGACGGCGCCAGCCGCGCCAACATCCTCTCCGGCGACGCGCCGCACTCGATGCTGACGATGAGCACGGCGCTGCGGCGCCGGCGGCCGATCGGCAGGGACTACGCCGCCTACTTCGCCCGGCCCTACGCAGCGGCGCGGACCCTCGTCCTCTCGCTCGCCGACATCGCTCGCGAGAGGCGGGCGGCAAGGAGCCAGGTGCGCGACGACGTGCGGCCGCGGATCCACCGAAGCCGCACCTATTCCCTCGCCCGTGCCTGGGGAACGGTGGTCCAGCGGGACCTCCAGGTCGCAACCGTGATCGGCGACGCGCTCGCCGGTCGCCCGGTCGTCTACACGACCTTTCTCGCCTACGACGAGGTCGCCCACCATTCCGGCATCGAGCGCCACGACGCGCTCGCCGTGCTCCGCGACCTCGACCGCCAGATCGCCAGGATCGCCCGCGCCTGCGAGGAGGCGCCGCGTCCCTACCGGCTCGTCGTCCTCTCCGATCACGGTCAGTCGCAGGGGGAGACCTTCCGCGAGCGCTACGGGCAGACGCTCGAAGAGCTGGTGCGGGAGGCGTGCGAGCCGGACAGCGTCGTCGCGGCCGAAGCCGGCGACGACGACGCGCTCTCCTACCTGAGTGCCGGCCTGACCGAGGTGGCGCGGGACGACACCGTCGCCGCCCGCACCGTGAGAGCCGCGACCCGCGACCGGCGCGCCGACGGCGCCGTCGCACTCGACGCCGACGCTCGCCGCGAAATCGAACGGACGCGCGCCGACGGCCCGCCCGAGCTCTCGGTGATGGCCTCGGGATGCCTCGGCCTGATCAGCTTCCCGCGCGAGCCAGGCCGCGTCACCCTCGAGCGCATCGAAGCGCTCTACCCGCGGATGGTTTCGGCCCTGCGCGAGCACCCCGGCATCGGCTTCATCCTCGTCCGCTCCGAACGACAGGGGCCGATGGCGATCGGCGCCGCCGGCACCCGCTTCCTCGACGACGATCGGGTGGAGGGTGAGGACCCACTGGCGCCTTTCGGTGAGAACGCCGCCGACCACCTGCGCCGCACCGACGGCTTCCCCCACTGCGCGGACTTGATGGTCAACAGCACTTACTGGCCTGAGTTCGGCGAGGTCGCCGCCTTCGAGGAGCTCGTCGGCTCACACGGCGGCATGGGGGGCACGCAGAGCTTCCCGTTCGTGCTCCACCCCGCCGACCTGGAGTGGCCGCAGCAGGAGGTCGTCGGCGCCGAGCGGGTGCACAGGATCTTCCGCGGCTGGCTGGCGGGGCTCGGCCAGAACGCCTACGCGAGCGAGGTCGACTCCCCCGGCGAAAGCACGCGGGGGCCGACGTGAGGGGCCAGTTCACGCATGAAGGAGGCGAATCGCTCGCCGGGGAGCCGCAGCTGGTCGGGGCGGAAGCGGGCGAGGCCAAGGGGATAGAGCGTGCCCCAATGAATCGGCACGACCAAGCGAGGGGACAGCAGTGCGGCGGCCTGCGCGGCTCGCTCCGGGTCGAGGTGACCGGAACCGAGCGTCGGACCCCATCCCCAGATCGGCAGCAGCGCCAGGTCGAGATCGGGAGCGAGCGCCACCATCCCCTCGAAGAGATCGGTGTCGCCGGCGAAGTAGACGTTTCGCCGGCCGCCGATCAGAAAGCCGAGGCACTGCGCACGAGAGGCGTGCCGACGCCCGCCACCGTCGTGGTGCGCATCGACCGCGGTCACCGTGAGGCGACCGACGCTGCTGGACTTCCCCGGTTCCAGCTCCGTGACGGCCGTGAAACCGTGGCGCTCGAAGAACCGCCGCGAGCCGAGCGGCACCAGCATTTGCACCTCGCGCCTGAGCATGCGCAGCGAACCGAGGTCCGCGTGGTCGCGGTGCAGGTGGGAGATCAGGACGGCGTCGATGCTCTCCCTCGTCTGCGGCGACGGCGCGGACCCGTGGCGAACCAGAGGGCCGACGTGCCCTCGCAGTACGGGATCGGTCAGGAGGCGAACCCCATCGATTTCGATCAGGGCCGTCGCGTGCCCGACGTAGGTGACGTTGTCAGGGGAGTCCATGCTGCTGTCGAGTATGGGGCGCGAAACGCCGCCCAGGGTGAGAGGGTGAGCGGATGAGAGAGCGACGGCAGATATTCCGCAGGCGCCCGCGACGATCTGACGGCGGGCCGGAGGCAGCCGAAGAGGAAGTCATCGAAATCGAACCCGGCGCCCTGAGCGGGATCTTCGCCGCGCCGAATTGGCTGCGAGACCTGGGCTACTCGGCGTGGCTTCTAGTCGGCATCGCGGCGGCGCTGGTCGGGGCGATTGGGCTCCTCTCCCTTACCCAAGCGATCGTGATGCCGGTGATCACCGCGGGAATCATCGCCTCCGTCGCCTCGCCGCTGGTCGACTGGCTCAGCCGCCACCGTATCCCCCGCGCCGCGGGCGCCGGCCTCGTCCTGCTTGCGATTGTCGTCATCGCGGTGGGTGTGGGCCTGATCGTCCTCGGCGGGATCACGAGCCAGTCCGATGGGCTCTCCGCGCGGCTTCAGGAAGGTGTGAGCGCGCTCGAGTCATGGGCGCGGGACCTCGGCGTCGAGGCGCCGGCCGCCGCCGACGCCAATGCTGAGGCCGGCGCCTCGGTGAGCGCCGCCTTCCAGGCCCTCACCCAGGGATTGCTGGCCGGCATCGAGCGGCTCGCCTCGCTGGCGGTCTTCCTCTCCTTCACCGCGCTCAGCCTCTTCTTCCTGCTCAAGGACGGCCCGCAGATTGGCGCCTTCGTCGAGCGCCACCTCGGCGTCCCGGTGCCGGTGGCCCGTTCGATCCTCGGCCGGGTCGCAGGAAGCATGCGCGGCTACTTCCTCGGGGTGACGATAGTCGCCGCCTGGAGCACGCTGATCGTGGGGGCGGGCGCGTTGCTGCTCGGCGTGCCGCTCGCCGGGACGATCGCGATCGTCACCTTCCTCGGCGGCTACGTCCCCTACATCGGCGCCTGGACCGCCGGCGGCTTCGCCGTCCTCATCGCCCTCGGCGGGCAGGGGACTGAGGTGGCGATCGCGATGGGCGTGGTGGTGCTCCTGGCCAACGGCGTCCTGCAGCAGCTGGTGCAGCCGATCGCCTACGGCGCGGCACTGAAGCTGCACCCGCTTGCGGTGCTGATCGTGACGATCGCCGGCGGCTGCCTCTTCGGCACCGTCGGCTTGGTGCTGGCGGCGCCGCTCCTCTCGGCCGCGGTGAGGATCTCAGCCGATCTCACCGCGGCCGCAGGGAGCGAGCAGCCTGGCTGAACGTCAGCTAAGGAGCTTGGCCTTCGCTCGCTCGAACTCCTCGGGCGAGAGCGCCCCTTTCTCCCTCAGCTCGTTCAGCTTGTGCAGCTCGTCCGCGGGCGAGCTGTGGGCCTGCTGGCGGATGTAGGTGTCGAACTGACCTTTTGCGTCCTCCTGCGCTTTGATCGTGCGCTCGCGCATCCCGTCCCCGCGGGCGATCAGGTAGATCAACGCCCCGAGGAAGGGCAGGATCAGCAGGGCGAAGACCCACCCCGCTTTGCCCCAACCCGACAGCTCGTGATCGCGGAAGAGGTCTCCCACGATCGCGAAGAGAATCCATAGCCAGGCGACGAAGAGGAAGAACTCCAACATGAGCAGGAGCGCTTCCCCGAAGCTGATGTCTGCGATCGGCAGCATGGTCAGTCCACCCAACGCGCGGTCAGCTGGTAGATGATCGTCACGTTGAGGATGATCATCAGGAACGCCCACAGCGGGGCGGCGGGGAACCAGACGATCTGGGCGACCGTGTTGATGGTGACGAAGAAGATCGCCGCCATACGAGCCCAATTGGCGCCGGCGAACAGCCCGAGCCCGGTGCTGGCGACGATCGAGCCGAGGATGAGGTGTATCCAGCCCCAGGTCGTGACGTCGGCGATCATCACGCCCTGACCGCCGACGAAGACGATTTCGTCGTTGAGGACTCCCGCCAAGCCCCAAAGGGCGTCAAGCGATCCGACGATGAACAAGAGGGCACCGGCGAAGACGGTCCAGCCGGTTGGCTGCCGTTCCTCCACCCGCCGCTCGTAGTCACGTCCTTCTGAGGGGGCACTGGCCTCCATGGAGGCTCCTTTCGCAATGGCCCGTAGGCCGTTATCTCTTCTCCAGTTCAGCGCCCCTGCCACCAGCACTGATCGATAAAGAAGATATGGCCTGCCCGGACCCGAATCAACTGCCGACAGGGAACTGCACGCGAACCGCCGCCGCCGATCCAGCTCGATTAGGTCGCTGCGGAGCGATCGTCTACGGTAGGCCGGTCGAATGTTTTGAGGCGATCGTCAACGATCACGACCAGGAGGGATACACATGCCGCAGCTCGACGAGATGGGGCCGATCGACTACATCCTGGTCGAGTGGCCAGGGCGCCAGCCCAACGGTGAGGTGGCGCCGCACCTGATCGACCTCGTCGACCGCGGTCTGATCCGCATCCTCGACCTCACCTTCATCGAGAAGACCGAGGACGGGACGATCCGCGGATTGGAGATCGCCGACGTCGGCGGCGAGGTCGCCGAGCTGGCGGTCTTCGAAGGCGCCCCCTCCGGGCTTCTCTCAGATGAGGACATCGACGAGGCCGGCGGGGCGATGGAGCCCGGCACCGCCGCCGCGCTGCTGGTCTTCGAGAACACCTGGGCCGCGCCTTTTGCCACCGCCGTCCGCCGCTCCGGCGGCCAGCTGGCCGCCAGCGGTCGCATCCCCGTCCAAGCCGTCCTCGCCGCGCTCGACGCGGCCGAGGCAAACGCCTGAGAGGAGATTCCCGATGCCAGGACTACTTCGAGGCGTCGCCCGCACCGCGGCCATCGCCGGCACTGCCACCGCCGTCAGCAACCGGGTCTCGCGCCGTCAGGGCGAACGCTGGTCCGAGCAGGAACCCGCCGCGGCACCCCAGGCTGAAGCTCCCGCGGCCGCTCCCGCTGGCGACTCGACCATCGCTCAGCTGAAGGAGCTGGGCGAGCTGAAAGCGCAGGGCATCCTCACCGAGGAGGAGTTCGCAGCGCAGAAGGCAAAGCTGCTGGGGAGCTAGCGTGAGCGAGCTGATCGCGATCGCCTACCCCGACCAGGCAGCGGTCGAGCGGGCTCACGAGAACTGCGCAAAGGCGTCGCGGACGGCGTGATCGAGGTCGAGGACGCAGTCGTGATGGTCCGCGACGAGGACGGCACGTTGGAGGTCCGCCAGGGCAGCAGTGGCGTCGGCGGCGCGGCGGTCGGCGGGGCGATCTGGGGCGGCCTGATCGGCTACCTGCTGATGGCGCCGCTGTTCGGCCTGGCCGCGGGCGCGCTCGCCGGCGGCGCCATCTGGAAGACGATGTTCGGGGACGCCGGGGTGGCCGAGAGCTTCGTCAAGGAGCTGAGTGAGAACTTGGAGCCGGGCCGTGCCGCGCTGATCTTCCTGGCACGCGACTTCGACCCCGAGAAGGCCCTGCCGCACGTCAAGGAGCACGGACAGGTGATCCGAACGTCGCTGAGCGGTGAGGTGGAGGGGCAGCTTGCGGACGCACTCGCCGCAGCCGAGCGGCGGGCTTGATGTGAGCGACGGCGCAGCCGAGGGAACGGCGAGCGATCGACGGCTCGCCTCGCTGCTGGCGATGGCGATGTTCGTGTTCGTCATCGACACCTCGCTGATGAACGTCTCGATCTCCGCGGTCGTCAGGGACCTCGACACGACCGTGAGCGGCGTGCAGTCGGCGGTCGCGATCGAGGCGCTCGTCTCCGCCGCCTTCATCCTTATCGGCAGCAAGATCGGCGACCTCTTCGGCCGCAAACGGGCCTACGTCCTCGGCCTGCTTCTGTACGTGTCGGGTGCGCTGGCGATGGTGGTCGCCCAGGGCCTGGCCGCGATCATCATCTTCTGGGCGGTGATCGGCGGCCTCGGCGCCTCGCTGTACCTGCCCGCGATGCAGTCCCTGATCCACGGCAACTTCGAAGGGGCCGCCCAGGCGAAGGCCTATGCCCTGGTCGGAGCCTCGGCGGCGATCGCCGCCGCCATCGGGCCCCTGCTCGGAGGCTTCCTCACCACCTACCTGTCCTGGCGCGTCGGCTTCATGCTCGAGGCCGTCCTCATCGCCGTCGTCCTCTTCGGCAGCCGGCGGCTGCTCCGCGACGTTCCTTACACGGGCGAGCGGGGCGTGGACAAAGTCGGCTCGGTCCTCTCGGTCCTGGGCATGGGCGGCCTCGTGCTCGGCATCCTCGCCTGGCAGGAGGGCGGCGAGTCCGTGGGCGCGCTCCTGGCGGCTGGGCTGATCGCGATGGGCGCCCTGGTCTATTGGCTTTTGCGGCGCAAGCGCGAGGGCAGGCCCGCCCTGCTCGATCCGCACCTGTTCGAATCGAGGCTGTTCAGCTTCGGGATCTCACAGGGAATCCTCCAGCAGATCGCCCTCGGCGGAATGCTGATCGCGCTGCCGATCTACCTGCAGATGGTGCTCGAGTACGACGCGATGCAGGCGGGCCTGTCGCTCGCGCCGCTCTCCCTCACCATGTTCGCGGTGGCGCTGGTTGCCGGGAGAAAGGCGGGGAAGCGTCGGCCCAGCAGCCTCATCCTGGCCGGCTTCGCGCTGCTCCTGGCGGCGATGGCTCTGCTGATCCCGATCGTCCCGCGCGCGGACACCGGCTGGTATCTCGTCGCCCCACTAGTGCTCGCAGGAGCGGGGCTCGGCCTGCTGGTCTCCCAGCTCAACAACTACACCCTTTCGCCGATCTCGGAGGAGCGCGTCGGTGAGGCAGCCGGCGTCAACTCGGCGACCGGCTCCTTCGGCCTTTCCCTGGGGTTGGCGTTCGGCGGCGCGATCATGCTGGCCGCACTCTCGATCGCCTTCACCCAGCAGTCGGAGGCGAGCAATGTGCTGAGCCCCCCAGAGCAGCAGCGGGTCGCCGATGCGCTGGAGGACGACGCGCAGGTGATGAGCAACGCCCAGCTGGAGGAACTGCTTGCCGGCCAGCCCGAGGACGTTCGCGAGGAGATCGTCAGCATCAATACGGACGCGAGGCCGCTCGCCCTTCAGGTGGCGCTGTTAGTTCCGCTTCTCTCCGCCCTGATCGGCCTCTTCGCTTCCATCCGCATGCTCCGCCTGCCAGATCCCACGCCTTCCGCCGCGGTCGCCGGCGCCGCGCCGGGCTGAGCTCCGATGCCCGGGCAGAGATGGGCGGGTTATGCCATGAGGTCACCGATGCCTTCGGCCTCGTTCTCCTCCTCGTAATCGCCACCTATGTCCTGGCCTCGCTGACGCGCTATTCCGGATGGGGCGCCGTCGGGATAACCACGTTGGGCTGTTCGAGGGCCGCCGTCGCATTTGGCAGCGCCCGCGTCGGGGCGCGAGGGGTGCGGATCGGAGTCGCGGTCGCGCTCGTCGCGATCGCTCTCGCGGCAGCGGCGACCCTGTCGGGGGACGCCGACCTCCTCGGCGCCTCGGCCGAGATCCAGACGCTTCTGCTCATTGCGGCGACGGCGAGCATTCTCAGAACCGTGTTGGGGCATACCGAGGTCAGCTTTCGCACGATTCTGGGTGCGATCAGCGTATACATGATCTTCGGACTGCTTTTCACCTCGCTCTACGTGGCGATCGACCGCCTCCAGGCCGGAGCTTTCTTCGCGGAAGGCCGGGGATCTCAAACGGGGGACTTCATCTTCTTCAGCTTTTACGACGCTGACGACGACCGGATACGGAAACCTCGTGCCAGCGGCGCAGCCCGGATAGCTGCTTGCCGGATTGGAGATGCTTTTGGGGCAGATCTTCCTGGGCACCCTGATCGCGGGGCTGGTCAACCTCTGGCGACCCAGGTCACGGAAGAACGACCGCCAGGAGCCTGTCTCCGATCGCAGCGGACAGACTGACTTGCTTGGCCAGCGGCCAGGATCTAAGTTTAGTTCTGTCGAAGGCGATCCTCACTGGGCGATCGTTGGCGCACGGGCCGCGCCGCTGACGAAAGGAGGCCCGGATTGGACGCGGTCGACCGGCCACACCGCACGACGGTCGCCTTGCTGCTGGTCGCCGCCACCGTCCTCACGTTCGTCGCCATCTTCTCGTTCTGGGTCAATCGCCAGGTGATGAACACCGACAACTGGGTCGATACGAGCAGCGAGCTGCTCGAGAACGAGGAGGTCCAGACCCAGCTGGCGACTTTCCTCGTCACTCAGCTCTACGCCAACGTGGACGTCGAAGCGGAGCTGCAAAAGGCGCTGCCACCACCGGTACGGGCACTCGCCGGTCCCGCGGCTGGCGGCCTGCGCCAGCTGGCCCAGCAGGTCGCCGAACGAGCCCTGACGACGTCGCAGATCCAGGCGATTTGGGCCGAGGCGAATCGCGCCGCCCACGAGCAGTTCCTGAAGGTGATCGGCGGGGGAGGCACCCTCGTCTCGACCGGAGAGGGAGAAGTCACGCTCCAGCTCGGCACCGTCGTCACGCAGATCGGCGAGCAGGCCGGCGTGCCGGCGGACCTGACCGCGAAACTGCCTGAGGATGCCGGCGAACTGAAAGTCCTCGACTCCGAGCAGCTCTCGACCGCCCAGGAGGTTGCGAAGGCGATCCGCAAACTGCCGGTCGTCCTCACGGCGCTCCTGATCCTGCTCTACGGGAGCGCCATCTATCTGGCTCGAAGCCGCCGGCGCGAGGCGGTGCGAGCCACTGGCTTTGGCTTCATCATCGCCGGGGTGCTCGCACTCCTGGTCCGGGAGCTGGTCGGAAGCGCGGTAACCGGCTCCCTGGCAAAGACCGCGTCGGTCGAGCCGGCGGTGGAAGCCACCTGGGACATAGGCACCTCCCTGCTCGTCACCGTCGCCGTCTCGGCGATCGCCTTCGGGATCCTGGCGGTGATCGGCGCCTGGCTGGCCGGCAGCACGGCGCCGGCCACGGCTTTGCGGCGTGAGGCCGCGCCGTACTTCCGCGAACGGCGGGCCGGTGCCTACGGCGCAGCTGCCGCGATTTGGCTGGCGCTGATCGCCTGGGCGCCCGTCGCCGCCTTCCGCAAACCGTTCGGCATCCTCCTGTTTGCTGTCCTGTCCGCGGTCGGAACGGAGGCCCTACGTCGCCAGGCAATGAGCGAGTTCCCGGACGAGCGGGTGGGACGCCTCGGATCGCGCGCCCGCGAGCTCTTCCATGCACGGGCGGGCGCCCAGGCCGGCCGCGGCGATGCGACGTCAGCGCAGCAGCTCGAGCAGCTCGAGCGACTCAGCGCGCTGCGACGTGACGGTGCCTTGAGCGACGAGGAGTTCCAGGCCCAAAAGCAATCCGTTCTCCTGGGGAATCATTGATTCCTTCCTCTCGGGATTAACGAGCGAGAGTTCCTCGAACCGCGGCTCGACTGAGCTTCGCCGACATCGTCAGATCGAACGTCTCGCGCTCGTCCTCCCTGCCCCAGTCGATGTCCTGCAGGAGGCGGAAGTCTTCGGCGAGCTCCACCGCATGCTGCCGAACTGATTGCGGACCAGTTCGTAGAGCGCTTCGCGCTGGCCCTTCCCCCAGGACCGTTTTCCGCCGTTTTAGGGCCTCCCAAATACGGAAACCCGCTTCCCAGGCGGGTTTCCGCGAACGCGCCCGACAGGATTCGAACCTGTGACCTTCGGTTTCGTAGATCCAAGATCTGACGAGATGAGCCCGAGGCACAGAGCCAATAGGTCGGTGCACGTACCGCCGAACGTAGCGAGAAAGTAGCGATTGGCGGCTGCATATTTCGGCGTGGTCACCGTAGCACCCGCGCGGGCCGTCATCGAAAGCTCAAAGGCTGATGTAGCCCGCAATCATCAGCGATCGTAGGCGCGACCACGAGGCAGCACTCGGAGGATCGCGATCGCGCGACGATCATCGTCGAAGCTGAAGCGAACTCGCCAATCGCCTACGCGTAGTCGCCACTGAACTGAATCGAGCTTGCGAATGTCTGCGGCCCGCGGCTCGGCCACAAAGCGATCAAGAGCGTCGAGAATGCGGCGCTGAACCGGTGGATCGAGTCGCTTTAGATCGCGCCGAGCGGGCGGCGCGATCTCATACGACCAGTCGGGGCTCAATCGAGGTCGAGCTCGCGGCGCATCTCGGCAGAAGAGACCGCCTCACCACGGCGGTAGGAAGCGAGTGCCTCGGCTGCACTGGCGTCCTCCTCCGCGCTAGAGGGCTCGTCGTCAATCGGAGCAGAGGCGAGAGCGTGCAGCATCGGATCGTCCCGCCGACGCTCGACGATCACCAAAGCGGCCTCGGCCTCCTGCTCGGAAAGCTCGTCGACCAGCTTGTGCAGCCGCTCCCTCGTAGTCATCGGGCCAAATGGTAGCGGCCGCCCCTGCTCCCATCGACGCTACTAGTCCGGCCAAGCTCGTTAACTTCTAGCGCCATGCCCGCCCCCCAAGTAGATGACGATGCGCTCTCAGCAGTTCTACCCAACGAGATTACCTTCGTTAAACCAATAGGAACAGGGGGCCAGCGCGCCGTCTATCTGGTCGAGGCAGAGGGCGAGCGGCGTGTGCTCAAGCTCATGTTCGAGGCTGCTCGCGAACGGGCCGAGCGAGAGGTGGCGATCGGGCAGAACTTTGACCACCCCGGACTCGTGACCATCCTCAGTGAGCTCTTCAAAGTTGAAGTCGAGGATGAGAAGTGCGTCTTCTTTATGGAGCAGTTCGTAGACGGCGAGTCACTGGATGAGATCGATGAGATGGAGATCTGCGAAGTACTCGATCTCGGCGCCGATCTGATCGCTGCCTCGGAGTATCTATTCGCCGATCACCGGCTCGTCCACCGTGACATCAAGCCAGCCAACATCATGCGCCGCACCGAAGGCGGCTTTGTACTTTTGGATACCGGCGTCGCCCGCCACCAAGAGCTCGACGGGCTCACCGCGCCTGATGCCCCCCACGGCCCCGGCACCCTTGGCTATCTGGCTCCCGAGCAGCTCCAGGCTTCAAAGGGCCATGAGCTCGACAGCCGCGCTGATCAGTTCACGATCGCAGCGGTAATGTTTGAGCAACTCGCCGGTCACCTTCCCTTCGATCCCCAGTCCGGCAACTACCGGACGCTTTTGATGACCGGAACGATCGGCAGCTGGGATGACATACCGGAACCTTTGCGCCCGCTGCTCGACCGAATGCTCCAACCCAAAGCCCATCTCCGCTACCGCCACGGTCGTGCAACAGCAGCAATAGACGCGACCAAAGAGGCTGAGAAATGCTCCTAGTCCAAGACGGTCATCAAACCCATACCCGCGCCTCCGAAGCGCTGGATGCCGGCTACGCCGGCGGGGTGATCTGGAGTCCTGGTGACCACCGCCCGGACCACCTGAGCGATTGCATCAGATCCGATCATCTCGAAGGCACCGCTCAGGCCATCGACCCTCAGCTGTACGTCGCCCGGCTCAGTGACTCGAATCCGAAGAAGCTCGCTGAGTACAAACTCTTCCCGATACCGATGGGACCACGCGATCTCGCCGCCCGTCTGTTGCCTGACTTGGTCAATCGCATCCTGGACTTTCAGGCGGGCCATGAGCCACTGACCCATTTCATCTCTCCCACCCTCAGCGTCCCCTCCATGGCAGATCGAAAAGCCCAATCCGCTAGTGATCTAGCCGACGCCAGCTTGGCCTGGAAATCGGCATCCAACGACAATCGTCCTCTCCTGCTTTCACTGGCACTCGAGCGGTCCCTGCTCGAGGATGAGGAGTCAATCGACGGAATTCTTGATGAGGCCACGAGCTTCGATGCCGACGGCTACTACCTGCTCTTCGAGCTGCCACCGGAGCTCGATCGCGAGCGCAGCGCGGTCCTCCAGCGTCGGGCTCTCTACATCGTCAGCGCTCTCGCAGCTAACGACTACGAGGTCTGGGTTGGCTACGCGGGGGTCGGCAGCTACGCGATGAGGGCCGCCGGCGCGAGCGTAGTCGCCAGTGCATGGTTCCAAAAGCAACAATGGTGGTCACCTGATCACTGGACCGGGAGCGGCTTCGGTCGCCAGCCGAAGCCGAGAGCATTCTTGTCGAGCACCATTGGAAGCCTTCTACTTGAAGACGAGCTCGACCCACTGCGTCGAGTCGACCAGACTCTCTACGCAGAGGTACTAGATAGCCCCGGCCCGATTGCCGATGAGCTTCGCGCTGGGCGCTCTCCAGCCGACGGCGAGTTCGGTAGACCCGAATGCTCCCAGCAGTTGTTTGCAACCCTCGCCGATCTTGAGTCTCGCTTCAGCGGCGATATGGAGGCAGACGTCGCCCGCGCCATCGCGGATCTGCGGGCGGCAACTGACCTCGTCACGCGGGTGAATGACCTAGCGCCTCTCGATTCTCGTAGCGGCCCGCGATCGGTTGGGGCCTGGGTCGATGCCACGGAAGGCCTAGCCTCAGACTTGGGCTTTGACGTTTAGAACGCGTGGGTAGACCAGCGCGCGTAAAGATGCTCTTCGCTTAGACGTCTGCGTATCCCGCGCGCCTTCGGCGATCTTGGTCTTCGCACCGCCATTGGGCTCACCGCGTCATCCACTGCGATCAAGCCAAACCGTGAAAGATAGGGATCCCTCCGCGGGACATTGGGCATATAGCTACTTGGAAACGCCAGCCACGCTGCATCAACCTGGTTGATCCACGAAATCGCCTGGCGTGCTGCCTGGCGCCAATTCCCCACCTTTGCCTCCACTGCTGCCATCGCGAGAAGGCCGGCTTTGCGCGCCTCTCGGTTGAGAGCGAGAGCACCTGCCTCATCGCTCTCTAGCCAACCAGCGCGTCCGAGCTCTCGCACGCCCTTTGCCACGGCCTCATGTGAATGGCGTGGAAGGGCCTCCGCCAGTGCCCGCAACGACGCTTCGCCTGAGAAGCGATCGAGCGCACAGGCGACCGTAACCGGAAGCGGGGCGGTGAGGGGTGCCACCCCTTTTTTAAGGCGCCTTTTCCATGCCCGGATGTCAACTGCAGCTACAGCGACATCGGGTCGCCCCGAGCCCAGCGCCAGCTCAGGGATCACCAGCAGCGTCCCCGGGCGGTGCCCCTTCGGAAGAAGCAATTGACCCATCGAGACAACTGCCTCGTGGAGAAGACCCTCACGCTCCGGGCTCGGCACCCCTAGCTGGCCCGGGAAGTAAGGGGCGGGGTCAAGAACCAGGGTAGGCACCGGGCAAGCATAAAGGGACGGCAAGCCGGCTCCAGAGTCCGAATCGCCTCGGCTCCCTGGTTCAACTGAAAGGGCGTCCGTCCCACAACTCTGTGCCGAGGTCCAATGCTGGCGCAAGCTCCGCGTCTATCAGATGACCGTAGACATCGAGCGTGTAGGCGGCGGAGTGGTGGCCCATCCAGCGCTGGAGGCGTAGCGGTGAAAGGCCGCGCTCAACAAGCATGGACGCACAGGTATGACGGAAGGCGTGGAAACCGACCCGGGGAAGACCCGCCCGCTTGGCGGCTGGCACAAGGACTCGGTAGCGGATGTTGCTTGGGTTCAGCGGCGCGCCTTTGTGGTTGGAAAAAACGAGGGCTTCCTCCCCTGATGCTGGGTCTCGTCGTGCCTCCAGGCGACGCGCCAGCTCTTGATCGACCGGGACGCAGCGTCTGCCAAAGCGCGACTTCGGCGCACCCACCACGCCCCTGACGATTGAGCGGCGCACCCAGAGATGGGCGGGCTCCTCCAGTTCGAGATCGCACCAGCGCAAGGCAATCGCCTCCGATAGCCGTAGCCCAGTGGAAGCCAGCAGGTCGAAGAAGGGTCGCCACTCCTCCGGAATCTCCGCCAACATCCTTCCCAGTTGTGTCCGGGTCAGAAAGCGCCCCTGTTCGAAGTCCCAGCCGCGCCCACCCCGCCGGCGCGGCAGCAGCAGGCCGCTGGACGTCTCGCGCTCGATCAAGCTCTTCCTCGGCCGCGGCGAGCAGACACAGGCGAAGCGGCGCGACCGCGTTTCGAATCGAGCGATCCGAGAGCCTTCCCCGCTCACCGCGGTAGGCAATGAGCCAGCTGACGAAGCCCTGCAATGCCTCGCGGTCAAGTTCGGCGAGACGCATCTCGGCCGGGAAGTAGCGCAGGGCGAAGGTGATGAGCAGGCGACGGTATTCGCGCCGCGTCACGTCGTTGACAGTGTCGTGCCCACTGCCGTTATAGGCGCCAACCCAGGCGAGCACGTACTCGTGCAGCAGCGGTCCGCCGCGCTCAGCGCGCTCTTCTGCGTCTCGCGCGAGCTTTAGAGCCCGCGCCTCAGCGAAGCTTGCCGCCGACTCTTTGCGCTGGCGCCCGCCCCGACGATAGACGGCGACGAAACGGCCCCCGCGGCGGTAGACGCCGGGGTGCGCGGTGCGCTGCAGCGGAGCGCTCACGTCGGCGGGGTCGCGTTGCCTTGTTGCCACCTCCGTTGCCACCCCAACGGTTTCGGGGTCGAGGCGCAAAGGCCTCGAATGTCGCATACCGATGCGGTTTCAGAAGGCCATGCGGCGGAACACCAAAGCGCGCCCGACAGGATTCGAACCTGTGACCTTCGGTTTCGTAGACCGACGCTCTATCCAACTGAGCTACGGGCGCGGGATGTCGGGGCTAAGCCCGGAGAGGCCGATTCTAGGCGAGGCGGCGCCTCGATGAAGGGGCTAGCAGAAGAGGGTCGCGTCCTTGCCGGCGACCGCCGCCAGAACGCAGAGGCCGGGCAGGATTGAGAGCAGGCCCGCCCAGAGCATGAGGATCGAGATCGATTCGACGTGGCCGTGCCAGGGCGTTCCCCGCGCCGCTCCCAAGGGCACGAGGATGAAGAGCGCGATAGCGCACAAGCCGACCAACGCCAAACCCGGCGCGCTGAAGAGGAAGCCGTAGAAGAGGGAGCCGCCGATCTCCCTCTCGACGAAGGCGGCACCGATCAGGAACGTCCAGAGAGGGACGAGGACCGCGGCAAACGCGATAGCGACGCGGCCCGGCCGCGCCGGTTTACCTCGGCTCCGGTTGCGCGCCGAGGTGGCACGCCACGCCGTGCTGCCGAGCCAGGCTCCGTACCCGATCAGAAGGGGAACCGCGACCAGCAGGTAACTGGTGCGGCGCTCGGTCAGCTCTCGCAACTCCGCTGGCCGCGGTTCGGAGCAGGAGTAGGTGGGCGGGGGGTCCAGCAGGTACCAGAGCAGGATGTAGAGCAGGAACCCTCCGGCCAGCAGGGCAAAAGCGTGCCCGGCAACGTGTCCCCTCGTAGGTCCGGGCACGTCTTCGGGAACGGCTTAGGCGGTCTCGGACTCGGTGCGCTGGTTGAGGCGGACGTGCCACTGGACCGTCGCGGTGGCAATGCGCTGGCCGTCGGCATCGCTCATCTCGATCTCGCAAGGGAAAACGACTTTCCCCTCGCCATCGAGGGTGGCCAGAGCCTCGGCTTTTGGCACGGCCAGCTTCGCTCTCGCCTCGATCGGGCCTTTGGCGATCTTCTCGTAGGAGATCTCGGCGCTCTTGGCAAGCGGCGTCACCTCGCCGAGGCGTTCGGCGAAGGCGCCGACGAACGCGGCCCCCGAGGCGGTCTCCGCCAGGGTGAAGAGGGCGCCGGCGTGCTGGGAGCCGACGTGGTTGGTCAGCTCGATTCGCTCCGGCAGGACGACCGTCGACTCGCCCTCGGCGATGTTCGTTATCTCCAGGCCTAGGTGCGCGGCGAAGGGCACCGCCTGACTCATCCCGGCGGCGATCATGTCGAAGTCGGTCATCGAGGGAACCCTACCCGCGACCCGACCGCTCGGCGGAGGGGCTCAGCGACCCTCGAATTCGGCATGGCCGGGTCCCTTCTCGAGGAAGGTCTTTACGGCACGCTGCAGGTCCTCGGTTGCGAAGAGCTCGCCGGCTTCGCTGCGGACCGCCTCGTCGGCCGCCGGGATGCCGCCCTCGCGGAAGCGGCGCAGGATGTGCTTGGTCATCGCGTGCGCCTTCGTCGCCCCAGCCGCCAGCTCGGCGGCGAAGGCGCGGGCGTTCTCGTCGAAGCCCTCGTCCTCGAGGACGACGTTGACCACGCCCCAGCGCTCCATCTCCTCAGCGCCGAAGAGGGCACCGCTCATCACGAAGTGGCGGGCACGGCCGCTGCCGGCGCGCTCGGCGAGGCGCTGCGTGCCGCCCATCGAGGGCGTCAGGCCGACGACTTTCTCGACCAGGCCGAAGCTTGCCGAACGCGCGGCGATGATCAGATCGCAGCCGAGCGCCAGCTCGAAGGCGGCGGTCAGCGTCAACGCGTGGGCGGCGAAGACGACGGGAAGCGGCAGCGCTTCGACCCGCTCGACGGTCCCGATCAACTCGTCCCAGAGCTCGCTGGCGCGCTCGGGCGTCAAGCCGTCGAACTCGTGCACATCCACGCCCCCGGAGACGGCGCGGCCCTCGGCGCGGAAGAGGAGTGCCCGCGGCGGGTCGCTCTCGGCCGCGGCGATCGCCGCCTGCAGCCCCTCGATCATGCGGCTGTCGAACAGGTTCAGGGGCGGGCTGTCGAAGGTCGCCACGGCCAGCCCCCGCTCGTCGCGCTCCAGTCGCACCACCTCGGCCATGGCGGCACCCTACCTGCGGCTCAGGGCACGCGGTGGACCTCGAACAGGTTGGTGCCGAGACCGTGGCCCGGCAGGCCGGCGACGATCGCGATCAGGTCGCCCGAGGAGGCGACGCCGTGCTGCGCCGCCAGCTGGGCGCAGCTATCGAGTAGGTCGCGCACCTCGGCCTCGTGCTCGCTGTACACGGCGGTGACGCCGAAGAGCAGGCTGAGGCGCCTGACGGTCTCGATCCGCGGCGAGACGGCAAGCACCGGAACCTTCGGGCGGTGCGCCGAGACGAGGCGGGCGCTGCGGCCGCTCGTGGTCGGCACGACCATCGCGGCGAGGTTGAGGCGGTAGACGCCGCCGACCGCGCTCTGCGCAACCGAGTCGGCGACGTCCTGGGTCGCCTGGTCGGTGCGGCCGAACAGCCACTCGCCGTAGGGCAGGTCGGGCTCGGTTGCGCGGGCGATCCGGTCCATCGTCCGCACCGCCTCGACCGGGTGGCGGCCCACGGCCGTCTCCTCGGAGAGCATCACCGCGTCGGTTCCGTCGTAGATCGCGTTGGCGACGTCGGTCACCTCGGCGCGGGTGGGGCGGCGCTCGGTGACCATCGAGGCGAGCATCTGGGTCGCCGTGATCGCCGGCTTCGAGCGGCGGCCGGCGGCGCGGATCAGGCGCTTCTGGACGACCGGCACCTCGGCCAGCGGCAGCTCGATGCCGAGGTCGCCGCGCGCGACCATGATCCCCCCGGTGGCGGCGCGGACGATCTCCTCGGCGTTCGCGGCCGCCTGCGGCTTCTCGATCTTGGCGATCAGCGGCAGGTCCGCGCCGAGCGAGCGCAGCCTCTCGGTAACCGGCTCCAGGTCCGCCGCGGAGGAGACGAAGGAGATCGCCAGCAGGTCGGCGCCCTGCTCGACCGCGAACTCGACCCAGCCGAGGTCGTCCGCGGTGGCGGGGCGGGCGGTGCTGCCGGGGATGTTCATCCCCTTGTGGGAGGAGAGGGTGCCGCCGACCTCGACCTCGCAGTCGACGCCGCCGTCCTCGGGCGCGCGCACGCGGAGGCGGATCGCTCCGTCGGCGAGATAGACCAGCTCGTCTTCGCGCAGCGAGGCGACGCCGGGCCAGTCGACCGGGATCGTGTCCTTGTCGCCCTCCACCTGCTGCGGCGTCAGCTGCACGTGCATCCCGGTCTGCAGCTCGGTGACGTCGTCGCGCAGCTCGCCGATCCGCAGCTTTGGCCCCGGCAGGTCGCCGAGGATCGCCACCTCCCGCCCTACCCGCTCGCTGGCGGCGCGGATCGCCTCGATCGTGCGCGCGTGCCGCTCGCGATCGGCGTGGGAGAAGTTGAGCCGCAGGACGTCGGCGCCCGCCTCGATCAGCTTTGCCAGCACATCTTCGTCCCAGCTGGCGGGACCGATCGTGGCAATGATCTTGGTGCGCCGGCCGTGGCGTCCGTCTGCAGTCCGGTTAGCCTCCATTGTTCATGACTGTAGAGACCCCGCAGGAGCCGCTCGAAACGCAGGTCGGCGAGGCACCGGCCTCGCCCGCCGGCCCGATCGACGCCGCCGAGGCGCAGGGCCTGCCGGAGCCGCCGGCAATCGAGGGGTCGCCACTGCTGCAGACGCTGCGCTTCAACCAGCGCCAGATCCAGTTTGTCTTCCGGGCGCGGCGCCAGCTCGGCGAGGTCTTCCGGATGCGGGGCATGATTCCCGGCGGCCCCGTCATCACCAGCCACCCGGACCACGTCCGCTCGCTCTTCACCGCGAAGCCCGAGGACGCGCCGTCGCTGACCGGTGAGTCGCCGTTGCGACCGATTGTCGGGTCCAACTCGGTCCTCACTGCCGTCGGCCCCCGCCACATGCGCCAGCGCAAACTGCTGCTGCCACCCTTCCACGGCGAGGCGATCGACCAGTACACGCAGATGATCGCCGCCGCGGCCGAGCGCGAGATCGACCGCTGGCCCGTCAACAGCCCCTTCGCCCTGGCGCCGCGGATGCAGGCGATCACGCTCGACGTGATCATGGCCGGGATCTTCGGAATCGAGGGGAAGCCGGAGCGAGGGACCCGCGAGCACAACCTGCGCCAGACGATCAGGCGCCTGGTCGCTGCCTCGACCTGGCCCACGGCTCAGATCGGCGAGCTGATGAACATCGGCCGCGAGGAGGCGATCGGCCCGATGAAGCTCGGCATCGCGGCGCTGGACCGGGCCACCTACGCCGGTGATCGAAGCCCGCCGCCGGGCCGACGACCTCGACGAGCGCCGCGACATCCTCTCGCTGCTGCTGCAGGCGCGAACCGAGGACGGCGAGGCGCTGAGCGACAAAGAACTGCGCGACGAGCTGCTGACGCTCGTCCTCGCCGGCCACGAGACGACCGCCAACTCGTTGGCCTGGACCTGGGAGCGGCTGGTGCGCACGCCGGCCGCCCACGAGCGCCTGCGCGAGGCCGTTCGCTCGGGCGAGGACGCCGCCGAGGTGATCGAGGCGACGATCGTCGAGGGAATGCGGTCCCGGCCGGTGATCCCGATGATCGGCCGTCGGGTGAAGCGACCCTGGCGGCTCGGCGATTACGCCGTGGCGCCGGAGACGCCGGTGGCGATGAGCATCCTGCTCGTCCATCACCGCGAGGACATCTATCCGCAGCCCTTCGAGTTCAAGCCGGAGCGCTGGCTCGGACGCAAGCCCGGCACCTACGAGTGGATCCCCTTCGGCGGCGGCATCCGCCGCTGCCTCGGCGCCGCGCTGGCGATGGCCGAGCAGCGCGTCGTCCTCGAGGCGATGGCGCGCCGCCTCGACCTCGAAGCCGACGACCCCGCCCCCGAGCACGCGGTGCACCGCAACGTGACGATGATCCCCTCCCGCGGCGCCAGCGTCGTGATCCGCTCCCGCCGCTGAGCCTCCGACGGTCCCGCTGCTCAGCTTCTCGAAGGTGGGCTCAGGCCCCACTCGATGAAAGACCTCGATCAGGAGCCCTAGGGCCACGACGATGACGTGCCCCACAGCAGCGGCAGGATGGGCAGGCGATTCAGCGGCTGCCCATCGATGAAGACGTCAGCCTCGCCCGCGATATGGGCCTGGGCGGTGGGAAGGTCCGCCGAGGCGAGCGGGGTCACCTGGTAGCGGCCGGCGAGCCCCCCTCTGAGGAGACCTCGACCGCCTGCCCGCGGCCGAGGCGATGTCGCGGCTGTCGGTCAGCACGCGCCCGCGCAGGGCCGTCGACCGCAGCCTCTCGACGGGACCGCAGGTCCCGACCTGGACCTCGGGATCCACCGGCGGCAGCTCGTAGATCGTCTCGTAGCCGTCGTCGGCGCCGATGCCGTCGAGCATCGCCGGGATCATCCCGTCGCGCCTCGACTCGCGCGCGAACCTCCTCCACACCGCCGGCCGCGGAACCGCGATTTCGTCCAAATGCAACGGGTCTCGAACCCGGTCGAGGGGAAGCTCATGCCGAACCATTCGTGAGCGCCGAAGGACGGGTCCATGCAGCCGCAGCCAGGGCTCATCGGACGCAGCGCGTCGGAGCTGAGCTGAATCGTCGCCCCGCCGGCTTCCGCGACGGCCTCGATCTCAACGGTGCGCGCGACGCTGTCGTCTTTGGTGAGGAAGGCCACCGCGACGACGACGGCGGCAACGCCGACCAGCAAGGCGACCCGCACACGGTCTGCACGCCCAGCGATTAAGTGATCTTCCTCAATGTCTTTGCGTCGGACCCCAGGGAGTTCCCGCTGTGGGCATCGAGTTATTTTGCTCGGCGTTCTATCTCGTCCATCGCGAAGTCGATCTTCAGCAACGCATCCTGTTGTGGGTTGAAGATCAACTCGTAGTAATCCTTGGCAACGACGACACGGTCGACCTCAACGGGCGACGAGTTGATCCAAATCTCTAGGCGGTGCGCCATTCCTTCCCGAGCGCGCTCAAGTTCAGCCTCGATTGCCTGCGGGTCGATCGGGGCGCCAAAGCTCTGAAGCTCGTCAGCCAGTCTCCGGATCGCCAATGCCTGAGCTTTTGCGCGAGCCACCATGAGGTGTGCACGATCTGGCCGGTCGTCGTCAGGACGCCACTCGGACTCCTGGTGGGCGAAAGCGAGCGCAGCGTGCATCCTCTCGCTCAATGAAAGCTCGATCCGCCCAAAGGGACGGCTGCCCATGTCGATCCGCCGAGCTAGACGCCGGATGTGGATCTCCTGGTTGTCGAGCTCATCTAACGCCTCTTCGAATGGATCTGGCATGCGAGGAGCGTAGTTCGGCTCCTTTGGCAGGCGAGGATTGCCATGCCAAATCTGAAGAGGTAGCTCGGTCGGAACTTGCCGTCGGCGAATGACTAGCCGTTCCCGGCCGGAACGGAGAGGGAGGGACGATGATCGAACTTGACCGCGCCTGGGAGCGGATCGGGAGGCTCCACGCTCAACGCTTCGGCGGTCCGCGAGACTAGGCGCGTCCAGTGTCCGCCGCAGACACTCCTTTTCGGCCCGACGCATACAAAGAAGGTTTTGTTGTTATCAGACCCATTGCCTGGTAGGACAGCGCTATGAGCGCCGAGCCCCCCGACGAGAGCAACCAGCCGAATGGCACGAACCCGGAGGAGCACGCCGATACCGTCGAGGAGTTGGTCGCCGAGGCGAGGTTCCATGAGGAATTCGAGGAGTCCCGGCTCAATACCAACAACCAGCGTGCTGGGTGGCTGTTGGCGCTGAACGGCGTAATCCTCGGCCTCGTAGCCAACCAGGCCCGCGAAATGCTCACTCAGGCAAGGCTTCTCGGCGAGGTTGGCCGCTGGCTCGCGGCCATCTCACTCGGACTCGCTGCCGTCTTCATCCTCATCTCCGCAGCCTGCGCGCTGGCGGTGATCTTCCGCTTCCCCTCCTGGGGTTGGGACGACGAGGAAATCAAAAACATCGCCGAGGAGGAGTCGATCAGCCGGACGAAGGTTGCCGCCCAGGGAACCTTCTTGCTCGGGCTGCGAAACCGCATCCTCAGAGAGCGGCGAGCCTATGGGAAGCGACAAAAGCGACTGACCTGGGCCTTTGCCTCCCTTGGCGTCGCGCTCGTCGCCGTGACCATCCACGTTGGCGTCTACTCGGTTCGCACGATCCAGAACCCCTGCCCACTTACGGGCCGAGTGCAGTCCTCATGGAAGTACGAACAGGCGCGAAGGAGTGCGAGAGCGACCCAGGTGGCGTTGCTAACCGCGCCAATAGCGAGTCCGTTCCATCCGCCAAAAGGCGGCGACTGCCCCCGGTGACTGACGTTTGAAGGAGGAGCTTCTCTGCATGCGCGAATGGCGTGAAGTTACCGGCCTGCAGAGGGACGTGAGTTCGACCAACGCCTTCGTGCCCCATCCCGAACGGAGAGGGAGGGATTCGAACCCTCGAGAGAGCTTGCGCCCCCTACTCGCTTAGCAGGCGAGTGCCTTCAGCCACTCGGCCACCTCTCCGGGGCTGAAAACGATAGCGCCGGCGACGCCGGCCGGCAGGTGCTCTGCTCTCGCGAATGCCCGAAGAATCAGATATGGACGGGCATTCGCTCCCGCGTCCGCCCTGCCGGGTTACGCTCGTCGGCGCAATGACCAGCCATGCCGAGTATGAGTCGATCTTCGAGGAGGTCGAGGCGCCGTTCGCCTTCGTCGACCTCGATGCGATGTGGGCCAACGCAGCGGCGACGCTGGAGCGGGCGGGGGACAAGCCGATCCGCGTGGCGAGCAAGTCCTTGCGCTGCCGGACGCTCTTGGAGCGCATCCTCGGCAGCGACGAGCGCTTCGCCGGACTGATGACCTTTACCTTGCCGGAGACCCTCTGGTTGGCCGAGCAGGGCTTCGAGAACCTGCTGCTCGCCTACCCGACCGCCGACGCGGGGGCGCTCGCCGAGCTGGCGCTGCGCTCCGCCGCCGGTCCGGACGGGGCGCCGATCGTGATGGTCGACTGCGTCGAGCACCTCGACGCGATCCAGTCCGTGCTGGGGACGGGGGCGCCGCCGGTCCGCGTCTGCATCGACGTCGACGCGAGCTGGTGGGCACTCGGCGGCCGCGTCAAGGTCGGGCCCAAGCGCTCGCCTGTCCATACCGTCGAGCAGGCCGTCGATCTGGCGCGGGAGATCGAGCGTCGTCCCCAACTGGAGCTTGCGGCGCTGATGGCTTACGAGGGACAGATCGCGGGGGTCGGAGACCGACCGCCGGGCCGACGGCTGCGCGGCGCCGCGATCCGTTGGATGCAACGACGCTCGGCAGCTGAGTTGGCCGAGCGGCGCGCCGCGATCGTCACCGCGATCCGCGAGTTCGCCCCGCTGCCGATCGTCAACGGCGGCGGCACCGGCAGCCTCGAGCTGACCGGCGGTGAGGAAGCGGTCACTGAGGTCACCGCCGGCTCCGGCTTCTACGCGCCGACACTCTTCGATCACTACAGCCGCTTCTCGCTGACCCCGGCGGCGGCCTTCGTGCTGCCCGTCGTCCGCAAGCCGGTGCCCGGCATTGTCACCGCGCTCGGCGGCGGCTACCTCGCCTCGGGCAGCGGCGATGGGGCGCGCCTGCCGAGCCCGTGGCTGCCGGAGGGCCTGCGCCTCGACCCCGAGGAGGGGGCGGGGGAGGTGCAGACGCCGCTGCTTGGCTCCGCCGCCGCGCGGCTCGCGATCGGCGACCGGGTCTACTTCCGCCATGCCAAGGCCGGCGAGCTGTGCGAGCGCTTCGATGCCCTCCACCTCGTCGAGGGCGGCGAGGTCGTCGACGTCGTTCCGACCTACCGAGGGGAGGGCAAGGCTTTCCTTTGATCAGCGACCGAGCACGCGCGCCGCGTATTCGTTGCTGAAGACCCGGCCGGGGTCGAGCTCGTCACGCGCGGCTTGGAAGTCGGCCCAGCGCGGGTAAAGCGATGCCAGCGTTTCCGCGGTCTGGAAGTGGCGCTTGCCCCAGTGCGGGCGGCCGCCGTACTCGCGCATGATCTCCTCGACCGCCTCGAAGTAGGGGCGCCACTCCATCCCCCGGTACTGGTGGACCGCGATGTAGGCGGTGTCGCGTTCGTATGAAGGGCTGAGGAGGGCGTCGTCGCCGGCGGCGATCCGCATCTCGATCGGAAAGAAGACCGGGTAGCGGTTGGCCCGTATCCACTCGATCGTCCGTCGCACTGCCTCCGGGCCATGCTCCAGCGGTACCCCGTACTCCATCTCGGTGAAGCGGACGCGGCGCTCACTGGCGAAGACGCGGTCGCTGCGGTCGGTCGTGCGGCCGCCGGCAGCGAGCCGGGCCGCTAAGCGGGAGAGTCGGGGGATGGCTGCGGGGGCCAGCTTGCCGGCCGCCGAGAGCGCCTCCAGGGCCCAGTTCTCGAGCAGGATGTCGTTGAGTTGCGCTGCGACGCGGCCGCGCGGTCGCGGCGGCCCGTCGACCCGGTTCCGCTCCAGGACCAGGGCCGAGTCCGCGTAAGGGAAGGTGAAGAGCTCGAAGTGATCGTGGGCTCCAGCCCGTTCCGCAAAGGTGTCGAGGACCTCGTCGCGCGGCTGCGGCGAGTCGATGCGCTGTAGGACGAAAGCCGGGACGCAGCGCAGCGTCACCGCCGAGATGGCCCCAAGTGCGCCGATGCTGATCCGGGCGGCGCGCAAGAGGTCTGGCTGCTCGGGGCCGAGCTGGCGCACCTCGCCTGCCGCCGTGACCAGCTCGATTGCGTCGACCTGGGCCGAGAGGTTGCGGAGCCTCAGGCCGGTGCCGTGGGTCCCGGTCGAGATCGCGCCGGCGATCGTCTGTCGGTCGATGTCGCCGAGGTTCTCCATCGCCAGGCCGAGCCGGTGCAGCTCCTCGTTGAGGTCGGCGAGGACGGTCCCGGCGCCGACGGTGACGCGGCCGCCGGCGGGATCCGCATCGATCACGCCTTTCAGGGCACCGACTTCGATCGCCGTCCCGTCCGTCAGCGCCGTCTCCGTGAAGGAGTGGCGGGCGCCGGCGACGCTGACGGTGCGGCCGGCCTCCGCCGCAGCGACGATCGCCGCCGCCAGCTCCTCGCGATCGCGCGGACGCACGATCTCGGCGGGACGGCATTCCTGGTCACCGGCCCAGTTGCGCCATGAGCCGTCGTCTCGCCCGCGTTCCCTTCTGCGCCCCATCTCGGCCAGGGTATCCGCGTGTCGCCTGGGCCGCTAACCCTGCGCCGGGCGCGCGGTGAGAGGCCCGAGGGTGCGGTGCGCGTAGGCGGCAGTGGCGAGGAGCAGAACGGCGACGGCGACGCTCGGCAGCGTGTAGCCCGCGGCGCTGGAGACGGCGCCGCCGGCCAAGGCCCCGATGGTCTGGCCGGCCGCCCAGGCCATGTTCGAGAGGCCGGCGGCGTAGCCCTGATGCAGGCGGCTCGAGTCGGCGGTCTCGGAGAGCGTGGTCAACGCGGGCGAGAAGCAGATGCCCGCCCCCAGGGAGCCGAGGAACAGCGCCGCGAGCACCGGGCCCAGCGCCTGGGCCGCAGCGATGCCGACCATCGCGAAGGCGCAGATCGAGATCCCGATCACGAACGGCACCCGGCGTCCGACCCGATCTGAGTAGCGGCCGGCGATCGGGGCCAGGATCGCCTCCATCGCCGCGGCTGCGATGAAGCCGCCGGCGATCGCCGCGTGACCGCCGCCCAGCTCGTCGATCCGCAACGGCACCAGGACCTCGACCGCCCCGAACATCAACGACGGCACTGCGACGAAGGTCGTGGCCACCAGGATCGGTCGGCTGATCATGATCCTCGCGACCTCGCGCAGAGCCTGTCGTTCAGGCGGGCCCGCCTCGGGCAGGCGGGCGGCGAGCACGGCCAGCAGAACCGCGACCCCGAGTACGGCTCCGAACACCACCTCGGTGCCGATCTCCGCCGCGACCGCGCCGATCACGGGGCCGAGCAGCGCCCCCGCGATCGCCGTCCCGAGCGCTGCGCCGATCACCGAGCCCCGCTGCTCGGGCGGTGCGGTCGTGATCAGCCAGGTCAGCGCCCCGGACCAGATCAAGGCGCCGGCGACTCCCTGAGCGAAGCGGGCGACGTCGAGCAGGACGATCGACTCGCCGAAGCCGAAGACGACGCTGGAGACGCCGAGCAAGAGCAGCCCTACGATCACCGTCCGCCGCGGCCCCGCCCGGGTCGCGATCAGCCCACCCGGGAGGGAGGCGAGCAGGGTGCCGGCCGCGTAGGAGGCAGCGAGGACCCCGGCCTCGGTATTGCTAAGACCGAACTTGTCTACGTAATCCGGCAGCAGCGGTGCGATCGCCGCGTAAAAGGCGACATCGAAGAAGACCATCGCCGAGGCGAGGAAGAGGAGGCGGCGCACGCGGTGCATCCAATCACTCTCCGGCGGCGGCGCTCCGTGCCTTTTTGTCTATATCTAGGCACTAGCATCGACGGATAGGTCAACCCCCTGGAGGGGTGGCAGAGTGGTCGAATGCGGCGGCCTTGAAAGCCGTTGGCCCTCGCAAGGGGGCTCGTGGGTTCGAATCCCACCCCCTCCGCTTTGTTGTGTCTCGCGACATCGGAGACAGATGTCGCGAGACATCGTAGACATCTCAGCTCCCTCCGATCGGCTGGTAGTCGCGAGTGGGATCGAGGATGAGCCGGCGGATCAACTCGCCTGTGCGGCGATCGAGAACGCGGATGTCGCGGTCGGCGATGAGCAGCTTGATCGGCCGGCCTTTGTGTGCCCTGCCGATGCCGATGTGGTGCAGCTTGCTGTTGTGGCGCAAAGTGACGGTGCCCTGGGCGTCGACCTTGTCGTGGCGGACGCGGAAGTGGGTCTCGGGGCGCTCAGTTGAGGCCGGCCGAGCCTTGATCCGGGCACTGTAGGCCTGCAGGGGCGTGCGCCCACCCAGGGCCCTGTGGGGCCTGGTCGTGTTGTAGTAGTGCGCGAAGGCGTCGAGCTGTCCCTGCAGGGCGAGGAGTGTCTGCGCGGGAGCCTGCTGAGTGAGGTAGCGCTTGAGCGTCTGGTGCAGCCGCTCGACCTTCCCGCAGGTCTGCGGGTGGTAGGGCCGCGAGTTCTTGGCGGCGATGCCGAGCCGCTCGAGCTCGACCTGCAGTAGGACCTTGCCACCGCGCGGGGTGGCCGTAAAGACGGCGCCGTTGTCGCAGAGCAGGCTGGCGGGCGCGCCGTGCAAAGCCACAGCCATGCGAAAGACGTCGACTACGTCGGCCGCCTTGACGGTCGGGAAGGCCCGCGCGGCCAAGAACAGCCGCGAGTGATCGTCGAGCATGTTGAGGATCTCCGCGTGCCCTTCCCCCGCGAGGGGCCAGTGCGTGACGTCGGCCTGCCACATCTCGTTGGGCAACTCCGCGCAGAAGCGGATCAATGAGCTGCGCGGGCGCTTCTGAGGCTGTGGCGTGACCAGGCCCTCGCGTTTGAGGACTCGCCAGATGGTTGAGAGGGACGGCACCTGATCGATCTGCTCGGCGAGGTGGTAGGCGATCGTCGCCGCGCCGCAGTCGTGGCCTTCGGCGCTCAGCTGCTTGCGCAGGGCGACGATCGCCTGGGAGACCTCGACGGGGGTCCGGTGTGGGGAGCTGAGCGGCGCCCTGGAGCGCCGCTCCAGGGCGCCATAGCCACCAGCTTTGCAGCGGGCCAAGAGCTTGTAGATCCAGCTGCGATGAACTCCGTGGGCCGCCGCCAACTCGTTGACCGAGCGGCCCTCCAACAGATGCGCCTCGACCAGGTACCGCGCCTTGTCCACAGGAGAGCTCCCCTCATTCGGTGTCTCCTATGTCCTGACACAACTGTCGCCTATGTGGTGGAACCGGACACCACCCCCTCCGCTTTTCGTTACGCGGCGACCGCTTCCGTGGCCGGAGCGGGGAGTGGCAGCACGATCGGCTCGGCCTCCAGCGGCACGGCCGGCCGGTGGCCGCGCAGTCGCTCGTGGCTGCAGACGACGTAGCACCACTCCATCAGCCGCATGCGCGAGGCGGGGTCGATTGCCTCGATCGTCGCGCCGACGAGCCAGCGGCCCTCGGCCTCGCGGCAGGAGCGGATTTCGACTTGGGCCGCGACTTCGCACGCCGCGCCACCGGCGTCCTCGAGCTCCAGCAGGACCGCCGGTCGGGCGCCGATCGGCAGCGGCGCGTCGAGCACGAGGCCGACGCCGGCGGCGCTGGCGTCGACGAGGCAGCCGCCCACGTGGCCCTCCTCGCTGAAGCACTGGAGTGGGGCCTCGCCCTGGAAGCGGTAGACCTGGCGCCGCTGCTGGCGACGGCCGACCGCGAACAGCGTGCGCAGCACGCGACGCAGCTCGATCAGGCCCAACAGCGGCACGATCACCGCGGCGACCCCCGGCATGTCGGGCAGCGGCCCGATTCCCGCCAGGTCGAGCAGGCGCATCGCCGTGCCCCCGGCCAGGACGACGGCAGCAAGGATGACTAGACGCAGCTTGCGCACGGCATGGAGGCCACCAGCGTCGGCTCCCTGCTTCGGGGTCACCTTGAAGGCGGTCCGGCCCGGCCACACGATGCAGCGCAGGGCGCGGGTGTAGATCTCCATCGTCAGCAACTCGTAGTGGGCGGTCTCACCGATCTTCATGTAGCCGCGCGCCAGGGCCGACCCGGCCAGCAGGTTGAGCGAGACCGAGGGGAGCCAGAGTGCCGCCAAGGCGAGGACACTCACCTTCATCGGCAGCGCCCCGGTCCAGAGCACGAGCCCGAGCGTCGCCAGCAGCAGCAGCCGCATCGGCGGCGCCAGGTAGGCGGCGAGGCTGGCGAAGTAGGAGAGCCGCTGCAGCGGCCGCAGCTCGCGGGCGCGCAGGGGCGACTCGGCAAGGGTGAAGACGGCGAGGTTGCCCCGGGCCCAGCGGTCGCGTTGGAGCAGGTAGCCGTCGAGGTCGTGCGGCGCCAGTCCCTGGACCAGGATCTCGTCGTGGTAGCGGCTGGTCCAGCCGTGGCGCAGGAGGCGGATCGTCGTGTGGAAGTCCTCGGCGATCGTCTCGGTCGCGACGCCGCCGATCTCCAGCAGTGCCTCGCGGCGCAGCACCGCCGCCGAGCCGCACCAGTAGGCGGCGCCGTGGCGGTCCTTGCCGGGGCAGACGACGCGGTAGAAGAGCGACTGCTCGTGGCGGCCGACCACGTAGTGCTGAACCGAGTCGTGGTTGAAGAAGTCGTGCGGGCTCTGCACGAGGGCGACCCGCTCGTCGTCGAAGTAGCCGACCATCGCATCGAGCGCGTCGGGCATTGGCACGTGGTCGGCGTCGAGCATCAGCACCAGCTCGCCGTCCGTGCGCGGCAGCGCTGCGTTGATATTGCCGGCCTTGGCGTGCGAGTTATCGGGCCGGGTCAGGTAGCGGGCGCCGGCGATTCGCGCCAGCTCCTCCATCTCCGGGCGCCGGCCGTCGTCGAGTAGGTAGGTCGTGTGCGGGTAGCTGAGCGCGCGGCAGCCGGCCAGCGTCGCCGCAACCACCTCGGCCGGCTCGTCGTAGGTGCAGACGTAGACGTCGACCTTGCGGCCCGGCGTCGCCGCCGGCCGCACTGCCGGCGGCCGCGACCACGAGTACCAGGCCAGGGTGCCGAGCGCCCACAGCCCATAGACCTCGGTCACGAGCAGCATCACGTATAGCACCGGGTTGGTGCCCTCGGCGCTCCAGCCGATCCGCCAGGTCAGGTAGACGACGCCCCAGAGCAGCGCCAGGATCGCGAAGGCGCGCAGCGGCCGCGGGTGGCGGTCGAAGAACCGCCCGATCTGGGTCTGCTCGCCAGCCTGCACCCGAGCTAGATCGGCGCTCCCCCCGTCGGCCTTGAGATCTGTCAGCCAGGCTCCGTGGACTCTGGAGATCCGCCCTCCCTAGAATCAGCCGCCGGACCGAAGATCCCGGAGGGGTGCCGGAGTGGTTGAACGGGGCGGTCTCGAAAACCGTTGGCCGTCGCAAGGCGGCTCGTGGGTTCGAATCCCACCCCCTCCGCTTTGCAATTCCATGTAAAAGGCCCCGACTAGCTGGATTGCTAGCCGGGGCTCAAGATCAGAGGGGCATGGCCGTAGACCCTCTCTGCCGGTCGGCCCCCACGCCTTCGGCGTAGGACCAGCATCGCCACCATTGGACCACATAGCTAAGACGGAACCGCCGTGAATACTTCAGGCAGCCGCTTGAGTATCGGGCCAAGCGCCCGACCGAACGCGTTCATAGAGCGTGTCTGGGGCGAGATCAGCGCCGTTAGGCCAGACAACCGTTCCAATCTCCGTATCGACCACAACCGAGGCAAAGCCCTCGGGCTTGCGGGCCTCCTCAAAGACAGGGCCGTGCATGCGATCGAGGACGCCGACCTCGCCGCTCAGTCCGTCGGCAAAAGTCAACCGAAGGACGCCGTGACGGACGACTTCCACTTCAGTGATTTCCGGGGTTAGGCCGTTCATCGCAATGGCTCGATTTCCAGAAGTGTCTCACCCGCTCGTGCTCGCTGCCAATTCTCTTCCAAGGGGCGGGGGTCTCGAAAACCGTTGGCCGTCGTAAGGCGGCTCGTGGGTTCGAATCCCACCCCCTCCGCTCGAGCGCCTCGGCGCGATCGTTTCCGTGCGGGGCCGAAGGGGTAGACCCCCGACCGTGAAGCTGATCTTCGCTCCGGTCGGAATCGTCGCCGGGCTGTTAGCCGGCCTGCTCGCCCAGAAAGGGTTCGCCCGGATTTGGGCGCTCGTCGACGACGAGGAGGCACCGGAGCCCGACCAGCGCGACGTGCCCTACAAGAAGCTGATCCCGGCGCTGCTGATCGAGGGGGCGATCTTCCGTCTCACCAAAGGGATGGTCGATCACAGCATCCGGGGCGCCTTCGCGCGGACGACCGGGCGCTGGCCGGGCGAGTCGGGATCCTCCGCGTAGGCGGCTCAGCTGCTGGCGCCGGCGACGGCGCGCTGCAACTGGTCCTTGCTCATCTTCGAGCGGCCTTCGATCCCCAGCTTGCGGGCGTCGTTGTAGAGCTGGTCGCGGGTACGACCCTTGGAGCGCTTGGTGCCGGAACGGCGGCCGCCGCGGCGCCCCGAGATGTCCTTCGTCGAGGTTCGCGACCTGCTGCGCGATTCGCCGGAACGGGCGCGCTCCTTGTTGACGGTGCGCGCCGCGATCTCCTCCGCCCTGCTCTCTGAGCGCCCCTGTTCCTTGGCGCTCTCCTTGATGTGCTCATACTGACGTGCTCGTTTCGAGCCCTTCTTCACTCCGCGCGGTGGCATCTTCAGCTCCTTTCGGTCGCTCTCCGCCAGCTACCCGGAGGGGCGCGGAGGATGCATGCGGAGCTTCGTGGCGACGAGGGGACCGAGCTCAGCCGAGCTCGTCCCGGTTCAGCGGCGCGGTCCGCCCTCGCAGGCCTGCGAGCGACCCCAGCCGCCACCGCCGTCGCAGTGGTCACGTCCTTGGCCACCGTAGAGCCGGTCGCTGCTGGAGCCTCCGAAGAGCAGGTCGTTGCCGCCCCCGCCGTGGCAGCCGTCGTGACCGGGCCCCATCTTGCACACGTCCCGGCCTGGCCCCCCCCAGCAGCCGTCGCTGCCAGCGCCGTGCTGGCAGAAATCGGCGCCGCGGCCGCCGACGCAGTCGCTGTTGCGCTGGCCGGTGATGCAAATGTCGTTGCCGCCGCGACCAATGCAGCGGTTGCGTTTGCTGCCCTGCGAGTAGCAGGTGTCGCGCTCGCCGCTGCCGATGAACTTGTCCGATCCGTGGCCGAGGTAGATGGTGAGGGGAATGGGGAGCTTCTCCAGAACCTCGACCATGTCGCCGGACGGACCCATGTTCAGCTGGATTGCCGCGGCGCCGCGCAGCGAGCAGACCGCGGTCTTGCGGTAGCGCTTGAAGCGACAGCCCTCGGGGTGGGCGCGCGACATCCAGCCTTTGACGACGATCGCCGAGCCGCGTACGTGGAGTCGGAGGTGGGACCCCGAGTCGGCGCCGTAGACGACGATCCGCTCCTGGGTGGTTGCCGTTCCGCCGCCGAGCGCGAGGCCGAGAAGGGAAACGAGGGCAAGCGCGAGCGCCCCCTTTCGGAGCCTCGGCCTCCCGCTTTTGGCTCTTCCGCGCGCTCTCATCCGGATAAAGATCGGCTGAGGGCCGGACACCCTAAAGGGATCGGCCGACGGAAGCCGCTCCAACTCCGCTGTATGGGGACGAAGTTGGTCGCGGGCAGCAGAAACGCGGGCGCGCCTAGAATGTCGGCCAATGAGCGCAGGGAGCAAGCTGTCGGTAGCCCTCGTCGCCATCCTCCTCGCCGTCGGGCTGGCGGCGTGCGGCGGGGATGACGATTCCGGTTCCACCGGCTCCACGACCGATACCGCCGTGCAGAACGGGCAGGGGACCGGGCAGGGCGACGACGGGGGGGCCGAGGGCGACACGCCTGCCGAAGACACTGCAAGCTCCGGCTCCGCCCCCGCCAGTGGCGGGGGCGATGACTCAGACAGCGCCGCTGGCGAGGACGATGCCGTCGACAGGATCGAGTCCAAGGACTTCGTTCCCCGTCAGCGCGAGGACTCTGGCGGCGGCTCGGATCAGTACGTGGTCAAGGGCGGCGACAATAGCGTGCAGGAATTCGGCGACGAGGCGGACGAAGCCGAACGCGACGCTGCCGCGACTGCCGTCCACAACTTCCTCGACGCCCGAGCGCAGGAAGCCTGGGACGCCGCCTGCTCCTACCTCGCCAGCAGCGTGCAGGATTCGCTCGAGACCCTTGCCGTCAAAGCACAGGAAGCCGCGGAAAAACAGGGCAAGTCCATCCCGCAGGGCACGGGCTGCCCAACCATCCTCGCCCGCCTGACCAACAAGGCGGTGCTGCCCGAACTACGGAAGGAAGCGGCCGAGGTGGACGTCCGCTCGCTGCGGGTCGAAGGCGATCGCGCCTTCGTCATCTACACGGATGGCAAAGGCACCGTGATCGCGATCCCAGTCGTCAAAGAGGACGATGACTGGAAGGTCAGCAGCCTCGCAGGCACGCCGATCGTCTACTAAGAGGGACTAGCGGCGAACGAAGCCGACGCCCGGACTTGAACCGGGGACCCCATCATTACGAATGATGTGCTCTACCAACTGAGCTACGCCGGCGAACCGGCTTCATTCTAGGTGGCCTTCGCCTCGGCCGGTCTAGTGCGCTCGCGGGGCGGAAGATGGCCGCAGACGGGGCAGTCCGGCTCCGGGACAACCGGCTCGCGGTCGACCTTCATCGTGCGCAGGTCGTAGATATGACCGACGCCCTGGGTTGAGGGCTCGGCAAGCCCAGTCAGCAAATGGAGGATGTCAAGACCGATCTGACCGCCGATCAGCGCGCAGGCGGGGCCCAGGGTGGCCGCGGGCGAGGGTTTTGCCCGGCGCTGCTCGATCGCGATGTCGAACATCGGGTAGGCGCGCCGGTAGGCGGTGACCTGGCAGGAAAAGCAGCCGGTCTTGCCAGGCACGTAGAGCGGCCCGACCCTGGCGATTGGCGGAAAGTGGCTCATCGTGATGTACGGGATGCCGGCGGCGAAGCAGGCGGAGTTGACCCACTCCTCGATTTCATGGGCGGGCCAATCGGCGGCATCGATGACCACGTCGCATCCCGCGATGACTTGGGCGATCGCCTCCTCGTCATCGAGCCGCTCCGCGATGGACTCGATCTGTATCGCCGAGTTGAAGTCCCGTAGCCGTTCGGCCGCCATCTCGGCCTTGAGCCGGCCGATGTCGGACTCCCGGTAGAGCGTCTGTCGGTTGAGGTTGCTGATCTCAACCCGATCGCCGTCGACGAGCACCATCTCCCCGACGCCACAGCAGGCCAGTGACCACGCCGACTCCCCGCCCAGCCCCCCGACACCGATGACGGCGACGCGCGAGCCTTCGAGCCGGGCCTGGCACTGCGAGGGCGTAGGCCCGGTGGTGATGTCGCTGAAATAGCGGAGCTGGCGGTCAAAGCGCTGTACGACCCGATCTGGGATCAGATCGTCGTCAGCCGCGTCCTCGACCAGGCCGAGCTCCTCCAGTTGGGCGAGCAGATCCCCTACGGGTCCGACCCCAAAGCGCTCCTCGAGCGCTTTGCGCTCGAGGACTCCGTCGAGGGCGTCGAGCAGCTGGCGCCCCTCCGCGTCGGGGTTCTCGATGTGGACGTCGGCACCGGCGCTGGGCCGGAGCAGATAGAGGTCGCCGTCCGGCGCTTCCATCCGCTCGGTGGTTCGCTTGATCCTCGGTCGCATCATCGTCGCGCCCCAACGGGGCACGATGGAGACCGAGCCGTCGGTCCGATCTGTTTCGATTGACAGCACTTCTCTTCGAAAGGCGGGAAAAACGAGTTTGCTAAGGATTAGTTAAGCGCCTGATTCGGTTGCTGCCCGAGTCCTATCCTGAAACTAGGTCGGGCGCCAGGCAGTCCGAGGAGGAACAAGGAGGAGGTTGCCATGGCCAGCAAACGCAGCAAGGGGAACGGACGCGGCGAGCCAAAGAACCTCAAACAGGTCATCGATCCGGTTCTGGCGCGGGCGCTTTCCCACCCGCTGCGCAGTCACATCCTGATGACGCTCGGCGAGCGCGTGGCAAGTCCCAGCGAAGTCGCCAAGGAACTCGAGATGAACGCCCGCGACCTCAATTACCACTTCGGGATCCTCGTTGAAATCGGAATGATCAAGCTCGTGCGCACCGAGAAGCGCCGGGGTGTCCTCGAGCATTTCTATGAGCTCCGCCCTCCCGTCTTCCTCGTCGACGACTCCGAGTGGGGCCGCCTGCCGGAGCAGATCCAGTCCCGGTTCAGGGTCGACCTGCTTCGCGACGCCGCGCAGGCCGCGGTGGAGGCGCTGCGGGCCGGGACCTTCAGCGGCTTCGACAGCCATCAGAGTCGGATCACGGTGATTCTCGACGAGCAGGGGCGACGGGACGTTTTCGCGCTGATGGAAGCGACGCTGGAGCGTGTCCTCGACGTTCACAAGGAGTGCGCCAAGACGCTGAAGGCAAGACCGGAGGATGGCATTCCGGTCGAGGTCTTCATGATGGGGTTCGAAGCCGCCGCCGCCGGCCAGCGGCACACCGAGGGAAAGGCTGCCCAGATAAATTAGCCTCGCCCGGCCGCTAGCCCTCGCGCACGCTCAAAGACCGCATCCAGCATCGGCTCGGTGAGGCGGCCGGTGAACGTGTTCTGCTGGCTCGGGTGGAAGCAACCGAGCACGGCCCAGCGCCCCAGCTCGAACTCGGCGCCATGTCCAAAGCGCGGTCGCGGCGAGGGAGGCGTGCAGCCCAGCGAGCGGGCGGCCCGCAGGACCCCGTCCCAGGCGAAGGCGCCGAGAGCGACGATAGTCCGGCAACGCTCCAGCAGCTCCAGCTCCCGCGCCAGATACGGCAAACAGGTATCGCGCTCCGCCGGGCTCGGGCGGTTTGCCGGAGGGGCACAGCGGACGGCGGCGGTGACGTAGGCATCCTCGAGCCGCAGGCCGTCGCTCCTGTCGACCGACCGGGGCTGGTTTGCGTAGCCCACCCTGTGGAGGGCGGCGTACAGCCAATCGCCGGAGCGGTCTCCGGTGAACATCCGCCCCGTCCTGTTCGCCCCGTGCGCGGCGGGGGCCAGGCCGACGATCATCAGGCGAGCCGACGGATCACCGAATCCGGCCACCGGCCGGGCCCAGTAGTCCTCGCCGCGAAAGCGCCGCGGCGGATCGGCCGCGGTGGCCTCGCGCCACTGCACTAGTCGCGGGCAGCGCCGGCATGCGTGAACCTCACGGGCGAGCTCCTCGACAGTGGTGGCGTCGCCCGGGCGAACGTCCGGATGCGTGCTCACCGCGTGAATCATGGCGGTCGCATGCACCCGCTGGCGTTCGGCGGCGGAGCCCGGGCTCAGCTGGGCGCGGGCCCCGCCTCGATGCGGGACCTAATTTGGCTTGTGGATCAGCCGCAACGGCACCACCACCTGCTTGCTTGCCGTGATCTTCACCTGGTTCACCCCCTCCTAGGAACGACCGCAACCTCCCCCGTTGCGGCCCGGGACGAACTGATGACCGACTGAATGGTCGACAAGGTTCCACCAGTCGATGTGCACGAAGCATGTTGTCGACATTTTGCTTGAAAGTTTGGCTTTGAGGGCAATACGATGGAGTGGTTAATTCCCACCACACTGATCGGAGGAGTCGCTTTGGCCGCAACGGGCAAGACCAGGACTAAGAAGGCGAGGGGGAAGCGCAAGGCGAAAAACGCCGGAGTCAACATGCAGCTGGTCAAAGCGCTCGCTCACGAGCTGCGCATCGAAATCCTCTCGATCCTGAACGAAAGAATGGCCAGCCCTAATGAACTGGCCAAGGAGCTCGACGAAGGCCTCAGCCAGGTCAGTTATCACGTCAAAGTCCTCAAGGACTACGAATGCATCGAGCTGGTCAAAACCGAGCCCCGGCGCGGCGCCGTCGAGCACTACTACCGCGCCACCTCTAAGGCCTTTCTGACCGATCGCGACTGGCGTGAGCTGCCCAGCTCGGTCAAGCCCGGGCTGAGCGCGGACCTGCTGGACTTGATCCAGCGCGACGCGGTCACGGCGCTCGAGGAGGGCACCTTCGACGTGCGCGACGACCGGCACTTGAGCCGCGTCCCGCTGATCCTCGACGAGGAGGGCTGGGACGAAGTGTTGGACAGCCTCGAGCGAACTCTCTCCGACATTGCTCGGACGCAGAAGAAATCGGCGACCCGTCTGGCCCGCAGCGGCGAGGAGGGCTTCAGTGCGACGGTGGCGCTAATGGGGTTCGAGATGCCCGAGCTCGCTACCAAGCGGTCCGGGGCAAAAGGCAAAGCCAAAGGCAAGGTGAAAGCGAAAGGCAAGGCGAAAGCCAAAGCCCGTCGCTAGCGGTTCGACGCTGTGGCGCCGGACGCCGCAGCCAGCCCATAGGCTTCCTCCTCCGTGGGCTGGAACCGAATCTTGCGCGGTCAGTGCGAGCGGCGCGGCACATGCCGCGCCGCTCTGCTGTTCGCCCTCTGCCTCGTTCTGGCGATGCTCGGGTGTGGGAAGAGCGGGCAGGGCGCCAAGACCGATCCTGAAAAGGGCTCGGATGCCGAGCTTCTCAACGCAGCCCTCGCCCAGGAGCTTGCCCTGCTCGAGCTCTACACCGCGGCGCAGCCGCAGCTGAAAGCGTCTGCACCGGTCGGCCGGCGCCTGCGTTCCCACGAGCAGGAGTACGTCGACGCCATCACCAAGGCGCTGCGCGGCCTCGGCGGGGAGGTCGAAGCGGAGCCGGTTCCAGTCGATCTCGAGGGTGTCGCCGACGAGGCAGCCTTCCTGACGCTCGCGTACGAGCTCGAGAACGCCGCCTACATCACCTACCTCGACGCGGCGCCACAGCTCCACACCGATGCCCCCAGCACCCTCGCGGCTGCGCTCGCCGCCGCTCATGCCCGGCATCTGGTCGTGCTGCGACGAGGGCTCGGTACGGCACCGGCGGAGGCTTTGGCGGAGGCCTTCGAGTCGGGCGAAGAGCCGCCGCCCGAGGCGGCGAGCGAGCAGGAGCCTCCCGCCCAGGCTGGAAGATGACCTTCGCGTGACCGCACCCCTTTACGCGATCGGGCGCTTCTGCTCACGCCACCACTACCCGACGATCGCCGTCTGGCTGATCGTCGCGGTGGCGCTGGTTGTTGCGGGTCAGTCTCAGGCCAGCAGGACCAACGACAACCTGACGCTGCCGGGGACCGACTCGACGGCGGCGACCGAGCTGCTGGAAGACAACCTGCCCGCGCAGGCCTATGGCAACAACCCGCTGGTCATCAAATCGACCGGCGCCGCGCTGACCTCGCCCAAGTACAGCGAAGCGGTTTCGAAGACGGTGAAACGGCTGCAGGCGATGCCCGACGTCAACTCGGCAATCGATCCGCTCAGCCGCGAGGGCGCCGCCTTCCTCAGCAAAGACCGCCAGGTCGCCTATATCCCCGTTTATCTCGGCACTGGGCCGGGCGAACTGAGCGAAGACGAGGCGCAGGAGGTCCTCGACGCGGCCGCTCCCGCGGAAGCCGCCGGGCTCGAGGCCTCGGTCGGCGGTTACGTCGGCCAGCAGCTCTCCAAGCCCTCGACTGAGGTGAGCGAGGCGATCGGCCTCACCGCGGCGGTGATCATCCTCCTCTTCGCCTTCGGCACCGCCACCGCGATGGCGTTGCCGATCGTCTCCGCGGTGATCGGCCTGGCCTGTGCCCTCTCGGTCATCCGCCTGCTCGAGAATGTCGTCCAGGTGCCAAGTGTCGCCACGACCCTGGCGACGATGATCGGGCTCGGCGTCGGGATCGACTACGCGCTGTTCATCGTTACCCGCCACAAACTCCAGCTCCGCGACGGGATGGAGATGGGCGAGTCGATCGCCCGCGCCACCGCGACCGCCGGAGGCGCTGTCGTCTTCGCCGGTTTCACCGTCGTGATCGCCCTCTGCTCGCTCGCCTTCGCGGGCATCCCGCTGGTCAGCACGCTGGGCTTCACCGCCGCGATCGCGGTCGTGGTGGCGGTCTGCGCCGCGAGCACGCTGCTGCCGGCCCTGCTCGGCGCGCTCGGGCCGCGCATCGACTCGCTGCGGGTCCACCTCGGCAAGACCCATCCCGACGACCTCGAGCCCCACGGCTGGACCCGCTGGGCGCGCGGGGTCGCCGCCCGGCCCTGGCGCTCGACGGTCGCCGCGCTGGCGGTGCTGCTCGTCCTCGCAATCCCGCTGCTCGACCTCGAGCTGGGCCAGAACGACATCAGCGCCCTGCCCAAGGACACGACCGCGCGCCAGGCCTTCGACGGCCTCGACGAGGGCTTCGGACCCGGCTTCAACGGGCCGTTGCTGATCGCCTCCAAATTCGAGACGTCGGAAGACGCGAAAAAAGCGCTGCCGGGCCTGCAGCGCGCGGTCGCCGCCACCCCCGACGTCGCCGCCGTCTCCGAACCGAGCTTCGACAAACAGGAAAGGGTCGCCGTCTTCTCGGCAATCTCCAAATCGGCGCCCTGGGCCGACGAGACCGTCGACCTGGTCGAAGAACTGCGCGAGACGACGATCCCGCAGGCGCTGCAGGGGACCGGCGGCGCCGCCTACGTCGGCGGACAGACCGCCGGCTACATTGACCTGGCGACCCAGATCTCGGACAAGCTGCCGCTGATGATCGCGATCGTCGTCGGCCTCAGCTTCTTCGTGCTGCTGCTCGCCTTCCGCTCGCTGCTGGTGCCGCTCAAGGCGGCGGCGATGAACCTGCTCTCGGTAGCCGCCGCCTACGGCGTCGTCACCGCGGTCTTCCAGTGGGGCTGGGCCTCGTCGCTGATCGGGCTCGACCACTCGATCCCAATCGTCAGCTTCGTGCCGCTGCTGATGTTCGCGATCCTCTTCGGTCTCTCGATGGACTACGAGGTCTTCCTGCTGACGCAGATGCGCGAGCACTACAAAGCGCACGGTCAGCCCGACCGGGCGGTCGTCGAAGGGCTGGCGAATACCGGCCGGGTCATCACCTCGGCGGCGGCGATCATGGTCTGTGTGTTCACCAGCTTTGTCCTCAACGGCAACCCCGTGGTCAAGGAGTTCGGAGTTGGCTTGGCGATCGCGATCGCGATCGACTCGACCTTGGTGCGGTGCCTACTCGTGCCTGCGGTGATGGTGCTGTTGGGCCGTTGGGCGTGGTGGCTGCCGGGGCCTCTGGAGCGGCTGGTCCCACATGTCAGCATCGAGGGAGAGGACTTCTTCGCCAAGCGCGATGCGGCCGCCCGGCCGGCGCGCGGAAAATAACCAGATGTTCGCGCTGACGCTCGCCAACGTGCTCACCCTGCTCCGCATCCTCGCGGTGCCGGTCGTCGTCGTCGCCCTGCTCGGCGAGACGCCCAACGGCGATGCCTTGGCGGCCGCCGTCTTCGCCCTGGCGGCGCTGACGGACGGCCTCGACGGCTACTTCGCCCGCTCGCGCGATGCGGTGACGACCTTCGGCAAGCTGATGGACCCGCTCGCCGACAAGCTGTTGATTACCGCAGCGCTGTTGTCCCTCGTCTCGTTGGATCGGCTCGAGGCTTGGGTGGCGATGGTGATCATCGCCCGCGAGGTGGCCGTCACCGGCCTGCGGGCGATCGCGGCCGAGCGCGGCGTGGTCATTGCCGCCAGCTGGCTCGGCAAGCTCAAGACCGTGCTGCAGATCGCCGCCGTGTTCGCCTTGATCGCGGCCAACCCATCTCCTGCCTGGGTCGACGGCCTCGTCTACTTGGCGCTGGCGGTGACGGTGATCAGCGGGGCCGACTACTTCTTCGGATTGCGCAAGCGGCTCGCCGAGGGCGCAAGGTCAGCCGATGGGCCTCAAAGCGGAGATATAGGCCGCTTTTAGGCCCGTCGACGCTAGGTCGCCGGCGCCTCGAGCCACTCCCGCACCGTCATGTGGCGGCGCTGGTGCTCGCCGCTCTCCAGCTCGGTGCGCAGGTCGTCGAGCTTGCCATAGCGCTCGGCGATCACGTTGTGGCGGTGGATCGTCTCCAGGTTCTCTTGGCGGGCCATCACAAAGGCCTCGCCCGGCAGGTCGGGATAGTCGGCGACCACCCGGCGCAGCATCTCCCGCACGCAATCCTCGACGAAGCGCGGCTGCGCATGCGCCTTGGCGACAACTGCCAGCTCATCGGGGCGCTTCATCAGCTCGTAGATCTCCGAGCTCATCGACTGCTCGACGATCCGCAGCAGCTCCGGGGCGTCGATCCAGGCCGGGCCGCCCTCGGGGCAGCCGACATGGAGGGTGCCGATGCCGCGCTGGTTGTGGGTCGCGATAGGCACCGCCTCCAGCGCCAGCTCGATTTGCTCGGCGTCGAAGCCCTGCTCGGCGAGCCGTTCGCGGGCGAGGCCGCCGACCATCTCTTGGGCACAGGGGCAGGCGGTCATCCCCTGGGCTTGGACACCGGTCAGCGTCCGCGTCCCGCGCACGGAGGCGACCGCGGTTCCGAAGAGGGCGTAGATCTCCTGGGTGCTGAGGCCGCTGGCAGGGGTGGTGACCGTCTCCGGGTAGCGGGCAGTAACGGAGACCTCGGCCCGCAAGCCTCCCTGGCGCTCCCGCACTCGTTCGGCGACGTGGGCGGCGAGCACCTCCGCCCGGAAGGCCTCGCCGAGGACGACCTCGTCGATCGCCTCACCGACGATTTCCTCGAAGCGGGACATGTGGACGCCGGCCTGGCGGGGATTGAGATCAACCAGGCACTTGAACTCAGCGTGGTAGAGGTCCTCGCTGCCGTTGGCCTTGACGCGAATCACCTTCTCGACCCCGGTGACGCCGACCCGCGAGAGGCTCACTCGCGTCTCCGGCGTCAAGGACTGCACGTCGGGCGCGGTCGCGGAGAGGGTCGTCGAACGGGTCGCCATTCCGCTCCCTAGGGTAAGCGACGGCGGCTTCCAGCGGTCCAACGGGGCAGCTCGTCGATTGCTCGAATCTCCCTATACTTGCGCCTGTCGGAGCATTGGGGCCGGCCCCCGGGAGGGGAACTGGGTGTACCGGAGGCAGCGATATCGAACCGTTGCAAACGGTCCCGCAGGGACTGGATCAGGATTCGAACAGCCAGCCGTTCGCGGAGTTGGAGGAGCTCCAGCGGCTGATCGCGCTCGGCCGTGAGCGCGGCTACCTGACCTTCGAGCAGATCGCCACCACACTCGAGGAGGTGGACGTCACCAAGGAGCAGGTCAGCCGCCTGCACGCCCACCTGGTCGAGCATGGCGTCGAAGTGATCGCCGAGAACGGCGTCAGCGCCTACAAAGAGCAACGCGCCGAGACGGCGGCCAATGGCCAGCCGAAGAAAACGGAGCTCGACCTCACGGTCGAACCCAGCCTCGACTCCCTGCGCCTTTACCTGCGCTCGATCGGCAAGGTGGACCTCCTCACCGCCGATCAGGAGATCTCGCTAGCGAAGCGGATCGAGCGCGGCGACATGAGCGCCAAGCGGCAGATGGTCGAGGCCAACCTGCGCCTCGTCGTCTCGATCGCAAAAGGCTATTTGGGCCGCGGGCTGAGCTTCCTCGACCTAATTCAGGAGGGGTCGCTGGGACTGATCCGGGCGGTCGAGAAGTTCGACTATCGGCGCGGCTACAAGTTCTCCACTTACGCGACCTGGTGGATCCGCCAGGCGGTGACGCGGGCGATCGCCGACAAGGCGCGGACGATCCGTATCCCAGTTCACATGGTCGAGAAGCTGAATCGCGTCGCCAACGTCGAGCGCCAGCTCGTGCAGCGGCTGGGACGCGAGCCGGAGCCGGCCGAGATCGCCGCCGAGTTGCGCTGGCCGCTTGCCGAAGTGCGGGAGATCCTCCGGATCGCCCAACTGCCGGTCTCACTGGAGAAACCGGTCGGCGACGAGGACGAATCGGAGCTGGGCGACTTCGTCGCCGACGATGCGGTGGCCGAGCCGTTCGAGGAGGCGAGCGAACACCTGCAGCGCGAGGGCGTGCGGCGCGCGCTCGACGCCCTGCCCGACCGCGAGCGGCAGGTGATTCAGCTCCGCTACGGCCTGTCCGGACTGGAACCGCTCACCCTCGAGGAGGTGGGGGAGACCTTCGGCGTCACCCGCGAGCGAATCCGCCAGATCGAGAACAACACGCTGAAGAAACTGCAGCGCCTGCCAGAGGCGCAAATGCTCCGCGAAGCCAGCTGACGGCCGGAGACGCCGTCATGCGGTGTCCTCGGTCGGCCGCCTTCGGGTCACGCACTGATGTGCGCTCCCCTCGGCGACCTCCCTGCGTCCTTGCCTGACGACGTCTCCGGCCGTCAGCTGGAAACCGGTTCGAGGACGAAGACCGCGATGTTGCGGTCAGTGCGAGCCTCGTATTCGTTGAAGCCCGAGTACTGCTCGTTGTGGCGGCGCCAGAGATCGGCACGCTCCTCGCCCTCCGCGATTCGCGCCCGCACCGGCACTCGCCTGCGGCCGACCTCGATCTCCGCGTCCGCGTTGGCCTTCAGGTTCAGGGACCAGGCCGGCGTGCGACTGTGGCCTGCGTTGGAGCCGATCACCACGAAGTTCTCGCCGTCGGCGAGGTAGACGACCGGCGCCGTTCGCTGCTGTCCCGACTTGCGTCCGGTCGTGGTCAGAAGCAGTACCGGCGCCTGGGCGATACGCCCGCCGACGCGGCCGCCGCTCAGGCGGTAGAGCGGCACGTTCAGTTTCCCGGTCCAGCGCAGCCCGGTTGCCCCCATCGCCTGCGAGGCGCGCGAATAGAATTTGTCCCCGAGCACGGCCGGGAGTATTCCAGCCCGACGTGTCCTAGGGACCCCAGTGACCTCTAACCAGCGGAACGTCCCCGGTAGACTCGCTGCGGTCCCGGGGGAGTGCCCGAGTGGTTAAAGGGGACTGGCTGTAAACCAGTTGGCTATGCCTACACAGGTTCGAATCCTGTCTCCCCCATGCAAACTGCCTCCGGGCCACCGGATAGCGCGGTGGGAACGCCTTCCAACGGCGTCGGGGAGGCCAGGACGACGGAGGAACGTCCGATCCACTTGGTGGAGTCAGGACAGTGGACGATCGACGATGGCCAGCGGTTCCGAGCCGTGCTCGTCGGTTGCCTCTCGTTCGCCGATGTAAGCTACCTAGCTTGGCGCGTCGTGTTGGGTGGTTTGACGCGGAGGTTTCGTGCTAATCACATTGCCCTGCGTCATGGACGAATGCAGCTTGCAAATGGCACAGTATGGAAATGATCCGCATGCCTAATCCCGATGCAGACAGACTCGACGAGGCCGTCGCCGAGATCCTGAAGCATGGGCACGATGCCCTGCCAGAAGGTCCCTCATCGCCTCTGGGGGGCGAGGCTCGTCCAAACTTGCTCAAGACGCGCACTGAGCTCGAGACCAGACGCCTTGCGGAGCGGGGCCAGGCAATTGTTGACGAGCGAATCTCAGCCAGAAAAACCGAAGCTGACCGCTAGCAAGGCAGCTGCCGAGGAAACGACCCCGCCGGCCCCGGGGGAAGCGGAACTCCGCGAGTCTCACTCGGATCTATACCCCGATGCCCTGCAGAGGCTTTCGGTCATCTTCGGACACCATCTTGCCGACGTCTTGGTAAGGCACCGTAGAGTCGAGACGCTAACCGGCGAGAAGAATGTGATCGGGCGTCAAAACCTGGTTGAGGCACTTGCCCACCTGGGCACGCTTTTCGCCCGAGCTCCAGAACTCGATCGAGATGAGCAGCTGGAACAGGTGGCCTTTCTTGGGGACCATCTTCGCCGCGTGATGATGGAGTCATTCGAGGTCGAGGTGTATGCGACGATTGGCGCCCACTGGAATGAGGATGAGCCGAAGAGCATCGGACGGCGCTATGACGCCGTGGCTGCGCCCCTCATAAAAAAGAAAAAGCTGATGGGGGTCATCACGCCGGATGAAGTACAGCGCCGCTTCGATGAACTCTCGGACAAGATAGTTCAGGCACGTCGAGCAAAGATCGCGGATGGCGACTGGACGGCATGGACCGAGGCGGCGGACGACCTTGAAGCGGCCGCGAGCGAGATGAGGCAACTCAAGCGCGAGATGGGAGCTGCCGTAGACGCAGCGGAGGACCGTCGATTCAATCGCCGCCTGATGATTGTCGGCGTCGTATCCAGTGTGTTCATAGGGGCTGGGCTGACGGTCCTTCTGCAAGCAGTCGGAGGCGGATAACCGGCCCATATGAGCCTCGACGGCCGCGTCATTGCGATTGCCGGGGTCGGCGGCGGCCTCGGGCCGGTGGTGGCGGAGCGGCTGGCGGTCGCCGGCGCCTCCGTCTGCGGCTGCGACCGAGAGCAGTCGGAGCTGGACGAGCTGGGCTCCGCCCTCGGCCTCGGCGAGGAGCGGTGGGACGGCCGGGCGTTGGACCTGCTCGACGAGGACGCGACGCGTGCCTGGTGCGAGGCGCTGGTCGAGCGGTTTGGCCGCGTAGACGGGCTTCTTCACCTCGTTGGTGGCTGGCGCGGCGGCCAGCCGCTGCGCGAGGCGCCGCTCGAGGACTGGGCGTTCCTGCATGACCTGCTGATCCGCACCGTGCAGCACACCACGCGCGCCTTCCACGACGCCCTCCTCGCCAGCGAGCACGGACGCTTCGTGCTCGTCTCGGCCAAGCAGGCCCAGGAGCCCTCCAACACCAACGCCTCCTATGCGGCGGCGAAGGCCGCCGCCGAGGCCTGGACGCTTGCCCTCGCCGACGGCTTCGAAGGCACCAGCGCCACCGCCAACATCATCGTCGTCGAGGCAATTCTCACGGCAGCGATGCGCGAGCGCGATCCGGGCGGCGACTTCGCCTCCTTCACGCCCGCCGAGCACCTCGCCGAGGCGATCGCCTTCCTCTGCTCGGACGCTGCCGAGAAGATGAATGGTCAGCGCCTCAGGCTTACCATGGGCTGAGATGAGCAAGACCAGCTCCAAGCCCGCCGAGGGCGAGATGACGATCAGGCAACTCGCCGAGCGGACCGGGATGACCGTCCGCAACATCCGCGCCCACCAGACCCGCGGCCTGCTGCCTCCGCCCGTCGTCCGTGGCCGTACCGGCTATTACAACGAGGAGCATGTGGCGCGGATCGAGCTGACGCGCGAGATGCAGGCCGACGGCCTCAACCTGGAGGCGATCCGGCGCGTGCTGGATAGCGGCGACGGCTCGGCCTCGGCAGTCTTCGACTTCACCCGCGCACTGCGCGCGCCCTTCGAAGACGAAGCGCCGGAGATCGTCGACGCCGAGGAGCTTTGGGCGATTTGGGGCGGCGAACCCGATCCGAAGCTGAACCGGAGGATCGAAAAGCTCGGCATCTTCCGCGCTCTGCCCGACGGCCGGGTCGAGGTGATCAGCCCCCAGATAGTGCGGGCGGCGGCGGAGCTGGCCGCGCTCGGCGTCGGCATCGAGGGGGCCATCGCCACCGCCGAGAAGTTACGGCGCCACGCCGATGGCGTTTCGCGCGCCTTCGTGCAGCTCTTCGTCGAAGAGATTTGGCGGCCCTTCGAAGAGGCCGGGCGGCCGGAGGGGGACTGGCCGCGAATCAGCGAAGCGCTGGAACGGATGCGCCCACTCGCCGCCGGCGCCCTGTTGGCGACGTTCCAGATCGCGATGGGGGAAGCGGTCGAGAAGGAGAGCGAACGGATGCTGCGGACCGCCGGCAACGGACGCGAAGGCAGGAAACGCCGGCGCCGTCGCTGAGGCTGCGGGAGCGCTCAGGCCAGCGCCGCTCGATCCAGCTCCGCCGCGGCCACCTCGTGGCCCTCGTAGGGCAGAACGGCGAAGTACATCAGCGACGGCAGCAGGGACTCCAGCTCGTCGACCTCTTCGCGTTGTAGGCGCGCGTAGAGGACCGATTCGATCCCCCCGACGACACCGGCGGCGGCAATCCCCGACGGCGGATCGGGCAGCTCCTTGCGAGCCTCGGCGTCGATGCAGGTTGCGAAGTGGTCGAGCAGCTCGTCGCGTCGCCTCAAACCGGCCGGGCTAGAGGCCCGCGCCTCGACGATCACGGTGCGAGCGGCTTGCGGTTCTTCAGCGATGAACTGAAGCAGGGCTTCAAGACCTCGCCGGAGCCACAACCGCCAGCCGTCGCCCACCTCGTCGAGGGCCCTCGCGAGCCGGTCGCGCAGACGCTTCGCGGAGGCGTCGAAGGCGGCGAGAAAGCAATCCTCTTTGTCCTCGAACTGCTCGTAGAAGGTTGGCCGCGAGACGCCGGCACGGCTGAGGACGTCCTGCACGGTCAGGGCTCGGTAGCCGATTTCGTTGACGCTCATTAGCATCGCGGCCAGCATTCGCTCGCGCTGGATCGCTTTGACGAGGTCGGGTGGCAGCGTCCTCACACCGGCTGGGAAACGGCCGTCTGCCCGGGTCAGGAGCGCGACTGCCTCGCTGAGTTCGGCTTCCGTCCACCTATCTCCCACCGCGTTGGCGAGCATCTTTTGGCTGAGGACGACTCGGTTTGGTGACATAGAAGAACCTCTACGTTTCTACTGAAAATCAACCAGTCGCTAATAGGGTACCACAAAAGTCTTTGGGATGCATGGAAAATCGCGATTCCGAAGGTATCCTTGCTCGCATGCCGCCGTCGGGAAAAGGGAGGCCCGAGCCAGACCCGGCCTCCAGGGCGTCCGCCGCAGGCGCCCGGCCCACCTTGCCGCGGGAGTTCATCGCCGTCCACAAGCGTCGCCGGATCATGGACGCGCTCGCCGAACTCACCTCCGAACAGGGGTACGAGGCGACAAAGATCTCCGACATCGTTCGTCGCGCCGCGGTGGCGCGGAAAACGCTCTACGACAACTTCAGCGGCAAGGAGGAGGTCTTCCTCGCTGCCTTCGACGCAGCCGTCGAAGAGGCGGTTCGCCGCGTCGAGGAGGCCTGCGCCGCCGCCGAGGGCGGCTGGGAGGAGCGGGCCGAAGCTGGCCTCGCGGCTTTCCTCGGCTACGTCGCTGAAGATCCGGCTTTGGCCCGCATGTGCCTGATCGAGGCCCTCTCGGCGACACCGGCGACGACCAAACGCTACGAGGACGCCCTGCAGGGCTTTGTCGAGATGACCGAGCGGACACTGCCGCAGGACGCTCGCTTGCCCGGGACCATCGCCGAGACGGTCGTCGGAGGCGTCGTTTGGATCGTCTACCAGCAGATTCGCCGCCACGAAACCGAGCAGGCTGAGGACCTGCTGCCGGAGTTGTCGGAGTTCATGCTGGCGCCCTATCACGGGGTAAGCGCCAACGGGGGTGCGGACAGGTAAAGCTGAGCGCTGGCAGTATGCAGCGCTGAATGAAGTCTTTGCCGCGTGGCCGCCACGGCCTCTCCCGCGAGTTCGTTGCCCAGAATCAGCGGGAGCGCCTGCTCAGCTCCATCGCCGGCTGCCTCGACGAGCACGGCTACGAGAAGACGACGGTCTCGGTCATCAGCCGCCACGCCCGTGTCTCCAAGAGCGACTTCTACCGCCACTTCGACAGCAAGGACGCCTGCTTTGCCGCCGCTTACGACGACTCGGTCGAGCAGCTGCGAACCGACACCCTCGCCGCGTGCGCCGAGAACCGCGACTGGGCGGACCGCGTCTGCGGTGCGCTGGCAGCGGTGCTCGGCTACCTGGCCCGCGAGCCCGCTCGGGCCAACCTGCTGCTGGTCGAGGGCTTGCGCGCCGGCCCTCACATCTACGACCGCTTCCAGGCCGCGGTCCAGGGCTTCGTGCCCCTCCTTGCCGACGGTGCTCCGGCGCCAGCCAGCAGCGGCCAGGCGCCGGAGGCGATCGACGAGGCGGTGGCCGGAGGAGTCGTCTCGCTGCTCGGACGGCAGGTGCTCGCCGGCGACGCCGAGCGGCTGGAGCGGTTCTTTCCGGACATTGCCGAGTTCGTGCTGACGCCTTACATTGGCACCGAGAAGGCGCGCCACATAGTCTCCACTCGATGAGCGACGTGGCGACCGCGGCGAGCGAGGGTGTGCTGCCCTCGCAGGCGCTAAGCGACGCGATCGACTCCGAATGGGTTAGCTCCGGCGACTACCGAATCCGGCCTGAGGCGATCCAGCCCGCCAGCATCGACCTGCGCCTCGGCGACTTCGCCTGGGCACTGCGCTGCAGCTTCCTGCCGGACGTCGACTCGACCGTCGAGGAGAAGATCGAGGGGCTCGCCTTCCAGAAAGTCGATCTGCGTGACGGCGCCGTCCTCGAGCGCGACCGGCCTTACCTCGTGCCGCTGATCGAGGAGCTGACCCTGCCTGAGGACGTGCGGGCGAAGGCGAACCCGAAGAGCTCGACCGGACGTCTCGACGTCTTCACCCGCGTCTTGACCGACCGGCACCACCGCTTCGACGAGATCCGTCCTGGGTACCGGGGAAAGCTCTACCTGGAGGTCGTGCCGCGCTCGTTCGCGATCCAGGTTCAGACGGGTCTCTCGCTCAACCAGCTGCGCCTGGCCCGCGGTGACGTGCGTCTCCGCGACGAGGAGATCCGCGAGCTACAGAGCGAGTTCCCGCTCCTCTACCTCGATTCCCATGCGCTGCGCGAGTCGGAACTGGCTCTCGCCGAGGGCCTCTTTCTCAGCGTCGACCTCTCCGGCCCGAGCGATCGAATCGTCGGCTACCGGGCGAAGAAGAACAGCCTGCCGATCGACCTTTCGCGGATCCGCGCCTACCGCTGGACCGACTACTGGGACCCCGTCTTCCCCGAGGGGGGAGGCCGGATCGTGCTCGAGCCGGAGATCTTTTATTTGCTGCTGTCGGCCGAGGGGGTGTGCATCCCGCCGCAGGTGGCGGCCGAGATGATGGCCTACGACCCGACCGCGGGCGAGCTGCGCACCCATTACGCCGGGTTCTTCGATCCCGGCTTCGGCTACGACCCGGCCGGGGGCCGCCACGGTAGCCGCGCGGCGCTCGAGGTGCGGGCCCGCGACGTCTCCTTCATGGTCGAGCACCGCCAGCCGGTCTGCAAGCTGGCGCTGGAGCGAACGAGCGCGCCGGCGGAACGGCTCTACGGCGAGGAGCTCGGCTCGAACTACCAGGGCCAGGTGACGATGCTGAGCAAGCACTTCGAGGAGACCGGGCCGTGAGCGCGGAGCGACCAAACGTGCATCTCTGGTTCTTCGCGCCGGGAGCGGAGCGCGATTCGTCGTGGTGAGCGAGCGGACCTGGCGCGTCTACCTCGCCGGCGAGATCCACTCCGACTGGCGCCAGCGGATCGAGAGCGCCGTCCGCGAGGCGGGACTGCCGGTCGCCTTCTCGGCTCCGGTCACCGATCATGCTGCCTCCGACGACGCCGGCGTCGGCACCCTCGGGGAGGAGAGCGAGGCCTTCTGGCGCGATCACATGGGGGCCGGTGTCAACGCCATCCGCACCCAGACCCTGATCCGCGACGCCGACGTCGTCGTCGTCCGCTTCGGCGACAAGTACCGCCAGTGGAACGCCGCCTTCGACGCCGGCTTTGCCGCCGCGCTCGGCAAGCCGATCGTCACCCTCCATGACGGCGACCTCGACCACGCTCTGAAGGAGGTCGACCGCGCCGCCCAGGCAACGGCCCGCACCGCCGAGCAGGTCGCCGACGTCCTCCGCTACGTGATCGCCGGCAAGCTGCCCTGAGCAGGCCCATCGAGCCCGTGTGCGAACATCTGTTCGCATGCGCTGGGACGAGCAGCGAGTGGAGAACGACCTGCGCCTACCGGGCGTCGGCGACGGCACGGTCGTCCGAACCTTCGATGCACCCGAGGCGATGGGAATCAACTTCCACGAGGTACGGGCTCGCTCGGCCTTGAATCGCGTTCCCGGCAGCCGCTACGGCTTCAACTGGACGATCAATCCGTATCGAGGATGCACGCATGCCTGCGCCTACTGCCTGGACGGCGATACGCCGATCCTCATGGCGGACGGACAGACCAAGCCGTTGGCGCAGGTGCGGGTGGGCGATGCGATCTACGGAACGGTTCGTCAGGGGTCCTACCGCCGTTACGAGATCACTCATGTGCTTGCACATTGGGCCACTCGCAAAAAGGCTTATCGGGTCGTCCTCGAAGACGGCACCGAGTTGATTGCGAGCGGCGATCATCGCTTTCTGACTGCCCAGCGTGGCTGGAAGTACGTGGTTGGGGCGGAGCATGGACAGGCCCGCCGGCCTCATCTCACCCTGAGCAACAAGTTGATGGGAATCGGTGCCCTCGGGGCTCCTTGCGCCGAGTCCGCCGACTATCGGCGCGGATATCTCTGTGGCGTGATTCGTGGAGACGGCCATGTCGGCTCCTACGCCTACGACCGACCCGGCCGCACGAACTACGAAGTGCACCGCTTCCGGCTCGCCATGGCCGATGACGAGGCGCTCCAACGGACGGGTCGTTATCTCGCGGCTGTCGGCATTCCGACCAAGGAATACCAGTTTTTCGAGGCCACCGAGCGCCGCCGATCGATGAAGGCGATTCGGACCTCGGCGCAGGACAACGTTAATCGCATCCGTCACTTGATTTGCTGGCCGGATTCAGCCAATGAGGACTGGACGCGAGACTTCTTGGCGGGCATCTTCGACGCCGAGGGAGGGCGTAGCGATGCTCTGCGGATCTCCAACAAAGATCGTCAGATCGTCGCGCGCACGGCAGCCGCTCTGGGTCGACTCGGGTTCTCCTACACGCTCGACCGAGCGAATGAGGCAGGAGCGTGCAACGTCCGTCTCCTCGGCGGCCTGCGTGAGCAGCTCCGACTGCTCCAGCGAATAGACCCCGCCATCACGCGCAAGCGCTCCATCGCCGGCATCGCGCTCAAGTCACCGGCGAAGCTGGGCATCGTCTCGATCGAGCCGCTGGACCGTCGGATCCAAATGTTCGACATCACGACCGGGACGGGTGACTTCATCGCCAACGGGGTGGTTAGTCACAATTGCTTCGCTCGTCGGACGCACACTTACCTGGACATGAACGCTGGGCGGGACTTCGAGCGGGAGATCGTCGTCAAGGTCAACGTGCCGGAGCTGCTGCGGGCGGAGCTGGCGCGGCTGAGCTGGGGGCGGGAGCTGGTGGCGCTCGGGACCAACACCGACCCGTATCAGTGGGTCGAGAGCCGCTACCGGATGATGCCGGAGATCCTTGCCGCCCTCGAGGCGGCCAAGACGCCGGTCTCCGTGCTGACCAAGTCGCCGCTGCTGCTGCGGGACATACAGATCTACGAGCGAATGGCGAAGCAGCTGCCCGTCTCGGTCAATCTCTCGGTGCCGACCCTCGACGAGGAGGTCTGGCGGGCGACCGAGCCGCACACCCCAAGTCCCGCCGCTCGCCTTGACGCGGTCGCCGAGCTGCGCAGTCGCGGCGTCGACTCCGGTGTCCTCATCGCCCCGCTGATGCCGGGTGTGAACGACGCCCCCGAGCAGGTGCAGCCGATCGTCGACCGCGCCCGCGAGGCCGGCGCCACCTTCCTCGGCGGCGTCGCCCTCCACCTCCGCGACGAGGTCCGCGACGTCTTCTTCGCCTGGCTCGAGGCCAAGCGCCCCGATCTCATCCCCCGCTACGAAAAGCTCTACGCCAACGGTCGCGCCTACCTGCCCGCCAAGCAGCGGGGCGGCGTGACCAAGGTTGTCCGCGGCTGGGGTCGGGGAAGAGCTCGTAAGGAGCCGGTCGCGAAGGCGCGTTCCGCGGCCGAGGTTGCTCGGCCAGCTCAGCCGCAGGACTCGCTGTTCTGAGGATCGGACTGAGCGCCCGCGCTACGGCGTGAGGACGATCTTCAGCGCTTCGCGGTTGTCGTAGATGCGATAGGCATCCGCCGCCTCATCAAGCTTCATCCGGTGCGTCACCAGCGGCGAGGGATCGAGCTTGCCGGCCTCGATCAGCGCCAAGACCCGATCGACGTGGGCGATCACGTTGGCGAGGCCAAGCCGCAAGGTCAGTCCCTTCAGCCACGCGAGACCGAGCGGCACCTCGCCCTTGCCGGCGTATGCGCCGATGCCGGAGACGGTGCCGGCGTCGCGTGCGAGGCTGACAGCCATTGCCAGGGGCCCGGGGTCGCCGACCGCGTCGACGACGACGTCGACGCCGCGCCCTTCAGTCGCTGACCGCACCGCCCGCTTCGGGTCGGCGTCCTCGAGGTGGAGCGGCGTCGCCCCGAACTGCGCCGCCATCGCCAGCCGCTGCTCGACCGAGTCGACGGCAAAGACCTGCGTGGCTCCGGCCGCGAGCGCCGCCTGCACCGCGCAGAGCCCGACCGGGCCGAGGCCGAGCACGGCGACGCTGTCGCCGGCGCGCATCCCGGCGTGGGCAATAGCGTGGTATCCGGTTCCCATCACGTCGCCGGCGAACAGGGCGACCTCGTCGGACATCCCCTTCGGGACTCGGCGCAGCGTCAGGTCGGCGCGGGGGACGAGCAGCTGTTCGGCCTGGGCGCCCTGGAGGTCGCCGAGGTTCGATCCGTGGCCGAAGGTACGGCCGCGCTGGCAGCGGTGGTAATCGCCGCGCAGGCAGGAGCCACAAGTCGCGCAGGCGGTGTGGAAGCAGCCCAGCACTCGGTCGCCGACAGCGACGCGCTCGACGTCGTCGCCGATCGCCAGCACCGTGCCGACGAACTCGTGTCCGATCGTGAAACCCGGCTCAACTGGGACGCGCCCGTGGTAGATGTGGAGGTCCGAGCCGCAGATCCCGCTCGCCTCGACCCGGACTACCGCCTCGTCGGCGCTGCCGACCTCAGGGTCGGGCTTCTCCTCGATCCTGACCTCTCCCGGCGCCTGAAAGGTGACCGCTCGCATGGAGCGGAACCGTACCGCCCGCCGCGATCCGGGGGCCGTTCAGCTGGCGCTGACGGCGGAGACTTGGAAGCGGCCGGCGCCGACGTTCGGGTGCGCCGTCTCGGCGATCCGCGCTTCCAGCGCTAGCTCGCGCTCGAAGTCGGCCTCCTCACCGTGGCGGAAGGAGACATCCTGTCCCTCAAGCAGCTCGATGAAGATCTCGACGAAGCGTGCGTCGAGCTGTTTGCCGGCTACCCGTCGCAGCTCCTGGATCGCCTCGTAGCTGGAGGTCGGCGTGCGGTAGGAGTCGCGCGCCGTCATCACGTCGTAGGTGTCGGCGACCGAGATGATCCGCGCCAGCTCCGGAATCTGATCCCCTTCGAGGCCGCGCGGATAGCCTTTGCCGTCGATCCGCTCGTGGTGGGCAAGGATGATTTCCGCCACCGGCCCGTAGCCGTCGAGGGAGGAGACGACCCGCGCGCCCTGCTGTGGGTGGCGACGGATCAGCATCCAGTCTTCGTCGGTCAGCGGCACGTTCGCCTTCAGGATCCGGTCGGGGAGGATGAACTTGCCGATGTCGTGCAGGAGCGCCGCAATGTGGACCAGCTCCTCCTCGCGGCGCGAGAAGCCTGCCTTCTGGGCAATCGCCCGCGAGTAGCGGGCCACCGCGGCGCTGTGGCGGGCGGTCATCTGGTCCCGCAGGTCGAGCGTCCGCAGCAGCGCGCTCAACATGCCGACCTGGAAGCTCGCCAACTGCTTGGTCCGCATCTCGAGCTCCTCAGCCCGCTCCTGCGACTTGAGCAGGGCACCGAGCAGGTACTGGAAGGTGATCAGGACGATGCCGAACATGGCGACCCCGGCAAGGCCGATCTCGTTGTAGAGGAAGGCGACGCCCACTGCCATCAGCGCCGCCGCCATCTCTGAGGGCAGAAGCGGGATCAGCGCCGTGCGCACCTTCTCGACGAAGGAGCTGCGCTCCAGGTAGCAGGTGTAGGCGGCGATGCAGGAGAAGTTGATCGCCAGCGCGACGAGGAAGACGCAGAAGACGAGCACGTAGAAGATCGGCTGGGAGGAGGTGATCTGGGCCGCATCGAGGCCCTCGTGGAAGAGACCGCCGCAGAGAAGCGGGAAGAAGGCGTAGGTGAGCGCATTGACCTGCAGGTCGTGTAGAGGCTCGCGCCAGTGCAGCCAGCCGGCAAGAATCGAGAGAATGCCGATCGTCGCTGCGGCGGAGCCGCCGAGGAAGACCATCGCCAGGACCAGGGCCAGGAAGCTGCCGGAGATCTTCAGGCGCGAGTCGGTCTCGATCGCGGTCAGGTCGCTGAAGACCGCGAAGCCGAGCAGGATCCCGAACAGGGCCAGGTCCCAGTCGGATTTCGACGCCCGCCAGAGGATCGCTGCTGCCACCAGGACCAAACCGACCCAGGTGAGGGTGTGGCTCAAGCGGGTGGGGCGATCGTTTTGCATTGGTTGCGCAGGGTCCGCCGCAGCGCGGATCTTCTCCCGTCGAGGAATTCAGCGCAATGCGCCTGTTCCCTGCGGCGGATCTGTCCGCGACAACGCGACTGGCGGCTCAAAAGTAGAGGGTCGCCCTAGGCACGGCAAGGGGGGTTGGCCACCTGGCCAATACCTTGCAAATCGCGGGAAAACAAAGGATGGCCCCCAGAACGACGAAAGGCGCCCACGGGCGCCCCTCAATCGAGAACAAACGCAGTAGCGTTGTCGTCCTTGGAAGATTTAGCGCTTGTAGCCCATGTCTTTTTCCCCTTCCGTCGAAGCCCGCTCTTACATCTCGCACAAGATCCGGCGAGAAACGTCTTGTTTCGTGGGAACTTTGTAGCACAACTAGGCGGAAACTTGTGCATCTGAAACAAAACTTGTGCACAAATGGAGTAGGACCGGGACCCCAGGAATGAGTAATCCACGCCTGCGGGACCCCCTACGGCGGCCTGCCTTCCGCCGTTTGGTCCTCTCCTACGCGGTCAACGAGCTCGGCGATTGGCTCGGAATCGTCGCCCTCTCGGTGCTCGTCTTCGATCAGACCGACAGCGCCCTCGCCACCGCTCTCCTCTTCCTCGGGACCGGTTTCCTGCCGGCACTGCTGACGCCGGTCGTCGTCGCCCGCCTCGAGCGGCCGCCGCCGCGCTTCGTGCTGCCGGCGATCTATGCTGGCGAGGCGGCGGCCTTCGGCGCCCTGGCGCTGCTGGCGGGCCACTTCTCTCTGACCGCCGTCGTTGTCGTCGCCACGATTGACGGGGCGCTGGCGCTGACCGCCCGCTCGCTCACCCGTGCCGTTAGCGCCTCGATGCTGGAGCCCGCCGGCGAGCTGCGCGCTGGCAACGCGATCCTCAACATCGCCTTCACGGGCGGGGCCGCGGTCGGCCCCGCCATCGCCGGGCTCGTGGTCGCCGCCTTCGGTGCCCAGACGGCGCTGCTGCTGAACGCCGTCTCCTTTTACGTCATCGCCTGGATCCTGCTCGGCGCCAGGCGCCTGCCCCACGCCGAGCCCGAGCCCGGGCAGCTGCGCGAGCAGGTACGGGCCGGCCTCGGCTACATCCGCGGCCACGTGACCCTGCGACGGCTGCTCGCCGCCCAGGCCGCGGCGCTGGTCTTCTTCTCCGCGGTGATCCCGATCGAGGTGATCTACGCCAAGGAGACCCTCGACGCCGGCGACACCGGCTACGGCCTGATGCTGGGCAGTTGGGGCGGTGGCATGGTCCTCGGCAGCGTCGTCTTCGCGGCCCTGCGCCGGGCACCTCTGCCGCTGCTGCTCTTCTTCAGCACGCTGGCGATCGGCGCCGGCTACCTCGGCATGGCCGCCGCGGGCACGCTCGCGGTCGTCTGCGCGGCCGCGGCTCTCGGCGGCGCCGGCAACGGGGTCCAGTGGGTCGCCGTGATGAGCTCCGTCCAGGAGCTGACGACGCAGCAGATGCAGGCCCGGGTGATCGGCGTGCTCGAATCGTTGGGGGCGGCGACGCCGGGGGTGGGCTACGTGATGGGCGGCCTGATCGCATCCGGCTTCGATCCACGCGCGACCTTCCTCGTGGCCGGGATCGGGGTCGTCGCAATCGCCGTCGTGGCGGCTCCCCTCCTGGGTCGAAAATGGCCCGAAAGCAGGGAAGTCTCAACCCTGGACGAGCGTCCGCAGGGGCTTGACGCCGGCCTCGAGATTATGGTGGAGTTGATTCCACAGGGGAGGTCTACGAGGCAAGGGGGCGAAAGCCTCATCCAGTCGTCTACCGGCCAAGCGGGCACCAGCTCGCAGTAGGCCGAAGCGGAGGTCGGACGTTGAGAAAGCTAGGCGCAGTGCTGGCATCGATGGGGCTGATTGCGACGCTGGGGCTCGCCTCCTGCGGCGACTCCTCGTCCGGCAAAGAGGGCGGCACGCTGAAAGTCAATTTCGGCTACTTCCCCGAACTCGACCCGCAGATCGCGTTCACGGTCGAAGCCTGGTCATCGATGTACAACACCTACATCCCGCTGCTCACCTACGCGCACGCCGAAGGGGAAGCAGGCACCGAGATCGTGCCCGGCCTGGCTGAGGACCTGCCAGAGATCAGCAAAGACGGCAAGACCTACGAGCTGACCCTGCGCAAGGGGCTCAAGTACTCCGACGGGACGCCGGTCAAAGCCTCCGATTTCAAGGCAAGCGTGGAACGGATGTTCGAGCTGGACTCCGGCGGCTCTCCCTACTTCACCGACATCGTCGGCGCCGAGAAGTTCGCCGAAACGAAGCAGGGCGGGATCCCCGGAATCCGGACCGACGACCGCACCGGTGAGATCACGATCGAGCTGACTCGTCCCCGCGGCACCTTCGTCAACGAGCTGGCGATGATGTACACGGCGCCGGTGCCGCCGGACACGCCCGCCAAGGACCAGAGCGCTGACCCGCCGCCGGCGACCGGTCCCTACGTAATCGTCGAGTCGAACCCGGAACGAAGCTGGGCCTACGAGCGCAACCCGCAGTGGGGGAAGAACAACGCCGAGCTGATGCCGGACCTGCCGGGCGGCCACGTGGACCGCATCGAGGCCGAGGTCGTCAGCAACCCCTCGATCCAGGTGGATGACGTTGAGTCGGGCAGTACGAACTGGATGTTCGATCCGGTGCCCCCGGACCAGGTGGCCTCAATCAGGCAGCAGCATGAAGGGACGCAGTACCAACCGATTCCCTCGGTGAACACCTACTTCTTCTGGATGAACACGACCGAGTCGCCCTTCGAGGACGTCAAGGTGCGCCAAGCCGTCAACTACGCGATCGAGCCGGCGGCGGTGGAACGGATTCACGCCGGGACGATCGACTACGGCCAGCAGATCCTGCCCGAAGGCATGCCCGGCTACGAGGAGTACGAGCTGTATCCGTACGACCTGGAGAAAGCGAAAGCGCTGGTCGAGCAGGCCAACCCAAGCGACCGCTCGGTCACGGTCTGGAGCGACAACTCGAGCCCGAACGACGAAATCGCCGCCTACATGCAGGACCAGCTCGAGAAAATCGGCTTCGACGCAAAACTGAAACTGCTCGGCGCCCCCTACTTCTCGGTGATCGGGAACACCTCGACGCCCGACCTCGACATCGGCTGGGCCAACTGGCTCCTGGAATACCCGCACCCGAACTCGTTCTTCGAGCCGACCCTATCCGGCGACAGCATCGCCGCGGTCAATAACACCAACTCGGCCCAGATCGACGATCCGAAGCTGAACGCGAAGATCGACCGCCTCGGCCTCCAGCAATTCACGCCGGCGGTCGAAGAGGAATACGCCGAGCTCGACCGCGAATACATGGAACAGGCCCCATGGGCGCCGCTGGGATCGCGCGCGATGTCGCTGTTCGTCTCCAGCGACGTCGACATGGACGAGGTTGTCTGGAACCCGGTCTTCTGGGGTGACATGACCAGCTTCCAGTTCGAGTAGTGGAGGGCCGCAGCCCCTGGTATCTCGCGTACCGGCGGCTGCGGTCCAACCGCCTCGCCCTCGCCGCGCTCGGCCTCTTCACGGCGATCGTCGTCTTCGTCCTCGCGGCGCCGCTATGGGCGGCGCACGTCGCCAACACGGGGCCGAACGAGACGCATACCACGGCCAAGATCGAGGTCGGCGGGGAGAAGCGCGAGGTGGTCGAAGTCGACGGCACCCCGATCGGGCCGGTCTGGTTCGGCGCCGACGGTCGTTTCTTCCTCGGCGCCGACGGCAGGCTCGGCCGCGACGAGATGGTGCGGCTCATGTATGGCGGTAGGACCTCGCTGACGATTGGGCTGGGCGCGACGCTAATCACGACGCTGTTGGCTCTGGTTCTGGCGCTGCTGGCCGGCTATTTCCGCGGCTGGACTGACGCCGTGATCTCGCGGGTACTGGACGTGGTCTGGGCGTTCCCCGTGATGCTGCTCGGGATTGCGCTGGGGACCGCTCTCGCGATTTCCGGAATCACGATCGGCCCGTTGACGATCTCCAGCGGCTCCACGTTGCTGCCCCTGCTGATCATTGGCTTCGTGCTCGTCCCCTACATGGCGCGACCGCTGCGCGGCGAGGTGTTGGCGCTGCGCGAGCGGGAGTTCGTCGAGGCGGCGGTCGCCCAGGGATCGGGGCCCGTGCGGGTGATGCTGAGCGAGCTCCTGCCCAATCTGCTGCCGACCGCGATCGTCCTCGCGACCCTCAACGTGGTCAACGCGATGCTGCTGGAGGCGGGGCTCTCTTTCCTCGGCGCCGGCGTACAGGAACCGAACAGCTCGTGGGGATCGATGATCGCCGACGGGGTCGAGGTGCTCGCCACGGCGCCGTTGCTGACGATCCTCCCCGGCGCCTTGATTCTGCTGACCGTCCTCGCGGTAAACGTGTTCGGCGACGGACTGCGGGACGCGGTCAACCCGCGCGCCAAAGTGCGCCTCGAGGCGCACACCGGCAGCTACGAGCCCGAGCGAGGCGCCGCCTGATGACCCGCTTCGTGCTGCGCCGACTGACGGGGATGGCGCTCGTCCTCTTCGCGATCTCGCTGATCGTCTTTGCGATCTTCGTGCTGATCCCCAACTACGACCCCGCCGCCGCGATCGCTGGCAAAAATAGCAACCCCCAGCTGGTCGCCAACGTCGAAGAGACCTGGGGCTTCGACGAGCCGCTGCCGATCCAGTACTTGACGATGATGAAGCTGGTCTTCACCGGCGAGCTCGTCTCCTACTCGAACGAGGTCAACGTCCTCGAACAGATCGAAGAAGGCTTGCCGGCAACGCTCTCGCTTTGTATTGGCGCCGCGGTGATCTGGCTCGCCCTAGGCCTCTTGTTCGGCTACCTCTCGGCGGTTCACGCCGGTCGCCTCGCCGATCGTGTGCTGACGGTTGTAGCCGCAGTCGGGATCTCGATGCCGGTGGTCTTCCTCGCACCCCTCTGCCTGTACTTCCTGGCGATCGAGGCCGGCCTCTTTCCCACCGGTGGCTACGTCCCCTTGACCGAAGACCCGCTCGACTGGGCCTACCACCTGATCCTCCCCTGGACCAGCCTGGCGGTCCTCTTCGTCGGCTTCTACAGCCGGGTGCTGCGCTCCAACATGATCGAGGCGATGGAGGAGGACTACGTGAAGACCGCCCGGGCCAAGGGCCTAAGCGAGCGCCAGGTCGTGGTGCGGCATGTGTTGCGCAACTCGTTGATCCCGATCGTCACTCTCTTCGGGCTCGACTTCGCGGCGGTCCTGGGCGGAGCCGCGATCATCACCGAAGCGGTCTTCAACCTGCAGGGAGTCGGCCAGTACGCCGCCGACTCGATCGCCAACCTCGACCTGCCGCCGATCATGGGCGTGACCTTGTTCGGCGCCTTCTTCGTCGTCCTCTTCAACACGCTGGTCGACATCGCCTACGCCTACCTCGACCCCCGGATCAGGCTGGCGGAGCCGGCACGGTGAGGGGCTAGCGATGAGCGTAGGCGCGACTAAGGAGGCGCTGCTCTCGGTGCGCGATCTCCGGGTCGACTTCGCCACCGAAGGCGGCCTGGTTCGGGCGGTCGACGGAGTTTCTTTCGAGCTCTCCAGCGGCGAGGTGCTGGCGATAGTCGGCGAGTCAGGCTCCGGCAAGAGCGTCACCGCGCAGACGATCCTCGGTCTCACCCGCTCTGCCAACGCGCGGATTGAGGGCTCGGCGAGCTTGGAGGGAAAGGAGCTCCTGGGCGCGGGAGAGGTGGAGCTGCAGCGGGTGAGGGGAGCGCGGGTCGGGATGGTCTTCCAGGACCCGATGACCTCCTTCAACCCGATCTACCGGATCGGCAGGCAGATCGTCGAGGCCGTGCGGGCGCATCGTGGCGAGATCGGCGACCGCGAGGCGAAGGAGCTGGCGATCGAGATGCTCGCCGCGGTCGAGATCCCCGATCCCGAGCGGCGGGTCGGCTCCTACCCGCACGAGCTCTCAGGTGGCATGCGGCAGCGGGCGATGATCGCGATGGCGTTGGCGCTGGAGCCGGAGATCCTGATCGCCGACGAGCCGACCACGGCGCTCGACGTCACCGTCCAGGCGCAAATCCTGGAGCTACTGCGGAAGCTCAACCGCGAGCGCAACCTGGCGACGCTGCTGATCACCCACGACCTCGGCGTCGTTGCCGATATCGCCGACCGGGTGCTGGTCATGCACGAGGGTCGGGTCGTCGAGCGCGGCAGCCTCGACGACGTCTTCTACTCCCCCCAGGACCCTTACACGCGCCGCCTGCTCGGCGCGGTGATCCGGCTTGACCAGGCCGCACCGCAGCGCGCGGAGCGCAAGCGCGAGCCCCTGCTGGAAGTGACCGACCTGGTCAAAGACTTCCGCCTGCGGCGCTCCGGCCTCCGCGATGGCGGCGAGCGGTTCCGCGCCGTCGACGGCGTCAGCCTGCAGGTCCGCAGCGGTGAAAGCCTCGGCCTGGTCGGCGAGTCCGGCAGCGGCAAGTCGACGCTCTGTCGCGCGATCCTGCAGCTGCTGAAGCCGACCGCCGGCTCCGTCCGCTTCGAGGGCCGTGAGATCGCCGGCCTCTCGCGGCGGCAGATGCAGCCTCTGCGCCGTGAGATGCAGATCGTCTTCCAGGACCCCTACGGCTCGCTCAACCCGCGCCGGCGGGTCGGCCAGATCATCGGCGAGCCGCTGCGCATCCAGGAGGACGACTCCGGTGAGGAGCGCCGTCGCCGGGTGCAGGAGTTGCTGGAGCGGGTCGGCCTCTCGTCCGAGCACCACGACCGCTACCCGCATGAGTTCTCTGGCGGCCAGCGGCAGCGGATCGGGATCGCGCGGGCGATCGCGATGCGCCCGAGGCTGATCGTCGCCGACGAGCCGGTCTCCGCCCTCGACGTCTCGATCCGTGCCCAGATCCTCGACCTGCTGGCCGAGCTGCAGGAGGAGATGGGTCTCAGCTACCTCTTCGTCGCCCACGACATCGGCGTCGTCCGGCACGTCTCGGACCGGATCGCCGTCATGCAGGCGGGCAGGATCGTCGAGGAGGGCCCGGCCGAGCAGGTCTGCGAGCGACCCGTGCATCCGTACACCCGAAGCCTGCTGGCCGCGGTGCCGGTTCCCGACCCGAAGGAAGCGCGGGCGCGGCAAACTGTCGGGCAGTGACCCTGCCCCTCAGCCCACCGATCAAGCCCCAGCTGGCGCTGACCCGCAAGGCGTTGCCCGAAGGCGAGGAGTGGGCCTACGAGCAGAAGCTCGACGGCTTCCGCGCGATCGTCTTCGTCGACGGCGAGGACGCCTATGTGCAGTCGCGCGGGGCCAAACCGCTGGCGCGCTACTTCCCCGAGCTGAGCTTTGCGCCGGGGCGGTACGTCCTCGACGGCGAGCTGGTGATCCGCGACGCCGACGGCAACGTCGAATTCGACGCCCTGCAGAGCCGGCTCCACCCGGCCGAGTCACGGATCGCACTGCTTTCGAAAGAGATTCCGGCCTGCTACGTCGCCTTCGACCTGCTCGCCGAGGGGGACGAGGCGCTGCTGGACCGACCCTTCGGCGAACGCCGCGCAAGGCTGGCGGCGGTGGCGGAGCCGCGAGGGATAGAGACGAGCACGCTATCGCCCGACCCTGAGCAGGCCGAGCGCTGGCTGCGGACGACCGAGGGGGCGATGGCCAAGCAGCTCGACGCCCCCTACGAAGCTGGCAAACGGCGGGGGATGGTGAAGGTGAAGCGGGAGCGGACGATCGACTGCGTGGTCCTCGGTTGGCGGCCCGGCAAAGAGGAGGGAACGGTCGGCTCTCTGATCCTCGGCCTCTTCGATGGCGGCGAACTGCGCCCGGTCGGCCACATCTCCGGTTTCAGTGCTCAGATGAAACGGGACCTGCGCACGCTTCTGGCTCCGCTGGAGACGGGCGAGCGCGGCAGCGCCGAGCCGAGCCGCTGGGCCGGTGAGCGCGACCTCGAGTGGGTGGCGCTGCGGCCGGAGCTGGTGATCGAGGTGGGCTACGACCACGCCGCCGCCGGCCGCATAAGGCACGGGACGCGGTTTCATCGCTTCCGCGACGACAAGGCACCGGAGGAGTGCAAGTTCGAGGACCTGGACCAAGGGTAGGCGCCCCGTCTACAGTGGGCGCTGTGCGGGGGAGACGCCTCTTGCTGGTGGGATCGGTGACGGTGCTGGGCGCGCTGGTGGCTGTTGGGAGCGCCCACGCCTGCTCGTGTGCACAGATCGCTCCGCGCGACGCCCTGCGGCAGGCCGACGCCGCGATTGCCGGCGAGCTGTTGGGGGTCCTTCCGCGCAAAGGCGGCGTCGCTGACTTTCGCTACGAGGTGCAGCGCGTCTACAAGAGCGTCCGTCGCATCGGCATGGTCGTCTCGGTGCGCAGCTCCATCCAGTCGGCCGCCTGCGGGCTGCCGGCACAAACCGGACGGCGTTACGGCCTTCTGCTCGACCGCGCCGCGGGCCGCTGGCGGGGCGGCCTCTGCGGCGTGATCGCACCGCGGCGACTGCGCGCCGCAGCATCGCAAATATCCCGCAAAGGCAGCAGTTTGGCGAGTTCCGTGAACGACTGTGACAGTTGACTAGATCAGTGAGATCATCTACTGTGCCACTGAATGGCACAGTACTCCGCGCCTACCGACGAGCTGAATCCCTTCGCTACCGACCCCGGTGACGAGCTTCCTGTCGGCTTGCAGCTGACCTGGAGGCTGCGCGCGCTGATCAGCACCGGCCGCCTCGCCTCCGGCGAACGGCTGCCGAGCTTTCGGCGCCTCGCCGAGTGGGCGGGCGTCAACGTCAACACGGTGCGGGCCGTCTACGCCGGCCTCGAGCAGGAGGGCTTAGTGGTCAGTCGCCAGGGCCAGGGGACCTTCGTCGCCGAGGAGATCGAGGCGACGCCGCAGCTCGAGCAGATCGCCACCGAGGCGCTGCGACGCGCCCGCGAGGCCGGGCTCGGTCCGCGCGAGCTGGCGATCGTCGCTTCGGCCTGCGCGAGCATGCCCGGTGCGCTAGAGGAGCCAGCGCCGGCCGAGCCCGCGGAGGAGCTTCCCGACCTCGCCGAAGAGAGCGAGGCGATCGAGGTCCGCCACGAGCTGCGCCGCCAGATCGCCCGGCTGGAGGCCGAGCTGGCCTCATACACCCGCGACCTGCCCGGCGGCCTACCAACGGCACCGCGACGGGCGGCTGCCCACGTCGCCGGCGTCGAGGAGCTGGAGCAGACCCGCGACACCCTGATCGTCCAGCTCTCGGAGGCTCAGAAGGCGGCCGAGCTGCGCGCCCGCGAGGAAGCGCGAGCGCGGCTGCGACGCCTGGGCCACCTGGCCGCAGGGGACGAGCTGGGTCTCTCCTCCGACCCGAGCCCGCTCGAGCGGGCGATGAGCTGGTGGCGGCGCAAGTCGTAGCGCGGGCGATCCTGCCCGCCAAGTCGTTCTTCGAGCAGGTGGGCGAGATGATGCTGCTGACGGCGCGGACTCTGGTTTCGGCTGTGAGGCCGCCCTACCCCTACGGCGAGGAGCTGGTCGGGCAGGTCCTCTTCGTGCTGAAGCTCTCCTGGTTCCCGATGACGCTCTCGATCTTCGCCCTCTGTCTCGGCGCGCCGGGGCTGCAGGCGGCGGGCGTCCTCGATCTTTTCGGCGCGCTAGACCGGCTCGGCGGCGTCTTCGTCGTTACGGCCGTCCGCTTCATCGGCCCGATTGTCACCGCCAGCGTCGTCGCCGGCGTCGCCGGCACCGCGATCACCGCCGACCTCGGCGCCCGCAAGATCCGCGAGGAGCTCGACGCCCTCCAGGTGCTCGGGGTCGACCCGATCAAGAACCTCGTCGTTCCGCGCTTCCTGGCCTTGATGGCAATAACCGGCCTGCTGAACATCTACGCGCTTGTCTTCGGCATCACCGCCGGGATGACGGCTTCGCTGATCTACGGCGAGCCGCTCGGCGGCTTCTTCGCGACGCTCTTCACCAACGCCCTGATCGCCGACCTCTGGGGGTCGGTCCTGATGTGCACGCTGTTCGGCGGCATCATCGCCGTCGTCTGCTGTTACAAGGGGATGACCGCCTCCGGCGGGCCGGCAGGCGTCGGCCGCGCCGTCAACCAAGCCGTGGTCATCGCGTACATGGCCTGCTTCTCCTTCCTCTACGTCTTTACCGCGCTCCTGCTCGCCTTCAACCCCGAGCTGCAGACGATCCGGTGATCGGTTGGCTCGACGCACCGCGATCCTGGCTCGACGCCGCCGGCGAGATCGCACGCTTCGGCTCGCGGGTTGCCCGCCTCGTGCTCTCCGGCCGGGTGCTCCGCTTCTTCGGCGAGAGCGTGCGGCAGGCCGGCATCCTCATCCTCGGCTCGGCGCTGATCGTCTGGGCCTTCGTCCTCATCCTCGGCCTGCAGTGCGGCCTGATCGGGGCCTACTTCAGCCGCTCGATCGGCGCGCCGGGGATCGCCGGACTGTTCTCCGCCTACTGCGACCTGCGCGAGGGCCTGCCCTATGCCTTCGGCTACATCCTTGCGGCCAAGGTCGGGACCGGGATCGTCGCCGAGCTGGGCGCGATGCGTATCTCCGACGAGATCGACGCCCTCGAGGTGATGGGCATTCCGCCGGTCACCTTCCTTGCCGCCACCCGCCTGCTCGGCGCCTGGATCGCCCTCCCGTTCCTCTACCTAATCGGGATTGGGGTCGGTTATCTCTCTAGCTGGTTCGCCATTGTCAACCAAGTCGGCGATATCTCCTCCGGCGGCTATCTGCTCCTCTTCTGGACCTTCCAGAACCCGTTGGACGTGCTGTTCAGCCTGATCAAGGCAATGACGATGGCGACCGTCATCGTCACCGTCGGGTGCTACTACGGCTATACCGCCTCCGGGGGACCGGTGGGGGTGGGCACGGCGACCGCGAAATCGATGGCGGTCAACATCATCCTCGTCAACATCATCGGCATGCTCGGCACCGTGATCTTCTACGGGGCAAACCCGCGGGCGCCGGTCGGCGGCTGAAGCCCGCGCCTAGACGGCGGTGCCGGCAGCGGCCGTCGCGCTCCGGCTCGGCTTGCGGTGGCGGCGGAACATCTCCGCAACCCAGCGGTACCCGCGGCGCTCCATCAGCGGCGCGCGGAAGCTCTCCAGTCCCGCCGCCGACTCGATCTCGGCCGGGAGCGGCCCCTCTTCGGGGGTGACCAGTGGGTAGAAGAGCGAGGCCGCGGTCAGGTCGGCGACGGTGAAGGTGTCGTCGACCAGGTACTCGCCGTCGCCCAGCTCGGCCTCGAGTCGGTCGAGGGCCGCCAGCACCTTGGCGCGGGCCCGCTCGGCCCGCTTCGTGTTGCGGGCGCTGAAGCGCAGGCCCGTGAAGGCGCGGGCGTAGGCAGCGGCCGCGCCCGGCGTGCGGGCGAGCGGGCCGGGGGCCATGACCTTCATCAGCTCGGTGAACTGCTCGCGGTCGTTGCCGAGCTCGTACCAGGCGAGCTGGCGGATGTGGGGCCCGAGCTCCTCGTCGAAGTACTCCTCCAGATCGAGGGCGCGGCGCCGGCTCGTATCGTCGGTGGGATACAGGGGTGGGTTGGGGTAGCGTTCCTCGAGCGCGGCGATGATCGCGGTCGAGTCGCCGATCCGCTCGCCATCGACGCTCAGCACCGGGAAGGTGACCTGGCCGCCGCGGGTCAGCCAGAGCGCGACCGCCATGTGCGCGCCCGGGACTGGCGAGCGTCGCCGGTGCTCGACTCCCTTCCAGGTGAGCGCCCAGCGGACCTTCTCGCTGTAGTGCGAAACATCGATCTGCCAGAGGGTCGGGACCGAGTCGCTCATTGCGCCGTCGCCTGCATCGTGTCAGCATACGCCCGCTATGGGTCTCCTGAGCGATTCCGAGATCGAGGCGAGGCTGAGCGAGCACCCCGGCTGGGAGCGGTCTGGCGACGCGATCTCGAAGACCTTCGAGCGGGGCGACTTCGTCGGATCGGTCAATTTCGTCAAGACGCTGGTCGAGCCAGCTGAGGCGATGAACCACCATCCCGACCTGGAGATCTCCTGGGACAAGGTCACGGTCAAAATCGCCACCCACTCCGAGGGCGGCGTCACCGCCGCTGACTTCGAACTGGCGACGAAGATCGACGCCCTCGCCTGACTGGGCTCGGGCCGGAGTTAACTTGGCCGCGTGCCCGACGCCCTGAGAATCGACGACCGTCTCTCGATCCCGCTCGCCGAGGTCGAGCTGCGTGCCAGCCGCTCCTCCGGACCGGGGGGCCAGCACGCCAACGTCACCGCTTCGAGGATCGAAGCTGTGTTCGACGTTGTGGCCTCGGCCAGCCTCGATGAGTCCCAGCGGGCCCGACTTGTCCAACGGGCCGGGCCTGTCCTCACCGCGGTCGCCCAGGAGGCGCGGAGCCAGGCGCGCAACCGGGAGCTGGCCCTGCAGCGTCTCGCCGCCAAGATCGCCGCCGGCCTGCGGACGCCGAAGCGCCGCCGCCCGACCAGGCCGACGCGCGCCTCCCGCGAGCGTCGTCTCGAGCAGAAGCGCCGCGCCGGCGAACGCAAGCGCGGACGCCAGCGCCCGGCCTCGGACGAGTAGCGGGCGATGGCCCCTGGCAAACTCAGGGAGTGGCCAAACGCCGGCAGAAGCAGCGTCGCCAGCGACAGAAGCCGGCGACGGTCGAGTACGTAGACGACGAGGGCAACATGCTCGTCCTCAGGCAGTCGCTCAGCCCCGGCACGATCGCCAAGCTCGGCGAAGGCCCGGCGACCGCAGCGACCTCACAGGACGACGCCTGGCGCCGCCGCGCGGAGCTCCTCTTCGAGCGCCTCACGGTCAGCTGGGAGATCGCTGGCCTTCCTCTCACCGACCAGAAGATGCTGCTCGGCCGCTACCGGATGGCCGACCCCGCAACCCAACAGTGGGTGCGGGAGACGATCGCTCAGCACATTGATCGCTACCTGCCCGAGCTGGCGACCTGAATGTGCCGGTTCGAACCATCTGACACTCGGCCGACCCGCACGCTGTTTGATCAGTAGTTCTCTACTGTTATCCGCGATGGGGATCTCCGAACCGTCGGTTGACGCCAACCCGCCACTTGCCACCCAGCACATGGCCCTGGGTCTGGCGGCAGACGTGCAGAGGTTGAATGCCCTGGATGATGTTTGGACCGCATTTTTGGAGGCCGAGCCGGAGCCGACGGCGGTGGCGCGCGATCTGCCCGTACTTCACGACCTCGTCAACGACATATGTGAGCTGCTGGAGGTCGTCGCCCGCGGCTGCGGAGAACTACGAGGGGCCATCCGCGAGATCGAGGTCGACCTCGATGAGGAGCTGCATCGCGTTCTTGCCCAGCACGCAGTTGGAGAGTCGCTGCTCAGCTCGCTCCCCGATGCCCCCTTCGTCAGCCAGGTCGTGGAGGCGTGCTCGATCGTCGAGAGCGAAGCCGGTGCGGAAATCAGCGCATTCCAGGAGAAGCTGCGTCAGCTGGCTGAAAGCGGATTCGCGCCTGGCGACATGGGCGGCCGGCTAAAGTGCGCGATCCTGCTGGCGGGGTCGGGAGCTTCGTTGGTGGGTCTGATTCTCACTCCGGTGGCGATCGTCCCGGGCACCGCGGTCGCAGGTGCCGGCATCCTGATCAGCACCCTGGCATCAGCCAGAGGTTGGAACTGTAAGCGTGCCGGCGATCTCGCTGTCGCCGGTCCCTAGCTAGCGACAGCCAAGCTCATGGGCGCGGCTGGGTTCGAACCAGCGACCTCTCGCGTGTGAGGCGAGCGCTCTCCCACTGAGCTACGCGCCCTGGGATGCCGATCATACGACGGCCGCCGTTGGCGGTCCGCTCTCGCTTTCGGCGACCTCGCGCCGCTGCAGCGCCTGGCCGACGAAGGGAAAGATCAGGGTCGAGAGCATCGCCGCGCCGACGAGGCCGGCGGCGGTGGAGCTCTTCATGTGGCCGCCCTCGGTCGCCAGGGTCGTGATCGCGACCACAAGCGGCAGCTCGGTCGCCGAGTAGAAGGCCAGCGCGAGGCGCTGGCGCGCCTTCAGAACGTGACGGTAGAGGAGCAGCGCCGGCGTTCCTCGCACGACCAGGAAAAGGGCGAGAAACATCGCCAGCTTCAACAGCGCCGTGGTTGAGCCGAGCGCGGCGAGGTCGAAATCGATGCCGCTGGTGACGAAGAAGAAGGGGACGAAGAAGCCGAAGCCGATCGCGGTCAGCTTCGACTCGAAGACGGCCAACTCGCGCCCCCTCAGCGCCAGCCGGACGATCATGCCGGCAACGAAGCCGCCGAGCAGCACGTCGAGGCCGAGCTCGCCGGCCAGAAGCACCAGCCCGAAGACGAGCACGACGGCGAGCCGCACCGCGAGCTGGCTGCTCGCCTCGAAGGTCCGCTCCAGCGCCGACCAGCCGCGCCAGGCAAGACGCACCGAAGCTAGGGCGAGGACCAGGGCAAGGCCGACGAAGGCGATCAGGATTGCGGCCTCGTGCAGCGGCTGCTTCGCCGAGAGGACCAGGGTGACGAGGAGGATCGGGCCGAACTCCGCCGCCCCGCCGGCGGCCAGCAGGTAGGTGCCGAAGCGGGTCTTCAGCTCGCCGCTGTCACGGAGGATCGGGATCAGGGTTCCGATCGCCGTCGTCGCCATGGCCGAGCCGGTGTAGAGGAAGGAGACAACCACGCCGGCTGCCGCCAGAACGCCGCCGATCCCGTAGGCGAGCGCGATCGAGAGCAGCCAGCCGAGCAGACCCAACTTCAGCGGTTTTCCCCTGATGCGCTCGAAGTCGATCTCGTAACCGGCAAAGAAAAAGAGCATGCCGAGACCGAGGTTGGAGAAGAACTCAATGAAGTCGTCGCTCTCGGCGAGGCCGAGAATTTCGGGCCCGACGACTATCCCGAGCAGCAGCTCGACCACGACCACGGGAGGCGCGAGCCGGCTCGGTAGCGCCGCCACGGTGATCGCCGCCAGGGCGGCGATCACGACGATTGCGAAGAACGACTCTGCGTCGACCTCGATCACGGGCGCTGATCCTACGTTCGTCTAGGCGACCGTCGCACGATCTTCAGGCGGGTACTGACTAATGCGTAGCCGTTCGCGACGCGGATGGGAAGCGAAGACGAAGGAGCAGGCCCATGAACCTCGGTTACCGCAGGATGGAGGCGGCCGTCGCCGCCTCCATCGCTTGCCTCGCGTTCTCGATTCCCGCTGTGGCCGGCGCCGCTACCGCGAAGTATCCGCCCGACGCCGCGGCCCGCGGCTTCAACGGCGGCCTTGCCGGCTGGACCTCGACGGCTGGCTTCGAAGGCTCATGCCTGCCCCCGCTCCTCTGCCCGTCGGCGACGAACAGCTTCCAGTCGAGCGGCGGCGCCGACGGCGGCGGGTTCATCCGCTCCGCCTACCAGGGCGTCGTCGGTGTGATGGCGATCGGCGGCACGACCACGTCCGTCTACACGAGCCCGCAGTTCCTCTATCGCGGCGCGGGCGGGGAGGCGGCCGACGCGGTCGGCTTCGAGATGGACCGCCGCGCCAGTGTCGACGAGCTGCTCGCTGTATCGGGCAACGCGGCCACCTACGCGGTGCGCTTGATCGACGACACGGCCGGGGGCGAAACGATCTCCGTGATCGCGCCGACCACCCTGGCGGGCGCCAACAGCTGGCTCGGCACGCCTCAAGCGACCGTCGATCCCGATCGGCTCGTTCAGGGGCACGCCTACCGGATCGCGATCGAGTCGACCTACGTGACGGGAACCAGCGCCCTCGTCAGCGGCAGCGCCGACTACGACAACGTCGTCCTCAGCGCCAGCACCGGCGCGGGCTCGGCCGAAGCCGGCAGGCGCCGCGGGGGCAGGAACGCCGACGGCTCCGGGCTCAGCCCGCAGCGCCTCAGCGCGCTCTTTGGCAACGCCCTCCCGGCGACCGCTGTGGTCAAAGGGAACGGCAAGCAGCTCTTCGTCAGGGTCAAGTGCCCGCGCAAAGTCGGCCGCAGCTGCCGCATCGCTGCGCAGGGGATGCTGACCAAGCGCAAGCCGGCGACGAACCGGCGCTCGGTCAAAGTGCGCCGCGGCAAGGCAAAGCTACTGAAGCTGCGGGTGAAGCCGAAGGCGCGCAAAGAGGTGCGGACGCGCAAGCGCCTGCTCGTCCGCCACCGGGTGCGGGCCGGCAAAGTCAGCGCCACCATCTACAAGAAGCGCAAGCTGATCCGCCGCTAGCTTCCTCGTCCGGTCAGCGCCCCGGTCCGCCTTCGACCATCTAGGATTGAAGGCGGACCGTGCTAGGCGGGGAATCAGCGGTGCCCTGTAACCCGCAATCCGCTCTAGCGGGGCCGAATCCCGTTCCGAGGGGCTGGCCGTCGGGGTCAGTGCGCCGCGGGCGGCGTTGACGGCCGGGTCCTGCGCGACGTAGGCACGTGAACCAGGTCAGGTCCGGAAGGAAGCAGCCTTAAGCGGAAGCCGCGGGTGCCGCAGGCGAGCCCGGCTCGAGCCAAACGCGACGGACACGCCCGGTGACTTCGCTTCGAAGGCGGGGCGCACGGTCCGTTTTTCGACTGACTTCGTCTTTTGTCAAGCATGGGTTGACAAAAGACGAAGTCGACGCGCTAGTCGATCAGGCGCGCTTCCATGCGGTTGACCGCCAGCCGCCACATCACCAGCGCGAAGGCGACGAGGCCGGCGAAGCGGACCAGGTCGATCGGGTCGTAGCCGAAGGCGCCGCCGCGGACCAGTTCGACCAGCTGGTGCAGCGGGTTGAGGTTGGCGATCACCTGCACGCCCTCGGGCAGTTCGTCGATCGGGAAGAAGGCGCCGGAGACGAGGAACAGCGGCGTGACGAAGAGCGCGGTCACGTAGTTGAACTGGTCGATCTTGGCGACGATCGCCGCCATCGCCACGCCGAAGCCAGCGAAGCCGAGGGCGGTGACGAAGCAGAAGAGCGGCACCAGCAGCATGCCTGGCTGCGGGGCGAGCCCGAAGGCGATCGTGACCAGCAGCGGGAAGCAGCCGTAGATGCTGGAGCGGACGCCGATCCAGAGCATCTCGGCGCTGACCAGCTCCTCGACATCGACCGGGGCGGCGAGGATCGCGTCATAGGTGTTCTGAAAGCGGTGCTTGACGAAGGTGCCGAACATCGCCGGCAAGGCGCTGGCGAAGATCACTGCCGTCGCGACCATGCCGGTGCCGACGAACTCGACGTAGGGCAGGCCGTTGACGTCGTCAACCAGCGTCGCCGAGAGGCCGAGGCCGAAGGCGAGCAGGTAGACGATCGGTTCCAGCACGCTGGAGAAGGTCGTCCCCTTCCAGTAGGTGCGGAAGTTGGCGAGCTCGCGGCTCATCACGCCGCCGATCGCCGCCGGTTCGAGCCGCCGCAGGCTGGTCCGCCCGTTACTCATGACGAGCCCTCCCCACGGCGCGAAAACCAAGCAAATCGGGGGATGCAGGGAGGAGGGGGAGGGGAGCGCACTTTTGTGCGTGACCCGAGTCCGCCGACCGAAGACTCCGAGATGCGCCGGTTTGCAGCGTCGTGGGGCTCATTCCGCCTCCTCGCCGGTCAACAGCACGAAGACGTCCTCCAGCGAGGCGGCGCGGATCACAGCGTCCTCGGGCACCGCATCGCCGTTGGAGCGCTCGGAGCCGACGATCGCGATCGCCGGTCCCGCCGGACGCACGCGCAGCCCCGCGGCCTCGGCGGTCACCCGGGCTTCGGCCAGCCGTTCGGGCGGGGCGTAGATTTCGGCCGTCTGTCGCCCCGCGTGCTGGGTGATCAGCTCCGAAGGCTTGCCGCGGCTGATGATCTTCCCCTGCGCCATCACGGCCACTTCGTCGGCCAGGCGCTCGGCCTCCTCGATGTAGTGGGTCGACATCAGGATCGTCGCGCCGCCGGTGCGCAGGTCGTCGATCAGGGTCCAGAGCTGGGTGCGGATCTGCGGGTCGAGGCCGACGGTCGGCTCGTCTAGCAGCACCAGCTTCGGTTCGTGAACGAGGCCACGGGCGAGGAGCAGGCGCCGCCGCATGCCGCCGGAGAGCTCGTCGACCGCGTCGCGGCGGCGGTCGCGCAGGCGGGCGAGGTCGAGCGCCCGGTCGACAGCGGCGCCGACGTCGGGGACGCGGTAGAGGCGGGCGAAGACAGCGAGGTTGTCTTCGACGGTGACGTCGACGTCGAGGTTGTCGAGCTGGGGGACGACGCCCATCTTCGCCCGCGCCGCCTTGGCGTCCCGGGGAAGCTCGTGACCCAGGGCGCGCAGCTCACCAGCGTCGGGCAGCGCCTGCCCGGTCAGCAGCCGCATCGTCGTCGACTTGCCGGCGCCGTTAGGGCCGAGCAGGCCTAGGCAGATGCCCTCCGGCACGTCGAGGTCGAGCCCGTCGACCGCCGTGATCGGGCCGAAGCGCTTGACGACTCCGCGTAGTTCGATTGCCGCCATGCCCTTAATGACCTTGTTCCCGTCCGGAATTCATCGCTGTGATCCGGATGCTTGCACGACGAGGGCTTAGGCTGCCGCCGTGCTCGACGAGCGCTGGATCAAATCGCTGCACGTCGAGGCGATGCGGGAGGCCGACCTGCACGGCGAGCGCGACTCGCACGTGCTCTTCCAGACCTCGACGATCGCCGCTCTCCTCGACGGCGCCTACGACGGCGACCTCAGCTTCGACGAGCTGGCCGAGCACGGGGACCTCGGGCTGGGCACGCTGAACGGGCTCGACGGCGAGATGATCGCCCTCAACGGCCGCTTCTACCGAGCCGACGTCGAGGGGACGATCCATCCCGTCGACGCCGCCGAGCGGACCCCCTTTGCGGTCGTGACCCAGTTCGAGCCGACGATCGACGCGAGATTGGCCGGCCTCTTCACGCACGAGCAGCTGCTGGAGCGGCTCGACGAACTGATTCGCGACGACACCGCGTCCTGCGCGATACGCGTCGACGGCCGCTTCGACCAGGTCCGTCTCCGATCCGTCCCCCGCCAGGTACCGCCCTACCGGCCGCTGGCCGAGGTCGTTGCCGACCAGCACGTCTTCGAGCTAGCCGACGTCAGCGGGACGATGCTCGGCTTCCGCTTCCCGGCATACGCGGAGGGGATCGAGGTCGGCGGCTACCACCTGCACTTCATCGACGACGACCGCTCGCGGGGCGGTCATGTCCTCGACTCCCGCTCGCGCGAGTTGCGGGTTCGGGTCGACCTCTCCGGCGAGCTGCGCGTCGAGCTTCCTCCAGGTGTCGAGCTCGGCGACCCCAGCGTCGCGGCGGCGACCCACCGCGCGGTCGACCGCGTTGAGCGCGGCTGACTCAGCAGCGCCGGAAGAGGATCCAGGAGTCGTTGCGCGCCACCGGGCGGAAGCCGCGCGGGACGCTCGTCTCGAAGCGGGCCGGGTCGTTGGGGTCGAGGATGAAGTTGTGGACGACGAAGGGGCTGGCCGGGTCGAGGAAGTAGCCGCGGCGTGGCTGGCGCTGCTCGCTGGAGCTGACGACCTCGCTGGGGCGGACGTCGAGGTCGAAGGCGAGGCGAGGGACAGCGCGGTGGTTGGGGACCGAGATCGGCAGGCAAAGTGGATCGAAGGCGCCTGAGTTGGCGAGGTCATCGAGATCGGACTCGATCTCGCTCTGGTTGGTGAGGTCGGTGTCGACCCGGGCCAGCAGGTCGTACTGGTTCGGTCCCCAGAGCACGAACATGAGCGCCACGACCGCCGCAAAGGCCTGCCAGGGGCGGCGCCAGGGGTGGCCGGGCTCGATCAAGCGCCAGCCGAGCAGCGCCAAGGCCGCGAAGACAGCGAGAACCGCTGCCGCAAGCATCGTGTAGCGGGGAATGATCGCGAGGCCGGCGCAGGCGAGAATCGCGAAGGCCGCGAGCGCGAGGACCGCGGCGACGATCCCGATTGTGCTGCGCCGGCGCAGGAAGGCAAGGCCGAGCGCGACGCCCCCGGCCGCTCCAACCATGCCGGGCCACTGTAGGACCTCGCCGAGTCGCCGCGGCCCGTACAGCACGAGGTCGACCGGGCCCGTCTGCCGTTCTAGCGTCTCGACCGTCTCGCGGGTGCCGGTGAACGAGTAGGTCGGGCTGCCTGCCGTTATCCAGTCGAACAGCGCCCAGAGGAGCGGTCCTGCCAGTGCCAGCAGCGCAAGCAAAGGGAAGCCAGCAGGAATGCCCCTCGCCCGGACAAACACCGGCCTAATTAGGCCGGTGTTTTGAGTATCCGCCCGTTCGAGGGGCATTCCTGCTGGCTTTTCATCCTCGTGACGGGGGCGGGGCCGCTCGGGGCGAAAGCGGAGTTGCTTGAGATCGACCGTCAGATAGACCAGGTAGGCGAGCGAGAAGAGCCAGGCCTCGGGGCGGAGGAGGCCGGCCAGGGCTAGTAGGGCGAGGACGGGCCAGCCGGCACGGGGGCGTTTCGTCTCGACGAGCAGGGCCGCTAGGACGAGGGCGATGTAGGGGACGTCGATGTAGGCACGGAGGCCGTTGGAGAGGTAGGGGGCGCGGGTGAGGACGATCAGCGCCGCGACGGCGCCGATCGGGCGGTCGAACCAGAGCGAGCCGAGCCGGTAGACGAAATATCCGACCAGGCCCAGCGCGACGTAGGCGACGACCATCGTCAGGTCGATGGCGCCCTCGCCGAGCGGCGCCGTCACCAGCCCGAACAGTTCGGCGAGCGGGTGGGGGGTGGGGGGCAAGGCCGCCCCCCGATCTGGGCTGAGCCCATCGGCGAGTTCCGTGCCCCAGAGGAGGCTGTAGATCGTGTCGTAGTTGGGGAAGCCGAGCGGAAAGAGCAGCAGCAGGACCGCCGCAACGGCGACGACCCACGCAAAGGGGCTTAGCCAGGTGCGGGCCCGCGTCGGCACCGGCGCACGGTATCGGTGCCAGCTACCGCCGCGTATGGCGCTTTTGTCGCGTATACCGCGACAAAAGCGCCAGGGACTGGTGGGAGGCCGCAGATACACTGGCCGCAGTGCCGTCCCCCGCCGACTCGACCTCCCTCTACCGCCGTCATCGCCCCGGCTCTTTCGACGAGGTGGTCGGTCAGCAGCACGTCGTTCGCACCCTCCGCAACGCGGTCGAGGGGAACAAGGTCCACCACGCCTACCTGTTCGTCGGCTCGCGCGGGACCGGCAAGACCTCGATGGCGAAGATCCTCGCCCGCTCACTTAATTGCGAGCGTGGCGGGCCAACCGTCAGCCCCTGCGGGGAGTGCGAGTCCTGCCTGACGATCGCCGCCGGCACCTCCGTCGACGTGATCGAGATGGACGCCGCCTCCAACCGCTCGGTCGACGACATCCGCGACCTGCGCGAACGGGTCGCCTACGCGCCAGCGGGGGGCCGCTGGAAGGTTTACATCCTTGACGAGGCGCACATGCTGACCAAGGAGGCCTGGAACGCTTTTTTGAAGACGCTGGAGGAGCCGCCCCCGAACACCGTCTTCGTCCTCGCCACCACCGAGGCGCACAAGGTGATGGCGACGATCGCCGACCGCTGTCAGCGTTTCGACTTCCAGCGGCCCTCGTTGGAGCAGATCGACGAGGTGTTGAAGCGGGTTGCTGCGGCCGAGGGGATCAAGATCGAGGAGGGTGCAGCGGCGATGATTGCCCGCTCCGCCTCGGGCAGCTTTCGCGACGCGCTCGGCACGCTCGATCAGCTGGTCGCCTTCGGCGGCAACAGCGTCACCCTCGACGCGGTGCTGGAGGTGCTCGGCGCCGCCGACGCCGAGCTGCTGTTCGGCGCCGTCGACGCGGTGGTTGCTGAGGACCCAAAGGGAGTCCTGCTGGCCGTCGAGGAGATGGCTCGCTCCGGGCGCGATCCGGCCCAGTTTGCCCGCGACCTGCTCGGTCACCTGCGCCACCTGCTCGTCACCCAGACCGTCGGCGAGGTTCCCAATACCTTCGTCGTCACCGCTACCGACGCCGATCGCCTCAAGGCGCAGGCCGAGGCGATCGGCCCGGCGACGCTGGTGCGGACGATCGACGAGCTGGCTAACGCCCTGACGGCGGTTCGCGAGGGCGACGACGCTCGCATGGCCGTGGAGATCGCCCTGCTCAAAGCAGCGCGCCCCGACCTCGACCCTTCGACCGAGGGTCTCCTCCGCCGCATCGAGAGGCTGGAGCAAGGCAGCACGGACGCGCCCGGGGCGCGGGTCCTGTCACGGGGGGAGGGGGGCCCTGCGGGCGAGGGCGTCCTCGACCCCCCTCCCCCCGCGCCACCCGCGCCAGAGCCCGCTCCAGCTGACGAGCGCGAGGCAGCCTCGTCAGAAGAGCCTGCGCCCGAGGCAGCAGTTTCGTTAGCCGAAAGCGACTCTCCCGCGGGTGGGGACGCTCTAGACCTGGAGCAGGTAGTGCGGGTCTGGCCGGCGGTCATCGAGGAGCTGCACAAGACAGCGCCGGCGTTGGCTGCCGCTTTCGACGGGGCCCGGCCGATCGCGGTCGACGCCGAAGAGCGCACGGTGACGGTCGGCTTCCCGGCGGATCACACCTTCAACAAGCGCAAGGCCGAAGCCCCCGACAAGCGGGAGCAGATGGCGGAAGCCATGGAGGTGGTGCTGGTGGCGGGCCTGCGGCCGGTCTACGTCGTCCTCGATGGCGAGGAGGCGGCAGCGGAGAGTGCGCCGGACCACGACGCGCTGGTGGAGAGGCTGAAGAGCGAGTTCGACGCGGAGGAGGTCGGTTAGATGGCGAAGGGAGGCCCGGGCGGGTTCGACGTTAACGCCCTGATGAAACAGGCGCAGCAGATGCAGCAGCAGATGCTGGAGGCGCAGGAGAAGCTGAAGGACGAGGTCGTCGAGGCGAGCGCCGGCGGCGGCATGGTCAAGGTCAAGATGGGCGGCGACTTGACGCTGCGCGAGATCTCGATCGACCCCGAGGCGATCGACCCCGAGGAGTCGGAGATGCTCGCCGACATGGTCCAGGCGGCGGTCAACGAGGCACTGCGCGCGGCGCAGGATCTCGCCGCCTCCAAGATGGGCGGCGTTACCGGCGGCCTCGGAGGCCTGCCGGGGTTCTGATGCACGACTACGTGATCGTCGGAGCGGGCTCGGCCGGATGCGTCCTGGCCGCGCGGCTGTCCGAGGATCCCGACGTCAGCGTCTTGCTCCTGGAGGCGGGCCCGCCGGACGTCAACGAGAACATTCACGTCCCGCTCGGCTACCTGAAGCTGGCACGGACCGAGATCGACTGGGACTACGACACGGCGCCCGAGCCGCACTGCAACGGACGCCGCCTCGGTCTGCCGCGTGGCAAGGTGCTGGGCGGCTCCTCCTCCGTCAACGCGATGATCTACATTCGCGGTAACCGCCTCGACTACGACGGCTGGGGTATGCCGGGCTGGGGCTGGGACGATCTCTTCCCCTATTTCCTCAAGGCAGAGGACAACGAGCGCGGCGCCTCCGAGTGGCATGGGGTCGGTGGCCCGCTGGCGGTCTCCGATCAGCGCTCTGGCAACAAGATCTCACGGGCTTTTGTCGAGGCGGGAGTTGAAGCCGATCTGCCCCGCAACGAGGACTTCAACGGCGCCGAGCAGGACGGCGTCGGGATGTACCAGCTGACCCAGCGCGGCGGCCTGCGCGCCAGCGCGGCCGTCGCCTATCTGCACCCGGCAATGGAGCGTCCCAACTTGACGGTGATGCCCTACATGCACGTCCATCGGGTGCTGTTCGAGGGCACGCGGGCGGTGGGGGTCGAGGCGAGCCGGCTCGGCGAGGTGCAGGAGCTGCGCGCGGAGCGCGAGACGATCCTCTGCGGCGGCACCTTCAACTCGCCGCAGCTGCTGATGCTCTCCGGGGTCGGCCCGACCGAGCACCTGGCTATGCGCGAAATCGAGACCGTTCTCGACCAACCGACCGTTGGCGCCAACCTCAGCGACCACGCCTGCGCCTACGAGGTCTTCACCACGCCCGAGCCGGAGAGCCTGCTCCAGGCGCTGGAGCCGGCCGCCCTGGAGCAGTTCGCCGCCACCCAGACCGGGCCCTTCGCCTCCAACCTGGCTGAGTCCGGCGGCTTCGCCCGAGTCGAGCCAGGAGCCGAGGCGCCCGACGTCCAGTTCCACGTGGCCCCGGTGCAGATCGTCGAAGAGGGGACGGGCGACCCCGACGCGCACGGGGTCTGGGCCTCGGCTTGCCTGCTGACGCCGCGCAGTCGCGGCTCCGTGCGGCTCGCCTCCAAGGACCCGACGGCGAAGCCGATCGTCCGCGATGACTTCTACAGCGACGAGGCCGACATGCCGCGGATGGTCGCGGCGCTGCGACTGCTGGAGGAGATCTGCGGGCAGCCGGCGATGCGGCCCTACTGCGCCCTGCCCTACACGACCCCCGCGGGCGACTCCGACGAAGCCCTGCGTGCCCACGTCGCCGCCACCACCTTCCCGATCTACCACCCGGTTGGGACCTGCGCGCTCGGCTCCGTGGTCGATCCCGAGCTCCGCGTTGAGGGGCTCGAGGCGCTGCGAGTGGTGGATGCTTCGGTGATGCCAGCGGTCCCCCGCGGCAACACCAACGCGCCGACGATCGCGATCGCCGAGCGCGCCGCCGACCTGATCCGGGGCTTCGTCCCGGCGAGCGCCGGGGAGCGGGGCGAGGCGGTGCTGTGAGCGCGAGGCATTGATTTGAGCGCCGAGGGACCGGCGCCGCTCTCCCGCCTCGTCGCCGAGCTCTCGCGACTGCCCGGGATCGGCCAGCGCACCGCCCAGCGCCTCGCCTTCCACATCCTCCGCGCTCCGGGCGAGGAGTCGGCGGCGCTTGCCGCAGCGATCCGTGAGGTGAAGGAGAAGATCGGCCTCTGCGAGCGCTGCTTCAACCTCTCCGAGGGCCCGCTGTGCCGGATCTGCTCGGATTCCACCCGGGACCGGGCGACGATCTGCGTCGTCGAGGAGCCGGCCGACGTGATCCCGATCGAGCGCACCCACGAGTACCGCGGCCTCTACCACGTGCTCGGGGGCGCCCTTTCACCGATCGACGGTGTCGACGCCGGCGACCTCAAGATCGCGGAGCTGCAGCGCCGGGTCGAGGAGGGTGAGGTGCGCGAGGTTGTCCTGGCCACCAACCCGACGACGACCGGCGAAGCGACGGCCCTCCACATCGCCGACCTGCTCCGCGGCAGGGCAGCCGTCACCCGCCTCGCCAGCGGGCTGCCGATCGGCGCCGACCTCGAGCACGCCGACGAGGTCACCCTCGGCAAAGCCTTCGCCGGCCGCCGCGCCCTCGACTAGCGACCGATCAAAGGGTGTGCTCTAGCGCGTCACAGGCTTCTCCCAGCGTGTGGTAGGCATCTGCCCGTTCGGACCACCTGGCAAAGCTCCCGTCGTCGGTGGACTGGATGGCCATCTGCAGGCACAGGTCCTCGGCCGCGTACCAGCCGCCGCAGCTGCTTCCCTCGGCCACCGGCTGGGGGTTCGTCAGGTTCGTCCTTCGCAAGAGGTCGGACACCGCGGTGTCAAGCCGGGCGGGATCGTTCGCAAACTGGTCGCGCGCCTGCGGATTTTCCAATGCTTTACGCGCTTCGGCTGCCCGGTCGCGCGGACTACTCCGTTCGTTGCTCATATTGCCGCCCTTCTTCCCTAGAAATAAAAATAACTAGATCGAGGCGGGCCGGATCGTACAGAGATCGAAGCGAAGCGGTTTGTACCAGCGAGGAAAGCTCTTATCTGCTGATGGTCGGGGGCGGCGCGATCGTGCCGCGCTCCTCATCCGGGCGGCCGAAGACGATGTCTGCGAGGGAGAGCACTCCGACCACCCTGTCCCTTCGACAGACCGGGAGGTGCTGGACCTCGTGCTCGCGCATGCGCTCCGCCACCGCCGCGACATCCTCGTCGGGACTGCAGGTGACGGGGCGGTGCGTGGCGATGTCGCGGACGAAGACCGCGCGGGCGTCGCGTTCCTCGGCCAGCACGCGGACGACGATGTCGCGCTCGGTCAGGATTCCTGCGCACTCCTCGCCGTGGGGGTCGAGGATCGGAAGGCCACCAACTCCACTGATGCGCATCCGTTGAGCTGCTTCAACCAAGGTCATGTCAGGGCGCACCGGGGAGATCTCGGTGCTCATGCGCTCCCGGACCGTGGTCATTCTCCGCGCCCTCTCTTTGGCTCAGCCTCTGCCTGGCCGTTACCCATCTTCTCTCGAGCGAAACGTCCTCGCACAGCGAACCGATTCCGCCTCGCAGCTAGTTGGAGCAGAGCCGCTCACGGGCGATCCAATCGGAACCGCGCGGCGGCTTGCGCGTCTGGTGCGGGACCTTGCCGCACTCGCGGAAGCGTGATCCACTTGCGGCGCCAGGGGAGCGGGAGGCGACAGCCGAAAGCAGCAGCGGAACGGGGTCGATCGGCGTGTCGTAGCGGCGCACCTCGAAGTGCAGATGCGGCCCGGTCGAATACCCGGTGGAGCCCACGAAGCCGATCCGCGTGCCGCCCACGACCTGCTCGCCAACCCAGCTCGTGATCGAGGACAGGTGGGCGTACCAGGTGGTGAAGCCGAGCCGGTGCTGAATCACGACCAGGTTGCCGTAGCCGCCGTAGTTGTAGTCCGCGTAGATCGTCGTCCCCCGGCCCGCTGCACCGACCCGCGTGCCGTAGGGAACAGGAAAGTCGAGGCCCTGGTGTCGATGGCCTCCGCCTCTTGGGACGCCGAACCCGTCGCCGATCGGCCCAGGGACCGGCCGCAGGAACTGCACGGGACCGCCAGGCGGCTCATCCCCCTGTCGCAGCGAGCCGATCGTTACCGGTCCGGCGAGGCCGTCGGCCCCGATGCCGGCGGCGCGCTGCGCGCGCAACACCGCTCCTTTGGTCAATGGCCCGAAGAGCCCGTCGGCCCTGCCCGGCCCATGGCCGGCGCGCTGAAGCAGGAACTGCAGCGCCGCCACGTCCCAGCCCCGATTTCCGAGCCGCATCGTGCGGCTCCCGAGCCCCGGCCTTCCTCGCCAGCCGAGCGCCCGCCGGGTCTGCGGCCCGGCGATGCCGTCGACCGGTAGGCCTCGGCGCCGCTGGAGGGCGATCACCCCATGGCGGGTCAAGGGGCCTTTGATCCCGTCCACATATCCCCCGTAGAGGTGGAGCGCCTTCAGCGCCGCCTGCAGGGCTGCCACCCGGGCGGGGGACGCCTCGGCGTGCACGGGAAGGGCAAGCGCGATGACGATCAGCGTCGAGGCGCCGATTCCTCGGATCGGACGCATCTCCCAATGTTGGGTAATGCGGGTCCAGCCCACAACCCCCGCAACGCTCCATGCATTTACGGCCGGCGGTGCCGGCTCTGTGGCGATCAGTCGGGCGGGATGTTCTGGTTCAAGCGGAAGAGGTTGTCGGGGTCGTAACGTCGCTTCAGCGCCTTCAGCCGCTCGTACTTCTGCGGCCCGTAGGCCTCGCGGACCCGCTCCTCGCCCTCGCTCATGAGGAAGTTGACGTACACGCCGCTGGTCTGGTGAGGCTCGAGGGCCGACCAGAAGTCGCGCACCCACTGGCGCTCCTCATCGAAGCCGTTCGGGCCCCGCGGTTGCCGCCGTGATGTTGAAGGTGTGGCCGGCGCCGCGCCCGTTGAACGCCGTCTCCTCCTCTCCCACCCGCGAGATCGCTCCGCCCATCTGCCAGATCGGAAACGCGGTCAACGGCGAGCGGATTCGCATCGCGTGCTCGACCGTGATGTCGATCACCTCATCGGTCAGCTCCACAACGTCGCAAGCCCGCATGTAGTACCAGCGGCCGTGCGGGAAGGAGGGATCGAACATCGCCTGGTGCTCGAGGAAGGGCTTCGGCTCGCACAGATCGAGCACGGGCGAGCCGAATGCCTTCAGCGGCCCGACAACCTCTTCCCCCGCCTCCGCCGATCCGGCGTAGCAACAGACGACTGCGACGACCGGCTTGCCGTGCAGCTCGGATGGGACGAAGGGAAGCGGTGGCGCCTTGCGGTGGATCACGATCGTCATCAGGTCGTCGGGCGCCGCGGCGATCCAATCCCGGTAGAAGCGCAGCACGTTCGGCGACTCCTCCATCGGCCAGAAGACCGGTCCAGCGACCACGTTCGGACCGAGCGGATTGAGGCGAAACTCGAACTTGGTGGCGATCCCGAAGTTGCCGCCACCGCCGCGGATGCCCCAGAAGAGCTCGGCGTTCTCGGTCTCGCTCGCTCTCACTGGCTCGCCCTCTGCGGTGACGAGGTCGACCGAGAGGAGCTGGTCGATCGTCAGCCCGTACTTGCGCTGAAGCCAACCTATGCCGCCGCCGAGGGTGAGCCCGGCGAGCCCGGTGTGGGTGACGATCCCGGCCGGAACCGCGAGCGCGGACGCCTGCGTCTCGCGATCGAGCTCGCCGAGGAGAACCCCGGCCTCGGCGCTGGCCATGTGCGCCTCGGGATCAACGTCGATCGCCTTCATCGGCCCGAGGTCGAGGACGAGTCCGGCGTCGCATACCGAGTGGCCGGGGAAGCTGTGGCCACCGCCTCGGACCGCGAGGGGAAGGCCGGTTCGCCGCGCAAACTTGACGGCCGCGCTTACATCCGAGGCGCCGGTGCAGCGAGCGATCAGGGCGGGACGCCGGTCGATCGAGCCGTTCCAAACCGCCCGGTGCAGATCGTAGGCGCCGCCGTCCGGCCGCACGAGCTCGCCGGCGAAGGTTGCCTCCAGCTCGCGCACCGCAACCGGGTCGAGTTCGATCGTGTCGCTCATCGCGTTCCTCCGTTCGAGTTTGGAGATTTTCCGCCTCGATGCACCTCGGTCGCCGTGGCCTGGGCGCGGGGCCTAACCACTATCTCGTCGATGTTGACGTGGCTCGGCTGGGCGACGGCCCAACGGATGCACTCGGCAACGTCCTCGGCGCGCAGCGGCTCCATCCCCGAGTAGACCCGTTCAGCTGCCTCCTCGTCGCCGCCAAAACGAACCAGCGAGAACTCCGTCTCGACCATCCCGGGGCAACCTCGGTGATCCGCACCGGCTCGCCGAGGAGCTCGAGGCGGAGGGTGTGCAGCAGCGCCCGCTGCGCGTGCTTGGCGGCGCTGTAGCCGGCGCCGCCGCGGTAGCGCTCGAAGGCGGCGATGCTGGTGACACCGACGACGTGGCCATCGCCCGAGGCACGCAGGGCGGGCAGCAGTTCCCGCGTCATCCGCATCGTGCCGAGCACGTTCGCCTCGTACATCCAGCGCCAGCGCTCGTCGTCGGCCTCCTCAACCGAGTCGAGGCCGAGGGCGCCGCCGGCGTTGTTGACCAGCACCTCGCAGGAGTCGAGCTCGGCGACGAAGCGGTGAATCGAGTCGGCATCGGTAACGTCGAGCGCAATCGCTGTCCCGCCCAACTCGGCGGCAAGGGTTTGCAGGCGCTCCAGTCGTCGCGCCCCGAGGACGACCCGGTAGCCGTCGGCGGCGAGGGCTCGCGCAGTCGCCGCGCCGATCCCGCTCGAGGCCCCGGTTATCGCCGCGGTCTTCATCTCATGAATCGTCTCGCACTTCTCTGAAGCCATGCTCGCGCAGGAGCTTCACCAACAACTCGACGAAGTCGCCGTAGAGGTCGTCGCGCACTGCCTGGGGGCTGACAAGCGCTTCGATCGCGAGCCCGATTCCGAGGGAACGCAGGACGAGCGCCAGGTCGTCCGGGGGGAGAGCCAGCTCGCCGCCCTCCTCCTGTTGGTACTGGACGATGTAGCGAGAGATCGCCTCCCGCAGCGCCGCCGAGCGGGCGCCGAAGCGCCCGGCCAACTCCGGGTCGCGCTCGGCGTGGGCGATGAACTCCAGGTGCAGGACAAAGGACTCCCGGTCTCTGGCGAAGCGCTCCATCCACTGGTCGGCGAGGGCCCGGGCGCGAACCTCCAGCGGCGCGTCCTCCGCGACCCCGACTTGGGTTGCCGCCAGCTCCCGCGCCCGCTCCGCCATGTACTCCTCAAAGACGGCGAGGAAGAGGTCGGCCTTGCCGTTGAAGTTCGAGTAGACGGCGCCGTGGGAGTAGCCCGCTTGCTCGGCGATCTCCTCCACGGACGCGCCCCGGTAGCCGCGGCGGGCGAAGACCTTGGCTGCCGTGACCAGCAAGTCGGCTCGGGTCCGGGCCTGCTTCTCGGCCCTCGTCTCTCTCGCTTTCGGTGCGCTCAAATTATGATTCCCATTCGAATTATGATAATCATCTGACATGACGCCACGTCTCTTTGCCGTCGCAGCGCGCCCCCGCGTCCTCATCGCGCTCGCCGCCGTGGTTGCGCTCGCTGGCGTGTTGCTCACGCGGAGGCCGGTCCCCGTCGAGACCCGCGAGCGTGGGGTGGCCCGATGAACGATCCGCTGCAGGTTCTCGCCCGCTGGCTGCAGGAAGCCGAGGATGCCGGACTACCCGACGCAAGGGCGATGGCGCTGGCCACCGTGGGGGAAGATGGCCGTCCCTCGGCTCGGATTGTCTCGCTAAAGCGTCTGGAGGCGGGTGCTCTCCTCTTCACCACCGGCCTCTGGACGCGCAAGGCAGCAGAGTTGCGCGCCAACCCCCAGGTGGCTGCTGTCTTCCACTGGTCGTCGCTCGGCCGCCAGGCACGCGTCGAGGGCACGGCCGAGCTGGCCGAGAGGCGTATGGCCGAGGAACTCTTCGCGGAGCGGCCGCGGGAGCATCGCCTGCAGACGCTCGTTTCGCGCCAGGGCGAGCCGATCGACGCGATCGAGCCCCTCCGCCAGCGGCTGGAGACCCTGCTCGGCGGGCCGGACGACGGTCCGCCGTGCCCGCCTGACTGGGGAGCCGTTCGGATCCGCCCCGAACGGATCGAGCTCTGGGAGGAAGCCGCCGACCGGCTCCACGACCGACTCGTCTACGACGCGGCAGGGGATGGGTGGCGTCGCCAGCGGCTGGCGCCGTAGGTCAGGACTTGAGGGAACGCAGCCAGGCGATCACGTCGGCGGCGTTGTCCTGCGGCGGGAAGACGGGGTAGAAGATCTTCTCGATCCTGCCGGCCCTGGCGACGAAGGTGAGCCTGCGGTAGTAGCGGGACCCGGCGGCCTCGAAGGTCGGCAGCGCGAGCTCGGTGGCGAGCCGGAGGCGACTGTCGTTCAGCAACGGGTAGGGGATGCGCTCCCGCTCGGCGAACTCCCGCTGCTCGGCGAGCGGCTGGGCGCTCAGCCCGAGCACGGAGGCGTCCAGCTCGGCCAGGTCGGCGGCGCTGTCGCGGAAGGCGCAGCTTTGCGGCGTGCAGCCGCGGGCGCCGGGGATCCGATCCCAACCCTCGGGTAGGGCCTCACCCGGGACGCCGGTCCTCGGGTAGACGTAGACGACCAGACACCCTTGCGTGGCGGCGACGGAAAGCTCGATGGCCTCGCCCGAGCTTGACGGCAGGGCAACCGCGGGAAGTGGGGCTCCCAGCAGCCCGTCGGCGGCGCCGTCGTCCTCGGGGATCGGCAGGTCATCCGGGAGCTCGTGCAGGTTCGTCGGCGTCATCGGCCACCTGCACCGCGCTTGGCCTGGGTCCCTGCGCTCGGCGCGACCCGCGCCAGGAAGCCCCCCAGTCGCCGCTCGTAACGGGCGGGGTCGACATTCCAGGCTTCCGTGTGGCCGGCCCTCGGCACCGCGAAGTAGGTGACCCGGCGCGGCAGCGCGGCGGCGAGCTCCTCGCTGGTCGAGATCGGCACCAAGTCGTCCTCCTCGCCATGGAAGAGCAAGATCGGCAAGCGCAAATCCTCAGGATGCTCGACGGCGTCGAGGCTCTCCCAGTCGGCATCGATGCGGACGCCGATTGCCCACTCCACCGGCCAGGCGGCGAAGTCGGGTAGCCCCATCTCGGTGGCGTTGAACTCGATGATCTCCTTCCAGTCGAGGGCCGGGGCGTCGAGGACGAGCCCGGCGACGCGCGGGGCCAGGCGCGAGCGCTGCATGAACTGGGTTACGAGCGCGCCGCCCATCGAGTAGCCGATCAGGACCAGGCGACGGGCGCCGCGCGACAACGCGTAGCGGGCCGCCGCCTCCAGGTCGCGCCACTCGGTCAGTCCCATGTGGTGCATGTCATCCGGGCTCGAGGGCGCGCCGAGGTCCTCGCGATAGGTGATCGAGAGGCTCGGCAGGCCGGCGCGACGCAGGGCCGGCAGGATGCGCAGGCCGACCTGGGGGTCGTGGTTGATGCCGTGCACGATGATCGCCCAAGTGTGGCCGCTCGCGGGAACGAGCCAGGCGGGCATCGGTCCCAGCTCGCCCTGGACGCGGACGTTGGCGAATGGCAGCCCGCGAGACTGGCGGGGGTCTCCAATGTAGACCTGAGAGTCGACCGCAACCTCCGTCCCCGGCACCAGATAGCCCCGCCTGTTGCGCAGCTTGCGCGTCACCGTTTTCTCGCTCCTGTCGACGACGGCGCCGACGACCGCATGCCCTTCCCGCCAGACGAGCCCGTATACCCCCGGTCGCTCGGTCTCCTCGGAGCGTGAGAGGACGACCTCCCCGGGTCGGAGTGCCTCCACGGTTACGTCTTCCGGCCAGTGCTCGTGGTTCGGGACGAGCACCGCGGAGGAGAAATGCCAGCTCGCCAGGAAGGCGACGAGGAGGAGCGGAATCACCACGAGCGCACCAGCCTACTTCGAGCAAACTCCGCAAATTGACTAGACATTTGTCAATTCGCAAATAGCGACAATTTCACGCCCTGTCGTCCGCGCCTTACGCCAAGGTCTCGACGTGGACCCCGGCCCGCCGACAGGCACGCAAGAGAACCCTTCCGCCCCAGGGCAGTTGGTGCGCGAGGTCTCTTCGCTCCAGGCAACACTGCTGGGCAGGCTGCACGAGGAGATGGCCAGCGGCGACCCCGGGCTCTTTGCCGCTGCCGCCCAGAAGCTGGCAGAGGAGTTCGGTGCCGTCACCGCGACGACGATCGCAACGCTCTGGGACCGGCAGAGCGCGGAAGGGGTGGATGCGGCCGGGGAGCACCACCCCAGCCTCTACCGGCCTGGGCAGATGCGACGCCGCCTCGAGCAGCTGCTCGAGGCCAACCGTCGCTACGGACACCCCTTCGCCCTGGTGGTCTTCGACGTCGAGGGTCCGGCTGTCCGCGGTGACGGTAACGGCGGCAAACAGACCGCGCTGGCCGTCGTCGCCACCGCACTGCACGACAACGTCCGCCTGCTCGACGAGACCTTTCGTCTCGAGGAGGATGCCCTCTGCGTACTGGCGCCGGGGCAGGACACGCTCGGCGGCGTGCAGATGGCGGAGCGACTGCTGCGGGCGCTGGACGAGCTGGAGGATGCCGGTGGCCTGCGGATCGGCATTTCCGCCGGAGTTGTGGCATGCCCCGACCACGCGACCGACGCCGACCGACTCTTGCACAAGGCCGACGAGGCGATGTGGCGCGCGCGCGCGGTGGGTCAGCCGATCGGCGTTGGCGCCCTGGCTGCGCCGCAAGTTGTGCAAGATCGCTGACAGATTCTCGAAATTTGTCCATAACCGGTGTAAACCTGGAAATCGGGTGGGAGAATGCTGCAGGCGCGGCGAACCAGGCCGCGAGGAGAAGATCTGAGATGCCAGGGATAAGGACCAACGCCGCCGCCGAAGTGCTGGGAGTCAGCCCCAACACGCTGCGCAGCTGGGAGCGCCGTTACGGCTACCCGGTGCCCAAGCGCACTGTCGGCAACCACCGCAACTACGAGCTCGTCGAGCTGCAGACGCTGCGTGATGCTCTCGCCGAGACCGGCAACATCACTTCGGCGATCGAGCTGGCCCGCCAGCGGCAGGCGGCGCCGGCCAGCGACGGCAGCCTGTTAGTTGCCTTCGAGAGCTTCGACGAGGACGCCGCAGAGCGCGCGATCGAGGAGAGCCTGGTCCTGCGTCCGCTGGAGCGGACGGTGGAGGAGCTGCTGCTGCCGGCGATCGACCGGCTCGCCGCCGACTCCGACCGCGAGGCCGAGCTCGAGTTCGCCGCGCGCTGGGCGATGGGCTGGCTGCACGGCGCCCGCCGCCTCGCCTCCCGGGCCTCACGCCCGGCCGGTGTCCTGCTGCTGGACTCCAGCCGCGGCCAAGAGGCCGAGGCGGTTCACGCCCAGGCGCTCGACCTGGCCCTGCGGCGGGCTGGGTTCCGTGTACTGATGCTCTCCGACGAGCTGGGGGAGGAGCGGATGGAGCGGGCGCTGAGCGCCCTCGACCCGACCGCGATCGTCCTCTGCGGCCCCGGCGCCGACACCCGCTCGGCGGTGAAGCTGGTCCGCAAGATCCGCGAGGCCGGCTTCCACGCGCCGCTCTTCGGCTTCCGCGCCAGCGGGCTGATCGGCGACGCAATCCCGCCCGCCGGCGAGCGGCCGAGCGAAGTGACCGGCCTGCTCAACGCGGACCTGCGGCAGCGCGCCACCCAGGCGTTCGCTTAAAGCCGCTCGCTGCGCCCGGCGCCCGGCCGCTCCCTGGAAGGGGCTGGTGCTAACTCGCCAGATCCTGAGAACTTTTTGACCAGTGAATCTTGGATTAACTCGTTCGTACCGGAGCGAGTACTTAGCGTTACAATCCTGCCCGCTGGCCGGGCGGAACTCAAGTTGGGAGTCGGCGCCGGCCATGTACGGGTAAACGTAGGGAGGCCCTCCGTTGTTGTTCTTTGTCGACGAGTCGTGGCAGACCATTGGCGGTCGCGAGATCGGAGCACTGGGGGGCGTCGGTATCCCGGAGCGGCGCTACAACGCCTTCTGCCGCGAAGTCTTTGCCTTCAAGCGAGACGTGTTGGGGGCTCAGGAGCTCACCGATTGCGAGCTTCGCGGAACGTCGTGCTTTGCGAAGAGCGCCTTCCGCCGGCGTCAGGCGAAAGGGTATTCCCGCCTACTCGATGCAGCGGAGAGGATGTTCGGGGCGATCGAGCGCCACAAGGGGAAGACATTCCTGATCTGGACATCCGACCCGACTCTGTCCTTGCTGCGCAACCCCGATACGACGGATCTTTCAAAGCCCTACAAGGAACTGCTGCGAGACATGCGCGCGTTGATGAGAACCGAGGCTCCCAAGCGACGAGGAGCTTTGACGTTCGATCAGCGGCACCATCGCGACGACGAGGCGGCGGCTTGCGCGATCAGCAATTTCCTCTTTCGAGCTCGGGGTGATTGGGCGCAGCGATTCACGCAGATACCGAACTTCACAGCGAGCTCCATCAGTCCGGGCCTCCAGGCAGCTGACGTCGTCGTGCATCTCGGTCCCCATCTATGGGATACGTCGCAGCGGCCGGAGCTGATGCCTTATCTCTCCCGGGTCCAGAGCCTTTGCTACGAGTTCCGGCAGGGCGAGCAGCAGCGACTTCACAAGACCATTCGGCGCGTCAGCTGAGGCAAGAAAAAAGGAACCGGCGAGCCCGAAGACTCTATGACGCCGTTAAGAGCGGCGCACCGGTTCCACAGACATAAGATATCACCTGGTTTCTCAGAAGTGCTGAGTAAATTATCGGCGCGAAAAGTCCGCAAGTAGCGTTTTTGCGCTATGGCCGCCCCGGCTCCGGCGCGCTGTTCTCGCTGATCCCGCAACGGTCGTGCAGGCGGCGCAGCGGCGCCGGCGCCCACCAGTTCCACTTGCCGAGCAGCTCCATCAGCGAGGGCACGAGCAGGGCGCGGACGATGCTGGCGTCGATCAGCACCGCCAGCGCCGTGCCGACGCCGTTCTCCTTGATGAAGATGATCTGCGAGGTGGCGAAGGCGCCGATCGCGACCGCGAAGAGCAGCGCCGCGGCGGTGACGATCCGCCCCGTCCGCTCCAGCCCGATCGCGACGCACTCGGAGTCCGAGGCGCCGTTGTCGCGCGCCTCCTTGATCCGCGAGAGCAGGAAGACCGCGTAGTCGGTGGAGAGGCCGAAGGCGACCGCGAAGAGCAGGATCGGCATCGTCTGCTCGATCGCGCCCGGGACTGCGTGTAGTCGAGCACCCCCTCGAGCCGGCCGTCCTGGAAGATCAGCACCAGCAGGCCGAAGACGGCGCTGAGGTTGAGCAAGTTCATGATCAGCGACTTGATCGGCAGCACCACCGAGCCGGTCATCAGGAAGAGGATCACCAGGGTGGCGACGACGATGATCGCGAACGCGATCGGCAGGTGCCGGACGAGGCTGTCCTGGAAGTCGACGAAGTCGGCGGTGGCGCCGCCGACCAGCACCGTCGCTCCGGCGGGCGCTGGCACCTCCCGGATCCGCTCCACCGTCGACTGGCTGGCCTCGGCGTCGAACGGGTTGGCAGAGATCACCTGGACCACGGTGACGCCGTCGTCGAGCTGCTGCGGGCGGCGCGACTGCGGCGACCCCCTCGGTGCGCGGATCCGCGCCGTCAGCTGCGCCGCCTGCTTCGACCCGGCGCCCTCGACGACGACCCAGATCGGCGTCTCGCGGTAGGGCGGGAACTCGTTGCTGACCTTCTCGTAGGCCTGGCGGGCGCTCGCCGCCTCCGGCAGCACGGTCGGGTCGACCGTGTTGAACTTGATCCCGAGGAAGGGCAGGCCGAGGACGATCAGAAAGAGGGCGCTGACGGTCGCGATCGGCGCCGGTCGGCGCATCACGAAGCGCGAGAGCCGGTACCAGAAGCCCTCCTGCGTCGGGCCGCGCGTCGGCCTCGGCGCGGCGCTGCAGGAAGCGCGGCGCCAGCGAGTTGACGCGAGTGCCGAGCAGCGTCAGCACCGCCGGCAGCACGGTCAGCGAGATCAGCGCCGCCAACAGCGCGACCAGCGCGCCGCCCAGCCCCATCGAGTAGAGGAAGCGCTGCGGGAAGACGAGCAGCGAGGCGAGCGCCGCGGCGACGGTCAGCGAGGAGAAGAAGACGGTGCGGCCGGCGGTCGCCAGCACCCGCCGCATCGCCGCCAGGCCGGGCCCGTCTTTGGCGATCTCCTCGCGGTAGCGGGAGACGACGAAGAGGCTGTAGTCGATCGCCAGCCCGAGTCCGAGCCCCGTGGTCAGGTTGAGGGCGAAGATCGAGATCGAGCCGAATTCGCTCGCCAGGCGCAGGATCAGGAAGGTGCCGACGATCGCCAGCAGCGCCGATCATCACCGGCAGCAGCGCCGCGACCAGGCTGCGGAAGAAGAGCAACGAGAGCAGGAAGAGCAGAGGGAAGGCGAGCAGCTCCGCCTTGTGCAGGTCTTCCTCGACCTGCTTGTTGACCTGCTCCTGGGCGACGGCGGCGCCGCCGACCGCGATGCCCGGGCCGGCCCTCCAGCTCGTCGGCGATCTCGGCGCCGGTGTCCTGCCACTCCTTGTCGTCGATCGGCCTCAGGGCGACCGCGAGGTAGGTCGACTCGCCCGTCGCGGGAGACGAAGTCGCGCGAGCGGGTGTCGTAGTAGCCGCTGACCGACTCGACGTCCTTGCGTCGGCGCAGCTCGGCGGCCAGCGCCTCGATCCGCTTCCGCGTCGCCGGCGCCGCCACTGGAGCGTCGTCGACGACGACGATCACGCCCGGCACGCGCAGGCCGGCGTCCTGCAGCTGCTCCTTCGCTTCCACCGTCTCGGTGGCCGGGTCGTCGGCGCCGTAGGGGTCGAGGCGGTCGGCGACAGAGCCGCCAAGGGCCCCGGCGAGGAGGAAGAAGGCGATGGCAAGCAGGCCGACGCGGCGGGCGTGGCGGTCGGCGAGGCGGGCGAGTGCGTCGAACATCAGCTGCTCCTTTCCTCGGTCGCCGGCGCGAGCAGCTGAGCCTCCATCCGCTCGCACCACTCGGCGAACCACTCGGTGAACTCGATCCCGCCCTGCAACACGATCAGCGGAAAGGGATCCTCTTTGGCGATGACCTTCGGTTCCAGCGCCCGCAACTGCTCGAGCACGGCAAGGCGGTGCTCTCGCATCGATCGCAGGATCTCGCACGGCCTCCGCGGGCGGAAGCGCTTCGGCGAAGAACAGCTTCAGCAGCCCTTCCTCGCGCATCTCGTAGGTCCGGGGCGGCTGCCGCAGCCAGGCGCGCAGCGCCTCCTCGCCGTCGGCGGTGATCGCGTAGACCGTGCGCCGCCGCTCGCCGCGCGGCGCGTCCGTCCCCCTCGACCAGGCCGGCCTCGGCGAGCCGCTTCAGCTCCGGATAGATCTGCCCGTAGCTGGCGGCCCAGAAGAACCGGGTCGAGTTGTCGACCACGGCCTTGATCTCGTAGCCCGACCGCGGCTGGCGGCGGACCATGCCGAGGATCACGTAGGCGGTCGGACTCAGCTCCATGGCAGCTATGTATATCGCCTCGATATATCCCGAAGTGTGATTCCGATCACGACGGGCCCGGCGTTCCTGAGGTTATGCGCCCGATACGGACACAAGCTCAGGCACGTCCCCGGCGGGACTATCCTCGGGTCCGTGAGCGAGACCGGATCAGACATCGTCGTGATGAAGTTCGGCGGCACCTCCGTCGCCGGCGCCGAGGAGATCAAGCGGGCGGCGCGCCGGATCGTCGCCGCGCGCGAGGCGGGCAGCCGCGTCGTCGCAGTGCTCTCGGCCCGCGGCAAGACGACTGACGAGCTGGTCGCGCAGGCGCTCGAGATCTCCGACCGCCCCGACTCGCGCGAGATGGACATGCTGCTCTCGACCGGCGAGCGGATCTCCTGCGCGCTCTGCGCGATGGCGATCCACGACATGGGCCACCAGGCGATCTCGATGACCGGCTCGCAGGCGGGGATCGTCACCGACTCCTCCCACACCCGGGCGAAGATCATCGACGTCAAAGCCGATCGGATCGAAGAGAACCTGGGGGACGACCGGATAGTGCTCGTCGCGGGCTTTCAGGGGGTCTCGACCGAGAGCCGCGACGTCACCACGCTCGGCCGCGGCGGTTCGGACACGACCGCCGTTGCGCTGGCCGCCGCCCTCGACGCCAGCGTCTGCGAGATCTACACCGATGTCGCCGGCGTCTTCAGCGCCGACCCCCGCATCGTCGCCGACGCCCGCAAGCTGCCGATCGTCTCCTACGAGGAGATGCTCGAGATGTCGGCCTCGGGGGCCAAGGTCCTGCAGCTGCGCTCGGTCGAGTACGCGCGCAACAACGGCGTTCGCATCCACACCCGCAGCAGCTTCGAGGATGGCCCCGGTACCCTCGTCGTCAGCGAAGCGGAGAGCGAGCAGGAGATCATGGAGCAACCTTTCGTAACGGCGGTGACCCACTCCGACGGAGAGGCACGGGTGACGCTGGTCGGCGTCCGCGACGAGCCAGGCGTTGCCGGCAGGATCTTTACCGCGCTGGCCGAGGCCGGCGTCAACGTCGATGTGATCATCCAGAACGAGCCGGTGGGGGGCGACGCACTCGCCGACCTGTCCTTCACCGTCGACCGTGCGGACCTTGCCACCGCAGGGGACACGGTCAGCGGCCTCGACGTTAGCCAGGGCGTCCGCACCGACGAGCGGATCGGCAAGGTCTCGATCGTCGGTGCCGGCATGCGCTCGCACCCCGGCGTCGCCGCCAAGGTCTTCGAGGTCCTTGGCGGCGAGGGGATCAACATCGAGATGATCTCCACCTCGCCGATCAAGATCTCCTGCGTCATCTCCGCCGACCGCGTAGCCGACGCAGTCAAGGCGCTGCACGAGGCGTTCGAGCTGGGCACCGACGCGGTCCACGCCGAGGACCCGATGGGCGCGCACCGTCCCACGGTCAGCGGCTAACCGGGCCCGTCATACTCGGATCGATGGCGGACAACGGCTACAGAGTGGGCGTTCTGGGCGCCACCGGGGCGGTCGGCTCGACCATCCTCGGCGTCCTCGCGGAGCGCGGCTTCCCCGCCGCCGAGGTGATCCCGTTCGCCTCCGAGCGCTCGGCCGGCCGCAGCATCGAGTGGGAGGACAAGGAGCTGGAGGTGCGCGTGCTGAGCCCGGAGACGATCCAGGAGCTCGACGTCGTCCTTTCTTCAGCCGGCGGATCGGTCAGCGCCGAGTGGGCGCCGAAGCTGGTCGAGGCTGGAGCCGTGGTCGTCGACAACACCAGCTACTGGCGCATGCACGAGGACGTGCCACTGGTCGTCGCCGGGATCAATCCCGAGGCGATCGACTCTCACAAAGGCATCGTCGCCAACCCCAACTGCACGACGATGGTGGCAATGATGGCGCTGGGGCCGATCCACCGCGCCGTCGGCCTCGAGCGCCTCGTCGTCTCCAGCTACCAGGCGGTCTCCGGCACCGGCCAGCGCGCGATCGAGGAGCTGCGCGAGCAGTCGAAGGCAGTGTTGGAGGGAGAGGAGAACCCGCCGTCTTCCGTCTATCCGCATCGGATCGCCTTCAACGTGCTGCCCCAGGTGGAGACCTTCAAAGACGGTGACGACTACACCACCGAGGAGCGCAAGATGATGGCCGAGACCCGCAAGATCCTCGGCCTCGGCGAGGAGGTCGGGATCAGCGCTACCTGCGTCCGGGTGCCGGTCTTCACCGGCCACTCGGAGTCGGTCAACGTGCAGACCCGCGAAGACCTCTCGCCCGAGGACTGCCGGGCGCTGCTCGCCGAGGCCACCGGGGTGACGGTTGTCGACGATCCGGCCGCCGGGCGCTACCCTCTGGCGATCGACGCCGCCGGCCGCGACGACGTGCTCGTCGGCCGCATCCGCCGCGACCCCGGCCAGAAGCGCACCCTCAACCTCTGGGTCGCCGGCGACAACCTGCGCAAGGGCGCCGCTACGAACGCTGTCCAGGTAGCCGAGCTCCTGGTCGAGCGCAAACTGCTGGGTTAGCCGTCCAGGTCCTCGGCGATCGAGCCGAAGCGCTCGACCAGCTTGCGGAAGAAGTCGTGGCGGGTGACGAGGGCATGAACCCTGCCGCTGGTTGCGATCGGGACGATCAGGACGCGGTGGTGGAGGAACAGCTCGGCGAGCTGGGTGTCGGAGTAGTCGTCCTCGACGAGGACGTGGTCGGTGGTCAGGTAGCGGCGGATTGGTTCGTCGCTGCAGTGGCTGCGCCGCTCGATCGTCTCGTCGACCGAGCGCGAGACCATCGCCGCCGAGGCCAGCTCTCGTACGTAGCCCGGGAAGAGCGCTGCCATGAACTCGCGCTCGCCGAAGATGCCGGCGAAGCGGCCGTCGGGCTCGACCGCGGGCAGCGCCGGTACGGCTTCGTCGATCACGCGCCGCGCCGCCGGGCCGATCAGGTCGTCGGCGCCGAGCGGCTCCACCTCCCGCAGGGCCTCGTTGACGATCGAGTCGGGCATGGTTTCTCCTCAGTAGACGGCGATGTAGCGGATTGCGACGTAGGCGGAGGCCAAAACGATCGAGATCACGGTAACCGGCAGGCCGACGCGGAGGAAGGCCATGAAGCCGATCGGGGTCCCGGCCCGTTCCGCGAGGCCGGCGGCGGCGACGTTGGCGGCGGCGGCGATCATCGTCGCGTTGCCCCCGAAGCAGGCGCCAAGCGCCAGCGCCCACCAGTAGGAATCGTCGCCGCTCGCACCCGCCGATTCCTGCAGCTCCTTGACCACCGGGATCATCGCGGTGGTGAAGGGGATGTTGTCGACCACGGCCGAGCCCGCTGCCGCGATCCAGAGGATCCCAATCAGCTCGGCGCTGCGATCGCCGCCCGTCAGGTCCTTGACCGCGTCGGCGACGTGGCCAATCGCCCCCGTCGCCTCCAACGCGCCGACCATCACGAACAGCGCCACGAAGAAGAAGAGGGTCGTCCACTCGATGTGGGAGAGGGCCTCCTCGATCTGGATTCGGGTCACCAGCAGGCCGACGGCGGCGCCGGTCAGCGCCACGGTCGCCGGCTCGATGTGGAGTGCCTGGTGGGCGAAGAAGGCGAGTACGGTGAGCAGCAGAACCGGGCCCGTGCGGCGCAGCTCGACGGCGTCACGGATCGAGGCGCGGGCGTTCAGGTTCATGACCGCGACGCGGTTCTGCTCCTCCACCTGAAGACGCTTGCGGAAGACGAGGTAGAGGAGAGGCACGACGGCGGCGAAGGTGACGAGGACGATCGGCGCCAGGTTGACGATGAAGGCGTTGAAGCTGAGGCCCGTCGCGCCCGCGATGATGATGTTCGGCGGATCGCCGATCAACGTCGCCGTGCCGCCGATGTTGGAGGCCATCACCTGAATGATCAGCAGCGGTACGGCCTCGATATCGAGCGCGTCGGCGAGCAGGAAGGTGATCGGCGCGACCAGGAGAATCGTCGTCAGGTTGTCGAGGAAGGCGGAGAGCACCGCCGTCGTCGCGGCCAGGCTCATCGTGACCGCGAAGGAGCGACCACCCGAAAGCTGGCCGGCGCGGATCGCGACGTAGTCGTAGACGCCGGTCTGCTGGGTCAGGTAGACGAGGATCATCATCCCCGCCAGCAGCCCGATCGTGTTGAAATCAACCGACTCGATCGCCTGCTCCTGCGAGAAGTCGCCGACGAAGAGGACGACGATCGCCGCCCCCAGCAGGGCCACATTGGTCCGGTGCATCCTCTCGCTGGCGATGATTGCCAGGACGATGAGGAAGGTGGCTACGGCTATCGCCATCGGGGCCTTTCGGGGTCGACAAAGAGCGTTGCCGACCAGGCTTCCCGGCTCACCGCGACGAACCCTATCGGCTCTGCTACGAGAGCCAGCGCTCGTCGAGGCGCCGTACCGCCGCCTCGATTAGGCGGACCCCGTCGGCGACGGTCTCGAACTCGACGTTCTCGGCGAGGTCGTTGGGCCAGTGGTAGTTGGCCGGCTGCTTGAGGTCGGTGCAGCCGCAGAGGGCGGCGGTCTCGTATCCGGCCGTCAACGGCTCCAGCCCGTCGGTGCCGTTGTGCAGGCGCAGGTTGGGGAAGAGCCAGATCCCCAGCTCCTCGGCCAGGCCGTCCATCAAAGCCAGGGCCTTGGGCGAATACTCGTGCATCTTCAGGAACCCCTCGCCCCTTAGGACCAGCAGGTGGGGGGAGCCGATCGAGTCGAGCGCGAGGAAGAAGGTGCTCTGCCGCGGCAGCCGCGGGAAGTGGCGCTCGCCGAAGGCCTTGATCCCCTCGCTGAAGGACTCCTCCGAACCGGTCGAGAGGAGGATCACTCGCAGGTCGCGCGGCGGCTCCTCCACCAGGCGCTGGACGACGGCTAGAAGGGCGATGACTCCAGTGCCGTTGTCGTTGGCGCCGGGGACGGTCCTGCGCAGGCCGATGTCGGCCATCGCCGCGGCCGAGCCGAGCCCGAAGAAAATGCCGAGCTTGGCTAGCCGGCGCCGTCCCGTCAGCGCCCCGAGCACGGCCAGGACCGGACCGCCGATCACCGGCGCCATCAGCGGCGGGCTGGTGTCCTGACCCTCGATCAAGCCGAGACGGTCGGCGATCTTCGGCAGCGCCGGGTGGAAGACGAGCCCAGAATGGGCCGCGTCGTGATGGGCGATGACGACCATCGTCCGCTCGGCATCCGCCGGCCCCAGTTCGCAGACGACGTTGTAGGTGGTGCGCCTGGGCAGCGGTCGGCGCAGGCGCCGCTTGCCGGGCGGGAAGTCGTCGGCGATCCCGGCCGCCCCGATCGCCCCCAGCAGCGTGCCCAGCAGGCGCCGGCCCCGCAGCGCCGCAACCCCGCCCAGCGCGCCGAGAGCGGCGCCGATCCCCAGCGGCCACCAGTACGTGCCGTGGGCGGGCTCGGCCTCGATCCGCGCCTCGGCGCCCAGCTCGGCGAAGCGGTCAACCAGCCACTCGGCGGCGCGGCGCTCACCTTCAGATGCGGAAGGTCGGTGGATCCGCTCCAGTTCCTCGAACTGCGTACGCAGACGGTCCTGCATCGTCTCGACCCTACAATTCGAACGATGCTCGGCGGCGGCTCGATCACCCTCTTCCACGTGCGCGGTATCCGCGTCGGGGTCGACTGGTCGTGGTTCCTGGTTCTCTTCCTGGTGATCTTCTGGCTCTCGCAGGTCTACGCCGACGTTCTCGGTGAGAGCAGCTCCTCCTCGACTCCCTTCCTGCTGGCGCTGGTGACGGCCTTCGGTTTCTTCGGCTCGATCGTCTTGCACGAGCTCGGCCACGCGGTGGCGGCGATGCGCAACGGGATCGGCATCTCCAGCATCCAGCTCTGGATTTTCGGCGGGGTCGCCCAGATGGACCGCGAATCCGACAGCCCCGGAACCGAGTTCAAGGTCGCTATTGCCGGCCCGCTCGTGACCTTCGCGATCGTCGTCTTCCTCACCGCGGTCGGCCTCCTCGTCGGTGGCTGGTCGGAGTTCGAGAAGGCGCTTCTGGTGGAACGCGACGCCGGCATCTCCGGTCTGATGGCGATGGTTGGCTGGCTGGCCTCGATCAACGCGCTCGTCCTCGTCTTCAACCTGCTGCCGGCCTTCCCAATGGACGGCGGCCGGGTTGTGCGGGCGATCTCCTGGTGGCGCAGCGGCGATCGCACGGCGGCCACGCGCACCGCCGCCAACCTCGGTCGTGTCTTCGCTTACCTCTTCATCGGCGCCGGCCTGCTGCTCGTCTTCGAGGGTCAGGTCTTCAGCGGCGTCTGGCTGGCGCTGATTGGCATGGTCATCAACGGCTCGGCGCGCGCCGCCGCCGCGCAAACGCGGATCTCGGGCCGGATCGAGGGGCTGCGGGTCGCCGACGTGATGGATCGCGAACCGGTGGCGATCCCGGACCGGTTGAACGTGGAGCAGGCCCTCGACGAGTACTTCCTCCGCTACCGCTGGTCCTGGTTCCCCGTCGTCGACGCCGCCCACCGTTTCGTCGGCCTCGTCGTACGCGACAGTGCCGATCAGGTGCCGGAGACTTCACGCGCGACATCGCTGATCTCCGAGCTGGTGGAGACCGACAGCGACGATGGCACCTTCCAGGTTCGCGACGACGCCCCCCTGGACACGCTGCTGACCCACCGGGCAATGCGCCGCTTCGGCGCCGTGATGGCGGTCGATGGCGAAGGTCGCCTCAGTGGCGTGATCACCGCCGAGCAGGTCGGCCGGGCTCTCAGGGACGCAGCAGCTTAGGGACGGTTTACGGCCGGTGCCGCTCGATGATGCGGCCGAAGTCGGTGCCCGGGGGGAGGGTGCCGAAGGCATGACCCCAGTCGCCTGAGAGGCGGCTGGCGCAGAAGGCGTCGGCGACGGCGGGGTCGCCGTAGCGGACCAGCAGCGAGGCCTGCAGGGCGAGCGCCATCCGTTCGACGATCTGGCGGGCACGGGCTTGAATCGTTTCGATGTCGCCGGGGATCTCCTCGCGCAGCGCGCTGACGTAGGCATCGAGCTTCGGCTCGGCACCGGCGCCCTCCAAGACCTCGGCGAAAAAGGCCTCGACCGAGGCCGGGTTCTTCACCATCGCCCGCAGCACGTCGAGGCACTGGACGTTGCCCGAGCCCTCCCAGATCGAGGCCAGCGGCGCCTCGCGGTAGAGGCGCGGCATGCCCGACTCCTCGACGTAGCCGTTGCCGCCGAGGCACTCCAGGCACTCGACCGCGTGCCAGGGCGCCCGCTTGCAGAGCCAGTACTTGAGCACCGCGTTGGCCAGGCGCCGGAACTCGACCGCGTCGTCGTCGCCCGCGGCGACCTCGTCGTAGGAGCGCGCCAGGCGCATTGCCGCGATCGTCGCCGCTTCGGACTCGACGCAGAGGTCGGCGAGCACGTTGCGCATCAGCGGCTGCTCGATCAGCTCGGCGCCGAAGGCCGAGCGGTGGGCGGTGTGGTTGAGCGCCTGGACGAGGCCGGCGCGATATCCGGTCGCGGCCCCGATCACGCAGTCGAGCCGGGTGTGGTTGACCATCTCGATGATCGTCGGCACGCCGCGGCCCTCCTCGCCGACGAGCCGCGCCCAGGCGCCACGAAACTCAACCTCGCTGGAAGCGTTGGAGCGGTTGCCGAGCTTGTCCTTGAGGCGCTGGATGTGGAAGGAGTTGCGCTCGCCGTCCGGCGTCCAGCGCGGCATCAGGAAGCAGGAGATGCCCGAATCGGTCTGGGCGAGGACGAGGAAGGCGTCGCACATCGGTGCCGAGCAAAACCACTTGTGGCCGACGATCTCGTACTCGGCGCCGGAGCCGCCGCCATTCAGGGGCGTTGCGGTCGTGGTATTGGCGCGAACGTCCGAGCCGCCTTGCTTCTCGGTCATCGCCATCCCGCAGAGGGAGCCGCGCTTGCGGTCGGCCGGCAGCGAGCGCTCGTCGTAGTCCAGCGAGAGGAAGCGGGGTTCCCACTCCTCGGCCAGCTCCGGCTGCACCCGCAGCGCCGGGATCGCCGAGTAAGTCATCGAGAGCGGACAGCCGACGCCGCTCTCAGCCTGCATCAGCAGCATGAACATCGCGGCGCGAGCGACGTGGGCGCCCGGGCCCGGCTCGAGCCAGGGCGATGCGTGCAGGCCGTGACCGACGCCGATCCGCATCAGTTCGTGCCAGGAGCTGTCGAACTCGACCTCGTCGATCCGGTGGCCGTAGCGGTCGTGAGTGCGGAGCTCCGGCTTCTTCTCGTTTGCCTCGAAACCCCAGTGGATCGTCTGCGCCGAGCCGCAGATCGCGCCGAGCTCGCGGGCGCGGTCCTCAGCCCACCCGGCGCCCTCGCGCCGCAGCGCCTCGGCCAGCGGCCGATCGGCGTCGAAAGGGTTGTAGTCCGCCAGCGGCGGTGGCTGGTTGAAGACCTCGTGGGTCTGGCTGGACTGGCGCTCGACCGTAGCCATCTCCCCGATTGTCGCATTCCGGCGAGGGTGTGGCGACTTTCCCCGTCTATAGCCCCGGAAACTCGCCACGCCGGTAGCATCGCCGCCCGCGTGGCCCAGCGTTCTTCCAAGATCGAAGTCGAGAACCCGGTCGTCGAGCTGGACGGCGACGAGATGACCCGGATCATCTGGGCCTTCATCAAAGAGCAGCTGATTCTGCCCTACCTCGACATCGAGCTCGTCTACTACGACCTCGGGATCGAGAGCCGCGACGCCAGCGAAGACCGCATCACGGTCGAAGCGGCGGAAGCGATCAAGCAACACGGCGTCGGCGTTAAGTGCGCGACGATCACCCCCGACGAGGCGCGGGTCGAGGAGTTCGGCTTGAAGGAGATGTACCGCTCGCCGAACGGGACGATCCGCAACATCCTCGGCGGCGTCATCTTTCGCGAGCCGATCGTGATCTCGAACATCCCGCGCCTGGTGCCGGGCTGGACGAAGCCGATCGTGATCGGCCGCCATGCCTTCGGCGACCAGTACCGCGCAACCGACATGGTTATCCCCGGCGAGGGCACGCTCACTCTCACCTACACCCCCAAGGACGGCGGCGAGCCGGTCGAGCTGGAGGTCTACGACTTCCCCGGCGGCGGCGTGGCGATGGCGATGTACAACCTCGACGACTCGATCCGCGACTTCGCCCGGGCCTCGATGCGCTATGGGCTCGATCGCGGCTACCCGGTCTACCTCTCGACCAAGAACACGATCATGAAGCGCTACGACGGGCGCTTCAAGGACCTCTTCGCCGAGGTCTACGAGGACGAGTTCAGGACCGACTTCGAAGCCAAGGGACTGAGCTACGAACACCGGCTGATCGACGACATGGTTGCCGCGGCGCTGAAGTGGGAAGGCGGCTACGTCTGGGCCTGCAAGAACTACGACGGCGACGTCCAGTCCGACACGGTCGCCCAGGGGTTCGGCTCGCTTGGCTTGATGACGAGCGTGCTGATGAGCCCCGACGGCAAGACGGTCGAGGCCGAGGCTGCGCACGGGACCGTTACCCGCCATTACCGCCAGCACCAGGAAGGCAAGCCGACTTCGACCAACCCGATCGCTTCGATCTTCGCTTGGACCCGCGCTCTCGCCGCCCGTGGCCGGCTCGACGAGACGCCGGAGGTGGCGCGGTTCGCTGCCACTTTGGAGCGGGTCTGCATCGAGACGGTCGAAAGCGGCAAGATGACCAAAGACCTGGCGCTGCTGGTCGGCGCCGACCAGCAGTACCTGACCACCCAGGAGTTCCTCGGCGCAATTGACGAGCGCCTGCAAGAGGCGATGGCATAGCGCCCTCCATCCAATCCACGACTTCAGGAGATACGAAACAGTGAGCACCCCCGTGAAAGTCACCGTCACCGGCGCCGCTGGCCAGATCGGCTACGCGCTGCTGTTCCGGATCGCCAGCGGCCAGATGCTCGGCCCCGACACTCCGGTCGAGCTGAGCCTGCTGGAGATCCCCGATGCGGTCAAAGCGGCCGAGGGCACGGCGATGGAGCTCGATGACTGCGCCTTCCCACTGCTGCGGGCGATTGACATCTTTGACGAGCCGAAGGCGGCCTTCGATGGCTGCAACGTCGGCCTTCTCGTCGGTGCCCGCCCTCGCGGCCCCGGCATGGAGCGCTCGGACCTACTCGAGGCCAACGGCGGCATCTTCAAGCCGCAGGGCGAAGCGATCGCCGCCGGCGCTGCCGATGACGTGCGGGTGCTGGTAGTCGGCAACCCCGCCAACACCAACTGCCTGATCGCGATGTCAAACGCCGATGGCGTTCCGAGCGATCGCTTCACGGCGATGATGCGCCTCGACCACAACCGGGCCAAGACCCAGCTAGCGAACAAGCTCGGTAAGCCGGTCGCCAGCGTCACCAACATGACGGTCTGGGGCAACCACTCGACCACGCAGTACCCCGACCTAGTCAACGCGAAGGTCGATGGGTCGAGTGCCTGGGACGCCGTGGACGACGAGGCCTGGATCGCGGACGAGTTCATTCCCCGCGTGGCGAAGCGGGGTGCGGAGATCATCGAGGCGCGCGGCGCTTCCAGCGCCGCCTCCGCCGCCAACGCCGCGATCGACCACGTGCGTGACTGGGTGCTCGACACGCCAAGCGGCGAGTGGGTATCGATGGGCGTTCTCTCCGATGGCTCCTACGGGATCGAGGAGGGTGTGGTCGCAGGTCATCCCTGCCGTTGCGCCAGCGGGGAATGGGAAATCGTCGACGGCCTGGATATCCCGGAGTTCTCCCGCCCGCGCATCGACGCGAGCATCACAGAGCTGAAGGAAGAGCGACAGGCCGTAGCCCAGCTCGGCTTGGTCTAGAAGAGCTCAGTCTGTCAGCCAGCTCGGCTTGGTCTAGGAAGAGCGGCAGGCCGTCAGCGAGTTAGGCCTGGTCTAGGGCCTATCCCGTAAGGGGTGGAACGTCTTGTACTTTTTCTGAGCCTCCGAACTCGGACGGCCGTAACCTGCCTTCAGAAAAAGTTAAGTGGAACCCCTTGCGGGATAGGCCCCTAAGCCAAACCTATTTCGTAGGGAAGTACTGCCGCCCTTTCTTCTTCACCCGTCCCTCTTTCTCGAGGTCGCCGAGCACCCGGTACAAGTAGTTGGGCTTGATTTTCATCGTTTTGGCGACCTCTGCCGCGCTGATACCGGGGCTACCCTCGACCAGGGCCACCGCTTGGTCGGCACGGGTGCCGCTACGACGTCGGCGGCCACGGCGGGCACCAGCTTTTTTGCCGGCTTTCCTGCCCGAGCCCGGCGGCCGGCCGGGACGGCGCCCCACACGGCCGGCGGCTTTGCCACCCAGCTCGGCGAGGGCTCGCTCGAGACGCTTGCGCTCGTCGTCCAACTCGGCGAGGCGCTTCTGGACCAAATCCCTTGCCTCGTCGAGTACGTGAGTCGTGCTTGGCATTTCTTTCCTTTCGGCCGGCGGCCTGGGCGCACCGGATACTGGTAAGCAAGTTATCTACAAACTGGAGTGTCGCACACCGTACATAAGTGTGTTACCCGACCCGTTCCGCCTGTCGCTGGTGGGAGATTCGCAGTGCTGAGGCGTCACCGTTCCCGACGAACGGGATAAGACCGCGCCGAGTTCACCACCTCCCTTTCCTAGCCTGTGGCAGTACGCACCCAGCGCTCCCGCTGGGTGCGACGCTCAACTCTTGCGCTTACGCGGCAGGGTGCCGAATACGACGTCCCAGATCGGCGAGGAGACGCCGTAGCCGAAGCGGTGGTCCTGGAAGTGATGACGCATGTGCTGCTCGCGCAGGCGTTTGCCGAGGCGGGACTTCGGCACGAAGTGGTGGACGTAGTAATGGGTGTAGTCGTAGAAGAGGTAGCCGCCGATGAACCCCGCGAACAGCGGATAGGCGGCCGGCGTCCCGAAGACGAGTACGAAGGCCGCGAAGAAGAGCGCCGCCAGCGGGATCGAGACGGCGGGCGGCATCACCAGGCGCATCTTGTCGTTGGGGTGGTCGTGGTGGATGCCGTGGATGATGAAGTGCATCCGCCGCCCGAATCCGTTGTCGGGCTCCCAATGGAAGACGAGTCGGTGCAGCCAGTACTCGGTCAGCGTCCAGATGCCGACACCGCCGAGGGTCAGCAGGGCCAGCTGCCAGCCGGCGAGGCCGCGGTCGCCTCCGAGCCACTCCATGGCGACGATCACGGGGAAGAAGACGATTGCCGGGATCGCCGGATGGACCCGCGAGAAGAAGTTGAGGAATTCGCTCTCGAAGAGCTGGGGGGAGGCCGAGAGCTGGTCGTTGCGATTGCTGGCTTCCATCCAGGCTCGAATGGTAGCGGCGCCGCGCGCGGTGCCCGCAAGACGCGGGAAAGCTGTGACGAGCCTGTGTCAAAGTCGTTGCGCTTTGCGGGAACGACTCTCACAAAAGCGTCACGGCGCTGCCAAGATGCCCGCCGATGCCGCGCAAGTCAAAGCCGCCCACCTGCGAGGAGTGCTACTTCCGCAAGAACATGCTCTGCGCACTCGAGCTGGAGGAGCCTTGCACGACCTTTCGTCCGAACCGTCCCGAGGGCCTCGTTCCGCCTCGCCAGCCGGTGCTGCTGATGAGACCTCCCCGCTGGGCAACCCAGTCGGGCACGGCATAGCGTCGATCTGGGCGGCAGCTCGGGCGGGTGGCGTGGTGATGGGGGTCCTCGCCCGCAGCCTGCGAGGACGAAGATCCCCCTCGCCACGACAGGACCCGCCCGCCGCTGTCTCCTGGTTATGGTTTTGCCATGCCTGAGCGCGACGTGTTCGCCAATTTTGCCCGCATGCGGCGAGAGATGGACCAGATGCTGGGCGGCGCCTGGGGTCGAACGACCTACGTCAGCCGGCGCAGCAGTGGCTTTTCCCCGAATGTCGACGTCTATTACTGCGGCGAGCCGCAGCGCGCGGTTGTCAAGGTCGATCTCGCCGGCGTCGATCTGGACGAGGTTGGGATCGAGGTCAGCGGTCGCCAGCTGGCAATCGTCGGGGAACGGCCGGTGCAGGAGACCGAGGGCCGCGTCTATCAGCAGGTGGAGATCCCCTCGGGCCCCTTCCGACGGGTTGTCGAGCTCCAGGTCGATGTCGACGCCGACCGCGCCAAAGCGACCTACGAGGATGGCGTCCTGCGAATCGACCTGCCGCTTCGCGATCCCTCCGAGACCACCCGCAGGGTGCCGATAGGGAGGGAATGAACGATGGAGGGCTCTCCCGTCCTCGAGGTGGTCGAGTCCCCGCTCGACGCGGAGGACGCGATCCGGGCAAGCCAGCCGCTTCCCGACGCGCTGCCTGTCCTGCCGCTGCGCGAGACCGTCACCTTCCCTGAGACGCTGACCCCGCTCGCGGTTGGGCAGGAGCGCTCGATCAAGCTGGTCGACGACGTCCTCGGCGCCAACCGGATGCTGGTGATGGTCGCCGCGCGCGACCCGGAGAACGAGGAGCCGGGCCCCGACGAGCTCTTCGAGGTCGGGGTGGTCGGGGTCGTGGCCCGCATGTTGAAAGTCCCGGACGGGACGTTGCGAATCCTGGTCCAGGGAACGCAGCGCGTGCGGCTCGGCCCCTACGTCGCCGAGGAGCCCTACCTGGTGGCGCGTATCTCGGAGTTACCCGACGTGGTCGAGGGAGGCGCGGAGCTAGAGGCCCTGACCCGCAACGTGCAGCGCACTTTCTCGGAGATCGTCGAGCACATCCCTTACCTGCCAGAGGAGCTGCAGATGGCTGTGGCTAACCTCGACGAGCCCGCGGCGCTGGGCCACCTGATCGCCGGTGCCCTGCGGATCTCAACCGAGGAAAAGCAGGAGCTGCTGGAGGAGGTCGACGTCACCGCGCGGTTGCGACGCCTCTCTCAGATCCTGGCCCGGGAGCTCGAAGTCGTCCAGCTGGGCAGCCAGATCCAAGACCAGGTCCAGTCGGAAGTCGACAAAGGCCAGCGCGAGTTCTTCCTGCGTCAGCAACTGAAAGCAATTCAGGACGAGCTGGGGGAGGGGGACGAGCAGCAGGCCGAGGTGAATGAGCTACGCGAGCGGATCGAGGAGGCCGGTCTGCCCGAGCACGCGCGCAAAGCCGCCGACCGCGAGCTCTCGCGGCTGGAGAAACTACCCCCCGCCGCGGCCGAGCATGGAGTCATCCGAACTTATCTCGAGTGGCTGGTCGAGTTGCCATGGGCACAGCGCACCGAGGACAACCTCGACGTGGCCCACGCCCGCGAGGTGCTCGACGCCGACCACTACGACCTGGAGAAGGTCAAGGACCGGATCCTCGAGTACCTGGCGGTGCGGAAGCTGAAGCCAGACTCCCCTGGCCCGATCCTCTGTTTCGTTGGCCCCCCCGGGGTCGGCAAGACCAGCCTCGGCAAATCGATCGCCAAGGCGCTTGGTCGCGAGTTCGAGCGGATCTCGGTCGGCGGCGTCCGCGACGAGGCGGAGATCCGCGGTCACCGCCGCACCTACATCGGCGCGATGCCAGGAACGATCGTCCGCGCCCTGCGTGACGCCGGCTCAAACAACCCCGTCTTCATGATCGATGAGATCGACAAGATGGGCGCCGACTTCCGCGGTGACCCCGCCTCGGCGATGCTCGAGGTCCTCGACCCGGCCCAGAACGACAGCTTTCGCGACCACTACCTCGACCTCGAATTCGACCTCTCCGAGGTGATGTTCATCGCCACGGCCAACGTCCTCGACACGATCCCCGGCCCGCTCCAGGACCGGATGGAGACGATCGAGCTGGCCGGCTACACGCTGGAGGAGAAGCGCCATATCGCCCGCCGCTACCTGGTGCCGCGGCAGATCGAGGCAAACGGCCTGAAGCCGTCCCAGATCGAGTTCGCAGACTCGGCGCTGACCGCGATCGTCGAGGAGTACACGCGCGAGGCCGGCGTCCGCAACCTGGAGCGCCAGATCGGCACGATCTGCCGCAAAGTCGCGCGCGAGGTCGCCGAGGGCAAGTCGAACGGGAAGGCGAAGATCTCCGCCAAGCGCGCTCGTGAGCTGCTCGGCCGCCGCCGCTTCTTCGCCGAGCAGCGGCGCCGCACCAAGGACCCCGGCGTCGCTACTGGCCTGGCCTGGACGCCGACCGGCGGCGACGTCCTCTTCATCGAGGCGACGGCGATGCCGGGCTCGGGCAAGCTGACGATCACCGGCCAGCTGGGTGACGTGATGAAGGAGTCGGCCCAGGCGGCGCTCTCCTACGTGCGCGGGCACTGGCCCCAGGTGGCGCCCGACCTCGGCGAGGGTTGGTTCGCCGAGCGCGACATCCACATCCACGTCCCGGCCGGCGCGGTTCCGAAGGATGGCCCCTCGGCCGGGGTGGCAATGACGGTGGCGCTCGCCTCGCTTGTCTCCGGCCGCCCCGTTCGCAACGACGTAGCGATGACCGGCGAGGTGACGCTGATCGGCCAGGTACTGCCGGTCGGTGGGCTGAAGGAGAAGTCCCTGGCCGCTCAGCGCGCCGGCATCAAGCGGATAATCGTCCCCGAGCGCAACGAGGGCGACATCGCCGAGATACCCGAGCACGAGCGCAGCGCTCTCGAGTTCGTCTACGTCGACGAGGTCGCCGCGGCGATCGACGAGGCGCTCGGCCGCTAGGCATGGAGGCGGCCGAGGCCCTTGGCAGGGGGAGCCTGTCGACGTACTGGGAGGCGGCCCGAGAGGTCACGCGGGCCCGTTCGCGGGCGTTCTGGATCGTCGCCGGCCTGACCGTCCTCGCCGCCGGTCTGCGCTTCGCGACGCTCGGTCTGCAGGCCTACCACCACGATGAGATCGTCACCGCTAGTCGCGTCCTGCGGGCGGACTTCTGGCACGTCATGGACGCGGTTGGCTTCAGCGAGTCGGCGCCGCCGCTCTACTACGCGCTGGCTTGGCTCTGGACGCAGCTGACCGGGACGGGTGAGTACGGCCTGCGCTCGCTTTCGGCCCTGGCCGGCGTGGCGACAGTCCCGGTCGCCTACCTGCTGGGCGCCGAGCTTCGCGACCGCCGTGCCGGCATCGCCGCAGCGGCGCTCGTCGCGGTCAACCCAATGCTGCTCTGGTACTCGCAGGAGGCACGCGGCTACGCCCTGCTGATCCTCCTTACCTCCCTATCGCTCCTCTACTTCCTCCGCGCCCTCGGAGGTCAGAGGGGGGACGTCCCCCAGGTTGACCACCCATATGGGGGTGTGGACGGGGGGACGTCGCCCGCCGCGCGGCGGAACATGGTTCTTTGGGGCGTCTTCTCGGGCCTCGCGATGGCGACGCACTACTTCGCGCTGTTCCCGGTGCTCGCAGAGGCGGCCTGGCTGCTCTGGCGCCGCCGCCGGGTGGCCCTGCGCGGGATCTGGATCGTGGCGGGCTTCGCCCTCCTGCTGGCGCCGCTGGCGGTCCACCAGATGCTGCAGGGCCACGCGGAATGGATCGGGAACAACGGCCTCGGCCACCGTCTGTGGGAGATCGGAGTCGTCTTCACCGTCGGCGAGATCGCCGACATCGTCGCCCGTCCGGAGCGGCCGGCGCTGGCGCTCGTTCCGGCCGCTCTGATCGTCGCCCTGCTCATTCTGCTCGCGCGAAGGGGGGAGCGGCGCGAGCGGCGGGCGGTGGGGCGGGTGCTGGCAATCTCCGCGGCGACGATCGCTATTCCCTTGGTGTTGGCGCTGCTGGCACCGAGCAAGGACTACGTGCTCGGCCGCAACGTGCTTCCGGCCCTCGTGCCCCTGCTGGTCGCCGTCGGCGTCGCGGCGACGCTGCGCAGCGCCCTTCGCACTGGCCCTCTGTTGGGCGCCCTTCTCTTCGCCTACTCGCTGGGCTTCTCCCTGTTGGCCAGCCTCTCGCCCACCTTCCAGCGGCCGGACTGGGAGGCGGTGGCGGCGAAGCTTGGGGAGCCGCAGGCGCCGCGGGCGACGGTCAGCTGGACGCTGGGGCACGCCTCGCTGCGCTACTACCTCTCGACGGGCTCCTTCCAGGCCCGGCCCGAGGAAGGCTTCGTGTGGTACGTGCACGAGGTCGACTTCATCTCCGACGGGCCGGCCCCGCCGCCGCCTACCGATCTGATCGGGCCCCGCTTCCGTCAGGTCGGCTACGAGCGAGCGGGCCGGCTCCACGTCAGGCGCTATGCCCTGCCCGGCTCCGACCTCGCTCGCCTGCGCTTGAAGAAAGTGCGTCGTGCCGACCTGAACTTTCGCTCGAACGGCATTTTGCTCGATGGGATAGGCGCTCCCTGACCGGCTACCTGGCTGCCCGCGCCACGCAAAGGGTTTGAGGACTATGCTCAGTGGGAACCCGGACGATCGATCCCCAGCGAGGAGAAGGCATGGCCAAAGCATCGAAGGCGACCCAGACGGCCGATCGCGCCGCAGATCTCTACTCGACCGCACGCGAGAACCCCTACGTGCAGCGTCTGATGGAGGACGACGACCTGCGCGAGAGCCTGCGCGAAGCGTTCGAGTCAGCGCGAGGCGCCTACAGCCGGGCGACCGGCAACGGCAAGGGCGCGGTCAAGGCCGTGACCAGCGACAAGAAGGTGCAGAAGGACCTTCGTTCCGCCGCCGAGAGCCTGCGCGAGGCTTCCGAGCAGCTGCGGGCGCCAAAGCGTCGCCGCAAGGGCGGCATCGGCCGGCTGCTCCTGCTCGGCCTGATCGGCGGGAACGATCGCGCTGGTGGTCAGCGAGGGCGCCCGCAAGGCGGTCCTCGACGCTCTCTTCGGCGCCGAGGAGGAGTTCGAGTACACCTCCACCACCAGCATCAACGGCGCCTGACGGCCCCAGGCGTTGCCATACGGCGTCCTCGGTCGGCTGGCTGCGGGTCACGCACTGACTGTGCGCTCCCCTTGCCAGCCTCCCTGCGTCCTTGTCTGGCAACACCTGGATCTCGTCAGGCCGGACTAGACTGACTTCCATGGAGGCTGCAACCAAAGAGCGCGAGCTGAGCGGCGAAAAGGCGCAGCGCATCGTCGACGCGATGCGCGAGAGCGTCGCCAAGCGCGGCGCCGCCGGATCGACCTTCGAGCACGTCGCCCGCGAGGCGGGAGTCAGTCGCGGCCTCCTCCACTACTACTTCGGGACCAAGGAGCGGCTGCTGGTCGAGGTCGTCCGCCGCGACGCGGAGATCCGTGTCGCCCGGCTCGACGATCCGCTGGCCCAGGCGAAGACGGTCGACGACGTCGATCGACGTCCTCGTCGCCAGCCTCACCGACCTGATCGAGAACGAACCGGCCTTCTTCCTGCTCCTCTACGAGCTGTTCAGCGCCGGCCGGCGCAATCCGGACATCCAGCGCGAGGTCGGGCCAGCTCTTCGACCGCACCCGCTCGCACGTCGCCGAGGTGCTGGAGGCAAAGGAGCGCGAGGGCGTGCTCCGCCTCCGCTACGACGCCGAGGCGATCGTCGCCTACCTCTTCGCGGTCGGCGACGGCTTCGCCCTGCAGGCTCTCTCCGAGCCCGAGCGCGACATCCGCGCCGCGCTGGAGGTCGGGGCTGCCTCCGCGCGCTTCCTACTCGTCAGCGAGTAGCGATTCCGTCAAATCCGACCTGCATTTACCACTGCATGGGGGGCGAATGCAGGTCGCGTGAGTTGGAGTGATCGCCCTCACAGACTTCTATTCGCCGGTGCGAAAGGCTGGCCAACCAGCCAATGCACGACGCGGCAATCCAGTTAGCGAGGTTCCTAGGGCGGAGGCGGCGCCTCGTCGTCGCCGTTTGGGCCTTGATCGTCCTCGTCTCGCTGCCGCTTGCTGCCCGCCAGACCGAACACCTGACTGGTGGCGGCTTCGATGTGCCGGGCAGCGAGTCGAAGGTCGTCGCCGACGCGCTGCAGGGGGAGTTCGCCAAACACGCCAACGGCATCGCCGTATCGCTGCAGGCCGATGCCGGTGTCACCGCCGCTGAGAGCGCCGCGGCGCGTACGGCGCGTGCAGCGCGAGGTCGCCGCGATCGACGGCGTCACCTTGCCGCCGCCGGTCGCTCGCCGCGCGGAAGCAGCAACTGCGCCGTACCGGCAGCGCCCTGGTGCCGCTCGCCAGCAGCGTTTCCTCGGATCGGCTGGTCGACTCGGCGGTGACGCTGCGCGAAGGGCTCGACCCGGGCACGGCGGTCGCAGGCGTCACCCCGTACCTGGCAGGGCAGGCGACGGTCTGGGCGGGCATGCAGGAGCTCTCCAAGGAAGACCTCGCCAAGGCCGAGGCAAGCGGCTTCCCGATCGTCGCCCTGATCCTGCTCGTCGTCTTCGGCTCGCTGGCCGCGGCGGCGCTGCCGCTCTCACTCGGCTTCGTCAGCGTCATCGTCACCGGCGCCCTCATCTACTTCCTCTCCCTGCAGATGTCGACCTCGGTCTTCGTCACCAACATGGCGTCGATGATCGGGATCGGCGTCGCAATCGACTACTCCCTCTTCATCCTCGCCCGCTACCGAGAGGAGCGGCGCGACGGGCGCGATTGCGAGCAGGCACGCGCGCAGGCGCTGGCCACCTCCGGCCTCGCTGTCGCCTTCTCGGGGATCGCGGTGATCGTCTCCCTCGCCGGCCTCTGGATGGTCGACAACCAAGCGTTGCGCTCGATGGCACTCGGTGCGATGACCGTTGTCGCCGTCTCGATTCTCACCGCGACGACCCTGTTGCCGGCGCTGATCGCCCTGCTCGGCGACCGCGTGATGCCGGGCGGTGTGGTCGCAAAGGCGCTGGCCTGGATTCGCCGGCGGTTCAAGGGTAAGTCCGCCGCGCGCGGACGCGGAAGTGAGGGCCCCTCCATATCCGCATCTCTCGACCCTCACGAGAGCAGAGCACGCGGCGGTGATTTTTGGGTTCGCTGGACGCGGCGGGTCATGGCACGCCCCTTGTTCGCCGTCACCGGCGCCGCCGCGGTCCTCCTTTTCCTCGCCCTACCAGTGCTCTCGCTGGAGACGGGGACCGAGGCAATCGAGCAGTTTCCCAAGGACAGCGACGTGCGGGTAGGCAACGAGCTGGCCTCGCAGCAGCTGGGCGGGGGCGCCGACCCGGTGCAGATCGTTGCCAGCTTTCCGGGCGAGGTCGACCGCGGCGCGGTCGGCTCCTTCGTCCGCCAGTTGCGCGCCGAGCCCGGCGTCAGCTCGGTCGCGCCGCCTCGCTACGCAGGCGGCAGCGCCCTCGTGGAGGCCACGTCCATCGCCCAGAGCGACACCGAGGCCGCGACGACCCTCGTTACCCGCCTCCGCGATGACTTCGTGCCGGCAAGCGCTCTTGCCACCGCGGCGACGGTCGACGTCGGCGGCGAGACCGCCCGCACCGACGACGCCCGCGCTCAGATCTCAGGCTCGCTTTGGAAGATCATCGGCTTCGTCCTGGCGCTCAGCTTCCTCGTGCTGATGGTGATGCTGCGCTCGCTGCTGCTGCCGCTGAAGGCGGTGCTGATGAACCTGCTCTCGATCGGCGCCGCGTACGGGATCCTCGTCGCCGTCTTCCAGTGGGGCTGGCTCGACAGCGTGCTCGGCTTCGAAAGCCTCGGCGCGCTCGACACGATCAACGTGCCGCTGATCTTCGCGATCGTCTTCGGTCTCTCGATGGACTACGAGGTCTTCTTGATGTCGCGCATCCGCGAGCGCTACCTACGCCACGGCGACAACGAGCGCGCGGTCGCCGAGGGCCTCGCCTCCAGCGCTCGCACTATCTCCTCCGCGGCACTGATCATGAGCTCGGTCTTCGCAGTCTTCGTCCTTACCGGCGTCCCCTCGATCAAAGAGCTCGGCGTCGGCTGCGCGGTCGCGATCGCGCTCGACGCCACCCTGGTGCGGCTGATCCTCGTCCCCGGCGCGATGAAGCTGATGGGCGACTGGAACTGGTGGATGCCGTCGTGGCTCGATCGGCTTCTGCCCGACCTCAGCTTCGAGGCAGGCAAGGCCGAGCCGAAGCCGGCCGAGGCCTGAAGCCCGTCTGCCGGATACGATCTGCCGATGGCTGAGACGGGAGAGGCCGTGCGGGTCAGCGACGACATCGCTTTCGCCGGGGCCGCGCGGCAGGCCGAGATGGTGCGGGCCGGCGAGGTCACGCCGACCGAGCTGGTCCGGCTATGCCTCGATCGGATCGGACGGCTGGATCGGCAGCTGAACTCCTTCCGGGTTGTGCTGCCCGAGCAGGCGCTGCTTGAAGCCGAGCAGGCCGAAGCGCGGCTGAGGGCGGGCGAGGAACGGCCGCTGCTGGGTGTGCCGATCGCGATCAAGGATGAAGTCGACGTGATGGGCCAGGTGAAGACCTGGGGCACGGATGCCTTCACCGAGCCGGCGACCGCCGATGCCGAGATGGTGCGCCGCTTGCGCGAGGCCGGTGCGATCGTCGTCGGCCTGACGCTCCTGCCGGAGATGGCGATCTGCGGCTTCACCGAGTCAGCTACCTACGGCGTCACCCGCAACCCCTGGAATCCGCAGTGCACGCCGGGCGGATCGAGCGGCGGGTCGGCGGCAGCGGTCGCGGCGGGCCTCGTGCCGATTGCCTCGGCCGGCGATGGGGCGGGCTCGATCCGGATTCCCGCCGCCTCCTGCGGACTCTTCGGCTTGAAGGTGTCCCGAGGCCGGGTCTCGATGGCGCCCGAGCTCGAAGGATGGCGAGGCCTCGCCGTCCTGGGATGCCTCAGCCGCAGCGTGCTTGACGCCGCGCTCTGGCTCGACGTCGTCTCCGGCGGCTCGCAAGAGCCCGAGGCGCCGCCGGTTCCGGATCGGTCCTTCGTCGAGGCGGCGAAGACGCCTCCTGGAAAGCTGCGCATCGCCCACTCGACCCGTCCCCCTCGCGCTGCCGCGCCGCCGACCGTCTCGAATGTGGTCAAGGGGGCTGTGGCCGACACCGCCGCGCTCCTTGGCTCACTCGGGCACGAGGTCGTCGAGCGCGATCCGGAGTGGGGCGGGATCGGCAACAACATCACGGCGCGATTCCTCGGCGGGGTCGCGGAGACGATCAAGGACGTCCCGCACCCGGAGCGGCTCGAACGGCGCACCCGCGGCTTTGGTCGGCTGGGCAGCCTCCTGCCCAAGGGACTCTACGAGCGGGCGATGGAGGAGGGACGCGCAGCTGACATCGCCCGGGTCAACGCGATCTTCGATGCCCATGACGTGCTGATGACGCCGGTAATGGGGGGAACGGCGCTACCGGTGCGGCGTTGGGAGGGGCAGGGCGCCCTGCGCACGGTGCTCGGGATGAGCCGCTTCTATCCGTACTGCGTCCCCTGGAACCACCTGGGGAACCCGGCAATGTCAGTGCCGGCCGGCTTCGCCGACGACGGCATGCCGCTCGCCGTGCAGATCATCGGGCGGCCCGGCGAGGAGGCGACGCTGCTCTCGCTCGCCGCCCAGCTCGAGGCCGAGCGCCCCTGGGCACAGCATCGGCCATCCCTGGGCTAGCCCGCCACCCCCGGACGCGGGAGCGAGGACCCATCCATATCTGACCTCTTTGGGTCCTCGCGGGAGCGGAGGAGGTGGGCGGAATTGTTATCCGAACACCTTGCGCATCCGCGCCATCTCGCGCAGCTTGCCGCGGGGGCGGATGCGCCGCTGCAACACCATCTTCAACGGGTTGGCGTCGGGTTTGCCAGAGGCGATCCAGTCGGCCCAGGTGGTCTCGAGGACCAGGTTGGGATCTGGCGCCTCGCCCGGCTCGGCCCTGGTCGATCCGTTGTCGATCACCAGGTGCCAGGGGTCAGCGTCGCTGAATCGCCACTGATAGACGAGCCGCGAGCCGTTGGCGGCGTCGGGCCTGACAACGCGCTTGACGACGTCGAAGTAGAGCCGCTGCAGCTCAGGAGTGGCCTCGGGCGGACGGCCGTCGGGCGGACCGAGGACGCCGGCCTCCATCAGCTTCACCTGGCGCTCCGCGACGTCCTCCTCGCTTGCCTCCGGATCGAAGGGGAAGACGCCCGGGGGCATCTCCTCGGTCGGGAAGCCGATCGTCCGCCAGCGCTGCCTGATCAGTTTCAGCCCGAACGAGAAGATGTCCTCGAGGCTGAAGCCGTAGCACTCGGTGTACTCGCGGTCGAAGTTGGGCGGGTAGAAGACGGCCGGCCCGTAGGGCAGCGTTTCGCGCAGCAGCTCGACGACGGCGGCGCGGTTCTCCTCCCAGCCCGGCCGGCCTTCGGCCAGCAGCTCGGAGAGCACCTTGACGCCGAAGCCGATGTGTCGTTGCTCGTCCTTGGAGACGTTCGCCATGCCGGCGCTGAAGCCCGGCATCGTCTCTTCGGAGGCGAAGAAGTCCTCGATGAAGTGCTGCCCGGGCTGGGCAAGCGAGCCCTCGACGATCAGGTGGTAGAGGGTGATCGCCTGCGCGTACTTGGGCAGCGAGCGGTCCTTGCGCAACTCCTCGGCCATCTGATCGAGACGGTCGAAAACGCCGCGATAGCCCCAGTTGAGCTGGGGCAGGGTGGAGGAGAGGGTCGCCTGGATCGAGTCGCCGCCGACACCGATCACCTCTTTGAAGAAACGGTGGAAGAACACCGAGTGGCGCACCTCGTCGACCTGCTGAGTGGCGAGGAAGTAGGCCTGCTCCTCGGTCGGGGCGGCGGTGATGTAAGGGGCGAGCGTGTCGGCGACCCGGTCCTCGCCGTAGAAGAACATCGAGTAGATCCACATCGCCGAGCGCCGCTGCATGTCGCTGAGGCTTTGCCAGCCCGCCTGGTCCTGGGAGAAGTCGATGTCGTAGGCGCTCCAGTTGCCCTGCTCCCAGCGCTGATAGAGGTCCTCGTAGGTGATGTTGTCCATCAGGTTCTGCGACGCAACGCTCATCGTTCTCCTTCGGTCATGGCCGCCTTGTGGGGCGCCTCCGGCAGCTGGGAAAAGGAGATTACCGGAGAAACTGGCCAGTCAGCCAGGAGGGGCTTTCGGGGCGCCCGAATCGCGGGCGCCCCGTCCCCTTGCAGTGGCTATTTGACGAAGTCGCGAACCTGTTTGTAGACGGTTTCGTCGCTGATCAACGCTAGATGCGAGATGCAGGCAGTTTCCGTGTTGGTCGCGCCGCTGAGCGGCACGCTCGAGTCGGGGTTGATGAATTCATCGCACGGCGACCACCAGGTGCCGTAGTTGACGGCGCCGGGGGTCTCGTCGCCGGCGTTCAGTTCGGAGAGGAAGGTCGAGCCCGGACGCATCTCCACGCAGGCGGTGCTGAAGCAGAGATTCGCTGCGGTCGTCCCGTGGTTGGGGCCGCCGAGCGAGACCCACTCGTCGACGTTGGCTTCGCCTTCTTTCACGAACTTGATGTACCAGCGGCTGTTGAGGCTGCCCATCGAGTGGGCGACGATGTCGACCTTCGTGGCGCCCGTCGCTTTCTTGAGGGCTTCGACTTCGCTTTTTACCGTCGTTTCCGCGGTCGTTTTGTTCGACTGCGAGGTGTTGTAGGTATAGGCCCGCAGCTCGCTTTTTTTCCAACCGTCTTTTTCGAACCGGGAGATCATCGTGTTCCAGTTCGAGGCGCTGCCCGACCAACCGTGAACGAAGAGAATCGGATCGACGGCAAGCGAGCTGGCGGGCGACAGGGCCGCCCCTGCGACGGAAATGGCGAGCGCAGACGCGAACGCCGCGAGACGCTTCTTCAGCATGGTCACTCCTCTCTGCGGGGCCGCCCCCTCCCTGGGCCGCCCGGATGAATGGATCGGCGAACTTAATCAGAAAAAGCTGATCAATGCTCGGATCCAGCTGCGCTGCTGCGCTCCGCCGCGGGCGTCTCGATCTCCCGCTTGAGGATCTTGCCGGTGGGGCCCTTCGGCAGGTCGTCGAGGAACCAGACGATACGCGGGTACTTGTAGGCGGCGATGCGATCCTTGACGTAGGCGCTGACCTCTTCGGCGCTTAGGTCGTCACCCTGGTGGAGGACGACCGCAGCGCCGATCTCCTCGCCCCACTCGTCGTGGGGAACGCCGAGCACCGCCGCTTCGCGGATCTTCGGGTGCTCGTAGAGGACCTCCTCGACCTCGCGCGGATAGACGTTGTAGCCACCGCGGATGATCAGGTCCTTCTTGCGGTCGACGATGTAGAAGTAGCCGTCCTCATCGGTGCGGGCCATGTCGCCGCTGTGGAACCAACCACCGCGCATCGCCTCCTCGGTTGCATCCGGACGCTGCCAGTACCCCTTCATGATGTTGTGGCCGCGGATCACGATCTCGCCGACCTCTCCCTGCTCGACCGGCTCGTCGCTCTCGTCGACCACGCGCATCTCGACACCCTCGATCGGGGTGCCGATTGAGCCCGGCTTGCGCTCTTTGTCGGGATGGTTGGAGCAGGCCACGGGCGAGGTCTCCGAGAGGCCATAGCCCTCGAGCACGATCGCCCCGAAGGCATCCTCGAAGCCGCGCAGCACCTCGACGGGCATCGAAGCGCCGCCGGTGATGCAGGTCCGCAACGAGGACGTGTCGTATGCCTCGCGTTCGGGGTGGTGGAGTAGGGCGCCGAACATCGTCGGCACGCCGTAAAAGTGGGTGACTTCGTCTCGTTGGATCGTCTCCAGAGCCTCGCCGGGATCGAATTTGGGCACCAGCGTCAGGCAGGCGCCGACCCGCAGCGAGGCGTTCATCGCGACCGTCTGGCCGAACGAGTGGAAGAGCGGCAGGCCGCCGAAGACGACGTCACCCGCTCCGATCTCGCAGGTGGTTCGCGAGGATACGTCCGCGTTGGACATCAGGTTCGCGTGGGTCAGCTCGGCGCCCTTCGGCTTGCCGGTCGTGCCCGAGGTGTAGAGAATCACCGCGGTGTCGTCCTCACCGGCGTCAGCGAGTCCGGGGGTAGGCTCGACCTCCGCCAGCGCGGCGGCAAAGGCGCTCGGCTCGACCTCGATTAGCTCGGCGCCGGCCTCGGCCGCTCCCGCCCTCGCCTCCTCGGCAAAGCCGTGCCATGCCAGCAGCAGCTTCGTGCCGGAGTCCTCCAGGTAGAAGGCGATCTCGCGTCGCTTCAGCAACACGTTCATCGGAACGACGACGCCACCGGCCCGCAGCACGCCGTAGTAGGCGATCGGGAACTGCGGCACGTTGGGCAGCATCACTCCCACTCGGTCTCCGGGCTGGAACCCTTTGTCCCGCAGCAAGGTGGCGAGGCGGGCGCTGCTGTCGTCGAGCTCGCGGTAGCTCAGCTCGAAATCGCCGAGCCGGATCGCCGGCGCCTCGGGCGATCGCTCGGCCCTCGTCGTCACTATCGAAGCGAGATTCATCCCCATTGTTCCGCCGGCAGTCTAGACCGCATCGTCCAGGCGAAGGCACCGCCGGTGAAGAGCATGAAGGAGGCGTAGACGGCGGCCGGAATCGTCAAGGTGCTGGCCAACGTGGCGCCGACTGCAATCGCCAGGGCCGCGTTATGGATGCCCAGCTCGAGCGAGATCGCCGTCGCCTGCCGGTTGTCGAGCCTCGCCAGCTTCGAGATCGCGAAGCTGATCGACATCGCGGCGACGTTCAGTGCCAGCGCTGCCCCGCCGACCTCGGCCGCGTTCTCGGCGACGGTGTCGTACTCGCTGGCGATCGCGCCGAGGATCACCAGGCCGAAGACAACCAGGGCCACGTTGCGGAAGCGTGGGTAGATGGCTTCGACGCGGCGCGGATCGCGGCGACGCAGCTCCATCCCGATCGCCACCGGGACGATCGTAATCGCGAAGACGCGGGCAACGATGCCGAGCATGCTGGCGTCACCGACGTCACCTGCCCCGAAGTGGCTTGCCGACAGGGCGAGGAAGAGCGGCACGGTGACGATTGCGCCGACACTGCTGATCGCGGTCATCGTGATCGAGAGCGCCGTGTCTCCCCGCGAGAGGTGGGTCAGCATGTTGGCCATCATTCCGCCGGGCGACGCGCCCAGCAGCACCAGGCCGACCGCCAGCTCGGGCGAGAGACCGAACAGCTCAGCGGTTGCCAGCGCTAGCAGCGGTGAGATCAGCGCTAGGTTGAGCATTCCGATCGCGACCCCGCGCGGCGCCACGACCACCCGTCGGAAGTCGGCTGGCGTCAGCGTCATTCCGAGGCTGCACATGATCACCGCAATCGCGGCCGGCAGCACAATTGCGGCGAGGAGGGGGCTGTCCACTCGCCTGACCGTAGTAGGTAGAGGCGGATCTCGCCCTCCCCCGCTTGACGGTGAGGCACTTTGGTCTGCGTTTCCCTAGCATGCCGGCGATGAAGTTGACCTGGCCGATCCTTTTGCTCTGCCTTGCATTCGTCGCCGCGGGCTGCGGCGACGACGACTCCGACGGATCGGAGTCGAACGGCTCGCCCTCGAACGGCTCGCCCGCCAAGGAAGCGGGCTCGGTGCGGTCGCCCGCTGACGCGGCGAAAGGCAGCAAGCCGGAGGTGAGCATCCCGACGGGATCGCCGCCGACTGCCTTAGTTGAGGAAGACCTGATCGAAGGGAGCGGGGCGAGCGCCAAAGCCGGCGATCGTGTGACCGTCCAGTACGTTGGCGTCGGCTTCGACAGCCGCCAGGAGTTCGATGCCTCCTGGGATCGCGGCGAACCGTTCAGCTTCCAGCTGGGGGCTGGAGAAGTGATCCAGGGCTGGGACCAAGGCATCGCCGGGATGAAGGCTGGCGGTCAGCGTCAGTTGGTGATCCCGGGCGATCTCGCCTACGGCGATGCCGGATTCCCCCCGACGATCAAGCCGAACGAAGCCCTCGTCTTCGTCGTCGATCTGCTCGAGATCGAATAGCCGGCCTGCCGGCGGTTTGATCAGTGGTTCCTGATCGATATATGATCTCGCAGCATGAGGGTTTGGGCGCTGTTGCTCGCGGTTTTCTGTGCCGCCCTGTCTCTCCCGGCATGCGGGAGCGACTCTTCTGCTGAGACGCACAGCGAGGAGGCGGCGACTCTAGGGCGCAAGCCCGAGATCCCGAAGGGCCCCAAGTCCGAGAAGCTGATCGTCCAAGACCTGGTCGAGGGCGACGGGGTGGAGGCCGAAAACGGCGACGATCTGACGGTCCATTACGTCGCTGGCATCTACGAGACGGGTGAGGAAATCGAATCGGCCTGGGTAGAAGGAAGCCCGCTCGGGTTCACCCTGGGATCCGACGCCTGGCTGAAGGGGTGGGAAGAAGGCATACCTGGCATGCGGGTCGGCGGACGGCGCGTTTTGATCATCCCCACCACCCCGGAGGACGCGCCTCCCGGCAGTGAACTCGGCGACACCCTCGTGTACGTCGTCGATCTGGTCGAAGCGAAAAAACCGAAAGGAGACTCATGAGGTTTGCGCTGATCGCGCTAGTCATGTGCCTGGGCATCTCCATCTCCGCCTGCGGCGATGATTCGGCCGGAGGGGGAGGAGCCGAATCCCGGCCCGCCTTCGGCGACAGCGACGGCGACGGGCCCGCGCCTGCCGTCAAGCTGCCGAAGGGCGGGTCACCGAAGAAGCTGGTCGTGAAAGATCTCGAGGTCGGAGCAGGGCCCGTCGTCAAGCTGGGCGACGTATTGGAGGTCTATTTCACCTCGTTTCGCTACCTCACCGGTGAACACTTCGAAACCATCTGGAAGCCGGAAGAACCGATTAACTTCAAATTGAACGGCACCGAAGTGATACCGGGTTGGGTGAAGGGCCTGCCGGGCATGAAAGAGGGCGGCCGCCGTTATTTGGAGGTGCCTGGAAAGGAAGCTGCACGCGGCGGTCTCTCACCCTCCCAGGATCCCGCCGAATCCGCACTCGTCTACGTGGTCGACCTGCTGAAGGTCAAGCCATCTCCGTGAGGCTACGAACTGCCCCGCTAGTGCTGTGCCTAGGCTTTGCGGTGGGGTGCGGCGAGGATGGTCCTTCTGCGAAGGGTTCCTCGGGCACCTCCTCGACCGAGCAGCCGGCTTCCGGCTCGGCGGACGATGCAAAACCAACGTCGCGACCCCGACCCGAGCGAGCCGTTGCCGGTCAAATCGGCAGCCGCTGCCGCGAGGCGCAAGCGTCCGACGGTTGTGCCACCAGACGGTCCTCCGCCGCAGCGGCTGGTTGTTAGGGATCTGATCCTGGGTAAGGGCCCTAAGATCGAAACGGGGGACAGGTTGACCGTGGAGTACCTCTCGGTCAAATTCTTCACCGGCAAGCAGTGGTCCGGCTCGTGGGATCCGAGCAAACCGCCGTTCGTTTTCGAGTTTGGAGCGCGCGAAGTTCTGCCGGGCTGGGAAAAGGGCCTGAGGGGGATTAAGGTTGGGGGCCGGCGCGAACTGATCGTCCCTCCGGACCTGGTCTTCCCGATTGGCGCCCCGCCGGAAAGCACCGCAGCCGACACCCTCGTCTACAACGTTGACCTGCTCAGCGCGAGATAGCGGTCGTCAGCGATGATCCGACTCCTTGGGATCGACCAGACTACGGAGCGTGGGGGCTAGGAAGAAGATCCTGGTCGAGCGATTTACGGCACAGGGGCTGGTCGGGTTGCCGCTTCCCGACCCGGCAGCCGTGGCCGAGCGCCTGCTTGCGGTTCAGGGCCAGGACCCCCGGGGGGTCCGCTTGGCGGTCCGGGCGCGAACCGAGGGGCTTTCGGCCGCCGATGTCGACCGGGCCCTGACGGAGGACCGCTCTTTGCTGATTACCTGGCTCAACCGCGGCACGCTCCACCTGGTCCGTAGCGAGGATTACCCATGGCTGCACGCGCTGACGACGCCGCCGCTGCTCACGTCCAGTGCCCGGCGCCTGCGGCAGGAGGGCGTCTCATCCGATGACGCCGAGCGGGCCGTTGCGGCGATCGAGCGGGCACTGGTCGAGGAGGGCCCGCTCACCAGGCTGCAGCTGAGGGAACACCTCGAGGCGAACCGATTCCCCACCGACGGTCAGGCGATGATTCACCTCCTCTTCCTGGTAACGCTCCGGGGCGTCGCGGTGCGCGGTCCGATGGTCGGCAAGCAGCACGCCTATGCGCTCACGCGCGACTGGTTGGGATCGCAGCCGCCGGTCGACCGCGCGAAGGCACTGGCCGAGCTGGCGCGCCGCTACCTGATCGGCCACGCACCGGCGGGCGACCGCGATCTCGCCCGCTGGGCCGGTCTGCCACTGCGTGACGCTCGGGCCGGTCTGAGCGCGATCGCCTCGGAGCTCGAGGAGGGCGCCGACGGGCTGGTGCGCTTGAAGAAGCGGCCAGTCAACGGTGAAGTCCCGCCGCCCAGGTTGCTTGGTGCCTTCGATCCCGTCCTGCTTGGCTGGACGTCGCGCGAGGATGTCATCGGTTCGCACACGGCGCTTGTCACCCGCAATGGAATGTTCCACCCGTTCATCCTGGTCGGAGGGCGGGCGCTGGGGAGGTGGCGATTGGCCCGTAGCGAGGTCGACCTCGAGCCCTTCGAGCCGATCCCGTCCAGAGCCCTGCCGGCGCTTGAAGCTGAAGCAGCCGACGTCGTGCGCTTTTTTCTTGACGACTCCCTGGCCTAGCCCTCGGAGGCGGCCTGTGCGGGTGCGGGCGACTCGGCGCTGGCGCCCGCCTCGGTCGGCGGCCCGACCGGGCCGCTCGGCACGAAGCCGCGATACATGCGTAGCAGGGCCAAGAGCCCGCCGACGCCGACCAGGGCCGAGATCCCGCCGGCGTAAGCGAGGGTGCCGCGAGCACCGATCGCCGCGACCAGCAGGCCACCGGCGGCGAAGGCCCCAAGCTCGGCCGTGTTGCGGATCCCGTTGTAGGCGGCGAAGGCACGGCCGTGAAGCTCCTCGGGCACGCGCACGTGGATCAGGCTGCGAAACATCACGTTCTTCAGCCCATGCGCGACGCCACCCATGAAAGAGCAGGCGAGGAAGAAACCGAAGCTGAGCCAGAGGGCCGGCAGAGCCAGGGCGGCGCCCTGGACCGTGGCCGCGATCAGCCCCGCGGCGGCGACGGCGGCCGCGGCGACCCGGCGCGAGAGCAGCATCGCTCCGAGCGCCATGCCGCCGGTCCAGATCGAGAGCATCGCGCCGTAGGCGACGTCCCCGCGACCCAAGACGTCCTCGACGAAGAAGAGCTCGGCGACCCACACGGCTGACATGAAGAGGAGCGAGCCGAAGGCGACCGTCATCGCCAGGGCCAGCAGGCGCTCGCGGAAGAGGAAGGCGATGCCGTCCCGCGCGCGCGGCGTTCTCCCTCCCTCCTCAAGTGCCGCTGGCTCACGCCTGATGCGCAGCGCCAACGCGGCGAGCGCGACGAAGGCGAAGGTAATTGCGTCGACCAGCATCGCCAGCTCGAGGCCGCCGGCGGAGAAGAGGAGGCCGCCGAGCAGCGGGCCGATCCCGAAACCGATGTAGCGGGCGGTCTCCATGTGGCCGTTCGCCTCCTGCACCCGGCTTTGCCCCGCGAGGGGCGGAATCAGCGAGAACTCCGCTGGCTGCGAGATCGCAAAGACGACCCCGAGCGCAGCAGTCAGGATGAGGACCGGAGCGAGCGCATCGCTGAATGCGAGGACGGCTGCTACCGCTGCGCCGACGGCGGAGACAGCGGCCAGCAGTCGCGTCGCCTCGAGCCGGTCGACCAGCAGCCCCGCGTGCCCGGCGACCAGGACTGAGGGTCCGAACAGGCAGACCCACAGCGCCGCGACGGCGAACCCGGAGTCGGCCATCTCCTTGACGTGCAGGCCGAGGGCCACGATCGCCACCCAGTCGCCGAGCGCCGAGAGCGCGACCGACGTTGCGACCAGGCGAAAGTCCCGGTCGCGGAAAAGGCTGGGCATCAGTCCAGCTTCGGGCTGCGCCAGGGCTGTGCCAGGCGCGAGGCGAGATCGTCTGCGAGGCCGGCGACCGGGACGCGCGCCTGTTCCAGCGAGTCGCGGTCGCGCAGGGTGACGGTGTCGTCTTCCATGGTCTGGCCGTCGATGGTGACGCCCCACGGGGTGCCGATCTCGTCCTGGCGCCGGTAGCGCTTGCCGATCGAGCCCCCCTCGTCGAACTCGGCGGGGATGCGACCGCGCAAGGAGTCGAAGATCTCGCGGGCCTTCTCCGGCATCCCTTCCTTGGAGACGAGAGGCAGCACCGCGACCTTGACCGGCGCCAGACGGGGATGGAGACGCAGCACGGTCCGCTGCCTTCCCTCGACCTCCTCGACGTCGTAGGCATCGACGAGGAAGGCCAGCGCGGCGCGGTCAGCACCGGCGGCGGGCTCGATCACGTAGGGGACGTAGCGTTCCTTGGTCCCCTGGTCGAAATACTCGAGCTTCTCGCCGCTGAACTTTGCGTGCTGGGTGAGGTCGAAGTCGCCCCTGTTGGCGATTCCCTCCAGCTCCGACCAGCCGATCGGGAACAGGTACTCGACATCGCTGGTCGCCGAGGAGTAGTGCGAGAGCTCGTCGGCGCCGTGCGGGCGGACGCGCAGGAACTCGGGTCTGATCCCGAGCTCGGTGTACCAGCGCTCGCGCTCCTCGATCCAGGTTCGATGCCACTTCTCGGCTTCGGCGGGCGGTACGAAGAACTCCATCTCCATCTGCTCGAACTCGCGGGTGCGGAAGATGAAGTTGCCGGGGGTGATCTCGTTGCGGAAGGACTTGCCGATCTGGGCGATGCCGAACGGGGGCTTCTTGCGGGCGAAGCCGAGCACGTTCTTGAAGTTGATGAAGATCCCCTGCGCAGTCTCCGGGCGCAGGTAGACGGCGGAGCCCTCCTCGGCGACGGGTCCCACGTGCGTCTCGAACATCAGGTTGAACTGGCGCGGCTCGGATAGCTCTCCGCCGCACTCGGGGCAGCGCAGCTCGGCAGCCGGATCGCCACCGTCTGCCTCGACCGCCTCGCGCAGATGGTCCTCGCGCCAGCGCTTCTTGCACTTGCCCAGGCACTGCACGAGCGGGTCGGTGAAGCCCTCCAGGTGCCCGGACGCCTCCCAGACCCGCGGGTGCTGGAGGATCGCCGAGTCGAGCGCGACGATGTCGTCGCGCTCCTGCAGCATCGCCCGCCACCACTCGGCTTTGACGTTGTTCTTGAGCAGGACGCCGTAGTGGCCGTAGTCGTAGGTCGAGCCGAGCCCGCCGTAGATCTCCGAGGAGGGAAAGACGAAGCCGCGCCGCTTGCAGAGCGCGACGACCTCCTCCATCGTGACCAGATCGGGCCGGGGCTGGGCGTCGGTCGCCATGCGGGAAACGTATAGGGCAAAGCCGTGCGGTGGGCCGCTTCGGTCGGCTTCGCCCCTTGCGACTGCGATAATCCCGCCCCGCCATGCCGATCTACGAGTACAAGTGCGCCAACGGCCACGTCTTCGACGTGATCCAGAAGATGAGCGACGACCCCCTCGGCGAGTGCCAGGAGTGCGGCGCTGCCGCCGAGCGTGTCCTGCACCCGGTGGCGATCCACTTCAAGGGCTCCGGTTTCCACAACACCGACTACGGCAAGAAGAAGGCCGTGCCGAGCGGTGGCGGCTCGGAGGCCGGCGGCTCAGAGGGCGGGAGCGGATCGAACGGTTCAGACGCGAAGTCTTCAGACTCGAGCTCGAGCGACGCGAAGGCGACCTCCACGGCGAGTGGCGACTAGCAGGACAACGCTGGCCTGGGCGGCTGAGGGCCGGCTGAAAGCCGGCCCTCAGTCGTGAAGCCCTATGTAGCTGTACATGCTGACCTGTTGACCTACTGTGTCAAACCCGCGCACTGTACCTGAGCCTATGGCTGTCGGCTTTTCCGGATGTGCCGAAGGCATTCCACACAGTCCGTGCCTATCGAGCGTCTACACCTGGCATTCCGGGCATCTACTGCGATTGCGTGTTTACCGGTGGTGGGGTTGGTGAGTTCCGGATGTACGCGACGACGCTCGTCGGGGATGAAGCCGTCGTCTCGTACAATTGAGCGCGGATGCATTTCGATGGGACTTGCTCGACCGGGCACCGGGCCTCGATTGACGTGCGTCGCACCGGTCAGCGTTAGGCCGCACTATCGACTGCATCCAGTTCCACGCAGCCGTTGGTCTGTTACACGGGATATCGGTCGCCGATGTATCCTTTTGCACGCAGTCCTCGCGACGCCGTCGACATTCCGCGAGTCACCGACGCTGCAAGCTGCTTCGAGCGGCGTTTGCTGTGGCTACCGTACTGCTTTCGTCGCGAGACCCATTTCACCCGAACGCCCATGCAGAATCCATGCTCGCCAGTGTGGGTTGGCGTCTCGAACCCTTTAATTTCCGTGTGCGCTACCTCGGATGCGAAATGCTCCGTTTCCGTTTGCAGGTGCGTGTACGAGCCGAAAAGCTGCCGGCAAGGACCGCAGCAAGCATGGCACAACCAATCGCTTTCAGCTTGAGGCTCATCTTTCCCTTTCTTCCTGTGGCGGTCACTGCAGCTCGAGATCACCCCTATCTGTTTCGGCCGGTATTCATAGCCAAGAAAAATTGAGTAATTGAGAAACTCAAGTTAAGCGAAGCTTTAGGCGGACACATGTCCTAACCCAGAAGCGCGCTGACGGCCCGGCGACGCTCGGACTCGGGCACTTCGATCGAGCCCGAGGGGCCGGGGGCGCACCGGAGTTTTCGCCCTTGCAGAGGACGTCAGCTTCGCTGTCGCCGCCGATCGCCGCCGCCAGGATCAGCTGCGGCATCGTCAGGAAGCCCATGTCGCTGACGAACGCTTTCGGCGCGTTCCAGCCGATCGATCGGTCCCTTGACGAAGTTGTAGGGGGCGCGCAGGGGGTCGGTCAGGCGGCCCTTAATGCCGCTGATCACTTCCTGCTGCGCCCGGGCGCGGTCGAAGTCGTCGTAGGGGAAGGCGTAGGCGCTGGCTCCCGGGCCGGGACAGGGGCTCGGCTTGCGGATGCGCGCGTAGGTGAGCGCCTTCTCGCCGTCGAGCGTGTTCTCGCCTTTGCCGAGCCGCAGCGTGTAGCCGCCCTGGCCGCCGCCGGCGCCGCCGGAGATGTCGGCGCAGATCTTCCGCGGCACGTCGACGACCACGCCGCCAACCGCGTCGATCAGGTCTTCGAAGCCGGTGAAGTCGACGATCGCGACGTGGTCGACCTCGATGCCGAGGAAGTCCTCGACCGCTTCGATCTGGGCGCCGGCGCCGCCGTAGGCGAAGGCGCCGTTGATCTCCTGTGGGCTCTGGCCGGGAATCTCTGCGTAGACGTCGCGCGGGATCGAGAGTTTGCGGAAGGCGCCGCCGCCGGCGCGGATCAGCATCAGGGTGTCGGCGCGGAATTCGCCGACCGAGCATTCGCCGTGCGGCGCGTCGCCGTGAGACTGCTGCTCGAAGCACTCCTCCGACGGGGCGGCATCCGGCTCCTGGGTATCGGGAGGACGGGCGTCGGTGCCGATGGCGAGGATCGTCTGCGCGCTGGGCAACAGCAGGGGATCGCCGTCCAGGGCCGACTTGGCGTCCCCGGAGAGCTTGAAGGCCTGCAGCTGGGCGGAGACCGCGAAGGCGAGGAAGCTGAGCAGGATCCAGGCGAGCGCCGCCAGTCCGAGCCACTTCAGTGCTCGCTTCAGCGCTGGCCGCTGCGGCCGTGGGCGGAGCTCCCCTCCGCCAGGGCCCCGGTCGCCCCGGCGCCACGGCAGGCGGACCTGTCGCGGCTGCCTCGGGGCTCCCCCGTCGCGCTCGCGCAGCGACGAAAGATCCGGTTTGCGGAAGCGCGAAAGCAGGCCCCGCCGAGCGCGGTAGACCTTGTAGTCGGGCGGCCCCGGAGGCCGCTGCTCGCCATTGCCTGCCATGAAAGGGTTAGAAATCATGCCGATGCCCGCGGTCGCCCGCGATAAGCCATGAGGAAAGCCGAAGCGATCGGGGTCGACCTCGGCGGGACGAAGATGCTGCTCGGCGTCCTCGATCCGGATTCCAAAGTGGTCTGGGAAAGCCGCGAGCGGTCGACCGGCCACGGCGAGGGCGACCTGGTTGAGCTGCTGGTGCGCGAGGTCGAAGAGGCCCGCGCCGAGCGCAGCGGCGTCGAGGCGGTCGGCCTGGGTATCCCGGCCACGATCGATCACGACAACGGGCTCGCCGTCTCCGCGGTCAACCTGCCGATCGACAACCTTCCAGTGCGGGACCTCGTCGCGGAGCGGATCGGGCTGCCGGTCTTCGTCGACAACGACGCCAACCTTGCTGCGCTCGCCGAGCACCGCTTCGGAGCGGCGCAGGGGACGCGCCAGGCGGTGCTGCTGACGATCGGCACCGGGATCGGCGGCGGGCTGATCCTCGATGGCGAGCTCTACCGAGGGGCGACGGGAGCCGGGGCGGAGCTGGGTCACGTGGTGATCGAGATGGATGGCCCGCGCTGTCAGGGCAACTGCCCCAACCGCGGCTGCGTCGAGGCCTTCGCCTCCGGAACCGCCCTGGGCCGCGAGGGGCGCGAGGCGGCCGAGCGCGAGCCGGACTCTGCTCTGGGCAAGCTGCTGGCCCGCGGCGGCGAGATCGACGGTAGGGCTGTTACCGAGGCTGCTCTAGCGGGGGACGACGTGGCCGTTGGCACCGTTGCCCTGATCGGGCGCCGGCTAGGCGTCGCCCTGTCCAGCTTCGCCAACATCTTCGAGCCGGAGACGATCGTGATCGGCGGCGGCGTGATGGCTGCTGGCGACCTCCTGCTCGAGCCCGCCCGCCGGGAGTTGGAGGCGCGTGCCCTGCCGCCGATGAACCGGACCCCGGTCGTCCCGGCGCAGCTCGGCTACGACGCCGGCATGATCGGCGCCGCGGCGATGGCGCGAATCGAACTCGAGCGCGAGCGGGACGGGGGCTGATGCCCGGCTCGCTGATCGTCTGCCCGACCCCGATCGGCAACCTGGACGACATCACGCTCCGGGCCCGGGACGCGTTGGTCGGCGCCGACTACATCGCCTGCGAGGACACCCGCCGCACCGGCTCGCTGCTCGACAAGCTCGGCATCCGCCCGGCGCCACCGCTGGTCTCCAATCACGAGGGCAACGAAACGGCGCGCGCGACCGAGCTGGCGCAGCGGATCGAGCGCGGCGACACCGTCGTGCTCGTCTCCGACGCGGGTATGCCGGCGGTCTCCGATCCCGGCTACCGGCTGATCAGGCGCTGTATAGAACGCAGCCTCGAGGTGATCGTCCTGCCGGGTCCTTCGGTCGTACCCGTGGCGCTTGTGGCTTCCGGCTTGCCGACCGACCGCTGGCGCTTTGAGGGGTTCCTGCCGAAGCGGGCCGGGGAGATGGAGCGGGTCCTGCGCTCGACCGAGACCGTGGTCGCCTTCGAGTCGCCGCGCCGGGTCGGCGACTCCCTCGCCGCCTTGGCGGCGATCGCGCCGGACCGGCCAGCCGCCGTCTGCCGCGAGATGTCGAAGATGCACGAGGAGGTTTCTCGCGGCACCCTGGCCGAGCTTGCGCGGCGTTTCCGCAGCGACGTCAAAGGGGAGATCGTGCTCGTTATCGGCCCGGCCGCTTCTGAGGACCACGAGGGGGACATCGGATTCGCGGTCGACGCTCTGCGCCACCTGGTCCAGTCGGGGGCGCGGCCACGCGCCGCCGCCAGCGTCGTCGCTGCCCTGACCGGGACCCGCGCCAACGACCTCTACCGGGCGCTGACCGGGCGCGAGCCGCGCAGATAGCCTGGCCGCCACGCCGATGGCCTACTACGTCACCACCCCGATCTACTACGTCAACGCCGAGCCGCATCTCGGCCACGCCTACTCGACGATGGCCGCCGACGTGCTCGCGCGGCACATGCGCCAGCGAGGCGAGGAGGTCTTCTTTCTCACCGGCACCGACGAGCACGGCGAGCCGATCGAGACGGCGGCCGAGCGGGAGGGGATCTCGCCGCAGGAGCTGGCCGACCGCAACACGGCCAAATTCGAAGCGCTGATGCCGATCATCGACGCCACCAACGACTTCTTCATCCGCACCTCGGACCCCCGCCACGGCGAGAAGGTCGCCGAGATCATGCAGCGGGTCTACGACAATGGCTGGGTGACGAAGGGGGTCTACGAGGGCTGGTACTGCCCCCGCTGCGCCGACTTCAAAACGGAGCGGGAGTTGGGGCCGGGCCAGACCTGCCCGATCCACGAGATTCCCCTGGAGCGCGAACGCGAGGAGAACTGGTTCTTCCGCCTTTCGGCCTTCCAGGCACGGCTCGAAGGGCTCTACGAGGAGCGGCCCGACTTCGTCGTCCCGGACTTCCGCCGCAACGAGGCCGTCTCCTTCATCAAGCAAGGCCTGGAGGACGTCTCGCTCTCGCGGCCGAAGCTGAAGTGGGGGATGCGGCTGCCGTGGGACCCCGAGCAGCGGATGTATGTCTGGTTCGACGCCCTGCTCAACTACGTCACCGCCCTCACCTTCGCCCACGAGGGGGAGGACTTAACCGATCGCTTCTGGCCGGCCAGCCTGCACGTGATGGCGAAGGACATCCTCAAGTTCCACGCGGTGATCTGGCCGGCGCTGCTGTGGGCGGCCGACCTCGAGCCGCCGCGGCGGATGGCGATCCACGGTTACCTGCTGATGGGCGAGAAGAAGATGTCGAAGTCGCTCGGCAACGTGCTCGACCCGTTCGCGGTGATCGATCGCTTCGGCGCTGACGCCTTGCGCTTTTACTGCTTCCGCGAGGTCAGCTTTGGTCAGGACGGCTCGATTTCGACCGCCGGCTTCGAGGCCCGCTACGAGACCGAGCTGGCGAATGACTTCGGCAACCTGGCGAGTCGGGTGCTGGCGATGCTCGAGCGCTACCGCGACGGCATCGTGCCGGTAGCCCAGGTCGACGCGGTGCTCGCCGAGGACTTCGACGGCGCAGTCAAGCGCTTCAGCGAGCTGCTCGACCGGGCCGAGCTAAGTGGGGCGTTGGAGGAGGCCTGGAAGCTGGTCCGCCGCCTCAACCGCTACGTCGAGGAGACGAGGCCTTGGGAGCTGGCCAAAGACGAGGCCGACCCCGAGCGCCTTGACGAGGTCCTTTACAACTTGGCCGAGGGCTTGCGCGTGACGACGCTGTTGCTCGTCCCCTATCTGCCGCAGACCTCGGATCGGCTGCTGGAGGTCCTGGGGGAAGACTCGCGCACGCTCGCCGAACTGGGCTCCCGCCCCGGCGGCCAGAGAGTCGAGCGCGTCCCACAGCTCTTCCCGAAGATCGAGGCGCCGGCCTAGTCGGCGGCGAGCGAGTCCGGGCCGAGCTGGTTCGGACTCGTGTAGCCGCAAAGCGCTAGGGTCAGGTCGAGCTCGGCTAGCACCATCTTGAGCACGGTTTCGACCCCCTGCTGGCCCTCGAGGGCGAGGCCCCAGACGTATGGGCGACCGAGGAGCACGGCGTCGGCGCCGAGGGCGAGAGCCTTGATCGCGTCGGCGCCGCTACGGATTCCGCTGTCGAATAGGACGGCGAGCTCGTCGCCGACAGCCTCGGCGATCACCGGCAGAGCGTCGAGCGAAGCAATCGCGCCGTCGACCTGGCGGCCGCCGTGGTTGGAGACGACGATCCCGTCGAGCCCGCGCCGCTCTGCCTCACGCGCGTCGTCGACGTGCTGGATCCCCTTGACGACGATCGGCAGCGAGGTCTGCTCGCGCAGCCAGCCAAGGTCGTCCCAGGTCAGGGAGGGATTGGCCTGCATGGCAAGGAAGTGCCCCGTCGCCGCGCCCTGGTCCTCCTCTGGCGGTTTCTCCAGTGCGGCGCGAAAGACGGGGTCCTGGAAGTAGTTCGCGACGCCCATCCCGTTGAGGAAAGGCAGCCAAGCCTGCTGCAGATCGCGCGACTTCCAGCCCGGGATGAAGGTGTCCACGGTCAGCACGATGGCTTCGTATCCAGCCTCCTCGGCACGGCTGACGAGACTCGTCGCCACGTCCCGATCATTGGGCCAGTAGAGCTGGAACCAGCGTGGCGCCCCGCCGCCCGCCTCGGCGATCTCCTCCAGGGTGAAGTGCGCGGCGGTGCTGGCGATCATCGGCAAGCCGAGCGCCGCAGCCGCTCGCGCCGTCGCCAGCTCGCCGTCCTCGTGGACTATCGCCTGCACCCCAATCGGCGCCAGCATCAGCGGCGCCGGCATCGCCGTGCCGAGCACGGTCGTTGAGAGGTCGCGCTCGGCGACGTCGCGCAGCATCCGCGGCACGATGCGACGGCGGTCGAAAGCCTCGCGATTGGCCCGCATCGTGCCCTCGCTGCCGGCCCCGGCGAAGACATAGTTTGCCGCCCGCTCGTCCATCGCCTCGTGCGCACGCGCCTCCAGCTCGGCAACCGCGACCGGCACCGTTGGGGTCTGGCCCGCGAGGCCGTATGCGTAGATCTCCCGGTAGTAGTCGGCGAAGTCGGCCATCGCCGCGAAGGCTATTCCCTCAATAAGAGGCCACGCGAGCGCGCCTGACGGTGTCCTCGGTCGCTCGGATTGGGTCACGCACGAGAGTGCGCTCCCCTCACCTCGCTCCCTGCGTCCTTGTCAGCCACGCTCGCGTGGCCTCTTACCGATGCGGCGGCGCCAGTCGCGCCCGTTGAAGGCACGGGAGATGCGCGCCACCAGGCCTCGGCGCGAGCGCGTGTACGGGTACCAGGTCGCTTCGCGCTTGCCACCGAAGCGGGTCACCACGACCGACTCGGCACGGCAGTACTTCTTGATCCCGGGTTCACCGTGGCGGTAGCCGATCCCCGACTGCTTCCAGCCGCCCATCGGCACGTCCATCGCGAAGTAGTTGATGAGCACGTCGTTGACGTTGATCGCCCCGCACTCCACCCGCCGGGCCACCCGCTCGGCCCGCTCGCGCTCGCCGAAGACCGAGCCCGAGAGGCCGTAGCGGCTGTCGTTGGCGAGCCGTAGCGCTTCCTCGGCGTCGCGCACCTTCATCACGCCGACCACCGGACCGAACGTCTCCTCGCGCATCACCTTCATCGCGTGATCGACGTCGACCAGCACCGTCGGCTCGAAGTAGTCGCCGGGCCCGGGGACCCGCTTGCCACCGGTGAGCGCCCGGGCGCCAGAGGCGAGTGCGTCCTCGACGTGATCCTCGACGATCGCGGTCTGGTTGGGAGACGTCATCGCGCCGACGTCCTTCGGGTTGCGGCCGTCGTCGGCGCCCTGCCGCAGCCTGCCGACCTCGGCGGTCAGCTTGGCGACGAAATCGTCGTAGGCCGGCTCCTCGACATAGATCCGCTCGACCGACATGCAGATCTGGCCGGAGTTCATCATCCCGCCCCAGGCAGCGGCGTTGGCGGCGCGGTCGAGGTCGGCGTCGTCGAGGACGATCATCGGGTCCTTGCCGCCCAGCTCAAGGCTGACAGGCGTCAGCGTCTCCGCAGCCCGCGCCATCACTTTGCGGCCGGTGCGGTCGGAGCCGGTGAACTGGACAAAGTCCACCGCGTCGACCAGGGCGCCGCCCGTCTCACCGACCCCCTGAACGCAGTCGAACACGTCCGGACCGCCGATCTCCTCCCGCCAGGCTCGAGCCACCTCGGCCAGCCCCAGCGGCGTGAACTCCGAGGGCTTGACGACCACGGCGGCACCCGCCTGCAGGGCGGGAATCGCGTCGCCCAGCGCCAGCACAAGGGGGAAGTTCCAGGGGCTGATAATCCCGACGACCGGATAAGGCCGGTACTGGATGCGCAGCTTCTTCGAGGCGAGCAGCGGCGAGTGGGGGCGGACCGACTCCTCGCCGATGAACTTCGATGCCTTCGTCCCATAGAAGTTGATCAGGTCGGCCAGATATGCGGGCTCGTTGGAGGCGTCGGCGCGGACCTTGCCGGTCTCGGCCTGCATCGTGTCGAGGACCCTCTCCTGGTTGTCGAGCAGCCAGTCGCGCAGCTTGCCGAGCCAGTGGTGGCGCCCCTCGATCCCCAGCGCCTCCCACTCCGGCTGGTTAGCGCGCACCCGTGCCACCTTCTCGGCGACGCTGGCCGGCGAGTCGATTGGAACGGTGGCCAGCAGGCTCCCGTTTGCCGGATTGAGGACATCGAGCTGCTCCGGCCCGGCGCCGTTTGCGTTTCCGATCACTCCGGTCGCTTCGCCCTCGACGGTGCCGCTCTCCATCTGCGCTCCCTTCCCGAACCTTTGGCTGGTCAGCCAACCTTACCGACGTGTCGCAACTTGAGGACCTATACGTCCTCAAGTTGCGACACGTCTAGGAGACAGCGATCAGGGCTTCCACCACGTCGGGGTCGAACTGGGTGCCGGCGCAGGCGCGCAGCTCGGCGACCGCGTCCTCGACCGGCATTGCCACGCGGTAGGAGCGGGTGGTCGTCATCGCGCTGAAGGCGTCGCAGCAAGTGACGATGCGGGCCTCGATCGGGATCTCCTCAGCGGCGAGACCGTCGGGGTAGCCGCTGCCGTCGTAGTGCTCGTGGGACGAGCGGACGATTCGGCCGACCTCGGAGAGCACGCCGCCGACCCGGTTCAGCATCGCCTCGCCCTCGATCGTGTGGCGGTGCATCACCGCCCACTCGGCATCGTCGAGCGGGCCCGGTTTGTTGATGATCTCCTTCGGCACGGCAATCTTGCCGACGTCGTGCAGGAGCGCGGCGAACTCGACGTTGCGCCGCTGCCGGCGGTCGAGCCCGAGCCGGTCGCTGACGGCGAGCGACAGTTCGACGACGCCGCGACTGTGGCTCCCCGTATAGGCATCGTCCGCCTCGACGACGTCGCCGAGCAGCAGCGCGGTGCCCTGGTAGGCGGCGCTCAGCTCCAGTGCCCCTTCGATCCTGCTCTTGCGCTCGCGCGAGAGCACCGCCAACACCGCGGCGAGGGGTATGACCAGCAGGCAGACCGCGGGGCCGAGTTCGATCGCGGCGAAAGCCACCAGCAGGCCGACAGGGGCTAGCGCCGCATCGAGGCCGTAGACCGGAGCCAGTAGGCGCAGCTCGGTCCAGGAGGACGGCCCGTCGATCAGCCTCGAGCGAATGCCGGTCGCGGCGAAGTCGAAGGCAAACTGGGCGATCAGGGCGATCGCATAAACCGGCCACTCCTCCCAGGCGAAGACCTGGGCGCCGGCGATGGACAGGACGAGCGCCGGCCCGACCGCGTGCCAGCAGTCCCCGAAGACGTGGAAGGCTCGGTAGATGCTGGTGCGACCGCTGGCGTAGTCGAGGATCCGCCCCAGCGCCCAGCTGAGGCTGACGATGAGCGGCACGGCAGGGGTCGGCAGCAGGAACAGCATCGGGACCAAGACCAACTGGGTCGGCACCGTGTAGCCGTCGGCTACGTCGAACTGCGCTTGGCAGATGATCACGTAGGCGGCGACGAGGACCGCCAGCGTCGAGAGGTCGAGGGGGCGGGACGACGGGAGCAGCAGCGCCATCGCGACGGCCGTGGCGAGAAAAGCGATGGCGGTGCCGACTTCGACTGCTCGCTCCCGTCCGTAGGCCGGCAGCACCGCGCGCTGCCGCCCCTGGGCGAAGAGGCGCTCGAGCTCGGGGGTGTTGATCAAAGCGGCCATAACCGGGTGACAGCCGAAACCCGCACCGCTGTCGCGGGCTGTATCGGCGCGCAACGGTCGCGGTCAAGCCCCGCAACGTGCAAATCATCGCCCAGAAACGCTCTGGTTCGCAGTAGTGCCTAGACGTTCGTTCGATCTCCCTTGGCGTTTCGCCGGGCGCCCCCGATGGTGTTCGCGCACACCACATAAGTCAGCTGCATAAGGGCGAACCCGTCGCGAGGCGGGGGCGCAAAGTCAGAGGTCTCGTCTCCCGGCGAGATGGCTCAACTGCCAGCTTGGTTTTCCGACCAGGCTGTTTGACCTGCGACGAGGAGGTTCGCCCCAAAATGAAGCTCAGCTCAATTTATTCTCCCCCCGGTGCCCGTGCCAAGCTCGCGGGGCTCATCGCCCTCACCTTGACGGCGCTCGCTCTCTCCGCCAGCTCGGCTCAGGCGGCCTGCCCGTACTCCGGCGCCGAGCAGGTGTTCGGCCCATGGGGCGATCAGCGCTACTACGTGCTGGCACCTGACGGCGGTTTCGAGGCCGGTGGCAGCGGCTGGTCGTTCAGCCGAGGCGCCACGGTGGTCGACGGCAATGAGAGTTACTACCTCAACGACACGGGCGACTCGCGCTCGCTGGCGCTACCCCCAGGAAGCAAGGCGGTCAGCCCGCCGATCTGCATGTCGCTCGACACGCCGATCTTCCGTATGTTCGCCCGCAATACGGGCGACCCCACCTCGCGCCTGCGGGTCGAGGCCGTCTACAAGTTGCTCGGCCTCGTTCGCACCAAGGCGGTGAGCACGGTAACGGCTGGGTCTTCCTGGGCCCCGACCCAGCCGATGTCGACCGTGCTTAGCCTGGCGACGATCGTCGGCACGCTGATCCCCAGCTCGATCCAAATCCACATCACGCCGCTCGACAGCAAGGGCCAGTGGCAGGTCGACGACCTCTACATCGATCCGTTCGCGCGTCGCTGAGACAACAGAGCTGAGCTTCGAGGGCCGTCGCCGGTTTCGTCGGCGGCGGCCCTTTTGCTGCCGCCGGGCGGTCAGCGGGGAACGAGTCGGTAGACCGGCCCCTCCAGCGAAGTGACGTAGATGCGGCCGAACGCGTCTTCGCCAAAGGAGCTGGGGGTGGAGACGCGCAGGCCGAGGCTGCGATCCGCGCGCGCGCCGCCCAGCCGCGGGACGAGACTGCGCAGCTCGCCCTCGCAGAGGTCGGCGTAGACATAACGGCCGCGCAACCCGGGCAGACGTCGGTCGCCGACGACGTAGCCGCCGATGATCGTGCAGCCTCTGTTGCGCCCGTAGACGAAGATCGGCTTTACGGTTCTGCCAGGGTCGGGAGTGCCGCTGTTGGCGCCGCGGTACGGAGAGAAACCCTCGAAGGCGTCCCAGCCGAAGTTGGCGCCGCTGCCGGTGCCGACGGAGATGTAGTCGACCTCCTCGAAGCGGTCCTGGCCGACGTCGGCGATCGCGATCCGCGGCCGTTTCGCAGTCAACGTGTCGAATGAGAAGCGAAAGGGGTTGCGCAGCCCGTAGCTGTAGATCTCGCCGCGACCACCGCCCGGGCCGGCGAACGGGTTGTCGGTGGGGATCGAGTACGGGCGTCCGTTGGACGGACGGGGGTCGATCCGCAGCAGCTTGCCGAGCAGGCTATTGCGGTCCTGGGCGTTGTTGGGTGGGTCGCCCCCCGATCCGCCGTCGCCGGTTCCCAGGTATAGATCATCGCCGAGGAATTGCAGCTGGCCGCCGTTGTGGTTGGAGTTCGCCCGATGGGGTATCTCGATCACCACGCGACGTGAGCCCCGCGCGGCTCGCGTCGCGTTTTTGCGCTTGAACTCGTCTACTCGAATGTCGCCCTGAGAGTCGGTGAAGTAGACATAGAAGCGCCGGCTGGTCGAGTAGTCGGGCGGGAAGGCGATCGAAAGCAGGCCCCGCTCGCCTTCGTAGCTGACCAGCCCAGAGATGTCGAGGAAGGGACGTGGCAGTAGCTCGCCTTTGCGCAGCACGCGGACCGTGCCCGGCTGCTCGACGACGAACAGCAGTTGCGGGAAGCCGGGGGCCGCGGTGACATAGACCGGAGCTTCGAAACTGCCGATTTGCTCCAAACCGACTCCGGCGCTGCTGGTTGCCTTCTCTGCGGGGGGCGGGGGCGTGGCCGGTGCGGCCTCCCCGTCGGAGCGCTCCTGGGCCTGGCCGCAGGCAGGCAAGGTTGCCATCGCCAGGAAGGCGGCGGCACTGGAGGAGGCAAGGCGGCCTCGCATGGTGCGAAAGCTAGCGATTCGCCTGGGTTTCGCTGCCCGGCTGGACCTCGACGACCTCACCGCTGTCGGTAACGATCGTCTCCGGCGGCGTCTCGTCGATGCGGACCGTGAAGGAGCCTCCCGGCTTGGCCCCATTCGCGGTCTCGACCTTCGCGGGACCTCCGGCTCCGATTGCGTAGAGCAAGCGGTAGGTGCCCGTGCGGGTCGCGCTCAGCTTCCAAACCGCCTCGCTGGTCTCACCCGCCTTCAGCGGACCGAAAGCGAAGGTCTTGCGGCTTGCGTTTTCGGCCCCCGCCGACTCTTCGGAGCCATCGAGCTTTGGATACTTCTCGGAGAGCACCCAAACCGGGCGGTCGGGCTGGGAGAGCCCCGGTTCGGAGCTGCGGATGCCGAAGGGCAAGGACGAGCCCCGGCCCTCCCTGCCGCCAACCGAGACCGTCATCGTCAACGAAGGAATCGTTTTCTTGCCCGTGTTGCGGACGCCGAGCCGCAGCAGCGTGGTCTGGCCGAGCCGCTGGCTGGTCGGGAACTTCGCCTCGACCACCTTCACCTCGTAGTGAGCGTTCGCCTCGCGCGAGGCTTCGGAAGTAGAAGACGAGTCGTCATCGCCGCAGGCGGCTGCGGACAGCGAAACGATCGCGACGACGGCAGCGGCGCCGACACGGAAACGCCGTCCTTGTTTGCGCTTCCCTCCCAAGACCGGCCGCAACATAGCACGGGGTTTTCCGCCTCTCGGGCGTCTCGCCGGCGCAGCGCGAATCTCAATACTCGGCTAACCGTCGCGGCTGGCCCATCCCATAGACTCAGGTGAGGAGCGGCCGCACCGGTGCGGTCCGCCTGCCGGAGGAGCAGATGGACAGAGCTGCATCGATAGGGCGGAGCTTCTTGCCCGCCAAGTCCTTCTTCGAACAGGTGGGGGACATGATGATCCTCACCGCGAGGACGATGGTCTCCGCGGTGAAACCGCCCTATCCCTACGGCGAGGAGTTCATCGGCCAGTTCCTCTTCGCCCTGCAGCTTTGCTGGTTCCCGCTGTTGATCTCGACCGTGGCGATCTGCTTCGGGGCGCCCGGCATGCAAGCGGCAAACGTGCTCAACCTGTTCGGGGCGCTCGACCGGCTCGGCGGTTTCTTCGTGCTCGCGGCGATTCGTGAGATTGCCCCCTTCGTCACCGCCGTCGTCGTCGCCGGTGTGGCCGGCACGGCGATCACCGCTGACCTCGGCGCCCGCAAGATCCGCGAGGAGCTCGACGCCCTGCAGGTGCTTGGCGTCGACCCGATCAAGAACCTGGTCGTGCCACGCTTCCTGGCGCTGATGCTGGTCACCGGCCTGCTCGACATCTACGCCCTGGTCTTCGGGATCACCGGCGGCATCCTCGCCGAGGTCGTCTACAACCAGCCGCTCGGCGGCTTCTTCGCGACCCTCTTCTCCAATGCATCGATCATCGACCTCGCCGGCTCGGTGATCAAGTGCACCCTGTTCGGCGCGATCGTGGCGGTGGTCTGCTGCTACAAGGGCATGACCGCCTCGGGCGGTGCCGCTGGGGTCGGCCGCGCCGTAAACGAGGCCGTGGTGATCGCCTTCCTCGGCATCTTCGCCTTCAACTATGTCTTCACTCAGACTTTGCTGGCGACCAATCCGGAGCTGCAGACGATCCGATGAACGCCTGGCTTGAAGTCCCGCGCGGCTGGCTCGACTCGCTCGGTGAGGTCGCCCGCTTCGGCTCGCGCGTCGCCGGCCTTGTCTATTCGGGGCGGGTCCTGCGCTTCTTCGGCGAGAGTCTGCGCCAGGCCGGCATCCTGATCCTCGGCTCGGCCCTGGTCATCTGGGGCACCGTCTTCATCCTCGGTCTGCAGTGCGGTATCGAGGGCGCCTACCTGCTGCGCGCTCAGGGTGCGCCCGCCTTCGCCGGCCTCTTCTCCGCCTGGTGCGACCTGCGCGAGATCATGCCCTACGCCTTCGGCTACATGCTCGCGGCCAAGGTCGGGACCGGGATCGTCGCCGAGCTGGGCGCGATGCGAATCTCCGACGAGATCGACGCGCTCGAGGTGATGGGCGTGCCGCCGGTCACCTTCCTCTGTGCCACCCGGCTGCTAGCCGCCTGGATCGCCTTCCCCTTCATGTACCTGATCGGGATCGGGGTGATGTTCCTGGCCAGCTACATAGCCGTCGTCGAACAGGTCGGCGACGTCTCCTCGGGCGGCTACTTGCTGATCTTCTGGATGTTCCAGAACCCGCCCGACCTGATCTTCAGCTTGATCAAGGGAATGTTCATGGCGACCGCCATAGTCCTGGTCGGTTGCTACTACGGCTACACCGCGTCGGGGGGACCGGTCGGGGTGGGCACGGCAACCGCGAAGTCGATGGTGCTCAATATCGTTCTGGTGCACATCATCGGAATGCTTGGAACCCTGATCTTCTGGGGAGCCAATCCGAGAGCGCCGATAGGAGGCTGACCAACCATGTCGATCGACGATCCGAACCAGCGCGGCGAAGTCGAAGTAGGGACCGAGCACGGCGAAGTCGAAGCCGAGGCCGGCGCAGACACGGCCGAAGCCGCCCGGCAGGCCGAGCCAGAGCCCCCGGTCGAAGAGACCCCAGCCGCGAGCAAGCGGTCCGGGGCGCCTTACGTGAGCGAAGACGGCGCCACCATGGGCCGCGATTTCGTCATCCCCGGCGTTGATCCGACCGAGCCTGATCCCTACCGCTACCACACCGGTCGCAAGCTCGGCCATGGGGGCGAGGACGCGATCGAAATCATCGACCTGGTCAAACAGTTCGGTCGCGCCCGCATCCTCAACGGGCTCAACCTGGGTCTTCCCGAAGACCAGGTCTCGATGGTGCTGGGCCCATCGGGCACCGGCAAGAGCGTCCTGATCAAGCACATCGTCGGGCTGCTCTACCCCGACTCGGGCGACGTCCTCGTGCACGGCGAATCGATCCCCAACATGACCGACGACGAACTCTTCGAGGTCCGCAAAAAGTTCGGTCTGCTGTTCCAAGACGGGGCCCTGTTCGGCTCGATGAACATCTACGACAACACCGCTTTCCCGCTGCGCCAGCACACCGACAAAAGCGAGGAGGAGATCGGCGAGATCGTCAACCGCAGGCTCAAGGAGGTCGGCCTGATCGAGGCGATCTACAAGATGCCGAATGAGCTCTCCGGAGGGATGCGCAAGCGTGCCGGCTTCGCCCGGGCGCTGGTGCTGGAACCGGCGATCGTCATGTTCGACGAGCCGGACTCCGGGCTCGACCCGGTGCGGACGGCGCTGCTCTGCGAGCTGATCCGCGAGGTGCACGCCGAGAACGGCGGTTGCTACCTGGTGATCAGCCACGACCTCAACACGGCGCGCCGGATCTCCGACTTCATCGCCGTCCTCTGGAACGGCAAAATCGTCGAGTCGGGGCCCAAAGAGGAACTGTTCGACTCCGAAAACCAGTTCGTGCACCAGTTCCTCAACGCCGACGTGACCGGCCCGCTCTCGATGGATTGAGCGCGCCGCCGGGGCGGCGATGACCGACCGCTACTCGATCGCCGCGGGCCTGCTGTTGGCAGCGGTGGTCGCCGTTGCCCTCTTCAGCGACCTTGGTGATGGCGGCGACGGGATCCTCGGGATCGACGAGCGGCCGCACCGCTGGCCGTTGCCCGAGTTCGCGGTGCCGGTGGCGATCAGCGACCGCGAAGGCGACGCGAACATTGCCCAGGACGACTGCGCCGTCTCCCGCGTCCCCTGCCCAGAGCAGGAACGCCGCACCCCCGCCTGCCGGGTTGCCGGCGAGGACGCAATCCGTATCTGCGACCTCTTCGACCGCCCTTCCGTGATCGGCTTTTGGTTCAGCAAAGGAGGCGACAGCTGCGTCGACCAGCAGGACGTGGTCGATCGTGTCTACGCGCGCTACCGTGACGAGGTGGATTTCCTCTCGCTCAACGTGCGAGACGACCGCGACTCGGTTCGCGTACTGGTCCGGCAGCGTCGCTGGAGGATGCCCGTGGGCTACGACCGCGACGGGGCGGTGGCGGGGCTCTACCGGGTCGGGATCTGCCCCACCTTCGCCTACGTGTATCCCGGCGGAACCCTGCAGAGCGCCGGCGTCGGCGAGCTGACGGAGGCCCACCTGGGGGAGCGGATCGAGGCGCTACTGCGGGCAACCGAGAAGGCGGAGCGCAGCTGATGGGCGGCTCGGAGGCGGCTGAGCCGCGCATCGGCTGGGAGCACGCGTCCGAGCAGGGCTGGGTCGCGCCCCACCTCGCGGCCGAGTTCCCCGGCCTGGGCATCGCCTGGATCGAGGTCGACGGCCGCCCCGGCCGCAGCCCGGAGCCGGTCCGACGGCGCCTGCGCGACCTCTCGGATCGCTTCTACGGCGCCCATGCCATCCACCTCCGCGAACGCCCGATTCCCTGGGCCTATCGCGTCTTCTTCCGCCAGATCGGCCTCGACCCCGATCGCACCCGCACTCCGGTCGAGCGACTCGTCCTCGACCGGCTCCAGGAGGGGGGATTCACGACCAAGGGGCTGCCGATTGACGCCCTGACGATTGCCACCGTGGAGACCGGAGTGGCACTGCGTGCCTTCGACGCCGACCGGCTCGAGGGCCGGCTCTGCATCCGTGACTCGGCCCCCGGCGAGTCCCTTTCCGGTCGCCCCGGGAAGCTCCCGCACGGCACCCTTGCGATCGCCGACGAGCGCACCCCCGTCGGCCTCCTCTTCGGCTCGACGGCCGACGGCTATCGAGTCGATCGCACGACGCGTCGCATTGCGATTGCCGCCATCCAGGTCAACGCCGTCCCTCAGATCGCGGTGGACGAGGCCCTCTGGATGGTGGGGATTCTCACGACTTAAGCCCTGAGGAAGCCCTGGAACCGAACCGTTCCGGTCCCAGGGCAAAGGATCAACTTATGTGGCTGTGAGGTTTACAAGTTTTGCGCTATTTGGTTCGTAGGCAAGGATGAGTAGTTGGCCTTTGAGTGTTCCCGTGCCGTTTGTGCCGAAGAGTTGGCAGAGATTGTGTCTTGTAGTGGTGTACTGGCCGTTTGCGTCTAATGTGATGATATGTTTTCCGGACGTGGGGTCTACTTTTTTTGTGTATGTAATCCCAGTATTGATTATCTGTGGGTGAATCGTAATCGTACAATTAGGATGTGTAATTCTTAGGGCTGCCCCCGGGGGACATTGCAGGTGAATTGTCTGCTCAGTGTTGTCCGTGGTACCTTTTGCAACTGTGAACTTGTACGTGCAACCATTTACATGTATCGCGACAGACCCTGGAGCGCCATCGGGTGTTGTGAAGCATTCGCCGTAGGCCGGCGTGAAGATCAACTCGGTAACTGTTTTGGTCCCTGATATAGCTGTGGCTCTGTAGGTGGTGTTTTTGCAGCCAATTTCGCCGGCGAAACCATGTTCGACGTAGTGGAGTTTGTGAAAAGACCCAACTCCCCCATCGATGTCGGCATGAGTGAGGTTGGTGACGAAGTGTCCCTCTCCGTTGGCCGCTGCGTTCAGAGCAGCGACAGCGCTGACCGCTACTACTGCCAGAAGGCTGAGGCTCGAAATTTTCAGCTTGTGTCTCATTCCGCTTCCTTTCGGTCTTCCCCTACGAGGTCGTCGTTGACTCGACCTCTTAGGGCGGCGTTACTTATGTAGCTGTAACGTTCACCTGATTGCCTACTGTGTCAAACCCTCTCACTGTTGCGCTCCCGTTGATTGTCCCGATACCTGTTACGCCGAAAATGGCGCAGAGTCCGTGACGTTCGAGATTGAATCTGATATTTGAATCAACTGTGATTATGTGTTTGCCGTTTTCGGTCGTCGTTGTATATTTAAGACCGCTAGTGAACCATTGCGGCCAAATTGTGATTGTGCAATTCGGGTGATGCACTTCGATTTTTTTCCCGATTGGGCAGATTAGGTGAGATGTTTGCGTCGTGTTGTTGGTCGTTTTAGATGCAACTGTGAGTGTGTACTGGCAGCCATTCATTGTGATGGGAACGATTGCTTCCGATTCGCCTGTTGTGAAGCAGTTGGCGTAGTTCGGCGTGACGGTGAGACTGGTCACTGTCGTCGACGTGGTTGTGGCGCTGTAGGACGCGGTGTTACAGCCGATTTCTCCGCTGAAGCCGTGCAGAGCTATATGTTGATGATGCGTCCATTCCTCCGTCCCTTTGATTTCCGTGTGCGCTATATCCGAGACGAAGTGGCCACCACCTCCGGCGGATGCGTTCATCACAGCGCCGGCGCTGAGGGCCATCGCAGCGAGGAAACCAAGGCCCAGTGCCTTTAGCGTGAGGCTCATCGTTGTTCCTTTCGGGTTGTGTGGGGAATGCCCACGGCATAGCCGGGAAGGAGGCCAGGATCAAGGAATGGGAACCGTTTAACGCAGCACAACAACTCGGGGTCGAGATGGACCCCCTTTTGCCTGCAAGCGTGCCTGAGGTTTAGACGCGCGCACGAATCGGCGCGCGCCTTGCTCCCTTCGCCGCATCGCCATCGCCGCGATCCCAGGTCAATGCCGTCCCGCAGATCGCCGTGGACGAGGCGCTGTGGATGGTCGCGGCGACGCTCGAAACGGCGTAGCGGCCCGGGACGAAGCTCAGGCGCGGGTCGGTCGAGAGTTAATTGTCTGAGGGTGAATGTCGATTGTGCGATTCAGATGTCGTGATGCATATTCGTATGGGGTCGCTCATGTGGCTGTGATGTTTACCTGTTTGTCTTCTGTGTCGAACCCACTGACTACGACTGATCCTTTCAGTGTTCCAGTTCCGGTTGTTCCAAAGAGCGCGCAGAACCCGTGCTCTGTGTGGGTGAACTGAACGTTCGTGTCCACTGTGAGTACATGTTTACCGCTTTCGGTTGCTGTTGTGTATGTGAGGCCAGCAGTGATTGTCTGGGGGTCGATTTCTATTGTGCAATTCTGATCATGTATTTCGATCCGTTTTTCAGGCGGGCAAAATAGATGAACTGTCTGCTCCGTATTTTCGGTCGTTTTAACCGCTACTTTGACTGTAATAGTGCAACCGTTAAATGTAATGGAAACCTGTTTTTCTGGGCTCGGTTCAGGTGTTGTGTAGCATTCTTGGTATCCCGGCCGGAGGGTCACACTGGCCGCTGTGGCAGTCGTGGTTGTGACGTTATGGGTCCAGGTCAGCAGCTTGCAGCCGATTTCGCCGGGAAATTTGTGCAGCGTAAGATGCTGCGGGTGCGTCGGGCTCGCAAAGCCTTTGACGATGGTGTGGCCAGATACTCCATCAGAGATGAAGTGCCCTTCTCCGTTGGCGGCCGCATCGATCGCGGCGGTAGCGCCGGGCGCGAATGCGGCGAGAAGGACGGCGCCGATTGTCTTCAACTTACCCTTCATGGACCCTCTTTCGTCGGTATGGTCAAGAGAAGTACGCGCGATGGGCTATGTCGCTGTCAGGTGCGCCCGTTCCCCCGTTGTCGGATTGGATCCGGCGAGCGTCATCGACATTTGGAGTGTGCCGGTGCCGTTTGTTGGGGCCGTCAGCTGACAAGGCCCGTGTCGTGTGGTGAATAGTTCAATATTCAGATCCACTTTTAGCTGGTGTTTTTTGGAAGCCGGGTCTTCCACGCGTTTGTATGTGACGCCGGAAAGATTTGTCTGCGGAGGAAGTGAAATCGTGCAGTTTGGCGATGTGAACTTCAGTGCCTGTCCGACTGGGCATAGGAGGTGGAGTGTCTGCTCGGTTTCATCGGTAGTCAGGCTGGCGACTGTAAAGGAGTAAGTGCATCCGTTCCAGTCGACCGGAAAGCCACAATTGGTGAAGGAGGGGGTTAGATTGAGCGCGGTCGTTGTTGTTACGGTCGTTGTGCCCGCGAAGCCGACATCGCATTTGTATTCGCCAAGACCGTGGTTTTTGATCAGGACTCCGGCTTGGCCCCCACCGACGCTCATGTGATGCAGCTCTGAAACGAAGTGGCCGCTGCCGTTGGCCGATGCGGTCACGACGCCGAGAGCCCCGGTTGCGAGCGCCGCGAGGATGCTGATGCCTAGTGCCTTTAGCGTGATGCTCATTCCGGTCCCTTTCGTCGCGGGACTCGAGCGCAGAGTGCATATTGCTCGGCGCACGGCCTCGATGGTTTGACGGGCATGGCATAGCGGGAGGGGATCCGATCGGTCAAGCGATTCGTGTCGCTGGGGCGGCGACGGCACTCATGTACGGAGCGAGGCCCGATTTTCCCTCGCAATGGCCGTATGAACCCCGCTTCGGGCGTGCCAAACGGCGCGCGCGTTGCAGTGGCCAGCCTTAACCCAAACGACCGTGACTTGGCCTAGCCGTGATCTAAACTCAGAGTGGCCATGCAGTCCCTGAGGGAGCGAAATCGTGGGCTAACGCTACGGACGGGCGGAGACGAGCGTCGCGCCCGCGCCGAGCTGCGGCGTCAGATCGGACGGCTGGATCGGCAGCTGGCCGCCTTGGCTGCGGAAGCTTTTCCGCGTTTTGTCATCTCGACCACCGTTCCCGCCCTCTCGCGCGAGCCGCGGGCGCTGGACCTCGGCCAACTGGAGGCCGTCAGGGACGCCCTGGCGGCGCGGGTGGAGGACGCCCGACACGCCCTGCGGGAGCGCGACGAGCTGCAGAGCGACAACCGCGCTTTGCTGGAGCGGATGCTTGAGGCCCCGCAGGACTACAAGTGGATGCAGATCTCGCGCGACGATCTCGGTTTGCCTGGCTGTGGGCACTGGCACTCGCTACCCCGCTTCGGTTTGCTCGGGATGCTGATGGGCTGGTGGCGCGTCAGGATCTCCTCCGGATGCCCGTTACCCGGACGGCTTGCGGCCGTTGAGCGAGAGGCCTAAGGCAGAGGAGCGCCCGCCGGCGCCCTGGGGTTCGTTCCCGCTTGCTGAGCTGACGATTCTGGCTGGCATCATCGTGCTCGCCATCGGCATCTTCGGTCAGAGCCCGGCCGCGATCGGCGTCGGGGTCGTTCTCGCCGGCCTGGGTGGGCTCGAGGTTTCGGTCCGCGAGCACTTCGCCGGCTACCGTTCCCACACCACCCTGCTCGCCGGGCTCGTCTTCGTCCTTGTCACCGGCCTTCTCTTTTATGCGGCGGGGCTGATCCTGGCGATCTGCCTCGCCGCCGGTGCAGCCGCCTTCTTAGCAGCGTTCGTCGCGCTGCGCCATGCCTTCCGGCGCGCCTCGGGTGGCCTTTCCTTCAGAGCCGGCGGCCTACGAGGCTGACGCGATCAGGTTCAGTCAGACGAGGAGCGCTTCGGGCTTTGCCTTTAGGGCGCTCGCGAGGAGGGTGCGCTGGCGTGGGGTGAGAGTGCCGAGTCGCTTGTTCTCGCTCAGCGCCAAGCCTTGCAGGAGCTTACGAGCCCGGGTTCGACCCCAGCGCCGCTGGCTGGTCAACAGCTCGGCGAGCGTCATGCTCTCGGTCTCCCAGGGGCAGTCCCGGATCACCTCCGCCACGTCCACCTCACCGCGGGCGATCGAGCGCTTCAGCTCCGCCCGCGCGAGCCGCACGCGGTTGGCGCGGGCAAGCGCCTGCATGTGCTGCGGGACATGAACGGCGGGGCCGGCTGAAGCACGGGCGATCGAGGCTACGGGCACGGGTGACTCCTCCCATCGGGGCGATTTGGCTGGGGTATCTCGAGTGCGCCGGCCGCTGACTGCGCAGCGGGGTGAAACGACTGTCCACCCTCCGCCTCCTCCTGTCCCGGTGGCGGTCGACGCGGGAGCCAAGCTATGCGTTCGGAGCGGCGAGCGTCAACCCGGGTCCGCGAAAGATGTCGCGGGTCGTTCGCTAAGAGCAGGTTTTTCTCCGCTACTCCCGCCTTGTCCGAAACTGGACAAGCCCGAAACTACCCCGAGCGGGGTAGTTGCCGACCGCTTTCAAGCCCGCGGTAGGTCAGGGAAGTTGTTGATGGTCTGGCCGATCGTCTCCAGCGCTCGGTCCAGATGCTCGCGCTCATGGGTCGCCATCACGCTGGTCCGCAGCAGCGCGCCACCCGGCGGTACCGCCGGGTGGATGGCGACGTTGGTGTAGACGCCTGCCTCGAAAAGCGCCTTCCACAACAGCACGGCGTGCCAATCGTCGCCGACGATCACCGGCACGACCGGCGTGGTGGCGGTGTTGCCATCGGGCAGGGTGCCTGGCTCGACGACCTTTAGGCCGAGGCCGCGCAGGCCCTCGCGCAGGTACTCGGCATTGCCGAGCAGCGCCTCAAACAGCTGCGGCCCGTCGGAGCGGATCACCCGCAGTGCAGCCAACGCCGCCCCGACCGCCGCCGGCACTGCCGAGGCGCTGAAGACGAAGGAGCGCGAGGCGATCCGCAGGAACTCGACCACGTCGGTGGGCCCGGCGATGAAGCCGCCGCAGGAGGCGAGGCTCTTGGAGAAGGTCCCCATCCGCAGGTCGACCTGGTCCTCGAGGCCAAACAGCTCGCTTGCCCCGGCGCCGCGGGCCCCAAGGACACCCGCGCCGTGGGCCTCATCGACCATCAGCCGCGCCCCGTGGGCCTGGCAGAGCTCGACGATCCGCGGCAGGTCGCAGACGTCGCCCTCCATCGAGAAGACCCCGTCGACGACGACGAGGACGCCGCCGCCGTCCCCGGCGGCCCGTCCGAGCATCCGCTCCAGCTTGTCCATGCGGTTGTGGCGGAAGGGCCGCAACTTGGCGCCGGAGAGCCGGCAGCCGTCGAGGATCGAGGCGTGGTCGCCGGAGTCGCAGATCACCGTGTCGCCCGGCCCGAGGATCGTGCCGATGCAGCCCACGTTCGACTGGTAGCCCGTGGTGTAGACGATCGCGTCCTCGGTCCCCATCCACTCCGCCAGCTCACGCTCCAGCTCGACGTGCAGCGGCGTAGTTCCGTTCAGCAGCCGCGAGCCAGTGACGCCGGTGCCGTAGGTCTCGAGGGCGTCGCGCGCGGCCTGCTTGACCCGCTCGTCGCCGGTCAGCCCCAAGTAGTTGTTGGAGCCGAGCATGATCGTCTCGCGGCCCTCCATCTCCACCATCGGCCCGGCCTGCGAGGTGAGGAGCCGGAAGTAGGGGAGGAGGTCGTGCTGGCGGGCCGCTTCCAGCTGCTCGAGCCGGTCGTGGCTGCGGGCCTTCTCGAAGACGTCGATCGCCGCCTTCGCCGGTTCGCTCATGCGCAGAGTGTAGGTTCCCCTGAGCGCGGAGCGAGCAAGCGTCGCAATCTGACTCTTCGCGCAGTGAGCGAAGCGCGAAATTCATGTCCGTGTCAAGCGTCTCGATCCGGCCCGTTCGCACGCGGCGCGAGCTGAAGCGCTTCGTCAAGGTCCCCTTCCACCTCCACCGCGATCACCCACAGTGGGTGCCGCCGCTGATCTACGAGCGGATCGAGTTCCTCGATCGCGGCAAGAACCCCTACTTCGAGCACGCCGAAGCCGAGTACTTCCTCGCCGAACGCGACGGAGAGCCCGTCGGTCGGATCACCGCTCAGGTCGACCAGCGCTGGGACGAGTTCCAGGGTGGCAAGGACGGCATGTTCGGGTTCTTCGAGACCGTCGAGGACGGTGAGGTGGCGGCTGCTTTGCTCGGCGCGGCTGAGGACTGGCTGCGGGCGCGCGGCCGCAGCCGTCTGCTGGGGCCGATGGACTTCACCACCAACGACGAGCTGGGAATACTGATCGAGGGCTTCGAGTTGCGGCCGATGGTCCTGCAGCCGTGGCACCCGCCCTTCTACCGCGAGCTGATCGAGGACCGCGGCTACGCCAAGGCGATGGACCTCCTGATGTGGTACTTGGAGCTGGGCAAGCTGAAGGAAGGCGACCAGTTCGCACCCGAGATCCACGCCGCCGCCGAAAAGGCGCTGCGCGAGGAAGGGATCGCCATCCGCAACATCGACAAGCGCAACCTCGGCCGGGAGATGCAGAAGTTCACCGAGGTGTACAACGAGGCCTGGTCGAAGAACTGGGGTTTCGTGCCGGCGACCGACGCCGAGGTCGAGTTCCACGCCAAGCTCCTGAAACAGGTGATCGATGAGCGCTGGGGCTTCATTGCCGAAAAGGACGGCGAGGCGGTCGGGGTGGCATTCACCCTGCCGGACATCAACCAGGCGATCGCGAAGACGGGCGGACGCCTGCTTCCCCTCGGCTGGCTGCGCTTCCTGCTCGCCAAGCGCCGGATCGACCGGGTGCGCGTCTTCGCCCTCGGTGTCAAGCACGACTATCGGCACAGCGGCGTCGCCGCCGGCCTCTACCTGAAGCACCTCGAGGCGGCCTCTCCCGACGGCGTTCCGGGAGGGGAGACGGGTTGGATCCTCGAGACCAACGAGCCGATGAACCGGGCGATGGAGGGGATGGGCGGCAAGGTCGTCAAGCGCTACCGAATCTACGAGCAGGCCCTGTGAGCACGCACCTTCCGCGGTTTACGTAACTCGGACCCGGGGCCGCCGGACGGCCTCGCTAGAGTCGCAGGGGTGAGCGATATCGAGGGAGAGGTCCTCGCTGAAGAGGACGTCGAGGCCGGCGAAGGCCAGCAGGTCCGGGTGCTTGAGCCTTATCAGGGCACGGCCTTCCCAGTGCTGCGCGGAGAGGTCCGCACCGCCGCCGTAGCCGCCGCCGGCGGCGTCCTGGCGGGCGCTGCAACTGTCGCGGCCGTGCGGGCGGTCGGTGCCATCGCCTCCCGCAAGCGCGCCTCGGGCCGGCTGCTGAGCCGCCGTGAGCGACCGGCAAAGGTCGTCGCGAGCCGCTCGTTCATGGTTGACGTTCACCTGCTCGGCCGGTAAGCGTGTGAGCGCGATCGAAGTCGAGGTGCGGCCGCCGTCGCCGTTTCGGATGCCTGCCTTTGGCGGCGAGGACCGCGTGATGCGGGTCGGCGGCGGCGTCGCCTCGCGGCTGCTGCACGTCGAGAGCAGCCCCGTCTGGGCCCGCGCCTGGCAGCGACGCGACGGCCGGGTCGTGCTGCGGGCCGAGCCGGTCGATCCAGTGAGGATCGCGCCGCCGCCCTCGGTCCCCGACGGCGAGCGTAGTTGGGCCGGCCCGACCGAGCTGCGGACCGCGGTCGAGCGGATGCGCTTTGCGCTCGGCGTCGACGACGACCTCACGGACTTCCTGCGCCGCTTCCGCAGTGACCCCCTGCTGGGCCCCACGCTGCGACGGCGCCCGCATCTGCGACCGCTGCGCCGTCCGTGGCCTTGGGAGGCGCTCGCCTGGGCGATCGTCAAGCAGCTGATCGAATCCGGCCGGGCCGCCCGCATCCAACGGCGCATCGTGGGCCGCTGGGGCGCACGGATGGGTCGCGAGCGGGGTGCGCTGCGCGACGTTCCCGCTCCTGCCCTGATCGCCGGCCGGGCGCCAGCGGAGCTGGAGTCGATGGATCTTTCGGCGCGCAGGGCGATCGCCTTGCGCGCCGTCGCCCGCGAGATCGCCGCCGGGCGCTGCGATCCCTGCGATCCAGCTGCCGACCGGCGCCTGCTTGCCGTCCCCGAGATCGGACCGTGGACCGTGCAGTGCCTGGGCCTGTTCGGGCGCGGCGATCCAGACTCGCTTCCCGCCGGCGACCTGATCTACCTGAAGCTGGTCGGGAGGCTGGCCGGGCTTGGCCGCCGCGCCACCGTTGAGGAGGTCGAGGAGTTCTTTGCGCCCTACGCGCCCTATCGTGGCCTTGCCGGCTCCTGGACGGTCGGCGTGTACAGATAAAGGAACCGCCACGCGAGGCCGATCAATGCTGCGATGGCGCGCAGCGACCAAGGCGACGGCTGGCCCGAAGAGCGGGTAACCGAGTTCCTCGACGAGATCTCCTCGGCTGGAGAGGACTACCGTCGCCTGGTCGAGCGGTTGCCGGCAATCGTCTACTCCTGCGAGATAGGTGAGCGCGGGCGCTGGCGCTACGTCAGCCCTCAGGTCGAGAACATCCTCGGCTACAGCCCGGAGGAGTGGATGGCGAACCCCGGCCTCTGGGCTCGGCAGTTGCATCCCGGCGATCGCCAGCGCGTGCTGGAGCAGGAGACGCGGAAGGCAACGGGCGACGGGAGCGGCCCACCGATCGACTACCGGATGATCACCCGGGTCGGCGGGGTAGTCTGGATCCTCGACGAGGCAGTGCTGGAGCCCGACGAGGACGGCACCCAGGTCTGGCACGGCGTCCTCTACGACATCACCGAGCGCAAGCTGGCCGAGCAGGAGCTGCGCCGTTCGGCCGCCCAACAAGCCACGGTGGCGCGACTCGGCCGGCAGGCGCTGCAGGACTGCGACCCGATCAAGCTGCGCGAGCAAGCAGTCTCGCTGCTGACAGAGATCGATGGGGTGGAGGCGGCGTGCATCTGGGAGGCAGGCCGCGAAGGGCGCCGTCTGCATCTGCGCGCCGGCCTGGAAGGGAGCGGCTTCGAGGCCGAGCACCGTGCCTCGGCCGCTCGCGACTCACATGCCGGCGCCGCGCTCGACTCGGGCCTGCACGTGATCGTCGACGACTGGTCCTCCGAGCGCCGCTTCTCGATGCCGCCGGCGCTGCGCGCCCTCGACGTCCGCAGCAGCCTGGCGGTCCCGATCGCCGGCGCCGAGCGGCCCTTCGGGGTCCTCGACATCCACTCGACCGAGCCCTCGCGGTTCACGCCGGGCGACGTTCACTTCGCTCAGGCCTCAGCCAACGTCCTCGCCGACGCCTTGGAGCGACACACGGCAGACGAGGCGCTGCGCCACCGCGTCCTGCACGACTCGCTCACCGGTCTGCCGAATCGGCTCAGCTTCATCGAGTCGCTGCGCGACGCACTGCGGCGCGGCACTGCCTCGGGCTCGCCCGTGGGCGTCCTCTTCCTCGACCTAGACCACTTCAAGCTGATCAACGACAGCACCGGCCACCACGCCGGCGACGAGCTGCTGCGCGCGATCGCTCCCAGGCTGCGCGCCCATCTCCGGCCCGGCGACATCGTCGCCCGCTTTGGTGGCGACGAGTTTGGCGTCCTCGTCGATCGTCTCGCCGACGAGGATGAGGCGATGGCGATCGCGGACCGAGTCGCCGACGCCTTCACCGAGCCCTACTCGATGGGAGGGGCCGACCACTTTGTCACCGCCAGCATCGGCGTCGCGGTAGCCCGGCCGGCCGGGCGCGAGCCCGTCGACGCCGATCTGCTGATTCGCGACGCCGACGCGGCGATGTACCGGGCGAAGGAACGCGGTCGCGGGCGCTGCGAGATGTTTGATGCAGAGATGCGCGCCCGCGCGGTACGCCGCCTCGAGGTCGAGCGGGAACTGCGATATGCGCTAGACCGCAACGAGCTCGAGCTCCGCTACCAACCCGTGGTGGCGCTTGGCAACGGCGAGATCGTCGGGCTCGAGGCGCTGGTGCGCTGGCGCCACCCGGAGCGGGGGGTACTCGACGCGGGAGAGTTCATGGAGGTCGCGGAGGACAGCGGCCTGATTGAGCCGATCGGCAGCTGGGTGCAGGAAACGGCCTGTCGGCAGGCGCTCGGCTGGCACGACCTGCGGCCCGACAAGCGGCCGCTCGACATTTCGATCAACCTCTCGGCGCGCCAGGTGGCCCACCGCGACCTGGCCGGCTCGGTCGAGGAGATGCTCACCGGCACCGGCCTCGACCCGGTCAACCTGAGGTTGGAGGTGACCGAGAGCGCCCTCGTCGAGGAGTCAACCACTGCCACAGCGACGCTGAAGGCGCTTAGCGAGATGGGAGTCGGCCTCGTTCTCGACGATTTCGGCACCGGTTACTCCTCGCTCGCCTACCTCAACCGCTTTCCCTTCGATGCGTTGAAGATCGACCGCTCCTTCATCGACGGCCTGGGGATCGAAAAGGAGCGAACGGCGATCGTCGAGGCGGTGATCGGGATGGCGCGTGCCCTATCGCTCGATGCGATCGCCGAGGGTGTCGAGAGCGAGGCGCAGTTGGGCGAGCTGCGGCGGCTCGGCTGCGACTACGGTCAGGGGCACCTCTTCTCGCGGCCGCTGGCGGCCGAACAGGTCACACAGCTGCTACGCGACGGCAGCTTCGAGCTACTCGGGAATGCTGCCCGGTAGGTAGTCCTCGCTGAGGAGATCGCCGGGTGCCGGGCGGGCGGAGATCAGCCCGTTGTCCCGCATCCAGAGGATGAATTTCTGCCAAGCGGCTGGGTCCATCCCCAGATCGGTCGAGAGCAACGGCAGCGTCGCTTTCACCTCGGCTTCGGTCAGCCTCGGGTCGAGGTCGGGGTTCGCCTCGAGCAGGGCCTGCGTGACCGCGTTGGGGCGCTCCGCGGCCGCCGCCGCCCCGCGCGCCAGCGCCGCCAGGAAGAGCCGAATCGCCTCCGGGTCCTGGTCGAGTTGGTCTTTGTTGGCAACCAGCACCAGCTCGTCGTAGGTAGGGACGCCGAGCTGGTCGACCGGAGTGACAACCGGGGCTTGGCCGCGCAGGCGCAAGTCCACCCCCTCGACATTGCGGAAGCCACCGAGCATCGCCTCGGCGCGCCCACCGACGATCGCCGGCAGCAGCCCATAGCCGACATTGACCGCTTTCACGTCGTCGGGAGTGAGATTGGCGCGGGCGAGGATCGTCTTCAAATAGGCATCCTGGTAGGGAATTCCCGCGGTGGCGATCGTCTTGCCGCGCAGGTCGGCGATCCCGCCGATCTTCGACTCCTTCAGCCAGATCATCGAGGTCAGCGGTCGGCCTACCAGGGCGCCGACTGCGATTACGTCGAGCCCCTGCTCGTGGGCCAGCACGACCTCGGGCTCGTAGGAGATCGCCAGATCGGTGCGGCCGGCGGCGACCTGCTTGATCGGCGCTGCCGGGTCGGACGGCGTTTGGATCGAGACCTCGAGCCCTGCTTCCTCGAAGTAGCCGAGTTTCTCCGCCATGTAGATCCCGGCGTGGTCGGGATTGGGGTAGAAGTCGAGCGTGAGGCTGAAGGGCTGTGCCTCGCCGCCCGCGTCCTCGCTCTTCTCGCCGCAAGCGGCAAGCGCCACTGCCGCGGCGATGACGAGGATGGCGAGGAGGGCGAAGCGTGATGGGCGGTGCGTCGTCACGGCGTGGCTGTCCTTCATGCCTGCTTTCGGTCGGGGTGGGGTGCTGTGTTCTATCGCCAACGGACGACGCGCCGCTCGGCGAGGGCAATTAGACCGAAGAGGACGAGCGCCAGCGCCGCCAGTACAGCGACGGCGGCAAACAGGCGTGCGGTCTCCAGCTGGGCGTTGTCCTGGAGTATCAGGTGGCCAAGGCCGGAGTCAGAGCCGACCCACTCGCCGAAGACGGCGCCGATCGGCGCGATCACGATCGCGATCTTGGCGCCGCTGAAGAAGTAGGGGAGGGCAGTCGGCGCCTCGACGCGCCAGAGGATTTGTCGGCGCGAGGCGTCGAGCGTGCGCATCATCTTCCTCGCCTCGGGATCGGTGGAGCGGAGGCCGTCGAGGCTGCTAACTGCGATCGGGAAGAAGCAGATCAGCGCCACCACCGCCAGCTTCGGGCCGGTGCCGAAGCCAAACCAGATGACAAGGATCGGGGCGATGACGAGAATCGGGATCGTCTGCGAGATGACGATCAGCGGGTAGAGCGCCAGCCGCAACGTCTCCGAGAGGTGGAGGAGCACGGCGAACCCGACGCCGGCGGCGAGGGCGCAGAGGAAGCCGAGCACGATCTCCTGCAGCGTCACCCAGGCGTTGTCGGCGAGCAGCGAGCGCTCCTCCCAGAGCGCCGTGGCGATTTCGGCCGGCGAGGGGACGAGGAAAGGCTCGAGGCCAAGAGCGTCGGCGATCGCACCGCTGCTGGCGGCGATCTGCCAGGCGCCAACCAGGGACGCCAGGACGAGGAGGGGCAGCCCCCAGCGCCTCACCGAAAGCCCTCACGCAGAGCCGCCAGCGCACGCTCGCGGGCGGCGACGAACTGCGGATCGGTGACGGCTGCATCGCGATCCGCCGCGCGCGGTGCCGGCGCGCTGAGCTCGTCGATCACTCGTCCCGGTCTGCCGGAGAGGACCGCAACCCGGTCCGATAGATACAGCGCCTCCTCAACGTCGTGCGTGACGAGGACGACGGTGCGCGGATCCTGCTCCAACGCCGAAGCAAGCCAGGCCTGCATCTCCGCCCTCGTGATCGCGTCGAGCGAAGCGAAGGGCTCGTCGAGCGCCAGCACCGGCTTGCCGGAGACCAGCGTGCGCAGGAAGGCGACGCGCTGCCGCATACCTCCCGAGAGCTCGCCTGGCAGGGCTGCCTCGAAGCCGGCTAGCCCGAAGCGCTCGAAGAGGGCAGCGGCCTCCACCCGCGCCTTGCGCCGGCGGATGCCGCGGTTTCGCAGTGCCAGCCCGGCGTTATCAATCGCCGAGAGCCAGGGCAGCAGCAGGTCACGCTGGGGCATGAAGGCGCAGCGGGCGAGCCGGTCGCGGGCGGAAGAAGCGCCACCGACCTCGATCGCGCCGCCGCTCGGCTCCTGCAGACCGCAGATCAGCTCCAGCAGGGTCGACTTGCCGCAACCCGAGGGGCCGACCAGGCCAACCACGTTTAGCGGCGGCACCTCGAGGTCGAGACGCTCGATCGTCGGCAGCTTTGCGTAAGCGTGCCGCAGGCCACGCGCCGAGACCGCGAGGGGCGATGCAGGCGATTCCGGCTCGGCGACGAATCTGGCGGCTTCGGTGGACACCTTGGTATCCTGGCGCACTCCGCGCTCCTGACCAAGGCAGTCAGGAAAGTCGATAAGTAACCAGCGCGGCAACAACTTGGACCCGGCAATCATCATCTTTGGCTTCGGCATCGGAGCGATGGTCGGCATGACCGGCATGGGTGGGGGAACCCTGATGACGCCGTTGCTGATTCTTATCTTCGGGGTCAAGCCGGTGACCGCGATCGGCACCGACATCTTCTACGCCGCTGTCACCAAGACCGTGGGCGGTTGGCGACACCTGCGAATGGGCACGGTCAACATGGGCCTCTCGCTCTGGCTCGCCGCCGGCAGCGTGCCAGCCTCGGTCGCCGGCGTCTGGGCGATCGCGATCCTGCAGAGCAAAGTCGGCGAAGAGAAACTCGACTCGCTCGTCTACGCCCTGCTGGGCGGAACGCTGCTGATGGTGGGCATCATCACCCTGGCCCGGGCGCTGATCCTCAGCAACCTGATCGAGGAGCGCGAGGACTTCGAGATCAAGCGACGCCACAAGGTGGCGGCGGTGGCGATCGGCGCCGCCACCGGCTTTGTCATCGGCATCACCTCGGCCGGCTCGGGCACGGTGATCGCGATCCTCCTGATCGCTGTCTTCCGGCTGGCCCCGCGCAAGGTGGTCGGCACCGACGTCTTCCATGCCGCCATCCTGCTCTGGGCCGCCGGGATCGCCCACTGGGTCGGCGGCAACGTCGACTTCGTACTTGCTGGCAACATCCTGCTGGGCTCGGTCCCGGGCGTCGTCGTCGGCGCCCACTTCGCCAGCCGGGCTCCGGTCGGCTTCCTCCGCACCGCTCTCGGCGTCGTCCTCGTCGCCTCGGGAATCGTCACCGTGCAGAAGGGCGACCCGGTCGTCTGGCCAATCGCCGCCGCGGTCGCGGGCATCGGATTAGGCCTGCTGATCTGGTTTCCGCGCTGGTGGTCGACGCGTCGGGCCGAACGTGAAGCGGAGGAAGCGGAGGGGCCGCCGCACGATCGCTCTGGCGAGTTGGCCCCCGAGACGATCGGCTGAGCGTTACGAGGCGCTACGCGCGCGCCTCGACGAAGATCTCCTGCTGGACGTCGGTGGGGGCACAGCGCGCTCCGTCTTCGTCGTAGACGTCGGCGAGGCTCAGCCCGACCGCTTCGAAGATCTCGGCCAGCTCCTCAACGGAGTAGAGACGGCGTTCGAACGGGGCGCAGCCGTCGTTCTCAAAGTCGCCCATGCCGTCGAGGACCAGGGACATGGTCTCGCCTTCGATCCGTCGCGTCCCCGCGTTCCAGCACTGCTCGATCAGCTCGATCGTCTGGTCCGTCGATATCCAGGTCCTGGTCGGGAGGTGTGCCTCCACGTGGTGGATGTTCGGAACCTGCATTAGGAGCGTGCCGCCGGGACATAGCGCGCAGGCCGCCGCCTGGAAGGCGGCCAGGTTCCCCTCGTCGTAGTCGAAGTAGCCAAAGGCTCCGCCGCCCAGGCTCAGCACCCAGTCGAACTCACGGTGGAAGTCCATCTCGCGCGGGTCCACCTCGTGGAAGAACGGCGTCAACCCCTGCAGCTCCGCTTCGCCGCCCGCGATTTCGAGCAGATCCCCACGCGGCTCGACCCCCACCACGTCGAAGCCCCTGCGGCTCAGCTCCAGCGAGCGCCGCCCCGTCGCGCAGGCGAGATCGAGGACGCGCTCACAGCCGGTCGCCTCGAGCATCTCCAGGGCGAGATCGACCTTCACCCCGATGTCCTCCTCCCAGAAAACGGCAGAGAGATTGGGGGAGAAGCTATTTCGATACCAATCGCTCGGAACGTCTCCGCTCTCCATGAGCGCCTCCCATCGCTGCGATCGAGTGGTCCCTTATTACCCTAATACTTCGATTGATTTCATACAAGATTTCAGGCGTACCGATTGGACAGGTGAGGCTGGGGGCGGGCGGCCTGGCCGCGACAGATACGCTTGGTTTCCAATGCGCGTCACTGCAAAGGCCGATTACGCGGTTCGCGCCGCCGCCGAGCTGGCGGCAGCGGCGGATGGTCCCGTCAAGGGCGAGCGGCTGGCCGAGGCGCAGGAGATCCCGCTCCAGTTCCTCGAGCACATCCTGCTCGAGCTGAAACACCACGGAATCGTGCGGGCGCGGCGCGGAGCGAAGGGGGGCTACTGGCTGGCAAAGCCGGCCGACGCGATCACGATCGCCGACGTCGTCCGCGCCGTCGAGGGCCCGATCGCCCACGTCCAGTCTTCGCCGCCGGAGTCGATTGAGTACCGCGGCAACGCCGAGCACCTGCAGGAGGTCTGGATCGCCGTTCGCGCCAACCTGCGTGCGGTGCTCGAGCACGTGACCCTGGCCGATCTCGTCTCCGGCCACCTGCCGGCCCCGGTTGAGCAGCTCGCCGCCTCGCCCGACGCCTGGGCGCCTCGCTAGGCGCGGGCGAGTCCTTACGAAGTCGGTTCGGGGAAATTACACAGTAAAGTTTGATCTATCCGTCTGGCCGGGCTGACAATCGCGATTCTCGCGAGCCTCGCCTTCGCCGGCTGCGGCGGAGGGGAGGAGAGCGGTACCGAGGCGCCTGGCGAGGAGCGCGCTTCGACGACCTCGACGCCGGTGATCGATCCTGTTCCCGGCAATCCGCCGAAGAAGCTCGTCGTAAAAGAATTACGCGAGGGAACCGGCGACATAGTCGGCCCCGGCGACTGGGTCTCAGTCAAGTTCGACATGGTCCGTTTCGCACCCCGCGAACCCGTCGACAGCAACCGAGGTTTCGAGCCGCGCCGTTTCGAGCTCGGCGCTGGGACCGAGATCCCGGGCTGGGAAAAGGGCGTGCGCGGGATGCGAGTCGGCGGTCGCCGCAAGCTAATCGTGCCGCCACGCCTCATCTTCCCGGAGAGCGGGCCCGAGGACACGATGGTCTATGTGGTCGACTTGGTGAAGAAGGGCTAGCTCCAAGCGCGCATCAGGTCCATCTCTGGCCACCGGGATAGCTTCAGGCGAGTCGCAGTTCCTCGGCCCGCTGGCCCCAGAGCCCGACCATCTCGTTGGCGAAGCGATCGACAAGCGGCGAGTCATCGCTGGTCTCGTCGAAGAGCATTTCCAGGTCGTCCTCCCAGACGAGGATCTTCAGGTTCAGCTCGACGGGGAGCTCCTCGTCGACCTCCTCGCCCTCGATCGCATAGGCGCGGCGCAGTACTTCCACATTGGAGATCTTGTCCGCGGCGAAGACCATCCAGGCGTCGGGACCAGCTGCGGCGACTAGCTGCCGCAGCTCCCGCTTGCGCTCCTCGTAGCTTTGGATCTCCATGTCCTCGGTGAGCGCGAAGACGATCGCCGCGACATCTACCCCGAAGCGGTCACGCAGTTTTGAGAGCGGGAAGTGGGTGTACTCGATCACGTCGTGCAGGAGGCCCGCCGCAACGACCTCCTCGGAAAGGCTGGTTTCTGCGAGCCGGTCGGCCACCGCCAGGGGATGGTCGATGAAGGGAATCTCCCCGGCGCCCGTCTGCCGCCAGTCGCCGGCGTGCAGCTCTCGCGCCAGCGCGAGGGCGTCGCGGACGAGGTCCGAGCGCTCTGCGGCAGTCTCGATCCAGGAGGAAGGAGACATCGTCCAGCCAAAGTAGCGCATCTGGGACCGCAAGAAAACCCCCTCTGTTCCTAAGCGCACGGCAGCCGGCCCGGCGCTAGGACCGTGGCGGCAGCGGCCGCGCGGGTCCGAAGAGGACCTGGTTGAGCCCGTCAATCAGCCCGCGGACGAGCCGCCGATTCCCGCCCAGCTCCAGTCGGCTCGGATCGGCTTCGATCGCGGTGCGAAGCCAGGCCTCCGGCGGGCCCGTGGCCCAGGCGGCAGGACTGGTCTCGAGGTGCGTCGTGCAGGCGATTACTCGGCCCCCGCCGACCTCGACAGTCACCCCCGCCAGGGAGTGGTCCTTACCGTCACCAAACTCGACCCCCAGCCGGCAGGTGCCCGAGAGTCCCGGGGCAGGCTTCAGCAAAGGCATCGCCAGCAGGAATCCGGCCTCGGCGTCGATCGGCCTGATCGGCGGCGCGGCGTGGGGGAGGTGGCGCCGCTCCCAGCGCGCCGCTGCGACGACCGGCCCGGTCCCTTTGCGCAGCCAATCGGTGATCGCGTAGGAGGTGTGCTCGTGTGTGGCGCTGCTGCCCACCACGAGGCCGGCGAGGCGCAGCGCCCGGAGCCGGCGGTCCAACGATTCCCTGCTGAGGAAGTCGACCTTGCCGTGGAGCTCTACCGGGCTCGCCGGCCGGCAGGCCAGCGCCCGCAGCATCGTCGAAGACCAGCCTTCGGCAAGGCTCGCGATCGCGGTCCGCCCGGCGTTACTGCTGAAGTTAAGCGGCTCCTCGGGGGCGCTGGCCAGCCACCCTTCCAGCGTCGTGGCGATGAAGAGCAGCTCCCGTCCCGGCATGTCGGTCAGCTCGTACTCGCGTCCACCTGGGAACGGGTTCCGCCTCCTCCCGCTAACCACGCCAAGCGCGCCGAGCTGCCTAAGGCGGGCGCGAAGGGCAGTCTGTGACGGCGAGCCGATCTGGTGCCTCAACTCCGAGATCCGCCGCGGTCCGCGCGAGAGCTCGTCCAGGATCTCTGGACTGAGCGGGGTCGCGAGCAGGGAGAGGATCAGCGCTCCGGCCCTGCCTCCGCTCCCCGCTCCGCCGCCGGCGAGTTCCATGCACTTCGCATTATGACACAACAACGGTGCAGTATGGGAAAGCAAGGGTTCTCACTGATTGATATAACCTTTCAGAGCATGGCGACGGACACCGGCATTCAGGTTCCTCCCGACTGGTATCGTTCGGGGTTTCCGGCCGATTCCACCACGCAGATGCCGTGGGCGGACCGGACCACGGCGGAAGTGGATCGCGCCCTCGGGATGCTCAAGCCGGAGGGGTCTGAGCGCGTCCTCGACCTCGCTTGCGGGATCGGGCGCCATTCGCTCGAGCTGCGGCGCCGGGGGTTCGAGGTCGTCGGCTTGGACATCTCCGACGAGCTGCTCGAGATCGCTCGCAGCGAGGCCGAGGCGCAGTCTTTGGAGATCTCCTTCGTCCAGGCCGATCTCCGCGAGCTTGACTTCACGGAGGAGTTCGACCTCGTTCTCAGTCTCAATGACGGCGCCGTCGGCTATTTCGAGACCGATGAGGAGAACTACCGCACCTTCGAGGTGGTGTCGCAGGCGCTGCGGCCCGGTGGCGGTCATCTGATGCAGCTACCCAACGTTCTCCACGCCGAAAAGCACCTGCCGCAGAAAAACTGGATCGTCGGTGAGGCAACGCTGGAACTCAGCGAGCATCACTGGAACGCCGAGGCCCGCTACCTCGAAGGCTATACCGTGCCGATCCCGATCGGGGAGGTCTTCGAGCGCTACGAGCCGATCCCCTTCCGCCAGCGCCTCTACTCGGTCGATGAGCTGACCGAGCTCTATGGCTCGGTCGGGATGCGCCTCGCCAACGTCTTCCGCGGTAGCGGCAAGCCCCGCATGCCCCGCGACAACCAGTTCGAGATCTTCGTCGAGGGACGTAAAGCGCAAGATGAATAGAAAACGCTTTTGTTTCTTTGCGCTATTGTAGGACGACTTGCAGCGATCGACATCTGACTACCAGCTTGTGGGAACCCAGGTGTTTTTCCTTGCAAACTTCATGCTTTCCTATACCTTGGAGTCAGCCGGGGCATGGGTTCTCGGTGTTCAATCAACAAGGGGAGGGGACTCTCAACTATGAGTTTGATTAGAGATCGTGCGGCCTTTTTGCTCAGGGACCGCTTGGGTATTCCAGGTTTACTTGCGATTGTGGCCTTGGTCTTCGCCATGGTCGGTGGCGCTTGGGCCGCCAAAGGCGGCGGCCTTACCGGGAAACAAAAAAAAGAAGTCACGAACATAGCCAAAAAACACGCGGGTAAAAACGGCAAAGACGGGGCACCTGGCGCTGCTGGGCCCGCCGGTCAGCCCGGGGCTAAAGGCGATCCGGGAGCTAAAGGCGATCCGGGGGCACCTGGCAAAGATGGCGTCAACGGAAAAAGCGTCGTAGTCGGTACGCCAACTGCGGGGGAATGCAAAGCGGGCGGCGCAACCGTCGAAACCGAAGGCACGCCTGCGTCGAAGAAAAAAATCTGCAATGGCGAGCCCTGGACCGCCGGCGGCACGCTCCCGAGCGAAGAGACCCTGAAGGGCTCCTGGTTTTTAACGACCAGCTCCACGTCGGCGCCGCTGCCTTTCAACATTCCGCTGGTGTCGGCATTGCCAGGGAGCAACGTCCACTTCGTCACTAAAGCCGAAATCGAAGGGACGCCGCCAGCGGCATGCGACGGGACCGCCGAGGTGCCGACCGCGGAAGCCGGCCACCTTTGCGTGTACGAAAAAGACAAATTTGCAGCCAGCTTCAGCCCGTCGATCTATAACCCCGCCTCACTTGATGGGTCGCTCCCGGCTAAAGGCGCCGCTACCTCCGGTGCTGCGCTAATCGCCCTCGGGTTCGAAGGTCTCGCCTGGGGCACGTGGGCCGTTACGGCGCCTTGACCCCGGATCGGCGAGAGCGCCTCAACGCGTAACCGATATCCGCACCTCGCCCCCGGATCGCTCGTCTGAGCGTCCGGGGGCGTTTCTTTGCCTCGAACCCGTTGCTTGCAAGGATCCCGACGGCCAGCTCCTCGAGCGCGGCGAACACTGCGGTGTCAACACGCGGCGGCCTGGGCTGATAAAGCGAGGCGAATCCTCTTTCTCAGATGAGAAGTGAGTTCCCAGTCGTGATCCACTTGACCTCAAGTGAACCTCGTCTCAGGTCAACTTCGTTCGAAATCTCGGCAAGGGGGCGAATTCTTGGTCGTCATCGCCTAAACAGATGTGGAGATCGAATTCGAAATCACGCTTGTGCCCGAGCGCAGGCGGCCGAGCGTTGACATCGCACTCTTCGGCACGCTCGGGGGGTTTGTCAGCGAAACGATCGCCCGGCTGGCCTTACTGGTTGGGCTGGACCTTGCGATTCAGTGGGTCGATGGAATGTGGCTTGGCGTAGGTTTAGGGATCTTGCGAGCGATGGCTTCAGGCAAAAGAAAAGCTCCGGGACGCTCAGACGAGCAATCCGGGGGCGAGGTGCGGATATCGGTTACGCGTTGAGGCGCTCTCGCCGATCCCGGGTCAAGGCGCCGTAACGGCCCCGTACCGAAGGCGACTCCTTCGACCCAAAGGTAAGACGATCGCTCCCACGGACACGGACTCCGAGGATTAACTCTCTGTTACGACGGCTTCGCGCAGGGCTGTCGGATCGATACAGCGCCCCCAAGGGAGAGGCTTGCCGCGTGCGCGCGGTTCCGCGCACGCGCGATCCTGACATACGGGCTTTGCAGGCAAAGCGCCGGCCAGCAGCGATGGAACCTCAAGCGCTGCTCAATAAACAAAAAAATTTCTTGATTATTTATTAAAAATGGGTTATGCATTTGCTAAGTCCCGTGAAATGGGACCCGCGCCTTCGGGCGCTCCAACGCATTAACGGAAAGGGAACAAATGAGCCTCAAGCTAAAGGCCCTTGGCCTCAGCCTCATCGCGGCGATGGCGGTCAGCGCCGTCGCGGTGATGAACGCCTCGGCTACCGCGGGCGGTCACTTCGTGTCCGAGGTGGCGCACACCGTAGTCAAAGGCACGGAGGGACCGGGCACCGCCCATCGTCATCACCTCACCTTGCACGGATTCTCAGGGCAAGTCGGCTGCGACGAAGCCACGTATGAAGCCACAGCGAATGCCCTTACAGTCACCAGCCTTACCGTTACGCCTAAATACAACAATTGCTACACAACAGGCGATCCAGACCAAAACGCAATTGGTGTCACAATGAACGGCTGCACCTACACATTCACAGTGGCACCTGGGCCCGCGGCGACTACCGAGCATACAGTCGACCTGCTTTGCCCAGTCGGTAAAAAAATTGAAGTACACCATCCTAACTGCACAGCCACAATCGGACCGCAGACGGTCAAAGGCGTTACATACACAAGGAAAATCACCGAAGCGGAAAACACGAAATCACACTCGACACGAACGTGACATTCGACATCGAACGGCACGGACTCTGCGGCATCTTCGGCACAAATGGGTACGGCGAACTCGCTCGGTCTCTGCGACAGTCCACGGTACGAACGGAGCCAACCAGAGTCGGCATCACAGCTACATAGGCATTCGCTTGGATAAGGTTTCGATCGACGCATGTGGAGCTGAACGGCTCCTAATGGTGGACATGACGCCAGGGCCAGGATCATCCTGGCCCTGGCGTCTGACAAAACTGCAGGAATCCTTGACAGAACTTGTTTGTTCCGATAGAGTTCTTAGCTGATAAGCGGAATCCGAGGCTTGCCGCCGGAGATAGCGGACTGTCTAGGGGGCACGGGATGATTGCGCAGGGATGCAATGTCAATCTGGTTTCGCTATTCCTGCGCGTATCGGCTGGCAGGCTCGGCATCGGCCGCGCCACCAGACTTCCTCCTGCAGATTCCCGAAGACCAGATCGCCCCCGGCGAAGGGGCGGCGGAACTCAACAACCCGCGGGACATCGCTGTTTCTGCCGATAACGGGCACATCTACGTCGCTGACCACCTCAACGCGCGGATCAGCGAGTTCACGGCGTGGGGCCTCTTTGTCAAGTCGTGGGGTTGGGGGGTCTCCACCGGCGCGAACGAACTGCAGACTTGTGGCCCGGCGGAACCGGATGCCACCCCACCTCCGGGCATATGCCGGAAAGGCATCCCCGGACAGGGCAAAGGGCCAGCTAGACGGATTCTTCGGCGGTACCGCGCTTGCGCTCGATGGCGCGGGGAATGTCTACGTATTCGAACGGGAGAACCTGCGAGTGCAGAAGTTCAGCCCCGACGGCGAGTTCCTTTTGATGCTGGGCGGCAAAGTGAACAAAACCAAGGTCGAAGAAGGGGCGCCTGAAGCGCAGCAAGACGTCTGCCCGATCGCCCCGACCGACGTCTGCCAGGCGGGCACGAGCGGCGAAGGCCCGAGCCACTTCACTCCCGTCCGCGGTAACTACATCGCCTACAGCCCCACGTCCAACGCGATCGTGGTCGGCGACAAAGACCGAATCCAGCTCTTCAACCTCGACGGCAGTTTCAAAGAAGAAATCGCCTTCGAAGGCGAATTGGGCGACTTTGCCGACGAAACCGTGAACGCCCTCGAGGTGGACGACGCCGGCAACATCTACTTCTCGCTCTCAGGCCGCGAAGACGTATACAAGCTAAGCGCTTCGGGAGAACCGCTGGTACCGGGGAAACCGGGCGAATCGAAATTCGAAGCCTCGAACCCGCTAGCCGTGGCGGTAGACGTTGAGGGCAACGTCTACGCGATCGACGACCCGCTGGGGGAGCTTCCGAAAGAGATGGGCAGAGTAATAAAATGGAGCGCTGCCGGCCTCAGGCTGGTGCCAACGAAAGAAGAAGAAGATGCTTCATTGGTGCCGGGCGCGAATGCAAGGCTCTTTCCCTACGTGCCCTTCCAAGGACCCGGACTAACGGGACTTGAGACGAATATTTGCGCGGACGGGACGCTGCCTGACAGCGAATCGCCCGGAAACCTCTACGTGGCCTTCTTCAAAGATCCGAAAGTAAGCCACGTGAACGCCTACGGCAGCCCGCCGATCGGATGCGAACCACCGCCGCCGAACCCGCCGGAGATCCTGGCCCAGTTCGCGACCTCGGTGGGCCGCGAAGAGGCGACGCTGAAGGCGCAGATCAATCCGCGCTTCTTCGCTGACACCACCACCTACCTCGAATACGGAACCGAGCCCTGCAAAGGCGGTGGCTGCGACCAGAAAGCGCCGCTCAGCCCGGCGCTCCTGACCGATAAATCGGCTAACAAAGCGCTGACGAGCGCCGGCGTCGTCCTAGGGGGCCTAGCGCCCGGGACGACCTACCACTACCGCTTCGTGGCACAAAGCAGCGGCGGCGGGCCGGTCTTCGGCATCGACCCAGACGGCAGGGAAGGTCCCGAAGAAGCGGACCCGGAATCGGGTCTGGAAGCGACCTTTACCACCTTCGCGGCGGCAAGACCGCCGCAGCAGTGCCCCAACGACGCTCTGCGCAGCGGCGCCGGAGCAAAGCTGCCCGACTGTCGCGGCTATGAGATGGTCTCGCCGCTGGAGAAAGGCAACGCCGACGTGGCGCTGTGGGTAGGAAAGAACGCCCTCTCTCCCCTGCTCTTCGAAATCCACCAGAGCGACCCCACGGGTGAGCGCTTCACCTTCACCTCATACACCGCCTTCGGGGAGAACGAGGGGGCGGCCTTTGTCTCGCAGTACCTGGCGCAGCGGGGAGGGGAGGGCTGGAGCACCAAAGGCCTCTCGCCGCCGCGGACGACGCCGCCGGTGGAAGGTATCGCACTGCTCGACGGCGACTTCCAGGGCTTCGCGGGTGACCTCTGCCAGGCATGGTTCGTGCACCTCTCGGTGGCGCCGCTGTCGAAAGAGGCGATCGCCGATTACGGCAACCTCTATCGGCGCGACAACTGCTCGGATGCGCCCGAATACGAAGCGCTGACGAGGGTGCCGCCTGCCAATAAGACGGCGGACGAATACGTCGAACTGCGGGTGCAGGGCTTCTCCGATGACGGTCAGCACACGATCTTCACGGTGAACGGGAAGCTGCACGCAGACTCACCGGCACTGGCGGACTTCGAGCTGTCGTTGTATGAGCACACGCCGGAGGGGCTACGGTTTGTCTGCTACCTGCCGAACGGAAGCCCGGTGGCACAGCCGTGTGGGGCGGGGACCTCGGCTGGACCAGACGGCGGCATCAGCTCGAGCACCCACAACGCGATCTCAGCCGACGGGGAGCGGATCTTTTGGAGCGCATACACCGGCTCGCCGGGGGGCGGCTTGGAACCGGGAGCCCCAGGGCGGATCTTCGCGCGGATCGGCGGCGCGCAGACGGTGCGGGTCTCGACGACCAAAGCCCAAGACCCGGCCTGGTTTTGGACGGCGTCAAACGATGGCTCAAAAGCGATCTTCTCCTTTGAGTCAGGGACGCTAAAAGACGAGCTCTACGAAGTAGACGTCGACACCGAAACGCCGCAATTGATCGCCAAAGGAGTCGAGGGCCCACTGGGGGCGAGCGAGGACGCATCGAGGATCTACTTCGCCTCGAGCGAGGACCTCGACGGCGCCGGAGAGGGCAGCGCGGGCGCCCACAACCTCTACCTCTACCAAGCACCGCAGGAAGGCAACCCCCCCACCTACACCTTCATCATGGCGCTGGCGAGCGCGGACATCGGCGGCTACTTCAGTGAACCGGCGCCGATCGATGAGATCCCGGCGCACCGCTTCGCACGGGTGAGCGCGGACGGGCTGCACGCGACCTTCGTCTCGGCGGCGAGCCCGACGCCAACCGGATACGACAACCTCGACGCGCAAAGCGGCGAGCCGGCAACCGAGGTCTACCTCTATGACGCGGTCGAGGACAAACTGCTGTGTGTCTCCTGCAACCCGACCGGGGCGCGCCCGGCGGGGGAGAACTTCGGCAAAGTGGGGGACCCACGGTGGGTAGCGGCCCGGATCCAGGGCTGGGAGATCCATCAGCATGCCCCGCGGGTGCTCTCTGAGGACGGGCGTCGGGTCTTCTTTGAGAGCCACGAGGCGCTCGTGCCGCAAGACACCAACGGCGTCTGGGACGTCTACCAGTGGGAGGAGGCGGGAGCCGGGACGTGCACGGAAGCGAACGCCAGCTTCCACACCTCGGCCGGTGGCTGCATCGATCTGATCTCCTCCGGTGAGAGTCCGCGCAATGCGGCCTTCCTCGACGCCGACCCCTCAGGCAACAACGCCTTCTTCGGCACGCTCGACAGCCTGGTCGGCTCCGACTACGGCCTTAACGACGTCTATGACGCCCGCGTCGGCGGCGGCTTCCCCGAACCGGTCGGAAAACCCGACTGCGAAGGCGAAGCCTGCCAGAGCCCACCGCCGCCGCCGCCCGCGGTGACCCCGGCAAGCGAAGCCTTCAAGGGGCCGGGCAACGAGACGGCGCCCAAACACTGCCGCAAAGGACAGCGCAAGGTGCGCCGCGGGGGCAAAGTGCGCTGCGTCAAGAAGGCAAAAGCAAACAAAGCCAAGCCCAAGCAAAGCCAGCGCCGGAGGGCAGCGCGATGAGAAGGCTCTGCCTCGCCCTGACCGCGGCCGCGGCCCTGCTCGGGATCGCCGCCGCCCCCGCTGGCGCCGAGTTCGGCCTCTCGGAGATAAGCGTGCGCTTCCTCGAAGAAGACGGCACCCCGGCCACCCAGGCGGGGTCCCATCCCTTTGAGATGAAGACCTTCTTTGCGCTCAACACCGCCTTTGACTCCGACAAAGGCGCGGAGCTGGTCGAGGGCGCGGTCCGCGACCTGGAGATCACCCTGCCACCGGGCTTTGCCGGCAACCCGACCGCGGTGCCGCCCTGTGAGACGGTCGACTTCCTCTCCTCGGGCGAAGGCTGCGCCGACGCGACCGTGCTCGGCACGCTGACGGTCGAACTGGGCGGCGGCGGCCTCGGGCCCCCCGCCCAGGAAACCGTCCCCGTATACAACCTGCGCCCCTCGCCCCGCTCGGTGGCAAAGCTCGGCTTCGTCGTCGCCGAGATCCCCACTGCCGTTGACGTCAGCGCCAGCCCCACCTACCCCTACAACGTCACCGCCCGCCTCTCCAATACCCCCCAGATCACCGAAGTGATCACCGCCGAGACGACGCTTTGGGGCAACCCCGCAGACCCCGCCCACGACGCGGAGCGCGGCCGCTGCTTGCTGCCCCTCTTCCCCGCCACCAGCTGCCCGGCAAACATCCCGGTTAAGCCCTTCATCACCTTGCCGCGCAGCTGCGGGGTGCCGCTCACCACCACCTTCAGGGCGCTCTCGTGGTGGAGCGGGGACCCGGTCAACCCCGGCCCGCCGGTCTCCTTTGAAGGCACTGCGCAGAGTCCGGCGATGACCGGCTGCTCCAAACTGGGCTTTGCCCCCAACCTCTCTGCCCAGCCGACCAGCGATCATGCAGATAGTCCCACCGGCCTTGAGGTAAACCTCGCGGTCACCGACCCCGGCCTCGCCAATCCCAAAGGGGCCGCTCACTCAGACATCGCCAAAGCACTCCTCACCCTGCCCGAGGGGATGACCGCCAACCCCTCCCTCGCCGAAGGGCTCGCCACCTGCTCCCCGCAGGGCCTGGCCCAAGAGACGCTTACCTTCCAGCCGGGCCAGGGTTGCCCGCAGGCCTCAAAGATCGGCACGATCGAAGCTGAGACCCCGATCCTCGAAGGCGCGGTCTTTAAGGGCTCGCTCTTCATCGCCACCCAGGATGACCCCGCGACCCCTCAGCCAGGAGCGGAGAACCCCTTCGACTCCCTCCTAGCCTTCTACATCGTGATCCGCCACCCAGAGCTCGGGCTGATCATCAAGCAGGCCGGCAAGATCGAGCCCGACCCCCTCACCGGGCAGCTGCGCAGCACCCTCGAGAACCTGCCCCCCTTCCCGCTCGCTGAGGTGCGCCTGCGCCTGCGCGAGGGCGGCCGCAGCCCGCTCGTCACTCCGCCCACCTGCGGGAGCTACGAATCCCTGGCGCAGCTCACCCCCTCCGGTGATCCCTCGAGCATCCGCCCAATTCCCTCCATCTTCCAGATCAACCGGGGCGTCGGCGGCGGCCCCTGCCCCCCTGCCGGGCCGCCGCCGTTTGCCCCCGGTTTCACCGCGGGCGCTCTCAACAACAACGCCGGCTCCTACTCCCCCTTCCACATGCGCCTGACCAGACGCGACGGAGACCAGGACCTGACCCGCTTTGACGCCACCCTGCCGCCGGGGATGATCGCCAAGCTGGCCGGAGTGGAGAAATGCTCTGACGCCCAGATCGCGCAGGCCAAGGCAAAGCGCGGTCGCCAGGAGCTGGCATCCCCCAGCTGTCCCCCTAACTCCCAGATCGGCAACGTCAAGGGCGGCGCCGGAGTCGGCTCCCAGCTCACCTACGCCGCCGGTCGCCTCTACCTGGCAGGACCGGTCGCCGGAGCGCCGCTCTCTGTCGTTGTCATCGTCCCCGCCGTCGCCGGCCCCTTTGACGTCGGCACCGTCGTCGTGCGCGAGGCGCTCCGGGTCGACCCCAAGACGGGAGAGGCGAGCGTCGACGGTGCAAGCTCAGACCCGATCCCCCACATCCTCGCCGGCATCCCGCTGCGGGTAAGAGACATTCTCGTCGACGTCGACCGCAGCCAGTTCACCCTCAACCCGACCAGCTGTGAGCCCTTTGCCACCGTCGCTCAGATCTGGGGCGGAGGCACGGCCCTCTTCAGCACCCAGGACGACTCCCCGGTCAAAAGAGAAGCCCGCTTCCAGGCCGCCAACTGCTCGCGCCTCGGCTTCAAGCCCCGCATCTCGCTCAACCTCAAAGGCGGCACCGCCCGCGGCGCCCACCCGGCGCTCAGAAGCGTCTATCGACCGAGGCCCGGCGACGCCAACCTGAAGGGCCTGGTCGCCCGCCTGCCGCGCTCGGCCTTCCTCGACCAAGCCCACATCCGCACCATCTGCACCCGGGTTCAGTTCGCCGCCAACAACTGCCCCAAAGGCGCGATCTACGGCCAGGCCACGGCCTTCACGCCGATCTTGGAGGAGCCCCTCACCGGCCCCGTCTACCAGCGCTCCTCCGATAACAACCTGCCCGACTTAGTCCTCGACCTACACGGCCTCGTCGACATCGAGGTCTCAGCCCGCATCGACTCGCTCAAAGGCGGCATCAGGGCCACCTTCGCCGATGCCCCCGACGCACCACTGACCAAAGTGGTGCTCGACATGCAGGGCGGCAAAAAGGGCCTGATCGTCAACAGCCGCAACCTCTGCTCGGGCCCGAATCGCGCGAAGATTCAGCTGCAGGCCCAAAGCGGCAAGCGGCGCAGCCTGAGCCCGGTGGTTAGGGCTGGGGGGTGCGGGGGGTCCAAACCCCGCGGCAAGCGCTAAGCGCAAGCGCTAAGCGCGCCGGCCGGCTACACCAATCCCGTCCCGCGCTGAAAGGCACGCGCGAGCTGTTGATATGCGCTCCTTGCAGGGAAAAGAACGCCGCTCCAAGGCTGAGATGTTTGCGCTGCATTAAATAGCCCTGACTCCTTGCTTGCCGAGAGGCTTGGGGTTATCCCTTGCTGTCCCAAAGAGACGGAGCGCCGGTGGCAACCGGCGGCGCTCGGAAACGCATAAGTGAAAGGAACGAAATGAGCCTCAAGCTAAAAGCATTGAGCCTCTGCACCCTCGCCGCGACGGCGATCAGCGCAGTTGCCGTGATGAACGCTTCGGCTACGGTCCAGGGTCACTTCACCAACGACGCCCCAGGCGGCCACGCGTTGATCGGCGGCGTGGAGGGAGGTTCGCATCGACACCACCTCACCCTGCACGGCTTCAGCGGGGAAACCGGCTGCGAGGGAGCATCCTATTTCGGCACAATCACGGCAGCAACACAGACCAGTCTCACCCTCGCGCCGAGCTACGTCGACTGCTACACAACAGGCGATCCGAGTGTGACGGTGCCTATTACAGTCAACGGCTGCACCTACACATTCACATTCACAGGAGGCAATCAGGCAACCACCGAGCAGACCATGCACATCGTGTGCCCCGCCGGGCAGAAAATCGAAATCCACCACCCGAACTGCACAACCACAATTCATCCCCAAACGATTGCCACTGGCCTAACATACACAACAATCACCGATGCCACCAAACATGCCATCACACTCGATACGAACATTCAGTTCAACATCGAACGGCATAACCTGTGCGGCATATTCGGCACAAGCGGTAAAGGAACACTGAAAGGCTCCAATACACTCCTCGGCACCAACACAGCTGGCGAGCGGATAAACATCACAACGACATAGGTCTCTGATTTTTTCGCATTGGAGCGGAGGGAGTCCGAGCGACCTGTTCACCAATGCAGAGACCCGGGGCCGGGATTCCTTCCCGGCTCCGGGCGGCAATATGCATTGAACGTCTGCCGGACCTCGTTCTCGCCTGCACGGAGCTGGTCGGCGTCGGAGCCTGAACCCTGTGGTGAGGGTCAGCGGCTGCAAGCGGTAGACATCTAAGCCCGGGCCGGGTTTAAATCGCCATCCGTGCCGTTCGGTACGCGCGGCGAGGACTCAGACTTAGTTTTGCAGGGGGAATCGAGTCGACGTCCTGTACTCCAACGCACCACCGTGCACGCACACTCTGATTACTTGTCCTTTTTTAAAGCATCGGCTATTCCCAGACTGGTTCCAAAAGGGATCGAGCGTCGCTCGCAGTGGCGCTCTAAGAACCTGTTTCACAAAGAAGGACCCGCCACTTGCGCGGTGAAGCCCTCCGACACATGTGGTCGACTCTCGGAGGTGTCGGAGGTGCCATCGCGCTTTGAGGTAGACGACGGCCTATGGGCCGAGCTGGAGCCGCTGTTGCCCGTAGTGCAGCGCCGGTATCGCTATCCCGGCCGAAAGCGTCTCAACGACAGGGCTGCCCTGAACGGGATCCTCTTCGTCCTGCACACAGGGATCGCCTGGCGGGACCTGCCGGCCGAGTTCGGCTACGGCTCGGGGGTGACCTGCTGGAGGCGGCTGCGCGAGTGGCAGCAGGCGGGGGTCTGGGAGCAGCTGCACCAGGCGGTGCTGCGCAAGCTGAACGGCGCCGGTGAGATCGACTGGTCGAGGGCCGCCGCGGACTCCAGCCACATCCGAGCGCTTTTGGGGGGCTCCACACAGGGCCGTCCCCGGTCGATCGCGCCCGCACAGGCTCAAAGCACCACCTGCTGACCGACGCCGGCGGATTGCCGCTGGCGATCACCCTGACAGGCGGACAGCGCAACGACGTCACCCAGCTCCTGCCCCTGATCGACGGCGTCGCGCCGATCGCCGGCAGGGTCGGCCGCCCCAGACACCGCCCCGAGCGGCTGCTCGCCGATCGGGGCTATGACCATGACAAGTACCGCCGCGAGCTCTGGGCTCGCGGCATCAAGCCCCTGATCGCACGCCGTGGCGAGGAGCACGGCTCAGGGCTCGGCACCCAGCGTTGGGTCGTGGAGCGCAGCTTCACCTGGCTGCACCAGTTCCGCAGGCTCCGCATCCGCTGGGAGCGCGATCCCGACCAACACCTCGCTTTCATGCACCTCGCCTGCGCGATCGTCTGCTGGCGGAGGCTCAGGTCATTGTGAAACAGGTTCTAAATGCATATCGAAAGGAACAGGAATGAGCCTCAAGCTGAAAGCAGTCGGTCTTTGCGCCCTCGCCGCGATGGCGCTCAGCGCCGTTGTGGTGATGAACGCCTCAGCGAATGGGGAAGGCCACTTCACCAATGACGCCTCAAATGGGTTTGTGCTCTTCACGGGAACGGAGGAAGGTGCGCATCGACTCAATCTCACGTTGCACGGTTTCAATGGCGAAATCGGCTGCGAAGTCGCCAGCTACGCTGCAACAGCAGCCTCATCGACAGTGACTAGCCTCACCGTCACGCCGACCTACGAAAATTGCTACACAACAGGCACTGAAACGAAAGTGCCCGTGACCATGAACGGATGCACTTACATATTTACAGTGGCAAAAGCACGACCAATAGCACCGAGCAGACAGCGCATCTGATTTGTCCTTCAAATCAGAAAATTGAAGTGCATCACCCGAACTGTACAGTCACAATTCATCCCCAAACGATTCCAACTGGCCTAACATACACAACAACCTCAGAAGAAAACAAACACGCCATCACACTCGATACGAACATTCAGTTCAACATCGAACGGCATAACCTCTGCGGTATATTCGGCACAAGCGGTAAAGGAACACTAAAAGGCTCTGTCACAGTCAGAGGCTTGATGCCCGTTTACGAACCGGTGAATATCACAGTTACATAAGCGTCAAGGCGCCGCCTCGGCGCAGAGGCCTACATCACAGACAGCCAGGAGGAACCACTTCTCCTGGCTGTCGTCACAGCGCTACATCTACGTGGCTTGCGAGCATGCGGAGGGCTCTGCTTCAAGACTGTTACGGATGCGCGCAGGCGGAGATGCCGTACTGTTTGGCGAGCTTTTCGGCCTTAGTGTAGGGGTAGAATTCTTGCGCGGTGGGATCCGCTTTGAGTTCGGCGATGAAGTCTTCGATCGCTTCGTAGATGGCGGCAACTTGCTGTTCGCCTTCCGAAGGGATGCTAAGCGTCTTCAGGTCTCTGAGCTCGCCTTCGAAGACAGGGATGACTGCTTCTTTGGCGAGCTGCTTTGCGGCGACTTTTTCTGGCTTGGAAAAGACCTTTTTGAAGGCACGTTTGCTTTTGATGGCCAGTTCGGCAGTGCGTTTCGCGCAGAGCGAGTTGGCTTGGTCGATGTATTCGGATTTGGTGACCCCTGAGGCAGGCCTTCCGTTGGCGGCCGTCGCGGCGTTGCCCTCGCCTCCATCGCCCCCGTCGTCACCACAGCCGACAACGCTGACAAGCGCCCCGAGGACAACCGCAATCGCGATGAAGTAACGGCCCCACATAGCAACCCCTTTGCTTGATTACTGGATGAGGTTATATCAAAAACTGCGCGTGCGGGATCCGAAACACTGGAGGGGCTCAGGGGCTGGCGAGTTGCTCGATACCGCTGGCGCGCTGACCCCCGGCGGCGAGCATCAGTTTGAAGTCATGGGGGCTGGAGGCGTAGTCGAGGGCGACCCGCTCACTTACCTTGCCTTCCATCACATAGGTAAGGAGGGACTGGTCGAAGGTGCGCATCCCGTAGTACTCGCCCTCGGCGATTACCTCGGTAATCTTGCCGGTCTCATCGGGGTTGAGGATTAGGTCTTGGACTCGGCCGGTGACGACGAGAACCTCGGAGGCGGGAACGCGTCCGTCCCCGGTGACGTCGGGGACGAGGCGCTGGGCGATCGCGCCCTTGAGGGTCGCGGCGAGCATGACCCGAGCCTGGTGCTGGAGGTGGGGCGGGAAGAAGTCGGCGAGTCGGTTGATGGTCTCGGTCGCGTCCAGGGTATGGACGGTGGAAAGGACCAAGTGGCCGGTCTCTGCCGCCGACAGGGCGGTACGAACCGTCTCCTCGTCGCGCATCTCGCCGATCAGGATCACGTCGGGGTCCTGGCGGAGGACCCGCCGCATGGCTCGGGCGAAGCTGGTGGTATCGGCGCCTACCTCTCGCTGGTTGATTATCGAGCGTTTGTCTTTGTGCAAATACTCGATCGGGTCCTCGAGGGTGACGATGTGGCGCGGCCGGGTTTGGTTTATGTGGTCGATCATCGCCGCTAGGGTCGTGCTCTTGCCGGAGCCAGTGGTGCCGGTAACTAGGACGATCCCGCGCTGCTCTTCCGCCAGACGGCGGACGACGTCGGGCAGCCCCAGCTCCTCGATCGAGCGTACGTCGAAAGGAATCGCGCGGCAAACGATCGAAATCGTGCCGCGCTGTTTGAAAGTGTTGACGCGGAAGCGCGCGAGGCCGGAGATCGAGTAGGAGAAGTCGGCCTCGCCTTCCTCCTCGAATTCGGTCAGCGAGCGCACCTCGGCGATGTCGTGGAATGCCTTCTCGGTGTCTTCGCCGTTCAGCCTGTCGTAGCCCTCGAGCGGGACCAATTCGCCGTGCACGCGCACGATCGGCGGCGTGCCGACCTTGATGTGCAGGTCGGACCCATTCCGCTCGATGAGCGTGCGCAGCGCTGAGTCGATCTCGAACATCGCGGCCTGTATCGGCCGCGACTGGCGGGTTCCTTTAGCTCAGGTGACTTCGCGCAGTTTCTGCGCTTCGCCCAGCTGCTGGAGCTTTTTCAGGCTCTGGTTCTCGATTTGGCGGATCCGCTCGCGGGTGACGTTGAAGGTGCGACCGACCTCGTCAAGCGTGCGCGGGTGCTCGCCGCCGAGCCCATAGCGCAGTTCCAGCACGCGGCGCTCGCGGTAGGAGAGGTTCTCCAGGGCCTCCTTCAGCGCCTCTTTGGTCAGCAGATCGGCGGCCCGGTCGAACGGCGACTCGGCCTTCTCGTCGGCGATGAACTGGCCGAACTCCGACTCCTCCTCGTCGCCGACTGGCTTCTCCAGCGAGACGGGCGCTTGGGCGGACCGCTTGATCGAGTCGACCTCCTCGGGGTCGATCCCGGTCACGTCGGCGATCTCCTCCGGCGTCGGCTCACGGCCGAGCTCGGTGACCAGCTTGCGCTCGGCGCGGCCGATCTTGTTCAGCTTCTCGACCACGTGGACAGGGATGCGGATCGTGCGTGCCTTGTCGGCGAGGGCGCGGGCGATCGCTTGTCGAATCCACCAGGTCGCGTAGGTGGAGAACTTGAAGCCCTTGCGATAGTCGAACTTCTCCGCAGCGCGGACCAGGCCAAGCGTCCCCTCTTGGATCAGGTCGAGGAAGGGCAGGCCCTGGTTCCGGTAGTTCTTGGCGATCGAGACGACGAGGCGCAGGTTGGACTCGACCATTTTCTGCTTCGCGTCGAGGTCGCCCCGCTCGATCCGTTTGGCAAGTTCGACCTCCTCCTGAGCGGTCAGCAGGCGGACTTTGCCGATGTCCTTGAGGAACAGCTGCAGGCTGTCCGTCGTCATGTCCGGTTTCAGGTCCAGCGCCTGTTTGGCGCGACGCCGGCCTTTGCGACCCGTGTCGGCGGGCATGGCGTCGGCAGCCGCTTTCTGGGCTGGGTCCATGTCCTCGACGAGCTCGATGCCCTGCTTCTCGATGTGCCCGTAGAGGTCCTCGACGTCGGACTCGTCGAGATCGACCTCGGAGACTGCAGCGGCGACGTCGCCGAAAGTCAGCACGCCGAGTTGCTGTCCGCGATGGACCAGCCCTTTGACCTCCTCGAGCTCCTGAAGCTCAGCTACCAGCATCTTGTCTGCACCCATTCCTTCGCGCTAGATGGTTAAGTCCTCTGCGTATGAAAGGCCCCCGAGCGAGGAAAGTCGCGATGAGCATAAAAAGGGACCGGCAAGGCGGTCCGTCGAAGGGCCTCTCAAACGTCTGTTCCCATGATAGGCGCTTCAGTTTCTGAAGTCAATGCCTGAGCGGGCCGAAAGGCTGCGCTCTTGGCTGCGCGCCTTCTGGAATCGCGCATACCGCGAGAACGTCACCGGCCTCTCGGCGATGGTCGCCTACAACCTGATGCTCGCCGTCTTCCCCTTTGCCCTGCTGGTGCTCTTCGTTTTCGGGCAGGTGCTGCGGATCGAGGGCGTTGAGACGGGCGTGCTGGACGACCTGCAGCGGCTTTTCCCCAACGTCGAGCAGGGGACCCTGAGCGACGTGCTGGTGCGGATCGAGGACAACTCGACGACGATCGGGATCGCCGCATTCCTGGGGTCGCTCTGGATCGGCGCCTCCTTCTGGGGTGCCATGGACACGGCTTTCTGCCGCATCTACCACGTCGAGTGCCGGGGATGGGTCGAGCAGAAGCGCTTCTCTTTCGCGATGCTTGGTGTGGTGCTGCTGCTGATAGCGGCGAGCATCTTCCTGCCGACGATGGAGGCGGCGCTGGTTTCGAGCACCGACCGCCTGCCGCTGGGCCTCTCCGGCATCAAGGCGATCGACACGGTGCTGCTGCTCGGTGCCGCGGTGCTGGTCATCTTCGTGATCTGCTGCGTGATCTTCTGGGCGGTGCCGAAAGGGCACATGCCGTGGCGCGACGTCTGGCCAGGGGCGGCGTTCGTCACCGTTTGCGCTGGTGTCGCCAACTGGGCGTTTCCCTTTTACCTATCCAACGTCTCGAGCCTCTCGCGCTTCGGTTCCACCGTCGGCTTCGTCCTCATCGCCCTGCTCTGGTTTTACGTGCTGAGCTTGGCGCTGCTGGCCGGCGCGGTCATCAACTCGTTGCGGCATGAGCTGCACGACACGGGCTGCTTGCCGTACGGTACTGTTCGCTCAAATTTTCAATCTTAAAAAGGGGAAATTTACTATGGGGATGCGAGCGAAAGCGCTGCTGGCGATGGTCGTCATTGCCGCGGCCGTCGTCGGCTGCGGCGACGACGACAACGGCTCGAACGTGGGCGATGGCGGCAGCAGCTCGGCGGCGAAGCAGGAGTTCGTCTCCGAGGCGAACGCGTATTGCAAGCGCTGGAGGGTGGAACTGGCCAAAGAGTTCCAGAACTATGCGGTCGCTTACAGAGAGCGCAATCCGGACGAGCTAGAAGCAGAAGCCACCTTTCGAGCCGGCTTCTGGAAGCTCGGGATCCCGTCGATCGAAGGCATGCTCGCTGAGCTGAAGACGCTGGACCCACCGGCGGACGACGAACTGGAGGCGTATTTCGAGGAGTTCGAAACGGCGCTCGCGCGACTAGAGACGAAGCAGGGGATTCGTGAGGCTCGCGTGCTCGACGAACTTGAACAGGCGCGCCAATTGGCACTGGACTACGGGATCAGGTTTTGCGTGGTCGGGGCGGCCTGACCACCCTTTTCCTTCACAAGGATCAGACAAAAGGGCCGGGCGAGAGCCCGGCCCTTTTTTGTTCACGAGGAGGAGTGTCAGGGATAGACCAAGGACCGCGGCACGATTTCGAGGTCCATGTGCTGCACGGTCTCGTTGGTGCCAGCCGGCGATGGAAGCCCCGACTGTGAGTTGACCAGCCCGTTGATGCTGATCGGGATGAAGCCGAACAGGGTCAACGTGCATCCGCTGGCGCCAGGTGCCGAGAATGCGTTGTCGACAAAGATGGCGTTTTCGAAGTGAGAGACACCAAATTCGTCATCGAAGAATTTTTCTGGTTCCTGGCCGGTGATCGGTTTGTTGGGCGGGGGTGGGTTGGTCGTACCGGTTTTGAGGTTGAGCACGATCGGATTCGCGCTGGAGCCCACGTAACAGTTATTGCCCAGAACCGGGTTAATCAGATGAACTTTGATCGGCAGGATGAGGCCATCGCCGATTTTCGGTTGACCCGCCAGCTCGGTCACCGCATAGAGTTTCAGACCCTCGAGGTTGAGGAAATTAACGAGCCAGTCGAGTCCCGTGAGGCCGATGATGCCACCGGGGACCGGCTGTTTGACGGGGGTCAGTCCGCCTTTGGAATTGGCGAAGATTTCTCCTGCCAGGTTGGCTCCTCCGGTCAGGGTGAGCGGATTGGCGATGGGCACTTTTTTGTTTCCCATCTGGAAGTGGCCGCCATCCACGATTGAGCGGTTGCATACGGCCACACTGGCGTTCTCTTCCGGGCTCGGGCAGCCGGCAAACCTCTCGTAACCGGGAGCTGGCGTGGCCGCTGAGGCGGAGGCCACGGTCATCGCGAGGATGGCAACTGCCGCGCCTATGGCGATGAGCAGCTTGAGAAGGGGTCTTGACTGATACATATTTCCTCCCATAAATAGAACAGTTTTTGATCTTAATAAAGATCCCTGTGCATATTCCCCTACTTAAGAAATAAGTCAAGTTCCCTCGAACGGCCTTGGTTGGCATTGCCGCCCAGGACCAATTCCCCTCAAGTCCGGGACAGCGAGGCAGGCCTGTGGCGGCGTGATCTGAACAGCGCCATGTGCAGGCCCTCGGCCAGCGAGCGGGCCAAGCGCTGGTCCCCGCCCATCTGGAGCCCATCGAGTTCGGCGCCGGTCACGGCGTGCAGCCAGCCCATCGCTGAGCCGGTGGCCCAGGCGTCGGCGTCGCCCTGCAGGCGAATGGTGCAAAAGCGAATCCTGCCCTGCTCGACCTGCGCAGTCGCCCCCACTAAACGATGCTCGTTGCCCGTCCTCATCTCTACTCCCATCCGGCAGGAGCCGGACAGCTCAGGAGCAAGGCGTACCAAGGGCAGGGCGAGCAGGAAGGCGGCCTCGGCATCGATGCGTGCGACGGGCGCCGACCCCTCAGGGGCGTACCGCCGCTCCCAACGAGCGGCTGCAGTAAGTGGGGCGATCCCCCGGCGCAGCCACTCCGTGACTCGGTATGGGGTGCCGCTGCCCTCGGCCTCGCAGGCGACGACTTGACCGGAGAGCCGCATCGCAGCCAGGCGTCGCTCCAAGGACGGATAGTTGAGGGCGCTGATGACGCTGTCGAGCTCGGTGAGCGAAAGAGGGCGGGCCGCGAGAGCGCGCAGCATGCTCGAGGACCAGCCCTCGAGCAACGCCTTCGTCGCCGCTTTAGCACCGCGAGTCCCGAATTCGAGGGGACCTTCCGGCGCTTCCTCGAGCCAACGTTCGAGAACTTTCAGGACGAGGAGCAGCTCGGTCCCAGGCGGCTCCAGCTCGTATTCGAGCGCACCGGGGAAGCGATTGCGTCGTTGCTTGCCGATCGTTCCCAACGCTTCGAGTTCCCGCAGATGCGCGCGAAGGGTCGTCTGCGCGGGAGCGCCACATTCGCGGCGCAGGTCGATCAGCCGGGTTGGGTCCTTGGCGAGGATGTGGAGGATCGACCCGTTCAAGGGTTTTGCCAGCAGCCCTAGTGCGCGCGTCCCCGAGCGCGCCGGGCTCCCGTTCCCGTTGGCCCCACTGGCAGTCAAGCGCTTCCGATTATGACAGGAAACAGTCGTGTTTAGGAATAATCCAAGTCTTTGGTCTATTTAAACGCGCTATGAGCCGGAAGCGGGTGGGGATTTAGCGCAGGCCGGGGTCGGCGCCGGCAGCACTTCCTCGATCTGAGCGCGTCCGCCCAAATTTAAGCTCCGCCTCCCCGTTGTCGAGTAAGCGAACGTATGAGGGAGCAGCTCAACAGCAACCCGCTCGCTCAGCTCGCTTTGGTCGGCGTGCTGCTCGTGGCCGTCGGCTTCTTCGTCCTCTCGGGCGGGGGTGGTGGCGAAGAAGAAGGGGAAACGGGCGCGACTGCTACCGAAGCGACCCTGGGCGTGACCGAGCCGACCGAAGGCGGTGCTGCTTCCGTCAGCCTGCCGGCCCCGTCCTCGCTTGACGCGCCGCCGCTGCCTCGCCACGTCCTCCGCGCCTACGAAGCGAACCAGACGGTCGCCTTGCTCTTCGTTCGCGAGGGCGGCATCGATGACCGGCTGGTGAAGCGGGCGACGCAGGACATCGAGGCCTTCCCGGGCGTCTCACTCTTCGTCATTCCAGCCAGCAGGATCTCCCGCTACGCGGAGATCAGCGAGGGCGTTGGCGTGCAGCGAGTGCCGGCGCTCGTCGTCGTCACGCCGAAGCGCCTGAAGCAGACGGTCCCGACCGCGTCGGTCAGCTACGGCTTCCAGAGCCCGCAGAGCATCAAGCAGGCGATCATCGACGCCGGCTACAAGGGCCCCACCGTCGACTACCACCCGTAGCCCCGCATGGACGCGCGGGACTTGCCGAGCCACCTGCGACCGGTCCCCGACTCCGGCGACTCGACCGCGCCGGCGCTGGACCCCCAGGAAGGTGGCACGCCCGGGCTGACGCCGCCGGTGGCGCGCGGCCGCTCCAGCGGCTTCGTCACCGACGTCCTCGTCGACCTCGGCTTCGTCACCGACGAGCAGGCGCGGCAGGCGATCGAGCAGGCGCGCACCGCCGGGCGCCCGCCCGAGCGGCTTTTGGTCGAGCAGGGGGCGATCACCGCCGATCAGCTCTCGCGCGCAGTGGCCGAGCGCTACGGGCTCGACCACGTCGATCTCTCCGCCTTCCAGGTGGACATGGCCGCCGCCAACTTGATCTCGGTCAACACGGCGCGCCGCTACAGGGCTCTGCCGGTGGGCTTCGTCGACCAGGAGACGCTGCTGGTGGCAATGGCCGACCCGACCAACGTGCTCGCGGTCGACGACATCCAGATCGCCACGGCACTGGACTGCCGTGTGGCGGTTGCCGCCGAGGAGGACATCGAGTCTTTGATCGGCCGCCTCAACACGCTGCAGAGCGCGGTCAGCGAGGCGGTCACCGAAGGCGAAGCGGCCGACGAAGACGAGCTGGCCGAAGTCGCCGACATCGAAGTCAGCGCCGAAGACGCGCCGGTCATCAAACTCGTCTACAGCATCCTCGGCCAGGCGGTGGGGGAGGGGGCCTCCGACGTGCACTTCGAGCCCGGCGAGGGGGAGATGCGGGTCCGCTTCCGCGTCGACGGCGTCCTGCGCGAGGCCGCCCACGTGCCGAAGCGGATGGTCAGCGCGGTCGTATCGCGGGTGAAGATCATGAGCGACCTCAACATCGCCGAGAAGCGGGTGCCGCAGGACGGCCGGGTCAGCGTCACCGTCGAGGACCGCCGCGTCGATCTTCGTATCACCACCCTGCCGACCCAGCGCGGCGAGGGGGCGACGATCCGCATCCTCGACAAGGACAACGCCCAGCACTCGCTCGACGACCTCGGCATGGATGCGTCGGGGCGCGAGCGCTTCGAGGCCTCCTTCCGCCAGGCCTACGGGGCGGTGCTGGTGACGGGGCCGACCGGCTCCGGTAAGAGCACGACGCTCTACGCGGCGCTGCAGTCGCTGAACCAGGTCGAGAAGAACATCATCACGATCGAGGACCCGGTCGAGTACCGCCTGCAAGGGATCAACCAGATCAACGTTAACCGCGCTGCCGGCCTCGACTTCGCCACCGGCCTGCGCTCGATCCTGCGCGCCGATCCGGACATCGTGATGGTCGGCGAGATCCGTGACGGCGAGACGGCGCGAATCGCGATCGAGGCGGCGCTGACCGGCCACATGATGCTGACCACCCTCCATACCAACGACGCGCCCGGGGCGATCACCCGCCTGACCAAGATGGGGATCGAGTCCTTCCTCACCGCCTCCGCAGTCGACTGCGTGGTCGCCCAGCGGCTGGCCCGCAAGCTCTGCGCGCACTGCAAGCGGCGCACGATCGTCAGCCCCGAGGCGTTGGCGGACGCCGACATCCGCGTTGGCGCCGAGCTCGAGGCCTACGAGCCGGTGGGCTGCAGCCGCTGCAACCAGAGCGGCTACAAAGGCCGAGTCGGCCTCTTCTCGGTGATGCAGATGAGCGAACGGATCAAGGAGATGGCGATCGAACACGCGGCCGAGGCCGAGATCAGCACCGTGGCGCGGGAGGAGGGCATGCTGACCCTGCGCGAGGACGGCATCACCAAGGTCCGCAGCGGCCTCACCAGTCTCGAGGAGGTACTCCGTGTCACGGCGTGAGCGCACGTTCCCCCACTTAGCCACCCATATGGGTGGTCAATCGCGGGCACGTCCTAAAGAGATCGTTACAGGGGGTCGATCAAGGTGACCATGGAGTTCGACTTCTCAGAGGTCCTGCGCCGCATGGTCGAGGCGCGCGCCTCAGACGTGCACTTGACCGCCGGCGCGCCGCCCTCGATGCGCGACAAGGGCAAGATCTGCCCCATGGAGGGCTTCCCCGTGCTCTCCGGCCAGGAGACGCGCGAGGTCGTCTACAGCATCCTCAACGACGACCAGCGCAAACGCTTCGAGAATCACAAACAGCTCGACTTTGCCTACGCGATCCCCGGCGTCGCCCGCTTCCGCGTCAACTGCTTCTTCCAGCGCGGCTCGGTCAGCGCCGCCTTCCGCCTCGTCCCGCAGGACATCCCCAGTCTCGACTCGCTGAAGGTGCCGCAGGTGCTGCGCGAGCTGGCCTCCAAACCGCGCGGCTTCGTGCTGGTTACGGGCCCGACCGGCTCGGGCAAGAGCACGACCCTGGCCGCGATGATCGACGTGATCAACCAGGAGCGCCAGGACCACATCCTCACGATCGAGGACCCGATCGAGTTCCTGCACCAGCACAAACGCTCGATCGTCAACCAGCGCGAGGTGGGCTCCGACGCGGAGGACTTCGCACTCGGCTTGCGCGCCGCCCTGCGCGAGGACCCCGACGTGATCCTGGTCGGCGAGATGCGCGACCTGGAGACGATCTCCACCGCGCTGACCGCGGCCGAGACCGGCCACCTCGTCTTCGCCACCCTGCACACCCAGTCGACCGCGCAGACGGTCGACCGCATCATCGACGTCTTCCCGCCCCAGCAGCAGGGCCAGGTGCGGACGCAGCTCTCGATCGCCCTGCAGGGGATCGTCACCCAGCAGCTGCTGCCGACCGCGGACGGGATGGGCCGGGTCGTCGCCACCGAGGTGCTGGTGCCGACCCCCGCGATCCGCAACCTGATCCGCGAGGGCAAGACGCACCAGATCTACGCCGCCGTGCAGACCTCCGGCGCCGTTGGGATGCAGACGATGGACGCCGACCTGGTGCGGCTGGTGCGCGCCGGGACGATTACCCGCTCGCTGGCCGAGCAGCGCGCCTCGGTTCCGGAGGAGCTGAAACGACTGCTTGGCGGAGCACCGGTGGCGCCCGCTGCGCTGCAGGGCGCCGGCGCCGGGATGCAACCGCCCATGGCAGCGCCTCCGGCGGCCCCGTCACCGCCCGCACCCCCACCTCCCGCCTATACCCAGGGGGGCTAGCGAATGGCCGGGGCAAGCACCTTCGCCTTCAGGGCGATGGACCTGGCCGGCGCCGCAACGACCGGCGAGGTCGAGGCCGAGTCGAAGGTTCAGGTAACCGAGCAGCTGCGTCAACGCGGCCTGATCGTTCTCGACGTCTCCGAGAAGAGCGCGCCGATCGCAATCGAGGACTTCTTCAAACGCTGGAAAAGCGTCGACACGCGCGAGCTGGCCGTCTTCTCGCGCCAGTTCGCGACCCTGGTCGCCTCCGGCATGCCGATGCTGCGCACCCTGCACACGCTCGAGGAGCAAACCCAGGACGACAAGATCAAGGAGGCGGTGGGCGGCGTTCGGGCCGACGTCGAGGCTGGCAGCACCCTCGAGCAAGCGATGGAGCGCCACCCCGACGTCTTCGATCGCCTCTTCTGCGCGATGGTCCGCTCCGGTGAGGAATCGGGTCGGCTCGAGGATGCGCTCGATCGGATCGCCTACCAGGTGGAGAAAGCCGACGCGCTGAGGCGCCAGGTGAAATCGGCGATGATGTACCCGGCGCTGGTGTTCGGGTTCGCCGTCGTGGCCCTGCTGGCGATCGTCGCCTTCATCATCCCCGTTTTCGCCGGCATCTTCGAAGAACTGGCCGAGGAAAACGGGGAATCGAGCTCCGCGCTCCCCCTTCCCACCCAGTTCTGCGTGAGCGCCTCGGACCTGATCACCAGCTACTGGTTCATCCTCCTGCCGGCTCTTGTCGGCGGGGCAGTCGCTTTCTTCCGCTGGAAGAAGACCGACAGCGGCAGGGCCACGTGGGAGCGCCTCCTCCTGCGCGTTCCGTTCAAAATCGGCGACGTGATCCAGAAGATCGCGCTCGCCCGCTGGTCACGAACCTTCTCGGGCTCGGTCTCGGCTGGCGTGCCGATGCTGCAGTCGATCAAGCTGACCGGCGAAACCGCCGGCAACGTCGTCATCGAGGATGCGATGGACGAGGTCTACGCCTCCGCTAAGCGCGGCGGCTCGCTGGCCGGCCCAATCGAGCGGGCGCCGATCTTCCCACCCATGGTCGGTCACATGGTCGCGGTCGGCGAGGAGACCGGGCAGCTCGAACACATGCTGGCCAAAATCGCCGACTTCTACGAGACCGAGGTCGACGCCAAGATCAAAGCCCTCACCTCGCTGATCGAGCCGTTGATGATCGTCTTCGTCGGCGGCATCGTCGGCTTCATCGTGATCGCGATGTACCTGCCGATCTTCAGCCTCTACGACAAGGTTGGCTAGCGGCCTACCCGGGCGCAGACGCTCGGCTGTCGGCGGAAGTAAGCAGTTGTGATTAGTCATTACGTCAGCAAACCTGACTTTTTGCGGCACGAAGCCCAAATTTCAGGGATTTAGGGATCGGGCAGACGGTCGATTAAGCGGCTGTGATGAATCTGCCAGTGCCTCGGTGCAAAAGGCAAACCCGCTGCGAGGCGGGGGCGCAAAGCCGTCGGAACTCCTTCACCGGAGTCAGCCGGGCTACCACCGGGGTCGACAGACACCACGTGGCTTCACGCGACGGGGCTCTGGCTCAAACGATTAGGACCACAGGAGGTCTCTAATGTTTCTCCAGAATCTCCGGGCGCGTATGAGTGCCCGGCTCAGCGGCGACAGGGAGGCGGGCTTCACGCTCATCGAGCTCCTGGTCGTCATGTTGATCCTCGGCATCCTCGCCGCGATCGCGATTCCGTCCTTCTTCAACCAGAGGGACAAGGGCACCGACGCTCAGGCCAAGGCCGCGGCGCGTACCGCCCAGACCGCGATCGAGACCTACGCAACCGATCACGCCGGCTCCTACGACGGTGCCACGGCTGATGACCTGAAAGCGATCGAGCCGTCGCTCAACGACGCCGATCTGCAGGAACCGCTTACGGAGGTAAAAACCTACACCGTGCAGGTCAACTCGGAGGTAGAAGGACAGGAATTCATGATCAGCCGCACGGACGCAGGCGTCCTTGATTCCGATTGTGAAACCAAGGGAACTGCTGGCTGTCCCGAGGACGGCAACTGGGCCGCTTCGAACGACGAAGCACCCTAAGCAGGCAGCACTTGGAACGCTGCTGACTAAGCGGCAAGAGAAGTTAGGAAGGCGGGCCTTCGGGCCCGCCTTTCTTCATTGAGGTCCTCGACCGGATCTCAAGCCCCACTGGACATTTGGCCGATGGGCTCGACGACGCGAAGCGCGGTTTGGTGGGGAACCGCTCAAGTAAAAGCTCGCTGCGCCCGATCAAGAACCGGACATATGGCTATGCACACGCGACCCCTTCTCCTGCTGAGTTCGGTCCGGCGGAACTGCCGGGCTGCGTGTCGCCGCTTCGGCTCCGAGAGCGGCTTCGCGGTCCCGACCGTAATGTTGATGACGGTGGCCGCGCTGGGGATGGCCGGCGTCGCGGTGATGACCTCGGTCCAGGGCCAGCAGGGCACCGTGCGCGACCAAGGCGGAAAGTCGGCGCTTTCGGTCGCCGAGTCCGGGGTCAGCCAGGCCCTGCTCCACTTCAACCGAGGCGTCCCCCCATGTACGGCATCCGTGGAAGGCGAATGGTGCGGTCCCGTGACGGGCATGTCGGTCAACGGCGGCAGCGTCGCCTACTGGGCGCGTGAGACCAGCGGCACCGAATGCGAAGTCGGCAACGAAGTCGAGTGCGTGGAGATCGTCTCGCAGGGCACCGTGAACGGAACCACCCGGCGAGTGCAGGTATTGGCCTCGAGCCTCTCCGACGAGGGCTCGAGCGGCGGCGGGCCGTTCGCAACCGCCGGCGTTCTCTCGCTGAACGACATGACCCTCGACTCCAATGCGCTGATCCATACCGGCACCGCGACCAATGGCCATCTCAAACTCAAATCCAACGCCAAGCAGTGCGGGCAGGCGAGCGTCGGCATCGGCAAAGAAATGAAACTGGAAAGCAGCAACGCCGGCTACTACTCGGACGCCAACTGCAAATCGAAATCAACCACCGTCCTGCAGCAGGAACTGACTCTGCCGCCGGTCAACCAGGGCGACGCCGCGACCAATAACGACAACGGCCGCTTCTTCGCCAAAGACACGGTCGGCGACAACAAGGCCGACGCCTGCTGGAACGGCGTCCGGGCCGACGGGCAAACGACGAAAACCTGCGGCGCCCGCGAGCTCCGCGTCGACGGCAACAGCAGCGTCACCTTGGGAGGCTCGGTCTACAGCTTCTGCAAGCTGACCCTGAACAGCAACAGCGCGCTCTACATCGCGCCCGGCCAGAGCGTGACCATCTACTTCGACTCGCCGGAGGCCTGCAAACAGCCTTCGGGTGTCACCCAGCTCGACCTCCAGTCCAACTCGCGGATCACCTCGTCCACCGGCAATCCGATCAGCGTGGCGATGCTGTTCGTCGGCTCCGAAAGCCTGCAGACGAAAATCCAGCTCAACAGCAATACGTCCGTCAACGGCCCCTGCGACCAGAACTTCGTCGTCTACGCACCGCGCAGCGACATCGATCTGGACAGCAACTCGAAATTCTGCGGCGCGCTCGCGGGCAAGTCGATCCATCTCGATTCGAACGCCGAAATCTGGTCGGCCAAAGGGTCCGAAAGCTTCGAACTTCCGGGAGTGGAAATTCCGGAGACGGCCGCTCATTACGAGCCCTACCGCTTCGTCGAATGCAGCGCCGTGACGGCGAGCCCTCCCAACGCGGGGTGCTGAGCCGATGCGACGGGTGCGGCACGGGGCCGGTGCGCTACACCGCGACGAGGGTGGCTTCACGCTGATCGAGCTGCTGGTGGCGACGGCGGTCGGCCTGGTCGTGGTCGGCGGCGGGCTGACGATCTTCATGAGCGGAATCCGCAGCGATCCCCGCACGGCTTCGCAGGTGACTGCGATCCAGCAAGCCCGGGTCACGGTCGATCGCATCACGCGCGAGCTTCGCCAAGGGCTGGAAATCCCGGCGACGCCTGCACATACCTCCAGCCAGCTGGCGATCGTCACCTACGTCAAGGAGTCCACCTGTGGGGGTGCGGCGGCGAGCACCTCGATTCCCTGTCGCGTCACCTACGAATGCTCCGCCACGGCCTGTACTCGTGTCGTCGCTCAGCCCAACGGGACGGCGCCCGGCCCAACGGTCACGGTCGCCAGCGGCCTCGCCAGCTCCGCGGTCTTCGCTTACCTGCCCGCGGCAGGCGATCCCACCTATGTCGGCGTCACGTTCTCCTTCGAGACCGATGACGGAGAGCCGTTCACCCTGGAAGACGGCGTCGCCCTCCGCAACTTCGAGGACGAAGCATGAGGCGCGAGGACGGGATGACGATCGTCGAGGTGATGGTCGCCGCGATGATCCTGATCGTCGGGGGGCTCGGCGTGCTCGGCATCGTCGACGCGGCGACCCGCAACACCTTCCGGGCCGAGCAGAGCCAGGTCGTCTCCAACGTCCTGCAAGCTGAGGTCGAGAAACTGCGGCAGCTGCCGTACGCGAAACTCGCATTGGCCACCCTGCCGGCCCATGACAGCGATCCGGAAAGCCCGGGCTCGCGCGTCGCTAGCACCAGCTTCTTCTACACCGGCCGCAACGGCACCGGGCTCAAACCGCTCGTCTACAACGGCGGCACCAGCGGCGGCGAGACGATCGAAGGCGGGACCGTCGTTCCCGGACCGACCCCATTCCAGATCGGCGAGGTCAAAGGCGACGTCTACCGCTACGTCGTCTGGGATACCTGTCCCTCCTCTCTCTGCGCCGACGGAAAACACCTGAAGCGCGTAGTGATCGCGGTCAGACTCGACGAAACCGCTTCGGGTGGAGTGCGCCGCTACCAGGAAGTGCAGGGCCAGGTGGTCGACCCCGACGCCGAACCGTCCACCTTCCCGGAGCAGGAACCCGGGGGGAACGACACGATCTCCTGGATCCTCAACCTGACCGATACGACCTGCAACCAGGGCGAACGCCAGGAACACCCGGCCGTGAGAACGAACCACCTCAGCCACAACACCCGTGGCGACTGCGCCGACGGCGCCCAGTTCGGCAACGTCCCGGGCGCGCCCGACCTGCTGTGGACTTCGACGCCCCCAGGGGAAGTAGACGTCAAAGACGATTACGCCAGCGACGTCGGGCAGCCCGAAGGGGAGGAGGGCCTGCAGATGCTTCCCGGTCCCGACTGCGCCTCGAGCGCGGCGACCGACCTCGCACGCGGGGTCGCGACCGAACCGGACGCCGACGCAGCTGCCTTCCAGAAAGTCCATCGCTGGGTGACGCCTCCGATGCCGGCGACCGAAGGCGACGACGACGTCCTGCTCACCGGCGACGGCACCCTCAGCCTCTGGACGCGGACGATCGCCGCCGGCGTCTACCAAGGGGAGGTGTGCGCCTGGCTCTTCCTCAGGACCTACGAGGAGGAGACGATCACCGACACCCTGGTGTTCAACCTCGGCCCGCCGCTGAGCCTCCACTTCGATCACTTCGCTACCACCTGGCCCACCCCGGGCTGGACCGAGATCTCGCTGCCGCTCAGCTTCGGCCACGCCGAGGAGGGTGGCGCTTTGGCGCTGCCAGAGGGCTCGCGCCTGGGACTGGCGCTGAGCGTCGGCGACGGAACGCAGACCGGGGGACTCCAATTCCTCTACGACGAGCCCAGCTTCGACAGCCGCCTCCAGCTCGAGACGGCGGGCGCGAAACCGCCGGGCGTCTGAGAGCGGGCGTGCGCGCCTCAGCTGCGGCGGTAGATCCGCCGATGGGCGCGGGAACCTCCTGCCCCGACGGCGAATGGACACGACCGCGACCGCCATCTTCTGCTTCCTCGCCGGCCTTCTGGCCGGCAGCTTCTTGACCGTCGTCGCCCACCGGCTGCCGCGCGGCGAGTCGGTCGTCGGCGGGCGTTCGCGCTGTCCCGCCTGCGGCGCGCAGATTGCCGCCTACGACAACGTGCCGCTCGTCTCCTGGCTGCTGCTGAGAGGGAGGGCGCGCTGCTGCGGCGCCGCGATCTCACCCCGCTACCCGCTGACCGAGCTGAGCGTCGGGCTTCTCTACGCCGCCACCGCTGTGATCCTGTCTGGCGATGCAGCCGAGATCGCGCTCGGCCTGGTCTTCGTGACGATGCTGGTCGCGATCACCCTGACCGACCTCGAGCGCCGGATCATCCCCAACAAGATCCTGCTCGTGGCAGCGGTCCTCGCCGTCGCGATAGTCGTGCCGACGGACCCGGCGAGCCTGCCGGAGCGGGGGATCGCAGCGCTGGCGGCGGGGGGCCTGCTGCTCGCAGCTGCGCTCGCCTATCCCAGCGGGATGGGTCTTGGCGACGTCAAGTTGGCCGCGACGATGGGTCTCTTCCTCGGCCGCGACGTCGCGCCGGCGATCCTCGTCGCGCTGCTGGCCGGGTCGCTGGTCGGGCTGGCGATGATCGCCCGCTACGGGGCCGGGGCGCGCAAGCGCGCGATTCCCTTCGGGCCCTTCCTCGCCCTCGGCGGCGTCGTCGGTCTTTTCGCCGGCGATGAGCTGGTCGACTGGTATCTCGGCACCTTCTAGCTAGTTGGGGCGGAGAGGCGGCTCGCACAGCCGTCCATGTTCTCCCAGAAATGAGTAATTGCAGGGCGAAAGGTTTGGCGCCCTTTTGTCGATTGGGAGAGGGCGGGCGCGCCCAGCGTGCCCACGACCAAGCCCCACAATGCAACTTTCCAGGCAGAAGAAGAGCGGAACCGTCGTCGGCCTCGACATTGAGGCCGGCAGTATCGCGGCGACCGAAGTTCGCACCAACGGCTCGGCGCAGATGACCGCATCGGCCATCGGGCCGCTAGCGCCCGGCGCCTTCCACGAGGGCGAGGTCCTCGACGGCGACAGACTGGCAACCGCCCTGAAGGCGCTCTTCGCCGAGCACAAGCTGTCCAAGCAGGTGCGGCTCGGCGTCGGCAACCAGCGCGTCGTCGTCCGCACCATGCGGTTGCCGGCGATCGAGGATCCGAAGGAGATGGAGGCCGCCGTTCGCTTCCAGGCCCAGGAGCAGATGCCGATGCCGCTCGACCAGGCGGTGCTCGAGCACCAGGTCGTCGGCGGCGTCGCAGCCGAGGAGGGCGCTTCTCCCCAGCTCGACGTGGTCGTCGTCGCCGCCCGCCGCGACATGGTCTCGTCCTTTCTCGCTCCCATTCGGCGCGCTGGGTTGGAACCCGTCGGAGTCGACCTCTCGGCCTTCGGGATGATCCGCGCCCTGGCGGACGCCGGTGTGGAGAGGGTCGAGGCGGCGGAGGCCGGATCGCGGCCGAGCGCGACGGTGCTGTACTGCAACGTCGGCGACGTCACGAACCTTGCGGTCGCACGCGGCCGGGCCTGCCTCTTCACCCGCGTCTCGCACGTCGGGCTGGAGGCGATCTCCGCCGCCCTGGCGAGCTCACGCGGCCTCGACGCCGACGGTGCTACGCAGTGGCTCCAGCACGTCGGCCTGGAGAGACCGCTCGAGGAGATCGAGGGAGACGCAGAGGTGGTGGCCGAGTCGAGGCGCGCATTGGAGGACGGCGTCTCCGCCTTGATGGACGAGCTGCGGCTCTCCCTCGACTACTACGGCGCCCAGGAGGGGGCGGTACCGGTGGAAAGAATCGTCCTCTGCGGTGCCGGCAGCGCCATCGCAGGCCTCGCCGATCGGATGCAGGGGCTCGGGCTGCCCATCCTCGTCTCTAGGCCGCAGGCGCTCGCCGGGCTCGATGACAACGCCGCCGCACGACTGACGCTTCCTTACGGACTGGCGCTGGAGGTTTAACCGTGCGCCCCGTCAACCTGATACCGGCGGAGGAGCGCCGCGGGGAGCAGGCGCCGCTGCGCAGCGGCCCGGTGGTCTACGTGCTGGTTGCCGCCTTCGTCGTACTGCTCGCTGGGGTCACTGCTCTGGTGCTGGTCGACAACCAGATCGCCGAGCGCGAAGGGGAGGTGGTTCGGCTCCAAGTAAAGGACGCCGCGGCCAAGGCCAAGGCCGAAAGCCTCGCAGCATATGTCGAGTTTCGCAATCTCAGCGAGCAGCGAGTCGCGACCGTTGCCAGCCTCGCCGACAGCCGTTTCGACTGGGAGCGGGTGATGCGCGAACTGGCGCTCGTCCTGCCGGAGGACGTCTGGCTGGTCGGTCTTACGGCCACGGCCGCGCCGGGGGTCAGCGTCGAGGGCGGGTCGGGCGATTCCAACCTGCGCGGCGCGGCGCCCGGGCCGGCCCTTCAACTGACCGGCTGCGCCAAGGGCCAGGAGGCAGTTGCCGGGTTCGTGACGGCGTTGAAGGACATCGACGGCGTCACCCGCGTCGCGGTCGGATCGTCGGAACTGCCAGAGAAAGGCAACAGCGGCGGCGGTTCCGGCGGCGGCGGCGACTCGAGCGATGACGAGTGTCGCACCCGACCTTCAATCGTCAAGTTCGAGATCGTCGCCGCCTTCGATGCGGCACCGGTGCCGAGCTCGGCAGCGACCGGCGAAGCCGCCCCGGTGACCGCGACCACGACGCCCACCACCGAACCCACGGAAGGCGGCTGAGGTGAAGCTGCAGATGAATGCGACCAACAAGGCGGTCGTCGCGACGGTCGTCCTGGCTGTGCTCGGCTTCGCCTTCTGGACGATGCTGCTCAGCCCCAAGCGCGACGAAGCGAAGAAACTCGGCGCACAGGTCGAGGTCTTGCGCGCGTCCGTGGCGCAGCACGAAGCCGAAGTGGCCGACGGCGAAGCCGCGCGGGCGGAGTTCCCCGCCGATTACCAGCGCCTCGTCGTGCTCGGCAAGGCCGTGCCCAGCGACGACGACGTCGCCTCGCTCCTGGTGCAGGTGAACCGGATCTCCGACCATGCCGGCGCGACCTTCCGCGAGATCCAGCTCGCGCCAGAGTCCGGCGCAGGCGAAGCGGCCGCGGCGCCTGCCCCCGTTCCAGGAGGGACGCCCGTTTCCGCCACCGAGGTGGCCGCCTCGCTGCTGCCGCTCGGGGCAACGGTCGGCCCGGCGGGACTGGGCGTGATGCCCTACACGGTCACCTTCGACGGCAACTTCTTCCAGATCGCCGACTTCATCAAGGGCTTCGACAAGCTGGTCAACACCAACGACCAGAACGAGGTCGTCGTCGACGGGCGCCTGCTGACGATCGACGGCTTCTCGCTCGAGGCCGACCCGGAACTCGGCTTCCCGGCCCTGCAGGCGAGCTTCTCGCTGACCACCTACCTGACGCCGCCGAGCGGGGGCGTCACCGGCGGGGCCACCGCGACCGCGCCCCCGGCAGCCACCCCTGCCGCGACCACGATCGGAGCGACGCCATGAGGCGACTGAAGGGCCCGGAGCTGAAAAAGCCGGACGTCAAGGTGCCGCAGGCGCTGGCGGACCTCTACCAGGACCTTCGCGATCGGCGCCTGTTGCCGATCCTGGCGCTGGTCGTCGTGGCGACCGCTGCGGTGCCGTTCCTGCTCGGCGGCTCGGAGGAACCTATGCCGCCGTCGATGGCGCCCGAGGAAGCGGCCGAAGCGGCACGCCTGGAAATCGTCGATGACTCGCGCCTCGCCGTCGTTGAGGCCAAGCCGCCGCTGCGCGACTACCGCAAGCGACTGCGCGGCCGCTCGCCGACCAATCCCTTCAAGCAGCGCTACACGGGTCTGCCCGAGGACGTGCAGCTCGAGAGCTCCGCCGTCAGCTCGGTTTCGGCGACGACCGTCGGCGGGGGATCGACCGAGGGCGCCGAGACCGTGGTCGAAGAAGAAGCCGTCTCCGGGGAGCCCGGCACCGATACCGAAGAGGATTCGAATGCGAGCGAGCCGGTCCAGTACGAACTCGTGATCGATATCCAGATCCAGCGCACGAAGGTCACGGCCGACGGCCGTGAAGAACGGGGCGAGCTGGAAGTCCGGCGCAACGTGCCGGTCCTGACCCAGCTGCCGGGGAAGAAGAAGCCGGTCGTGACGACGATGGGAGCCAACTTCGAGAAGGAACGGCTCTTCTTCCTCGTCTCCCACGACGTCAAGGCGATCGTCGGCGAATTCGGCTGCGTCACCCGCGGCGAGGTCTGCGAACTACTGGAAGTGGCGCCGGGCGCCCTGCTCGAGTACGTGCTCGAGTCGAGCGGCGACCGCTACACGGTCAAAGTCACCGGCGTCGACGCGGTCCCGGTGGGGACGCATCGCGCCGAGCGCTCCTCGCGTGCCACCTTCGCGACGCCTTTCCCAGGCAGCGCCTGGAAAACTCCATAGCTTCAGTAAGTAAAGCGATAGCGCTACACTCGCTGAAGCGAGGTAATTTCGAATCCGCCTCGCGCCGTCGATTCGACGATTTGCGATGAGCGCCGAGAGCAACTCCCGATGTCCGGTCTGCCGCACGGCTGACGTGGTCTGCGGCAAGTGGACGCTCTTGGTGATCCGTGACTTGGCCGAGGGCCGCAGCCGCTTCTGCGAGCTGGAGCGCTCGCTGGAGGGGATCAGCCCGCGGACGCTGTCGTTGCGGCTACGGGCGCTGGAAGAGGAGGGCATCGTCGCCCGCCACACGTACCCCGAGGTGCCGCCGCGGGTCGAGTACGCGCTGACCGAGAAAGGCGAAGCGTTGGTGCCGCTGATCGAGGACATGCGCCGTTACGGCAAGCGCTGGCTGCTGGTCGACGAGACCGAAGCTGCCGAGCGGGCCCCCGCCGCGGTCTGACACGCCTGCAAGGCGTCGTGCAGGCGCAGGAGCGTGCCTGGCCGGGCTGAAGCCTGGGGGGTGCGCGATCCGCTCCTCCACGAGGCTCTGAAGCGACTGGCCGCCGAGGCCGCGGCTCACTTCAGCACCCTGGTCGCGAGCGGCGACCAGATTCCCTTCGACGTCGCCGAGCAGGCCGGTCCCGACGAAGCGTTCTTCCACAGCTACGTCCCGCTGACCGCCCGCTACGTCCGCCAACGCGAGGATGAGCTGCGCTCGCTGGCCGCCTTCGAGCCGGCCCGCGAAACGGTCGACATGGCCGGCGTCGCAGCGCCCTACCTCGAGCAGCGCGGCGAGACGGTGCCCTCCGAACCAGGGGAACGGGCCGCGCGGATGCTGATCTGCTTCATCGCCTCGCTCTGGGACGGCAGCGCTGACTTTGCTCTCGACCGCGAGCGCCTCGAGGGTGCGTTGACCGTTCTCGATGCCCAAGTCGGGGACGTCGACGAGGCCGACCTGCTGGTGGCTCCGATCGCCGGCCTACGGATGACGGGCGCGCGCCTGAACCTGCCGAGCGGGGTGCAGCTGGTGCGTGCCGATGCAATCGATGCTCCGGTGGAGGCGATGCGCAGCGAGGGCATGGGCCGCGCCGCCTGGGAGCCGCAGATCTTGGCTGTGACCGAGCAGGGCGAGGGCGATGAGAGCGCCGCCGAGGCGCTGCGGCAGCTGCACGAGCTCGTCAGCGTCCTGCGCCTCTTCAAGCCCGGTGGCGTCGGTCTCGGGCCGCACGCCTTCGCACCGACCGGCGAGGGACACTGGCGCCGCATCGCGACCGGGGCGGCTGCGCCACGCGACGGCGGCTATCGCCTCAACGACGAGGAGGCCGAGCAGTTGGTCGAGCTGGCGAGGACACTGGAGGCGCGTCCCGATCCCGCCGGGCCGCTGGCCTGGGCGGTGCGGCGCTTCGAGCTGGGCTGCGAGCGGGAGACGGCGCTCGATGGACTTAGCGACCACCTGCTGGCGCTGAGGGCTGTGCTCGACGGGCAGGGCCCGGTCGGCGCCTCGTTGCCGATGCGCGCCGCGGCACTGATCGCGGAGGGCTCCGGCGACAGGCTCGCGGCACGCGAGCGGTTGGAAGCCGCGATGGAGCTGGAGCACTCGATGATGGCCGGTAACCGCGCCCGCGAGGAATCGCGCGGGCTGGCCACCTGGGTCGAGGAGACAGTGCGGCGCATCCTCTGCGAGGCAGCTCTGGGCGAGCTGGGCGGAGACCTCAACGCGGCCGCCGACGAGACGCTGATCGCGACGGGTCTCGATGGTGGCGATTTCGAGATCGCCGTCGCCGCCGAGGAGGCGGCGGAAGAGTACGTCGAGCTCGTGCCCGAGCCCGAGGTCGTCGAGCCCGAGCCCGTCATCGAAATCACCGAGCCGCGCAATACCGTCCCCGAGCCGCAATTCCAGGAGGAGTACATGGAGCAGGACACTCGCATCATGGAGCCGATCCCGGCCGAGCACGAGATTCGGATCACCGCCAGCGACTGGCTCGAGGAGGTCGGTGCGGTCGACGACAGCGAGCACACGCTCGAGTGGCCTGCCGGCACGACCGACGTCGAACACCGCGAGCGGATCGACACCCCGACCGTGCGCCATCTTTTCCCGGTGCCCGAGAACGCGGACTGGGAGGTCCGCGAGCTCAACTACAAACGCGGACAGCGCCGGGCAGGCTAGACCCTGCCGGCGGCGAGCGCCTCGCGCTCGTCGCTGCTGGCGAAGAGGTAGCGGTTGATCTCGGCCAGGCCGCCGAGGTCGTGCACGTCCTCGTCGAGGTAAGGGACCCGGATGACGCCGCGGGTGCGCAGCTCGGCGGCGAGGCGCTCGATGTTGCGGGCGTCGCGCTCCGCCAGGGCTTGGTAGTCGGCGAAGTTCTCGGCGACGCGGGCGGCGAGGTCCTCGTCGCCAAGCCGCTCGATCAGCGCTCCCCGCAGGTCGCCGCCGTCGCCGCGCAGGCGCTCGGCGGGGTAGTGCACCTTGTTGACGATGACGCCGCCGAAAGGCAGGTTCGCCTCGACCAGCTTGCGGTGGAAGTAGACGGCTTCGTCGACCGGCTCTCCCTGCGGCCCGCAGACGACGAGGAAGCAGGTGTGAGGGTCGGCGAGCAGGGTGTTGACGCGCTTCGCACGGGCTTGGAAGCCGTCGACCATGCCGCTGAAGGCATTGAAGAACTCGGCCAGGTCGGCCAGCAGGTCGAAGCCCACGATGCGCTTGAGGACGCCCAGCGCGACGGTGGCGCTACGGCCTGCGACCCGCGCCGCAATCCCGGTCGGCCGCATGAAGACACGCAGCGAGCGCCCTTCGATGAACTGGGTGAGCCGTTTCGGAGCGTCGAGGAAGTCGAGGGCGTTGCGGGTCGGCGGCGTGTCGAGGACGAGCAAGTCGAAGCGCCCTTCGGTGTGCAGCTCGAACAGCTTCTCCATCGCCATGTACTCCTGCGAGCCGGCGAGCGCGCTGGAGATCTGCTGGTAGATGCGGTTGTTGAGGACCCGTTCGCGCGACTCCTCGTCGGGCGCCTGGCGGGCGACCAGGTCGTCGAAGGTCGCCTTGGCGTCGAGCATCATCGCCCACAGCTCGCCCTTCATCTCGACCCCGTGTCGCTCGAACAGTGCCGCGTCGACGCGTTTCGCCTCGTTGCCCAACTCCCGCAGTCCGAGCGAGTCGGCCAGTCGCTTCGCCGGGTCGATCGTCAGTACGCAGACCTTCAGCCCACGTGCCGCCATGCCGGTCGCGATTGCCGCCGAGGTCGTGGTCTTGCCGACCCCGCCCGAGCCAGCGCAGATACAGATGTCCTTCCCTTCGAGAATCTCGTCGACGGCGGACATCAGCGGGGCCTTTCGGGGACAGACATCAGTGCAGCCTCTTGGACAGTCGCCGCGCCGCCTCGAGGTCCAGCTCGGGCTCGAAGAGGAAGGGCAACGTCTTCACCGGCGCCTCAACTCGGCGTCGCAGACGCGCCACCTGGGCCCGCTGCGAGCGGGCACGGTTGTGCTCGGAGACGGCGGCTCGGGCGGCGGCGCGGACCAACCCGTTCTCGCCGGTGGCGAGCTCGCCCAAGCGGTCGGCCTCCTGGTTGGAAAAGCGTTCGGGGTAGAGGCCGTTCAGGTAGACGCGGTCGACTGCGATCCCGACCTCGGAGCGCAGCTCGGCCTCCAGAGCCGCGGACTCATTGACCGGCATCTCCTCCGGCAAGGCAACGATTGCGGTGCCGGTGTGCTCCTCGTCGGTGATCAGGCGGTCAAGCTCTTGGGCCTGCGAGTGGATCGGGCCGACGCGGGCGATTTTGGCGAAGGTACGAGGCGTCTGCAGGAAGCCGATCCCGTGGCCGGTCGCAGGCGCGTCGACTATCACCAGGTCGTACTTGCGCCCGCGCTTCACCTTGCGGTCGAGCTGGGCCAGCTCCCAGATCTTGCCGATCGTCACCAGCTCCTTAAGCCCGGGGGTTGCGGCGGCCAGGTAGCTGAAGATGCGGCTGCGGAAGAGCAGATCGCGCATCGCCCGCACCTTGAGCTGCAGCAGCACGTACTCGCGCATCGACTCGTCGGGGTCGATCGAGATCGACCAGAGGTTCTCCTCCATCTCGACCTCGTGGAAGCCCACCTCGGTGTGCTCGAAGATCCGCGAGGCATTCTCCTGCGAGGAGACCTCGCAGACGATGGTGCGCTTGCCGGCCGCCGCCGCCCGCAGCCCAAGCGCAACCGCGACCGTGGTCTTGCCGACTCCTCCCTTGCCGGTTACGAAGACCAGGCGCTTGTCGAGGAGATCTGGCAAGGGGATCGGGTGATTCCTAGCAATTTCGCGGTGCGGGAGGAAAAGCCGCTGCCCATGCGAATACCCGCGCAATGGGATTCCTCAGTCGAAAGTCCAAGTCCGCGCCCACCACTGTCGAGGAGCAGCAGCCGATCGTCGACGAGCTGCTTGAGATGGAAGAAGTGGTGCCCGAGCGGCCTCGGCCGGCGGGTCCTGTCGCGGGCCAGGACTCCTCGTCCTCGCAGGCTGCGGGCGAGGAGCCCAGCCCCACGCCACCCGCCGGAGAGGCGGTTGAGGACACGACTTCCATTGCCAGCGAAAGCGAGCCCATCCCGGTGCCACCCGTCGGAGACTCGTCTGGAGCTGAGAAAGGCGCGCCCTTGACTGAGGAAGCTGTCAACGCCGACGAGCCTGAGGAGCCGACGCGGATGATGCCCGCGGGACCTGATTGCGCCGTCGCGCCATGAAGCTGTCGTCGAGGAGCCGGTGGTCGAGGCGCCCGTCAAGCAGGCGGAGGTGATCGCATTCGCCAACCAGAAGGGTGGCGTGGCGAAGACGACTACGACCCTCAACCTCGCCGTCGCCTTCGCCGAGTCCGGGCACCGGGTGCTCTGCATCGACCTGGATCCGCAGGGGAACCTGACGATGAGCCAGGGGATCGACCCCGACAAGGTTGAAAAAAGTCTCTACGACGTACTCGTGAACGACATGCCGATCTCGGAGATCATCCAGAAGCGCGAGATCGACATCGCCGTCGCCTCGATCGACCTGGCCGGCGCGGAGATCGCGATGAGCACCAAGATCGGCCGCGAGCGCTCGCTGGAGAAGGCGCTGAAAGAGGTGGCCGGCGACTACGACTTCGTCTGCATCGACACGCCGCCCAGCCTCGGCCTGCTCACCATCAACGCGTTGACCGCGGCGAGCAAGGTGATCGTCCCGGTCCAGTGCGAGTATCTCTCGATGCGCGGGCTGGTGCAGCTGCAGAACACCCTGAAGATGATCCAGGAGAACCTCAACCCCGACGTGCGGATCGAGGGCATCCTGCCGACGATGCTGGACTCGCGCACGGTCCACGCCAAGGAGGCGGTGGAGATCCTCGAGGAGAACTTCGGCGAGCTGGTCTTCAAGTCGCGGATCAAAAAGGCGATCAAGTTCGCCGAGGCCCCGGTGAAAGGGGCGAGCGTCCTCAAGTACGATCCCCAGAGCAACGCCGCGAGCTACTACCGCGACTTGGCCGAGGAGGTCCTGGCGAATGAGTCGACGTAAGAGGGCAAGCATGCGAGAAGGTCCTCTTTCCGAGCTCTTTCGGTCGACGTCCGACGAGCCTGAGCCCCGGCCCGCGGGTCCTGTCACGGACGAGGGGCCCTCGTCCTCGCAGGCTGCGGGCAAGGACCCCTCGTCCGTGCCACCCGCGGGAGAGGCGTCAGCATCGCCCACCCCAGATCGGAGAGATTCGATTGAGGAGCCTCATCGCCAGGAGTCGGCTCCCGAAAGGCTGAAACGGGTTTTCGAGGAGCCTGTCGCGAGGGAGCCCGAGGCGCCGGAAGCTCCTCGGTATGGGCGGGAGGAACCGGAGTACGAGCCGCCAGGGTCGGGGCAGCCGCACCAGCCGGTGATCCGCGTGGTTGGCGTCGGCGGCGCCGGCGTCAACGCCGTCAACCGGATGGTCGACGCGAACGTCCCCGGGGTCGAGTTCATGGCTGTTAACACTGACCTGCAGTCGCTGCAGCTCTGCGTTGCTGACGTCACCGTCCACATCGGGGAAGAGCAGACGCGCGGCCTTGGAGCCGGCGCCGACGCACAGGTCGGTCACCGCTCCGCCTTCGAGGAGCAGGACAAGATCAAGCGGCTGCTGAAGGGCTCGGACATGGTCTTCGTCGCTGCCGGCGCCGGCGGCGGCACGGGCACCGGCGCGGCCCCGGTAATCGCCCGGCTCGCCCGCGAGGTCGGCGCCTTGACCGTCGGCATCGTCACCAAGCCGTTCAGCTTCGAGGGCTCCAAGCGCGGCAACCAGGCCAACGCCGGGATCCAAGAACTCGCGGCCGAGGTCGACACCTTGATCGTCGTCCCCAACGACCGCCTGCTCGAAGTGCTTGATCAGCAGACCTCGATGGTCGAGGCCTTCCAGGTCGCCGACGACGTGCTGCGACAGGGCGTGCAGGGGATCTCCGACCTCGTCACCCTGCCGGCGCTGATCAACCTCGACTTTGCCGACGTGCGGACGATCATGTCCGACGCCGGGCGGGCCCTGCTGGGCATCGGCATGGGCAGCGGGCCCGAGGGCCGCGCCCTGCTGGCGGCCGAAAAAGCGATCTCCTCACCTCTGCTGGAGACCTCGATGGAGGGCGCGCGGGCGATCCTGCTTTCGATTACCGGCGGCCCCGACCTCTCGCTAGTGGAGGTAAGCGAGGCGGCCAAGCTGGTCGGCGAGGCGGCCCATCCCGACGCCAACATCATCTTCGGCGCCAACATCGACGAGGAGCTGGGCGAGCAGATCTGGGTCACCGTTGTCGCCACCCGCTTTGACGGCCGCGCCGCGCCGCGGCGCGTAGCTGAGCCAACGATTCGCCGCACCAAGGATGCCGGTCGCCCGGCCCGCTCCGAGAAGGCCGGCGAGCTCAGCAGCCTCGACGTCCCAGAGTTCCTGCCGGGCTAGCGTCGCGCCCCATGCCAGGGGTTGTCGCCGCCGGGCACCCGATCACCGCCGAGACGGGCGCGCGCGTCCTTCGCGAAGGCGGCAACGCCGTTGACGCGGCCGTCGCCTCGGTCCTCGCTTCCTTCGCGCTGGAGAGTCCGCTGACTGGCTTCGGCGCCGGTGGCTTCATGATGGTCCACCGCGGCGAGGAGACCGTCCTGATCGACTTCTTCGTGGCCGCGCCCGGACTGGATGGCGTCGAGCGTGGTGTCGAGCTGGTCCCCGTTCCGGTCCACTTCGACGCCGAGATCGTGCAGACGTTCTACGTTGGGCCGGCATCCTGCGGGGTGCCAGGGACGGCTGCGGGCCTCGAGCTGGCCTTGCAGCGGTTCGGCACCGTGCCGCTGCCCGAGCTCGCTGCGCCCGCGATTGGGCTCGCCCGAGAGGGCGCCCCCGTGAACGCCCAGCAGGCGTACATCTTCGAGATCCTCTGGCCGATCCACGAGCTTCTCGAGGGGACGCGGGCGCTGTACGCGCCGGACGGGCGGCGCCTGGGGGAGGGGGACACGTTTCGTTTCCCGGAGCTTGCCGATGCCCTGGAACGATTTGCCGCCGAGGGTGCCGAGCCGTTCTACCGCGGCGACGTCGCCGCCGCCCTCAGCGGCTTCGTCCGCGAGCGGGGCGGGACCCTCGGGTCGACCGACTTCGCCAGCTACGAGGCGATCGATCGAGCGCCGATTTGCGCTCCCTTCCGCGGCGCCGAGGTGCTGACCAATCCGCCGCCGTCCTCGGGCGGGATCCTGATCGCCTACGCGCTCGGCCTGTTGGAGCGGATGGGCGCGCAGACCGGTCCCGAGCAGCTGGTCGCCGCGATGGACGCCGCCAACCTCGCGCGCGGGGCCGATTTTGCCGAGGCCCTCTACGGCGAGGGGCTGGAGACGAGCATGCTCGATCCAGAAGCGCTCGACCTGCGCGCCGGCGACCTGCTCGGCTCGACCACGCACATCTCGGTCCTCGACGGCGATGGCATGTGCGCCAGCGTCACCTGCTCCAACGGCTCCGGCTCCGGCGTTCTCGTCCCCGGCACTGGCGTGATCCTCAACAACATGCTCGGCGAGGAGGACCTCAATCCACTCGGTTTCCACGCGATCGCGCCGGGCCGGAGGGTTCCCTCGATGATGGCGCCGACGGTGGTCCTGCGTGGCGGGGAAATCGAGCTGGGGCTGGGCAGTGCCGGCTCCAACCGGATCCGCTCGGCGATCCTGCAGACCGTGGTGCGGGCGGTCGAGCAGGGGATGAGCGCTGACGAGGCGGTGGCGGCGCCGCGGCTGCATTTCGAGCAGGGTGTCGTCCAGGCCGAGCCGGGGATAGACGAGGCGGCGCTGGCCCGGATCGAAGCGCGCGACATCCCGATCCTGCGGCGTCCGCAGCTCAACCTCTTCTTCGGCGGCGTCCAGGCGGTCGCGCGCGATCCGTCCAGCGGCGCGCTCAGCGGCGGCGGCGACCCCCGCCGCGGCGGTAGCGTTGCGACGGCATGACGATCGACTTCGAGGCTGAGGGACTGCTCGAGGGGCTGGAGGGGGAGGCTCGCGAAGCCCGCTGCGAGTTGCTCGAACGGCTTGCCGACGAAGGCGTGCCGGTGGAGGAGCTGCGCGAGGCGGTCGAGGGAGGGCGGCTGGCGCTGCTGCCTGTGGAGCGGGCGTTTGCCGGCGACGGCCCCCGCTACACGCCGCGCGAAGTGGCGGAGCTGGCCGGGCTCGACCTCGACCTCCTGCAGCGCACCAGCGCGGCGCTTGGCGTTCCCTATCCCGACCCCGACGAGCGCTCGCTCTCCGAGGCTGATCTGGAGACGGCGAAACGGGTCAAGGCCTTCCACGACGCCGGTCTTCCCGAAGAGGGGATGCTGCAGGTGACGCGCACGGTAGGGATGGCGACGGCAAGGATCGCCGAGGCCAATCGCGAGCTGGTGATCCGCGCGCTGATGCAGCCCGGCGATACCGAGCGCGACCTCGCCCTGCGCTTTGCCGCCGCCGCCGAGAACATGCTGCCGCTGTTCGAGCCGCTTCTCACCTACGCCTTCCGCACCCACATGCTGGAGCAGATCCGTCGCGACGTGATCGGGACCGCCGACATCGCCGCCGGCGAGCCCGGCGCGGTCACAAGCCTCTCGGTCTGCTTCGCCGACCTCGTCGGTTTCACCAAGCTCGGGGAGCAGGTAGAGACCGAAGAGCTGGGCCTGATCGCCAGCCGCCTCGACGAGCTGGCGACGGCGGTCGCCGAACCGCCGGTGCGCCTAGTGAAGCTGATCGGTGACGCGGCGATGTTGGTCTCCAACGACGCGGCGGCGATGACCGAGGCGGCGCTGCGGATGGTCGACGCCGCTGATAGCGAAGGCGACGAGTTTCCCCGTCTCCGTGCCGGCATCGCTCACGGCTCGGTTCACGCCCAGGCCGGCGACTACTACGGCCGCCCCGTCAACCTCGCCAGTCGCCTGACCGCGATCGCCAAGCCCGGTAGCGTCCTCGTCGAAGCCACTGTCAGAAAGGCGGCGGGCGACGGCTTCGACTACTCCTTCGCCGGCGAGAAGCGCCTCAAGGGCTTCGACTCCCGCGCCAAGCTCTACCGCGTCCGCCGCAAGAATTCCTAGCGGGAGGGGGAGAACCCGAATCCCGAGTGGCTTTTGTCCCCTATGGGGGACCAAAACCACCCGAGTTCAGCGCTAGGTCCGGATCACCGGGTCGCGTTGTGGGACCTGGTGCGCCGCCAGCACGGGGTGATCTCCCGCGCGCAGCTGCTCGACCTTGGAGTGAGCTCAAAGGCGATCAAGCACAGGATCGCCATTGGTCGCCTGCATCCGCTTTGGCGAGGGGTCTATGCAGTCGGGAGACCATCGGTGGGTCAACGCGGCCGATGGATGGCGGCCGTGCTGAGCTGTGGCGAGGGCGTGCTGCTGAGCCATCGCAGCGCGGCGACGTTGTGGGGCATTCTGCGTCCCTTCCGCGGCGTGGACATCGAGGTTGTCGTACGGCACGGTCGCCGGCGGCTGCGCCAGGGCATTGCGGTCTACCAGCGGGGCGACACTGCGCCGCCACGACGCGTCGTCGACGGGATTCCGGTGACCGACGTCGTCACAACTCTCGTCGACCTCGCCACCTGCGTCGGCGACGCGCTGCTCGTACGGGCGATCAACCAGGCGGACCACCTCGACCTGATCGACGCTCACGAGCTCCGGACTGCTGTCGGGTCGCTGCCGCGGCGATCCGGCCTCGCCCGGCTGCGATCGCTGCTGGACGAGCAGGGTTCTGGTTCCGCGGACACGCTCCTGGAGCTGAGGTTTCTTCGGCTCGTCCGCGCAGCCGGCCTCCCGGTCCCCGAGGCTCAGGCGGATGTCAACGGGTATCGGGTCGATTTCCACTGGCCCGATCTCGGTTTGATCGTCGAGACCGACGGTCCCCGCGATCACCGCACACCGGCGCAGCAGTCGCGCGACCGAGAACGAGACCAGACCCACACCGCCGCGGGGCTCACCACGCTCCGCTTCACCGAAGCGCAGGTCCGGCACGAACCCGGTCGCGTGCGGGCGACGCTGGAGGTCACCGGCCGCCTCCAGGCTCAGGCCGGCTTGCGGGCGGAGAGGACCAGGTTGTAAAAGAGCTCGGCCGGCAGGCGTGGCTCTAGCAGGCGGCTGTCCACCTTCTGCAGGGCGATGTAGCTGTTGAAGGCGAAGCGGCGCCAGGAGAAGGAGACCGATTCCGGCTCGGCGGTCGACTCGACGGTGCGCAGCCCCCAGCCCCAAGCGTTGGCGAGTAGTTCCTCGCCGCCGACACGTCGCCGCTCCCAGCCAGCGTCGCGCAGGAGCCGCCGCAGGTCAGCGGGCGCAAAGGCGTGGACGTCGACCTCACCCTCCAGCGCGTGGCCGTTGGACTGCTCCCCCTCCGGCACACCCCGCGGTTGCGCGCCGACAAGGCGCCGCCAAGCGGGAGCCGCGAACAGGGCCGCACGCTTCGGTGCAGTTGCAAGGCGATCGCCGTAGCGGGACGGCTCACCGCAGAAGGCAATCGCGCCGCCGGGGCGGAGGACGCGCTTGAACTCGGCCAGCGCACGACTCAAATCGGGGATGTGGTGCAAGACGGCATGGCCGAAGACGAGGTCGAAGCTTTCGTCCGCGAAGGGCAGTTGCTCGGCCTCGGTCGCCACCGTCTCCGCCTCCAGACCCAGGGCCTCGGCGGTGCCGGCCAGGCGGCGCAGCATGCCCGGTGAGATATCGGTCGCGGTCAGCCGCTCGACGATTCCCAGCTGCAGCAGGTTGAGCGAGAAGTAGCCGGTGCCGGAGCCGATCTCGAGGGCATCGCCGAAGCGGGCGCCGTCCAACCCGCCAAGCGCCTTGGACAGCTTCATCCGTACCTGCTCCTGGCCGGTGGCGCCGAAGTCGATGCCCCACTTGGCGTCGTATTCGTCAGCCGCCGCGTCGTGGTAGCGGGTGTTGACGTCCTTGATGTGCTCCGCGGTCGCGGTGGGGGAGGCCGGCATCGGGTCGGGAACAATACGGTCCCGGTCCATGGAGCGCGAATACGTCCAGCTCGATCAGCCACCGGGTGTCCCGCCGTTGCCGCTGACCGGCGAGCGGACCCTTCCCGATGTTCCCGAGGAGAATTACTGGTACCGGCGGCACCTGGCGGTCTACGAGTGGATCGCTGCCCGCGTGCGGGGAAAGCGCGTCGTGGACATGGCCTGCGGCGAGGGCTACGGCTCCCACGTGATGGCCGCCACCGGCGCGGCGAGTGTCGTCGGCGTCGATGCCAATCCAGAAGCGCACGAGCACGCCCGGCTGCGCTACACGCGTCCCAACCTTCGCTTCGAGCGCGATCTGGTCGAGAGCTTCGCAGAGCCATGCGATGTCGTTGTCTTCCTGCAGACGATCGAGCACGTCGAGGAGCCCGGCGCCATTCTCGAGCACTTCAAGTCGATGCTGGGGCCCGGCGGGATCGCCTACGTCTCGACCCCCAACCTGCTGACCCTGGCGCCGCCCGGGGCCGAGAAGTCCGACAACCCCTGGCACGTGCGCGAGTACCGCGCAGCGGAGTTCCGTCAACTCTGCGAGGAGCACTTCGGGCGGGTCGATCTACTCGGCCTCTTCCACGCGAGGAAGCTGCGTGCACACGAGCTGGCGATCCGGCTGGGCTGGGACAGTGTTCACAAGAGACTCGGCCTCACCGGTCGCTTCTACGACCGGTTTACGCCGGCGATCGCCTCGCGCGACTTTCGCCTGCGAAACGGGGGTCTCGACAGCGCGCTGGATTTCCTCGCCGTCTGTCATGCCTGAGCCACCAGCCGGAGGGCCGGACACGGTCGGCGATCTGGCAATCGTCCTCCACTCGCACATGCCGTATGTCGAGGGCTTTGGCACCTATCCATTCGGCGAGGAGTGGCTGTTCGACGCCGTGATCCGGTCCTACCTGCCGGTCTTGGAGGTGGCGGACCGGGTGACGCTGACGATCACCCCGGTGCTCGGGGACCAGCTCGAGGACGAGGGCGTGCGGCGGCGCTTGCGCGAGTTCCTCCTCGCCTGGCGAATCGGTGCGGCCGAGGCCGACGCGCCGCAGGTGCCGGCGGATTGCCGGGACGCCTGCGAGGCCGAGCTCGCGCGTTACCAGCACGCGCTCGAGCTGCTCGACGCGGCCGGGGGGAGTCCGCTGGGCGCATTCAAAGCCGCGGCCGCTGATGGCCGTGTTGCACTGGCTACGTCGACGGCAACCCATGCGGTGCTGCCGTTGCTTGCCACCCAGGCCGGCGTGCGGCTGCAGCTGGATGCAGGCATCCGCTCGCACCGCCGGCGGTTCGGCTGGGACGGCGGCTTCTGGTTGCCGGAGTGCGCCTATGCGCCTGGGCTCGAGTGGCTGCTGGCCGAGCACGGTGCGGAGTGGTTCTGCGTCGACCAAAGTGCCCACGCCGAGTCCCTCGAGGCCCTGACACCGGTAGGAACGGAAGCGGGGCCGGTGGCGCTGCCGATCGACTGGGAAGCGATCGGCTGGCTCTGGTCGCTCGACGGCTACCCCTCGGATCCAGCCCATGCTCAGTTCGCGGGGAAATCGCTGCGCGGCGTGCGGATCTGGAAGGTAGGGGGCGGGGCCTACGATCCGGCCGCGGCCGCGGCCGTAGCGAAGCGCCAGGCGGGTGACTTCCTCACCGCGATCGCCGCGCGCCTGCGAGGGTTCTCGGCGGCGCACGGGCGGCGCGGGCTGGTGGTCTTTGCGATCGATACCGAGCTGCTCGGCCACTGGTGGTCCGAGGGCGCGCTCTGGCTGGCGGAGGTCCTGGCCCGTGCCGCGGCTGCTGGAGTGCGACTCCTGACGGTGCCGGAAGCGCTAGCCGAGCATGAGCCGGTCGCGCGGCCCTTGGCCAGCTCGACCTGGGGCGAGGAGAAGGACCTCAGCACCTGGGACTCGCCCCCGGTTGCGGACCTCGCCTGGGGGGCGCGGCGACTCGAGCTGCGGCTGCTGCGAGCGCTCTCGGGGGGCCTGCGCGGACCGGCCGCGCTGCGGGCGGCCCGCGAGCTACTGGCCGCCCAGGCGAGCGACTGGGCCTTCCTCGACAAGCGCCGGCAGGCGGGCGACTACGCCTTCCACCGGGCGATCGGCCACGGCGAGGCGATGTTGCAGGCCATAGACTCCCGCCCCGAAGTCGATCCGCGTATGCGCTCCCTCGCCCCGGACCTGAGCCTCGCCCCGCTTCTGGAGCCCTGAGCGATGACCTCTGCCCTGATCCTCTCCTGGGAGTACCCACCGCTGATTGAGGGCGGCCTGGCGCGTCACGTGCGCAAGCTCTCCGAGGCGCTGGTCGAGCGCGGCGTAGAGGTGCACGTCTTGACCCGCGGCGGCGAGGAGTCGCCAGCGGAGGAGCGACAGGGGGGAGTTCTGATCCATCGCATCCGCGAGCCGAAGCGCCCGACCGACCTGGGCGAGTTCGTCGCTTGGGTCGAGCGGATGAACTCAGACATGCTGGCCGCGGGCGTCGAGCTCGGTGACCGCTACAGCTTCGACCTCGTGCACGGCCACGACTGGCTCGTCGCCAACGCCGGCGACCACCTGGCCAAGCGCTTCGAGGCGCCGTTGGTAACGACGATCCACGCCACCGAGCACGGCCGCCACCAGGGTTGGGTCGACAAGCATCCCCAGACTTACATCCACGGCGTTCGAGCGCTGGATCACCAACCGCTCCGAGCGCGTCATCGCCTGCTCCCACTACATGCGCGAGCAGATCGCCGACATCTTCGGCGTCGAGGAGGAGAAGGTCAGCGTGATCCCCAACGGGATCGACCCCGATGATCTGCAACCGCAAGATCCCGCCGAGTTGCGCCGCCTGCGGGCCGAGTTCGCCGCGCCCGAGGAGAAGCTGGTGCTGCTGATTGGCCGCCTCGTCTACGAGAAGGGCTTCCAGCTGGCGTTGGAGGCGATGCCGCGGGTGATCGAGGAGGCGCCGGGGACGCGTTTCCTGGTGGCTGGCTCCGGCACCCACGAGGCCGAGCTGCACAAGCAGGCCGACGAACTGGGCCTGATGGACCACGGCACATTCCTGGGCTGGATCGGGGACGACGTGCTGCACTCGCTGTACCGGATCGCCGATCTGACGGTGGTCCCCTCGATCTACGAGCCCTTCGGGCTGGTGGCGCTCGAGGCGATGGCCTCCGAATGCCCTTGCATCGTCGCCGACACCGGCGGCCTGCGCGAGGTCGTCCCGCACGAGGACGTCGGTCTGCGCTTCCGCTCACACGACCCGGAAGCCCTCGCCGAGGTGGCGATACGCGTCCTTCGCGACGACGAGCTCGGCCACCGCCTGGTCGCCGAAGCCTACGAGCACCTGCGCCGCTTCGACTGGGGCGACGTCGCCGAGCAGACGGCCGCCGTCTACGCCGATCTGGTCGGCGAGCCGCGCCCGGCCTGAGCGACTACTCGGCCAGCTCCTTAGTCGGGAGCTTGAACTCGCCTGCCGTGGCGCTGCCCGGCTCCCAGACGATGCCCTCGAGGAGGTCACCCGGTGGGACAGAGAGGGCGCCGGCGAGTTTGACCAGCGTGTCAATACGGGGACAGCGGGCCCCTCGCTCGAGGATGCCGATCTCGGTGCGATGAAGAGATGCTCGGATCCCGAGCTCTTCCTGGGAGATGCCGGCGAGTTTGCGGCAGCGAGTCAGGTTCTCCCCGAAGCGGGCGGCCACGTCCACCGGACGCATTGTTCTGTCTGCGGCGCGCAGGAGTCTACAGCCTTTTTCCGGACCGATTATTGACCTTGCGCAGGAAGGGATTCGCCCGCGAGCTTTCGCTGGAGAGGAATCTCCTGATGCCAAAATACCTCCCGACCTGCTTAACTTGTTGTCTGCATGGCCTTCTGGGCGAAAAGGACCAAGCGGGCTGCCGCCCGGGTCGATGTAGACACCGGGAGGCGTACGATGACCACATGCGAGAGATCGGGGTGCGGGAGTTGAAGGCGAATCTGAGCAGCGTGATCCGCCAGGTCGAGGCGGGCGAGGAAGTGCGGGTGACCGTGCGTGGTCGTCCCGTCGCCGACCTCGTTCCGGTCGGGGGATCGCGGCGCTACAGCGAGGGGATGCGGAAGCTGATCGCCGAAGGCAAGGTGACGCCGGCCAGCCGGCCCATGCCGCTTCCCAAGGCGCCGCCGCCAATCAAGACTGGGGTATCGGCCACCGCGATCGTCCTCGCCGAGCGCGAAGAAGGGCGCTGATGCTCTACCTCGATGCCAGCGCCCTGGTCAAGCGCTACATCGATGAGGAGGGCAGCAGCGCAGTCCGGGAAGCGATGAACGGCGCCCGCGCCTTGTCGACGTGTCGCCTCTGTTTCGTCGAAACCGTCCGGGCCGTCGGCTTGTCCGCAGGGTCGAGGGGCGTCAAGCGGGTGGAAGGCGAGTGGCACTGGTTCGACATCGTCGACGTCGACCAGGCCCTGGCCGAGCGAGCGGCGAAGCTCGCCGTCTCCCACCGCCTGCGCAGCCTCGACGCGCTGCACCTGGCCGCGGCGCTGGCGCTGCCGGACGGCGACCTGACCTTCGCCACCTGGGACAGCCGCCTGCATCGCGCCGCCCGCGAGCAGGGGCTGAGCACTCTCCCCGCCGCCATCGGTTAGGCGAATCGCGCAACACCGCCCAATGCTTCATATTCATTAAGCAATGGGTGGCGCCCCATTGGAGGGCTCCGCCTCCAGTCAATTGGAAGGAGCGCACTCGCATGCTTCGCAATTTCAAGGCCTTCGGGCTCAGCCTCGTCGCGGCGCTTGCCATCGGTGCCGTGGGGGCTTCGGCCGCTTCGGCGTCGCCGCAGTTCCATTTCGAAAGCGAACACACGATCATCACAGGGCAGCAGACCACTCTCAACGCGCTGGCATTCGATGTCGGCGTAGTCAAATGCGGGATCGTCCAGTTTGCCGGCACAAAGGCGGTCCTTACATCGACGACAATCACACTCACACCGACATTCGACAATTGCCTGCTCGACGAAGCGGAAGAAGTGACGTTCACACACAACGGCTGTAATTTCCTCTACCACGTCGGCGCGGATACAGAACATTTGACAGGCACGATGAGCATCGAGTGCCCGGACAATGAATTGATCGAAATCGACGCGCCGGAATGCACGATCACAGTTCCGCCGCAGGGCAACCTCGGCACCGTCACATTCACAAACGGGGGCGCGGAAACGACACGCAGCGTCGCCTTCGACCAAGGCATCGCCGGGCTCGACTACGTCGAACACGGCGCCGGCTGCGCAAACGAAACAGGCACAACAAACAACGGCACCTATAGCGGCAACGTCACAATCACAGGCGAGAACACAATGGGGGCCCACCGAGGCATCTGGGTCGAATAGCCCCGCACGCTACGGCGCGCACATAGGCGCAGCTCTCGAAGAGCAGGCCCCCGGGCGATTCAGTCCGGGGGCTGCATCGTCGTCCATGCCCCCGGGTCGGGCTCGACCGGGGTCGGCCAGCGCAGTTGCTCGGGGGCGTCGCGCATGCGGATGATGCGGGCGGGGATGCCTGCGACGACGGCATTGGCGGGGACGTCCTTGGTGACGACCGAGTTCGTGCCGACGATTGCGTTGTCGCCGACGTGGACGCCGCGGAGGATGCAGGCGCCGTAGCCGATCCAGACGTTGGAGCCGACCTCGACCTCGCGCGTGTAGATGCCCTGGCTGCGGATCGGCCGCTCGACCTCGACGACGCCGTGGTCGAAGTCGATGAACATGGCGCGGTCGGCGATCACACACTGCTCGCCGATCCGCACCCGCCGGTAGGCGGAGATCGTGACCTCCTGCCCGAGCACGGTCTTGGAGCCGATCTCGACCGCCCCCTCGTGGCAGCGAATCTTGGTCCCATGTCCGAGCCAGACGAAGCGGCCGAAGTCGACGCGGCCGCGGCGGGTGATCTGCAGTTCCAGACCACTGCCGAAGAACACCGGCCCGTCGGTGCTCCAGCGCCAACCGGCCCGGCTCAGGAGCCGCCGCCTCAGGTAGCGCAGCAGCAGCAGCCCGTATCTGGGGGTCAGCATCCGGTTGTGGGCGCAGAAGCGAATGAAGCGGATCACGGCGGCGGGGACTTTAAAGTCTGTCTCTTAGACTCAGCCGCCCATGCCGGACGCCGCCCAATCCGCTCCGCTCGCCGAGCGCCTCCTCGATGGCGATAAACGAGCACTCGCGCGAGCGATCACGCTGATCGAGTCCGACGATCCGGCCGGTTGGGAGCTGGTGCGCGAGGTCTACCCGCACACCGGGAAAGCCCGGATAGTCGGCTTCACCGGGCCTCCCGGGGTGGGCAAGAGCACGCTGATCGGTGCGCTGACCGCGGAGCTGCGCAAGAGCGAGCGCGAGGTCGCGGTCCTCTCGATCGATCCCTCCAGCCCCTTCACGCGGGGCGCCCTGCTCGGCGACCGCATCCGGCTCTCTGACCACTTCCTCGATCCGGGCGTGTTCATCCGCTCGATGGCATCGCGCGGCGCGCTTGGCGGCCTCTCCGAGGCGGCGCTGCAGGTGGCGCTCGTGATGGACGCGGCGGGCAAGGACGACGTTCTGATCGAGACTGTCGGCGTCGGCCAGGCGGAGATCGACATCGTCGACCACGCCGACACCATCGTGCTGGCGCTGATGCCGGGCTCCGGAGATTCGATCCAGGCGCTGAAGGCGGGCGTGATGGAGATCCCCGACATCATCGTCGTCAACAAGGCCGACCACCCGATGACCGACACGATGGTGCGTGAGGTGCGCGGCGTGCTGGCCCTCTCGTACGATCCCGAGGGCTGGAACGTGCCAATCCTGCGGACGGAGGCGGCACGCGGTGAGGGAGTCGCCGAGTTGGCGACCAAGATCGCCGAGCACCGCGCCCACATCGAGGCCGCCGGCACGCTGGAGGAACGGCGGGCGCGCAACCTGCGCAGCGAGGTGCTGGGGATCGCCGCCTCGCGGATGCGCCGACGTCTCGAGGCGACCGCTGCCGAGGACCCGGAGACCGCAGCCTTGCTCGAGCGGGTGGTGCGGCGCGAGCTCGACCCGGCCAGCGCCGCTAGCGAGCTGATGGAGAGGCAGGCCGATGCCTGAGGCGGCAGCCACCGATGCGGCCGAGCCAAGCCTCGCCGAGGCGACGGGCTGGCTGGGCTTCGAGGTCGACGACGTCGCCGGCGCCCGGGTCGGCCGCGTGCATGGGCTCTTCTGCGACGTCGATCGCGGCGAGCCGGCCTGGCTGGTCGTCTCGCTGCGCCGGCGGTTCTCGTTACTGGGGCGGCAGCCCGCCGCCCTCGTCGTCGTGCCGTTGCGCAACTGCGCCGCGGCCGCCAGCCGCGTCTGGACTGCGCACACCGCCGACGTGATCCGCAGCGCCCCCACCGTCGACCCGACGCGGCCGCTGCTGCGCGAGCACGAGCTGGCGATCTGCGCCCACTACGGGATCGGCGAGCGCGTCGGGCGCGCCGCGGAGACGACTGGGCGCGCCGTGGGCGCCGTCACCGCGCAGCCGGCCTAGTCGTAGGTCGCCGAAGTCTCAGCAGCCGAGCTGGCGCGCGATCACCATCTGCTGTACCTCATCGGTGCCCTCGCCGATCGTGAGAATCTTGGCGTCGCGGTAGAAGCGGCAGACGGGATACTCCTCGATGTAGCCGTAGCCGCCGTGGATCTGCACCGCCTCCTCGGTGGCGCGGACCGCGAGGCGGCCGGTGATCAGCTTCGCCTGGGCGGCGGTCAGGGTGAACGACACCCCGGCGTCTTTTTCGAGTGCCGCCCGCCAGGTGAGTAGCCGGGCCGCCTCGATCTGGGCCGAGAGGTCGGCGATCTTTGCCTGGATCGACTGGAACTTGGAGATCGTCTGGCCGAAGGCGCGGCGCTCCTTGGCGTAGGCAAGCGCCTCATCGAGGGCTCCCTGCGCCAGCCCGACCCCCATCGCGGCCACGCCGATCCGACCCCCGTCGAGGATGTGGAGGAAGTTCTTGAAGCCGTCCCCGCGCCGACCGAGCAGGTTGGACTCCGGGACCCGGCACCCGTCGAAGGAGAGCGGCCGCGTATCGGAAGCGTTCCAGCCCATCTTCCGGTACGGCTCGCCGACCTCGTAGCCGGGGGTACCGGTGGGGACGATCAGGTTGGAGACCTCCTTGCGCCCGTTCGTCTCGCCCGTCACCGCGGTGATCGAGACGCAGCCGGAGATGTCGGTGCCCGAGTTGGTGATGAACTGCTTGGCGCCGTCGATTGACCATTCGCCGTCCTCGAGCTTGGCGCTGGTGCGGACGTTGCCGGCGTCCGAGCCGGCCTCCGGCTCGGTCAGACCGAAGGAGGCGAGTCGCTCGCCGCTGCAGAGCCGCGGTAGCCACTCGGCCTTCTGCTCGTCGCTCCCCCAGAGGTGGATCGGCATCGTCCCGAGCGAGGTGTGGGCGGCCATCGTGATGCAGACCGACGAGTCGATCCGGGCCAGCTCTTCGACCGCCAGCACGTAGGACAGGGTGTCGGCGCCGCCGCCGCCGTACTCCTCGGGGAAGGGGATCCCCATCAGCCCGAGGTCGCCCATCTTGGCGACGATCTCGTAGGGGAACCGCTTCTCCCGATCGAGCTCCTCCGCCACCGGCGCTACCTCCTGGCGGGCGAAGTCCCGGACGGTGTCGCGCAGCAGCCGCTGCTCGTCGTTCAGCGTGAAGTCCATGCGGCCTGTCAGCCTATTGCCCGTGCCCAGCGGCCGGTCGGCTCAGCGCCGGGAGGAAAAGGAGACGGAGTTCGCCCGCATTGTTGCCTTCAGCGACGGGGTCTTCGCGATCGCGATCACGCTGCTCGTGCTCAACCTCAGCGTTCCTGAGCGTATTCCCGGTGACAACCTGACCGATGTCCTCTGGGACCAGCGTCACGACCTCTTCGCCTACGCGCTCAGCTTCGCCGTGATCGGCCGTTTCTGGGTGATCCATCACCGCGTCTTCGGCGAGATGACCGGCTTCGACAGCCGCCTGATCGGCCTCAACCTGTTCTACCTCGCCTGGATCGTGATGATCCCGTTCAGCAGCCAGGTACTCGGCGACCACGCCGGGGACAGCGCCGCGGTCGTCGTCTACGCGATCAACCTCGCCGCCGTCACCCTGGTCGGCTCGTGGATGTTCGCCGACGCCCGCCGTGAGGGGATGCTCGCGACCGAGCCCGACGCATATGGACAGGGCCGCCGCCGGGCGCTCTGGACCGCGGGGGTCTTCCTCGCCTCGATCCCGGTCGCCTTCCTCAACGCCCATGTCGCGCCCTGGCTCTGGCTGGCGCTCTTCGTCGACCCGATTCGTCGCCGCGCTCGGACTAGGAGGGACTAGCGAAACTCCCGTGTGCGGTCTGGCGAGCGCCGGACCAAGCGGGGCAAGGACGGAGGGAGGCCGAATAGCAGCGCTCACGAGTATCCGGTTCCGTCAGGTGACGTGCCTACAGTCGTCTTGTGGGCAGGCCAGACTTCCCTCGCACGATCATGGAGTTCCAGGAGCGCTTCCCTGACGATGTCACCTGCCTCGAGTACCTGGCGGCGTCGCGGTGGCCGGGGGGCTACCGATGCCCGGCCTGTGGCGGGGAGCGCGCCTGGGTATTGGAGCGCCGCCACCTGTGGGAGTGCAGCGACTGTCACCACCAGACTTCGGTCACCGCGGGGACGGTCATGCACGGCACCCGCACTCCGCTTCGACTCTGGTTCTGGGCGGCCTACCTGGTCGCCACCCACACTCCCGGGATCTCCGCCAAACAGCTGCAGCGCCAGCTCGGCCTCTCGCGCTATGAGACCGCCTGGCTGATCCTGCAGAAGCTGCGCCGGGCGATGGTCGCCCCCGAGCGCGAGGCGCTGCGCGGTGAGGTCGAGGTCGACGAGGGCTTCCTCGGAGGCGTCAACCCTGCTCGCAAAGCCGGCCGAGACCCCGTTGGCAAGCGGCTCGTGGGGGTTGCGGTGGAGGTCCGCGGAGCCGGCTCGGGCCGGTTGCGGCTAGCGGTGCTTGCGGACGCGAGCAAACGCACCCTCGGGCCCTGGGTCACCGAGAACGTCGAGTCCGGCGCGATCGTCCACACCGACGGCTGGGGCGGCTATGCCGACCTCAGCGCCCGTGGCTTCGACCACAGGCCGATCTCTCAGCGCTGGCGTAGCGAGGAGCGCCGCCTCATCCTGCCCCGCGCCCACCGCGCCCTCTCCAACGTCAAGACCTGGCTGCAGGGCACCCACCGCAGCGCCTCCGAGAAGCACCTACAGGTCTACCTCGACGAGTTCGTCTTCCGTCACAACCGCCGCCGCACTCCGATGGCCGCCTTCCAGACGCTGCTGGGGCTCGGCGCGGCGCACGAGCCGAGCATCTACGCCGAGATCACCAGCAGGGCTGCTGCCTGAGTGAACCGGATACTCGTGAGCAGCGCTATTTGGCCGACCGAGGACGCCGCTCCGCGCTGTGTCCGCCGCCGCCAAGCGTGGGCGGGAGTTTCGCTCGTCCCTCCTAGAGCTGCAGGCTCTTGACCTGCAGCAGCTCCTCGATCGCGTAGCGGCCGTTCTCGCGGCCGTGGCCCGACTGCTTGTAGCCGCCGAAGGGCGCGATTGGGTTGAAGGCGCCGCCGTTGATCTCGATCTGGCCGGTCCGGATTCGCCTGGCGACCGCGATCGCGCGGTCGGTGTCGGCCGACCAGACACCGCCGGCGAGGCCGTAGTCGGTCGCGTTGGCGATCCGAACGGCGTCGTCCTCATCCTCGTAGGGCTGGATGACCAGCACCGGGCCGAAGATCTCCTCCTGGGCAATCGTCATCTCCGGGGTCACCTCTGAAAAGACAGTGGGACGGACGAAGTAGCCGCGGTCGAGGCCCTCGGGCGGGGTCGCGCCGCCGGTCAGCAGCTTCGCCCCCTCGGCCTCGCCCTTCTCGATGTAGCCCCGCACCCGCTCGCGCTGGACATCGGAAACGAGGGGGCCGAGCCGCGTCGAGTCCTCGAATGGGTCGCCGGGCGTGAAGGTCTCGGCGGTCGCCACCGCCAGCTGCTCAGCCTCGGCCAGCTCCTCGCGCGGCACCAGCATCCGGGTCAGGGCGCTGCAGGTCTGGCCCGAGTTGAGGTAGCACTTGGCGACGCCGTCGGGCACCGCCCTCGCCAGCTCGGCATCGTCGAGGATCAGGTTCGGCGACTTCCCGCCCAGCTCCATCGCGACCGGCTTAACGGTGGCCGAGGCGAGCTCGGAGACGCGCCGCCCGGCGCGGGTTGAGCCGGTGAAGGAGACCATGTCGACGCCGGGGTGGCCAGCGATCGCCTCGCCGATCTCGGGGCCGGTGCCGGTGACCAGGTTGAAGACGCCGGCCGGCAGCCCGGCCGCCTCGACCACCTCGGCGAGGATGAAGGCGTTGAGCGGCACCACCTCGCTCGGCTTGAGGACGACGGTGCAGCCGGCGGCGAGAGCCGGTGCCACCTTGGCGGCGATCTGGTTAAGCGGGTAGTTCCAGGGCGTGATCGCGCCGAGCACGCCGACCGGCTCGCGCAGTACCCGCGAGTTGCCGATCTCCTCTTCCCAGGCGACTTCCTCCATCAGCCCCGGCATCGCCGCGAACTGACCGGTGGGGAGACCGGCCTGGATGATCTGACTCAGTTTCAGCGGCATCCCCAGCTCCTGGGCGATCGTCGCCGCGATCTCCTCGGAGCGCTCGCCGAGCCCCGCCGCGATCGCGCTCAGGTAGCCGGCGCGCTCCTCACGGGAGGTCTGCGACCAGGAGTCGAATGCCTCGCGGGCGGCGCGGACGGCGCGGTCGACGTCTGCGGACGTGCAGCCCGGGATTGAGCCCATCGTCTCCTCGGTGGTCGAGTTGACCACCTCGATCTTCTCTTTGCCCTGCGGCTCCACCCACTCGCCGCCGATGAAGATCCTGTCTCGAACTTGAAGCTCAGCCGCCGTTGCCATCTCGCCCTCCGCGCTCAGTTTTCCTCGGTTGATGAATTGACCACACCATAGGGTGGAAAACTCCTCACTCGCTTGCCGCCGCCGCGCCGACGGGCTCCTTCCCGGCGCCGAGGCCCGGGCCGGGGAGCGGGCGGGCATCACGGGCGTGCAGGACCTTGCCGCAGCTTTCGCAGATGCCGCGGTCGCTGACCGGCCCGCCGCACTCCTTGTGCACGATCAGCATCGGCGGCCCGTTTGGGGCGGGGGAGTGACGGTCCCCCCAGCCGAGCAAAGCAACGAGTGCGGGCCAGAGATCGAGCCCCTTCTCGGTCAGGAAGTACTCATGGCGCTCGGGGCTGGTCTGGTAGGGCCGACGTTCGAGGATGTCCTCCTCGACGAGGCGCTGCAGGCGGGCGGAGAGAACGTTGCGGGCGATGCCGAGACCCTTCTGCAGCTCGTCGAAGCGTCGCCTGCCGTTCATCACGTCGCGAACGATCAGGAGCGACCAGCGCTCACCGATCACCTCGAGCGCCTTGGCAATCGAGCAGACCTGGCCTGGATAGTCGTGTCGCAGCACAAACGTGATCATCTCACATTAGGTTGCATTAAGCAACTAACTGGGGTAGGGTCGCGTTTGTCAACAGTTGCATCGCGCAACTCAAGCAGCCGATTGGAGGCAGCTATGAGGTTGATCTCGAGAAACCGCAACCCGCAGCGAGCGAAGACGCCGCGGATCGCGATAAGCCAGGCGGAGATCACCGCCGACCTGCACTACCCGGCGAGTCGCCGGGCCGGGGTCGGGGAGGGCGCCGCCCGACGTCCTGGCGCCGCCCGATGAGCGCCAGCCCCAGCAACGCCGTGGAGGCGGCGGAAGCCTTCGCCGTCTCCAGCCCCGAGACAAGCCGCAGCCGCACCCTGGTCTGGCAGGACCCGGTGCCGACGGCCGCGGCCGGAGCCACGATGACCGGGATGGAGTACATGGAGGCGATCGTCGCCGGCGAGTTGCCACCGCCGCCGATCGCGGTGACGATGCGATTGCGCCCGATCGAGCTGGGCGAGGGAAGGGCCGTCTTCGAGGGCGAGCCCGGCGAGGAGCACTACAACCCGATCGGCGTCGTCCACGGCGGCTACGCGGCGACCCTGCTCGACTCTGCCCTTGGCTGTGCGGTCCACACGACCCTGCCGGCAGGGGTCGGCTACACGTCGCTCGGCCTCGAGGCGAAGTATGTGAGGCCGATCAGTCGCGATACCGGCCGCGTCCTCTGCGAGGCGAACGTCCTCTACCGCGGCCGCCGCCAGGCAACGGCGGAGGCGAACCTGACTGCAGCCGACAGCGGCAAGCTCTTGGCGCATGCCGTCGCCACTTGCATGATCCTGTCCTGACCGAAGCGAAGACAGGGCGCGCAGACAACAAGCTGCTACACAGCTGGTATGACCGCCGATCCGGGAGGACTGCTACGGCGCGCTCGGCAACGACACGGGGTAAGCCAGAGGCGCCTTGCGATGCGAGCGTCGACGACGCAGTCGGCGATCTCGAGAATCGAGCGGAATCGGATCTCCCCGTCGGTGGCAACGCTGCAGGACCTGCTGTTTCTACTCGGCGAGGACTTGGTCCTTGATGCGAAGCCGCGAGAAACGGATGTCGACGTCGAGGCCCTGGAAGAACGACTGAGTCTCACGCCCGAGGAACGAATTCAGCGCGGAATCGAAGATGCCGGCCGCGTCTTGGCGGAGAAACGTCGGCAGCTGCAGAAGCAGAGCCGGGACTAGCCGGCCAGCCGGCGCGCCAGCTCGACCAGCAGGCGGACGCCGATGCCGCTGGCGTCGTTGCCGGTGTACGCACGGCCGACGTCCCAGGCCGTGCCGGCGATGTCGACGTGGGCCCACGGCGTCTCGCCGACGAACTCCTCGAGGAAGGAGGCCGCGTAGATGGTGCCTGCCTTGCGTTTGGCCGAGGCGTTGGTGAGGTCGGCGACGGTGCCCTTGGTGAGCTCCTTGTACTCAGGGTGGAGGGGGAGGCGCCAGACGAGCTCGCCGGTTGCGGAACCGGCGGCCTCAAGCTCGGCGGCGAGTGGATCGTCGTTGGAGATCAGCGCCGCGTAGGTGGAGCCGAGGGCGATCACGACCGCGCCGGTAAGCGTCGCCAAATCGACGATGCGCTCCGCCCCCAGCTCGACCGCGTAGGCGAGCGCGTCGGCGAGGATCAGGCGCCCCTCCGCGTCGGTGTTGTTGATCTCGACGGTCTTGCCGTTGTATTGGGTGATGACGTCGCCGGGCTTGATCGCCTTGCCCGAGGGCATGTTCTCGGTGGCCGGAACGACCGCGACCAGGTCGACCGGGAGGGCCAGCTCGGCGATCGCGGCCACTGCCTCGAGCACCGCCGCGGCGCCGGACATGTCCATCTTCATCTCGTGCATCCCCCCCGAGGGCTTCAGTGAGATGCCGCCCGTGTCGAAGGTGACGCCCTTGCCGACGAAGCCCAGGGTCGGGCCGGAGCCGCCGCCCGAGTAGCGCAGAACGATCAGCTTCGGCTCCTCCTCGCTGCCCTGACTGACCGCGACCAGCCCGCCCATTTTCTTGGCGGCGATCTCCTCGCGGCCGAGCACCTCAGTGCTCACCGAGGGGTGGGCGGAGGCGATCTCACGGGCGTGGCGGCCGAGGAAGGAGGGCGTGGCGACGTTGGAGGGCAGGCTCTGCAGGTCGCGGGCGCGGTTCTGTGCCTCGGCGCAGACGCGAGCCGCCTCGGCCGCCGCGGCGACGCCGATCGGCCCCAACAGCGTCAGGGACTCGATCGCGGGCGGGGGCGGGTCATCGGGGTCGCCACTGCGGAAGCGGTCGAAGCGGTAGGCGCCGAGGACGGTGCCGGTGACAAGCGCAGTGGCAGTCTCCTCATCCTCGCCGCCATCCGGCAGTAGCCAGGCGAGCGTCTGGGCCTCCAGCTCAGCGGCCTGCTTGGCGACGAGCGCGGCGGCGACCCGGGCCCGCTCGGCGTCCATCTCCGACCGGGTACCGAGCCCGACGACGATCGTGCGGCCCGGTTGCGCGGGATGCAGGTGAGACAGCTTTCTGAAGCCGGCCTTGACCTCTGAGGCGCCTGGCGCTCCTGCCAGCTGGGCCGGCAGCTCCGCTCCTTCGAAGAGCCCTACGGCGAGCAGGTCCGCCTGCAACTCGCTGGGTTTGGCTTCGCTGACGACTACTTTCACGGCGGCCGAGTCTATGCGTTGGATCACGCTGCGCCGGTCGAGCTATCGGTATCTTTCTAATCAGGGCCATGCGGCCCGTCCGAGCCGAGACCCGGCACAAACACGACGAGAAAGGCCGCCAAATGCCCAACACCGTCATCCTTGGAACCGCACGCACGCCCTTCGGCAAGATGGGCGGAACCCTCTCCTCGCTTGAGGCCCCCGACCTCGGTGGCCAGGCGATCGAAGCCGCCCTGGAGCGCTCAGGCGTCGACCCCGAGCAGGTGCAGCAGGTCGTCTTCGGCCAGGTCCTGCAAGCTGGCCAGGGCCAGATTCCCTCGCGCCAGGCCCAGATCAAGGGGGGTATCCCGAAAGAGGTCCCCTCGGAGACGATCAACAAGGTCTGCGCCTCCGGCATGCGCTCGCTCGGCATCGCCGACATGGCGATCCGCGCCGGAGATACCGAGGTCGCCGTGACCGGCGGCATGGAGTCGATGAGCCAGGCGCCGCACCTGCTGCCAGGCGCCCGCTTCGGCTACCGGATGGGACACGTCGAAACGATCGACGCGATGGTCCACGACGGCCTCACCAACCCCTTCACCGAAAAGCAGATGATCAATGAGGCGAGCGAGGTGTCGAACGAGCTGGAGATCACCCGCGCGGACATGGACCGCTTCGCCGAGCGCTCGCATCGGCTCGCCGCCGAGGCCACCGACGCCGGGCGCCTTGCCGAGGAGATCGTCGGCGTCACCGTCAAGTCCCGCAAGGGTGAAAACACGATCGAGGTCGACGAGGCGATCCGTCCCGAGACCACGGTTGAGACGCTGGCTGGCCTGAAGGCGATCGGCGGGGGTGAGGCGACCCACACCGCCGGCAACGCACCGGGCGTCAACGACGGTGCGGCGGCGATCGTCGCCGCGTCCGAGGAGTGGGCGCAGAAGGAAGGGCGGACGCCCTTGGCCCGCGTTCTCTCCTATGGAACCGTCGCCGACGACTTCCCCTACCTGGCGAAAACGCCGGCCAATGCCGCCAAGCAGGCGCTGGAGAAGATCGGCAAGACCCCCGAGGAAGTCGACCTCTGGGAGATCAACGAGGCCTTCGCGTCGGTCGCCCTGAACTCGATGCGGATGCTCGGCGTCGACGAGGAGAAGGTCAACGTCAACGGCGGTGCGATCGCCCTCGGCCACCCGATCGGCGCCTCCGGCGGCCGCATCGTCGGCGCCCTGGTGCATGAGCTGCAGCGCCGCGGCGGCGGCCTCGGCGTCGCCGCGATCTGCTCCGGCGGCGGCCAAGGCGACGCCATAGTCATCGAGGTCTGACCCAGTGCAGCGGGCTGCTGCCTTCTTCGACTTGGACAAGACCCTGATGGCGGGGTCGTCGGGGATGCAGTTCGCCCGCATCGCCGCCAGACACGGGATCGTCGGCCGCCGCCAGCTGGCGAGCTGGGCTGTCGAGCACATGCGATACCGGCTGCGGGGGACCACCGATGCCCGTACGACCGAGGTCCTGCGGGTTGCGCGCGAGCTGATCGCGGGCGTGCCTGTTCGCAGCCTCGAACGGATGAACCCGGAGGTGATGGCGGCGATCCTGCCGCGGATCTACCCACAGATGCTGGAAGAGGTCTACGCCCATCAGGATGCCGGGCGCGCCACGTTCATCGTCAGCGCGGCCGGCAACGGCGTGGTCGAGTCGCTGGCGGCGGTGCTGGGGATGGAGGGCGGCATCGGGACCAGCTACGAGGTCGACGGCGACGGCGCTTTCAGCGGCCGCTTCGACGGGCCGTTCGTCTACGGGCCGGGCAAGGTCGAGGCGATGGAGCGCTTCGCCGCCGAGCACGGGATCGACCTCGGTGCCTCCTACGCCTACTCCGACTCGCTTTCTGACCTGCCGATGCTGCGCGCGGTTGGCAACCCTGTCGTCGTCAACCCCGACCCGCCGCTGGCCGAGATCGCCCGCGAGGAAGGCTGGCAGACGATGCGCTTCGAGCAGCTCGGCCGCCGCCTCGTCGCCCTCGCCGTGACGGTGCTGGCCACGGTCGGTGGCTTCGGCGCCTCGCGCATCGCCGCCCGCCGCCGTATGCCCCCGCCCCGCCGCTTCGCCGTCCGCCGCTGACCCGTCCCCGAGGCGGGCCTAGACTGTCGGCATGGCCAGCCAGCCAAGGGCGAAGCCGCAGGCAGAGGAACGCGAGGCGAAGTTCTCGACCATGTCGGGGCACCCGATCGAGCCGCTCTACGGGCCCGACGACGCGCCGTCCGACCCCGAGGGGGATATCGGTCGGCCCGGCGAGTACCCGTTCACGCGCGGTCCCTACGAGTCGATGTATCGGGGGCGCCTCTGGACGATGCGGCAGTTCGCCGGCTTCGGCACGGTCGAGGAGACGAATGAGCGTTTCCACTACCTGCTCGACCACGGGCAGACTGGCCTCTCGACTGCCTTCGACATGCCTACCCTGATGGGCTACGACTCCGACCACACCCGCAGCCTCGGCGAGGTCGGCCGCGAGGGGGTCGCCGTCGACAGCCTCGACGACATGGAACAGCTCTTCGAGGGCATTCCGCTGGCGGGCGTCAGCACTTCGATGACGATCAACGCGCCGGCGGCGATCCTGCTCGCCTTCTACGTCCTGGTGGGGGAGAAGCAGGGGGTGCCGCCGGAGAAGCTCAGCGGGACGATCCAGACCGACATCCTCAAGGAGTACATCGCCCAGAAGGAGTGGTGCTTCCCGATCGAGCCGGCGATGCGGCTGGTCACCGACATGATCGAGTGGTGCTCGCAGCAGATGCCGCGCTGGCACCCGGTCTCGATCTCCGGCTACCACATCCGCGAGGCGGGCTCGACCGCCCAGCAGGAGCTCGCCTTCACGCTGAAGGACGGCTTCACCTACGTCGAGCGGGCGCTCGAGCGCGGCCTCGACGTCGACGACTTCGCGCCGCGGCTCTCCTTTTTCTTCAACGCCCACATCGACTTCTTCGAGGAGATCGCCAAGTACCGCGCCGCCCGCCGGATCTGGGCGCGTGAGATGCGCGACACCTACGGCGCCAAGCGCGAGGAGTCGATGCGCCTCCGCTTCCACGCCCAGACCGCAGGGGTCTCGCTGACCGCCCAGCAACCGCTCAACAACGTCGTCCGCACCTCGTTGGAGGCGTTGGCAGCAGTGCTCGGCGGCACCCAGTCGCTGCACACCAACTCCTTCGACGAGGCGCTCGCCCTGCCGACCGAGGAGGCGGTGCGGGTGGCGCTGCGCACCCAGCAGATCGTCGCCTTCGAGTCCGGGGCGCCCAACACGCCCGACCCGCTCGGCGGCTCTTGGTTCGTCGAGAAGCTGACCGACGAGATGGAGGCGGCCGCCTACGACTACTTCGCCCGCATCGACGAGCTGGGCGGGATGGTGGAGGCGATCCGCCGCAACTTCCCCCAGCGCGAGATCGCCGAGGCGGCCTTCGCCTACCAGCGCGAGCTGGACGAGCGCAAGCGGATCGTCGTCGGCGTCAACGACTTCGTCCAAGAGGACGAAGCTCCGACTCCGATCCTCCGCATCGACCCGGCCCTGGAAAGCAAGCAGGTTGACCGCCTGCAGACGACGCGCGCCAGTCGCGACGGCGCCGCGGTCGGGGCGGCCTTGGTCGAGCTGAAGTGCGCGGCCGCTACCGACGCCAACCTGATGCCGCCGATCCTCGACGCCGCCCGCGCCCGCGCTACCGAGGGCGAGATGATCGCGGCGATGCAGGAGGTCTTCGGCACCTACACCGAGACCCCGGTGTTCTAGGCTTCGCCGCCGCTATGGAGGCAGCCACCGCCCGAAAGATTCGCGTCGTCGTCGCCAAGCCTGGTCTCGACGGGCACGACCGCGGAGCCAAGATCATCGCCCGGGCGCTGCGCGACGCTGGTATGGAGGTGATCTACACCGGCCTGCACCAGACGCCGGAGCAGATCGCCGAGACGGTGATCCAGGAGGATGCCGACGCCGTCGGCCTCTCGATCCTCTCCGGCGCCCACATGACCCTGGTGCCGCGGGTGGTCGAGCTGCTGAAGGAGCAGGGAGTCGACGACGTCCTCGTCACCGTGGGCGGCACGATCCCCGCCGAGGACATCCCCGAGTTGAAGCAGCTCGGCGTCGCCGCGGTCTTCACGCCCGGCGCCGGCACCGACGAGATCGTCGACTTCATTCGCGAGGGCGCCGCCGAGCGTCACGAGCGCGACGCCTGAGGGTTTGGCGACTGAGGGTGTAACGACTGTGATATCGATCACCGCCGATTGCGTCACGTCCGGATGTAATCGATAGACTGATTGACTGGTCAGTCAACCACCCGAATCGGCTTGAGCAACCCAGCCAAGGAGGCTTGAACTTGAAGATCTGCGTCCTGGTCAAGGAGGTCCCGGACGCCGCCGTCCAGAAGCGCATCGACTCCGGAACGATGCGGCTGGACCGCAGCGGCGAGAAAAACCTCAACCCCTTCGATACGCACGCCATCGAGGCGGCCATGCAGATCAAGGAGGGCGGCGCGATTCCGGTCGAGGAGGTCGTCGCGGTGACGATGGGCCCCGACTCGGCGGTCCGCGCGCTGCACAAGGCGGTGGCGCTCGGCGCCGACCGCTCGGTGCACCTCTCCGACGACGCTCTGGCCGGCTCCGACGTCTGCGCCACCGGTTACGCGCTGGCCAAAGTGCTCGAGTCCGAGAGCCCGGACCTGGTCCTGCTCGGCCAGCAGTCCGATGACGGCGAGTGCTACACGATCGGCGCAGTCGTCGCCGACCACCTGAGGATGCCCTCGCTGACCCAGGTGATTCAGATCGACGTCACCGACGGCAAGCTGCGCTGCGAGCGCCAGGCCGAGTACGGCTACGACACGGTCGAGGTCGAGCTGCCGGCTGTGATCAGCGTCGGCGACGCGATCAACGAGCCGCGCTACCCGAGCCTGAAAGCGATCATGGGCGCGAAGAAAAAACCGCTGGACGGCAAGGCGACCGCCGACGTCGGCATCGACGGCGGCATGGTCGGCGAGTCCGGTTCCAAGACCGCGGTTCTGGCGCTGAACCCGCCGCCGGCCAAGGAAGCCGGCGAGATCATCGAGGACGAGGACACCAACGAGACGGTCGAGAAGATCGTCGCTTGGCTCGACGAGAGGAAGCTGATCTAAGTGTCTCCTTCCGACAGCCAGACCCGTTCTGACTCGCTGCAAACCTGCGCGGGAGCGGCGTCCTCGGTCGCTCGCGTGCCTTTAGGCACGCCACGCTCCCTGCGTCCTAGCCCCGCTTGGTTTTCGCGGCCAGAAGCGTGTCTGGCCGCCGAAAGGAGACACTGATGGCAGGCATTCTGGTTTACGCCCTCCACGACGACGAGGGCAACTTCAACAAGAACTCGCTCGGGGCGATCTCCGAGGCGGCCAAGCTGGCCGGTGAGCTGGGTGGCGAGGCCGCTGCGCTGGTGGTCGGCGAGGTTGCCGACGACGCCTGCGCCTCGCTCGGCAACTGGGGCGCGGCGAAGGTCTACCGCGCCAAGAGCGTTCCCGAGGGCCTGGCCCAGCCGATCGTCGATGCGATGGCCAAGGTGATCCAGGACGAGGGAATCTCCTACGCACTGTTCGGCGGCGGCCTGCTTGGCTTCGAGATCGGCGCCGGCTTGACCGCGCGCCTGGGCGCCGGCGTGACGATGGAGGTCACCGAGGTCAACGTCCAGGACGGGAAGCTGGTCGCCAAGCGGCCGATCCTGCAGGACTCGCAGGTGGCCGACGTCGGCTACGTCAGCGAGCCGGGGATCATCATCAGTCGTCTCAACGCCTTCGACGCCAACGAGAGCGGTGGCAGTGCCGAGGTTGTCGACGTCGACGTCGAGCTCTCCCCGTGGTCGACCAAGGCGAAGATGGTCCAGCGCGGCGAGCAGCGCGGCGCCGACGTCAACATCGAGGATGCCGAGATCCTGGTCGGTGGCGGTCGCGGCCTCGGCGCCAAAGAGGGCTTCGAGCTCTGCGAGCAGCTGGCCGAGTCGATGGGCGGGGCCGTCGCGGCCACCCGCGCCGTGGTCGACGCCGGCTGGTACCCCTACGCCGCCCAGATCGGCCAGACCGGCAAGACGGTCGCGCCGAAGCTCTACCTGGCCGCTGGGATCTCGGGCGCGATCCAGCACAAGGTGGGGATGCAGAACTCGGAGAACATCCTCGCGATCAACAAGGACCAGAACGCGCCGATCTTCGAGTTCTCGGACCTCGGCGTGGTAGGCGATCTGCACAAGATCGTCCCCAAGCTGACCGAGGCGATCAAGGCAAAGAAGGGGAGCTAGTCAGAGATGCCGGCAGTTGCACCGATTGAGTTCCCGCCGCCGTTTGACTCGGCCGACGTGATCGGCCCGCCGACGGATCCGGTCGACGACCGGATCGAGGTCGGCATTGCGATCGTCGGCGGCGGGCCCGCGGGCCTGGCCTGCGCGAACAAATTGATGCAGCTGCTCGAGGACGAGCCGGAGCTGACCGAGAAGCTGGGCGAAGTCCCGGTGGCCGTGATCGAGAAGGGGAAAGTCGCCGGCGCCCACCTGCTCTCGGGGGCGAACGTCGACCCCTCGGCGCTGACGCGCCTGTTCCCGGACATGGACCCCGGCGACTGGCCGCCGGTCTACCAGGAGGTGACGAAGGACGCCACCTACTTCCTCACCTCCAAGGCGGCGATTCCGCTGAAGCCGCCGCCGCCCAACTTCCGCAAAGAGGGCACCTACACGCTCTCGGTCTCGAAGCTGGGCCGCTTCCTCGCCGACAAAGCCGAAGAGGCGGGCGTCTACATCCTCTCCGAGACCGCGGCGACGAAGCTGCTGGTCGAGGACCGGATCGTCAAGGGCGTGCGCTCGGGCGACCGCGGCCGCGGCAAAGAGGGCGAAGAGCTGGGCAACTTCGAGCCCGGCTCCGACGTCGTCGCCAAGGCGACGGTGCTGGCCGAGGGCACGATCGGCCACCTCACTTACGCCGCCTACGACTACTTCGACATGCACGGCTCCGACCCGCAGGCGTGGGAGCTCGGCGTGAAGGAGGTCTGGGAGGTGCCGAAGCCGCTGGACAAGGTGATCCACACCCTGGGTTGGCCGCTGCGCTGGAGCCCGCGCTACAAGGAGGCCGGTGGCAGCTTCATCTACCCGATGGGCGAGGACAAGGTCTGCTTCGGCCTCGTGGTCGGCCTCGATTACACCGACGCCACCTTCAGCGTCCACGACGCGGTGCAGCTGTTCAAGACCCACCCCTTCATCAAGAAGATCCTCGAGGGTGGTAAGCGGGTCGGCTGGGGAGCCAAGACGATCCCCTCCGGCGGCTACTGGGCCCTGCCGAAGCGCTTCTCCGTGCCGGGCATGCTGGTCGCCGGCGACGCCGCCGGCATGGTCAACATCGCCGAACTTGCCGGCGTCCACTACGCGATGCACGCCGGCATGTACGCGGCGGAAGCGATCGTCGCGTCGCTGAAGGAAGACTCGGTCAACTTCGAGAACTACGACGCCAAGATTCGCGACTCTCTGATCGAGAAGGACCTCTACCGATCCCGCAACATGAAGCAGCCGCTGACCAGGGGGCTGATCTTCGGCGGCATGATGGGCAGCGCCATGGTCGCGACCAAAGGCGCCTTCCCGGGTGGCCACTGGAAGGTCGAGGACAACGCCGAGCCGGAGATGCACATCGGCAAGGCAGGTGACAAGTACCCCAAGCCCGACAACGAGCTGACCTTCAACAAGCTCGACTCGGTCTTTCTATCCGGCAACGCGACCCGCGACGACGCGCCCAACCACGTTCGTATCCAGACCAAGGTGCCGCGCGAGATCGCCCAGACTTGGGTCTCGATGTGCCCGGCGCAGGTCTACGAGATCCCGGACGAGCAGCTGGAGAATGGCGCCGCCACCGTCGACGTCCACGTCACCGCCTCCAACTGCGTCCAGTGCGGCGCGATCACGGCCAAGGGCGGCCGGCTCACCCTCCCTGAGGGTGGCGACGGGCCGCTCTACCAAGAGACGTAGCAGCCAAATCCCAGAACTGGCACATTCAGCGCACCACGCGTGCGCCGAGGCTCCATACCGTCGCGCGATGGTCGTCGGATCGATCGCCAGCCAGTTCGCCAGACGGGTTCGGACTGTCCGCTGCCGCAATTGCCGTCTGCGGGTTTCTCGCTCACGCCGGTCCAGCGCTTATGGGTGCTGACGAGAAGAAGCTGCGAAGCGCGACAGTCATCGGGGGTCTGATCGGTCTATGGTTCGCTGTGTTCGTAATCGTTTTGTCTGCACAGATCGGGGAGGGATGAAGGTGAACAGAACCATGGCATTGGGCCTCGTCCTGGTGGTCATGCTGCTGCTGGTGACCGTGGCGTTCGTAGGGCTCACGGCGATAGGCGCCGCCACAGACCTGCTAGTAGTGACCGTAATAGTGATCGCCGCTTTGGCATCTCACCTCATGTCCCGAGTGGTCATGCACTACCCACTGCCGGAGAAGCGGGAGCGCTGAGCGGGTTCTGGCTAAGCGGCGCGCGATTCCGGCGGTCGGGTCGCGGCGGTGCGGTCGATCGCTCCTGCCGGTCGCGACATCCAAGGAGCGATGTCGAGGTCGCTGCGCCTTGGCGAGGCGGGGGCGAGGGTCCACTCCTCACAGCCGGCGAAAGCTTCGTCGAGGCGCCTCGCCATCGTGCTGCGGGGGCGCTCCTGATCGAAGATCTCCTCGGACATTGGCTCTCCGTCCTGTAGGGGGCGTTACGGCAGCATCTCGGCTCCGCCGGACGAAAAACCCGCACCTTGCGAAAGAACGCGCATTTTGCGCGTTCTGTTACTAGACGCTATCCCTGCGGGGGCGAGGAATCGCCGTCCACGAAAGCTGCAATCTCATCGGCCAAGCGCTGCGGCTGGTCGTATGGGACGAAGGTCCTCGAATCGGGTATCTGGACGATTCGCGTGTTGGGCGTCTCATTAGCCAGTCGTTCGGCGTACTTGAGCGGGAAGAGGCGGTCGCCGGGCGCCCAGGTGAGCAGGATGGGCAGGTCGGTATTGCGCAGCTTCTCGGCCGCCTCCAGCGTGTAGCGCTTGTTCATCCCAGTCGTCACCTTTTTGATGTCGCGTTTGACATCGGGGTTGTGCAGGCCGGGCTCCATCCACGAGGCGATCAACGCAGGCGGCAGCGGCTCCTTAGTGAAGGGCCGGAAGGCGGCGCGGGCGACGGCTGGGATTCTGAACGGGGCGGCGAGCAGCGCCATCCCGCCGGGCAGCTTGGCGAGAGGCGGCATCGTCTTGAAGATCCCGGGCGGGAAGTTGTCGTGGGTGTCGCAGTTGGTGAGGATGAGGCGGCCGATCCGCTCCGGATGGCGGGTCACCAGTACCTGCGACATCGCGCCGCCGGAGTCGTTGCCGACGATCGTCACGTCCTCGAGGTCGAGTGCCGCCAGGAAGTGCGCAATCGTCGCCGCGATCCCGTAGGGGGACAGATCCGCGTCGGGCTTCATCGCTTGCTGCTGGGCTCCGATCGGCCAGTCGGGGGCGATGCAGCGGCAGTGAGCGGAGAGGCGGTCGACCACTCCGTCCCAGAGGCGCCCGTCGACCAGGTAGCCGTGGACGAAGACGACCGGCTTCCCCTCGCCGGCGTCCCGGTAGCGGATCGTGCCCGACGGCAGGTCGACCTCTTTGCGTGGGGCCGATGCAGCCGGTGCGTCTGACGGGGCCATTGCGTCCTCCTTGACGGCGTAGGTTCTCTTCTGAAGCCACGGTAACTTACATACAGACAGTATGAATGTCAAAGGCAAGAGGAGCGAGGAGGGGGCGACGGCCGCGAGGGAGCGCCGCACGCAAAGCGAGCGCTCCGAGTCCACGCGGGCAGCCCTGGTGACCGCTGCCCGCGCGCTCTTCGCCGAGCGCGGCTATGCCGAGGTCGGCACCGAGGAGATCGTCCGCGCCGCCGGCGTCACGCGGGGGGCGCTCTACCACCACTTCTCCGGCAAGCGCGACCTCTTCCAGGCGGTTTACGAACAGATCGAGACGGAGCTGGCCGAGCGGATCGCAACCGGCGCACTGGCCGCGAACGCCGAGGACCCGCTCGAAGCCATGCGCGCTGGAGCGGAGATGTTCCTGCAGGCCTGCACCGAGCCGGAGCCGCAGCGCATAGCGTTGATCGACGGGCCTGCCGTGCTCGGCTGGGACCGGATGCGTGAGATCGCGGCCGAGCACGGGCTCGGACTGATCGAGGCCAGCCTGCAGGCTGCGATCGACGCCGGTGCCATCGCGGAGCAGCCGGTACGCCCCCTCGCGCACGTCCTGATGGGAGCGCTCGACGAGGCGGCGCTGCTGGTGGCGCGGGCCGAGGACCCGGAGCGGATGCAAGCCGAAGTGGGGCGGACGCTCGACTCACTGATCGCCGCGCTGGCGATCAACCGCGCCGTTCCCTAGACCTTCTCCGGCGCGGAGGTGACGATCGGCCCCTCGGTGGGCTCGGCCATGCGGCGCGACTCCTTCTGGGCGTACATCCTCACGTCGGCGAGGCGTAGCGCCTCGGCTGGGTCGGCGGCCTCACTCGGGATCCTCGCGATTCCCCACGCGGCGGAGACTGCGAAGCCCTTCCCCTTCGCGGTCAGCGCTTCGGCGATCCCGCGCGTGACCTCGTCGAAGTGCTCGGGTCTACAACTGAGCAGGACGCAGAACTCGTCGCCGCCGACCCGGTAGGCGGTGCCATCCCCGTCCACCGCCCCGCGCAGCGCCCCGCCGAGCTCGACCAGCAGGTCGTCCCCCGCGGGGTGACCGAAGGTGTCGTTGAAGCGCTTGAAGCCGTTGAGGTCGAGGAAGACCACCGCGCCGGGGCTCTCCTCGCTCGCCCGGGCGCAGAGGTTTTCGAGGTCGACCTGCATACGCCCCCGGTTGCCGAGGCCGGTGAGGGGATCCCGCTGGACCTGCTCCAGCAGAGCACGGTTCTCGCGCGCCGCCAGCCCCAGCCGGACGATCACCGCGACCATCGTCATCGCCCACAGACTCGTCGAGAGGCCGGTAGCGGCACTCATGTAATGCATCGCAAAGAGGCCGAGCATGACCGTTGCGAAGAGCGCCGGGATCGCCAGCTCCCGCCAGCCCTCCGTATGGGCCCTGGGCCTGATCGTCGTCGGAGTGCGTTGCCAGGCCGCGATGCCGAGACAGGCGGCGGAGAGGAGATAGATCGGTTCGATCCAGCCTCCTCCCGGCAGCGCTTCCGCGGTCCATTGCAGCGTGTAGGCGACGTCGGCGACCGCCATCGCGGCGAGACCGACCAGCAGCAAAGACCAGGTCCGACCCGGCCTCCATTCGGTCAGGGCGAAGACGCCGACGACCATCGCGACGAGGAGGATGTCCCCGAGCGGATAAGCGAGCGTCGTCGCCATTTCGATTGCGCTCCCGGAGGCGTGATCGGCGACGAAGTCGAAGACGAAGGCGGTGCCGAGGGCCGCGGTGCCAAGGGCGGCTATCAGGCCGTCGGTCCAGAGTCGCCAGTTCATCTCGGCGGCGCGATCGCGGACCAGGAGGGCGAGGCCCGCGTAGGCGAACGGGTAGAAAACGAGGTAGCCGACGTCGGCAGGCGACGGGTAGGGGGCGGCGGGGTTGTCTTCGATGAAGGCGGTCCAGTAGACCTCGGCGAGTCCCCAGTAGCCGACCGCAAGCCCGATCAGGAGCCAGGCCCGGCGCTCGCTGGAGAAGACGGCGGCCCGCAGCAAGCAGGCCAGCGCCGCCGCCAGCACGACCGAGTCGTAAAGGACCCCATTCAGCGCCAGATCGAGCTTCGGGCCACCAAGGCCCAGCCACGCGTGCAGGGCAACGACGAGGGTGCCCGCGATGAGGAACGCGGCCAGCGCCCAGCCGAGGGCGACGCGGTGTCGCCGAAGGCGCGCAGTGGATTTCGGAGCTTGCACGGAGTTCATATCGGCGGCAGCGGCAAATTCCTGACCCCTGGCACGGGATCGAGAGTCTCCGATCTGTCGATTCGACAGGTCATCTAAACTGGAGGGCGATGAAGGCAGGAATCCACCCCGACTACGTGCTCGCCAACGTGCATTGCTCGTGCGGCAACCAGTTCTACACCCGCTCGACCCAGGCGGACCTCCACGTCGAGCTGTGCTCGGCTTGCCATCCGTTCTACACGGGCAAGCAGAAGCTGGTCGACACCGGTGGCCGGGTCGAGCGCTTCCAGCGCCGCGCCGCAAAGCACGCCAAGGCCGGCAGGTAAGCCATGGCCGCGGAGGGGGGCGCTCCGCAACCCGATCCGGCATCGCTGAACGGCGCTGATCCGCTGCGCATGCCCGGCGGCGGTCTCGTTGCGAAGCGGGACGCGCCGCTCGGCGGACAGGCCGTGCTGGAGGGCGTGATGATGCGCGGCATCTCGACCTGGGCGGTCGCGGTGCGCAACCCGGAGGGGCAAATCGAGATCACCTCCGAATCGCTGGTGCCCTGGGCGAAACGGCACCGGCTCTGGCGCGTGCCGGTGCTGCGGGGCGTCATCGCGCTCGGCGAGTCGCTGAAGATCGGCTTCCGCGCTCTCGGGATCTCCGCCAACGCCCAGCTGGAGGAGGATGAGGAGGGCAACAAGGACGAAATCGGCGGCTGGATGTGGGGGCTGACGATCGCCTTCTCGATGGCCCTCGCCGTCGGCCTCTTCTTCGTCATCCCGGTTGGGCTGACCAGCCTGATCAAGGACGAGCTCGGATCATCGCTGCTGTTCTGGCTGGTCGAGGGAATCCTGCGCACGGCGATCTTCATTGGCTACATCGTCGCCATCAGCCGACTGCCCGACCTGCGCCGCGTCTTCGAGTACCACGGCGCCGAGCACAAGACGATCTCTTGCTTCGAGGCCGAAGACGAGCTGGTCCCGTCGCGGGCGAAGCTCTACTCGCGCCTGCACCCCCGCTGCGGCACCAGCTTCCTGTTGATCGTGATGGTGCTGGCGATCTTCGTCTTCGCGCCGATCGGCCTGCCCGCCTGGTACTGGCTGCTCGCTTCGCGCATCCTCGGCATCCCGCTGATCGCCGGCCTCTCCTACGAGGTGATCAAATGGGCGGGCAAGAACCGCCGCAAACGCTGGGTGCGGGCGGTGATGTGGCCGGGGCTGATGCTGCAGAACCTGACCACCCGCGAGCCCGACGAAGAGCAGCTCGCGGTCGCGATTGCGGCGCTGGAGAAGGTGCTGGCGGAGGAACCGCAGACGGCGAAGGGCGAGTCGCCGATCGAGATCGTGGCTTAGGCGTCGCGGCGGGCGGGTCCTGTTGTCGGGTGGGGTGCCCACCCGTTGCTGGGTTTTTCGCCCGATGCGGACACCGTTTCTCGCGAGCCACCGGGGCGAAAAACAGGACGCCGCTTCCGGGTGGACACCCCACCCGACACCACCCGCCCATGCTGCGCCTATCGTTCACGAGATGATCGAGTCGCTCGTCGAGCAGATCGAAAGCAGATTCTCCGAGCTGGAGCAACAGATGTCGGATCCCGGCGTGATCGGGGACCGGGAGCGCTACGCGGAAGTCGGGCGGGAGTACCGGGAGCTGCAGCCGGCGCAGGCGCTGGCGCGCGAGTGGCGCACCCTGCGGAACGACCTCGAGGGGGCGCGCGAGCTGCTGGCCGAAGACGGTGACGATCCCGAGCTGCGGAAGCTGGCCGAGGAGGCGCCGGCGCGGCTGGGGGAGCTGGAAGAGGAGATCCGCCTGGCGATGGTCGAGCGCGATCCCAACGACGCCAAGAACGTGCTGGTCGAGATCCGCGCCGGCACCGGTGGCGACGAGGCGGCTCTGTTCGCCGGCGACCTCTACAAGATGCTGACCCGCTACGCGGAGGAGCGCGGCTTCGGCACCGAGACGATCTCGCAGTCTCCGGCCGAGGTCGGCGGCTTCAAGGAGGTCACCTTCGCGGTCAAGGGCGAGGGCGCCTACTCGATCTTCAAGTACGAGGGCGGCACCCATCGCGTGCAGCGGGTGCCGGAGACCGAGTCGCAGGGCCGCATCCACACCTCGACCGCGACCGTCGCGGTCCTGCCCGAGGCGGAGGAGGTCGAGGTCGAGGTCGACCAGAACGACCTGCAGATCGACGTCTACCGCTCCTCAGGGCCGGGCGGGCAGTCGGTCAACACCACCGATTCGGCCGTGCGGATCACGCACAAACCGACCGGCATCGTCGTCTCCATGCAGGACGAGAAGTCCCAGCTGCAGAACCGGGAGAAGGCGATGCGGGTGTTGCGGGCGCGGCTGTACGAGCGCGAGGTCGCCGAGCAGCAGGCGAAGATCGCCTCCGAGCGCAAGGCGCAGGTCGGCAGCGGCGAGCGCTCCGAGAAGGTGCGCACCTACAACTTCCCGCAGGGGCGCGTCACCGACCACCGGATCAAGCTCACCTCGCACAACCTCGACGGCGTCCTCGGCGGTCAACTGGCCGAGTTCACCGACGCCTTGGCGGCGGAGGAGAAGCGCGAACGGCTCGAGGCAGCGGCCTCGACCGCCTGAGCCGTGACGCCGCCGGCGACCGCGGGCAGCGTCCGGGACGCGCTGGGCGGCGCCGTAGATGCCCTCGCGGCGGCCGGCGTCGAGAGCCCGCGACTAGATGCCGAACTGCTGCTGTGCGAGGCGACCGGTTGGGATCGGGTCCAACTGGCTGCCAGCCCCACGGCCGCGATTCCCGCCACGGCGGGGCGACGTTTCGCCGAGATGGTGCGGCGACGGCTGCGACGCGAGCCGGTGGCGTACATCCTCGGTCGCAAAGGCTTCCGCCACATCGAACTGACTGTTGACCGCCGCGTCCTGATCCCGCGACCGGAGACCGAGCTTCTGGTCGAGCTGGCGCTCGAGCTCCAGCCTCGCCGGGTACTCGACATCGGCACCGGCTCCGGCGCTATCGCGCTGGCGATCGCCGACGAGCTGCCCGAGTGCGAGGTGACCGCGATCGATACGTCTGCCGCTGCGCTCGACGTCGCCCGCGACAACGCGCGGCGGCTCGGCCTCGAGGAGCGCGTGACGTTCGTGGAGGGGCCCCTCACGCCTTGGCCGGCGGAGCCGTTCGATCTCGCCGTCGCCAACCTTCCTTATGTGAGCGAGGCGGAGTGGGACGGGCTCGAGCGGGAGGTGACGGAGTGGGAGCCCCGCGAGGCGCTGCTCGCCGGAGCCGACGGCCTCGACGCGATCCGTTCGCTGCTCGCCGACCCGCGACTTCGACTTTTGTCGCGCATGGAGAGACAAACGTCGAACTCGTCGGTGACGCTCGCGCTGGAGGTGGGCGAGGGGCAGGCGGGCGAGGTCGGGCAGCTGATGTGCGCGGCGGGCTTCGAGGTGGTCCACGCGCGCCGGGACCTCGCGGGTATCGAGCGGATCGTGATCGGCCGGCGATGACCGAGGTCGTCTCGACCGAGACGGACCGCGGCGCCGCGGCGCGCGGCGCGCTCGAGCGCTGCATCGCGGAGGGCGGCGTCGCCGTCTTCCCGGCCGACGGTCTCTACGGGCTCGCCTGCGACCCGCTCGACCCGACGGCCGTGGACCGAATCCACCGCCTGAAGGGGCGCGACGAGGGCAAGTCCTCCGCGGTGATGTATCTGGCACCGCTGGCGATGCGGGAGCTGGTCGAGTCGCTCCGGCCGCGGACGCGTGAAGCCGTTGGCGCCCTGTTGCCGGGCCCGCTGACGCTGGTGGTCGCCAACCCGCGACGACGCTATCCGCTGGCCTGTCGGGAGGACCCCGGAAAGCTGGGGGTGAGGTTGATCAAGGGGCCGCTGGCCGGCGCGATGTGCCCGCTCTTCCAGACGTCGGCCAACCGCAGCGGCGAGCCGGCCCCCGGCAGCTTTCACGACATCCCGGCCGAGATCGTCGCCGGCGCCGACCTGGCGATCGACGGAGGTGTCCTCAGCGGCCGCCCCTCGACCGTGGTCGACCTCAGTCGCTACGACGAGAGCGGCAAATGGAGGGTTCTCCGCGAAGGCGCAGTCTCGACCGACGGCGTCGCCCGGATGCTCCCGTAGTTCCGGTGCGACTTTTCCCCGATATAGGGGGATAAAGCGCACCGGAAGCTCTCAGCAGTGCTGCGGCCCGTCCCGGTAGGGAAGGCGGATGATCCTCGCCGAGCGGTTATTGCCCTCGTGTTCCTCGTAGAGGAGGTTGCGCGGGTCGACCCGCATGACGAAGGCGAAGCAGCCGCGAAGGCCGGTGACGTTGACCCACTGGCGGTCGTAGTTGGAGGGGTAGATGTCCGACCAGCCGACCGAGGTGCCGAGCCGCACCCGCTTGCGACTTGGGTCCTGGTTACAGGCCGGGTAGACGGGTCCGCCCGGAGAGCGGCGCATCGACTTAGTGCGCTCCAAGTCGCGGAAGCAATAGAAGACCTTGGGGCCCTTGCGGACGCGTTGCAGCGGTTGCCGGTTTTCGTCGAGCGACCAGATCTCCATGCTGAGCGGGTTCTCGACCTTCCAGTAGGAGCCGCCGAACTCGTAGCCGACGTTGAAGAAGTGCAGCCGGGCGTCGGTGCGGACGATGCGGACGCCGCCGCCTACTCGGTAGATGGCCTGATTGGCGTGCATCCAGTTGCGCTTGTAGCGGCGGCCGCGCAGCTCCATTGGACCGCGACCGCGGGACATGATGTTGTTGCCGGCGTAGAGGTGGACGCCGCCGCCGCGCCCGTAGCCGCCGCCGTGGCGCTCGACGAACAGGTCTGCGGCCGGTCCGACGCGGAGGTCGGGACAAAGCAGCTCCCGTGCCTGCGGGCCGGCGCAGGGGTTTTCGATAGCCGCCCCTGCAGCGCCCGGTGCCAACGCGGCAGCGGCGCAGCCGACGATCGCTGCCAGTAGGGCTCGCTTCACGGCGCGCACCCTACCCAGAGGCGAGCGCTTCGAGGACGTAGGCGTCGAGCGGCTGCCGGCGGCCCTTCACCTCGATCTCGCCAAGGGCGCGCACGGTCGCACCCGAGACACCCCGCAGCGTCGCGGCGCCGATCGCAACTTCGCCGACCGGAGCGGCCGACTCCAGCCTCGCGGCCGAGTTGACGGCGTCGCCGATCACCGTGTAGCTGCGCCCGCCCGCGGTGCCGAGCACGCCAACCAGTGCCTCGCCCGTGTTGACCCCGACCCGGAAGCGGTGCGGCGCTGAGCCGCGAGGCCCAGGAAGCCGGCGCTGCAGAGGAAGGTGAGCGAGACGAGCCGGAGGCGCAGGTCGCCGCGGCGACCTGCCGCCTCGCCGGTGGCGTGGGCAAGTCCGGCGGTGATCGCGGCGGCGGCCAGGACGAGCCAGAAGTGGGCGCGATGGCCCTCCCAGACCAGCTCCAGCCCGGGATCGGCCGATAGCAGCACGAATCCTGCCGCCGGAAGAGCCACGCCGGCGACCGCGACCAACGCCTTCAGTCCACTCCCCTCGGTCGAGGAAACCACGCGTCGAAGGCTATCCCGGTCCGCTGGTATGGTCGCTCGCCCGAGTGGAGAACCGACGATCGGTGGAGAACCGATGAGCGACCTTCCCGAGAACCTGCAGAGCGCCCCTCTCGCCGATGTCGATCCTGAGATCGCGGCGGTGCTCGACGCTGAGCTGCGGCGCCAGCAGGGAACGCTGGAGATGATCGCCTCCGAGAACTTCGTGCCGCAGGCGGTGATGGAAGCGGTCGGCTCGGTCTTGACCAACAAGTACGCCGAGGGCTATCCCGGACGCCGCTACTACGGCGGCTGCGAGGAGGTCGACGTCGCCGAGCAGCTGGCGATCGACCGGGCGAAGGAGCTCTTCGGCGCCGAGCACGCCAACGTCCAGGCCCACGCTGGCGCCCAGGCCAACAACGCCGCTTACATGGCGTTGATCGAGCCCGGCGACACGATCATGGGAATGGCGCTCGACCACGGCGGCCACCTCACCCACGGGATGAAGCTGAACGTCTCCGGCAAGCTCTACGAGATCGTTGCCTACCACGTGCGGCGTGAGGACCTGCGGGTCGATATGGAGGAGGTCGAGCGGCTCGCCACCGAGCACCGGCCGAAGCTGATCGTCGCCGGCTGGTCGGCCTATCCGCGGCAGCTCGACTTCGCCGAGTTCCGCCGCATCGCCGACTCCGTCGGGGCCAAGCTGATGGTCGACATGGCCCACTTCGCGGGCCTCGTCGCTGCCGGCGAGCACCCGAACCCGGTGCCGCACGCCGACGTCGTGACGACGACGATCCACAAGACCCTCGGCGGCCCGCGCAGCGGCATGATCCTCTGCCGCGAAGAGCACGCGCAGGCGGTCGACAAAGCGATCTTCCCCGGCCAGCAGGGCGGCCCCCTGATGCACACGATCGCGGCCAAGGCGGTGGCGCTGCGGATCGCCGCCAGCGAGCCCTTCCGCGAGCGGCAGCGGCAGACGATCGCCAACGCGCAGGCATTCGCCGCCGGCCTGGAAGCGAACGGCGTGCCGGTGTTGACCGGCGGCACCGACGTCCACCTCGTGCTCGTCGACCTGACGCCGAGCGGGCTCGACGGCAAGACCGCCGAGAGCCGTCTGGAGGAGGTTGGAATCACGGTCAACCGCAACGCGATTCCCTTCGACGAGCGGCCGCCGATGAACCCCTCCGGTCTGCGGATTGGGACGCCGGCGCTGACCACCCGCGGCCTCGTCGAGGAGGACATGACCGAGATCGCCGCCGTGATCGCGACGGCGCTTGGCGGCGACTTCGAGACCGAGAAGAGCAGCCTCTCCGAGCGGACTAAAGCGCTCATGGACCGTTACCCGCTGTACTCGGGACTGGCAGCAGCAGCAGCGGTCTGACCTTTGCGCATCTGGGTGGATATGAGCGCGCCGGCGCACGTGCTGGTGCTGCGACCGATCATCGAGCGGCTGCGGGCGCAGGGGCACACGGTCGAGGTGACCTCGCGCGACTACGCCCAGACCCAGGCGCTGCTCGACCTGCACGGCATGGAGCACACTCCGATCGGCCGCCACGGGGGCGCCTCGCGCCTGCGCAAGGCGTACCGGCTCGGCGCTCGCACCGCCGCGATGCTCGCCTACGGCCGTGGCCGCTCCTTCGATCTCGCCCTCGCCCACGGCTCCAACGACCTCGCGATAGCGGCTAGGGCCCTCGGCATCCCGGAGGCCAACATGCACGACTATGAGTACGCGGTCACCCAGCACCGGATCGGCTGTCGGTTGGCGAAGCGGGTGATGTTCCCCGAGGCGGTGCCGCTGGAGCGGCTGCGTCGCTTCGGCGTTGGGCCGGAGAAGTACTTCCCCTACCCGGGCCTGAAGGAGGAGTACTATCTCTATGACTTCGAGCCCGAGGCCGACGCGCTGCAGCGGCTCGCGGTCGACACCGACCGGGTCGTGGTGATCGTGCGGCCGCCGCCCGATGTCTCCCTCTACCACCGCAAGTCCAATCCCCTCTTCCCGCGGGTTCTGGCGCAGCTCGGCCATGACGACGGAGTGCATGCCGTCGTCCTTCCCCGCACCCAGGAGCAGCGGCGGCTGGTTGAGAGCATGGAGCTGCCCTCGCTGATCGTGCCCCCGGGCGCGGTGGAGGCGCAGAGCCTCGTCGCCCTCGCCGATCTGGTCGTTTCGGCGGGCGGGACGATGAACCGCGAGGCGGCGGCGCTCGGCACGCCCGTCTACACCACGTACGGGGGGCGGCTTGGCGGTGTCGACGAAGCGCTGATCAGGGAAGGGCGGCTGCGCCCGCTTACCGACCCGCGCGCGATCGTCCTGACGAAGCGGGGCGAGGGCGCCCTGCCGACACGCCGCGACCCGGCGCCGCTGGTCGAGACGATTCTCGGCACCCTCGGGGACTAGCCTCTCTTCATGGCCGAGCAGGCAGACGCCGCGCTCGAGGAGCTGATCGCCCTGGCAGGCGAAGGGGAACCGCGCCCGGTAGATCCGGTGCTGCGGGGGCTCGACGTCCTCATTGCTGGGACGATCCTGCTGGTCCTGGCGCCGTTGCTGGGGTTGGTCGCGCTTGCGATTGCCCTCTCCTCGGGGCGGCCGGTCTTCTACCACGGGGCTCGTGTCGGCCGTGCCGGGGCGATTTTCCGCATGTACAAGTTCCGCACCCTGAAGCCGGATGCGGAGGAGCGGCTCGGTCCCTACCTGGGTGAGGAGCTCTCGCGCCGCACCGAAGAAGAGGTGACCCGCGTCGGGCGGGTGCTGCGGAAGGTTCACCTCGACGAGGTGCCGCAGCTGTGGAACGTCCTGAGCGGCGAGATGGCGGTGGTTGGACCGCGGCCGATCCGACCCGCCTTCTTCACCGAGCTCTGCGAGGAGATCCCCCAGTACTGGCAGCGCCTCGTCGTCCGTCCCGGCGTCACCGGCTTCGCCCAGACGCGGATGACCCGGGAGGAGTCCTGGGCCGACAAGCTCGCGCACGACATGGAGTACATCGCGGACCGCTCGGTCTCGCTCTACTTCAGCGTCCTGCTCGCGACCGTCGCCAAGGTCGCCGGCCGCGGTCCCGCCGCCTCCGGGTGACGTTGCTGCAGTTGACCACCGTATGGGTGGTCAACTGCAGCGAGGGTGGGCCTGAGAGACTGCCGCGCCATGTGCGGCATCTGCGGCGTGGCGATGGCGGAGCGGGGGGCGACCCCGGACCTGGAGGCGGTGCGGCGGATGAGCACGCGGCTCGTCCATCGCGGGCCCGACAGCGACGGGCTCTTCCACGAGGACGGGGTGGCGCTGGCCGCGCGGCGACTCTCGATCATCGACCTCGAGCACGGCGACCAGCCGATCTCCAACGAGGACGGCACCGTGACCGTCGTCCAGAACGGCGAGATCTACAACCACCGCGAGCTGAGGGCCGAGCTGCAGCGTCGCGGCCACCGCTTCCGCACCCACTGCGACACCGAGGTCCTGGCCCACCTCTACGAGGAGCACGGCGAGGACTTCGCTGAGCGTCTGCGGGGGATGTTCGCCGTCGCGATCTGGGACTCGCGCCAGGCGCGCCTGCTGCTGGCCCGCGACCGCTTCGGGATCAAGCCGCTCTACTACCGGGTGGCCGACGGCGCCCTCAGCTTCGCCTCGGAGCTGAAGGCGATGCTGGAGCAGCCCGGCTTCTCGCGCCAGCTCGATCCCCGAGCCCTCGCCGCCTTCCTCGCCTTCAACTCGATTCCGGCGCCGCTAACCGTGTTCGCCGAGGCGCGCAAGATGCCAGCCGGCACGGTGGCTGTCTGGCGCGGTGGGGAGCTGAGGCAAAAACGCTACGCGCGACCGCGGCCGGTCGCCGCCGAGCGCACCCGGCGCGGCCCCACCGGTGAGCTGGCGGCCGAGCTGCGCGAGACGCTGCGCGACTCGGTCCGTGCCCACCTCGTCGCTGACGTCCCGGTCGGCGTCCTGCTCTCCGGCGGCGTCGACTCGGGCGGGCTCGCGGCACTCGCGGCAGGGGAGCAGGGGGCCGGCGTGAAGACCTTCTCGGTCGGTTTCGAGGAGGCGAGCTTTGACGAGCTCGACCGAGCGCGGCTGGTCGCCGAACGCTATGGCACCGACCACCACGAGATCATCCTCCGCCCTGACGCCGCCGAGCTGCTGCCGAAGCTAGTCGAGGCTTTCGACGAGCCGTTCGGCGACTCCTCGGCGCTACCCACTTACCTGGTCTCCGAGCTAGCGGCCGGCGAGGTCAAGGTCGCCCTCTCCGGCGAGGGCGGCGACGAGCTGTTCGGGGGCTACTACACCTACGTCGCCGATCTGCTGGCGCCGCGCGTCGGCCGCTTGGCGGCGCTGGCGGCGCCGCTCGTAGAGGCGCTGCCTAGCTCTGACGCCAAGGTCAGCTTCGACTACAAAGCCAAGCGCTTCGTGCGCGCCGCCCGCCTGCCGGCGCTGGAGCGCCACCACGCCTGGAAGGAAATTTTCTCGCCGGCGCAGACGGCGGCATTGATGGGGGCGCGGGACCGCGGCTGGGATCCCGTCGACCTCTACCGCGAGCGCTACGCGGAAACGGCCGGGGCGGAGCCGCTGGCGCGCCTTCAGGACGTCGACCTCGGCATCTACCTCGCCGACGACCTCTTGGTCAAGACCGACCGCGCCAGCATGGCCCACTCGTTGGAGCTGCGGGTGCCCTTCCTCGACAACGAGGTCGCCGCTTTCGCCCTCGGCCTGGCGACGCCGCTGAAGGTGCGCGGCCTGGCCAAGAAGCGGCTGCTGCGCCGGGCTCTGGCCCCGTTGCTGCCGCGCGAGATCCTGCGCGCGCCCAAGCAGGGCTTCTCGATCCCCGTCGCCGCCTGGCTGCGGGGGCCGCTGCAGGGTTTCGCACGCGAAACGCTGGCGCCGGAGACGCTGGCGCGGCAGGGATGCCTCGACCCCGCCACGGCGACCGCTCTGCTCAATCGTCACTGTTCCGGCCAGGAGGACCTCAGCCGCCAGCTCTGGGGCCTGATGGCCTTCACGCTCTGGTTCGAGCGCTACGCGGCCTGACGCCATCTAGGCGGTGATCTAGCCTGCGGGCGAGATGCCGGGCTCCCTCGATGCGCTGTTCGGGTTCCTCCTCGCCGGGTTGCTCGCCCTGCTGCTTGTCCCACTCACCGATCGCCTCGCCCGCCGGGTCGGAGCGATCGACTTCCCCGGCGAGCGCTCGCTGCACGAAGCGCCCACCCCGCGGCTGGGCGGCTTGGCGATCCTGGTCGGCGTTCTCACCGCCGCGCTGATCTGGCTGCCATGGGACAGCGAGACGCGCTCGATCCTCGTCGGCGCCGTCCTGATCGCGACCGTCGGTTTCCTCGACGACGTCTACGAGCTCGGCGCGGCGCCGAAGCTGCTTGGCCAGACCGTGGCCGTGGTTGTGCCGGTCTCGGCCGGGGTGACGGTCGAGAGCTTCACCTTTCCCTTCCTCGGCGCCCTCGACCCGGGGTCGGTGGAGCTGCTCGGGCTGCCCGGCGGCGGCGCAATCGACATCGGCGACGTTGGCACCACGATCGGGATCGTCGCGATGATCAACGTGATCAACCTGATCGACGGTGTGGATGGGCTAGCCGCCGGCGTCTGCGTGATCGCGGCGCTGACCCTGACCGCGATCGCGCTCTCGCTCGACCGCAACGCCGCCGGCGTCCTCGCCGCGATCGTCGCCGGCGCCTCGCTCGGCTTCCTCCGCCACGGCTTCCCGCCGGCCCGCACCTTCATGGGGGACACGGGGTCCAACCTGCTCGGCTTCCTCCTCGGCGTCGTCGCCGTGCAGGGGGCGCTGAAGACCAACGCCGTGATTGCCCTCTTCCTGCCGCTGATCGTGCTTGCGGTGCCGATCCTCGACACTGGCTTCGTCGTCGCCAAGCGGCTCAAGTACCGGCGGCCGATCTACCGCGCCGACACCTGGCACTTTCACCACCGGATGGCCAACGTCGGCTTCTCGCAGCGGCGCACCCTTGCCTACCTCTACGGCTGGACGTTGACGATGGCGGCGCTGGCGCTGGCGCTGCGCTTCGTCCCCTACAGCGATGACCACGGCAACTTCGACGTCCTCTGGTCGGCAGTGATGGCGACCTTCGGTCTGGCCGCGCTGGCCGCCAGCGTCTACCTCGTCTACGTGCTCGAGATCCTCAAGCTCCGCCGCTCCCGCCTCGCCCGCGTCGACCCCGAGACGGGGGAATTCGGTGTGGTCGACCCCGAGACCGGCGAGTTCGAGGCGCTCTTACCGACCGAGAAAGGCCCCTCCCGCTAGGCCTCTATGGCGGCCTGAACACTTTGTGCGAGGTTGTGACAAGCCTCACGAAGTGGCTCTAGAAAGCGGATCGTCGGCCCTTTCGGATATAGTCATTTGTCCGCCCGCGCGCTCCAGCCGGGCGCTTTTTCTGACTGGTTCTTGACTGGTTCTTGACGTTATGTCGCCTCCCAAGCATGTCGATCTACTGGTGCTCGCCGCCGCTCTGGCCGTGTTCGTGCTCGGCGGGTTGCCCTTGCTCGGCTTCGCCGTCGCCGCTGGCGCCTGGCTAGTCCAGCGCGGGATTCAGGTGCTCGCTGGCCGCCGCATCGCCGCTGAGCTGGCCGGGGGAAACCGCCAGCGCGCCATGGGGGCGCTGGCCGCGACCATGCTCGGCCGCGTCTGGCTGATGGTGACCGCGGCGCTGCTCGCCGGCATCGCCGACCGAGAGGCGGGACTCGCCGCCGCGGTCCTGCTCGCCGTCCTCTTCACCGCCTCCTTCGCCGCGCAGGGGATCGCCTACCTCTTCGAGTCGACCCCCGAGGGGGAGGGGGCGCGATGAGCGCCGAGGTCGCGACCGCGGGCGCGCCGGCGGACAGCGCCACCCCGCCCCCGAAGAAGTCCGGGCTGAGCACCAAAGCCAAGGTCTTCATCGGCCTCGGCGCCTACTTCGCGCTGACGATCCTGATGCTGCTGGTCTTCGGCAGCGACGGCAAAAACGAATCCTTCCAGCCGCAGAACGAGTTCAAGCTCGAACCGTGGGTCTCGATCCACATCGGCGGCATCGACGTCAGCATCACCAAGGCCGTCCTCTACCTCTTCATCGCCAGCGCCCTGACCATCTTCACGATGGTCTGGATCTCACGCCGGATGGCGCAGAAGCCGAACCGCGTCCAAACCGCAATCGAGGTCGCCTACGACCTGACCAAAAACAACATCACCGGTGGCAATCTCGATCGAGCGACCGCCGTGCGCTGGTTCCCCTTCCTCGCCGCCCTCTTCTTCTGGATCTGGTTCTCGAACATGATCGGCTTCCTGCCGCTGCCGATCAACACCGAGCACCCGGTCAACATCTTCGGCATCGAAGTCCCGGCTTTCGCCCTCTACGCGGCGACCGCGAACATCTCCATCCCCCTTGTTTTGACGCTGGTCGTCTGGATCGCGTACCACGTCGAAGGGATCCGCGCCAAGGGCTTCTTCGCCTACTTCGCCAGCTGGCTGCCGCCCGGACTGGAGGAGATGAACCCGTTCGGCAAGGCGGCGATCTTCACGATCGAGGTGATCTCGCACTTCGTGCGGGTGATCTCGCTCTCCGTGCGTCTCTTCGCCAACATCCTCGCCGGCCACCTGCTGCTGCTCTTCATGGGTGGCGGGCTGGCGGTGCTGCTCGGCATCGCCGCTCTCGGGGCGCTCACCTTCCCAATGGCGTTCGTGTTCTTCATCTTCGAGGTTGGCCTCGTGGCCACGCTGCAAGCCTTTATCTTCGCGACCCTTACCGCGATCTACATCGGCGGAGCTACCGCCGCCAGTCACTAACGAAAAGGAGCTGAAACCCGATGGATCTCACTGCCCTACCGATTGCCGAGGTCACCGACGAAGGTGTGACGGACGCCGGCAAGGCGATCGCGCTCGGCGTCGGCGCCGGGCTCGGTTCGATCGGCGCAGGCATCGGCGTCGGCTTCATCTTCGGCAAGGAGATCGAGTCGGTCGCCCGCCAGCCCGAGATGAAAGACGAGCTACAGAGCATCCGCTGGCTCGGCTTCGCGCTGACCGAGGCGGTCGCCTTCTACACGTTCATCTTCGGCCTGATCGCCTTCTTCCTCTAGGCCGCTGGCGTGGAGCTCTTTCTCGGCGACATAGCGGGCTTCCTCGTCCTTGCCCAGGAGGCGGCGCATGGCGAGGAAGAAGGCGGCAGCTTCCTCGTATCTCCGGGCCTCGGCCTGATGATCTGGACGCTGGTGCTCTTCCTCTTCACGATGTGGGTGTTGAGCAAGGTCGCATTCCCCCGCATCCAGGAGGCACTCGACAAGAGGGCCAAAGCGATCGCCGAGTCGATCGAGGCGGCCGAACGGCAGCGCCACGAGTCCGACGAGCTGCTCGAGGAGTACCGCGCCCGCCTCGCCGAGGCGCGCGAGCAGGCCGACGACATCATGGCCCGTGCCCGCAAGGCGGCCGAGACGGCGGAAGCCGAGGCGACCGCCTCCGGCAAGGAGAAGCGCGAGGAGCTGGTGGCCGCCGCGACGCGCGACATCGAAGCCGAGACGCGGCGCTCGCTGGAGCAGATCCGCAAGGAGGTCGCCGACCTCACGGTTCTCGCGACCGAGAAGGTGACCCGCAAGAGCCTCACCGCCGAGGACCAGCGACGCCTGGTCGAGGAGGCGCTGAGCGAGGTCGACTTCTCCAGCCTCTCGGGAGCGGAGGGATCGAGGAACTGATGGCCGAGGAAGCGGCACGCGTGTACGCCGAGGCGCTGTTCGACGTGGCCAAGGCAAAGGGCAAGCTCGACGCGATCCGCGACGAGCTGGCGCAGTTCGCCGACGCCCTCGACCGCGACCGCGATCTGCAGGTCTTCTTCTTCAGCCCCTACTTCTCCTCGGCCGAGAAGAGTGAGGGGCTGGGTCGGGCGGTCAACGGCGCCGAGCCCGAGTTCGTCAACTTCCTCGAGCTGCTGATCGAGAAGGGCCGGGTGCCGGACGTGTTCCGGATCCGCCGCCACCTCGATCAGCTCTGGAAAGAGGAGAACAAGCGGATCGACGTGACCGTGACCAGCGCGGTCGAGCTCGACCCCGCGGTGGTGGCGAAGGTCGGCGAGGAGATCGAGCGCCAGGCCGGCCGCAAGGTCGAGCTGGCGAGCCGGGTCGACGAGGACATCCTCGGCGGCATCGTCCTGCAGGTCGGCAACATGGTCCTCGACGCGAGCATCCGCGCTCGCTTGGAGAAACTTCGAAAGAGCGTCGCCCAGGCGGCCTAAGGAGGCATAGAGCACCCGATGGAAATCAAGCCCGACGAGATCGCATCGATTCTGCGCGAGCGGATCGAGGGACTGGACACCGGCAGCGCCAACCTCTCCGAGGTCGGGACGGTGCTCTCCGTCGCCGACGGGATCGCCCGCATCCACGGCCTCGACAACTGCATGGCGCTGGAGATGCTGGAGCTGCCGCACGGCGTCACCGGCCTTGCCCTCAACCTCGAGCAGGACAACGTCGGCGCCGTCCTCTTCGGCGAGTGGGACAAGGTCGTCGAGGGCGACACCGTCAAGCGCACCGGCGCGCTGCTTCGGATCCCCGTCGGCGACGAGCTGCTCGGTCGCCTGGTGGACCCGCTCGGCCGCCCGCTCGACGACAAAGGCGAGGTCGCCACCACGCAGACCCGCCCGGCCGAGTTCAAAGCGCCGGGCGTCGTCCAGCGCCAGCCGGTGACCGAACCGGTGCAGACCGGGCTGATGTCGATCGACGGGATGATCCCGATCGGCCGTGGCCAGCGAGAGCTGATCATCGGCGACCGCCAGACCGGCAAGACGGCGATCGCGATCGACACGATCATCAACAACCGCGACAAGGACATGATTTGCATCTACGTCGCGATCGGGCAGCGGATGTCGACCGTCGTCCAGCTGAAGGAGGTGCTGGAGGAGAACGGCGCGATGGAGAACACGATCATCGTCGCCGCCCCCGCCGACGAGGCGGCGCCGATCAAGTTCATCGCCCCCTACGCGGGCTGCGCGATGGGCGAGCACTTCCTCTACAACGGCAAACACGCCCTCTGCGTCTACGACGACCTCACCAAGCACGCCTACGCCTACCGGCAGATGTCGCTGCTGCTGCGGCGCCCGCCCGGTCGCGAGGCCTACCCCGGCGACGTCTTCTACCTGCACTCGCGGCTGCTGGAGCGGGCGGTGAAGCTGAACGACGACCTCGGCGGCGGCTCGCTGACCGCGCTGCCGATCATCGAGACGCAGGCCTCAGACGTTTCCGCCTACATCCCAACCAACGTCATCTCGATCACCGACGGGCAGATCTTCCTCGAGTCCGACCTCTTCTATTCGGGCGTGCGGCCGGCGATCAACGTCGGCATTTCGGTCTCGCGGGTAGGGGGCAACGCGCAGACCAAGGCGATGAAGAAGGTTGCCGGCAAGCTGCGCCTCGACCTCTCCCAGTACCGCGACCTCGAGGCCTTCGCCCAGTTCGGCTCCGAGCTCGACCCCGAGACGCAGAAAACCCTCAACCGGGGCGAGCGCCTGGTCGAGCTGCTGAAGCAGAAGGAGCGCGAGCCGCTCGAGGTGGCAGACCAGGTCGCCGCGATCTACTCCGGCACGGGCGGCTTCCTCGACCGGGTCAAGACCGAGCGGGTCGGCGAGTTCCTGCGCGATCTGCGGATCCGACTGCGCTCTGAGAAGGCCGAGCTGCTCGAGCGGATCGGCTCCAGCGGCAAGCTCGAGGAGGCCGACGAGGAGGAGCTGGGGGCGGCGATCCGCGAGTTCGTCGACGACTTCGGTCCCGACTTCGACGAGCACGGCGACCCGCTGGAGGCCGGCGAGTCGGATCGGATCCGCTCCGAGGAGGAGCGGGCAAAACCGGGTCGTACCGCCGAAGCGGAGGCGTCCGAGGCCGAGAAGGAGACGGCTGCGGCCTAACCTCCCATGGCTTCGCAGAAGGACGTCAAGAACCGGATCGCGTCGATCAAGAACATCAACAAGATCACGCGGGCGATGGAGATGGTCGCGGCGGCGCGACTGCGTCGCGCCGAGCAGCGGATCGAGCAGCTGCGGCCCTACGCCCAGGGGATGCGCAAGCTGACCCGCCGCGCGGCCGAGCAGGCCGGCGGCGTGCCCCGGGTGCCGGTCCTGGTCGAGCGCGAGCAGGTGCAGCGGGTCGGTGTGGTGCTGGTCACGGGCGACCGCGGCCTCGCCGGCGCCTTTAACACCAACATCATCCGCGACGGGATGCGGCTCGGGGCCGAGCTGCGCGAGGAAGGCGTCGAGCCGTCTTTCTCGGCGGTCGGCCGCAAGGGCGTCTCGGCGCTGACCTTCCGCAAACAGGAGCTGGCCTCCTCCTACGTCGGCTTCACCGACCGGCCCGGCTTTGCCAACGCGCGCGAGATCGGCGAGGAGCTGACCGCGCGCTACGTCGACGAGGAGCTGGACCGGGTCGAGCTCGTCTACAACCGCTACGTCTCACCGCTGACGCAGCACGTCTGGCGGCAGACGCTGCTGCCGCTGCAGCAGGCGGAGGTGCTCGGCGAGGGCGTCGCCGAGGAGGAAGCCGACGCCGAGGAGACGGAGATCGAGGCCGCGCACAGCAAAGCGGTCTGGGAATACGAGCCCGATGCCGAGGAGCTGCTGGGGCAACTGATCCCCGAGTACGTGAACATTTCCGTCTACCGGGCGCTGCTGGAGTCCGCCGCCTCCGAGTTGGGGGCGCGGATGACGGCGATGCGGAACGCCGCGGAGAACGCGGAGACGATGATGGACGACCTGACGCTGGAGATGAACCGGGCCCGTCAGGCCGAGATCACGCAGGAGATTCTCGAGGTTGTCGCCGGCGCCGAGGCGCTCGGATAAAGCTGCGAACGAACAAAAAGGAACCAATGGCTGACACGAACGGAACGAACGTTGGACGCGTCGAGGAGGTGACCGGCGTCGTTGTCGACGCGGTCTTCCCCGAGCAGCTGCCGGAGATCTACTCGGCGGTGAAGATCGAGATGGCCGGCGACGAGGATCGCGAGGCGACGGAGCTGGTCTGCGAGGTGCAGCAGCATCTCGGCGACGACCGGGTGCGCACGGTCGCGATGGACGCCACCGACGGCCTCCGCCGCGGCGACAAGGTCGTCGACACCGGCGGCCCGATCTCGGTCCCGGTCGGCGACGCGACCCTCGGCCGCATCTTCAACCTGCTCGGCGAGCCGATCGACCTCGGCGAGCCGGTGCAGAGCGAGGAGCGCTGGCCGATCCACCGTCCCGCGCCCGAGGCCGCGGAGCTTGCTCCGACGCAGGAGATCCTCGAGACCGGGATCAAGGTGATCGATCTGCTCGCTCCCTACGCCAAGGGCGGCAAGGTGGGGCTGTTCGGCGGCGCCGGCGTCGGCAAGACCGTGCTGATCCAGGAGCTGATCCGCAGCATCGCCGAGGAGCACGAAGGGCTCTCGGCGTTCTGTGGCGTCGGCGAGCGCTCGCGCGAGGGCAATGACCTCTGGCTCGAGATGAAAGAGTCGGGCGTGATCGACAAAACGATGCTCGTCTTCGGCCAGATGAACGAGCCGCCCGGCGCCCGCCTGCGGGTCGCGCTCTCAGGGCTGACGATGGCCGAATACTTCCGCGAGCAGGGTGGTCAGGACGTGCTGCTCTTCATCGACAACATCTTCCGCTTCGTCCAGGCTGGCTCCGAGGTCTCGGCCCTGCTCGGGCGGATGCCCTCGGCGGTCGGCTACCAGCCGACGCTGGAGACCGAGATGGGCGAATTGCAGGAGCGGATCACCTCGACCCAGCGCGGCTCGGTCACCTCGGTGCAGGCGATCTACGTGCCGGCCGACGACCTCACCGACCCGGCGCCGGCCTCCGTGTTCGCCCACCTCAACGCGACCACGGTGCTCTCGCGGGCTATCTCCGAGAAGGGGATCTACCCGGCGGTCGACCCGCTCGACTCGACCTCGACGATCCTCAAGCCCGAGGTCGTCGGCGAGGACCACTACCGGACCGCGACCGAGGTGCAGGAGGTGCTGCAGCGCTACAAGGAGCTGCAGGACATCATCGCCATCCTCGGCATCGACGAGCTCTCCGACGAGGACAAGCAGACGGTCTCGCGCGCTCGCAAGATCGAGCGCTTCCTCTCGCAGCCGTTCTTCGTCGCCGAGCAGTTCACCGGCCGCAGCGGCGAGTTCGTGCCGGTGGCCGAGACGGTTCGCGGCTTCCGCGAGATCCTCGACGGCCAGCACGACGACCTGCCCGAGGGCGCCTTCTACATGAAGGGCGGCATCGACCAGGTCACCGCCGACTCCAACGCGGCGGCGGCCGCCTAGGGGCCAGGTGGCGAGCGAGGCCAAATTCGAGGTCGAGGTCCTCACTCCCGAGGGTGAGGTCTTCAATGGCGAGGTGCGCCAGGTCTCGACCCGCACCGCGGGCGGTGAGATCGGCATCCTCGCCAACCACGCGCCGCTGCTGGCGGCGCTGCGGCCGGCGGAGCTGCGCCTGCACCTCTCGGAGTCCGAGACGGTGCGCTACGCGCAGGCGCACGGTTGGCTACAGGTGTTCGGCAACAGTGCGCGGCTCCTAGTCGAGGAGGCGATCGCCCCCGACGAGCTCGACGCCGGCACGCTGAAAGAGCAGCTGGCCGACGCCGAGCAGCGGTTCGGCGAGGCCGACGAGGGCAGCGCGGCCCGCGGGCGTGCGGAGAAAGATCGCGATCGGGCGGAAGCGTTTCTCGCTATTGCCGAGGGGTGAGCGGGGCGAGTCGATATCGCTTCGCTGAAATTGCTGTCGCGCGCGCTTCGCGCTTAGCGACGAATCTCCAGCGCGGCCTGCGGCCGCGCGAAAACCAGATTGCATATCGCCGCCTTCGGCGACATTCCAGCGAAGCGATATCGACTCGCCCCCCCAGCCCTATCCGTAGCTCGCAAGAGCTGAACTGCGCCGCCGGGCGAAACTGCCTGAGTCCGCCTCGGTCGCATGAAGTTTGCGTGACGCCTCGACGGCGGAAAGCTTCCGCCAGCGCGGCGTCCTGTCCGTTTGAAGTTGGCGGCGCTCATGGGGGGAGGGGATCCGGTTGCCCTTCGGGGGAATGTGGCCGAAGGCCGCGACATGCAATCCGTTTCCCGCGCGGCGAAGCCGCGCACCAACTCCGTCGCGAAGGCCCCGAAGGGGCCGCGCGACAGCAATTCCCCCGAAGGGTGACCGGATCCCCTCTATGCGGGAGGGTTGCCAGATGACCGACGAGCTGGTGACGCTGGCGACGCGCCTGATCGGCTACGACACGTCGGGGGCCGAGGGAGTGCTCGAAGCGGCTGGATTCGTGGAGGGGTGGCTGGAGGCCCGGGGGATCGAGGCGACCACGGACGAGATCCGTGGCCTGCCCGTGCTGCGGGCCGAGGTGGGACCGGCCGACGCTCCAACGGTGGTCCTGCACGGACACCTCGACGTTGTGCCGGCCAGGCCGGAGCAGTTCGAACCGCGGATCGAGGACGGCCGTCTTTGCGGTCGCGGCGCCTACGACATGAAGGGGGCGCTGGCGGCGATGCTGGTGACGACGGCGGCCATGCGCGAGCACGGCGGCGTCAGGGTGCGGCTGGGGATCGTCGGCGACGAGGAGTCCGAGGAGGAGGCCGAACGCGGCAGCGACCATCTGGTCGACAGCGGCTTCGTCGGCGACTTCGCGATCACCGGCGAGCCGACCGACTTGCAGATCGGGGTCGAGGCGAAGGGGGTGCTGGCGCTGCGGCTGGAGGTGAGCGGGGTCGCCGCCCACGGTGCGACGCCGTGGCTCGGCGACAACGCGGTGCTGAAGGCACACGACGTTTTTCGCAGCATCGAGTCGCTACCGTTTGCGCGGCACAGCTCGGAGCTGTTCGACCGCCCCTCGATCAACCTGGGCCGGATCCTGGGTGGCGACGCGCTCAACAAGGTGCCCGACCGATGCGCGATCGACGTCGACATCCGCTACCTGCCCGACCAGGACCCGCAGACGGTGTTGGAGCAGGTGCGCGGCCTCGCCGACGCGGAGGCGACGGTGCTCTTCTCGCGCCCGCCGGCAGTCGTCGACCGCGACCTTCCCTTTTTGCGCGGCCTGCGCGAGGCGGTCACCGCCCACCACGGCGGCGAGCCGATGAGCGTCGGGCGCGACGGCGCCTCCGACGCGGTGTCCTTCCTGCGGGTCGGGGTCCCGGCGGTCGAGTTCGGGCCGGTGGGGGAAGGCCACCACGGGCCAGCCGAGTGGGTCTCGATCTCTTCGCTGGAGGCTTACAGGCAGACGCTGGACTCCTTCCTACGCGCAATCCCGGAGTGGCTCGGCGATGACGGCGCCGGTTGAGCCCGCCTTCAAGAAGCCGCCGCCCTCTGGCGACGGCACCCCGCCGCCCAAGCCGAAGCGCTACTGGTGGCGGTTCACGCTCGCCTCGCTGACGATCGTCGCGGTGACCGCGACGGCGACGGCGACCAGCATCCTCCTCTACGTCGGCAGCATCGCCGACGCGCTCTCCCACAACGACGTCCTCAAGAACAAAGTCGACCGCATCCTTGCCAACACCCAGGGCGGCGACCCGCAGAACATCCTCATCCTCGGCTCCGACAAGCGCGCCTCCGAACCGGAAGACCCGGGCCGCTCTGACACGACGATGCTGCTGCGGCTCGACCCGAACAATGACGCGATCGCGCTGATGTCGATCCCGCGCGACCTCAAGGTCGAAATCCCCGAAGTCGGCACCGACAAGTTCTCCTCCGCGTTCGCCTACGGCGGCCCGAAGCTGACCCTGCAGGTGGTGAAGGAACTGACTGGCCTGCCCATACACCACGTCGTCAACGTCGACTACCTCGGCTTCGTCCGCGCCGTCTACGCGATCGGCTGCGTCTACGTCGACGTCGACCGCCGCTACTACCACTCCAACGTCGGCGTGCCGCCCTCCGAACAGTATTCGGAAATCAACGTCAAGCCCGGCTACCAGCTGATGTGCGGGAAACGGGCGCTGGAGTACGTGCGCTTCCGCCACACCGACACCGATTTGGTGCGGGCGGCACGCCAGCAGGACTTCCTCAGCGCCGCGCGGGCGCGGGTGCCGATCGCCGACCTCGTCCTCGGCACCAACGACCTGATCGAGATCTTCACCGAATACACCACGTCCGACATCAGCGACAAAGAGACGATGCTGGAAGTGATGAAACTCTTCATCGCCTCGCGCAACGCGACGATCAACGAGGTCGACTTCCCGGCCGAACTTGGGCCGAGCTTCGTCTACTCGACCCCCGAAGCGATCGCCGGAGCCGTCGATCAGTTCCTCGGCATCGAAGCCAGCGGCGGACCGCGCGGCTCGCTCGAAGAGGCCGACGGCAAGGCGAAGAAGAACAAGGGGAAAAAGAGCAAGCCGAGGCGCAAGGAGAAGAGGCCGAAGCTGAAGCCCAAGCCGCCGGGAGACGACGGCCTCGTGCTTGGCTCCGAAGCGGGCAAGGCGGAGGCGAAGATCGTCGCCCGCAAGGTTAGCCACGGCTTCCCCGTCTTCTATCCGACGCGACTGCCTCCCGGCGCTGCCTTCGAGGAAACCAATCCCGAACTGCACATCGTCGATCCCCGTGTCTACCACTTCAAGGACACCGACGGCGACCGGCACGGCGCCTACCGCATGGTGTTGACGCTGGAACTGCCGGACGGGGTCCATTACTTTGGTCTGCAGGGAATCCAGGGCTGGAGCGATCCGCCTATCCTCAGTGGGCCCAGCATCACCGAAACGATCCGCGACCGGGAGTACGAGATATTCCTCGACGGCGATCGCATCAGGCTGATCGCTTGGCACCGCGGCGACAACACTTACTGGGTGGCGAACAGCCTGCTGCGGGTGCTGACCAACGACCAGATGATCGGGATCGCGCGCTCGGCAAGGGTGAAGGTCCCCAATCAAAAGCCAAAACGTAGGAAGGGGCGGACTTGAACGCAGAGAGACAACCGGTGGGCGTCGTCGGCGTGGGCTGGGTTGGGCTGGTCACCGCGGCCTGCTTCGCCGAGCTGGGCCACCCGGTCGTCGCCCGCGACATCGTTCCCGAGAAGGTCGAGGCCTTCTCGCGTGGCGAGACGACGATCCATGAGCCTGGTCTGAGCGAGCTGGTGACCCGGAACGCCGAGCGGCTGACCTTCACGACCGACATGGAGGAGCTGCTCTCCTCGGCGGGCCTGCTCTTTGTCTGCGTCGATACGCCGCCCACCCGTTCCGGCGACGCGGACCTCTCCCGCGTCCGCGCCGTCGTCTCCGAGCTGAGCAACGGCGGCGACCACGTGCTGGTGATGAAGAGCACGGTCCCCGCCGGGACGGGGGAGTCGATCCGGCGCGAACTGGGTGGACTGCGCTATGTCTCCTGCCCGGAGTTCCTCAAGGAGGGGACGGCAGTGGAGGACTTCATGCATCCCGACCGGGTTGTGATCGGGGCCGATCCCGGCGACGAGCCAGCGGCCGAGGCGGTGGCTGCCCTCTACGAGCCCCTTGGCGGCGAGATCGTTCGCACCGACGTCGCCAGCGCCGAGATGATCAAGCTTGCATCCAACGCCTTCCTAGCGACGAAGATCTCGTTCGTCAACGAGATTGCCAACGTCTGTGAGGAGGTCGGCGCCGACGTGGCCGAGGTGGCGCGCGGCATGGGGCTCGATCAGCGGATCGGCTCCGCCTTCCTGCGGGCCGGCATCGGCTACGGGGGGTCGTGTTTTCCCAAGGACGTCAGCGCGCTGAAGATGCTCGCTGGCAACACCGGCTACCACTTCCAGCTGCTGAACGCGGTGATCGAGGTGAACGAGCTGCAGAAGCGACGGGTGGTGCAGAAGCTGCTCGGGCGTCTCGGTTCCCTCGTCGGCAAGCGGGTGGCGCTGCTGGGACTTGCCTTCAAGCCGGACACCGACGACATGCGGGAGGCGTCGAGCCTCGTCCTGGCGGCGAGGCTGCAGGGAGAGGGCGCGGAAGTGGCTGCCTACGATCCTGTCGCCGCCGGGGCGGCCCGCGACCTGCTCGAAGACGTCGAGCTGCACGACTCGGCGCTCGACGCCCTCGAGGGCGCAGACGCCGCGGTCCTGGTCACCGAGTGGGGCGAGTTTGCCGAGTTGGACTGGGCTGCGGCGGCGGAGCGGATGGCGCGACCGCTGCTGATCGACGGGCGCAATTTCCTCGACCCCGAAGCGCTGCGCGGGGCGGGCTTCGAATACGAGGGTGTCGGCCGGGCTGTCGAGAGGGCCGCGGCAACCGCGAGCGCCGACTGAGACATGCAGGCAATTGTCCTCGTCGGCGGCGAAGGCACGCGCCTGCGCCCCTTGACCGAGACGGTGCCGAAGCCGGCGCTGACCCTGGTCGACCGCCCCTTCCTCGCCTACATGATCGAGTGGCTGGCGGCACACGGCGTGACCCAGGTCGTGCTCGCTTGCGGATTCCTGCCGGACGTCCTGCGGGAAGCGCTCGCTGGAGAGCAAGAGCGGGCGGGGGTCCAGATCCGCTACGTGGTCGAGCCGCAGCCGCTCGGTACCGCCGGGGCGATCCGTTTCGCCGCAGCTGCACTCGGTGAGGAGCTCGATGACCGCTTCCTTGCCCTCAACGGGGACGTCCTCACCGATCTCGACCTGAGCGCGTTGATGCGCGTCCACCGCGAGCGCGGAGCGAGCGCGACGATCGCCCTGCACCCGGTGCACGACGCGTCCGCCTACGGCCTGGTGCGCAGCGGCGAGCGCGGCGAGGTCCTCGAGTTCCTCGAGAAGACCGGCGAGCATGTGCCCGGCGAGGTGAACGCCGGGATGTACGTGCTCGAGCGCTCAGTGCTCGAGTCGATTCCGGCCGGGGCGAGCGTCTCGATCGAGCGCGACGTCTTTCCGCGCCTCGCCGGTAAGGGTCTGTACGGCCTGCCGCTAGACGGATACTGGATGGATATCGGGACGCCCGACCGCTACCTGCAGGCGAGCTGGGACATCCTTGAAGGGCGGGTGGACACGCGAGTGGAACCGAGCACGAAGGGCGTGCTCGTCGCGCCCGACGCCGAGGTGGCCGGCGATGCGACGATCGGTCCCCGCGCCGTGATCGGAGCGGGCTGCCGCGTCGAGGCCGGCGCCGAGGTGCGCGAGGCGGTCCTTCTCGACGGCTGCTTCGTCGGCACCGGTGCGCGGGTGCTGAACTCGATCCTCGCGGACGGAGCGGAGGTTGCCGCGGGGGCCAGGGTCGAACATGCCGTGGTCGCCAATGAAAGAGTCCCGGCCTGAACGCCGCGATGCTCAACGACGTCCTCGCCATCCCCGACCACCTTCGCGACGCGCTCTGGCGGATCGAGTCGGCGCGGATCTCGCCGGCAGATTCCGCCGGGACTCTCGTCTGCGGAGTGGGGGGGTCGGCTGTCGGCGGCGACCTCGCCGCCACCGCGCTTGCCGATCGCCTTATCCGTCCGCTGCAGACGGTGCGCGGGTATGAGCTCCCCACTTGGCTGACGCCGGAGTGGACGGTCCTCTGCTCCAGCTATTCCGGCGAGACCGAGGAGACCCTCGCCTGCTTCGACGCGGCCGGTCAGCTCGGGGCCCGGCTCGTCGTCGCCACCACCGGTGGCAGTATCGCCACGGCAGCCCGTGAGGCCGGCGTACCGGTAATCGGGCTGCCTGGCATCTTGCGCGCTCCCCGTACCGCCGTCGCCTACATGTTCGCGATCGCCGCCGAGGTGGCGGCTCTGGCCGGAGTTGTCCCCAGCATCCGCGCCGAGATCGATGCCGCCGCCGTGGCGCTCGAGGGGCGGAGGGACGAACTACAGCTGCTGGCGGGACGGGTGGCCGTGGACCTCGAGGGGACGGTGCCGATCTTCACCGGCGCGGGGCTGACGACGGCGGTCGCGCGCCGCTGGAAGACCCAGGTCAACGAGAACGCGAAGCTGCCGGCCTTCTTCTCGGAACTGCCCGAGGCCGACCACAACGAGCTCTGTGGCTGGGCCGGCGCGCCCGCGGTCGGTGCTCGTCTCGCCTGTGTCCTGCTCGAAGATCGCGATCAGCACCCCCGCGAGCGAAAGCGGTTCGAGCTGAGCGCGCAGGCGATCGAGGCCGATGGCTCCGTCGTCGACAGGATCGAGACGGTCGGCGAGAGTCGCAGCGAGCGTCTGCTCTGGGCGGTGATGCTCGGCGACCTCGTCTCCTTGGCCCTCGCCGAGGCCCGCGGCGTCGATCCCCTCCCGATCGATCAGATCGAAAGGCTGAAGGCGACCCTCGGACGGCCCTAGGCCGTCGCTTCCTCGCCCGCTGGTGCCTTGAATGTCGCCACGGCGATCGTCGCCTCGATCGCCTGCTCGCCGGTGTTGGCCAGCCGCTTGGCGCTTTCCTCCTGTGCGATCGAGACTAGGTCGAGCGCGCCAGCGATCGCCGCGGAGACCTGTTGCAGCCCGCGCCGGTCGAGGGCGACCGACAAGCAGCCCAGGCGGTCCCCCTGACGCTCGCCCGGCCCATCCAGGCCCGCGACCTCCCGCTCGACGATCGCACGCAGGGTGCTCGCCGAGGGGTGCCCAAGGGAGGGTGGCGCGACCCGGCGCGGCGAGATGCGGTTCCTGGCAGGCGAGGCGAGGGGCGTCAGCTCGTAGATGCACTGGTCGGCGCGGCGAGGCCGTCCGGTCACTACCGGCTGCAGGCAGCCGGTGGTGCGCATGACGCCTACGTGGTAGGAGACGACGCCGAGATTCTCATCGAGGGCGCTGGCGAGCTGACGGGGGCTAGCCGGGCCCTCGGCAACGGCATCGAAGATCCTGATCCGCATGGGATTGAGGAGGGCTCTGACCAACTGCGTGTCCACGGAGGGTTCCTTTCTGATCCCGTCGAGTACGGAAAGTTTCGACAGGTATTCGGTAATTCTTGCGTAACAGGCCGTTAACAGCTGGCGTCGTCCTGCAATTCGCGAGAAAAAGATGGGCTTCGTGTGGCTTAGGACCCATTCCGGTGGGGCCCGCCACCCCTGGCTGCGGCCTGGATGACTTCACCGGGGGCTTTGTCCTTGGTCGGCCAATAGCGCTGCTATTCGGCCTTCCTGCTTCCTCGCCCCGCTCGTCCCCAGGTCCGCCCCAGCGGCACGCTCCCCACCGGAATGGGTCCTTATCTGCGTATCCTTGCCTGGCTCGAAGTTCGAAAAAGAGAAAGGAACCGATGGCAACCGCCGCCTCCAACTACGACATTGCCGATATCGCCCTGGCCGACGCCGGTCAGAAGCGGATCGAGTGGGCAGATCGACAGATGCCGGTCCTCGGCCAGATCCGGGAGCGCTTCGAGCGCGAGAAGCCGCTGGAGGGAATCCGGATGGCGTGCTGCCTGCACGTGACCACGGAGACGGCGAACCTGGTTCGCACCCTGCTGGCCGGCGGCGCCGACGTAGCGCTGTGCGCTTCCAACCCGCTTTCCACCCAGGACGACACGGCGGCGGCGCTGGTCGATCGTTACGGCGCCGAGGTGCACGCGATCAACGGCGAGGACAACGAGACCTACTACCGCCACATCGAGACCGCCGTCGACAAGCACCCGCACATCACGATGGACGACGGGGCCGACGTGATCAGCGTTCTGCACGGCCAGCGGCCCGAGCAACTCTCGGAGGTCTACGGCGGCACCGAGGAGACGACCACCGGCGTCATCCGCCTCGAAGCGCTGGAGGCGGAGGGCAAGCTGGGCTTCCCGATCGTCGCCGTCAACGACGCCGACACCAAGCACTTCTTCGACAACCGCTACGGCACCGGCCAGTCGACCCTGGACGGCGTTATTCGCGCGACCAACGTGCTGATCGCCGGCCTGCGGGTGGTCGTGATCGGCTACGGCTGGTGCGGCAAGGGTGTCGCGATGCGGGCCAAGGGCCACGGCGCCCACGTCATCGTCTGCGAGGTCGACCCGCTGCGGGCGTTGGAGGCTGTGATGGACGGGTTCGACGTGATGCCGGGGATCGAGGCCGCCAGGCAGGGGGACATCTTCATCTCCGTCACCGGCAACCGCGATGCGGTCGCCGGTGAGATGTTCGACGTGATGAAGAGCGGCGCGATCGTCTGTAACTCCGGCCACTTCGACGTCGAGATCAACAAGGGCGACCTCGACGCACTGACCGAGTCGACCTACGAAGCGAGGCCGCTGGTCGAGGGCCATCGGCTCAAGGACGGCCGCGAGATCTACCTGCTCGCCGAGGGTCGTTTGGTCAACCTGGCCACGGCCGAGGGCCATCCGGCCGCGGTGATGGACATGAGCTTCGCCAACCAGGCACTCGCCGCCGAGTACGTGGCGAAGAACCACGAGAGTCTCGAGACCAAGGTTCACGGCATGCCGCGCGAGATCGACAAGGAGATCGCCCGCCTCAAGCTCGCCTCGAAGGGCATCGAGATCGACGGCCTGACCGAGGCCCAGTCGAAGTACCTAGCGTCTTGGGACCAAGGTACTTAGGGCACAAGGTGTTTCCCGCCACCCCCGGACGCGGGAGTGGGGGGCCATCCATATCTGATTCTTTGGCCCCCCACGGGAGCAGAGGAGGTGGCGGTTGATGCGGGCGATGATCCTCGCAGCCGGGCTTGGCACCCGGCTGCGGCCGATTACCTACGGGATGCCGAAGCCAATGGTGCCGGTGCTGAACCGGCCGGTGATGGAGCACATCGCGCGGCTCCTTGCCCGGCATGGCTTCGAAGAGGCGATCGCCAACCTGCACTGGTTCCCCGACCTGATCGAGGGGCACTTCGGCGATGGCTCCTCGTGCGGGATCGAGCTCTCCTACAGCCGCGAGGAGCAGCTGCTGGGCACGTCGGGCGGCGTGCGCAACGCGGCCGGCTTCCTCGGCGACTCGTTTCTCGTCATTTCCGGGGATGCTCTCACCGACATCGACCTCGGCGCGATGCGGCGGTTTCACGAGTCCCACGACGGCGTCGCCACGCTGGCGACCAAGCGGGTCTCGGACACGAGCCAGTTCGGCGTGGCGATTACGGGCGGCGACGGTCGCATCCAGGGGTTTCAGGAGAAGCCCGATCCTGCCGAGGCCCTTTCTGACCTCGCCAACTGCGGGATCTACATGTTCCGGTCGGAGGTCTTCGATTTCTTCCCCGCCCCGGGCGCCAGCAAGGCCGCCGGTCCAGACGATCCGCCGGGCTTCGCTGACTGGGCGATGGACGTCTTCCCAGCGTTGCTCGAGGCCGACGTGCCCTTCTACTCGCACGAGATCGAGGCCTACTGGAACGACATCGGCAACCTCGACGAGCTGCGGGCCGGCAACCTCGATGCGCTGCACGGAGCGGTCGAGCTCGATCCGGGCGCGCCGGCCGTCGGCGACGACATCTGGAGCGCCAGTCCGCTGGACGGCGTCGAGGCGACCGGACCGCTGATGATCGGCAGCGACGTCGAGCTGGGCGACGGCGTCCGGATCGAAGGGCCCGCGATCCTCGGCGACGGTTGCCGGGTCGGCGAGCAGGCGTGCATCCGCGACTCGATCGTCTTAGCCGGGGCTGAGCTGCCGGCGAAAGCGATCCTGGTCGGAGGCATCGCGGCTCGCATGCAGGAGGGGTGACGAAGTCCTGACATCCGGCGCGCCACGCGTGCGCCGGGACCCAGCAGGCTTTGGGCATGGGCCTGCTGAACGCCATCGCCTCCGGCTTCGCGCCCCCGCTCTGTGCCGCCTGCGGCCGCTCTTGCCGTCCCGAGGCGGTCGTCTGCAACCGCTGCGGGCGCCGTCTCGCAGCGATCGACCCGATCGGCGGCACCGGCCCGCCCGGACTCGACCGTGCCTGGTCCGCGGCGCCGCACGACGGAGTCGCCCGTGATCTAGTCACCGGCCTCAAGTTCCGCCGGCTTCTGCCGGTCTCCAAGCTGATGGCCGACCGCATGCACCGGCTCGCCCCGCCGAGCCTGCTGGCGGGGACGGTCGTACCCGTTCCCACCGCCCGTCTCCGCTCCCTGGCCCGCGGTTTCGACCCCGCCGGGGAGATCGCGACTGCGCTCGCCGCCAGCACCGGCCTGCCGTTGCGACGCTGTCTGGTCCGCAGCGGGGGCGGGCGCCAGCTAGGCAGGCGCCGCGTCGAACGCATCGGCCATCCGCCGCTTGTCCACGCCTGCGGCGAAGTCCCCCGCAGCGTCGTGCTCGTGGATGACGTTCTGACGACCGGCGCGACGCTGTCTGCTTGCGCTCGTGCGCTCCGCACCGCCGGTGCCGTCCGCGTCGTGGCGCTCACATTTGCCAGGAGGCTGTGAGGCGCTTGCTCCGCCCGGGTAACGGTCGTAGCATCGAGGCGACCGACCAAGGAGGCCAGAGATGCGTATCGAGGTTCGCGGGCGCAACGGAGTCGAGATCGACGACGAGCTGCGGGAACACGTGCGAAAGCGCTTCAGCCGGGTCGGCCAGCAGGTTTCGGAGCTGGCGACCCTCGAGGTGGAGATCTCCGAAGAGCACAACCCCTCGATTCGCGATCGGCATGTCGCCGAGGCGACGCTGCGGTTGAAGGGGAAGACGCTGCGAGCTCACGAGGCCTCGCCGGAGATGGCGCACACGATCCACGAGCTGGCCGAGGACATCCGTCGCCAGGTCAAGAAGCATCGCGAGCTGCGCCGCAAGCGCAGCCGCACGCGTCGCATGGTCAACCGCATGCGAGGCCGGACCGCCGAGACATAGGCGGGCATGGGGCACCTCCCGCCCGGACAAATGCCGGTCTAAATTAGACCGGCATTTTTGAGTATCCGCCCGTTCGGGAGGTGCCCCATGCCCGCCCTCCACGCTGCCCAGCTACCCTTGGGGGTCGATGGCGAACGCACGGGACATGGTGACGCGCGCGCTGAGAGTTGGGGAGGGGCGAAAGCTCAAGACCTACGAGAAGCGCGCCCAGGCGATCAACGAGATCGAGCAAGAGATGGAGCTGCTCGCGGACGGCGAGCTGCGCCAGGAGGCCGACAAGCTGCGCGCTCGCGCCCGTGACGGCGCCTCACTCGACGATCTGCTGCCCGAGGCCTTCGGGCTGACCCGCGAGGCGGCGCGTCGCTCGATCGGTCAGCGCCATTACGACGTGCAGCTGATCGGTGGCATGGTCCTCCACGATGGTGCGATCGCCGAGATGAAGACCGGCGAGGGGAAGACGCTGACCGCGACCCTGGCCGTCTTCCTCAACACGTTGGCCGGGGACAGCGTGCACCTCGTCACCGTCAACGACTATCTGGCCCGGCGCGACGCCGAATGGATGAAGCCGATCTACGACACGCTCGGAGTCAGCGTCGCCGCGATCCAGGACTCCGACGACCACGCAGCGCGGCAGGTCAAATACGCCTGCGACGTCGTCTACGGCACCAACTCCGAGTTCGGCTTCGACTACCTGCGCGACAACATGGCCGAAGCGCTCGAACACTGCGTCCAGCGCGGCCATCACTTCGCGATCGTCGACGAGGTCGACAACATCCTGATCGACGAGGCGCGGACGCCGCTAATCATCTCCGGCGCCCCCGAACAGGCCGCCCAGATCTACTACAAGTTCGCCCGCCTGGCGCGCAACATGAAAGGCGTCCCGGCTAAAGATCGGCTCAAATCGCTGGGCGAATCAAAGGACACTTCCGAGGCCGACTACGACTACGAGTTCGACGAGAAACACAAGACGGTCTCGCCGACCGAGCGCGGCGTCAAGCGGGCCGAGGAGTTCCTCGGCGTCGACAACCTCTACCTGAGCGAGCACGGCAGTCTCGTCAACCACCTCGTCCAGGCGCTGAAGGCGGAGGCCCTCTACACGGTCGATAAGGACTACGCGGTGGTCGAAGGCGACGTGATGATCATCGACGAGTTCACCGGCCGCATCCTCGAGGGCCGGCGCTGGTCAGAGGGTCTGCACCAGGCGGTCGAGGCGAAGGAGGGCGTGGCGATCGGCGAGGAGAACCAGACCCTCGCCACGATCACCCTGCAGAACTACTTCCGCCTCTACGACAAGCTCTCCGGGATGACCGGCACGGCGCTGACCGAGGCGACCGAGTTCATGAAGATCTACAAAGTCCCCGTGGTCGAGATCCCGACCAACAGCCCGATGGTCAGGGCCGACCACAATGACCAGATCTTCAAGACCAAGGACGGCAAGTGGAAGGCGGTGCTGGAGGAGATCGTCGCCCGCCACGAACGTGGTCAGCCGATCCTCGTAGGAACCGTCTCGGTTGAGGTCTCGGAGATGATCTCCGGCGAGCTGAAGCGCAACGGGATCGAGCACGCGGTGCTCAACGCCAAGCCCGAGCACGCGCAGCGAGAGGGCGAGCGAATAGCCGAAGCCGGTCGCAAGGGCGCGGTGATGATCGCCACCAACATGGCCGGCCGCGGCGTCGACATCAAGCTCGGCGGCGACCCCGAGCACATGGCGGACAAAGAGCTAAAGAAGCAGGGGCTGGAGCCCGGTGGTGAGGGCTATGAGGAGGCGCTGACCGAGAAGGTCGCCGAGCTGGAGCCGCAGTGCAAGGCCGAGGGCGAAGAGGTGCGCGAGCTCGGCGGCCTCTACATCTGCGGCACCGAGCGGCACGAATCTCGCCGCATCGACAACCAGCTGCGCGGCCGCTCGGGTCGCCAGGGCGACCCGGGCGAGAGCCGTTTCTTCCTCTCCGCCGAAGACGACGTGATCCGCCTCTTCGCCGGCGATCGCATCTACAAAATCCTCGATCGCCTCGGCCCGGTTGACGAGGAGGGCGGCGAAATGCCGCTCGAGGCGAAAATGCTGACGAAAACCGTCGAGGGTGCGCAAAAGAAGGTCGAGGAACAGAACTTCCTGATCCGCAAACGGGTGCTCGAGTACGACGACGTGATGAACGAGCAGCGCCGCGTCGTCTACCGATACCGACGCGAAATCCTCGAAGGGCGCGACATGTCCGACATCGCCCGCGACGAGCTGGAGGGAGTGATCGAGCGTCTCGTCGACGAGTACACGCCGGGGGACGACCTCGAGGAGTGGGACATGCCGGAGCTGGAGCAGCAGCTGCGCCAGATCTGGCCGGTCAGCATCGACGTCGCCTCGATGCGGCCGGAGGCGGTCGACCGCGAAAAGCTGAAGGACACCCTCGACGAAGACGCGATGAACGCCTACGACGAGCGCCAGGGCCAGCTCGGCGAGGAGCTGATGCGCTACCTGGAGCGCTCGATCCTGCTGCAGGTGATCGACAACCGCTGGCGCGAGCACCTCTACGACATGGACTACCTGCGCGAGGGCATCCACCTGCGTGGCTTCGCCCAGATAGACCCTCTAGTCGCCTACAAAAACGAAGGCTTCGCGATGTTCGAGGAGCTGATGCACTCGATCTGGGAGGAATTCAGCAAACTCGTCTTCAACGCCCAGATCGAAGTCGACCCGTCGCAGCTGGAGGGAGCGTTCGGCGGCAACGGCAGCGGCGGCGCCACCTCGCTCGACTACTCGGGCGGCACCCTCGAGAACCAGCCCTCAGCGCTGCAGCAGGTGGCCGCCGGTGGCGGCATCGCAGCGGCGGCCGCCGCAGAGAGTGGCGGCAACGGCGCCCCGGCGCCGGAGATCGTGGAGACGGTGGTGAAGGACGAGCGCGAGAAAGACATCGGCAGGAACGACCCCTGCTGGTGTGGCAGCGGGAAAAAGTTCAAGAAGTGCCACGGCGCCTAGCGTCTCTTGACCCACGATCCAGTTAGAGAGTTCATTCGCGCTTTCAACGAGCGCGATCTGGATGCCTTCGTCCGCGTGCTCGATCCCGCGGTCGAGTTGCACTCGAAGAAGGGACTGCGTAAAGGGATCGAAGCGGCTCGGGTTTGGGCTACCCGGGCGCCGGGTGGGGTGCAGCAGACGATCGAGTTGGAGCACCTCTACGAGGATGGGACCGAGAGCGGGCGCGGCACCGCTGTGGCCTTGATCAAGCGCGTCTGGCGCTGGGACGAAGACGGCTCGCCCGCCGGCGAGGACGAAATGGCCTGGCTGTTCGAGCTGCGCGAGCATCGGATCCGCAGCTGGCGCCCGTACGAGGACCGGCGCGAGGCTCTGCACGCCGGCGGCTTCGACCACGGCGTCGACGCTGAGTAAGCTCCGGCCCATGGCCGAGACCGCCTCAACCGAATCGGTGCCGGCGCGGCTCGCCGAGATCCGCGAGCAGTTGAAGCTGCTCGCGGACTACCTTTGACCCGGCCTCGCTGAAGGACGAGGTAGCGCGGCTCGAGGAGGAGATGGGTCGCCCTGGGTTCTGGGACGACCAGGAGGGCGCAGCCCGCATCAGCGCCGGCCATGCGAGCGCGCAGCGCAAGCTGAAGACGTTCGGAGAGCTGGAGACGGAGGTCGGCGACCTCGAGGAGCTGGCGGAGATGGCCGCCGACGACGAGGAGATGGCGTCCGAGCTCGTGATCCAGCTCGCTTCGGTCGAGCGGCGGCTCGCCGAGCTCGAAGAGGCACGGCTGTTCAGCGGGGAGTACGACGGCGGCGACGCCGTCGTCTCGGTCCACGCTGGGGCGGGCGGGACCGACTCGCAGGACTGGGCGGAGATCCTGCTGCGGATGTACCTGCGTTGGGCCGAGAATCGCGGCTTCGAGGTCGAGATGAAGGAGGCTTCGCCCGGAGAGGAGGCGGGGCTTAAGTCGGCGACCTTTGTCGCCCGCGGCGAGAACGCCTACGGGCTCTTCGCCGCCGAGCGCGGCGTCCACCGCCTGGTGCGCATTTCCCCCTTTGACTCCTCGGCTCGGCGCCACACCAGCTTCGCCCAGGTCGATGTCGGGCCGCTGGTCGACGAGGGGGTCGAGGTCGAGGTCGACGACGCCGACCTGCGGGTGGACACCTACCGCGCCTCCGGTGCCGGCGGTCAGCACGTCAACAAGACCGACTCGGCGGTGCGAATCACCCACGTCCCGACCGGGGTCGTCGTCCAGTGCCAGAACGAGCGCTCGCAGACCCAGAACAAGGCGGTCGCGATGCAGCTGCTGCGCTCGAAGCTGATCGAGTTGGAGGAGCGTAAACGGGCGGAGACGCTGGCCAAAGAGCGGGGGGAGGTTAAGGAAGTGGCCTGGGGCTCGCAGATCCGCAGCTACTTTCTGCACCCCGACCAGCGCGTGAAGGACCATCGCACCGGGCACGAGGCCGGCGATGCCCAGCGCGTGTTGGATGGCGACCTGGATGACTTCATAAGGGATTACCTGAACAAGACCGCGGCCTCGTCGGCCGGCTAGCTGGAACGAGGGTCATGGGCAGCGACGGCCAGGGGACCGCGGTGGAAGCGCTGAGCTACCAGGAGCGTGCCGCCACGGCGGAGCCGGAGGGGCTGCTGATCCTCCACCACGGGCGCGGAACCGATGAGCGCGATTTGCTCGGCCTGGCCGATCTCCTCGATTCAGAGCGCCGACTCCGTGTCGTCACCCCGCGGGCACCGTTGCGGCTACCCGGCTCGCCCGGCTACCACTGGTACGTCGTGCCGCGGGTCGGCTACCCCGACCACGACAGCTTTCACGAAGCTCGCGCCGCCCTCGCCGACCTGCACGACCAGCTCTGGCAAGAGACCGGCATCGATCCTGCCCGCACGATCCTCGGTGGCTTCTCGATGGGTGCCGTGATGAGCTATGCGATGGCCCTGGGCGCCGATCGCCCCGCGGTCGCCGGCGTTCTCGCCTTCAGCGGCTTCGTCCCGGTCGTCGACGGCTGGGAGCCGAGCTTCGAGGATCGGCTGACAACCCGCGCCTTCGTCGCCCACGGCAGTCGCGACCCTGTCATCGAGGTCGGCTTCGCGCGCTCGGCCCGCGAGCAGCTCGAAGGCGGCGGCCTCGAGGTCGAGTACCGAGAGTCGGAGCTGGGACACCAGATCGATCCGGCGCATTTGCGCGATGCGGCCGTGTGGCTAGCAGCGACGATTTCCAGCTAGCGCAGAGAAAGCGCGAGGCGCCGGGACGGGCAGCCGGCATTCCTCGCCGACGGAATCTCGATCGTGACGACGAGCCGCTTCCCGCGTTTTGCGCCCAGCTTCTTCGTGATCCGCAGGACGCCGCTGCGGCCGAGATGGCGCTGGAGCGTCGCGACATGACCAACCTTGATCCTTGCCTTGACCGGTTCATAGGTCGTGTAGCCGATCGTCAGCTTCAGCTTCCCGCGTGAGTCGAGGCTTGCATGGCCGCGGGCGCTCCTCAGCAGGCACGCTTCAGCCGAGCTGCGATCGGCGCGCGGGGCGTCGGGCTCCGCTTCTTCGCATTCTTCGACGCCTTCTTCGACTTCTTCGCATTCTTCTTCGGGTTCTTCCGCCGCAGCTTCGGCTTCGGGTTCTTCTTCGTCGAGCGCGAGGATCGGGATATTGCCCACTGGCGTCTCGACCGCGATCGCAGCGGCCGGCACTGCCGCGCAGATCAGAAACAAAAGGGCGAGGGGCAGGAGTCTCGTCGCCATCGGCCCCCAGGCATCGGCTGCGGGCACGCGGTTCTTTAGCGAGAGCAGGGAGTTTTGGACGCTAGTCGCGAGGGTCCCGCAAGACGCCCTCCAGCTCCAACAGTGCCCGCTTCATCGGCAGCCCCCCGCCGTAGCCGCCGAGGCCGCCACCGCTGCGCAAGACGCGGTGGCAGGGGACGACGATCGGGATCGGGTTGGAGCCGCAGGCGGTGCCGGCTGCGCGGACGGCGCGCTCGTTGCCGGCGCTGGCGGCCAGCTGCATGTAGCTGCGGGTCTGGCCGTAGGGGATGCGGGCGATCTGGCGCTGCACCTTGCCGCGAAAGCCCTGCGTGAGCCGCCAGTCGAGCGGCAGGTCGAACTCGGTCAGCTTGGCTTCGAAGTAGAGGTCGAGCTGGCGCCGCGCCTCGTCGAGCCCCGCCGGGGCCTCCAGCACCCGCGGCGAGATCCGCGCAGCCAGCTCCTCCAGCGTCTCCCCAGGGTCGTAGGCCGGCAGGCTCACCCGGACCAGGCCGCGCGGCGTGCGCGCCAGCAGCAGCTTGCCGAAGGGTGAGTCGGTGGTCGCGTAGGCGACGTCGAGCAGCCCCTCCGTGGAGGCGCGCTCGGCGAGGCGCTGCAGTTCGGCCTTCATGCCAGCTCCTTTCTCAGTCGCTTCATTCCCTCGTGGAGACTGCGCCGCGCCGCCTCGGGCGAACAGCCGAGCGCGGCGGCGATCTCGGCGTGGGGGAGGTCACAGGCGTAGCGGAGGGCCACCGCCGCCCGCTGCTTTGGCGGCAGCGCCCCGACGACGCTCCAGATTCCGGAGCCAGGCTCCGGGTCGAGCACCGGCGTCTCCGCCGGCTCGGCGACCGGCAGCGGGCGGCGCCCGTTAGCTCGGTGGTGGTCGATCGCCTTGCGGTGGGCGATCGTCAGCAGCCAGCCGCGCAGGTTGCTGGAGTCGTTCAGCTTGGGATAGGCCCGCAGGGCCGCGAGAAAGGTCTCCTGAAAGCAGTCCTCGGCATCGGCACGGCCGACAGCTCCGCGCAGCACCGCCATCACGTCAGCGGCGTGCTGGTCGAGCAGGGCTTGGAACGGGGGCAGCGCGGTCTGGACTGGTGCGGTCAAGTCACTGGATTAAACGCGGCGCCGCCCGAAAACGTGAGCTTCTCGTCTACTTGCAATAATTGCAAGTAGCTATGGGTATGGTTGCAGCCGAAAAGACCTTGAATGGACCCGTCGAGCATATGGGCCCCGCTCTCCTGGCGCTTCCGGAGAGCCAGTGGTTCGAGCGAAAGTCGAATCGCATCGCCCCCCGGGACCTCGCCAACGCCTTGATCGGCTTTGCCAACGCTGACGGGGGTCTTCTGATGGTGGGTTTCCACGACGGCACGGTGGAGGGGGCCAGCCAGACGCCCGGCCGTCTCGATGCTCAGATGCAGGCGAACATTGATTTCTGCCACCCGCCCGTCCCCGCGCGGCATCGCTCCGTCGAATGCATCGATAGCAACGGAGATCCCAATGATCTTCTCGTCTTTGAAATCGATTCGAGCGATGTCGTCCATGTCAATCAAAAAGACGAAGTCTTCCTTCGTGTGGGTGACGAGAACCGTCGGCTCGGCTTCACCCAGCGCCAAGAGCTGCTCTACGACAAGGGCCAGGCCAGCTACGAGGCGCGGCGTGTCGAGGGGGCTGGTTTCGACCTTCTGGATAGCGCGTTGCTGGCGGAATACGCGACGGCAATCAAGGCGCCCGACTCGGAACGAATGCTGCGGGCCCGAGGGCTTTCGGCGGAGGCGGAGCTGACCATTGCCGGCTGCCTGCTGTTCGCCGAAGCACCTCAAGCTTTCTTTCCCGAGGCGTTCGTCAGAGTTCTTCGCTATCGAGGACAGGAGCGGGGAAGCGGCGCTCGTCAGCAATTGCTCGAGGACATTCGCATAGAAGGACCGATCCCGCGCCAGCTGCTGAGTGCGCGTGAGGAGGTGGCGCGACTACAGCCGATTCGACGTGCCCTGCGGTCGAGTGGCCGTTTCGGCGATGTCCCACTGGTGCCGGAGGACGCGTGGTTGGAGGGCATCGTCAACGCCGTCGTCCATCGCTCCTACAGCATGGTCGGCGATCACATCCGCGTTGAGATCTTCGACGACAGGATCGAGGTCTCAAGTCCGGGGAGATTCCCCGGCCTCGTCGATCTCGTCGATCCTCTGCAGACCACCCGCTTTGCACGCAATCCCCGGATTGCCCGCGTGTGCGCTGACCTCAACTTCGGGCAGGAGCTGGGCGAGGGGATCCGCCGCATCTTCGAAGAGATGCGGCATGCCGGGCTGACGGACCCGGTTTATCGGCAGACCTCCGGCAGCGTGGAGTTGACGCTGCTCGCCGAGCCGGTCGATCGCAAGCTCGATGCGGGGCTGCCGGAGAGCGCTAGGACGATCACGGCAGCGCTGCGGTCGGCGGGTCGCTTGAGCACCGGCGATATAAAGGACATCCTCGGTGTCTCCCGTCCTGTCGTACAGCGCGAGCTTGTCGCCTTGAGGGACGCTGGGATCGTCGAGTGGGTGGGCAAGTCTCCAAAAGATCCGCGGGCCTATTGGAGGCTGAGGACCAAGTGAGCGGACACCCAGCTCTACTTGCAACTACATGCAATAAGACTTGAAGGGCGAATCGCTGACAAGCCAGGTGGCGCGGGCGCTGGCCGAGGATGTCGGCCCCGGCGACGTCACCTCTGAAGCGACGGTGCCGGCAGGCGCGCGGGCGCGGGCGCGGATCGTGCAGAAGCAGCCGGGGGTCGTCTTCGGGCTCGCCGCGGTGAGCGAAGCGATGCGGCAGTGCGGGGCCGAGGACGTTGACAACCTCGTGGTCGAGGGCCAGTGGCGCGAGGAGGTACCGGCCGAGGTGGCACTCGCAGTCGGGCCCGCCCGTGCCCTGTTGGCAGCCGAGCGCACGGCCCTCAACTTCCTCGGGCACCTTTCCGGCGTCGCCACGTCGACCGCCCGCTTCGTCAAATGTGTGGCCGGGACCCGCGCCCAGATCCTCGACACGCGCAAGACGACGCCGGGCCTGCGTCAACTGGAGAAGGCCGCCGTCGTCGCCGGCGGCGGCCGCAACCACCGCCTCGGCCTGCACGACGCGATCCTGATCAAGGAGAACCACGTCGCCGTCGCCGGCGGCGTCGCGAGGGCCGTTCATGCCGCTCGCAGCGCCCGCCCGGATCTTCCGATCGAGGTTGAGTGCCGCAATCTCGACGAGATCGCCTACGCACTCGGGGCTGGCGCCGAGCGACTGCTACTCGACAACATGCAGGCAGGGGAACTGCGCCAGGCGGTGCGGCTGCGCGACGCCGAGGGGGGCGCCGCGCCACCCTCACTGGAGGCCTCTGGCGGCGTCAGCCTGGAGACCGTGCGCGAGATCGCCGAGACCGGCGTCGACTTCATCTCGGTTGGCGCCCTCACTCACTCGGCGCCGAACCTCGATTTCAGCTTGCTGCTCGAGCCTGTCTAAGCCGGCGATAGCCGTCGGTTAGCGCACGACCAGCTTCAGTTTCATTTCGGTCGGATGGATTCGGCAGATGAACCGGTAGGTGCCGGACTTCCGCAGACGCTTCGCGAGATTGACGCCGCGTTTCGCCGTCGGGCCCGACTCGATCGGCCCACCCGGACCTTTGGTCTTGGCCACGTTGTGGCGAAGCCCGCCCACCCATCTGAAGAGCACTTCCGTGCCGCGGCTGACCGTCTTCGCGGTCGGCGAGAAGAAGTTGTTGCCGACGGTGACGGTCGTCTTCGGCGTCGCTGCCGAGGCGGCGCCCGCCCACGAGAGCGAAGCTAAAGCCGTTATCGCGAGCAGCACGGCGGCGGTACGCATGAAAAAAGCCTAGAACATGCGCTTCCGCCGCCGCCGGGGCGCAGGAGGCAGACTTCCTGCATGCCCGAGTTGCCCGAGGTCGAGATAACGGTGCGCCGGCTGGAGGCAGCGGCGAAGGGAGCCGTCGTCGAGTCGGCTCTCGCTCCTGGGATGAACGTGATGAAGACCTTCGAGCCGTCGCTCGAAACCCTGGTGGGGAGAGAGCTGAGCGGCGTCCGGCGGATCGGCAAGATGCCGGTGGTCGAGTTCGGCGAGTTGGCACTCCTGATCCACCTGATGTCGGCGGGGCGACTGCGACTGTCCGAGAAGCGTGCCTCGATGAAAGACCGGGCCTCGCGAGTGCTGATCAGGCTCGAGGACGGACGCGAGCTGCGCCTGCGCGAGTTCGGGACTAAGCAGCGGGCTTGGGCGAAGCTGTTGCCGAGTGAGGCCGTCGCCGAGGACGAGATGGTCGCAAGCCTCGGGCCGGAGGCGTGGCCGCCACCACCGCTGAAGGCATTCGCCGCGGCGATCGACCAGCCGCGTCATCTGCATCCGTTGCTGCGACACCAGCGAGACCTCGCCGGCATCGGCCGCTCCTGGGTCGACGAGATCCTCTGGGAGGCGCGCCTCTCGCCCTTCAAACAGGGATCCGAGCTCGACACCGAGGGGGTTGCACGCCTGCACGCCGCGCTGCACGTGCTCGGCGACGCGATCGAGCATTACGAGGCGACGATCGACGACGACCTGCCGGACAAGCTGCCGATGCCGCTGCGGATCCACAAGCGCGAGGGCGAGCCCTGTCCGCGTTGCGGCACCACGATCGAGGCCGTCTTCTTCTCGGAGCACCAGACCAACTACTGCCCCAAGGAGCAAACCGGCGGCCGGATCCTCAAAGACCGGCGCCTCTCACGCTTGCTGAAGTAAGTCTCCGCCCCTCCCGCGGGTGGCGTGGTGGCGGGGGTCCCCCATAGCGCAGGGCGCCGCAGGCGTCCGAGCACATGGGGGAGGGCCGCCGCGACAGGACCCGCGGGCCGAGGGGGTAGACTTCTAGTCAGTTCATTCGACTGGACTCAGGCCAAGGCCATGCCAGCGAACATAAGACGACCGTGGAGCCCTTCGGGGTGTTCCGAGGTACAGCCATGAGAGAGCTGCCGACGATCAACGAACCCGTGCCGATGCTCGACCTCGCGCCTGAGGAGGCCGGCGAGCTCTCCAAGGAGATCCGCGCCCTCGCCGCCGAGCGCGACGCGGTGATCCTCGCCCACAACTACCAGGTGCCGGAGATCCAGGCGGTCGCCGACTACACCGGCGACTCCCTCGGCCTCTCGCGGCGGGCGGCGGAGTCCGATGCCTCGGTCATCGTCTTCTGCGGCGTCCACTTCATGGCCGAGACGGCCTCGATCCTCTCGCCCGAGAAGACCGTGTTGATCCCCGATCCCGACGCCGGCTGCTCGCTGGCCGACTCGATCACCGTCAGTGAGCTGCGCAACTGGAAGGCCCGCCACGGCGAGGACGCGGTCGTCGTCATGTACGTGAACACCTCGGCCGAGGTGAAGGCGGAGACCGACTACTGCTGCACCTCCTCCAACGCTGTCAAGGTCGTCGAGCACATCCTCCGCGAGCACGGCCCCGACACCGAGATCCTCTTCGGGCCGGACATGTGGCTCGGCTCCTACGTCGAGCGCGAGACCGGCCGCTCGATGCACGTCTGGCCAGGCGAGTGCCACGTCCACGCGGGAATCCGCCCGGACGACATCGCGGCCCAGCGCGCTGCCCACCCCAACGCCGAGTTCCTCGTCCATCCCGAGTGCGGCTGCGTCACCCAGGTGATGGAGTTCGTCGCCGCCGGCGAAGTGGAGGAGGAGGGAGTGCACATGCTTTCGAACCGGGCAGATGCTCGACTACGTTGCCGAGAAGCCCGACGGGGAGTTCATCGTCGCTACCGAGAACGGGATGCTGCACCCGCTGCAGCAGGCCGCCCCGGCGGCGACCCTCGTCGAGGCGAACCGGATGGCCTACTGCAAGTACATGAAGATGATCACGCTGCCGAAGCTGCGCGACGGCCTGCGCGAGATGAAGTTCGAGGTCAGCGTCCCAACCGAGATCGCCGAGCGGGCGCGGCTGCCGATCGAGCGGATGGTCGCGATCGGCTAGCCGAAGGTAGAGTCCGGTCCACCGTGTCCACGGACCAGGCGACCCTCGACAGCACCACCACGCCCGAGCAACTGCAGGAGCTGGCGCAGCAGCTTCGTGTCGACTCCGTCCGCGCTGCCGCAGCCGCCAACTCCGGCCATCCAACCTCCTCGATGTCGGCCGCTGACCTGATGGCGGTGCTTTACGCGCGCTACCTGCGCTACGACTTCTCGGCGCCCGAGAACCCGGCGAACGACCACGTGGTCTTCTCCAAGGGGCACGCCTCGCCGCTGCTCTACGCCCTCTACAAGGCGGTGGGAGCCATCGAAGACGAGGAGCTGCTCAGCTTTCGCAAATTCGGCTCCCGCATGGAAGGCCACCCGACGCCGGAACTTCCCTGGGTCGACGTCGCCACCGGCTCGCTCGGCCAGGGGCTGCCGATCGCGATCGGCATCGCCCTCGCCGGCAAGCGCCTCGAGCAGGGCGACTTCAGGGTCTGGACGCTCTGTGGCGACTCGGAGCTGGCCGAGGGCTCGATGTGGGAGGCCTTCGAGCACGCGGGCTACGTCGGCCTCGACAATCTGATCGCGGTAGTCGACGTCAACCGGCTCGGCCAGCGCGGCCCGACCATGCACGAGTGGGACACCTCTTCGCTGGCCGCGCGAGCGAGCGCCTGCGGCTGGGACGTGCAGGAGATCGACGGCCATGACGTCGAGGCGATCGACGAGGCTTACGGGCGAGTACTGGAGGCGGACCGGCCGGCGGCGATCTTCGCTCGGACCAAGAAGGGCCGCGGTGTGGCCGCCGTCGAGGACCAGGAAAACGCCCACGGCAAGCCGCTCGGCGACGCCGAGGGAGCGATCGAAGAGCTGGGCGGCGAACGCTCGCTGCGGGTCAGCGTCCAGTCGCCTGAGCAGGCGCCGTCCTACGAGATCGCCCGCGCGGACGTCGAGCGGCCGAGCTACGAGCTGGGCGAGAAGGTCGCGACCCGGGGCGCCTACGGCGACGCTCTCGCCTGGCTGGGGTCGGTCGACGAGCGGGTGGTCGCGCTCGACGGCGAGGTCGGCAACTCGACCTACGCCGAACGCTTTGCAGCCAAGCATCCCGACCGTTTCTTCGAGATGTACATCGCCGAGCAGCAGATGGTGGCCGCGGCAATCGGCCTGCAGGTGCGCGGCTGGAAGCCCTTCGCCTCCTCCTTCGGCGCCTTCCTCAGCCGCGCCTACGACTTCGTCCGCATGGCAGCGATCTCCGAAGCCGACCTGAAGCTCTGCGGTTCCCATGTCGGCGTCTCGATCGGCGAGGACGGGCCCTCGCAGATGGCGCTGGAGGACATCGCCTCCCTGCGCGCCGTCCTCGGCAGCGTCGTCCTCTACCCGTGCGACCCCAATCAGACGGTGCAGCTGCTCGACGCGATGCGCCAGCACCGCGGCATCAGCTACCTGCGCACGACCCGCGGCGCGGCACCGACGATCTACGAGCCCGGCGAGAGTTTCGCGATCGGCGGCAGCCGCACGCTGCGCTCCGGCGAGGACGACGCCGTCACCCTGGTCGGCGCCGGCATCACCTTGCACGAATGCCTCGCCGCCGCCGAGGCGCTGGCCGGCAAGGGCATTGCGGCCCGCGTGATCGACCTCTACTCGGTCAAGCCAGTCGACGCCGATGTTCTACTGAAGGCGGCGGCCGAGACCAGGGCGATCGTCACGGTCGAGGACCACTGGCCGGAGGGCGGAATCGGCGAGACCGTCGCCGGCGTCCTTGCCGGAGCCGCTTCGACCGCGCCACTTACGCGTCTCGCCGTCAACGGCAAGCCCGGCAGCGGTCCCCCGGCCGAGCTGCTGGCCGCCGCTGGCATCGACGCGGCCAGCATCGTCGCCGCCGCCGATCAGGCGCTCTGAGCGCCGCTGTCATAGGAAGGAGGAGGGCCCGATCCGCCGCTCGTCGCTGTCCCAGCGACACTCGGGCGGGATGCAGGTGAGGGGCACCCCGAACAGCTCGTCCAGTAGCGAGCGGTGCTTGTGCGGGATCAGCTTCGACGCCTTGGTTACCCGCATCTCCTCCACTTCGCTGAGGCGGATGACGATCAGCCGTGGCCGTTTGCATTCGCGGCACTGGCCAGGCGTCGCACACTGGGCGTTGCAGTCGCCTTCGCCCAGCCTGAGCAGGATCTTGCCGGAGTCGCTGGCCACGTAGTCGGCTTCCAGCTTGTCGCCGTTGGTGAGCCAGACGACGGCGTCGGGCCGCCGCTCCTGGAACTCGGCCTGACGGGCGCCGCTGAGCACGATGGCGGCGGTGGCCACCGCCAAGGCCAGCCGCCAGAGGGGGAACCGGGCCCCGTCTTCGGTCTGCAGGAAGCGCCGGATCAGACTCAATCCGTAGTAGAGGAGCCCGCTGAGGATGACGGCGATCAGCACACCACCAGCGCTTGCAGGGACGATCAGCAGGGTGAGAGCGCCGATGAGCGCAGTGGGAACGGCGACGTCGCTGGCGAGCACGCGGTTGAGGCTCTTTGCGAAGCGGCCGTTCCCCCGCTGCGACCACCTCGCCAAGCGGACGAACACGAAGCCGAGCAGTGCGAGGCTGAGCCCGACGAAGAGCAGCGAGATCACCAGCTCGCGCACGCCCGCGGCCGCGATCTGCGAGGTCGGCACGAGCGGCAGCACCTCCTCCGGTGGCAGGCCGCCCTTTTTGTACCGCTGCCACTCGACGAAATAGCCCGCCCCGAAGAAGAAGGCACCCAGGCCAGCGAGGACCGCAAGTGCCTTGCCGGTGTTGTCGAGGCTGGCCGAGACGCGCTCTCTCAGCGCCTGGCCGACTTCCCCGGCGGCTGCCGGTTGAGCGAGAACCGGCAGGGATGGCTCGTCGGGGCTCTTTGCCTGCTCGCTCATCTGCTCGCTCCTACGACTGACCCGCGGGAGGGGCCTGAGGTTCCAGCCCGGCACTATTACTAGCGTCCGCTAACAGTTCGCTAAGCTGCCGCGAACTTTTGCTGGGCGGGGTCTTGCGCGCGAACCGGGGCGCAGGAGTCAACCTGTACCCGCAGAAGGGACGGCGGGCATGGCCAGAGCGAAGAAACCGATCATCGAGCTGCGCGACGTGACCAAGGTCTATCCGGGCGGTCACATGGCCCTGGACCGGGTCTCGCTGGCGATCGACCGGGGCGAATTCGTCTTCCTCGTCGGCCCGACCGGGTGCGGCAAGTCGACCCTGATCAAGACCCTGATCCGCGATCAGAAGGTCACCGAGGGCAGCGTCCACATCGCCGGGCGAGACATCGGCGCCCTGCCGGAGAAGAAGATCCCGCAGCTGCGGCGCAACATCGGCACCGTCTTCCAAGACTTCAAGCTGCTGCCCGACCGCACCGTCTACGACAACGTCGCCTACGCGCTGCAGGTGATCGGCGCCAGCCGCGGCACGATCCGCACCCAGGTGCCAGAGATCCTGCGCCTCGTCGGCCTCTCGACCAAGCTGCACAGCTATCCAGACGAGCTCTCCGGCGGCGAGCAGCAGCGCGTCTCGATCGCCCGCGCCTTCGTCAACCACCCGCCGCTGCTGCTCGCTGACGAGCCGAGCGGCAACCTCGACCCGGTCACCTCGATCGGCGTGATGCAGCTGCTCTACCGGATCAACAAGACCGGCACCACGGTGCTCGTCGTCACCCACGACCGCGAGATGGTCGACAGCATGCGGCGACGGGTGATCGAGCTCTATGAGGGGCGCGTCGTCCGCGACGAGGTCAGCGGCGGCTACACCGAGGAGTCGACGAGCGAGTTCGGAATGCGGATGCGGGCTGAGATGGGCGTCGCCCCCGAGGGGCAGACGAACGGGCACGACTCCCTCTTCTGATCATGTCGAGGCTCTTCTTCTTCATCCGCGAGGCATTCCGGGCGCTGCGCCGCAACGGCGCCCCGAGCATGGCGGCGATCGTCACCACGGTCGTCACCGTGATCCTGCTCGGCGTCCTGATCCCGATCTTCCAGACCACCCAGGCCAAGAGCGAGGAGGTCCGCGACAGCCTCGAGTTCAGGGTCGCGATCTACGACGACGCCACCAACGCTGAAGTCGCGGCGCTGGGGGAGGAGCTGGAGGCGATTCCGCACGTCGCTTCGGTGGAGTTCGTCACCAAGGCCGAGGCGCTGGTGGAGCTCGAAGAGATCCTCGGCGAGGACAAAGAGGAAGTCTTGGCGCAGCTGCGAGCCAACCCGCTGCCGCGGAACTTCGCGGTCAAGGCCGACGACGCCGCCTACCTCGACGCTGTGCGCGCTGCCGTGACGCCCCCTGGCCCCAACGGAAAGCCGACGCCGATCTCGCCGATCATCCCGGCCGAGGACGGAATCTTCGAACGTCGCAAGGAGCAGGAGAAGATCGAGGAGGTGACCAGTGCCCTGAAGATCGTCCTGACCGTGATAACCGCCCTGTTGATCGTCGCCTCGTTGATGCTGGTCGGCAACACGATCCGGCTCTCGATCTACACCCGGCGCCGCGAGATCGAGGTGATGCGGCTGGTCGGTGCCACGCGCTGGTTCATCCGCTGGCCATTCATGATCGAGGGCATCGTGGTCGGCTTCATCGGAGGGCTGGTGGCCATACTGGTTCTGTGGCTGGGCAAACTCACCATCATCGACCCACTTGGGGACAGCTTCGACTTCCTCGCGGCGCAGAACAGCACCACGCTCTCCTTCCCGCTGCTGGTGGCGATCCTCTTCGGCGCCGCCGTGCTGGTCTCGGCGGTCGGCTCCGGCGTCACCCTGCGCCGCTTCCTCAAGGTCTAAGCCCCGTATGAGCGCAGGAAGGACGGTTGGCCTGGCGGTCGCCCTGCTCCTCGTGCTTGCGGCCGGCCTCTGGGTCGGCGGTCATCCGGCGACGATGCCGCTGCCGCTGCGCGAGGTCTTCGTCGACGAATCGGGGGGCCTGACCGCAGAAGCGGCGGAGCTGATCGAGGAGAACTACTACCGCGGCGTCCCGGAAGGCGAGCTGATCGACTCCTCGTTGCAGGGCATGGCGCGCGGCTTGCGGCGGCGCTACGAGGATCGCTTCTCCGAATACCTCTCGCCGGCGATCTTGGAGCGCTTCAACGAAGCGCTGGAGGGCCACTTCTCGGGGATCGGACTGAGCGTCGCCGAGGCCGAGCGGGGGCTGCGGGCGGAACGGATCTTCAGGAGGTCGCCGGCCGAACGAGCTGGGATCGAGATCGGCGACACGATCGTCTCGGTCGAGGGCCGGTCGATTGCCGGTCTCAGCTCCACCGTCGCTACCGAGCGGATCAAGGGGCCGGAGGGCAGCGAGGTGATGATCGGTGTGCTGCCGCGCGGTGGCGGCAAGGTGCGCCAGCTGCGCCTGACCAGGGCGGAGATCTCGGTGCCGGTCGTATCGAGCAGGACGATCGAGCGCGGCGCCGAAAAGCTCGGCTACGTCCGCCTGGCGGCTTTTAGCGAAGGCGCGCACGGCTTCCTGCGCCGCGCGGTCGAGAAGGTGCGGCGCGAGGGAGCGGGCGGACTGGTGCTCGACCTGCGCGCCAACGGCGGCGGGTTGCTGCAGGAGGCCGTCCTCGCTGCGAGCATTTTCCTACCCGAGGGCACGACCGTCGTCACGACCGAGTCGCGTACGCAGGGCGACGCCACCTACGAGGCGAAGGGCGGCAACCTGTCGCGTCAGCCGACCGTCGTCTTGATCGACGGCGGCACCGCCTCGGCAGCCGAGATCCTCGCCGCGGCCCTGGCCGACGAGGCAGGGGCGGAGGTCGTCGGCGAGAAATCCTTTGGCAAGGGGGTCTTCCAGCAGGAGGTCGGGCTCTCCAACGGGGGGGCCCTGAAGCTGACGATCGGCGAGTACTTCACCCCGGACGGGACCAACCTCGGCGGCAACGGGATTCGCCCTGACGTGAGCGCGCGCGACCGCGCCGGCACCACGCCCGACGAGGCTCTCGACCGGGCCCTCCAGGTGCTGGCCGCCCGGCGATGAGCTTCCGGTGCGACTTTTCCCTGCCAGAGACGGATAATTCGCACCGGAAGGCTCCGCGATGAGCAAGCGCGACTGGCGCTACTACCGGGCGCGGCAGCGGACGCGGGGTCGCGGCCGCCATCATGTGGAGCCAGCCAACGCGCGCAACGCGGTCGATGCGCTGCTGGGGGAGGAATTGGAGCGGCGCGGTTTCCGCCCGTCCCTGGAGAGCGAGGCGGGCAGGGCCGCGGACACGGTCGCGTCGAACGCCGGGGCCCGCCGCGACCTGACCGAGTTGCCGACCTTCACGGTCGACCCCGCTACGGCGCGGGACTTCGACGACGCGGTTTCGGCCCGGCGCGACGGCCCCTCGGTCCGCATCTGGGTGCACATCGCCGACGTCGCCGCACATGTGCGGCCGGGCTCGGCACTCGATGCCGAGGCGAGGGGTCGCGCCAACAGCACCTATGCGCCGGGGACGGTCGAGCCGATGCTGCCGCACGCCCTCAGCTCGGAGGCGTGCAGTCTGGCGCCAGGCGTGGAGCGCCTGGCCGTGACCGCCGAGGTCGAGCTGGCCCCCGATGGGGGACCGCAACGCGCCAGCTTCTACCGCAGCCAGATCCGCTCCGACGCCCGTCTGGACTACGACCAGCTCGATGCGATCTTCTCGGGAGGGCAGTCCGCACCCGAGCCTGTAGCCGAGCCGCTCGCTGTGGCCCGAGCGGTCGCCGCCGCACTCGGCGAACGGCGCGGGACGACCAGCCTCGACGTCGAGTCCTTCGAGCCGGAGTTCAGCTTCGACGGCGAAGGCGAACCGGTCGCGGCGCGCGGGGTCGCGCAGACCGAGGCGCACCGGCTGATCGAGCGACTGATGATTCTCACCAACGAGCAGGTTGCCGGGCTGCTCGAGCGCAAGCGGGTGCCGAGTGTCTACCGCGTCCACGCGCAGCCTGACCCGAGTCGCGTGGAACGTCTGATCGAGCAACTGCACGACCTCGAGGTGCCGACCCCGCCCCTGCGCGGGACGATGGCGCCGCGACAGGCGGGAGAGATCGCCGCCGCGGCGAGCAGGCTGGTGAGGGAGGAGGCGGCACGACGCGGGCACGGCCGCGACGCGTATACATCGCTCGTGCTCCGCTCCCTCAAACAGGCGCAGTACAGCGAGCGAAACAGCGGCCATGCGGGGCTCGGCAGCCCCGCCTACTGCCACTTCACTTCGCCGATCCGTCGCTACCCCGACCTGCTCGTGCACCGGGCGTTGCTGGCGGCGCTGGGCGAGGGCGAGCCGGCCCCGAGCGCCGGCGAAGCGCGCGAGATGGCCTGGCACTGCAGCGAGCGTGAGCGAGAGTCGATGCGGATCGAGCGCAAGGCCGACGACGTCTGCGCCGCCTTCCTGCTGCAGCGGGAGCTGCGACAGCGGGGTCCGCAGGCGCATTTCGAGGGCGAGGTGTCCGGAATCGTGCGAGCCGGCGCCTTCGTCGGCTTCGGCGGCGAGCTGGGCGACGTCTACGAGGGCTTCCTGCCCGCCCGCCTGCTCGGGGCGGAGCGTTTCGAGCAGAACGAGACCGAGACGGCGCTCGTCGGCGCCGAGTCGGGGCGCAAGCTGCGGCTGGGCGACCCGGTCTCCGTCCGCGTCGGCGACGTCGAGGCGGCGCGCGGCAGGGTTGATTTGGAGCCGGCGGGAGACTGAATGGCTGAGAGGCCATTCGGCAACCCCCCGCGCACGCCTGGTGGCGGCGGACGCTGCGCGGTGCGGCGTCCTCGGGCTTGCCTTTGGCACCACCAAAGGCTGCGCCCTGCGTCCTTGCCCCGCTTGGTCCGGCGCTCGCCAGCCGCACACGCGGAGTTGTCGAATGGCCTCTAAGAAGAACAAGAAGCGCGAGCCTGTCTCCGGCGATGTGGCGACGAACCGCCGCGCTCGTCACAAATTCGAGCTGGTCGAGAAGTTCGAGGCGGGGATCGCGCTGCGCGGCTCCGAGGTGAAGTCGTTGCGCAATGGCAAGGCGCAGATGGTCGACTCCTACGCCGTCGTCGATGACGGCGAGGTCTGGCTGCGGAATCTTCATATCCCGCCCTACGAGCCGGCGAGCCGCGAGAATCACGAGCCGGAGCGCACCCGCAAGCTTCTCCTGCACAGGGCCGAGATCGAGCGCCTGCTCGGTAAGACCGCGGAGAAAGGGTTGACGCTGGTGCCGACTCGGATCTACTTCAAGGGGGGGAGGGCCAAGGTCGAGCTCGCGCTGGCGCGCGGCAAGGAGGGTCGCGACCGTCGCCGCGAAATGGCGGACCGTGACGTGCGACGCGAAGTCGAGCGCGAATTCAAGGGCCGGATGAGGTAGCTTCGAGACCACAGCGCATGGGCGACTTCGTCAGCGACAACATCGAGTACATCGTCGCCGGGCTCGTCGTGGCGATCCTGCTGCTCCTCCTGGTCATCAGCATCAGCCAGCGTCGCAGCAAGGAGAAGGCGAAGAAGCAGGGCACCGCACCACCGGCTGCCCCCGGCAAGAGCCAGCCCGCTGCCGGCGGCAAGGCACCCGCCCTGCCGCCACCGCCGCCCGGAGCGCCTCCGCGCAACGCGAAGGAGAAGCGCAAGCAGGCGCGCGAACAGCAGCGCGCGGCTCGCCTGGAACACCGCACGAAGCGCCAGGAAGAGGCAAAGCGACGGCGCGAAGAGCGGGCGAAGAAACGGGCCGAGCGACGTCACAAGCCGGGCACCCCAGCCGGCACCCCCACGGGGGGCCGCAAGACCGGTCGCCGGGCGAAGCGCGAAGCGGCGAAGGCCGAGCGCGAACTAGCAGCCGCGCGCGCCGCCCAAGAGCGAGCCCTGCTCGACCAGCAGGGAGCACAGGCGGCCGCGACTTCAATCGCGCAGCAGCCCGCGCAACCGCAGCCAGCGCAAAGCTTCCAGCCGCCGCAGCCACAGGTCGCTCTGCCGCCTCCGCCTCCAGTCCCACCGGTGCAGCCCGCGGCCCCGCTGACGCAGCCGCCGCAAGCGGTCCCGCAACCGCAACCGACGGGTCTGCCAGCGCAGCCAGGCGCGGCGCCGCCCGGTGCTTACGACCCGGCTACCGCCGAACAGCGCGTCCACGACAAGGTGACCGAAATCCAACGCGAGGAGGAGCGGATTCGGGCCGAGGCCGAGCGTCGCATCGAAGAGGCCGAGCGGATGCAGCGCGAGGCCCAGGAACGGCAGACCCTGGCCGAGGCCGGCCAGGTTACCCAGAGCATGGGCGCCGGGGCGCCCGCTGCCGCCACGCCGCCCCCCGGCCTACAGACGGCCGAGCAGCGCCTGCAGCAGGAGCGCGAAGCGCAGGAGCGCTCGCTCGCCGAAGCCCAGGAGCGCCTCACTCAGATCGAGGAGCGGACCAAGGCGGCCGAACGACGTGCCGCCGAAGCGCAGCGTCTGGCACAGCTGAAATCGGAGGAGGCCGCGCGCGAGCAGCGGCTGCGAGAGATCCAGGCCAGCGTGGCGCAGGCCGAGGAGCGCGCCCGCGAAGCGGAGCGCCGCGCCGCCGAAGCCGAGCAGGCGGTGCTCAGCTCGATTCAAGGGGGGTCGGAGTCAGCGCAGTTCCAGACGCCGCAGCCGCCCCAACCGCAGCCGCCACCGCCGACCCCGCCACCGCCGACCCCAAACCCGCAGCCGCAGCCACCCGCGCCCGAGCCACCCGCGCCCGCCCCGCCCCCGCCGACGCCCGCGCCGCAGCCGCCCCCGCCGACGCCCGGTCCGCAACCGCCGCCTGCCGCCATGCAGGGAGGCGAGCAGATCGCGCTCAACGAGGTCAGCTTCGAGCAGCTTCGCAGTCACGGACTCTCGGTCACGCAAGCGACGCGGCTGCTCGCCCATCGCGAGCGCGTCGGCCGCTTCCAGTCGGTCGACGAGCTCGATGAGATCCCCGGCCTGCCACGCGAGTTCGCCGAAGACCTGAAGCGTCGCTCGCAGGTCTGACGCGCTCCCGGTCCCTCCTAGAGCCCGTAGGCCTCGAGCAGCTTGAGCCAGATCTCGCTGCGGGTGGGATAGGCGGCGATTGCGTGGCGCAGTCGATCTAACGGAACTTCGGCGACGATCGCGATCGTCGCTGCGTGGAGGAAATCCGCCGTCTCGAAGCCGGTGAAGGTGGCGCCGACCAACACCTTGCGGCTCTTGTCCACGACCAGCCGCGAGGTGCCGCCGGTCCCTTTCCCGTAGAAGCTGGCGCCGGCGGTGCCGTCGGTCGCGACGTCGACGGCCTCCGCGTCGATGCTTGCGGCTTCGGCTTCGGCGAGCGTCTTGCCGACCGCCGCGACCTGCGGATCGGTGAAGGTGACCCGCGGGGCCCCGATTCCTTCCGCGACTGCCTTCACCGCCCGGCCGAGTACGTTTTCGGCGCAAACCCAGGCCTGGTACTTGCCCATGTGGGTAAACAGCGCACGACCGTTGACGTCGCCGACGGCATACAGCCACTCGCACCCGTCAACCTGCAGGCGGTTGTCGGTGTCGAGGAAGCCGCGCTCCCCTGGCTCCACTTCGGCCGATTCCAAGCCGATGCCGGCGGTGCGCGGGGTGCGACCGACCGCGACGAGGATCTCGCTTGCCTCGAACCGGCTGCCGTCGGTCAGCTCCACCGCCACGCCGGCGTCGCTGCCGCTCACCTTCCCGGCGCGGACGCCAGTGCGAACGTCGACGCCATAGGCGTCGCGCAGCGAGCTCGCAACCTGCTTGCCGGCGAATGGCTCCTCCCGCGGCAGCAGCCGGTCCTCGCCCTCGATCAGCGTCACTCTGGTTCCCAGCGTCGACCACGCCTGGGCGAGCTCGGCGCCTACGGGGCCACCGCCGAGGACGACCATGCTGGCCGGGACCTCCTTGGCGACCGTAGCGTCGCGGTTGTTCCAGGCGCTGACCGAGTCGAGGCCGTCGATCGGCGGCATCGCGGCGCCACTCCCGGTGGCGACGACAACCGCCCGCTTGGCCGTCAGGACCTCGTCCCCGACGACGACCCGGCGTTCTCCGTCGAGCCGGCCCTCGCCGCGGAAGAGCTCGATCCCTCGTTCCTCGAGCCAGGGCAACTGGCCGGAGTCGTCCAGATCGTGGATCACCTCGTCGCGCCGCGCGAGCACGCGCTGGGGGTCCAGCTCGGCTGCGACCGCCTTCGCCACCCCCGGCACCCGCTGTGCCTCGGCGAGCAGCTCTCCGGGCCGCAGCAGCGCCTTCGACGGCATGCAGGCGTAGTAGGAGCACTCGCCGCCGACCAAGTGCTGCTCGACGATCGCCACTTCGAGCCCGCCGTCGGCGAGCCGGCCCGCGCAGACCTCTCCCGGAGCGCCGGCCCCGATCACGATCGCGTCGAACTCGCGCTCCGCCATGGTCGAAGTCATACCCGACCCCGTACAATTGCCGCACATAGCACGGGGGCGACAGGCTTCGACGTGGTCGGTCCGTGCGAACGGTTGCAGGTCGAGGTGGCCGGAGGCCTCGTTAAACACCGGCACCAACCAATACGTGCGGACCATGAGTTCGCCCTCGCTGCTTAGTTAGATCTAAGTGAGTGAGAGTCGGCCCTCTCCCGCCCGCGGAGGGGGGCACCGGCTTCAACAGCGGGCTTACCCGGGCGAATCGCCCCGTTCGCCAGGGGACATTTAAGAGGGCTTTGTCTCCCGTAGTGCCCGCCGGCGCGGACCCCGGGAGACGAGAACCAAGCGCCGGCTAAACCTGTAGAGACCTTCGCGCTACGGCCTCGGACGCCGGTTCGATTCCGGCCGCCTCCACTTTCAGCGTAGGCTGCGTTCCCGGGCGATGCGGTCGGCGCGATCGCTCAGCCGCGCGAACAAGGTCACTCCGCCAACCAGCACAATGGCCAAGGCCCACGCCGGAGCGTGGAGGAGCACGGCAATCAGAAGAATCGTCGTGATCGCCGTGCCGTAGTGATCTGGATTCGGAGCGCGGACAAAAGACTTCATCATGATGTCGCCATGATAGTCAGCGCCAAGATCGACGGTTTCCACGAGAGCCTGAACCCCTCAGCGATCCCTTTGTTGATGCGATGAGCCATGACGGCGGGGCCTTGTCCCTCCGCCAGCGCCCTCTCCGCGTAGAAGCCGCTTACGCACGCCATTCCGCCACCGAGCACGGAGAAGCCGGCGATCGCCGCTTCGAGAAGGTCGCGGATGACAGCGAGATCTATTGAGATCACGCTGTCCACCGTAGGAGCCGCCGCCGCGCGTGTGGCGCGCCGAATCGAAAAAATCAGCAACGACTTCATCGCAGCTTCGCCGAAGTGTCGGCGCGGCCACAATGGGTGCCCGATGGCCATTGCAACCGCGAAAACGCTGGACGTCCACGTCGGCGGCGAGCTGCTCTTCGCCGACGTCTCCTTCAAGCTCGAGCTCGGCGAACGGATGACGCTCTCCGGCCGCAACGGGGCCGGCAAGTCGACGCTGCTGCGGGTGCTCGCCGGGGAGCGCGCCGCCGACGCGGGCAGCGTCGCCCTGCGCAAGGGGGCCCGGGTCGCCCTGCACGACCAGCGCCCGCCCCGCGGCACAGCCGTCTCGCTGGGCGAGTACGTCTTCTCCGGCCGCACCGACATGCTCGAGGCCGAGGCGGAGCTGGAGCGGCTGGAGGGCGCGATGGCGGCCGGCGATCCCGCCGAGGAGACGTTGCGCGCCTACGCTGCGGCTCAGCAGCGCTTCGACCATGGCGGCGGCTACCGCTGGCGCGACGGCGTGCTCGCCGTGCTGCGCGGCCTCGGCTTCGACGGGAATGAGGCGGAGCGACGGCTCGCGACCTTCTCGGGCGGGGAGCTGACCCGTGCTTCGCTGGCGCGGGCCCTGGCCAGCCGCCCCGACCTGCTGCTACTCGACGAGCCGACCAACCACCTCGACATCCCGGCGCTGGAGTGGCTGGAGGGGTACCTGCAGGAGCTGGACGCCGCCGTCGTCCTAGTCGCCCACGACCGCTGGTTTTTGGAGGCGGTGGGCACTTCCGTGCTCGAGCTGGAGGGGAAGCGGGCGCGGTTCTTTGCCGGCCCCTGGCACGCCTGGCGCAAAGAACAGGCGGCGCGCGAGATCGCTCGCGGCAAGGCGGTCGAGCGCCAGCAGGCGGAGATCGCACGGATGGAGCGCTTCGTCGAGCGCTTCCGCTACAAGGCGACCAAGGCGCGACAGGCGCAGGAGCGCCTGAAGCGGATCGAGAAGTTGCGGCACGACGGCCCCCAGACCGATCGGCGCGACGAGCGGACCCTGCGCTTCTCTTTTCCACCACCCGAGCGCCCGGGCCGGGTCGTGCTGACGCTGCGCAGCGCGACGATCGAGGTGCCGGGCCGCACCCTGCTGGCGGGCGCCGACCTCGAAGTCGAGCGGGGCGAGCACCTCGTCCTCGTCGGCCCCAACGGGGCCGGAAAGACGACCCTGATCGAGACCCTGGCCGGTATGCGCGAGCCCGCTTCCGGATCGGTCCGTACCGGCCACAACGTCAAGATCGGCTACCTCTCCCAGCACGCCGACACGGCCGCGGGCGAGGGCACCGTGCTGGCCGCGGCGCAGCGCGAGACCGGCCTCAGTGGCCGCAAGGCGCGCGATCTCCTCGGCGGCTTCCTCTTCTCCGGCGCCGAGGTCGAGAAGCAGCTGAGCGACATCTCGGGCGGCGAGCAGCGGCGCCTCTCGCTGGCGATCCTGGTCGCCTCCGGCGCCAACGTCCTGATCCTCGACGAGCCCACCAACCATCTCGACGTTGAGAGCCGGGAGGCCCTCGAGGACGCGCTGTCGCAGTTCGAGGGGGCGGTGGTCCTCGTCTCCCACGACCGCGCCCTGCTGGAGGCGGTGGGATCGAGAACCGTCTCCTGCGAGGACGGCGAGTTGCGCAGCCACTCGATGGGCTGGGCTGCCTACCAGCGGCGGCGCGACGAAGAGAAAACCGCCGCAACCGCAGCGGTGCAGGCTGCGAAGCCGGCTCGTCCCGATGCTCGCAAGGGCACAAAGGCGACCCAGCGGGCCGCCCGCAAGGCGGGCCGACTCGCCGAGCAGATTGAGCAGGCGGAGGCCGAGCTGCGTGCCGTCGAGGAGGAGCTGTCCGATCCGGAAGCCTGGTCCAGCCCGGGGCGGGCCGAGCGCGCGGGCGAACGGCACGCCGCAGCCAAACGGGCTGTCGCCGAGCTCTACGAGCGCTGGGAGGAAGCCGAGGGCGAGGCCGAGAGCGCTAGCGCAGCGGTCGATCCAGGCTGACCCTCGCCCCCCGGCCCGGGGTGAGGGTGATGTTGCGGATCTTGACCCGCTCCGGCCTTGGGTTGGGGGCGCTGAGCTGAGCCCGCTCGAGGATGGTGCGGAGGACGATCCGCATCTCGTATTCGGCGAAGGCGGCGCCAATGCAGCGTCGCACGCCGCCCCCGAACGGGATCCAGGCGTAAGTGTCGGCCTTGCTGTCGAGGAAGCGCTCGGGGCGGAATTGGTCAGGCTGCGGGAAGAGGTCCTCGCGGTAGTGGAGTGCCGCGATCGCCGGCAGAACGAAGGTGCCGGCCGGGAGGTCGTAGTCGCCGATCCGGGCCGGCGCCGTCAGCTTGCGCGCCACATCGACGATCACGGGCCGCGCCCGTAACGTCTCCTTGATCGTCGCGTCGAGGTAATCCTCCTCGCCGGCGGCGATCGACTCGCGCAGCTTGGTGAGGGCCTGCGGCGTCCGCAGCAGCCGCTCCATCGCCCAAGCGAGCGCCGTTGCCGTCGTCTCGTGGCCGGCGCCGAGCACCGTCACCAGCTCGTCGCGCAGCTCCTCGTCGCTCATCGGGCTGCCGTCGTCGTGACGGGCGCCCATCAACAGGGAGAGGACGTCGTCGCGTTCGTCGGCATCATCCGCCTGTGCGGCGCGGCGCAGCGCGATCTCCTCGTAGATGAACTCGTCCAACGCCTCGCGCGCCCGCTGGAAGCGGGTCCACGGACTCCAGCGACCGAGGTCGCGGCGCAGGACGGGAAAGGCGGTGACCGCGTTGACCCGCCCGGCGAAGGTCTCGATCAGGCGCCCGAAGCGGACCAGCCGCTCCTCGTCGTGGACCCCGAAGACTGCTCGCATGATCACGGCCAGCGTGATCCGCTGCGTGTGCGGGCGCAGCGCGAACGGCTCGCCCACCGGCCAGCTCTCCATCTCCGCCAGCGTCGCCTCACGAATCAGCTCGCCGTAGCGGTGGATCCGCTCGCCGTGGAAAGGTGGCAGCAGCAGCTTGCGCTGTCGCATGTGCGGCTCGTCGTCGAGCGTGAGCACGGAGTTCGGCCCCAGCGCCGGCTCCAGCACAGTCGCGTTGGCCTCGCCAGCGTGGAATTGGGCGGCCGAGCCGGTGAAGACGGCTTTCACCAGCTCGGGGTTGGCGACGTAGACGATGCGGCCAAAGTAGGGAAAGGAGACGGCGAAGACGTCGCCGTAGCGCCGCTGCAGGCCGATCAAGAAGCCAAGCGGGTCGCGGGCGTAGCGGACGGCCTGGGCCAGAGCCGGCAAGCGGGATCCCGGCAACCGATCCGAAGACGGAGCGGTTGCAGCCGGCGGCGAGAGCGTTGCCTGCTCCATAGCTGAAAGATAACTGGCTATACAGCCAAATAGCCCCCGCAGGCACTGCCAGGCAAGGACGCAGGGAGCGTGGCGTGCTCCGCACGCGAGCGACCGAGGACGCCGCATGGCGGTGTCTGCGGGGGCTATTAGAAGACGATGGTGCGGTCGCCGTCTAGCAAGACCCGGTCGTCGAGGTGGGCCTTGACCGCGCGGGCGAGGACGAGCCGCTCGATGTCGCGCCCGATCCGCACCAGGTCGCCGATCTCGTCGCGGTGAGTGACCCGGGTCACGTCCTGGTCGATGATCGGCCCGGCGTCGAGCTTCTCGGTGACGTAGTGGGCGGTGGCCCCGATCAGCTTGACGCCACGCTCGTGGGCGCGGGCGTAGGGGTCGGCGCCGACGAAGGCGGGCAGGAAGCTGTGGTGGATGTTGATCGCCGGCGCACCGAGGTCGCGCAAGAAGCCGCTGGAGAGGATCTGCATGTAGCGGGCGAGGACGAGCAGGTCGATCCCGCCCCCGATCAGCTCGAGGATCCGCCGCTCGGCCGCCTCCCTGTCGCTGCGCTCGACCGGCACGTGGTGGTAGGGGAGGCCGAGCGATTCCACCTGTTCGGCGTGGTCGGGATGGTTGGAGACGACCGCGACCACGTCGGCGTGCAGCTCGCCGCTGCGCCAGCGCCAGAGTAGGTCGGAGAGGCAGTGGTCTTCACGCGAGACCATCACCGCGATCCGCTTGCGCTCGCTCGACTCGGCAAAGCGATGGTCCGCCTGCAACGGCCCGGCAATCTTCTCTTCGAAGTCGCGGTAGAGCGCCTCCCGTTCGCCCCCGGGGGCGGGGTCGAAGACCATCCGCATGAAGAAGCGGCCCTCGTCGCTGGAGTGTTGGTCGGCGTCGACGATGTTGCGGCCGGCGTCGGCCAGGAAGCCGCTGACGGCGGCGATCAGGCCCGGCCGGTCGGGGCAGGCGAGGAGCAGGCGAGAGGTGGGCTGATCGGCGATGAGCGAATCATCGCGCGGCGTCGCCGTTCGGCTCAGCGGCATGCCAGATCGCGCAAGACGCCATTCATCGGACGGTGTGTCGAAACGCCGATCGTGCCTGGGCTAGTTGCAACTGATGCTTGCGCACCCCTACGTGTGATGCCGGTCACTCTGCGAAGCGCGGAATACCGCCACGGTTCCGCGCTTGCTTACAAAACGCACATATTCCGCCCTCGTCCTTGTTCTTTTCGTCGCCTTTCCCGCGCTAGCCCTGGCGGCCGGCGTCGACGGCCCACGGGCCGGCAGTCGGCTCGACGCGCCTCGGATCGGGCTGGCCGACGCGGTGCCGGCCGGCAGCGGTCGACTCATCGTGGAGGCGGCGGTCTTCGATCGCGAGATCCGCGCCGGTGCCCGCCGCATCCGCGCTGCCCGCAAAGCGCGCGAGTTGCGCGAAGAACGCGAAGCCTTCACGACGTTGCCAGCTGGTGTTTCGATGGCAACGCTGGAAGCGATCGCTTCCTGCGAGTCCGGCGGCAACCTCACCGCTATCTCCTCCGACGGCAGCTACCGCGGCAAGTACCAGTTCAGCTTCGAAACCTGGGCCGCTGTCGGCGGCTCCGGCGATCCAGCTGCCGCTTCTGAGTCGGAGCAGGATTACCGCGCCGCCTTGCTGTACGCGCAGTCGGGTTCGAGCCCCTGGCCGGTCTGCGGTCTCTAGGCATTGGCATAGAGACGCCGGGCATCCCCCGCCGGAACTTGTGAGCCGAATTCCTCCGCACCCTCGACTGCGGACCGACGCGGGTTCCGCCGGGGGATGCCCGGCGTCTCTCCTACGATGGCGCCAATGAGCGACGAGACCGTTCCCGCGCCCGATCCCGCAGGGCCGAGCCGTAAGCCGCCCGCCGAGGCCATAGCTGAGGCGAAAGTCCGCGCGCCAACTCGCGGCAATCGCAAGCTCGAGAGCTTCCTAGGGGCGGTCAACGGCGACGAGCAGGTGCGGGCCTGGTGGTACATGGCCCAGGTCCACGCCGAGCGGCTTGGGATGTCGGACCACTCCTGGGTCCACACGCAGATCGTCCTCAATATCTCCCTGCGGTTGCTGCGGCTGCTGGTCAAGGCTGGGGTCGAGCCGGCAGTCGTCGCCGATCACGGGATGTCGCCGCGCGACGCCGAGGTAGTCGTCGCCGGCGGTGCCCTCTTGCACGACGTCGGGATGTCGATCCACCGCGTCGACCACGAGGAGTACAGCCTCTTCCTCGCGGCGAACGCCCTCGACAGGCTGCTGGGCGACGCCTACGCGGAGCCGAAGCGGACCATCGTCGCTTCGGAGGTTCTGCACGCGATCATCGGCCACCGCCGTCGCGGCGAGCCCTACACGCTGGAGGCCGGCGTGGTCCGCGTCGCCGATGCCCTCGACATGGCCCAGGGGCGCACGCGGATCCCCTTGCAGGCCGGCCAGGAGGGGATCCACTCGATCTCGGCCGCGGCGATCGACGAGGTGCGAATCGAGGCGGGGGACGAGCGCCCGGTGCGGATCGAGATCGACCTCAACAACTCGGCTGGGATCTTCCAGGTCGACGACCTGCTGGCGACGAAGATCCGCGGCACCCCGCTGGAGGGGCGGGTCGAGGTCGTCGCGAAGATCGAGGGGGAGTCCGAGAAGCGCCTGCTTAGCGGCTTCCGGCTCTCCTGACGCCGTCAGGACCCCGAAAGCTGTAACCACTTGGTAGCGAGTCGGTCACAACTCTGACACGAGCTGCGGCCAAGGTCTGCCGCGATGCGGAAGGTCGCGGCACTCGCTTGCCTGCTCTTGATGACTACGCCGGCAAGCGCCGGAGCCGTGGTCTCCGACGTGCATCTCCTCGACGGACCGAGCAGCGCCGCGATCGACGTCGCTGACGCCGCGATGGCGGAGGACGGCAGCAGCGGCGTCGTCTACCTGAAGGAGGTCGAAGAACGCCCGCACGTCTTCGCGGTGCAGTTCCGCAACGGGGCCTGGGGTGCCCCGCAGCGTGTCGACGTCGGCCAGGCCTTCGAGTCGAGCTGGCCGCAAATCGGCGCCGGCGACGGCGGCCGCCTGGTCGTCACCTGGGTGCAGGAGTTCGGCGTCGAGAGTGACCGCCTCTTCTCGGCAACCCTCGATCCCGGCGCCCGCGGCTTCCAGCCGCCCGTCCCGATCGACTTCAACGTCGGCGAGGCGAACTGGACCTGGCCCGACCTGGCGATGGCCCGAGGCGGCCAGGCGTACCTCGTCTACCGGGTGGTGACCGACACCAGTCTCGCCAACCCGCCGGGCTACCTCGGCGCCGACCTGCGGGTGGCCCGCTACAACGGCCGGCTCTGGTCGGTGCTGGGGGCGACGATCGACCGCAACCTCGCGACCCCCGTACGCGAGCCGAGCCGCGATAACGCGCCCGCGATCGGCATCGACATCCAGGGCCAGGGAGTCGTCGCCTGGCAGGAGCCCGACGACGAGTTCGTCGACCGCGTCTGGGCCCGGCGCCTGTTCGGCGCCAACGTCGGCATCCCGCTCCAGGTCAGTCCCTCCGACTGGGAGGGAGCGCCGCTCCGCGGCCCGGCCGACGCCTTCGCGCTCGACGTAGCTGGCTTCGGGCAGGCGGCCGTCGCCTTCCGCCAGCAGCCGAGCCAGGCGAGCGCCCTCGACGCCCCCCGTCTCTTCGTCAACGAGATGCCCGACGTCTTCGCCGAAGGCGCCGCAGCCTTCGCGGGTGCCCGGCTCGCGGACGGCGGGACCCAGGCGGGCCTGGGGGCGCCGAGCGTCGGCGTCGATCCCCGTGGCCTCTTCGTCTCCGGCTTCGGCTCGGGCTTCGCCAGCCTGCTCGCCTCCGGCGACGACGCCACGGTCGGCAAGATCGAGCGGCTCGATGACGGCGCCAGCACGACCTCCGGCGACCCTCTCGTCGACCTGGCCGAGACGGGGGCTGCGGTAGCGGCCTGGCGTGAGCTGCGAGGCGACGTCGGGCTCGTGGCCGTGCAGGAGCGCCGCGCCGACGGCGTTCTCGAGCCGACCTCGCTGAGTGCGCCCGGCGGCGGCGCGGTCGGCACTATGGCCCTCGGCGGCTCCGGCCTGGGTGACGCGATCGTTGCCTGGCAGCAGGGCAGCGGCGCCAACTCGCAGATTGCCGCAGCGGTGATCGACGCGCCGCCCGACCCCTTCCTCATCCTGCTGCCGAGCGGATGGCAGCGCAAGCCGCGCATCCGGATCGCCTGGGATCGGGCGCCGAACGCGATCGGCGGCGTCCGCTACTCGGTCAGCGTCGACGACGAGCCGGTGGTAGAGAACCGGGCCGGCCTGAACGCCCGGCTCGGCCGTGACGACGTCGGCGACGGGCGCCACCGCGTGCAGGTCTTCGCGATCGACGCTGCGGGGCAGGAGACCGGCAGCCGCAGCGGCCGTCTCCTGGTCGATCGCAGCGGCCCCCGGGTGAGCCTGCGACGGCGTGGTCGCAGGCTGACGGTCCTCGTCAGCGACGGTCCCCGGCGCTTGACCTCCGGCCTGCGAAGCGGCTCGGTCCGCGTCTCCTTCGGCGAGCCGCGCGGCGACGCGTCGGCATCCGCTCGGGGACGGCGGCGGGGGAAGGGAGGGGGACGCACCCCGCGGGTGGTAGTCCGCCACGCCTACAGCGGTCCCGGCAGCTACCCACTGGTCGTACGCACCCGCGACCGGGCCGGGAACGCGAGCGTCCTCAAGCGCAGGATCCGCATCGGGTGAGCTCGCGGCGCGACACCCACAGGCGAGGGCGCCACTGGGCGGCGGCGTTCGCGACGCTGGCGCTCGCCGCCTCGTTGCCCGCGACGGCGGCGGCCTTCTACGGCCACGGCGCCCAGATCGTCTCCGCCGACTTCGAGCGGCTGGAGCAGGGCGACGACTCGACGGTTTTCGCGGCGATCTCCGCCGACGGTCGCTACGTGGCGATCCAGACCCGCGCCCGCAACTTCTTCGACGACGACGACCCGGATCCGCCCGGTCTCTATCGGGTTGGCGGCGTCTTCCGCTTCGACCTGACCACCCAGGCCCTGGAGAAGGTCGCCGACGGCGACCTCTTCGAAGAAGGAAGCAACCAGTTCTTGCGCCGGGGCGCCTCCAACCCGTCGATCAGCGCCGACGGTCGCTACGTCGCCTTCGCCACCGCGGAGCAGCTGCTGCCGGCGGACGGCAACGACCACGTCGACGTCTACGTGCGCGACATGACTGTCCCGATCGGAGCCGCTGGCGCCTTCGACCTCGTCTCGGCCCGCGACGGCGGCGACGTCCCGGCCGCCTATGGTCCGCCTCCCTTCCCCTTCCCGGGCAGCGAACCCGGGGCCGACCTCTCGCGCGGGGTCTCGATCAGCGCCGACGGGCAGAAGGTCGTCTTCCGCACCGACGCGCCGAGCGACCTTCCCGCCGCGTCGGCTGCGGACGCGCCGCCCGGCCAGCTGTTCGTCCGCGACCGCGCCGCGAACACGACGACCCTTGTCACCGCCAAACGGGAAGGCGAGGCGATGACGGCGCAGCCGGCCGGTGGCGCGGTCGGCGGGGCGATCAGCGCCGACGGCACCACCGTCGCCTGGACCGGCCGCAACGCGGACGAGCAGACGCGCTTCCTGGGAGGCGAGAACGCCGACCCGGCTTTCCTCTACTACCTCTGGCGCCGTGTCGCCGACGGACCGGCGGCACCGACCAGGCGCATCACCGGCATCGCCGACCCCGACGATCCGAGCTGCCCGCCGGACTCGGTCAGCTTCTTCAACCAGACCTCCACCGGCCCCTGCTTCGGGCCCCTCACCGATCAGGAGGGGACCAGGTCCGGCATCGCCGCGCAGCTTCCGGCGATGAGCGGGGACGGCCGCGTCGTCGCCTTCCTCACCGGAGCCGGCCCGCGACCCAACGCGGCGACCGGGACGGGCTTGGACCTCTACGTGACCGAGATGGCGGCGGGACTCTCGCGGAAGGCGGCGACGGTCGAGCTGACGCGCGACCCGCCCACCTTCGACCAGGCGACCAGCTCCCCCGTGAGCAGTCTCGCGATGACCTCCGGCGGTCGCTATGTGGCGATCGCCAGTGCGCGGACCGACTTTGTCCTGCCGGCGCTTCAGCTCCTTGGCTCGCCACGCGCGGTCCCCGGCCCGCGCGAGCTGTACGTCGTCGACCTCCAGGCCCGCACCCTCGAGCGCGTCGCGCTTGCCCACACCGGCGACGACATCGACGCCGACGTCCAGAACGGCGTCACGATCTCCGCCGACGGCAGCCGGGTCGCCTTCAGCTCGTTCGCCGGCAACCTCTTCTTCGGCGACGCCAACCAAGCCGCCGACGCCTTCGTCGCGACGCGTCAGCCCGATCCGGCTGGTGGGCCGCCGCCGGGGCGGGCGGGGGGCGCGGGCCCGGCGGGCACGATCGAAGTCAGCCGAGGCGGCCCGAGCATCGCGGTTCGCGCCCGGTCGAAGCCGGGGGGTGTGGTCGAGCTGACCGTCTCCGTGCCCGCCGCCGGCGGGCTCAAGGCGGTTGCCAGGGCAGCTGCCGGCACGCCGCGCAGGCTACGCACGCTGGCCGTGGCGACGGCCAGGGCGCGCGGAGCCACGCGGAGCATCGTGCACATGTCCCTGCGGCCCGTCGACCGCTACCGGCAGGAACTGCGCGAGCGGGGCACGATCCGCGGCCGGGTCGCCGTGTCCTACGTCGCCGCTCGAGGGGGGCGCCGGGCGGCGGCTTCCGTCGCGGTCGCCTTCAGGCAGAAGCCGAGTGCCGAAAAGCGGACGAAGTCGAGCCGGAAGTGAATCCGCGGTCACCGAGTGGAGAAGTTCTGGTGAAACGGCTGATAACGACTTGTAACGCGAACGTAGAAGTGTTGTGAAGCGCCTTGACAGGGACACACCCCGACGACAACCCTGCCGCCGCAAGCTTCAGTCGATGAAAGGAATGACACTCATGAGCCGCAGCTTCACCGCCCCCCGATGGGGCCTGAGCGTTGCTTGGGGAGGGATCGTCGCCCTCTGTCTGGCGATGTTCGCAGCGGTATGCCTCGTCCCCCCGGCCAACGCCGCCTTCAACACTGCGAAATGCGCCGGGCTCGACATCTCCGGTCGGGGCGCGTCCTTCGCCCGGGACGCACACACCTGGTTCAACCAGAACTTCAAGGTCAACTACTGCGCCGGGACGCCGGGAGCCGGCACGCTGGATGTCGCCTATGACGCCGCCGGCAGCAGCGCCGGTCGCAACGCGGTGAAGTTCCGCAACGACGTTCCCCGCTTCGGCATGACCGACGAGCCGCCGACGCCGACCGAGATCGAACAGATGAACAAAGGCGGCAGCGGCAGCCCGTTCGTGATCGACAGCGATCCGAACAACGACGGGAAGATCCATGTCGTCCCGGCTGCCGTGGGAGCCGTTGCCGCCTTGGTCAACTTCCCCAACGGCTGCGACCCGGAACTGCTCGACGATCCCTACCGCACCATCTCGAAAGCGGAAATCACCGGGGACGCAACCAAGAAAGCGCTGCTTCGAGTTCGCTTCCCGAAGGACAAATTCGAGGAAGTCTGGGCGCAGGGGGATGGCGTTCCGCTGCTCAAATGGAACGACGTCTTTCCCGAACTGGGGGTCGGCTGCACGGCCCCAATCGTCCGCGTGGTGCGCAAAGACGGGTCGGGGACGACCTTCGCTTTCAAGGACTACCTCAACCGAATCGAACCGGCCCGGGACTGGCTGACCACCTACAACCCGAACCCCAACATCGCCTGGCCGGGGGGCGAAGTCGGCACCGGCGGCGCCCAGTGCCCAAGCGAACCGGGTCTGACGGTGCCAGGGAAAAAACCCGACAACGAAGACCACCTGACCAGCGGTTGCCAGAACGGCAACGCCTCGCTGGTGGCGAAGCTGGTCGAAGTGGACGGCTCGGTTGGCTACTCCGACATCTCGACCGCTCGCGGGAACGCGCCGACCCTGGCGTTGAACCCCGCCCTCGCGAGCGCCCCGAAAACGCCGTACTGGACGCAGCTGCAGAACGGCTCGGAAAGCTTCAGCGAGCCGACCGGCAATCCGAACGGCTTCCGCACCGACGGGGCCCGTGGCTCGAACTGTGAAGCGACCAGCTTCACCAACGAAGGCAATCCGCTCCCGAGCACGCTCGGCGACTGGTCGAAAGTGAGCGGCGTTGACTCGCCCGCTGGTTACGGGATCTGCACCATCACCTACGGCCTCGTCTTCGAGGACAACGCCGACGTCTGGGGCAACACTCCGGCCGAGGAGGCGAAGGCGCGGACCGTCAAGGACTACTGGGAAAGCGTCCTCACTCCGGGCACCCAGCTCGGCCTCAAAGGCGCCGACTACGGCGCCCTGCCGGCCGGCATTCTGGCGATCGCAAAAGCCGGCGTGGCGGCAGTCGAATGGGGCCCCGGCGCCGGTCCTCCCGGCGGCGGCGGTGGTGGCGGCGGCGCCGGCGGCAGCGATGCTGGTGGCGGCGGCGGCTCGGTCCCGCCCAGCGTGCCGGACGGCAAATTCTCGCTGCTGCGGAAAGCGATCTCGTCGAAAACGGGTGGCGCCACCGTCTCGGTCAAGCTGCCCGGCGCCGGCAGGCTCGAGATGGTCGGGACCGCCAAGGTCCGTTCAGCACGGAAAACCAAACCGAAGACGATCGTCGTCGGTCGCGTGGTGCTGAACGCCAACCAGGCGGGCACGTTCAACCTGACGTTGAAGCCGAGCGCGGCGGCGAAGAAGCAGCTTCGCAAGAAAGGGCGCCTGCCGGTGGCCCTGCAGCTGACCTTCACCCCGTCCGGCGGCTCGCCGACCAGCTCGACCAGCACGGTCACGCTGAAGCTGACCCAGAAAAAACCGAAATAACGACGGTCGAAGTTCGACATACCGGTTGTGGCGGCGCCCGCGCTCTGCGTGAGCCCGGGCGCCGCGCCGGTGACGAAGCGATTCCGACTCAACACCGAATGCGATCGAGGGGCAGATGCAAGATCGAGAGGAGCAGCAAGCAGGGCGCGGGCTCATGAGGCGCCTGCAGGTCAGGTCGAAAGTGGACGGCGGAGACGTCGTGCGGGCGATGGGGGAGCGCCTAGCCGGGGCCGGTCGCTGGTTCGCCAAGGACCCGCTCAACACGATGCTGATCCTCTCCTCGATCGGCCTCACGATCCTCTTCTTCAGCCTCCTCGGCGACATCCAGCCGAGCTCCGGCGGCGACCGCGTCCCCCTCAGCGAGGTGACCGAGCTGAGCGAGCGCAAGCAGATCAGCGCCGCGACGCTGCTCGACCACGACGCCCGCGTCGTCGTCGACACCAGAGGCGGCCGGCTGCTCTACGCGGCCTACCCGCAGTCCGACGCGCAGACGGCCGAACTGGTCAAGCTGTTGACCAAAGGCGGCGCCAGCGTGATCGTCGACCAGCAGGCCGACAAGCCGGCGAAGCAGATCCTGGTCCAGTTCCTGATCCCGATCCTGCTGCTGGTCTGCCTCTTCGTCCTCTTCACCCGGCTCGGCCAGGACGGCGGCGCCGGAGCCTTCGCCGGCTTCTCCAAGTTCACCGGCAAGGGCCGCAAGCGCGGCGCCGAGGCGCCGGACCGGACCACCTTCGACGACGTCGCCGGCGCCGGCGAAGCGGTGGCCGAGCTGCGCGAGATCCGCGACTACCTGGCCGACCCGAGCAAGTACGCGGCGGTCGGGGCGCGCGCGCCGAAGGGCGTGCTGCTGGTCGGGCCGCCGGGGACCGGCAAGACGCTGCTGGCGAAGGCGACGGCGGGCGAGGCCGATGCGGCCTTCTTCTCGCTCTCGGGTTCGGACTTCGTCGAGTCGCTGGTCGGGGTCGGCGCCGCCCGCGTCCGCGACCTCTTCGCCAAGGCGCGCAAGATGGCGCCGGCGCTGATCTTCATCGACGAGCTCGACGCCGCCGGCCGCAAGCGCGGTGCCGGCGTCGGCCAGGGCAACGACGAGCGAGAGCAGACGCTGAACGCGCTGCTGGTCGAGATGGACGGCTTCGGCGGCGACGCCGGCATCGTCGTCCTCGCCGCCACCAACCGCCCCGACGTGCTCGACCCGGCGCTGCTGCGGCCCGGCCGCTTCGACCGCCAGGTGACCGTCGACGTCCCCGACGTGCACGGGCGGCTCGAGATCCTCAGCCTCCACACCGGCAGCCGTCCGCTGGCGCCCGGCACCTCGCTGGAAGAGATCGCCAAGCTGACCCCCGGCTTCAGCGGCGCCGAGCTCGCCAACGTGATCAACGAGGCGGCGCTGCTGACCGTGCGCGAGGGCGGGGCGGAGATGGACCAGGCGACGCTCGAGGAGGCGATCGACCGGGTCGTCGCCGGCCCCGCCCGCAAGAGCCACGTCCTCAGCGCCGAGGAGCGCTGGGTGATCGCGATCCACGAGGCTTCGCACGCTGTCGTCACCCGCTCGATCGGCCAGACGGTCTCGGCGCAGAAGCTCTCGATCGTCGCCCGCGGCCGCCAGCTCGGCACCGCCGCCAGCATGCTCACCGACCGCGACGCCGTCGTCATGCAGGAGCCGGACATGCGCCGACACCTGATCGCGATCGTCGCCGGCTTCGCCGGAGAGCGGATCGAGTTCGGGGTCGTCTCGACCGGCGTCCACGACGACCTCCACGCGGCGACCGGCCTGGCCCGTTCGATGGTCACCTCCTACGGGATGTCGAGGGAGCTCGGGCCGGTGACGATCGGCGAGAAAGAGGGGGAGGTGTTCCTCGGCGCCTCGCTGCAGGAGCTGGGATCGGTCGGACCGGCGACGCTGGAGCTGATCGACCGCGAGGTCGAGAGGATCGTCGGCGACGCGGTCGACCGTGCCGAGGAGGTGCTGCGGCGCAACTGGAGCGCCGTCTACGAGACTGCCAACGCCCTGATCGAGCAGGAGACGCTCTCTGGCGTCGCGCTCGACGCGGTGCTCTCCACGGTCGAACCGACGCTGCTCGACCTCGGCACGCGGGCGCCCGATCAGCCGACCGAAGAGCTGGACCGTCAGCCCCACATGGAAGGTGAGTAAGGCTTGTCCGAAAGCTCCCTGCTTACGTCAGGCTGTAGCGCTCGCCGGTCTCGCCGCGATGTCGCTGCTCCTCGTATCCCCTCGAGCGGGGGCGGCCGAGCCGATCTGGCGCCTCGAGCAGCCGCCCCCGCCTGAGGGGGCGCCGTTCAAGGTGCCGCTCGGGGCCCCAGGCGACCTCCAGTTCTGGGCGCCCAACCGCGGCCTGCTCGACGATCGAGGGCAACGACACCATCCCGCGCGGCATCTACAGCTGGAACGGGCGTAGCTGGCACCAGCTGGCCACCGTCTGCGGCGGCCCCGGCGACACGGCGCGGATCGCCTGGGCCGGCCCGACTGAGTTCTGGGTGGTGAGCGAACCGAGCCTGCCGCGGACCGGCTCCGGGCTGGGCCTCTGCCGTTTCAAGGACGGCCAGGTGGTCGGCTCCTGGAGCACCAGGGTCGACGCCGCCGACCCCTTCCGGCAGATGACGTCGGCGACCTGCAACGGTCCGAACGACTGCTGGTTCGGTGGGGTCGGCTCACAGGACGCGCTCGGCGAGCGGATCGGCGCCTTCCACCTGCACTGGGACGGGATCGACCTGGAGACCGTCTACGGACCGCAGGGCCGCGGCGTCACCGACATGGAGTTCCACGGCGGCGCAGCTGTTCGAGAGCACGCTGGTCGGCCGCTCGCCCGAGAACCGCGTCGACCCCGTCGACCTGGCCGAGCCGGAGGAGCCGGCTCCGCGCCTCCTGCACAGGATCGAGGGCGGCGGCTTCGCCAACGACCCCTTCCTGCCGGCGGCGCTGCCGGGGGTGCCGGCCGACGGCACCGAGCTGCTGGCGCTCGACAGCGACGGCGCCGACCTCTGGGCGGTGGGCGGTGGCGCCGCCTCCTCCTCCGGCCCGCCGAAAGACCCGGACGACCCCCGCCACGACGGTGGCGCGGTCGAACGGTCGCCCCTGGCGGCACACCTCGTTGCCGGCTCCTTCCAGGAGCTGCCGCTGGGCGGCCCAGGCTTCGGTCTGACCGATCGTCTCGCCGACGTGGCCGCGATTCCCGGCAGCGGCGAAGCGTTTGCCGCCGTCGTCCCGTTCGGCGAACGGCGCAGCGTCAACAGTAAAGCGACGGTGGCGCGGATCGAGCCCGACGGGACGACGACGACGACGCGGCTGCCCGTCGCCGGCGCCGGCCGGGGCAGCGCCGCCCGCGTCGCCTGTCCGGCGGCGAACGAGTGCTGGCTCGTCACCTGGGCCGGCTGGCTCTTCCACTACAGCGACGGGACGCCGCTGCCGCTCGACACCGAGCCCGCCTTCGAAGGGACGATCGAGTTCCGGCCCAACGAGGCCGCCGAGCAATTCGTCCCCGACCGCCCCCCGGTCGATGACTCGCAGCTGTTCGCGCCGCCCGAGCTGGAGCAGGACCCGACCGCCGAGCCGCCGTCGGCCAGGGTGAAGCGTCTGCCGCCGCTGCTGCGGAAGGTCCGGTCACGCCTGCGCGGGCTGGTGTTGACCGTCAGCTTCACCGTGACCAGGCGCGCCTGGGTCGCCCTCCTCGCCAAGCGCGACGGGCGCACCGTCGCTCGCACCCCGAGCAGGGTCTTCGTCCCGGGCCGACACAGCCTGGTCCTGCGATTGAGCCGCGACCGCTACCCGACCAAGCTGGCTTTTGAGGCCGCGGCGGTGAAGAGATGAGGCGGGGAGCCGATGTCCCCTCGCGTGAATTGAGCACCGAGAGCTTTGCTCTCGGTGCAATCTGGTGCGCGACGAAGCCGTGCACGAGCTTCGTCGCCAAGGCCCCGAAGGGGCCGTGCGACATCAATTCCCCCGCAGGTCGATCGGATCTCCCGTTGGAGCGGCATCGGATGAGCGGCCGCATCCGCCACGCGCTCGTCTTCGCCTCCTTGCTCGCCGTCCTCCTGGCCGTGGCCGCGCCCGACCGAGGGGAGACCGCGGCGCCGGGGGTGGGGCCGCTGCCGCTGCTCGGCCCGGCCGACGCGGCGATGACCTTGATGGGCTCGGCGCCAGCCGGCGCCCTCGGCGAGGCGTGGGGCTACCGGCAGCTGCCGCTGAGCGTCGGGGCCGTCCGCGTCGGGACCCGTTCGCTGGAGTTCGCTCCCCCGAGTGGGCCGGTCGATCCCCAGCTGGCATTCCTTCGCCACACCGACGCGAACGGCTGGCAGGTGTTCGAGCTGCCGCGCGACGAGGTCGGACAGCCCTACCGGGGGCCCTCGATCGTCAACCGCCTCTCCGCCCGCATCACCAGGGAGGGAGGCGGCGTGCTCGTGGGCCGCGACCTGCGCCGGCCCCCTGGCGAACAGATCGTCGTTATCCATCGCGACCCCGGCGCGGCCTGGCGGCTGATCGAGGGCCCGCCGCCCGGGGTCCTGCTGGGGACCGAAAGCGGGCTGCCGGCCGAGAGCCTGGCCAGCGACCAGGGACAGGGGGCCGTCGCGGTAGCCGCCTTCGACGAGCCCGGCGGCACCGGCTTGCTGTTCGCGCCGCAGGGGCGCAAAGTCGTCGAGGGAATCCTGCGCTACGGCGACGGCGACTGGAGCCGCGAGCCGGTCGCCGTCCCCTTCGACTCGGTGGCCGAGTTTCGCATCGTGGCGCTCGACGCCACCGGCCTCGGCAACGCCTGGGCGCTCGCCGTGCCGGACGAGGAAACCTCGACCCGCTCGTTCGTGCTGCTCGAGCGGACCTCGACCCCGGAAGGCCCGCGCTGGGTCGAACGGCCGCTCGGCGGCACCGTCTTCGCCGAGCGCGACGAACCGGCGGCGCAGATCGCCGGCACGGCTCCGATCGGCGGCGCGGCGCAGCCGCTCACCGTCACCGCCGACGGCGCCTGGATCGACCTGACGGCGACGATCGCCGAAGCCGAACAGGACGTCACGCTCTTCTTCGACAGTGGCGCCGATGCGGTGACCGGCAGTTGGTGCGACGCCGCCCTCTGTGCCAGCGGCCGCCTCGGGATCAAGTTCTCCCGCCAGCTCGGCTACCGCAGCTTCGCCTGGTCGGGAGGAGCGTTCGGCACTCGCATCGTCACCAACCCGCTCGATCCAGGCGGCGGCGAGGACAGCAACCGCGGCACCTACCTGCGCTTCGAGGCGGGGGAGTTCGCCCGCCTGCCGGGCGCCGGCGCCAACTTCCGTCCCAGCGGCGCCTTCGCCGGCGCCGACAGCGGCTGGCTCGAGGGCCCGGTCGAGATCTCGATGAAAACGTCGCCGGCGCGCCTGCAACCGTGGCCGGTTGCCGCCCGCGCACCGCTCGCCGATGTCACCGGCGCGCCGGGAGCCGCTCCCGGCGCCCCCGGCTCCGAGGCTCTCGCCGTCGGCGCCGACGGCACGGTCCTGCGCTACGAGCCCGGCCGCGGCTGGCAGCGCGAGTTCCTGCTCAGCTCCAGCGGCAGCGTCAACCGGGCGACCCTGCGCGGGGTCGCCTGGCCGGAGCGCTCGCGCGCCCACGCGGTCGGCGACCGCGGGGCGATGTGGATGTGGAACGCGGCCGACGACCTCTGGGTGGCCGACCCGGGCGTGCCGATCGGGTTCGAGGGCAATCTGATGGACGTCGCCTTCGATTCGGCCGACCCCTCGCGCGGCTATGCGGTGGGCCGCAACGGGGTTCTGCTCTCCTACGGCAAGAGCTGGGACCAGCAGGCGCTGCCGCCTGGGTACGAGACGGCCGACCTCTCCTCGATCGCCTTCGCCGGCAGCCAGGCGATCGTCGCCGGTGGCGGCGATCTGCTCGTCAACGACGGCGGCAGCTGGCGGGTCGATGCCTCCGCGCAGGCGCTCCTCGACGGAGTCCGCGGCAGCAACCCGCGCCTGCTCGCGGTGGCCGGGCTGCTTGACGGCGGCGCCGTCGCCGCCGGCCGCGACATAGTCATCGAGCGCGACGGTCCCGGCGCTCCCTGGCGCTTCTCCGACCAGCCGCTGCCGGGCTCGACCGCGATCGCCGCCGCCGCCGTGCGCGAAGGGGGCGCCGTACGGGCGATCGTCTCGGTCGTCCCCCAGCTCACTTACCCACTCGCCGACGACCTGCCGGAACCCGACCCGACCGTGCCGCCACCGATCCAGCCGCCCTTCGGCTTCCCCGGCGACGGCTACCTTCTGCGCGAGACCGCGAGCGGCTGGGTCGACGAGCAGCGGACCGCCTTCTCGTCCGCCGGCAGCGACCGACCGCTGAAGAGCGACCCGGTTCTCTCGCTGCTGCTCGACGCCTCGGGCAGCGGCTGGGCGGTCGGCGGCTGGAGCGGCGACGCCGATGCCGCCGGCCGCGGCTCCTCCTCCCGCGACAGCGGTGGTCGTGCGATCCGCGAAAGGGTGCGGACGGCGGCGGTCTTCCGCTACGGCGGCGGCGCGGTCCCGCCGGCGGTCGGTCGCGAGGCGGTGCCGATGCCGGCCGGGCCGATCCGCCTCGCCGTCGGCGGGCACGCTCAGTGCGAGAGCACCTGCGCCGAGCTGGCGCCGCACGGCATCGGCCCGGACCAGACCCTGGGCGCGGCGCTGCGGGCAGTCGCCGCGATGCAGGGGGGCGGCGGTCCGCGCGCCCTCCTCTACACCGGCAACCGGGTCGCGAGCGGCCTGGGGCCGGCCGACGCCACCCGCTTCGCGGCGCTGCTCGCCGGCGCGCCAGGGCTTCCCGTGTATCCGGCGCTCGGCTCGGGCGACGCCTCCAACGACGCCGGCGCCGTCGCCTTCCGGGACGCCTTCGCCGCGTTCGCCGCCCCGCTCGGGAGCGGCCCGGCGCCGGCCGGGATCTCGACCGCCGGCGTCCCCGGCGCCGCATCCGGCCCCGGCGCCCGCACCCACTACGCCTTCGACAGCCAGGGCCCGGAGGGCACCGTGCGCGTGATCGTGATCGACAACTCGCTCGGCTCGCTCGCCGCCTCGGACCCCCACCAGAACCCGTTGGAGCCGCAGCTCCCCTGGCTGGAAGCGGTACTGGCGGACGCCCGCGTCGAGGGCATCCCGGCGGTCGTGATGGGCAACCGCAGCCTCAACACCAGCTTCACGCCGAAGCTGAACGTGGCCGAAGACGGGACCGAGGTGGCGCAGGCGCTGGTCGCCGGCGGCGCCTCCGCCTACCTCTTCGACCGGCCCGAGGAGAACCGGACGATGCGGATCCCCGCAGGCGCCGCGCAGACCATTCCCAGCTACGGGATCGGCACGCTCGGCTACCGCTCGGAGATCTCCGGCGCCGTGGGGCAGAGCGCCTCCGACGCGCTCTTCGGCGACAGCGGCGTGCTCCTGCTCGAGATCGGGCAGCCGGCGGCGGGCAGCAACGTCGCCCCCATCGCGGCGCGTCTGATCCCGGTGATCGAAGACCTCTCGCTGGAGGCGACCGACGGCACCCTGGTGCGCCGCTCGCGGCCGGCGCTCTTCCGCGGCCTCGGTCGCCGCCCGCGCGGCGGCGACCGCTGGGGACGCGCCGCGGCCGGATCGGGAAACCCGAATCCGGCCGGTGGCGACCCCTACACGCTGTTCCCGCCCAACCAGTGCGTGATCGCTGGCTGCGCGGCGCGCATCGTGCCCGAGTACAGCTTCGTCTCCTCTGACCCCGACATCGCCGACTTCGTCCGCCAGGACCCGGCCTCGACCAACCTGCGCAAGCCCTACCTCGACGCCAACGACAAGGTCGTCACCGACAACACGTCGGGCCTGCTCTGTCCCTTCAACGCCGGCACCACCACCGTCACGGTCAGTGCCGGTGGCTTCTCCTACTCCGAACAGGTGCGGGTGCTGGACGGCAGCGTGCAGCGACCGTGCGGTACCCGGCCGTTGCGGCCGGACCGCTTCAAGCGGGCGAGCTCCACGGCGGTACCGCCGGCGCCGCCGCCTCCTCCGGGCTCGCCGCCGGCGAGCCCGCCGGTCGAGCTGGCGCCACCCCCGCCATCGCCCCCGCCGGCCGCGCCCCCGGCGCCCCCGCCGTCGCCACAGCCCTCGCCGCCCTCGCCCCCCGATCCCTTCCTGCCGATCGCCACCGGCCTCACGGTGGCTGCCGTGCCGGCGATAGTGCCACCGCCGCCACCGCCGATTGTGCGGCCGCTGCCCCCGGGTGGGGCTCCCGCCCGCACCTACCAAGTCGAGGAAAAGCGCGAAGAGGAGGCGGCGATCGAGGAATCGAAAGCCTTCTCACGCTACGAAGGCCGCGAGTCCCTCCAGGCAAGATGGTCGGGCCCCGAGTCCGGTTCGACCGTCCCTCCCTACCTGCTCGGCTTGGTCCTGATCGCCGCGATCGGCGCGGCCTCGGTGCGCGGCGGCCCCGGCGCCCGCCGCCGTTCTCGCCCGCTTGCCGCACCGGCCACTGTCTCGACCTCCGCTCCGGCCTCCGCCTCGACCTCTCCCGTGAGTTCGTCTTTTGCTGCGGATAGCGCAAAGAAAGGCGAAGTCAGCGAAGAACGACAACGAAGGAGTCGCAGATGAAGAGCCCCAGGATCACTGGCATCGTCGCCTGGACCGCCCTCGCCCTCGCGCTCGGCGCCTACGTCCTGCCGGGGGTCGCCGAATCGATCGCCGCCAAGAAGCTGCCGGGCCCGAGTCTGAAGCCGCGCAAGTTCGGCGTGCTGCGGCTCAACGCGAAGAAGAAGTTCCCGGCCAGCGTCCTGCCGCCGCAGGTCTTCGACCGCTGCTCGCCGGAGACGGTGAAGATCGGGACGGTTTGCATGATGACCAACCCCTATCCGCTCGAAAAGGACGAGGTTGGCAAGGCTGACTTCTTCTTCGCAACCCGCAAGTGCGCCTCACTCGGCGGCTACCTGCCAACCGCGGCGCAGCTGATCGGCGCCGCCTCGCGGGTGAAGCTGGCTGGCCGCGTCGACGACAACGAGGTGACCGCCTCTACTGACGTCGACGCCAGCGACGGGCTCAAGGACCGGCGCGAGATGAGCGCTTCGCTGACGACCATCGCCTCTGGCGGCCGTGCCGCCGGCTCGCAGGGGGTCAGCGACATCTCCCGCGGCGACCCGAGGGCGGGCGAGCCCGACCCGGCGCCGCTGCCGGCCGACCCCTCGCCGGAAACGCTGCACTACGTCACCGTCTACGACAACGGCGACCAGGGCGGCTTCGCCGGCGGCAAGCCGATCGGGCAGCCGGAGAACTTTCGCTGCGCCTTCAACCTGGCACAGGGAAAAGCGGGTGAGCTGAAATAGGGCGTTGCTACGCCTCTTCCGGGCTGAAGCGATAGCCGATGCCGAAGTGGGTATGGATGTAGCGCCAATCGGGGGCGATGCGCTCGAGCTTGGCCCGGACCCGGCGGATCAGGACGTCGACCGAGCGGTCGCGGCGCGGCATCTCCCCGCCCCACATCAGGGCGTAGATCTCGGGCCGCTGGACGACGCTGTCGAGCCGTTCGGCAAGCAGGAGGAAGAGCTCGAACTCGCGTACGGTGAGGCCGACGCGCTCGCCGTCGATTAGCACCTGGAACTCGCCCGGCCGGATCTCGATGTTGCCGATCTGGCGCGGCCGCTTCGACGAGGACGAGAGCTGCGACATGTCCCAAAGCATCGTCAAGCCAAGGTGTCGATCCGGTAAACGAGCTGTGTCGCAGATGAAAAGATTTTGTTACCGGACGTAACCATTTTTTCTCCACTCAGTTACGTCGCATTCACCTTCGGAGAGGCGGCCGACTCGACACTGACATCGTACGTCGAACCCGCCACCAGGAGCGATTCATGACCTTCAGCCGTTCCCTGGCCGTCGCCCTGGTCGCCGCCTTGGTCGCGGCGACCGCGCCAGCCGCCACTGCAGCCACGATCACGATGAGCGGATCGACCTCGGTCGCTCCGCTTGCCACCAAGCTCGCCAAGGCCTTCGTCAAGCAGCCCCAGTACAAAGGCAAAGTCAAGTTCGTGATCCTGCAGGGAGGGTCCGACATCGGCATCACCGACGTCTCCCGCGGCCGCGTCACCTTGGGCATGTCCTCCCGCGACCCGAAAGCGGCCGACCCGGGCGGCATCGTCTTCAACAAAGTCGCCCGCGACGCAGTCTGCATCGTGACCAATCCCAGCAACCGCATCGCCAGCCTCAGCCAGACGCAGATCCAGGACATCTTCTCCGGGCGGGTTCGCAGCTGGAGCCAGGTGCCGGGCGCGACCGCGAGCGGCCCGATCGACCTGGTCGTCCGCACCGCGGCCTCCGGTACCCAGGACGCCTTCCAGAACATCTTCATGGGCCAGACCCTGCGCGTCGCCGGCAGCGCAACGACCAAATCCTCCAACGGCCTACAGGCGCAGACGATCAAATCGGATCCCAACGCGATCGGGTACGCGTCTTTCCATTTCGCCCAAGGGCTGCACGCCGTCCCTTACCAGGGTGTGCCCTGCACGCTGCGCAACGCAAAGTCGGGCCAGTACGCCGGCAGTCGTAACTTCTACCTCGTCAGCCGCGGCACCGCGACCGGAGTGGCCAAGGCATTCATCAACTTCGCGCGCAGCAACCCCACGGCGCTGTCGCTGATCGCCAGCAACTGGGTGCCCCTGCGCTAGTGGATGCATCGGGGATCGCCGCCCGCCTGCCGGGGCGCCGCGCCCCCCGGGGAGCGGGCACCGCCCCCGCCAGCGCCGGATTCTGGTCGGACGCCCGCGTCGAGAAGATCCTCGGCGCGGTCGCCTGCCTGGTGCTGGCTTTGATCGTGGGCATGGTCGTCTTCGTCTTCGACAAGGCGTGGCCCTCCTTCGCCCACAACGGCCTCGCCTGGTTCGCCTCCGGCGGCGACGTCGACCTGCAGCTGGAGGACATCTTCGCCTCACCCGCCAGCCCCGCCGACTACGTCTACCATCTGCGCGCCTGGCCTCTGATCTGGGGCACCTTCGTTGTCACCGCGGGGGCGGTCGCGATCGGCCTCGTCTTTGCCCTCTTCGCCGCGATCTTCATCGTCGAGTTCGCGCCGCCACAGGTGAACCGGGTGCTGGAGCCGGTTGTGCGGCTGCTGGCCGCGGTGCCCTCGGTCGTCTACGGGTTGATCGGCATCCTCGTCATCGTCCCCTGGGTCGCCGAGCACTTGATCAGCATCGAGCGCAAGGAATCGGTCGCCAACGTTGTCCAGCTCGACGGCTCCAGCCTCGGCGTCGGCATCCTCATCCTCACGGTGATGATCGTGCCGATCATGATCGCGATCGTCGTCGACGCACTGCGGGCGGTGCCGCGCAGCTGGACCGAGGGCGCGGCGGCGTTGGGGGTTAACCGCTGGCGCGTGACCTGGACGATCGCCGTGCGCACCGCTCGCCCGGCGATCGTCGCCGCGGCGGTGCTGGCGACGGCGCGGGCTCTCGGCGAGGCGATCATGCTTTCGATGGTCGCCGGCTCGGCCAGCTTCGCGCCGAACCCGATCGACGGCTTCACCTTCTTCCTCGAGCCGACCCGTCCACTCGCCTCGGCCCTGGTCGAGAACGTCGAAGGGCTCTCGGTCGTGCCCTTCGGCGAGACGCTCTTCGCCTTCGCCGCGGTGTTGCTGGTCTCGAGCATGTTCCTCTCGCTGGCCGGCTTCGTCGCCAAGCAACCGATGCGCAGGTACGGGGTGCGCCCATGACCCCCCCGCCGATGGGCCTAAAACGGAAGCCCGAGCGCCGTTTTAGGCCCATCGGCGGTGAAGTCGTCGCGACGGCGCCGTGCGACAGCGTCCGCTCCTGGCCGCTGCGCGATCGCCTCGGCTACTTCGCCGCCTGGGGCGCCGGCCTGGCGCTGGTCGCGATCGCCGGCGCGATCGTCGCCTACATGGCCTACCGCGGCGCCCAGTATTTCGACCTCGGTCTCCTCTTCGAAAGCCCTGCCTCCTCGCTCAACCAGGCGCAAAGCGGGGGTTTCCGAGACCCGTTGATCGGAACCGCTCTGCTGCTGGTGATGTCGACCCTGATCGCAGCGCCCCTTGGCGTCGCGATCGCCGTCTGGCTGACCGAGTATGGCCGCCCGGCGGGGCTGGCGCGGGCAGTCGAATCCGCCGTCGAGGTGGTCGCCGGCACGCCCAGCATCGTGCTGGCGATGTTCGGCCTCGTCTTCTTCCAGCAGCAGTGGCTGGGGTTCCTCACCTTCGACGCCGAAGGGGGCGCGGTGCTCGGGCGCTCCTTCATCGCGGCCGCGGCGATGATGTCGCTGATCGCGCTGCCGCTCGTCGTCGGCGCCTCCCGCGAGGCGCTCCACTCGGTCCCGGGCCACGTCCGCGAGGCCTCCTACGCGCTCGGCAAGACCAAAGCGGCGACGATCCGGCGCGTGCTGCTGCCCGCCGCGCGGCCAGGCATCGGCACCGGCACGGCGCTCGGGATGGGGCGCGTGGCCGGCGACACCGCGATCGTCGTCGTCCTGCTTGGCGCCACCCTGCAGATCCAGACCAGCGGGGATGGCGGCCCCTTCGACCTCCTGCGCGGAACCGGCAGCACGCTGACCAGCTACGTTTATTACAACTCGCCGGCCGGTGAGGGGCTGGCGCCGGAGAAAGCGTATTTCGCGGCCTTCGTCCTGCTGCTGATCGTGATCGCGCTCAACCTCGTCGTCTCGCGCCTGGCGCGCAGGGGAGGTGACGTGTGGGCCCGCTGACGCCGGAGGAGATCGGGCGCGATCCGCGCGACGTCGTCCTGGAGCCGCCGCCCCCGGTGCGCCGCATCGTCGTCGACCGCGAGTCGACCGTCGTGCAGCCGCCGACCAACGGCCACGCACCAGGCGGCGGCGCGATCGGGCTGGCAGCCCCGATTCGCCGCCCCCAGCCGGCCGCGGGCCCGAAGGTCGAGCGGATGCGGACCGAGGCGGTGACGATCGCCTACGGCGAAAAGGTGGCCGTCAACCAGGTGACGATCCCTGTGCGCCAGGGGGAGGTGCTGGCGCTGATCGGCCCCTCCGGCTGCGGCAAGACGACGCTGCTGCGCTCGCTCAATCGCCTGGTCGAGATCACGCCGACGGCTTCTCGCACCGGTCGCATCACGCTCGACGGGGAGGACCTCGACCAAATGGAGGTGACCGCGCTGCGGCGCCGGGTCAGCATGGTCTTCCAGCAGCCGAACCCGTTCCCGATGAGCGTCTTCGACAACGTCGCCTACGCGCTGCGCGAGCAGGGCTCCCGTCGGCCCGGCAAGGAGGCCCTCTACAACTACGTCGGCGACGCTCTCGTGCGAGCGGGCCTTTGGGACGAGGTGGGGGCGACGCTCGATCATCCGGCGCTGCGGCTCTCGGGTGGCCAGCAGCAGCGGCTTTGTATCGCCCGGGCCTTGGCCGTACGACCGGAGGTGCTGCTGCTCGACGAGCCCTGCTCGGCGCTCGACCCGCGCTCGACCCAGGTGATCGAGGAGCTGATCCTGAAACTGCGCGAGGAGGTGGCGGTCGTGATCGTCACCCACAACATGCAGCAGGCGCTGCGGATCGCCGACCACGTCGGCTTCATGTACCTGGGCGAGCTGGTCGAGTACGGCCCCGCCGAGCAGGTCTTCGGCGCCCCGCGCGAGCAGCGCACCCGCGAGTACGTCGGAGGCGCGTTCGGATGACCCCGACGCGGGTCTTCTGGCCGATCGCGCTCGCCACCGTGGCTCTCGTCGCCACGGGTTGCGAATCGACCCAGGACAAGAGCGCCCAGATCGCAGCCGAACTGGGACCGGTCGCCCAGGAGAAGGGCCTATCCATCGAGCGCGAGAACGAGGACGTGCGCCTGCGCGAGACCACCCTGCTCAGCGACGCCAACGGCAGCGCCGTCGTCGTCGAGGTCCGCAACGGCTCAGACGACGATCTGGTCGAAGTGCCGATTCTGATCAACGTCCTCGATGCCAATGGCCGCAGCGTCTATCGCAACGACATCCCCGGCATCGAGCCGGCCCTGGCTGCGGTTCCCTTCGTTCCCGCCGGCGGAACGGCGGTCTGGGTGCACGATCAGGTTCTCGCCACCGGCAAGCCAGCCTCGGTGAAGGTCAAGGTCGGCGCCAGCGACACCAGCGACACCAGCTTCGCCGGCCCCCGGCCCAAGGTCTCGGTCAGCGCGCCGAAGCTCGAGGGCGACCCGTACACCGGCGTCGCCGCCAGCGGCGATGCGATCAATCGCAGCGGCCAGGACCTCGACCGGTTGCTCCTCTACGCAATCGCCCGCAAGGGCGGAGAGATCGTCGCCGCCGGGCGCGGCGCGATCGAACCGTTCAAGGCCAACGGCAAGGCGGCCCCCTACGACGTCTACTTCATCGGCGACCCCCGCGGTGCCGAGCTGACCGTAACCGACTTCCCGACCCTCCCAGGCAAGGATCTCCAATGAGCGAGAGTCAAATGCAGCCGCCCACGCAGCCGATGCCCGCTGCCTCCCCCGACGATCGGGTCGAGCCCTGCCGCGAGTGCGGCGCTCCGCTCGCGGCCGACCAGCGCTACTGCCTCAACTGCGGGCGCCGCCGCGGTGAGCCGCGGCTCGACTTCCGTCGGTACGGGAGCCGTCCCGCAGCAACCGCGAACGGCGAGAGGAGCGTCAACGGCAACGCGTCGCCGGCCGCGGGAGCGGCACCCGTGCCCGCTAGCGCGGCTCCCGCCGAGGGGAAGCCGCAGCGGGACTACACGCCGCTTGCCGCGGTGGGTGGCATCGCCGTGCTGGGTCTGATGCTGTTGGTCGGTGTCCTGATTGGGCGCGGCGACGGCAACCAGGCCACGGCGCCGCCGCAGGTGGTCCGCGTCGAGGGCGGTGATGAGACGGCGGCGAACGAAGACGAGGGAACGCTCGGCGGCGCCGGCGCATCCGCGAAGAGGGCGAACAAAGGCAAGAGCTCTGGCAAAGGCGGCGCGGTGACCGCTGGCGGCAAGGCACCGCCGCCGGAGATCACCGCCAGCGATTCCGAACTGGAAGCGCTGCAGGGCAAGAGCCCGCAGGAATACTCGGAAGCCTCGGCCAAGCTGCCGGACGAAATCGCGACCCCCGGCGAGGCGCCACCGGTCGACGGCAAGGCGCCGGGTGGCGGCAGCGGGGCGACCGCAATCGAATGAGCGACCTGCGACAGCGCCGCGACAGCCTCGCCGAGCGGCTCGCCGAGCTGCAGTGGGACCTCGGCGGCCTCGCCTACGAGATGGCGATCCGCGATCACTTCCGGCTCGACGTGCTGACCCGCCAGGCGGCCGAGCTGCAGCAGGTTGACGCCGAGCTGGCCGAGGTCGAGCGGATGCTGCGCCTCGAAGAGGCAAGCGCGGCCGGCACCTGCGGCCATTGCGGCGCCCTCTACGCGCGCGGCTCGGTGTTCTGCTGGCAGTGTGGCAAGGACCTGATGGAGCGCAGCGAGATCGGTACGTCCGCCAGCGCAGCAGCGCCGCCGCCGACTTCGCGCCCCGCGTGATGAGGGCCGCCGTCGACCGCATCCTGCGCCCCTTCGCGCTGGTCGTGACCGACCGCCGCTGGGCGGCACCGCTGTGTGCCGCCGCGCTCGGCTTCGGCCTCTTCGTCGGCGTCGCGATTGGGCCGAACGCGGCCGGTACGCTCGCCGGCGCCACCCAGATCCTCGAAATGCCCGCGCCCTCCGACGGCGGCGCGGAGGACACGGCACCATCGCAAGCTCCCTCCCGCGGCCTCGGTGGGTCGGCGCTCGGCGGGAGCGGGGGAGGGCTGGCGGAAGCGCCCCTGCCGCCAGCCCCGCTGGCGCCGTCGGCACCGCTTTCCCCGGCGCCCCCAGCCGAAGAGGAGCCGGCCCCCGAGCCGACGCCCCGGCCAACCGAGCCGACGGAAGAGGAAGAAGGCGAAGAAGAGACCGAGCTCAAGGGCGTCGTCGTTCAGGCAAACCCAGCCGCGGGCAGCTATGCGCTGGCGATCGCGGACGGTGAACTGGTTCCGGTCCACGGGCGCGAGCTGCCGCCGCCCGGCGCCCGGCTGACGGTGACGGCGCGTCGCCTCGCCAACGGCACCTTCACCGAGACGAAGACTCCCGAGCGCAAGGGCAAAACGGCGCAGGCCATCTTCCGCGGCGTCGTCACGTACGCAAAGGCCGATCCGCTCGCGCCCGCCTACACGGTCTCCGGGCGCGGCGCCTCCCTGCTCGTCAGCGTCCCGCCCGACCCGGCGGGGACCGTTCCCGAGCTGCCGGTTCTCGGCTCCCGCGTGATCGTCACGGCGGCGATCGGGGATCGCCTCGATCAGCGTGCGATCGAGGTCGAAGAGGGCGAACCGTCGACCTACCTGGATCTGGCCGGGGTCGTCCAGGCCGTCCTGCCCGAGACCGCGCAGCTGGTCCTCTCCGCCGACGGCGTTGACGGGAGCGAAGCCGATCTGGCGCTGACCGTCCCGCCTGCGATCGCGCTGGGGAAGGTCGAGCTCGGCGACTCCTATCTCGCCACGGCGGAAGTCCAGCCCGACGGCTCACTCGCCCTCGCCGGCCTCGCCTCCGACGAGCACGTCAAGGGCGCCGACGACGACGCGTTCACCCAGGGCGATCTCGAGGTTGACTGACGAGGGCCAGGGTTTGACCGGCAAGGACGCAGGGATTGTGGCGTGCTCTGCATGCGAGCGACCGAGGACGCCGCTCGTCAAACCCTGGGCCCGTCAGCCGTAGCGCTGGAGGCTCTGGTGGCGCATTTCCTTGCGCTTCTCGAGCCGGCCCTGGATCAGCGACAAACCGATGACCAGGATTGCGAAGAAGGCGATCACGCCGAAGCAGAAGAAGGTGACCGTCTTGTCGGTCACCGGCCCGGCCAACCCCGCGCCGTTGTCGGCGAAAGCCGCCGGCGCCAGCAGCAACAGTGCAAGCACCGCCGAGACGGCGACGACAATGCAGCGAGAGCGCAAGGACCAAGTCATTGGGCGCAATCTAGCGCAAGATCCGGGTGTCCCCGGAGGAAACATTGGAGCCCTCCCCGGCAAGGACCTGTAAGGCCGCTTCTATGCGGGTTTCCGCAGGGGGACACCCGGATCTTTCCCTAGGATGCCCCGCCAATGGATTGGTGGGAAGCCATCCTCCTCGGCGCCGTCGAGGGGTTCACCGAGTTCCTGCCGATCTCCAGCACGGGCCATCTGACGATCCTCGAGCGGCTGCTCGGCCACTCCACCGACGACCCCGACATCACCGCCTTCACCGCGATCGTCCAGGTCGGCGCCGTGCTTGCGACCGTGATTTTTCTGCGCCGCGACATCGCCAGGATCCTCGTCGCCTGGGCGCGGGGCCTGAGGAGCCCGGCCGAGCGTCAGGCCCGCGACTACCGCTTTGCCTGGGCCGTGATCCTCGGGTCGCTCCCGATCGCCGTCGTCGGCCTCGCCTTCAAGGAGGAGATCGAGACGACGCTGCGCAGCCTCTGGTTCGTCGGCAGTGCGCTGGTCCTCTGGAGCGGCGTGATGTGGTTCGCCGACAGTCGTGCGACGCAACACCGCCACGAGGCCGACGTGACCTGGCGCGACACCTTGATCATCGGCCTCGTCCAGTGCCTTGCGCTGGTCCCGGGCGTGTCGCGTTCCGGGGCGACGATGTCGGCCGGTCTACTGCGGGAAATCGACCGTGTCGCCGTCACCCGGCTCTCCTTCTTCCTCTCGATCCCGGTGCTGTCCGGGGCCGCGATCCTGCAGACGGTCAGCGAGTTCGACAACGTCGCCGGCGGGGTGGGGTGGGGGCCGACGATCGTCGCCACGATGGTCAGCTTCGCGGTCGCCTTCCTCGCCGTCTCCTGGCTGCTGCGCTACATCGCCCGCCACGACTACTCCGTCTTCATCATCTACCGCGTCGCACTCGGCGCCTTCGTGCTGGCGCTGGTGGCGAGCGGTGCGGTCGCACCAACCTGAGGAGCCACCCTGGAAAAGCAAACGGCCCGGGGCAGGCGGGCCGTTTGCGGACGAGAGAGGAGTCTCGTGAGGACTTATCCTGCCGCGGGCGCGGCGCGCCGGCGTGAACAACCGATGAACCCGCGGTGAACATCTGGATAAAGCAAAAAACCGCCGCCGTCACCCCGGAAATTGCGTAATCGCCTGTAAAAATCCTGTGAACGCAGGAAGTTCGAGCCAGATCCGACGGAGATGCGGCATACAATCGCCATAGCTGACGGGCCGGGCAGCTCCCAGGCGTGCTCGTCCGCCACAGTTGCGCCTCAAACGTGAATCCACAGCAGACCATCAGGCTCGCGGTAATCGACAACGACAGCGGTTTCGTCACCGTGCTGGCGAAGCGGACCGAAGCGGCTGGGTGGCAGCAGCGCACCTTGGCCGGCGCGATCCCTCCCGAAGAGCTCGTGGCGATGAAGCTGAACGCCCTACTGATCGATCCCGTCGTGCTCGGTGAGGATGCCTGGGCATACCTGGAGCAGGTCTGCGGGATGCTCCCCGACCTCGGCGTGATCGTCTGCTCCGGCCGATCGACGGTCGCCCAACGGGTGCGCGGGCTGCGCCTCGGGGTCGACGATTGGATCGCTAAGCCCTGCCATCCGGAAGAGGCGATCGCCCGGATCGAAGCCGTCTCGCGCCGCCGCCGTCGCGCCCGGCCGCAGGCCGAAGCAGGGCCGGTCGTCGCCGGCGAGTTGGAGATCCGCTCCGACCGCTTCCAGGCCTTCGTCGGCGGCACCAGCCTCGACCTCACTCGGCGCGAGTTCGAGCTGCTGCAGCTGCTCGCCGACGCCCGCGGCCAGGTGTTGGAGCGGGAGGCGATCTACCAGCGGGTCTGGGGCTACGCGATGGCCCACGGCGACCGCTCGGTCGACGTCTTCATCCGCAAGCTGCGCCAGAAGCTGGAGAAGCTCTCGCCGGGTTGGGGCTACATCCACACCCACTTCGGCGTCGGCTACCGCTTCGACCCAGAGCCCGCGGACGCTGCGGCGATCGAAGCACCGGTCACCGCCGAACCGGGTGCCGAGTCAGCACCGGAGCCAGCGGCGGCGCCCGTCGCCGCCGCATAACGCGCCAAGCGTTTCGTCTTTTACATCTTCTTTACATCCTCGATACAGGCGAGTAACAAGCTGCCCACATGCCGCTGCGAGGGTGGCGCCAGGATCGGCCCCGCGGGCCGAGATCGCGTCAAGCAAACGAGAAGGAGAAAGCGTGACTAGCTCTAGGTGGCTCATGGTCATCGCCTCCGTTTCCGTCCTCGCCCTCGGCGTGGCGGCTTGCGGGGACAACGACGACGAAGCGTCTGGCAGCGGTGGGGGGGACCTGTCGGGGACGATCCGCATCGACGGCTCCAGCACCGTGGCGCCTCTGACCGAGGCCGTGGCCGAGCAGTTCCAGACCGAAAACTCGGGCGTCAACGTGACGGTCGGGACGTCTGGCACCGGCGGCGGCTTCGAAAAGTTCTGCGCCGGCGAGACCGCGATCTCCGATGCCTCCCGCGCGATCGAGCCCGAAGAGGTCGAAGCCTGTGAGAAGGAAGGAATCGAGTTCGAGGAGGTGCGGGTCGCAACCGACGCCCTGACCGTCGTCGTCAACCCGGAGAACCCGGTCAACTGCCTCACGGTCGACCAGCTCAGCGCCGTCTGGGGCCCCAAATCGGACCTCTCCAACTGGAGCGAAATCCCCGGCCTGCAGGAGGAATTCGACGAGGATCTGCAGCTCTTCGGCCCCGGCACCGACTCCGGCACCTTCGACTACTTCACCGAGGAAATCAACGGTGAGGAGGGTGCCTCGCGCAAGGACTACAACAACGTCGGCGAGAACGACAACGCCACGGTCACCGGCGTCGAGGGTGCGCCCGGCGGCATGGGCTACTTCGGCTACTCCTTCTACCAGGAGAACGAAGACGCGCTGAAGGCACTCGAAGTCGACGGCGGCAAAGGCTGCGTCGCCCCGTCGTCCGAAACCGCCCAGAACGGCGAATACGTGCCGCTGAGCCGGCCGCTGTTCATCTATCCCAGCGCCGAATCGCTCGAAAAGCCCGAGGTGAAGGCGTTCGTCGACTACTACCTCGAAAACGTCAACGACGTCGCCGAACTGGTCGGCTTCATCCCGCTGACCGAAGAGCAGCTGGACGCCTCCAAGCAGGCGACCGCCAAGCTGACCGGCTAGGCGAGCGCCGAGCGAGCTGAAGTGAACGCGAGGACCGGAGCCGGAGCCGCTGGGGACCTGCCCAGCCGGCTCCAGGCTCCGGGCCCTCGCTACGGCGAGAAGGTCATCCAGGGCCTGCTCGCCCTCTGCGGGGCCCTCTCGGTCCTCACCACCACCGCGATCGTGATCTCGCTGCTCGGCCCGACGATCGGCTTCTTCGAGATCGTCCCCGCCCGCGAATTCTTCTTCGAGATCGACTGGACGCCGCAGTTCGAGCCGCCCAGCTTCGGCGTGCTGGCGATCGTCGCCGGCACCCTCAACGTCGCCCTCTGGGCATCTCTCTTCGCGATCCCGATCGGGCTCGGCGCGGCGGTCTACCTGAGCGAATACGCGACGCCGCGGGTGCGCAAGACGGTCAAGCCGATCCTCGAGATCCTCGCCGGCATCCCGACCGTGGCGATCGGCGTCTTCGCTGTCACCTTCATCCTGCCGGAGGTGATCGTGCCGCTCTGGCCCGGCGACTTCCTCGGCGGCGCCGCCGGCAAACCGTTCCTGGCGCTGGCTGCCGCGCTCGGCATCGGCTTGATGATCGTGCCGATCATCGCCTCGATCTCCGAGGACGCGATGTCGGCTGTGCCGCGCGGGCTGCGCGAGGGCGCCTACGCGCTGGGGGCGACGAAGATGAAAGTGGCGACGCGGGTCGTCTTTCCGGCGGCGCTCTCAGGGATCGTCGCCTCGATCGTGCTGGCGATCTCGCGCGCCGTCGGCGAGACGATGATCGTCCTGATCGCCGGCGGCTCGACCCCCAACTTCACCTTCCTTCCCAACGAGCCGATCCAGACGATGACCGCCTACATCGGCGTTACCGCGACCGGGGACATCTCGACCGGCTCGCTCGACTACAAATCGGTCTTCGCCGTCGGCGCCCTGCTCTTCGCGATGACGCTGGTCATGAACCTGCTCAGCATCCGCCTCGTCCGCAAGTACCGGGAGGTCTACTGATGGAGGCCATGGGGGGTGCGCCCAGCGAGCGCACGCGCCTCGCCACGGCGGGCGCCCGCGCCACGGTCGCCGCCGCGCTCGGCAACCAGCCGCGACGCGACGTGTTCCTCAATGCCGCCTTTGCCGGCCTGTTGCTGCTGGCGCTCCTGATCGCGCTCGCCGGCCTGGTCGCATTGCTCGCGCAGGCCCTGGTCAAAGGCGCGCCCGCGCTCAGCCCCGACCTATTCACCAACGTGCCGTCCACGATCAACCCCGAGAACGCCGGCTTCCGCCCGGCGATCATCGGCTCGCTGGAGTTGATCGCCGGCGTCATCCTCTTCATCGTCCCGGTTGGCGTCGGCACCGCGATCTACCTCGAGGAGTACGCCGACAACACGAAGTGGTGGAACCGGGTGATCGAGGTCAACATCCAGAACCTCGCCGCGGTCCCCTCGATCATCTACGGCATCCTCGGCCTTGCCTTCATCGTCCGCGGCCCGCTCGACCTCGGCTTCATCCTCGCCGCCGGCTCGCTGACGCTGGCCCTGCTGGTCCTCCCGATGGTGATCATCGCCGGCCGCGAGGCGATCCGCGCCGTCCCCGACTCGATCAGGCAGGGCTCGCTGGCGCTGGGCGCGACCAAGTGGCAGACCGTCCGCAGACAGGTGCTGCCGGCGGCGATCCCGGGAATCGCGACCGGCGTCATCCTCGCGGTCTCGCGCGCCCTGGGCGAGGCGGCGCCGCTGCTGCTGGTCGGGGCCACCGTCTTCATCACCTTCGACCCGACCTTCTTCTCCGCCGACGGCTACTCGGCGATGCCGGTGCAGATCTTCCAGTACGCGACGCGGCCGCAGGAGGAGTTCCAGACGCTGGCCTTCGCCGGAATCATCGTGATGCTGGTGGTGCTGCTGGCGATGAACTCCTTCGCGATCTGGCTACGAAATCGTTACGAGCAGAGATGGTAGGTGGACTAGGGTGCGTGATCAGATGACGCATGAAGAGAGCAGGTCAGAGACCGGGCGGCAGACCCGGGAAGAAGCGGCGGCGCGAGCGGCGATCGCCGTGCGGCCGGGGGAGTTCAACCACAGCGCCGGCAAGCGCGAGAAGGTCTTCGAGCTGAAGGGCGTCGCCGTCGACTACAGCGGCGCCACGGCGGTCAAGGACATCACGATGGACGTCCGCCGCAACGACGTCACGGCGCTGATCGGCCCCTCGGGCTGCGGCAAGAGCACGCTCCTGCGCTGCCTCAACCGGATGAACGACCTCATTCCCGGCGCCTCGGTCCACGGCGAGCTGCTCTACCACGGCGAGGACCTCTACGGCCCCGGCGTCGACCCGGTCCAGGTGCGGAAGCTGATCGGGATGGTCTTCCAGAAACCGAACCCCTTCCCGAAGTCGATCTACGACAACATCGCCTTCGGCCCGCGCGTCCTCGGCCGTAAGGAGGACCTCGACCAGACGGTCGAGGGGGCCCTGCGCAGCGCCGCGCTCTGGGACGAGGTCAAGGACCGTCTGCAGGCCAACGCCTTCGGCCTCTCCGGCGGGCAGCAGCAGCGGCTCTGCATCGCCCGCTGCATCGCCGTGCACCCGGACACGATTCTGATGGACGAGCCCTGCTCGGCCCTCGATCCGATCTCGACCGGCAAGATCGAGGACCTGATGATCGAGCTGAAAAAGGAGTTCTCGATCGTCATCGTCACCCACAACATGCAGCAGGCGGCGCGGGTCTCGGACCGCACGGCCTTCCTGATGGTCGAGTTGGATGCCGACGAGGACAACCGCTGGGGTCGGCTGGTCGAGTACGACGAAACCGAGAAGATCTTCACCAACCCCTCCGACAGCCGCACCGAGGACTACGTCTCCGGCAAGGTCGGGTGAGGGGGTCGATGGTCGAGCAGACCCGGGTCCACTATCAGGCGGAACTGGAGCAGCTCGAGGCCAGCGCGCTCGGCGGTCTCGACCTCGTCAGCGAGCAGTTGGGCAGGACCATCGAAGCGGTCGAACAGCAGGACGTCGAGCTGGCCCAGCAGGTGATCGTCGACGACGACCGCATCGACGGCCGCTACCTGGAGGTGCACCAGAGCCTGATCGCGCTGCTCGCCACCCAGTCGCCGGTGGCGACCGACCTGCGCCTGATCTCGGCCCTCCTGCACGTGCTGAAGAACGTCGAGCGGATGGGGGACCAGTGCGTCAACTTCTGCAAGCTGATCCCGTTGACCGGTAACGAGCCGCCCGCCGACGCGGAGATGCTGGGCCGAGTCGTGACGATGGGCAAACACACGCGAACCCTGATCAGCCAGGCCAAGCGAGCCTTCGAGGAGCGCAACGTGGAGATGGCGCAGGACCTGGTCCGCCAGGACGACGTCGTCGACAACCTCAACCGCGAGTGCTTCCACCTGGCGCTGGCGATCGGCGACGACGCCGACAAGCGCGAGTGGGCGATGACGATGCTGCTCGGCGCGCGGGCGATCGAGCGGATCGGCGACAACGCGGTGGATATCGGCGAGCAGGTCGCCTTCGTCGTGACGGGACTGTTCAGGGAGTTCGAGGACGCGTCGCACCCGGAGGGTTAGGCGCGCGGGTCCTGCCGCGGGGGAGGGGTCCCTCGTCCTCGCAGGCTGCGGGCGAGGACCCCACGCCCCGCGCCACCCGCGCGACTAGCGCTTTAGATCCGGCCCGGCTGGGAACATGGAAAGCCTGTGACGCTTTGCGCCGCCATAGATATTGGGTCCAACACGACGCGGGTGCTGGTCGCGGAGCCGATCGACGGGCAGCTGAAGAAGGTGATGGAGCAGCGCGCCTACACGCGGATCAACCGGGCGCTCGACACCGATCGGGCAATCCCTGGAGAGAAGGTGGAAGAGGTCTCGGACGTGGTGGGCACGCAGGTGCGGCTCGCCCGCGAGCTTGGCGCCGAGCGGATCCGCGCCGTGGCGACCGCGGCGATCCGCGAGGCTTCGAACGGGGACGACGTCGCCAGGCGCATCGGTGAGGCCGCCGGCGTGCGGGTCGACGTGCTCGCCGACGAGGAGGAGGGAAGGCTGTCCTTCATCGGCGCCACCAAGGGGCTCGGCCATCCAGCCGAGGGGAAGATCGGGGTTGTCGACGTCGGCGGCGGCTCGACCGAGGTAATCCTCGGCACGGTGCCCGACGGAGTCGAGCAAGTCCGCTCCTGGCGGGTCGGCTCCGGCGCCCTGGCGGACGAGCTGATCGCCTCGGACCCGCCGTCGGCGACGGAGATTCGCAAGATTCGCGATCGCATCGACGACGTCTTTGAGGGGGTCGAGGTCGAGCGGCCGGCACAGGCGGTCGCTGTCGGGGGCAGCGCCACTTCGTTGCGGCGCCTGGTCGGCACCGTGCTCGAGTACGAGACGCTGGAGCGCGGGATCCGCGTCCTCGCCGGCGACCCGGCCGCCGACGTCGCCAAGCGCTTCGAGCTCGATCCCGTCCGGGTTCGCATCCTCCCCACGGGAGTGCTCCTCCTGGAGAAGCTCTCTGAGCTGCTCGGCCAGCCGCTGCAGATCGGCAAGGGCGGCCTGCGCGAGGGGGTCGTCCTCGACCTCCTAAATGGCAACTCCAACGGCTCCTCGCGGACCAAGCTCGCCGCCTGATCTGAAGTCGCGGCTGCACTAGCCTGCGCGCAATGGCGCGGGCGCGCGAGGTAACAGGATTCGACTGCGACGAGCCGTTTGCGCGTGCCGCTGCTCGGGTCGTGCGGATACGAGCGGGGGAGGTCTTCGATTACGCCGACGGCGTGCTCGACCTCGGAGACGTCGGGCGGGTCCACGACATGCGGGTCGCCACGCGGAGGCTGCGGGCCGCACTCGAGGTCTTCGAGCCCTGCTTCCCGCGCAAGCGCCACCGCAAGGCGCTGAAGCGAGTCAAGGCGTTGGCCGATGCACTGGGCGAGCGTCGCGATCGGGACGTCGCCATCGCCTTTCTCGAAGAAGTGGGGGAGGGCGTCGCGGAGGGCGATCGGGCGGCGCTCGCGGCGACGATCGAGCGCCTCCAGAAGGAGCAGCGGCGCGCTAACGAGGCGCTGGCGCCGGCAGTCGCCAAAAAGCGGTTGAAGAAGCTGCGGCGTCGTCTCGACAAGCTCGCGAAGGCGGTGGAGGGGTGAGGGCTCGCGCGGTAGACGGCCTTGACCCGGCGGCGCCGTTGCGGCCCAACGCCGCGCTGATCGTTCGCACCCGGCTCGGCGAGCTGCAGGCGCTCGCCGAGGAGGCGCTGGAGCCCGGCGCCGCGAGCGCCCAGCACGACACGAGGATCGCGGCGAAGCGACTCCGCTACGTACTGGAGATCTTCGCCGATTGCCTAGGCCCCGAGGCGGCGCAAGCCCGCGATGCGGCCAAGGCGCTTCAAAGCGCTCTCGGTGACCTTCACGACTGCGACACGATGCTCCCGCGCGTGGCGGGGATCGAGTCACTGGAGACGCTGCTGCGAACCCGCCGCGAGTTGCACTTTCGCCGCTTCCTCGAGCTGTGGCAGGCGCAGGCCCAGAGCGGCGTCTGGGACGCCCTCGACGAGACGTGCCGCAGCTTAGGTACTCAGAGGGGCCCTTAGCCCGCGGCACGTCGGCGCGTTCACGGGATCTTCACCGGGAATTGGCGGGCGCTTCACAAGTTTCGCCTGCAAAGAGCGAACGCTGTAGGCGAACCATGGACAAGAGATGGGAGACGCCGATGATTTCCCGAGTTGACATGCACTGCCACTCCACTGCCTCGCAGCTCTCGCGGCTGGGGATCCAACGTTCGCTCGGCCTGCCCGAGTGCGCGACGCCGCCGCTGGAGGTCTACGAGCTGGCCAAGCGGAGGGGGATGGACTTCGTCACGATCACCGACCACGACACGATCGACGGTTGCCTCGAGCTCGCCGATCGCCCCGACTGCTTCGTCTCCGAGGAGCTGACCGCCCGCTTCGCCGGTGAGGCCCAGGCGGTGCACGTCCTCTGTTACGGGATCGACCCCGGAGACCACGAGTGGCTGCAGGCACACGCCGGCGACGTCGAGGCCTGCGCCGCATACCTTCACGAGAACGAGATCGCCTGCGCTCTCGCGCATCCGTTCTACGACGTCGCGGCGCCGCTGACGCCGCATCACCGCCGCCGCCTGGCGGAGCTCTTCCCGATCTGGGAGGTCCGCAACGGCTCGCGGGCACCGGAGCTGAACGCGCCTGCGGTCATCTACATCGAGACGCACGGGGGCGGCGGCATCGGCGGGTCCGACGACCATGCCGGCGTGGATATCGGCCGCACCCACACCGAGACGGCGGCCGTCTCCACGCCGGAAGAGTTTCTGAGCCTCGTGCGCCGCGGTGAGGCGGACGCCGGTGGCGAACAGGGCAGCGCCGCGAAATGGGCGCACGCTGCGATAGCGCTCGCGACTCGCGCCCTCGCGGTCGACCGACCCGGCGGGGCCGACATTGCACCCAACCCTGCGGCTGTGCTGAAGATCGCCCAACGCGTCGTCGGTCAAGGCGCGGCGCGGGAGGGTAGCGCTGCCGCCGACCTCGGCCCGGACGACGCCCGCGGCCTGCTCGACGCCTGGCTCGACTCGGTGGGGATCGAGCAGCGCGGCCGCAAGCTGCTCGACCGTCTCCAGGCCGAAGATTTCTCCCATCGCGACCTCTATCGGCGCGCCCATCGCGTTCACGACCGGCGCCTGCGCTCCACGGTTGAGCTCGCTTCGCGGGCGGTTGGCGCCGGTGACCTCCCGGCCACCTTCAATGGCCTCTTCCAGGCCCTGATTCCGGCACTGCCCTACGCGCCCTCGGCGGCCTTCCTCGGTGCCGAGAAGGCGAAGCTGACGAGGCGTGACGGGGAGGTTCGCCGGGTCGCCGCGATCGTCGACGGGATCGAGACCATGCATGGCGTCACCCACACGATCGAGCAGATGCGCGAGCGCGGCGTGCCCGGCTTCGAAGTCGAGGTGGTGGGGACCGATGCCGGCGTCGACCGCCGCCTGCCCGCGGCTGCCGAGCTCGAGGTTCCCTTTTACGCGGGAATGAGGCTTGGGGTCCCCAGCCTGCCCGGCCTGGTCGAAACCCTCGCCGATGGCCGCTACGACCTGCTGCACGTGACCGCGCCCGGCCCCGCGGGGATCGCCGCCGTCCTGCTCAGCCGCGTCGCCGGCATGCCTCTGGTCGGCAGCTACCACACCGAGCTGGGCGCCTACGCGGGCCTGCGCAGCGGCGACGACGGACTCGAGATGTTTGCCCGGGCCGGGCTGACCGCCTTCTACCGCGCTCCTTCCCTCGTTCTCTCGCCGAGCCCTGCAGCCGACCGCTCCTTGCTCACGCTCGGGGTCGAGAGCGAGCAAATTGGGCGCTGGGAGCGGGGCGTCGACGTCGACCGCTTCCATCCCGACAAGGGTGAGCGCGACGCCTACCCTGGAGAGCTGAAGGTCCTCTACGCCGGTCGGCTGACCCGCGAGAAGGGCCTCGACCTCCTCGCCGAGAGCTTCATCAAGGCTCGCAGGCTGGAGCCCCGGCTGCACCTGCTGCTGGCCGGTGGCGGTCCTGAGGAAGGCGAGTTACGAGCCCAGCTGGGCGAGCACGCGACTTTCCTCGGCTGGCTTGAGGGCGAGGCGCTCTCTTGCGCCTACGCCAGCGCCGACGCATTCCTCTTCTGCTCGACCACCGACACCTACGGTCAGGTCGTCGTCGAGGCCGGCGCCAGCGGCCTGCCGGTCGTCGCCGTCTCCGAGGGCGGGCCGGCCTCACTGGTCGAGAACCGGCATACGGGAATCCTCTGCCGCCCCGACGCCGATCACATCGCCGGCGCTCTCCTCCAGCTGGCGTCCTCGCCGGCCCTGCGGCGGCGGCTGGGGGAGGCGGGTCGCCGCGCCGCTGAAGCGCGTTCCTGGGAGCGCGCGCTCGAGCAGCTCGGGGCTGGCTACCGCCGTGGCCTCGCCGGCGACGCCGCGGCGGAGCGGGCGCTGGCCCGCGCCGCCTGAGGCGAGGGGAGGCGCTGCTGGTGCCACAGTACGATGGCCGAATCGACGATCCGGCGCTCTATTTCAACCGCGAGCTCTCCTGGCTGGACTTCAACCAGCGGGTGCTCGAACTCGCCGAGGACCCGGAGGTGCCGCTGCTGGAGCGGGTCCGCTTCTGCTCGATCTACGCCTCCAACCTGGACGAGTTCTTCATGGTGCGCGTGGCGGGGTTGTTCGACCAGCTCGACGCCGGTATCGACGCCCGCGGTCCAGATGACCTAGGGCCGAGCGCGCAGATCGACGCGATCCAGGCCCGCGTGCTGGAGCTCGACGGCCGCCTGCACAGCTGCTTCGACGGCACGCTGCAACCGCAGCTGCAGGAGCAGGGCATCCGCATCGTCTCGCTCGAGACCGCCAGCGAGCAGGAGCGGCACGAAATCGACAGCCGCTTCCACGAGCAGGTCTTCCCGGCGTTGACGCCGCTGGTGGTCGGGCTCGGTCGGCCCTTCCCCTACATTTCGAACCTCTCGCTGAGCCTCGGGGTGCTGCTGCGCGACCCCGACAGCGGCACCGAGATCATCGCTCGGGTAAAGGTGCCCAAGGAGCTGCTCGGGCGGTTCCTGCGCGTTGGCGAGCGCAACGAGGTCTTCGTGCCGCTGGAGGAGGCGATCGCCGCCAATCTCGACACGCTCTTCCCCGGCACCGAGGTGATCGACCACGGCTACTTCCGCGTCACCCGTGATGCCGACTTCACCGTCTCCGACGAGGCCGACGACCTGCTGCGCGCGGTCCAGGACGAGCTGCGGCGGCGCCGCTTCGGCGAGGTCGTACGCCTGGAGATTGCCGCCGGGATGAACCTGAAGCTGCGCGCGCAGCTGATCGAGGCGCTGCGCCTCGAAGACCGCGAGGTCTACGACATCGACGGCCTGATCGACCTCGCCGACCTGACCGACGTCGTCGCCGCGGTGCCAGGACATGCCGACCTCCGCTACGAGCCCTGGCCACCGGTTACGCAGCCAAGGTTGCAGGGCGAAGACGGGGAAGCGGTCGACATGTTCGCCGCGATCCGCCAAGGCGACGTCCTCGTCCACCATCCCTATGACTCCTTCTCCTCCTCGGTCGAGCGCTTCGTCGAGCAGGCGGTCGCCGACCCGAACGTGCTGGCGATCAAGCAGACGGTCTACCGAACCAGCGACGACTCGCCGCTGGTGCCGTCGCTGATCCGCGCCTCCGAACGCGGCAAGCAGGCGGTCTGCATGGTCGAGCTGAAAGCCCGCTTCGACGAGGCGGCGAACATCCACTGGGCGAAGTCGCTGGAGGAGGCCGGGGTCCACGTGGTCTACGGGATTCCCGGACTGAAGACGCACGTCAAGGCGATCTTGGTCGCCCGCCGCGAGGGGGAGCGGGTGCGCGAGTACGTGCACATCGGGACCGGCAACTACAACCCGACCACGGCTCGCTTCTACACCGACCTCGGCCTCTTCACCGCTGACCCGGAGATCGGCGCCGACGTCGCGGAGATGTTCAACTTCCTCACCGGCTACGGGCGCCCGGCCGAGTACCGCAAGGTCTTGGTCTCGCCGACGACGATGCGGGAGCGCATCCTGGAGGAGATCGAGTCGACCGTGGACGCGCACCGAGCCGGCGAGGAGGCCTGGATCGGGCTGAAGATGAACGCATTGGTCGACGCCGGCTGCATCCAGGCGCTCTACGAGGCATCGCGGGCGGGGGTGCGGGTCGATCTCAACGTGCGCGGCGTCTGCTGCCTGCGGCCCGGCGTGCCCGGCGTCTCGGAGAACATCCGGGTCGTCTCGATCGTCGGCCGGCTCCTCGAGCACTCGCGCATCTACGCCTTCAGGCGCGGCGGTGAAACCCGCCTCCTCACCGGTTCGGCCGATCTGATGCCGCGCAACCTCGACAGCCGGGTCGAGCTGGTGACGCCGATCGAGGATGAGGGCCTGCGAACCGAGCTGCTCGACGTCCTCGAGCGCTGCCTCGCGGACAACGTCAATGCCTGGGAGCTCGACACCGACGGGCTCTGGACGCGGCACACGCCCCCGCCCGGAGAGCGCCGCAGCGTCCAGGAGGAGCTGCGCGAACGCCACCTCGCACGCAGCGGCGACCAACTCGCCGTTGCCGCCAGCTGAGGGCCGGCCCGCCGGGCGGCCGCAATAGGATTGAGCCGATGCGCTTCTCCCTGCTGCCCCGTGACCGTACCTTCTTCGACCTCTTCGTTGAGGCCGGCCAGAACTCGCTTCGCGCCGCGAAGCTGCTCGACGAGATGATGGGCAGTTGGCCAGATACAAAAGACATGGGCAGGGAGATCCTCAAGGCTGAGCAGGAGGGCGACCGGATCACCCACGACATCGTCCAGCGGCTCAATTCGACTTTCGTCACGCCGATCGACCGTGAGGACATCTACGCCCTCGCGACCCAGATGGACGACATCGTTGATTACACCGAGGAGGCCGCCGACTTCCTCGGCCTCTACGGGATCGAAGCGCCGATGGCGCAGGCGCAGGCGCTGACCAAGGTGCTGGTCGACGCCTGCGATCAGCTCGCCCAGGCGCTGGAGCACCTGCGCGAGTTCAAGGGGCTGGAGCATTACTGGATCGAGATCCACCGGCTCGAGAACGAGGGCGACCGGATCTCGCGCGACGCCGTCGCCTCGCTCTTCTCGAACGGGATCGACCCGATGGTCGTGATCCGCTGGAAGGACATGTTCGCGGTGCTGGAGAACGCGATCGACGCCACCGAGACCGCGGCGCAAATTATCGAGGGCATCGTCATAAAGAATTCATGAGGGACCCCTCCATCGATCTCGCGCCGCAAATGACGGCTCCAGATCGCCGTCATGCGGCGTCCTCGGGAGGGCGAATAGCGCTGCTATTCGCCCTCCCTGCGTTCTTGCCTGACGACGCCTGGCGCGCGTCATTTCCTGGCGGATCTCGCCGGAGTGACCCCTCATGAATTCTGCGATGACTGTGGTGGTCGCGGTGTGAGCGCGGACATCATCCTCGTCATCGTCGTCGGCACGGCGCTGGCCTTCGACTTCACCAACGGCTTCCACGACACCGCCAACGTGGTCGCGACCTCGATTTCGACCCGGGCGGCGAGCCCGCAGGTGGCGATCGCCTTCGCGGCGCTGCTCAATTTCGCCGGCGCCTTCATCTCGATCTCGGTTGCGGCGACTGTCGCCAACGACGTCGTCGACGCCTCCGTGATCACGCCGACGGTCGTCTTCGCCGGTCTGATTGGCGCGATCGCCTGGAACCTCGTCACCTGGTACTTCGGCCTGCCCTCCAGCTCCTCGCATGCGCTGATCGGCGGCGTCGTGGGGTCGGCCGTCGTCGCCTCAGGGTTCGACGCGGTGCTCGCCGACGGGGTCGTCGGCAAAGTCCTGATCCCGGCGGTGGTGGCGCCGCTGCTCGCCTTCTCGGTCGCCGGAGTCGCGATCGGACTTGTCTACCGGATCGTCGGTGGGCAGCGGCCGGGCACGGTGACGCGTGGCTTCCGCTACGGGCAGCTCGTGTCGGGGGGCATGCTGGCCCTCGCGCACGGGACCAACGACGCGCAGAAGACGATGGGGGTGATCACCCTCGCCCTGATCGCCAACGGCACCCTGGCGGCTGGCGCGGACCCACCGCTCTGGGTGATCGTCTCGGCCGCGGCGGCGATCGCGCTCGGCACCTATAGCGGCGGCTGGCGGATTATCAAAACGACCGGCACGCGGATCATCAAGATGGACGCGGCGCAGGGTTTCTCGGCCCAGGGGGCGGGGGCCGCGGTGATCCTCGCCTCGACCCACTTCGGTTTCCCGCTCTCCACCACCCACGTGATCAACGGCGGCGTGATGGGGGCCGGGGCGGGGAAGAGGCTCTCGGCGGTCCGCTGGGGGGTTGCCGGCAACATCTTCGTTGCCTGGCTGCTGACTCTCCCCGCCGCCGCCGCGATCGGCGGCGTCACCTACGGGGTCAGCCGCATCTTCGGCACCGGTGCCGTGGGGCCCGTGCTGATCTCTGCCGCGGCGGTGTTACTGATCGCCTTTGCCTTCGCTCGTCGCTCGCGGCAGGGTGCGCCGGTGCCCGTCTCATGATCCCCGCGGTGGTCGTCGAGACCGAGGAGCTGCTGCAGACGGCGCTGGCCTCGGTCGTGGCCGGGGTGGGGATAACGATCGTCTTCTCGATCGCCATTTGGGGGGCCGCCCGCTTCGTCGACCTCAGTCGCGACGAGCGGCCGGTCGCGGCTGTCGCGGCAGCGACGGTGGGCCTGCTGGCGCTGGGGGCGACCCTGGCGACGGTGGCCCTCGGGATCGTCGTGATGACCTCGAAGTAGGGCCGTAACATCATCTCCGTGCGCACCCTGCGGAACGTCGCGATCGTGATGCTGCTGGCGCTCGTCGTCGCCTTCGTGCCGGGCGGCGGCAATGCTGCGGAAACGATCCTGACTGCGATCACGATGGCCTTCCTGGCGCTGATCGCCTGGACCGTCTTCGTCCTCAGCCGTCAGAACCAGCTGACTCTGGCCACTCTGAGCGACGGCCGCCGGGCGATCCTCTACGGCGCGCTGGGGCTGATCGTCCTCCTCATAGCCGGTAGCGACGAGATGTTCTCCAGCGGTGCCGGCACGCTTGCCTGGATCCTCCTGCTCGGGGCAGCGGTCGCGGCGATCTGGCGGATCTGGATCGAGGCCAACACCTACTGACGGCACAAAGCCGTGGCTGAATTTTTGCTTTGAGCGCGCCACGCGTGCGCGCCGGGCTGGGACCGTCCGGGGCGTGTCGCGCCAGGTCGTCAGCAGCGTTCGCAGGGAGGGCGGGACCGCCTCGGTCGAGCTGATCGCGGTCGTCCCGTTCCTGCTGCTGGCGGTCCTGGTCGCGGCACAGATCGCGCTCGCCGGCCAGGCGCTGTGGTCGGCCGGGATCGCAGCGCGAGCCGCGGCGCGGGCGGCGATCGTCGGCGGGGACCCGAAAGCCGTGGCGCGGCGGGCGCTGCCGCCGTCGTTGCGGTCGGAGGCGGAGGTGAAGGTGGGGAGCCACGTCTCCGTGCGGGTCCCGATTCCGCGCCTGCTACCGGCGCTGCCGCGGTTGACAGTGGCGGCGAAGACACAGCTGGGGGCGGGTGGTTGATGGCTGAGCGTGGTCAGGCCGTGGTTGAGCTGGTCGCAGCCCTGCCCGGCCTCCTGCTGGCAGGTTTGCTCGCCCTGCAGCTCCTCGCCACCGGCTACGCCCTGACCCTCGCCGATGGAGCGGCGGAGGCCGGCGCCTTGGCACTTGCTGGGGGTGCCCCGGCCGCGGGTGCGGCGCGCGAAGCCCTGCCAGCCTGGGCGGAGGACGACGTGGAGGTGTCGGTGAGCGGAGGGCGGGTCACCGTGAGGCTCCGGCCGCCGGCTTTGCTGTCCTCGATCGGGGAGCAGCTTCTCGTGACGTCCTCCGCGACTGCGAGGCCGAGGTGAGCGGCGGCCAGCTCATACTCGTCACGTCGGTCGGGGACGTCGCTGGGGCCGAGGCCGCCGCCGCCGCGCTCGCGTCTGCCGGATCCGGGTCGGACGAGGCCGCGCTGCTGATCGACCTGACCGGCAACAGGCCACCGAAACCCTCGCTGATCGCGACCGCCGCCGCGCGAGAGCTGGAGGAGCGCCTGGCAGCCCACCTGCCGCAGGCCGGGCTCGCCTCTCGCGGGAGGTTCTGCCACCTGGCCGTCTCGCCCGACCAGCACGGGATCGGGCAAATCGCCGCGGCCCTGCCCCTCGTCCGCGGGGTCGTCGCCGTCCTTGCATTGCCCCCCACGCTCTTGCAGCCCGTGCTGGCCGAGCCGAGCATCCAGCCGTCCTCGGCTTTGCTTTGCGCCGACCCCGCCCGCGACCGATCCCTGCTTGCCCTCGTCGCCGGAGATCTAATCGAACGCGGCCTTCGTGTGGCGGTGCTGAAGCGTCGACCCAGCTGGGTCTCGACCCGTGTTGCTCTGCTCGGCGCCCCGTCCGTGAGCGGGACGGTCCTGCCCGCCCGGGTGCGGAAGCGTGTGTTCGCTGGGGCGCTGGGCAATCCACAGCCGACATCGCAGCGGGTGAATGAGAGTGGCCAGGCGCTGATCCTCGCAATGGGCGGCGCGTTCGCGGTGATTGCGACGGCCTTGGCGCTGGTCGCGATTGCCGGCGCGGTGACGGGAAAGGGCAGGGCGCAGCGTGCCGCCGACCTGGCTGCGATCTCGGCGGCGCGTTCGATGCGGGACGACCTGCCGAGGCTCCTCTCTGCACCGACACTTGCCGATGGAGCGACCAACCCCGGGCACCTTGCAAAGGCCGGATACCTGCGTCGCGCTCGTACCGCCGCGGTCCAGGCGGCGGAGGCGAATGGCGTTGCAGCGGGCGACCTGCGGATCGTCTTCCCCGACCGCGCTTCCTTCGCTCCCATCCGTACGAAGGCGGTGGTGACGGGGACTCTTCGGCTCGAGGACGTCGAGGCGTCAGCCGTCGCCGAAGCCGGCGCGCCCACAAGCGGCCTGGAGGCGGAGCCCTCGATAGCAAGCGGCGGCGGCTACAGCGGCCCGCTCGTCTACCGCCACGGTGAGGGGATGCGGCCCGACGTTGCCGCCGCCTTCGACCGGATGGCGGCAGCCGCGGCGCAGGCTGGTTTCGCGCTTGTTGTCAACTCCGGCTTCCGCTCCGACGCCGAGCAGGCGGCGTTGTTCGCCGCCCATCCCGATCCCACCTGGGTGGCTCCGCCTGGGAAGTCCCTGCACCGGTGCGCCACCGAGCTCGACCTAGGCCCGGAATCGGCCTACGGCTGGCTCGCCGCTAACGCCGCCCGCTTCGGCTTCCTCCAGCGCTATTCCTGGGAGGCCTGGCACTACGGATACGACCGCCCGCCGGCGCCGTGCTCGGCGGTGGGGGAGGCGGGTGGCGTCCCCGGCGGCGCCGTGGCGGCCACTGGAGGGGATGGCACATTCGCGGGCGGTGGCCTGCCGTCGTTTGTCCCGGCTCGCTTTCGGGCACCGCTGATGGCCGCCGCGGCGCGCTGGAACGTGTCCGCGGTCCTACTCGCCGCCCAGCTGATGGCCGAGTCGAACTTCGACTCGTTCGCCACCTCGCCGGCTGGCGCTCAAGGTATCGCTCAGTTCATGCCCGCGACGGCGGCCGCATACGGCCTGCGCGATCCGTTCGATCCATGGGAAGCAATCGATGCCCAGGCGCACCTGATGTCGGATCTCCTGCGCCAGTTCGGCGACCCGGCGCTTGCCCTTGCTGCCTACAACGCCGGCCCGGCCCCGGTCGCAGCCTGCCGCTGCGTGCCGGCCTATCCCGAGACGCAGGCATATGTCAGCCGCATCCTCGCCTTGCTCGGCGGCGCCGGCGCAGTGGCGATCGCCACCTTCGAAGTCCGACTCGTCGCCTAGCGCGGCCGGTCGTCATGCAGCTCGACGACGAGCGGCGTTCCCTCCTCGAACCAGCGGCGGTGAAGCTCGCGGACCTTCGTCGGCGTAGGGCGGCCCTTCCTCCACATCGCGTACTCGAGATACTCGAATCGGCTTTTCATCTCGCAGTACGTTGCCTCCGCGGCCTCTCGCTCCGCGGCCTCGACCTCGCGTGCGATGGCGTCGAACGTGCCCGACCGGATTCGCAGCTGCACCTTCGGGTTCGCTTGCACGTTTCGCAGCCAGCCCGTGCGGGAGCCCTTGATGGCAACGATGTAGGCGAGACCGTTTCGCTCGACCGCGCGAACGCATCGCCGCCGGCGCTTGCCGGACTTGCGCCCGGTTGCAGTCAGCACCCCGTAGCCGGTCGGAGGCCACAGAAGGAAGAGGGGGAGCTGCAGCGTGCTGAGCAATCGTCCACCCGCAGCGCTGCTGACTAAGGGGTTGTGCGTCCGTGGCGCATCCTCCATGGGACAGTGAGCTTCGCACGTAGGTAGGCTGCCGCGCGATGGCGATCATCGAAGTACAGGGCGTCGAGGGCATGCAGGCGCTGGTCGGGCAGGAGATCGGCCCGAGCGAGTGGCGAACGGTGGTCCAGGAGGACATCGACACCTTTGCCCGCCTCTCGGGAGACGACCAATGGATCCACGTCGACGTCGAGCGAGCCAAGAGCGAGAGCCCGTTCGGAACGACGATCGCCCACGGCAACTTGACCCTCTCGCTGGTCGACGGCTTCCGCAAGGAGATGATCTCGTCGACTGGCTTCGCCCTCGGCGTCAACTATGGCTGGAACAAGATCCGTTTCCCCGCCCCAGTACCCGTCGACTCGAAAGTTCGCGCCAAGGCCGAGGTCGTCTCGGTAGACGAGGTAGGCGACGGCTGGTGGCAGGTCGTGACCCGCTTCACCCTCGAGCTCGAGGGTGGCGAGAAGCCGTGCTTCGTCGGGGACTCGGTCACGCGAGTGCTCGCGCCGAGCGGCTAGTGAGCATGGCCGCAGCGGGCAGGCCAGCAGAGCCGCCGTTCACCTCCTACTGGAGAGGCCGAGGTCGCCCCGGTGAGAACGGCGCTGAACCTGTTGATCTCCTCCGTCTCGCTCACTCCTCGGCAGATGAGATCGTCGACGAGCACACGATGCGCGCGATCGCGATCTCGATCGAGTAGAGGTCTCAGAACGCTTCCAGGTCCCCCGCTTCGAGCTGCGGGTCGACCTCGAGGGTTCCTTCCATCCCTGCCTTCCGATGGCCCGGGACGGAGCAGTAGAAGACATATTTCTCGCCCGCGAAGAGCGAGATGCGGACCCAGTCGGACCCTTCGCTGACGACCTGGGTCGCGACCGATCCCTGACCGACCTGTTCGATGGTGAGGTCATGACCGGTCGACTGCGGGTTCTTCAGCTGAAAGTTCGTGTTGCCGGGCGGCGCGACTGCTTCCTGCACCGTGTAGGCGCGCCGCCCGTCGGGGTCGGCTTCGATCTCGATCATCCACTGCCCGGGGTTCGCGGGGACTCCCGGCTGGGACTCTTCAAGCACCTTCGCGACGACCGGTTCGCCACCCTCGCCTTCATCGCCCGTCGTGGCCGGTCCGCCATCCTCGCCGCAGGAGGCGACGATGGCTACCGTGACCGCGAGCGCGGCTAGGGCAAGAGCCGTTTGTCGGGAGGTGCGCACGCACGACGGACCCGGAGGCGGGGTGCAATCGATTCAACGGAGCCGTGCGGCGCCTCCCTGGGGGAGGCGCCGTTGTCCCGTTATTCGACGGTGAGCGTGCCTTCCATGCCCGCCTCGCGGTGGCCCGGTACCGAGCAATAGAAGACGTACTGGCCAGGTTTGAGACCTTTCACCGTCGCGCTTTCTTCGCTGTCAGTGATCACTTCCGTGCCGCCGAGGTCGGCGCCACCGGAGTCTTCAACCCTGACGTCGTGTGCCACCGGCTGGGGGTTGGTGAAGTCGATCGTGAGGTTGCCGGCTTTGGCTTCGAGCAGGTCGGTCGTGTAAGCGAGACCACCGCCCGGGTCGGCCTCGACCTGGATCGCCGAGCTGGCGCCGCCGCCTCCTCCGCCGTTAGTCGCGGCGCCGTTGCCGGCTTCGCCGTTGGTCTCGGTCGTCGTGGTGCCGTTGTCGTCGTCTCCACAGGCGACGAGTGCGGCTGAGACAAGCGCTAGGACGAGGATGGTGGCGACCTTCTTCATCGACGAATCCTTTCCGTTGATGGCGGGCTCGTAGGGCACTGTAACCGGATCGTGCCGAGGAGAACGCGGCGGCTGCTAGCGGCCCTCGAAGACCGGCGTCTCGTCACCGAAGAAAGCGGCTACGCCCGCCCGCAGATCCTCCGTGGCCATGCTGTCGGCGATTCCGTGTCGCTCCAGTTGCAGGTGCTCGGTGAGGCTGTTCTCGATGCTCTGGTTGCAGAGCCACTTCGCCATTTTCACATAGTAGGGCGCCTTCGCCGCCAGCTTCTCGGCCTTGGCGCGGGCGCGGGCGAGTAGCTCCTCGGGCTCGACGACCTCGGCCACGATCCGCTCCGCGAGCGCGTTCTCGGAGTTCATGTTTGGATCGTTGAGGAGGATTTCCAGCGCCCGGCTCGGCCCCACCACACGCGGCAGGAAGTAGGTCATGCCGCCGTCGGGGGAGGCGCCGATGCGGCCGTACGCGCAGGCGAAGAAGGCCTGGTTGGAGGCGATCCGCGTGTCGCAGGCAAGGGCCAGCGAGAAGCCGGCGCCGGCAGCGGGTCCGTTGACCGCGGCAATCACCGGGTACGGAATCCGCCGCAGGTCGACGATCGCCTGGTGCAGTGCCTCGGCGCCGCGCCGCACCTGCGAGGGCAGGTCGATCGAGTCGTCATCGACGCCCGTCCTGAACCAGTTGACATCGCCGCCCGCGCAGAAGGCTTTACCGGCCCCGGTCACGACCAGCGCTCGCAGGGGCGCCTGGTCGGCGCACCAGGCGAAGGCCACCGTCAGCTCGCCGATCATCTCGGGGCTCATCGCATTGAAGGCGTTGGGCCGATCGAGGGTGAGCGTGCCGATCTCTCCGTCGATCTCGATTTGCAGCGTCTTCAGGTCGGGCGGGTTGATCGTCTCGGTCGTCATCGCATTCTCCGTGGCTAGGGTGTCATTGGCCGGTTGGCCAGGAGCCTAGCCGGTGCTTGGGTACTGCCCCGCACCGCGGCCTACTCGACCGTCACCGTGCCTTCCATGCCGGCCTCGCGGTGGCCCGGTACTGAGCAGTAGAACGTGTACTCGCCGGGCTCGAGATCTTTGATCGGGACGTCGGCGTAGCCGCCGGCGATCGTCTCCATGTCGGCGATCGGCTTGCCGTCGGCATCTTCCAGATCGAGATCGTGGGGCGCGGATTGCGGGTTCTCGAAGTGCAGCAGCGTTTCGCCGCCCTCGATCGTTACCTCCTGCGTCGTGAAGGCGAGGCCCCGCCGGGCCGCCTCGACGTGTATTTCCGACGCCCCCTTGCCGACCGTGCTGACGCGACCCCCGCCGCCAGTGGCGACCCCACGGTCGGTTTCGCCAAACGTCGTTTCGACGCCGATCGCGGTTTTGCCCGTCGATTCAACCCTGGCATCGGTAGACCCGCCGTCGTCGCCGCAGGCCATCGGCACGAGCGAGACGGCGAGTGCAAGCAGGGCGAAGATGGTCTTCATCGGACGATCCTTCCTTCGGTAGCAGCTGACAAGAAAATGTATCCGGAAAGCTTTGAGAAAGCTGACCGTCCCGATGTGCGGCTCCTCTTTTGGCAGAGTGGCCAGGTGCCTACCCTGTGACGGATGAGCGATAGGCGAAAGCCCAGCCGCGAGGAGCGAATTGCTGCACAGCGACGCGAGCTGCCGGATGCGGCTGGGGTCTACCTCTTTTACGACGTCCGCGACGAGCTGCTCTACGTCGGCAAGGCGCGCTCGGTCCGCAAGCGGGTCGCCTCGCATTTCTCCGGCGGCGAGCCGCGCCTGACCTCGCGCATCGACCGCATCGACTTCCTCGTCACCGCCAACGAGGCGGAGGCGCTGCTGGCTGAGCAGAGCTTCATCAAGCGGCACCGGCCGCGGTTCAACATCCGCCTCCGCGACGACAAGTCCTACCCCTACGTCTGCGTCAGCCTCGACGAGGACTACCCGCGGGTCTACTTCACGCGCGAGAAGCACCGCAGCGGCCGCGCCTACTTCGGGCCCTTCTCCAGCGCCAAGCGGGTGCGGGAGACGCTCGACCTGCTCGGCAAGCTGTTCCAGTTCCGCACCTGCGAGGGCGCCGAGCCGGGGCGCCGCTCCGGCAGTCCCTGTCTCGACTACTACATCAAGCGCTGTGGGGCGCCCTGCGTCGGCTACGTCAGCCAGGACGAGTACCGCCACAATGTCGACGCCATCGTCGACTTTCTCTCCGGTCGCTACCGGCAGGTGGAGGCCGATGAGGAGGGAAAAATGGAGGAAGCCGCGGGGGCGCACGAGTTCGAGCGCGCCGCCCGGCACCGCGATCGCCTCAAGGCGATCCAGTCACTGTTCGAGCGGCAGCGGGTCGCCGGCACCTCGCTCGGCGCGATCGACCTGATCGGTGTCGCCGCCGAGGCGACCGACGCCAACGCGCAGGTCTTCCAGGTCCGCGACGGGATTCTCGCCGAGCGCCAGAGCTTTTACCTCGACAACCAGGCCGAACGCGAGCCGGCCGAGGTCGCCGAGGAGTTCATCGGCCAGTACTACTCGGCCTCGCCGGCGGTGCCGAGGACGATCGTGGTCGGTCCCTACCTCGCCGACCGGGCCGAGCTGCTGGCCGTGGCGCTGAGCGAGAAGCGAGGGGCGCCGGTAGAGGTCAGGGTCGCCGAACGGGGCGACAAGCGGCGCTTGCGCGAGCTGGCCGAGCGCAACGCCCGCCTCGCGCTCGACCAGGATCGCCTGCGCCGCGAGCATCGCCGCCAGCGCCGCGTCGATTCCCTCGCCGACCTGCGCGAGGCGCTGCAGATGGAGGAGCTGCCGGTACGAATCGAGGGATTCGATGTCTCCAACATCGGCGGTGAGCACACCGTTGCCTCGATGGTCGTGTTCGAGGGAGGTGCTACCAAGAAGTCCGACTACCGGCGCTTCCGGGTCCGCGGCGAGCGCAGTAATGGGTCCGACGACTTCGCTTCGATGGAGGAGGTGCTGGGCCGACGCGTGAACCGCTACCTCGAACAGGTCGACCTCTCGCCCCACGACGGCAAGCGTGATGAGAGCTTCGCCTCGCTGCCGTCCCTGGTCGTCGTCGATGGCGGCAAGGGGCAGTTGGCCGCGGCGATGCGGGCGCTCGACCCCTTCGTCGCCCGCGGCGCCACCGTCGTCTCTCTCGCCAAGCGCGAGGAGGAGGTCTTCGTCCCCGGCCGGCCCGTCCCGCTCGACCTGCCTGCCGACTCGGAGGCCTCGAAGCTACTGCAGCGGGTGCGCGACGAGGCGCACCGGTTCGCGATCGACCACCACCGCGGCCGTCGCGAGCGGGCGATGACCGGCTCGGTCCTGGACGGGCTGCCGGGCGTCGGCCCTGTGCGCAAGCGAGCCCTGCTGCAGCACTTCGGCTCACCGGAGCGCTTTCTGGCGGCTTCGCGCGAGGAGTTGGAGGCAGTGCCCGGCGTGCCCGGCAAGCTGGCGCGCGAGATCCACGAGCAGCTGCACCGGACCGACTGATGGCCGGCGGGAACGACAGCGGACCACGCCACGTCGACGGCAATGGCAGTGGCGCCGGTGTCACTCTGATCGTCATCACCGGCCACTCCGGTGCCGGCAAGTCGGAGGCGATCGCAGCCTTCGAGGATGGTGGCTACTTCTGCGTCGACAACCTGCCGCCGCGGATGATCGACAGCCTCGGTGAGCTGTTCCGCCACGAGGGCAGCGGGGTTGAGCGCGCCGCGGTCGTCTCGGACGTGCGCGGCGGCGAATACTTCGACGACCTGGTTCAGGTGCTCGACGATCTCGAGAGCGACGGCCTGAAGCCAAAGCTCCTCTTCCTCGAGGCGGACGAGGAGACTTTGCTCGACCGCTACAAGGAGACGCGTCGGCGCCACCCGCTGGCGCCGGAGGGCCGGATCGTCGAGGGCATTCGTGCCGAGCGCGAGCTACTGGCGCCTTTGCGGGCGCGGGCCGACATCGTCATGGACACCAGTGGCCTCACCGGCGGCCTGTTGCGGCGGCGCATCGCCGAGGAGATGCTCGGCAGCCACGACAGCGGCAAACTCGCTCTGACGCTGCTGACCTTCGGCTTCAAGAACGGCCCGCCGCGCGACGCCGACCTCACCCTCGATGTCCGCTTCCTGCCCAACCCGCATTATGTCGACGAGCTGCGACCGCAGACCGGCCTCGACGAACCGGTGCGTGAGTACGTCGAGTCGGGGACGCAAGCGGGCGAGTTCTACGGCCGCCTGCTGCCCTTGCTCGAGTTCCTCGTCCCCGCCTACGTCGCCGAGGGCAAGAGCCACCTGACGATTGCCGTCGGCTGTACCGGCGGCCGCCACCGCTCGGTCACCGTCGCCGACCGCATCCGCCGCGCCCTCGAGCCCCGCGACGACGTGGTGGTCCGCGTCAAGCACCGCGACGTTGAGCCCGACGGCGCACGGCCCAGCGGCACGGCCGGCTCTTAGAATCGGCCGACTTTGGGCGACCCCGTCATCTCAGTCCGCGGACTGCGCAAGAGCTACGGCGACGTAGAGGCGGTGCGGGGCATTGACCTCGAGTTGCGGCGGGGCGAAGTCTTCGCCTTCCTCGGCCCCAACGGGGCTGGCAAGACGACCACCGTGGAGATCCTCGAGGGCTACCGCGGGCGCAACGGCGGCGAAGTCAGCGTGCTGGGCAAGGATCCCGCACACGCCGGGCGCGAGTGGCGCGAGCAGATCGGGATCGTGCTGCAGAGCGGTCGCTCGGATCCCTACCTGACCGTGCGCGAGTCGCTGGCGCTCTACGCCGGCTACTACCGAGCGCCACGCCCGATCGACGAGGTCGTCGAGCTGGTCGGGCTGGAGTCCAAGGCCGACGCCCGCGCCAGCAGCCTCTCGGGGGGCAGCAGCGCCGCCTCGACGTCGGCCTGGCGCTGATCGGCGACCCCGAGCTGCTCTTCCTCGACGAGCCGACGACCGGCTTCGATCCCTCGGCCCGGCGCCAGGCTTGGGACGCGATCGCCGGCCTGCGCGACCTCGGCAAGACCGTCTTCCTCACCACCCACTACATGGACGAGGCCCAGCGCCTCGCCGACCGGGTGGCGATCATCGCCCGCGGCGAGGTGGTCGCGCGCGGGACGCCGGAGGACCTCGGCGATCGCGAGAGCCAGCCAGCCACAGTCAGCTTCCGCCTGCCCCCAGGAGTGGCGATCGGGGAACTTCCCGGCGAGCTCGCGGTCAGCGCCACGAACGGAGCCGGGACGGTCGCGCTGAGCACCGGTGATCCCGTCGCCGCCCTCAACCAGCTGACCGGCTGGGCGCTCAGCCGCGGCGTTGACCTCGAGGGGCTCGAAGTGAGGAGACCCAGCCTCGAGGACGTCTACCTCTCGCTGACCGGGGAGGGCACCGAATGAACGGTCTGGCGCTCGTCGCCCACCAGTTCCGCTACGACCAGAAGGCCTTCTGGCGCAATCCGGCCTCGGTCTTCTTCACGGTCGCCTTTCCGGTCGTCCTCCTCTTGATCTTCGCCACCGTCTTCGGCGACGAGACGGTCGACGTGGCCGGCGGGATCGAGACGACGACCTACTACGTGCCGGCGATCATCACCCTCTCGGTGATCTCGGCGACGATGCAGTCGTTGGCGATGTCGCTGGTGATCGCCCGCGAGGACGGGCGCCTCAAGCGTGGTCGCGGCACCCCGATGCCGCCCTGGGTGTTCATTGCCGGTCGGATCGGCAACTCGATCGTCGTCGCCCTGTTGATGCTGGCCCTGATCGCGACCCTGGGGCGGCTTGCCTACGACGTCCCGGTTCCCTGGGAGAGGCTGCCGGCGATCGTCACGACGCTGGTCGTGGGCGCCTCCGCGTTCTGCTGCCTCGGCATCGCCCTCACCGCGGCGATCCCCTCTCAGGACGCCGCGGCGCCGATCGTCAACGCCCTGCTGCTGCCGCTCTACTTCCTCTCCGGCGTCTTCATCCCCGACGACCAACTGCCGAGCGGCGTCATCCACTTCGCCGACGCCTTCCCCGTGCGCCACTTCTTCGAGGCCTTCTTCAACGCCTACGTCCCGGCGGCCGGCGGTGGCGCCGGCCTGGAGTGGGGCAATATCGCCGCGGTTGCCGCCTGGGGCCTCGCTGGCCTGCTGCTGGCGGTGCGCTATTTCCGCTGGGCGCCGCGCAGCGGCTGAGCCGGTCGCCCATATAGCCTCCCGGCGCGATGTTGCACCACGTCCTCCTGGAGGTATCTGACCTCGACCGCAGTGCGTCCTTCTACGACGCCTTGCTGGCGCCGCTCGGTTGGCGCCGCCATTTCGAGGAAGACAAGACGATCGGCTGGGGGATCGCGAAACCGGTCTTCTTCATCGCCGCCCACCACCCGCCACAGCCGGGTTTTGGCCTGCTCAGTTTCTCGGGGCTGGGGATCGTCGCGGTGAAGGCAGCCTGGGAGGCGGGCACCGGCGCCGGCGGCGCCAGCGTCGCCGAGCCCGGCGAGCGGCGCTCGCACGGCTCCGGCTCCTACTCGGCGTTCCTGCGGGATCCCGACGGGTACGAAATCGAGGTGACCATCGGCAGTGACTAAGCGCATGGAAGCGACGGTCGGCAGTGACTAGCGTTCTTTTAACACGACTCCAGGAGGGATCGATTTCATGGCAGTGAAGGTCGGGATCAACGGCTTCGGGCGCATCGGGCGCAACGTCTTCCGCGCGGCGCAGGCGGCTGGCGCGGACCTCGAGTTCGTCGCCGTCAACGACCTCACCGACCCGGGCACCCTCGCCCACCTGCTCAAGTACGACTCGATCCTTGGTCGCTTCCCGGGCGAGGTCGAGGCGGGGGAGAAGTCGATCTCGGTCGACGGCAAGGAGCTGGAGGTGCTCTCCGAGCGCGATCCGGCAGCGCTTCCCTGGGCCGATCTCGGCGCCGACGTCGTGATCGAGTCAACCGGTCTCTTCACTGGCCGCGACGATGCCGCCAAGCACCTCGAGGCGGGCGCCAAGAAGGTGATCATCTCCGCCCCCGCCAAGGACCCGGACGTGACCGTCGCCCTCGGCGTCAACTTCGATACCTACGACCGCGAGCAGCATCACATCATCTCCAACGCCTCCTGCACGACCAACTGCCTGGCACCTCTGGCCAAAGTGCTCAACGAAGCGTTCGGGATCGAGCAGGGTCTGATGACCACGATCCACGCCTACACGGCCGACCAACGCCTGCAGGACATGCCCCACAAGGACTTGCGCCGGGCGCGGGCGGCGGCCCTCAACCTGATCCCGACGACGACTGGCGCCGCCAAGGCGGTGGGCTTGGTGCTGCCGGAGCTGAACGGCAAGTTGAACGGTTTCGCGATGCGAGCGCCGGTCGCCACCGGCTCCGTCGTCGACCTCGTCTTCACGCCGTCCAGCCCGACCGAGCCCGGTGCCGTCAACTCGGCCGTAAAAGCCGCTGCCGAAGGGCCGCTGCAGGGGATCCTCGCCTACACCGAGGACCCGATCGTCTCCACCGACATCGTCAGCGATCCGCACTCCTCGATCTTCGACGCCGAGCAGACGATGTCGATCGGGGACGGCCGCATGATCAAGGTGGTGGCTTGGTACGACAACGAGTGGGGCTACTCGAACCGCTGCGTCGAGCTCGCCGGCAAGGTTCTCTGAGTTAGATGGTTGATTCCACGACCCCGCGCACCCGGATGACGCGCGTGGCACTGCGCATCTCTGCGTCCTCGGGCTTGCCTTTGGCACCACCAAAGTCTGCGCCCTGCGTCCTTGATCTGCTTGGCCACGCGCGCCCCCGGTCACACGCCGCCGTGGAATCAACCATCTAGCCGGCTCGGCGATGAGCTTCGCGAAGAAGAGCGTCCGCGACGCCGACGTCGGCGGCCGGCGCGTCCTGGTCCGGGTCGACTTCAACGTGCCCCTTGACGGGGGCAGGGTCGCCGACGACACCCGCATCCGAGCGGCGCTGCCGACGATCGAGCTGCTGCGCGAGCGCGGCGCCACGCTGGTGCTGGCCTCGCACCTCGGCCGGCCGCAGGGCAAGCACGACCCACAGCTCTCGCTGCGCCCCGTCGGCGAGCGGTTGGCCGAGCTACTGGGCACCGAGATCGCGCAGGCGCCTGCCGTCGTCGGCGCGGAGGTCGAGGCGATCGCCGAGGGGCAGGCCGAGGGGGACGTGATGCTGCTCGAGAACCTGCGCTTCGAGCCGGGGGAGACCGAGAACGACCCGGCGCTTGCGGAGCGCCTCGCCGCACTCGCTGACCTCTACGTCAATGACGCCTTCGGCGCCGCCCACCGCGCTCACGCCAGCACCGAGGGAGTGGCGCACCGTCTGCCCGGCTACGCCGGTTTGCTGTTGGAGCGCGAGGTGAGCGAGCTGACGCGGGTGGTCGAGTCGCCGGCGCGGCCGCTGGTGGTCGTGCTTGGCGGCGCCAAGGTCTCCGACAAGGTCGGCGTCATCGACCGCTTCCTCGAGATCGCCGACCGGATCCTGATCGGCGGCGCGATGTGCTTCAGCTTCTTCCGCGCCCAGGGGATCGCGACCGGCGACTCACTGGTCGAGGAGCAGGGAGTGAAGCTGGCCGAGGAGGCGCTGCGGCAGGCCGAGGGCTCGGACTGCGAGCTGATGCTGCCGGTCGACCTCGTGTTGGGCGAGAGTTTCGACGCCGATACCGAGCGCCGCGAGAACGACGGCGTCGAGGTGCCGGACGGCTGGATGGGCCTCGACGTCGGTCCGCGCACCGCCGCCGCCTACGCCGAAGCGATCGATGCCGCCGGAACCGTGCTCTGGAACGGCCCGATGGGGGCCTTCGAGCTGGAGCCGTTCGCCGCCGGCACGCGCCGGGTGGCGGAAGCGGTGGCGTCCGCGCCTGGCACGACCGTGGTCGGCGGCGGCGACTCGGTCGCGGCACTGCACGAGTTCGGGCTTGCCGACGAAGTGGATTGGGTCTCGACCGGAGGGGGTGCGTCGTTGGAGCTGTTGGAGGGAAAGAAGCTGCCGGGCGTGGAGGCGCTGCAGGATGCCTGAGCGCACGCCCAGCACAAGGACCGCATATCTAGCCGCCAACTGGAAGATGCACAAGACCGTCGCCGAGGCGGCCGAGTTCGTCGATGCGCTGTTGCCGCGGATCGCGGCGACGCAACACGATGTCGTCCTCTGCCCGCCGTTCACGGCGTTGAGCGCCGTCGTCGAGCGCCGTTACGGCACGGCGATCAAAGTAGCCGCGCAGAACATGCACGAGGGGGAGTCGGGCGCTTTCACCGGCGAGGTCTCGGCGCCGATGTTGGTGGAGCTCGACGTCGAGGCGGTCGTCCTCGGCCACTCCGAGCGGCGGCAGTACTTCAACGAGACCGACGAGGCGCTGGCCCGCAAGGTGCCGGCTGCGCTCGCCGCCGGCCTAGAGCCGATCCTCTGTGTGGGCGAGAGCGAGGAGGCGCGCGACGGCGGGCAGACGGAGGCGGTGCTGGAGCGCCAGCTCCAGGCCGACCTCGCCGAGGTCCCCGGCCCGCAGGTAGCCGACGTGGTGATCGCCTACGAGCCGATCTGGGCGATAGGGACCGGCCGTACCGCGACTCCCGAGCAGGCCCAGGAGGCGTGCGCCTTCATCCGCGACACGCTCCGTATGCACGGCGGCGAGGCCGACCGGGTGCGGATCCTCTACGGCGGCTCGGTCAAGCCGGGCAACGCGGCGGAGCTACTGGCGCAGCCTGATATCGACGGGGCGCTGGTCGGCGGTGCCAGCCTCGACCCGGAGGAATTCGCTGCAATAGTGGAGGCGGCGGGCTAGGTGCCCACTCCGCCGGTTCCCTCGCTGGCGCTCGTCATCCTCGACGGCTGGGGACTCGCCCCGCCGGGTCCCGGCAACGCGATCTCGCTCGCCGAGACGCCGGTCTTCGACCGCCTCTGGGAGAAATATCCCCATAGTCAACTCTCCGCCCAGGGCCGCGACGTCGGCCTGCCCGACGGGCAGATGGGCAACTCCGAGGTCGGCCACCTCAACCTCGGCGCGGGGGCGATCGTCAAGCAGGACCTGGCTCGGATCGACGACGCGATCGCCAACGGCAGCTTCTTCGAGAACGAGGCCCTGCTGGCCGCTTGCGAGCGGGCTCGGCGCAGTCCCCGCGGTCGCCTGCACCTGCTCGGGCTGGTCTCCGACGGCGGCGTCCACTCCGGCTGGGAGCACATCGAGGCGACGATCGAGCTGGCCTCGCAGGAGGGCGTCCCCGACGTCGTCTTCCACGCCTTCACCGACGGCCGCGACACCCTCCCGCACGGCGGCCGCGGCTACCTGGCCGAGCTCGAGCGCTGGCTGCGGCAGGCGGGGCGCATCGCGACCGTCGGCGGTCGCTACTACGCGATGGACCGCGACACCCGCTGGGAGCGGACCAAGCTCGCCTACGACGCGATCGTGCACGCCCGCGGCCTGCACGCGGCGAGTGCCGGCGAGGCGATCGAGGGCTCCTACGAGCGCGGCGACACCGACGAGTTCGTCAAACCGACCGTGATCGGCGACTACGACGGCGCCGCCGCCGGCGACGTCGCCATCTTCGTCAACTTCCGCCCCGACCGGGCTCGCCAGATGACGCCGGCACTCGCCGATCCGCAGTTCGACGAGTTCCCGCGCAGCGGTGGGCCCGTCCTCGATTTGACGACGATGACCGAATACCGCAAGGGCTGGCCGTACCCGGTCGCGTTCCCCGAGGCGCGGCCGCGAGCGACGCTGGCCGAAGTCGTCTCCGAGGCCGGCGGTCGCCAGCTTCACGTCGCCGAGACCGAGAAGTACGCCCACGTCACCTACTTCTTCAACGGCGGCCGCGAGGAGGAGTGGGAGGGGGAGGAGCGCTGCCTCGTCGACTCGCCGCGCGATGTTCCCACCTACGACCACAAGCCCCAGATGAGCGCCCGCGCCGCGGCAGCCGCCTTCGTCGAGCGCTGGAGCGGTGGCAACTACCGCTTCGGGATCATCAATTTCGCCAACCCCGACATGGTCGGTCACACCGGCTCGATCCCCGCCGCCGTGGAGGCAGTGGAGACGGTCGACGGTTGCCTCGCCGAGGTAGTCACCGCAGTCGAGCGCTCCGGCGGCGCCTGCATCGTCACCGCGGACCACGGCAACTGCGACCACATGCTGGAGCCGGACGGCTCGCCGAACACCGCCCACTCGCTCAACCCGGTGCCGCTGATCGTCACCACCGACGGCATCGAGCTGCGCGACGGCGGCATCCTCGCCGACGTCGCCCCGACGACGCTGGAGCTGCTGGGAATCCCGCAGCCCGGGGCGATGACCGGCCGCTCGCTGATCGCGACGCTCGACAAGCGATGAGTTGACCACACCATGGTGTGGTCAACTCATCGAACGACGCCATGAGGGTTGAGCCGGAGAGACTTAGGTTCGAGATTGACGCCCGCGACGGGAGAGCCCGCGCGGGCGTTTTGCATACTGCCCACGGCCCGGTCGAGACGCCCGCCTTCATTCCGCTGGCGACCAAGGGCACCGTGCGGAGCCTGGAGTCGGCGGAGGTCGCGGCGCTCGGCTACGAGCTGATCCTTGGCAATACCTACCACCTGTTCGTCTCGCCCGGACCTGATCGGATCGACGCCGCCGGCGGCCTGCACGGCTTCATGGACTGGGGGCGGGCACTGATCACCGACTCAGGCGGCTTCCAGGTCTTCTCGCTGGCCCACGGCGGGGTCGCCGACGAGGTGAAGGGGAAGGGACGGCCCGGCGGCGAGCGCGGCTCGGTTGTCTCGATCGACGAGGAGGGGGTGCGCTTCCGCTCCTATCGCGATGGCCGCTCGCTCTTCCTCTCGCCCGAGGTCTCGATGGAGGTGCAGGCAAAGCTCGGCTCCGACATCGCCCTCGTCTTCGACGAGTGCACCCCCTACCACGCCGACCGCGACTACACCGGGCGCTCGATGGAGCGCACCCACCGCTGGCTGGGGCGCTGCCTGGAGTGGCATGAGGCCCATGGGCCGCCTCGCCAGGCGGTATTCGGCATCGTCCAGGGAGGCGTCCACGAAGACCTGCGTCGCGACTCCGCGCAGGTCATCTCCGACGCTGGCGTCGACGGGATCGCGATCGGCGGCACGCTTGGCCGCGACAAGGAGGAGATGCGCGGCGTCCTCGGGATGACGGCGCCGCTGCTGCCGGAGGAGGCGCCGAAGCACCTGCTTGGGATCGGCGACATCGACGACCTGCTTGCCGGCATCGCCCTCGGCCTCGACGTCTTCGACTGCGCGATCCCGACCCGCCTCGCCCGCCACGGCACCGCCCTCGTCCCGGACCCTGAAAACCGCTTCCGCCTCGACCTGCGCAAGTCCTGGGAGGGTGACCGCAGCCCGGTCGTCGACGGCTGTCCCTGTCCCGCCTGCCGGCACCACGACCGCGACTACCTCAGCTACCTCTCCCGCGCCGAGGAGTTGACCGCCGTCCGCCTCCTCTGCCTCCACAACCTGACCTACCTTGGCGAGCTTCTCGCTCACGCCAGGGCCTCGATCCGGGCGGGGTCCTTCTCCGCCTATTCGACCGCGGTCATGAGCGGCGCCTCCCCCTGGGAGGCCGCTCCGTAGGTCGTCCGACGTAGATTGCTTGACAGAGGTAGCGCTAAACGAGAGATTCGGCCGATCGGCGGGGGAGATGATGCACACGGAGCTTGGCAAAGCACTCGAGCGGGACGAGGGCGCGGAACGCGTCTTTCAGCAGGTTCTCATCCCTCACCTCGCCCGCCACGGAGCGGCCACCTCAGCCGCTCTCGTCAACCGGGAGATCCAGCTCTTCCGGCTCGGGCTCGAGGACGAAGAGGTTCTCGACCTCCTCGAGCTGGCCCGCCGCAGGGCACTGATCGAGCCCCTGGGTCAAGGCGCAGATGCTTACGGCGAGACGATCTCCGCCGTCGAGTGGACTCCCTCGGCGAGCGGGCGGGCGCTGAAGCGCCCGCGCGGCCTCAGCCTTACGGCCTTCCGCGACTACGTGGTGGAGGTGACGCCGGCCGGCCCGAAAGTGGCAAAGGCCGTGCAATACGTCTTCGTCACGCTCTTCGCGGGCTTGTCCTTACCCCTGCTGGGTGCATCTCCCGCCGACGAAGGCGGCGCATCCGCCGAGGCTGGCGCCCTCGTCGCCGCGGTGGTCGCAGCGCTCCTCGTTGGTTGGGTAATCGCGCGCGGGATGGTCGGGGACGCAAGGCTGAGGCGGGCGGCGCGGGCCTGGGGTCGCTTGCGGGCAACCTGGCCCCGCTTCTGGCGGTGGCAGGTCAGCTGGGTGCGTCCCTGGCTGGGCCTGGTGGCCTTCACCCTGATAGTCGCCCCGTTTGCCGTCCGGCCCTTTCTCGAGGGTGGGGAGCCGCTGCTGCTGATCCCTTTTTACCTCGGAATCGTCCTCTGGGGGGCGCTTTTCCTCGTGCGCCGACATTGTGACAAGGAACGCGCTGGGGCGAAATCCAGTGGGGCCGCTCGGGCGAAGCCGGCCTCCGAGCCGGCGAAGTCCTGACGCCTGCGGACGGGGCAGTCCCCCTTGCCGTCATTCCGTGTTCTTGGCGACCAGTTCCTTCAGCTCTTCGACGACGCGATCGACGGTGTCGCCGGCGACCTCGGACGCACGCACGCCGCTGGCCTGGTCGGTGGCGAGGATCACCGCGGCGGCGACTGCCGCCGCGATCAATACCAAGGCAACCGTTGCAAGGGTGAACCGGACCAGCCTCGAGAAGCCGCTGCGCCTGCGCGGCGCCATCGGCGCCGGCGCGGCCTTCGGCGGGGCGACGGACTGCGGCGCCCGGGGGGCCGGGCGGCGGCTTGGCGAGGCGGGGCGGAGTTCGGTCCGCTCGGTCTGGTCCAGTCGCCGCGTCGCGCTATCGCCGCCGAGGACCTGAGTCGCGGTGGCGCCCTCCTCCAGCGGCAGGGTCACGTCCTCGCCCCGCAGGCCCTGCTGCAGGCCGCCAGCCAGCTCGTCGGCGCTGGCGTAGCGACGGCCCGGGTCGCCCTCGAGCGCGCGCAGCACGGCTCCGCCGAGGCTGTCCGGCACTTCGTCGTTGTAGCTGCTCGGAGGCAGCGGCCGCTCGTTCTGCTGGCGCACGGCCAGCTCCGCCAGCGTCGACCCCTCGTAGGGGAGTCGCCCGGTGAGGAACTGGTAGAGGACGACACCCAGCGCGTAGACGTCGGTCGCCGCGGTCGCCTCCTCGCCGCGCACCTGCTCCGGCGCGAGGTAGGCAGCGGTCCCGACCACCGAGCCGACCTGCGTGATCCGGGTCTGTTCGATCGCGCGCGCGATCCCGAAGTCGGTCAGTTTCACGGTCATCGCGCCGCCGCCGACCGGGCCGCCGACCAGCATCAGGTTGCCGGGCTTGACGTCGCGATGGATGATTCCGCGGCGGTGCGCGTAGCCGAGTCCGGCGCAGGCCTGGATTCCCACCTCGGCGGCCGTCTCGGGGTCGAGCGGGCCCTGGCGTTGGAGTATCTGCGCCCCGGAGCGGCCGTCGACATACTCCATGACGATGTAGTGGCGCGCCTCGTCGATACCGGTGTCGTAGACCTGAACGATGTTGGGGTGGATCAATTTGGCGACGGCCAACGCCTCGCGCCGGAAGCGTTCGACGAAACGCTCGTCGTCGGAGAGGTGCTCAGCGAGGATCTTGACCGCGACGCTCCGCTCGAGGGTGCGGTCGGTGGCACGGTAGACGTTTGACATGCCGCCCGAGCCGAGCCGGTCGCCGATCTCATATCGCCCGGAGAGCGCACTCGCCTCCATCACGGGCCCCCTTCGACCGGGGCGCTTGGACTCACTCCGCCCGAGGGGCTGCCGTCTTCTCCGGAGTTGCCCGGGGCCGTGCCTTCTCCGTCATCCTCATCCAAGCCTTTGCCTTCGCCTTCCGCCTGCGGGGGGAGGGAGGGTTCCTCTTCGCCTTCCACTTCCTTTTCGCTCTCCCCTTCTTCCTTCTCCCTTTCCTTTTCTTCTTCCTCCTCTTCCTTTTCGCGCTCCTCGTCATCCCGCTCGGCCTGCTTCTCGTCGGCGTCGGATTCGAATTCGGTTTCGGCTTCGTCGGGGGCCGCGGCTTCCAGCTCTTCTTCGCAGCCGGCGACGACTTCGTTGAGGCGCGTCGCACCGTCGCGCAAAGCCTGCTTCAGCTTCGGATCGACCCCGCCAAGCGCTTCGATCTGTTCGCTCACCTGCAGGGCGGCGCTTTCGGCCCCGACGCAGTCCCCTTCGTCGCTCAATTGCTGGACGGTGTCGAGATTGGCCGTGATCTCCTGGGCGGTGCCGCCGGGCAGCAGTTGGGCGTCCTCCTCGCCGCAACCGGCTGCGGCGAGGGTCATCGCTCCGGCCAGGGCGAGAGCGAGCAGCGATGCGAGGGCACGGGGCATCCGGCCGAGTCTAGAGAACGCCCGGGTGAGCGGAATTTCCCTGCATTTCGCGCTTCCCGACAACTCGGTTTGCCGCTTTGCCGTCTCACTGGCCGGCGTGGAGACGGTCCGCGAGGCGCCGCGGCAGGCCGGCGTCGACGATCGCCGCGGCGGCCCGGCCGATCTCGTAGGGAACGCGATGAAAGCGAGCCGTCGGCCCGGCGGTGTCCAGCTCCAGCCAGGCGGCGCGAGGATCGCCATCGCGGGGCTGGCCGACGCTGCCGGGATTGATCAGCCAGCTGCCTCTTCCCAGGTCCAGCAGGGTGTCGTCGCTCGCCTGGGCTCCCTGGACCTCCCCCCGCTGCGGTACCGCCGGCCGGCTGAAGTACAGCGATACGTGCGAATGGCCGATCAGGCCGATCCGCTCGCCCTGCGCGTCGAGGCAGGCGTCGGCCTGCTCGGAAGACAGCACGTACTCCCAGACCGGGTCGCGTGGCGAAGCGTGTGAGAGGGCGATGCCATCGCGCAGGCCGCTGGGCTCCAGCTCCCGCAGCAGCTCGAGCGTCCCCTCCGTGACCCGTTCCCGGGTCCACGCCACCGCGGCTGCCGCGGCCTCCGAGAAGGCGGAGATGTCGAGCGCGCCCAGGACGGCCAGGTCGTGGTTGCCGACGAGGCACAGGGTGCAGCGCTCGCGGACGAGATCGGCGCAGGCATCCGGGTCGGCGCCGTAGCCGACGACGTCCCCGAGGCACCAGATCTCCTCCACCCCGACCGCTTCGATCGAGTCGAGGACTGCCTCAAGGGCGGGGAGGTTGGCGTGGATGTCGGTGATCGCGGCGACGCGCACGGCTCGCAGCGTATCCCTGGTCATACGATGCCCCGATCCCGATGATCGCTGCAACCGATCCGATCGCAGAGCTCCGCTCGGCCGTCGACAGGGCCGCCCGGGCTCTCCGCGAGGGCGAGCCGGCCGGACCGGCTCCCGCGCTGGAGCGACCTCCGCAGCCCGAGCACGGCGACTACAGCTCCAACGCCGCGATGCTGCTTGCGGCGCCCCTCGGCGAAAGCCCGCGGGACGTCGCCGCCAGGCTCTGCGCGGAGCTGCAGCGGGAGCTGGGGGCCCAAGGCTGGCTCGATCGGGTCGAGGTCGCCGGTCCCGGCTTCGTCAATCTCTTCCTCTCGGACACCTGGTTCCACGCGGCGGCGGCGGCGCTCGAGGCCGCCGGCGAGCGGCTCGGCCCGGCTCCTGCCGACTCACCCGAGAGGGTCCTGGTCGAGTTCGTCTCCGCCAACCCGACCGGTCCACTGCACGTCGGCGGCGGCCGCCACGCAGCCTACGGCGACGCCCTGGTGCGGCTGCTGGAGTCAGTCGGGCACCGGGTCGAGCGCGAGTACTACGTCAACGACGCCGGTGGTCAGATGCAGCGCTTCGCCGCCTCGATCGTCGCCGCGATGACCGGCGGCGAGCCCCCTGAGGACGGGTACCGCGGACCCTACGTCGAGCGCCTGGCGGAGCGGCTCCGCTCTGAGAACCTCGATCCAGCCGATGCCGACGCGATCGGTTTGCGGGCGGTCGAGCTGGTCCTGGAGGACGTCCGGGAAAGCCTCGACCGCTTCGGGGTTCACTTCGACACCTGGTTCTCCGAGCGGGGTCTCTACGGCCGCGGCGAGGTCGAGGAGGCCCTGGCGGCGCTGGAGCAGAGCGGGCACACCTACCGCAGCGACGGTGCCCTCTGGCTGCGCAGCACCGAGTTCGGCGACGACAAGGATCGGGTGCTGGTCCGTGCCGAGGGCGAGCCGACCTATCTGGCCGCCGACGTCGCCTACCACCGCGACAAGCTCGAGCGCGGCTTCGACCGTCTGATCGACGTGCTGGGCGCCGATCACCACGGCTACGCGCCGCGTCTGCGGGCGGCGATCGCCGCCCTTGGCGCGGACCCGGAGGCGATCGAGTCACCGATCATGCGCCTCGTCCACATCGTCGAAGGTGGTGAGCGGGCGCAGATGTCGAAGCGCAGCGGCGATTTCGTCTCGCTGGACGAGCTGGTCGATGACATCGGCGTCGACGCGGCCCGCTGGTTCATGCTTTGGCGCAGCCACGACACCGCCGTCGACCTCGACCTGGAGCTGGCGCGGCGCGAGTCGAGTGAGAACCCCGTCTACTACGTCCAGTACGCCCACGCGCGCATCGCCAGCATCCTGCGCAAAGCGGATGAGGAAGGGAGCGCAGTTGCCCGCCCGATTCCCGGCACCGCGTTGGAGCCGGCTGAGCGGGACCTGATCAAGCGCCTGCTCGAGTTCCCCGAGGAGGTCCGCGAGGCGGCGGCACGCCGCGCGCCGCACCGAATCTGCGCTTACTCGATGGCGGTCGCGGCCGACTTTCACGCCTTCTATCGCGACTGCAAGGTGATCGGGGCAGAGGGGGAGGGGGTCGAGGGCCAGCGGCTCTCCCTCTGCCTGCTGGCGAAGCGAACGATCGCCGGCGCCCTCGGACTACTGGGCATCTCCGCCCCCGAGCGGATGTGAAGGTATTGGCGGAGATCCCCACCCAGGCGGGTGCCGCGCCACCGGCCGGGACGCTGCGCCGTTGCGATCTAGAGGCCTATGACGCCCTGCGCGGGCAGCTGCACGGTAGCCGTGCCGTGCTGGTCCTGGGGGAGCCTGGGCGTCGGCGTGCCGTGGCGATCGGGCTGGCTGCCGCCGCCGCGGCCGCCGACACCCGGACTGCGCTGCTCGAGTGCGACCTCGGCCAACCCGGCGTCGCCGACGCCCTCGGGCTGGCCGCGGCCCCCGGGCTGCACGAGTACCTGCGCGGTGAGGTCGAGCCGGAGCAGATCCTCGACTCGCTCGTCCTCGCCGGGCCCGGCGCCCAGAAGGCGGGCCAGCCGCTGGTCTGCGTCGTCGCCGGCCGAGAGGCGTCCGACGCGCCGACGTTGCTCGGCTCCGAGCGCTTCCGGCACGCGATCGCGAAGCTGCGCGGTGCGTACGAGCTGCTGGTCCTCGCCGGCCCCGAGGCGAACGGGGACGCGGCCCTTTCCGCTGTCGCCGCCGAGGCAGACGCGGCGCTGGCCTGCGTCGGCCGCGACGATCCGCCACCGGATCTCGGCATCCCCCTCACCGGATTAGTCGTTCAGGGCTGAGATCGGCCTCCGGGAGGCCGGGCGCCTCAGAGGTCGTAGCGGGCAAGGTCGTCGTCGAGGCGCTGGGCGTCCGCATCGCGCGTCGCCTCACCGGCGGTCGGGCCCGGTGGAACGCGATCGCCAGCGCGGCGCCAGCGGGCGATGCCGATCGCCAGCGCCGCCGCGGCGACGGCGAAGGCGATCGCCGGCACCAGGTAGGCGGAGAGGTCGAAGCCGGAGCCGCGTGGCAGCGCCAGAACGGGCCGGCCGTACTCGGCGACTAGCGCATCCTTTATCTCCTCCTTGCTGTTGCCAGTGGCGATCTGGCGGGAGATGAAGGCCCTCTGTCGCTCCGCCTGCGGCGATTCCGAGAGCTCCAGCAGCGTGCCGCAGATCGGGCACATCACCTCGTCTTCGATGTCAGGGAGGGTCGTCTGCGGGGCTGCCGCAGCGGCGGGCGCCACGACCGCGAGCAGCGCCAGCACGGTAACAAGCCATCTGCCTGGCGCCTTGTTCGCGGATAGCGCGAGTAACGCGCCACTCATGCTCATCGCGGTCCCTCGACGATTGGAACCACGCGTTCGGCCAGGAAGCGCTCGTCGACGGGGCCGCGCTGGATCAGCGCCAGGCTGCCGCGCGGGTTGACGAGGAAGTTCTCCGGCACCCCGGTCGAGCCGAAGGCATCGCTGCGCTCATCGCCGACCGACCGCAGCTGCGGGTAGGTCAACCGGTGCTCCCGCACGAAGGCGAGCGCGTCCTCGCTGTTGTCTTGGACGTCGATGCCGAGTACGGTCACGCCGCGGTCGCGGAAGCGGCGCCAGAAGCGCTCCAGCTCCGGCGCCTCCTCACGACACGGGTCGCACCACGAGGCCCAAAGGTTGACCAGCACCCAGCGGCCCCGGTAATCGGCAATCGACCCCTGTCGATCACCGCCGAGTGCCGGCAGCTCCCGGTCGGGAACCGGGTCGCCGAGCGCGATCGTCGTCTCGCCCTTGCTGAGCAGGCCGAAGCCGAGCAGGCCTACGAGGGCGAGCACGGCGAAGAACGCGAGGAAAGCGCGAACGCTCACGGGCTGGGAAGGTTAGTCCCCGTCCGCTCTCGTCCCCGCGCCGCCCGTCCTTGGCCTGGTCGTAGAATCGGCCCTACGCGGACGTAGCTCAGCTGGTAGAGCGCGAGCTTCCCAAGCTCGAGGTCGCGGGTTCGAGACCCGTCGTCCGCTTCACGGCCCCGAGGGGCTGCCCGAGGCGTTCGCGTCGATCGCCGACGATTTCGACCTGCACGTCATCGCGGTCGTCTGCCTCCTGCTGTACCAGCGCTTTTAAGCGCGCCGGCTGGCTGTAGCTCGCCTATTTCGTCTGCAGGGACCTCGTTTGACTGCCGCGCCGCCGCACGCTTCGCCGCGAGCCACCGCCGTTTCGCCTTGCCCCTCGCGAGGCGGTTACCGGGCTGGTGTCAACCGCGCGGTAGAAGTGCTCGACCGCGCCGCGGACCTGACGCTGGTCCACCAACTCCAGGAGGCCGGCCTTGGCCAGCTCGGTGACGTGGTAGTTGACGGTGCTGAGCGGTGCCTGCAGCTCGAGGCTGAGGTCCTTCGGCGAGAGGGTTCGCCCGCCATCGAGGCCGAGCACCTCGAGGATTGAAACCCGCAGGGGGTGGGTATTGGCACGAGCCAGAAGCTGCCAGTTCACGGACATCCTCACTTTCGTTGACGGGCGACTACTCAAAAGAGACTAACGCAGATCAGCAAAATTAGGTAAACTGGCTCAATCATCCGTCGAGAAGGAGGCCAGGGTGAAAGAAGGGATGCGGGGAGCGCCTGTCGCGGCGAGTCTTGTTGTAGTGCTGACGCTCGGCCTCGCGCCGGTGAGCAGCGCGCAGATCATCGGTCCGCAGGACCCCAACAACCCGCAGCCGGACAGCCCCTGGCAGGCGGGCACGTGCAAAGCCGATCCTCCTCCTCCCGGGCAGTGCTCGGTCGCCACGCCCTCGCTTTTTTACGAAGAGGCCGCGGGCCATCCGCCCAAAGGCTTCACGCAGTTCATCGTCAACCACGAACCGAACCCGACGATCCCGCTAGGCCCGGAAGTCCCCGAAGGCAACATCCGGACGGTGCGGGTCGATCTCCCGACGGGCCTGACGGTCAACCCGCAGGCCACGCCGCAGTGCGATCTCGATCCCGGCCAGAGCCCCGCCGACTGCGCGGGCCTGGCGCCGCTCTCGAAAGTGGGCGTCAGCGAAATCGTCGCGACGAACGCCCTGACTGGCATTTCGGCGCCGCCGTTGAAAGCGGACGTCTACAACATCGTTCCCGAAGAGGGCGAACCCGCTCGGTTCGGCTTCAGCCTCGCCGACAGCGACATCTTCCTCGAGGCAGACGTCGCTTGGGAGGGCGACTACCACGAGTACTTCACCATCCACGCCCACAAACTGGAAGTGCCACCAATCCCGGCGGAACTTGCCAGGGTCGCGAAAAACCGCCTCACCTTCGACGGCGACGCCGGTGACGGCACCTTCATCACCACCCCGCCGACCTGCTTCGGGCCAGCTGTGCCAGGCCAGCCCTTCGAACATGTCTACTCGACCCTCCTGCGCGCCGATTCCTTCGAGAAACCGGAACCGAACTTCCCCAACGGCTCCCCGTTCGTCGAGTCGAAGATCCCGCGCATGCCGCCGGCCTTCGAAACCTCGCCGAAAAACTGCGACGACATCCCCTTCGAACCGTCGATCGACGTGGATCCGAACACGGGCCAGACCGATTCGCCGGCTGGGGCCATCGTCACGGTGACCCTGCCCGAGATCAAAAACCCGCTCAAAGACGAAGAAAGCAAGGCGACCTCCCACGTCCGCTCAGCACGCGTGACCCTGCCAGCCGGAATGGGCCTCAACCCGTCGGCGGCCAACGGGCTCGTCGCCTGCACCGACGCCGAGTTCGGCAAAGGCACCCGCAATCCGGTCGCTTGCCCCGCCGCCTCCCAAATAGGCGCGGTCGTGGTGGACACCCCACCGCTGCCGGACGGCTCGCTGACCGGGGCGGTCTACGTCGGCCGGCAGCTCAGCAGCGATCCCGCCTCCGGCGACCTCTACCGGATCTTCGTCACCGCGGAGTCGGCCCGCTACGACATCTCCGCCCGCCTGCTGGGCAAAGTCAGCGCCGACCCGATGACCGGGCAGCTGACCACGACCTTCGACGACGCGCCGCTCGGCAGCATTCCGATCCCCGGCCTGCCCCAGGTGCCGTTCGAGGCCTTCCGGCTCAGCTTCAACGGCGGCCCACGGGCGCCGTTGACCAGCCCGCCGACCTGCGGCCCCAACACGACCGCGACGCAGATGACGCCGTGGTCGTCGGCCCCGGGAATCGTTCCGGCCGGGAGCGAAGAAGGGCCTTCTGGCGATCCTCCGGCCACGCCGGGTGACGACTTCTCGCTGGCGACCCTCCCCGGCGGCGGCGAGTGCCCGAAAACCCTGGGTGACCGACCCTTCGCCCCCAGCATGGGCCTTCGTGTCGACCGTCCGAAAGCCGGCGCCTTCAGCCCGCTCACCATGGACGTCGCCCGCTCCGACGGCAACCAGGAGCTGAAAGGCGTCGACGTGACGCTGCCTCCGGGTGTGACGGCAAGGCTCGCGGGCGTGCGCTACTGCCCCGAGGCCGCGCTCGCGGCAGCGGCGGCGAGCTCCGGCGCAGCGCAAGCCACGTCCTCCAGCTGTCCCGGCGACAGCTACGTCGGGATCGCCGACGTCGCCGCCGGCACCGGTCCGGAGCCGCTTCGCATTGCCGGCAAGGCTTTCCTCGCAGGGCCCTACAAAGGAGCCCCTCTCTCCCTGGCAGTCGTCACCCCCGCCACGGCCGGACCGTTCGATCTCGGCACGGTTGTGGTGAGGGTGGCACTGTTCGTCGACCGCACGACGGCGCAGGTGCACGCCGTCTCCGATCCGATTCCGCACGTCTACGGCGGCGCCCTACTCGACGTCCGCTCGGTGAGCGTCCGCCTCGACCGGCCGCGGTTTGCGTTGAACCCGACCAACTGCGCGCCCCTCGCCGCAGCAGGCGTTCTCCGCGGCGGTGGAGCGAATCCCCTCGACCCGGCCGCCTTCAGCTCCTTCGCCACCTCGGTGCCCTTCCGGGTGAACGACTGCGACGCGCTCGGCTTCAAACCGAAACTGTTCTTGCGTCTCTTCGGCGCCACCAAACGGGCGAAAAACCCGAAACTGCGCGCAATCTACGTGGCCCGAGCGGGCGACGCCAACACCTCGAAAGCGGTGGTGACGCTGCCGCGCTCGCTCTTCCTCGACCAGAGCAACCTCTCCAAAGTCTGCACGCGGGTCCAGTACGACGCCAACAACTGCCCGAAGAAGTCCCGTTACGGCTTCGCCCGCGCCTTCACGCCGCTCCTTGACAAGCCGCTTGAAGGCCCGGTCTTCCTGCGCTCGTCCGACAACGATCTGCCCGATCTGGTTGCCTCGCTGCGGGGCCAGGTGGACATCGACCTGGTCGGCCGGATCGACGCCGTCAAAGGGCGAATCCGCAACAGCTTCGAGACCTTGCCCGACGTCCCCGTGTCGAAATTCATCCTCACGATGCGGGGCGGAAAGAAAGGGCTGCTGACGAACTCGCGCAACCTCTGCGGGAAGAAAGGCAGCAAGATCCGCGCCGTCGCCAGGATCAGAGCCCACAACGGCAAGAAAGCCAACCAGCGGCCGAAGATGCGGCGCAGCTGCAAAGGCAAGGCGAAGGGCAAAGCCAAACGCGGCCGTTAGTCGACGGCTGATCCCGAATTACCGCACCCCGGATTGCACGCCTGGCGCGGCGCTGGATCGGCACCCGCGTCCTCGCGCGTAGCGCTGCTACGCGCTGCGGCGCGTGCACCATCCAGCTTGGCCAGTCACGCCCTCGCGGGCACGTTAATTCGCAATCAACCGTCTAGCCTCCCGCGTCGGTGCGCCCGACGCTATCGGTCATGATCGTCGCCTGGAACAGCCGCGAGGAGCTCTCGCGGACGCTGCCCGCGCTCCTTTCTGAGCTGGGCGATGGCGACGAGGTGATCGTCGTCGACAACGATTCCGACGACGGGACGCCGGAGGCAGTCGCCGCGCTGGCGCCCGCGGCGCGGCTCGTGCAGACGGGACGCAACGCCGGCTTCGCCGGCGCCTGCAACGAGGGAGGGCGGACCGCCCGGGGGGACCTGCTGGTGATCCTCAATCCCGACGCGGCGCCGCTGCCAGGCTTCGGCGAGGCGATCCGACGGCCGTGGGTGGAGGAGAGGGGTTGGGCCGCATGGCAGGCGCTAGTCGCCGACGAGGGCGGCACGCGGATCAACTCGGCCGGCAATCCCATCCACTTCACCGGCATCGTCTGGGCCGGGATGCACGGCCGCGCACTCGAGGAGGCGCCGCCCGCCGGCGAGGTCCCTGCCCTCTCCGGCGCCTGCCTGGCGATTCCCCGCCGTACCTGGGAGGAGGTCGGCGGCTTCCCAGGCGAGTTCTTTCTCTACCACGAGGACGTCGACCTCTCGCTGCGCCTGCGGTTGGCCGGCGGCGTGCTCGGGATCGAGCCGAGCGCTGTGGTCGACCACGAGTACGAGTTCGGCGCCCGCGAACACAAGTGGCGCTGGCTGGAGCGCAACCGCTGGGCCTTCCTGATTCGCGTCTACCCGACAAGCCTGCTCGGCCTGCTGGCCCCGGCCCTGCTTGCCACCGAGCTGGCGCTGCTGCCCGCCTCGTTCGCCGGCGGCTGGGGGAGGCAGAAACTCGCAGCGATCCGGGAAGTGGCGGCCTGGCTGCCGCGGCTACTGCGCGAGCGCCGGCAGCTCCAGTCCACGCGCCGCGTCAGCGCCGCGGAGTTCGCCTCCTGGCTCAGCGCCGACCTCGACTCACCCTTCATCCCACCCCTCGCCCGCTCAGCTCCCGCTCGCCTGCTCCTGCGCTCCTACTGGCGGGTTGTCCGGGTGCTTCTGGCTTCCTCGCGGACGCTGGGTCGATCCCGGTAGGGGTGGAACGTCTTGTACTTTTTTTGCGACGCCATTCTCGGACGGCGGCCGACTGTCTTCAAAAAAAGTTAAGTGGAACCCCTGCCGGGATCGACCCTCAGATCGGCTGCGAAGTAGGCCGAATCAGGATCTCGTTGACGTCAACCCCAGCCGGCTGCTCCAGCGCATAGAGCACGGCGCGAGCGATGTCCTCGTCGGCGAGCGCCCACTCGCCGGGGCGGTTGTCGAAGAACGGCGTATCGACCATCCCGGGCTCGATCAGGGTCACCCGGATCGCGTGGTTCTCGTGCATCTGGCGCAGCTCCGCGCGCAGGGCCTCGCCGATCGCGGTCGCAGCCCACTTGGTCGCCGAGTAGAGCGAGCCGGGCAGCGCCCGCCGGCCGGCGACCGAGCTGGTGACGAGGAAGTGTCCGTCGCCGCGCTCGAGCAGGTGAGGGAGGGCGGCGCGGATCGTCAGGGCGACGCCGTAGACGTTGGTCAGGATCATCGCCCGCCAGTGCTCGGGTGACTCCTCGAGGAAGCCGCGGCTGGCGCCGAAGCCGGCGTTGGCGAAGACGGCGTCGATCCGCCCGAAGGCGTCGAGGCCGGCGGCGGTCATCGCTTGGACCTGGCCCCAGTCGGTGACGTCGCACTCGACCGCGATCGCCCGCTCCTCGCCGCCCAGCTCGGCGGCCAGATCGCGCAGAGGCTCCAGTCGCCGGGCCGCCAGGACGAGACGGTAACGCTCGGCCGCGGCCCGGGCCGTCGCGGCGCCGATGCCGCTGCTGGCGCCGGTGATCAGCATCACTGGGTCGTTGCTGGAGCCCACCGCCATCGCAGCCGATTGTCCCAGAACAGGCCTTGCGATAATCCCAAGTCCGTGGATCCCGCCCGCAAGCGACAGATCCGACTCGTCGTCGCGCTCAGCGCCGCGGTCCTCCTGGCCGTGGGGCTCGTCTACACGTCCTTCAGCGCCTCGACCGAGGCGAAGGAGCCTTCGCAGCTGCTCGGCGCCGCGCCCGGCACCAGCTACGAGCTGACCGGCCGGGTCGTCGCTGGCTCGGTCCGCCACGAGGGCGAGGGCTTGCGCTTCCGCGTCGCCGACCGCGACGACGCCAGCCAGAGCATCCCGGTCACCTACAGCGGCACCGTCCCCGACCCCTTCCGGGGCGGGCGCGAGATCATCCTCACCGGCACCGTCGAGAACGGGGGCGTCTTCGTCGGCGAGCGCGACACGCTCGTCACCAAGTGCCCCTCGAAGTTCACGACGGACAGCCCGGCGAATGCCAGCTAGCTTGGGCAGCGCCGCCCTGGCGCTTGCCTTCCTCGCCGCGATCTGCGCAGCGGTGGCGGCGCTCGTGGGGAGCCGCGGCGAGCGGCGCTGGGTCGACTTCTCGCGCCGTGCGGTCTACACGCTCTGCGCGCTGCTGACCTTCTGCGTCGTCACGCTCGAGATCGCCTTTGCCAGCGACGACTTCTCCTTTGCGCTGGTCCAGCAGCACTCCTCGATCGACACGCCCGCCTTCTACAAGCTGGGAGCGATGTGGTCGAGCCAGGAGGGCTCGCTGTTGCTCTGGGCCTGGGTCCTGTCGATCGCCGCCTCGGCGGCGCTCTACGCGACGCGCCGCAAGCTGCGCGAGGTCGTTCCCTACGCGACCGCCGTGATGGCCGGCATCGCTGCTTTCTTCACCGGCCTGATGCTGTTCGCCGGCGGCGTCAACCCCTTCTCGACGCTGAGCCCGGCGGCCGCCGACGGCGTCGGCCTCACCCCGCTGCTGCAGCACCCGAGCATGATGATCCACCCACCGATGCTCTACTCGGGGTACGTCGCCTTCACCGTCCCCTTCGCTTTCGCGATCGGCGCCCTAATCACCCGCCGCCTCGACGCCGCCTGGATTCGCTCCACTCGCCGCTTTGCGCTGATCGCCTGGGCTTTCCTCGGCCTCGGACTGCTGCTCGGGGCCCGTTGGTCCTACACCGAGCTCGGCTGGGGCGGTTACTGGGCCTGGGACCCAGTCGAGAACGCGGCGCTGATGCCGTGGCTGATCGGCACCGCCTTCCTGCACTCGATCATGGTGCAGGAGAAGCGCGGCATGCTGAAGGTCTGGAACGCGGCGCTGATCGTCGCCACCTTCTCGCTGGCACTACTCGGCACCTTCCTCGTCCGCTCCGGCGTCCTGCAGTCGATCCACGCCTTCGGCGACAGCACCGTCGGCCCCTACATCCTCGGCCTGATCGCGGTCGTCCTGGTCGGCTCGACGGCGCTGATCGTCTCCCGTCTCGACGACCTGCGGGCACCGAAGCGGATCGACTCGCTCGCCTCGCGGGAGTCGGTCTTCCTCGTCAACAACCTGCTCCTGGTGGCGCTGACGGCGACGATCTTCTGGGGCACCTTCTTCCCGCTGATCGCCGAGCTCTTCACCGGCGAGAAGGCCTCGTTAGCCGCACCATGGTTCGACCGCTACACGACCCCGCTGGCGATCCTCCTGGTGCTCTTCACCGGCATCGGGCCGCTGCTCGCCTGGCGCCGTATCAGCTGGGACTCGGCGAAGCGCGTATTTCTCGCGCCGGCGCTCGTCGCGCTCTGCACCGGCGTCTTCTTGGTGCTCGCCACCGACGCTGCGCAGAGTCTCTGGGCGCTGGCGCTGTTTGTCTTCGCCGCCTTCGCCCTGACCGGCCTCGCGCAGGAGTTCTGGCGCGGGGCCGCGGCGCGGCGCTCGCTCGCCGGCGGCTCGATGCCGGCGGCACTGCTCGCCGTCACCTCGCGCAATCGCCGCCGCTACGGCGGCTACGTGGTCCACGTCGGCGTTGCCGTGCTGCTGATCGGAATCGCTGCCTCCTCGAGCTTCCAGACCAACCGCGACCTCACCCTGCGCCCGGGCGAGAGCGCGGTCGTCGACGAGCGCACCTTCACCTACGAGCGGCCGACCGTTCGCACCGAACCCGAGGCGCTCACTTTCGGCGCCGTGCTCGCGGTCGAGCGGGACGGAGAGCGGGTCGCGACGCTGCGGCCGAGTCGCCGTTACTTCCGCCCCAGCGGCAGCGAGGGGGGGGCGATTGGCAGTTACTTCGACGGCGAGGCGACCAGCGAGGTTGGCCTCGATTCCGGCTGGGACAGCGATCTCTGGAGTGCAATGCAGCCCGACATCGCGGCTCTTCGGCGCCGCGCCGCCGCGGCGGACCGCGGCTTTCGCGCCTGCGTCGGCGGCGGCCCCGGCGTGCCGTCGCAGTGCCGCAGCCTCTCGCGCCTGATGCGGGCGGCCGCGGCTCGCCCGGGCCTGCGCCCGCTTGCCTTGGCTCAAATCGACGCCCTGCAGGCGGCGACCGCCGAGCGCCTGGCGCGCAGTTATCTCGCCGATCGGGGCGCGGCCACCTTCCGGGTGATCGTCGACCCGCTTGTCGCCTGGGTCTGGATCGGTGGGCTGATCGCACTTGCCGGCGCTCTGAGCGCGATCTGGCCGGCTCGTCGGGCCCGCCGCGCGCCAGGCCGCGGTGGGGAGCTGGCGGCGCTGAAGGAAGCCAAGTACCGCGAGATCCGCGATGCCGAGCTGGACCACGCTGCCGGCAAGCTTTCCGATGAGGACTACGCCCTGCTCGACGCTGAGCTGCGACGGGAGGCGGTCGAGATCCTCGACCGCGCCAACGGCAACCACTCGAAAGAGCGGAGCGCCGACCCCGCTTAGATTTTCAGCAGCACCAGGGTGTTGACGACGAAGAGGATCGAGAAGAAGATCGTCGCCCGATCCAGGTTGCGCTCGACCATCGAGCCGCCGCCGAAGGAACTGCCGCCACCGCCGATTCCGAAGGCACCCGAGAGCCCGGCGTCTTTGCCCGAGTGCAAGAGCACCAGGAAGATGACGAGGACGGCGAGGATCACCTGCAGGATCGAGAGCAGCGTGTACACGGGGTGGATGGTAGCGACCGGGGCCTCGCCGATGCGACTCCGTTCGGGGACCTCGCTGCTCGGCCTTGCTGCCCGACAGGTAGGGCACGAGTGTTGCGATCGTTGACAAATCACGCTATGGTGTCAACCACGTAGACGCACCCGGGCAATCTGACAAGGAGGGGCTGTGGAGGCACACGCGCATTCGCATGGAGAGGCGGTCGAAGTCAATCCGGCGACCTGGACCGACCCGAAGCGCTACGCCTGGCTGCTGGGACTGGTCGTGCCGGCGCTTCCGTTTCTCGCCTGGGCCGCGGTCGAGTTGACCGGCCTGGGCGCCTTCTGGTTCTTCGGGCCGGCGCTGGTCTTCGTCGTCTTCCCGCTGCTCGACGCGATCGTCGGTCTGGACGCGGAGAACCCGCCGGACAGCATCGTCAAATGGCTCGAACAGGACCGCTACTACCGCTGGTGCACCTACGCCTTCATCCCGCTTCAGTACGCCGGACTCGTCTTCGCCTGCTGGCTCTGGGCGGAGGGCGGGCTGTCGACGGTCGAGAACATTGGCCTGGCGCTGACGATGGGCATGGTCAGCGGCATCGCGATCAACACCGCGCACGAGCTCGGGCACAAGCGGGCCAGCCTCGAGAAGTGGCTGAGCAAGGTGGCCTTGGCGCAGAGCGGCTACGGGCATTTCTTCATTGAGCACAACCGCGGCCACCACGTCCGCGTCGCCACCCCCGAGGACCCGGCCAGCGCTCGGCTCGGCGAGAGCTTCTGGGCCTTCCTGCCGCGCACCGTCTCCGGCAGCCTCAGCTCAGCCTGGGGCCTGGAGCGGACGAGGCTCGACCGCGTCGGCCACTCGGCCTGGTCGGTCCACAACGACATCCTCCAGGCCTGGGCGATGACGGTGGTTCTCTTCGCCGCCCTAACGGCCGTCTTCGGGCTTGTCGTCCTGCCCTACCTGTTGGTGCAGGCGGTCGTCGGCTTCTCCTTGCTCGAGGTAGTCAACTACCTCGAGCACTACGGGCTGCGGCGGCAGAAGCGTGAGGACGGGCGCTACGAGCGCTGTCTCCCCGAGCACAGCTGGAACAGCAACAACGTCGCCTCCAACGTCCTCCTCTACCACCTGCAGCGCCACAGCGATCACCACGCCAACCCGACCCGCCGCTACCAGGCCCTGCGTCACGTCGACCAGGCGCCGCAACTGCCCACCGGCTACGCGGGAATGATCGTCCTCGCCTGGTTCCCGCCGCTCTGGCGTCGGGTGATGGACCGCCGCCTGCTCGACCACTACGAAGGCGACCTGAGCCAGGCCAACATCCAGCCGCGCGCGGCCGCCAAGGTTGCGGCCCGTTACGGAGCCGCCTCGTGAGCGCCTGGCGTTGCCCGGGTTGCGGCTACGTCTACGACGAGCAGGCCGGCCACGCGCGCGAGGGCTTCCCGCCTGGGACGCCGTGGAGCGAGGTGCCGGACGACTGGCATTGCCCGGACTGCGGGGTCCGCGACAAGGTCGACTTCGAGCCCGCTGGCGAGTAGCGCGATGGCCGCGCCCACTGCGACCATGGGGGGATGGCGACCGCCCCCGAGCGAGCTCCCTACGCCGTCGCGGCACGCGAGCTGCTGCGCCAGACGCTGTTCGCCGCGGCCCGCGAGCAGTTGCAGGAGCGGGCCTGGTCGGAGATCACGATGGCCGACATCGCCGGCGCCGCCGGGGTCAGTCGCCAGACCCTCTACAAGGAGTTCGGCAGTCGCGACGAGTTCGCCCAGGCGTTCGTGATCCACGAGGGCGAACGCTTCCTCGACGCCGTCGACGCCGCTGTCCGTGAGCACCTCGACGACCCGCGCGCAGCGATCGGCGCCGCGCTCAGTGTCTTCCTGCGCAGCGCCGGTGAGGATCCGCTCGTCCGCGTCCTGCTCAGCGACGACGGCACCGGTGGCATGCTCCCCTTCGTCACCACTCAGGGCATGCCGGTCGTCCAGTGGGCGACCGCCCGCCTTACGGCAACGATCGAAGACGGCTGGCCGCAGGCCCCGCCGGCCAAAGCGCGTCTCCTCGCCGAGGCCCTGGTCCGCCTCGCGATCAGTCACGTCACCGCCCCCGGCGAGCCACCGGAGGTCACCGCTACTCACACCGGCGAGCTGCTCGGCCCCTTCATCGACGAGGCCCTGGGGACGACCTAGTCGCCGGCGGGGCGGCCGGCGAGCCGGCGCTTCAGGTTGGCCCGGACCGTCGGCCACTCGTCGTCGACGATGCTGAAGTAGGCGGAGTCGCGGACGCCGACGTCGGGGACGGTCATGTGCTTGCGCATGACACCCTCGAACTGCGCCGGCAGGGCGGCGAGCGCGGCGCGGGAGCGCCCGTTGCGAGCGTCCGTCTTGAATTCGACCCGTAAGCAGCCGAGATGCTCGAAGGCGTGCTCCAGCATCAGCAGCTTCGCCTCGCCGTTGGCGCCGATGCCCCAGGCGCTCGGGGTCAGCCAGGTCCAGCCGATCTCCAGCGCGCGGTCGGCCGGGCGGACGTTGAGGTAGCGGCTGCTGCCGATCAGCCTGCCGCTGCGCCGCTCGCGGGTCGCGAAGGGACCCTCCTGGCCGCGCTCCGCCGCTTCCAGTGACAGCCGCAGCCAGCGGTCGAAGTACTCGCGACTCTCGCCGATGTGGGCGAGCCAGGCCCAGATCTCCGGCGCTCGCGCCGCTTCCCAGAGCTCGTCGGCGTGGGCCTCGGCGAGGGGCTCGAGGGTGACGACCGAACCATCCAGGCGAGTGGTCAGGGGCGCGTCGAATGCCATCGCCTCAAGCCTCCAATAGCAGGGTGACCGGTCCGTCGTTGACGAGGGCGACGCCCATGCAGGCGCCAAAGACGCCCTTGGCGGCGCCGAGCCGCTCGCAGAAGCGGTCGTAGAGGGGCTCCGCCAGCTCGGCCGGCGCGGCATCGACGTAGCTGGGCCGGTTGCCCTTGCGGGCGTCGCCGTAGAGCGTGAACTGGCTGACCGCGAGCACTTCGCGCTCGCCCAGCGGCTCGTTCATGCGCCCCTCGGCGTCGTCGAAGATCCGCAGCGCCCGGACCTTGTCGGCGAGTCGGTCCGCCTCCGCCACGGTGTCCTCGCGGCCGATGCCCAGCAGGACCAGCATCCCCGGTCCGATCTGAGCCACCCGCTCACCCTCGACGTCGACTGCCGCCTGGCTGACCCGCTGAACCAACGCCCTCATCGATACCTCCTGTGCACGGGCCAAAGCTACATGCGTACCCTGCGCCGATCGCCGCGCCCAACCGCAATCTCGAGCTGAAGGCGAAGGATCCCGACCCGGAGCGCTCACTTGCCGCCTGCGAGTCCCTCGGCGCAGAAGCCGCCGGCGTCCTGGCTCAGCGCGATACGTACTTTGCGGCCCAGCGCGGGCGACTGAAGTTGCGCGAAGAAAACGACGCGTCGGCCCAGTTGATTGCTTACGAGCGACCAGACGGCGAGTCGGCGCGCGAGAGCAGCTACTTGATCGTGCCGATCGAGCGTCCCGGGGAGCTGAAGGAAGCGCTTGAAAGCACTCTGGGAGTCGCCGCAGTCGTGGCGAAAGAGCGCCGACTCTTCCTCTGGCGGGGCGTACGAATCCACCTTGACCGGGTCGAGGGCCTGGGGACCTACGTCGAGCTCGAGGCGGTGCTCGGGCCGGATCTGGATCTCGACGCCGGCCGGGAGCGGATCGAGGCGCTGCGAGCGGCGCTCGGGATCGAGGAGCGCCATCTGCTCGCCGGCAGCTACGCCGACCTGGCAGCGAGCCGGGACGCCTCGAAGAAGAGCATCGGACCGGAGCGCTCGGCCTGAGACAGTTCGAGTCCGGCGGCACCCAGCCAAGCTTCGATCTCGGCCTGGGCACCGACCCGGCCGAAGTCGCCGAGGCCGGAGCGGATCAGCAGCCGCTGTCGCAGGCCGTCGCGGCCCGCGACAAAGGAGGCACCGACCAAGCGTCCGCCCGGCTTGAGGACGCGCGCTGCCTCGGCCAAGGCGCCGCCGGGGTCGGCGAAGCAGTGCAGGCCCCAGAGCGAGAGGAAGAGGTTGGCGCTGCTATCCGAGAGGGGTAAAGCCGTGGCGTCGGCCTCGACGAACCCAACGTCGGTGAGGCCACGGCGGTGGGCGTTCCGGCGCGCCCGGCGCAGCATCGAAGGCGAGAGGTCGGCGGCGACATAGCGGACGGGCTGGCCGGGGGAGAGGCCGCGGAAAGCGGCGCCCGCTCCGCAGGGGCAATCGACAACCGTGCCGCCTGCGGGAACCTGGCCGATCGCGGCCATGCTCTCGTAGTAGCGACCCAGATCGCCACCCCAGAGCATCCGTCCAATCGGGCGGCCGAGGCGCGGCCGGCCCATATAGGCGCTGTAGACCGCGCCGAAAGGCGAGGCGTAGAAGTCGCTGCGCGACACGCCGCCGATTGTCGGGCTCACCGGTGTTGCGCAGCGTGAGATCGATCCGCAAGTCGGCGTTATTCGCCGCGCTCGCTGGTCAGCTCGGCGACCACCAGCCGCAGACCGACGTCGAGCTCCGGCTGGCGGCGCAGGTCGGCGTTGCGCCGGTCCCAGGCGCCGCTGTCGAGGTCGCGACGCAGGTCCCCGACCGCAGCGGCCACTTCGGTCGGGGGCAGGCGGTGGAAGACCGAGATGCCATCGCGGATGCGCCGGTCCAGGTAGGCGCGGGGCCGTCGCCAGTAGGCCTGGTAGAAGCCGTCGCGGCAGTCGTGCGGCACCGGGACCGGCAAAACCTCAACCGCTCCCCAAAGGCTTCGGAGCTCCCGCTCCCAGTGCCCGGTCTGGCGGTAGGCCTCGGGGATCAGGTCGACGAATCCGGGCAGGTAGTCGCGCGTCAGCCAGAACCGCCGCGCCAGACCGGGATCCACGTTGAGCAAAAGGATCCGCCGGCGCGCCACCCTGGCCATCTCGCACAGGCCGGTTGCCCGGTCACGCCAGTGGTGGTCGCTGAAGATCGCCATCGCTGCATCGAAGCTGTTGTCCTCGAACGGGAGCCGCTCGGCGCGCCCCTGCACCGCCGGCGTCGCACCGGTTGGACGCTGGGCGATCATCTCCGCAGAAGGCTCGACCGCGGTCACCTCGCGAGTAGATGGCTCGTAGGAGCCGGTACCGGCACCGACGTTGACGACGCTGCGCGCATCACCGAGGGCCGCCTCGATCCTTGCCGTGATCTGCGGGTCGGCCCGGCGGACGCCGCTGTAGCCGACTCCGATCCGCTCGTAGTCGACCTTCGGCATGCGAGCAGCCTACGCTCGTCGTCGAACGGCGCTGCGCGACCTCTCAGGTCGTCTTCTGTTCCTTTGGCTCCGATCGCGGTTCGAGCTGGATCTCGCGCTCTGCCCGCGTCTGCCCCTCGTCGATCTCCATGCTTCGCTCGCGCTCGGCGTTCAGTTGGTGGCCGAAGAGGATCGCCAGATTGGTGATCCACATCCACACCAGCAGGGCGATGACGCCGCCGAGGGTTCCGTAGGTCTTGTTGTAGGAGCCGAAGTTCGCGACGTAGAACGCGAACGCCGCCGAAGCCACGACCCAGACCACGAGGGCGACGATGCTGCCCGGCGTCACCCATTTGAAGCCCCTTAGCTTCACGTTCGGCGAGGCGTAGTAGAGGAGACCGATCATCAGTACGAAGACCGCTATCAGCACCGGCCACTTGGCGATGTCCCAGATCGTGATCGCGGTGCTCGAGAGACCGATCGGCTCGGCGACAGCTTCGACGATCGGGCCGGTCATGACGAGCGAGAGCGCGAGTACTGCCAGTAGGACGATCATGATCAGGGTGACCAGCATCTGCAACGGCCGCAGCTTCCAGATCGGCCGGCCCTCGGGGGTCTCGTAGATGACGTTCGAGGCACGCATGAAGGCGCCGACGTAGCTGGAGGCCGACCAGAGCGCCAGGGCGAGGCCGACGATCAGGGCGATCCCGGCGCCACTGCGGTTGGAGGTGATCGATTCGATCGGGCCGGCGAACGTTTCCGCCGCCGACGAGGGGCCGACCGAGGTGACGATCTCGGTGATCGTGTCGGTCGTCTCTTTCGGATCGCCGAAGAGGCCGAGCAGGGAGACGAGCGCGATCAGGGCGGGGAACAGCGCCAGCAACCCGTAGTAGGTCAGCGCCGCCGCCCAGTCGGAGAGGTTGTCCTCCATGAACTCGGTGGCGGTGCGCTTGAGCGTCGCGAAGGTGCCGGTATTCGACTGGACCCCCTCCGGGCGGTAGTCGCGGCGTGCCTCGTCGTCTCGATCTCGACTGCTGTTCTCGGCCATCGTGTCCTCTGTTTCGGGAGGCCCTGGCGCGACCGCGCTTGGACCAGCACTGAGCGAAGCGCTCGGCTTCTTATCCCTCCGCTTCTCGCGTCTTACCCCTCCCAGACCAGGACAAAACGGGACCCGCGAGGTGCGAGCTCCCCGGGCGGTGCGAATGGTCCGCGTACGAGCTCGCCCGTCGGAGCGAGCCTCCGACGGGCTTCCCATGCGGCTGAATGGAGTCGAACCATCACGCCCCGTAAGGGGCACAAGGCCCTCAACCTTGCGCGTCTACCAGTTCCGCCACAGCCGCTCGTGGGCGATCGATTCTAGATGCTGAGCCGAGCTGCGGGCGCTGCCCTGCGGGCCGGCCGCGGGGCTTGCATGCATCCGCAGCAGGCGCTAGCCTGCGAACAAGTGTTCGAGCGCCCGTCGGGCGCCGCGAGGAGGAGGACGTGTGGAGCTGGATCTGACCAAAAGGCAGAAAGAGATCTTCGACTTCATCCGTCGCTACGCGGCGAAGACCGGCTATCCGCCTACGGTGCGGGAGATCGGCAAAGCGGTGGGTCTGCATTCGTCCTCGACCGTCCACGCGCACCTGGCGAACCTGGAGAAGATCGGGCTGCTGCGGCGGGACCCGACCAAGCCGCGGGCGATCGAGCTGCTCTTCGACCGGGCGAAGAAGACGATCATGCCCGGCAGTGGTCTGCCTTTAGTGGGCCACGTCGCGGCGGGGGCACCGATCCTGGCCGAAGAGAACATCGAGGACTACATCGAGATCCCCGACGTGATCGGCGGCGAGGATGGCGACTACGTCCTACGCGTCCGTGGCGAAAGCATGATCGAAGCCGGCATCTTTGAGGACGACTACGTGGTCGTCCGACCCGCCGAGGAGGCATCCGACGGCGAGATCGTCGTCGCCCTGATCGGCGACGAGGCGACGGTGAAGCGCTACTTCCGCGAGGCCGACCACGTCCGACTGCAGCCGGAGAACAAGGCGATGGAGCCGATCCGGGCCACCGACGCCGTGGTGCTCGGCCGCGTCATCGGCGTCGTCCGCAAGGTCTCCTGAGGCGATCTGGCGCGACGACGCGGCGGGCCTGGGCTTAGAACCTGTTTCACAATGACCTGAGCCTCCGCCAGCAGACGATCGCGCAGGCGAGGTGCATGAAAGCGAGGTGTTGGTCGGGATCGCGCTCCCAGCGGATGCGGAGCCTGCGGAACTGGTGCAGCCAGGTGAAGCTGCGCTCCACGACCCAACGCTGGGTGCCGAGCCCTGAGCCGTGCTCCTCGCCACGGCGTGCGATCAGGGGCTTGATGCCGCGAGCCCAGAGCTCGCGGCGGTACTTGTCATGGTCATAGCCCCGATCGGCGAGCAGCCGCTCGGGGCGGTGTCTGGGGCGGCCGACCCTGCCGGCGATCGGCGCGACGCCGTCGATCAGGGGCAGGAGCTGGGTGACGTCGTTGCGCTGTCCGCCTGTCAGGGTGATCGCCAGCGGCAATCCGCCGGCGTCGGTCAGCAGGTGGTGCTTTGAGCCTGTGCGGGCGCGATCGACCGGGGACGGCCCTGTGTGGAGCCCCCCAAAAGCGCTCGGATGTGGCTGGAGTCCGCGGCGGCCCTCGACCAGTCGATCTCACCGGCGCCGTTCAGCTTGCGCAGCACCGCCTGGTGCAGCTGCTCCCAGACCCCCGCCTGCTGCCACTCGCGCAGCCGCCTCCAGCAGGTCACCCCCGAGCCGTAGCCGAACTCGGCCGGCAGGTCCCGCCAGGCGATCCCTGTGTGCAGGACGAAGAGGATCCCGTTCAGGGCAGCCCTGTCGTTGAGACGCTTTCGGCCGGGATAGCGATACCGGCGCTGCACTACGGGCAACAGCGGCTCCAGCTCGGCCCATAGGCCGTCGTCTACCTCAAAGCGCGATGGCACCTCCGACACCTCCGAGAGTCGACCACATGTGTCGGAGGGCTTCACCGCGCAAGTGGCGGGTCCTTCTTTGTGAAACAGGTTCTTAGGGGCCACGCACCCGATTCGATGCGCATCTTGTAGCGGCGCTGCCGTCGCTTCGCGTCCCACATCAGCAGCGGCAGCAGGCGCAGGGAGAAGCGGGGGAAGGCGGCGTAGAGGCGCAGCAGTGGGCCGCGCCAGCGGGGGACGACCGCGAACGGCCGCGGCCGTTCGATCAACTTGCCGACTTCGCGGGCGACCTGCTCGGCCGTCAGCAGTCGGCCAGAAAAGGAGGGTGCGACGTCGGGGTCGTCGAGGCTGTCTTCGAGCATCGGCGTCCAGATGCCGTCAGGGCAGAGAGCTGAGACCTGGACCCCAGCGATGCCCGCCCGGCGCAGGTCGAAGAGGGTGCCGAGCGTGAAGGCCAGCGCCGCGTGCTTGCTGGCCGCATAGCTGACCTCGCCGGGCGGTGCGACCAGCCCGGCCAGTGAGATCACGTTGACGATGTGTCCGCGGCCGGCGGTGATCATCGCCTCGAGTGCGGCCACCGTGCCGTTCATCGTCCCTAGCGTGTTCACCTCGATCATCGTGCGGCGCACCTGCTCCGCCTGCTCCCAGGTCTTGCCGGGATGCCGTCGAGGACTGCGGCGCTCGCTCCGTCGCCGATCTCCTCCGCGGTGCGCATGGCGGCGTCGGCGTCGACGTCGGTGGCCGTGACCTGGAAGCCGCGTTTGGCCAAGTCGAAGGCAATCGCCCTGCCGAGGCCGCTTCCAGCTCCAGTTACGAGGGCGGTCGGCATCGCGCCCAGGATATTCGATGCATTTGTGGCAAACCCAGCCGTGAGCGCTACCATCGGAATGCGGGCCGAGCGACCGCGGGGGGAGAGAAAACCCTTCGAGGAAAGTCCGGACACCACAGGGCGAGGGCGGTGGGTAACGCCCACCCGGGGAAACCCGCGGGAAAGTGCCACAGAAAAGACACGGCCGATGGCGCGGCCACACGTGAGTCGCGTACAGGCAAAGGTGAAATGGTGCGGTAAGAGCGCACCGGCGTCGCGGTGACGCGGCGGCCAGGCAAACCCCGCCCGGTGCAAGGCCAAACAGGATCGTCGACCCTGCCCGGCGAGGTCCAGGTAGGCCGCAGAGCCGCTTCGGCGGCTCCCTCGGGACGCTGGTCCCGGGGAGATGGATGGCCGCTCACGACAGGATCCGGCTTACAGGCCCGCTAAGGAGAAGGCCCCGCAAGGGGCCTTCTCTACCTATGCACGTTTTTCTGTCTTAGCGTTTGCTAACCTGCTGCCAACTTCCGCTGAATCTCCGTCCACATACCGCGGAGAGCGGGGGACCCAATGGTTGGGGCGAATCGCCGGCATCTGCCGCGTAGCGCAGCTCTTTCAGCGCGAGCCCGTCAGCTAACCCCGTAAGCGTCGCAAAGAGCAATGAAGACGAGCAGGAACCGCCCTGGGCGGAAAGATCGAGGACGACGGGAGCGCGCCACCGGCACGCGCCCACGGCGAGCCGCGCGCTGGATGGCGCCGCTGCTGGTCTGCGCCGCGGTCGCGCTTCCCGCCGCGGCACACGGGGCCATGGGAGGCATCCCGACCGTGATCTCGGCAAGCCCGGGGGAGGGTGGTCTCGCCTTCAGCACGCCGATGCGGACTGCCGGCGCCACCTGGTACGGCCCCGGCCTCTACGGCAACCGCATGGCCTGCGGCCGAGTTCTTCAGCCCGCCACGGTCGGCGTCGCCCACCGCAGCCTTCCCTGCGGGACCGTCGTCAAATTCGCCTACCGCGGCCGCGAGCTCGTCACCACCGTCATCGACCGCGGCCCCTACAGCCACGGCCACGCCTGGGACCTCACCAATGGAGCCCGCAGGGCGCTCGGCTTTGAAGGCTCCGATCGCGTCCTCTATGCGGTTGCGCTCGGCAAGGCCGGCGCGCTCCGGTAGCGGCCGCCGTCGCGGCTAGTCTTCCCGCGCACGAGCTTTCCAAGAGAGGAGCACTGGGCATGTCGAGGTTTTCGCGAGGAACTGTCGTGGCGGAGCTGGCCGGGCCACGGGTCGTGGTGGCGCTGGTCGTGGCGGCCTGCCTGGTGGCGCTGGGCGCGCTGAGCGCTGGGGCCGGTGCCGCGACGACGCAGCGGACCACCGTCGTCCTCGGCGAGACCGCGACCGAGCCCGACCCCTCTTGCCCGGAGCTGCCGTGCCAGGCGGTCGGCAGCGTGACCGGATTCCAGCTCAGCACCACCCAGGCAGAGCTGCCGTTCCAGGTTCCCGGCGACGGCACGGTCAAGTCCTGGACGCTGACCCTCGCCCAGCCGACCAACATGCAGCGCTCCTTCTTCAACGGCTTCTTCGGCACGCCGCCGCAGGCCCAGTTGGCGATCCTGCGGCGCGTCCCCGGCACGCAGCCGCCCCGCTACAACCTGCGCGCCAAGAGCTCGGTCCGCGTCCTCAGCCCCTATTTGGGCCGGACGGTCCAGTTCGGGTCCGCGCTGCGGGTGGAGAAGAACGACATCGTCGGCCTCACCATCCCGACCTGGGCCCCCGCCTTCGCCCAGGGCCTGGACGCGAAAAACGTCTGGCGCGCGAGTCGCGAAGAAGGCAAATGCACCAACACCACCGACGTCCGCCAAGGCGAACCCCAGACCAAGCTCAACGCCCGCGCCATCTACGGCTGCCGCTACTCCACCGCGAGATTGCTCTACACCGCCACGGTCGTCTTGGACTGAGAGGGCTAGGCACGCCTCCAGCCCGAGACCGGCTCTCTCGAATAAATAGAGGGACCGCGAAGCTTGGGCTTCCGCGGCGCGAGGGACGTTGCTCCCGCTGAGATGACCGTGGTCGGCGCTTGGAGGGGTGTGGGGGTATCCCTGAGCGGGCGGCGGTCTCTTTTTCGCACCGCCACCTCAGCGAGCGAGGCCGCACTTAAAGGCGAAAAAGGCAGCCCACGAAGGGATGCCCCCACAGCCCTCACGCTCCGGTTGATGGGCGTCGCTTAAGCCACCGACGGCAGCACCCGCGGCGTCGCCTGATCTTTGGGCAGCGCCGCCGCGCTCGCGATCAGGCTCTGGAACTCATTCAGCGCCAGGTGGGCGACCGCCTCGAGCAACTCCTCGTCGGTCCAGCCGATCTCCCGCGCCTCCTCCTGCAGGTGGTGCGGGGGAGAGTCGCTGGCCTCCAGCGTGGCCTTGAGGAAGATGAGCAGCGCCGCCTCCTTCGGGTCGCCGGAGGTGAAGCTGCGGGCCCGGGAAACCTCGTCGAGGCCCAGCCCGGCGGTGCGGGCTGATTTTGCGTGCTGGGCGATGCTGTAGGCGTCATTGCGGTGCTCGGCAACGGCCAGAGCGATCCGCTCGCGGGTCGCCTGCGGCAGGACGCCGCCGCGCAGCTCCGAGCGCATCCGCGTGTAGGCCCGCAGTACCGCCGGCGCCCCGGCGAGGACGCCGACGAACTTGGTCACGGCGCCGCCCGCCGCTTGGATGCTCTTGATCAGCGGCGCGCTCTCATCAGGGGCCGTCAGCTCGTCGTGAATTTGGAACCTGCTCAATGCCGTTTTTACCGTCACGTTGCTCCCGCCTTCGGCTCATCTCGCTTTACAGAGCCTTTATCCGGCCTTTACTTTACTTTAAGCTACTTACTTACGTGAAGTAAGTTATAGCGCGTTCGGAGCCCTCTCGCAACCCTGTGTGACGCCCTTCATCTACCCGCAACGAGGCGCGTTTAGCCGGGTCTGATCCAGTTCGCCTATGGTTGCCGCCGAGAGAGCGCCGACCGGAGCCAAGGAGAGCCGCATGGCAGACAAGCCGCAGACTGCCGCCGAGGTGGCGGAGATCGTCAAGGACCGCAACGTCCGCTTCATCCGGCTCTGGTTCACCGACGTGCTCGGGCAGCTGAAGAGCTTCTCGATCAACTCCGCCGAGCTGGAGGACGCCTTCGAGGGCGGGATGGGCTTCGACGGCTCCTCGATCACCGGTTTCAACCCGATCGAGGAGTCGGACATGATCGCGATGCCGGATCCCTCGACCTTCGCGATCATCCCCTGGCGGCCGGAGGAAGAGAATGCCGTCGCCCGCATGTTCTGCGACATCCGCGTGCCCGGCGGCGACCCCTACGAGGGCGATCCGCGCTGGATCATGCGCCGCGCCCTGAAAAGGGCCGAGGAGCTCGGCTTCGACGCCTACAACATCGGCCCAGAGCTGGAGTACTTCTACTTCCGCTCGGCCAACCCCGAGGGCGGGGTGCCGGAGGTGCTCGACGAGGGTGGCTACTTCGACCTGACCACGCTCGACGCCGGCTCCGACGTCCGCCGCGAGACGATCCTGGCGCTGGAGAAGATGGGCATCCACGTCGAGTACGCCCATCACGAGGTCGGCCCCTCCCAGCACGAGGTCGACATGCGCTACAAGGACGCGCTGCAGATGTCCGACGACTGTATGACCTACCGCATCGTCGTCAAGGAGTACGCGATGAAATACGGCTGGCACGCGACCTTCATGCCCAAGCCGCTTTTCGGCGAGAACGGCTCCGGTATGCACGTGCATCAGTCGCTGGCCAAAGACGGTAAGAACGCCTTCTTCGACCCCGACGACCAGTACTTCCTCTCCGCCACCGCGAAGGCGTTCATCGCCGGTCAGCTGCGCCACGCGCGCGAGATCTCGCCCCTCTTCGCGCAGTGGGTCAACTCCTACAAGCGGCTCGTCCCCGGCTACGAGGCGCCGGTCTACCTTGCCTGGTCGCGGCGCAACCGCTCGGCGCTGATCCGGGTGCCGCTCTACCACCCCGGCAAGGAGGGCGCGACCCGAGCCGAGCTGCGCTGCCCTGACCCGGCCTGCAACCCCTACCTCTGCTTCGCCGGCATGCTGCAGGCGGGCCTGGAGGGAATCGAGAAGGGCTACGAGCTGCCGGAGCCGATGGAGCAGAACCTCTACCACCTCTCACCCGAAGAGCGGGCGCAACGGGGCATCGAGCAGCTGCCCGAGACCCTGGGCGAGGCGATCGACGTCGCCGCCGACTCAGAGTTGGTCTTGCGGACGCTCGGCGAGCACACCTTCCGCCGCTTCATCGAGATCAAGCGGCAGGAATGGGAGGACTACAGGGTGCAGGTCACCCCCTTCGAGATCGAGCGCTTCCTCCCGGTCCTCTGACGGTCGATAACCGGCGGCCTGCGGCGTCCTCAGTCGACCGGCTGCGGTCACGCACTGGATGTGCGCTCCCTTGCCGGCCCTCCCTGCGTCCTTGCCGGCCTTGGTTCTCGACCGCCAGCCTTATCCTGGTCGGCGCGACAGCTCTGACGGGGCCCAGAACTTGTCGCCCACCGTCAGGGCGGCGGCAGGGACGAGGATGCTGCGTACGAGGAAGGTGTCGAGGAGGACGCCGAAGGCGACGACGAAGCCGATCTCGGTCAAGAACGTGAGCGGCAGCGTGGCGAGCACCGAGAAGGTGCCGGCGAGCACGATGCCGGCGCTGGTGATGACGGCTCCGGTGACGGCGAGGGCGCGCAGGATGCCCTGCCGCGAGCCGTGCTCGATCGTTTCCTCGCGGGCACGGGCGATGAGGAAGATGTTGTAGTCGACCCCCAGCGCGACCAGGAAGACGAAGGCGAAGAGCGGCAGCGAGGGGTCGGATCCGGGGAAGCCGAAGATCACGTCGAAGACGAAGTAGCCGACCCCGAGGGCGGCGAGGAAGCTGAGGATGACGGTGCCGATCAGGATTAGCGGTGCGACGACCGCGCGCAGCAGCCCGATCAGGATCAGGAGGACGACGACCAGGACGATCGGCGGGATCACGATCGAGTCCCAGCCGGCGGCGTCGCGAACGTCGAATTCAATCGCGGTCGGACCGCCGACGAGCGCGGTGGGGGAGACCTCGTGGGCGGCGTCGCGGATTGGCTCGACTAGATCGAAGGCCTCGGTCGAGTAGGGGTTGGGCTCGAGCGTGGCCTGGAGCAGGGTTCCGTCCCCTCCCTCTGCAACCGGAGCCGAGACCGCCTCGACACCCTCGACCTGGGCGACGGCGCTGCGCACCGTCGGCACGTCGTCCCGGCTCTCCACCACGACATCGGTCGGCGCCGTGGTGCCGGAGGGAAAGCTCTTGTCGAGCAGCTTCTGCCCTTCGACCGATTCGACTTCGGTGCGGTAGCTGTCTTCGCTGGTCAGGTCGGTGGAGAAGAAGGCAAAGCCGGCGCAGAAGAGGAGCAGGACGGCGATCGAGCCGAGCATCACTCGCCGCGGCCTCGCGGCGACGCGGTCGCCGACTCGTTTCCAGAAGCCGTGGGTGGCGTCGGCGGTGTGCTCGAGCCGGTGGCGGCGCACCTCGTAGGGCGTGAACACGGCCCGGTCAAGCGGACCGACGATCAGCGACGGGATGCGCTTGCCGCTGAGGCGTCGCAGGATCCAGTTGAGGAGGACCAGGGGCAGCAGGATCAGGGCTAGGAGGCTGGCGAGAAGAACCGGCACGAAGGCGCCGAAACCGCCGCCCTCGACGAAGCGGCGGCGGGCCCGGTCGGAGAGGGCCTCGGGCGATGGCGCCGTCTCCGGCGTGTGCGGGACGAAGGGCCAGAAGGCGCGGCGGCCGAAGATCGTTAGCAGCGCCGGCAGCAGGGTAAGCATCGAGAGCGCCGCGCAAGCGATCCCGATCGCGGCGATCGGGCCGAGCCCGGCGGTTCCGTTCACCTTTGCCAGCATCAGGCAGAGAAGCGCCGCGATCACGGTCGCCGCGGAGGCGAAGATCGCGGGGCCGGCTGACGCCAGCGCCGTGCGCATCGCCTCGTGTTTGTCGACGGTGCGATGCAGCTCCTCCCGGTAGCGGGCGACGAGGAGCAGCGCGTAGTCGGTCCCGGCGCCGAGAACCAGCACCGACATGATCGAGCTCGACTGGCCGTTGATCGTCACGCCTAGCTCGGAGACGCCGTAGCCGATCGAACGCGAGAGGGTCTCGGCGAAGACGACGGCCGCCAGCGGGATCAAGAAGAAGAACGGCGAGCGGTAGATGACGATCAGGAGGAAGATGACCAGGCTGAGCGCCGCCAGCAGCAGGGTTGCGTCAAGCCCTTCGAAGACTTCGATCGCGTCGGCGGAGAACCCGGCGCCACCGGTTATCTTCACCTCGAGGCCGCCGCCGGGATCGGAGATCTCATCGCGCCAGGCCTCGACTGGGTCGAGAATGCGATCGCCCTCGCCGTTGCCGGCGATGTAGGCGGTGACGATCGCCGCCTTGCCGTCCTCGGAGCAGACGGGGCCGACGAAGGGAGCGTAGTCGGAGGGCTGGCCGGGGACGGGCGTGGTGGAGGTGGCGCACTGGGCGGTCCGAGCCGGCATCGCAACCGAGACCTGGGTTCCGCCTTCGTCCCCGCTCTCGGCGCGACCCCCGGCCGCAGCGGTCGCGCCGTCGCCGATGACACCCGCGAATCGCTCGCCCTCGGCCATCGCCGCGACGTCTTCGGCAATCGTGCGACGGTCGGCCGCGGTGAGGCCGGCCTCGCGGCGGTAGACGATCACCGCCGGCGCCAGTTCGCCGTTCTGCAGTGATTCGGTTGCGGCCAGCGCGTCGGTCGATTCGGCCGAGCCGGGCAGGTAGGAGGTTGCCTCGTTGCTTTCGGCGTCTTCGAACTTACCCGGCAGGTTGGCGGGGCCCGAGGCGATGAAGATCGCCAGGAACCAGACCGCAAAGACGATCCACTTCGCCCGACGACCGGCGGGGAAGGTGAAGAGGGAGCCGCGCACTAGCGAGCATCTCTATCAGACGTAGGGCCGGGAAGGCTCCCGACCCTACGTCTCCTACGCCTAAGTGTCTTGAGGGCCTGTCGCTGTGATGCCTTTTTGTACACCGGCTGTGGTGAACGCTTTCAAGGCAATTCGGCCGTCTATCTTGCCTTTGACCGTTGTTGTGCCTTCCGGCACCCCGCCGCATTTGCCCGGTCCACCGAGGTAGATAGCGTGAACTGACCTCAGTGTCGGCTTGACTGTGATCTCGTGTACGCCTTCCCCGACCGGTTTGTAGTAGCCCGATCCACTGGCCGGCGTCTGGGGTTTGATTGTGATCGTGCAGGTCCCAAACGGGCTTGTCGCTGTGATCTGTAGATGTTTGCCCACTGGGCATTTGATGTGGGTTGTGTTGTGCTGATTGAACGTTTTGCCGATTGTGAAGACGAAGTCGCATCCGTTCGTGTCGATGTGGGCCGGGAAGCCAAGCGCTTCGCATCCTGAGAATTGCGGCGTGAGTGTTATTTCGGTGGCTGTCTGCGTGGTGAGTGTTCCTGCATAGGTCGTGTCGTTTTTGCACGTTGCTTTTGCTGCCGCAAAGTGTTCGTCGGTGAACGTGAATGTGTTCCCGGCCTTGTCTACGCCGCTCAGGATCGTGTGTCCTGAGGTGTCCTCGGTATAGAAGTGGCCGCCGGTTTCAGCTTGGGCGGTCGTGTTCTTCGTGTTCTGGATCGTTGCCAGGGCCAGCACGCTTGCCGCGAGAGCTGCAAGCAGGCCCAGGCTGGTTGCCTTCGCCTTGAGACTCATCTCGTTCCTCTCTGTATGACTGGGAGCGGCGTCTGGTCGGCCGCCGCAGCTCCCCACGGACGGGGAGACGGTCAGCTATAGCCGTTCCGGGCTAAATGCTCAAATTAAACTAAGTGAAGCCAGGATCAGAGGCTGTCGCTTAGTTGGCCCGGATCCGTGGTCGGTGCCTGGCAGGCGAAGTGCTCGCAGACGTAGGCTGCCGGCCTGCCGTCGACGGTGGCGCGGCTCTTGAGCAGCAGCGGCACTGCGGAGCCCTCCTGGCCCCCGGCGAGGACGAGGTGCGGCCGGTGCTTGGAGCGGACGACCGCGGCCAGTTGGGACAGGTCGTCGCCGATGAGCGCGACCTCCTTGGTGGGGGAGAGATGGAAGTCGAGTGCGCGGAGGAGGTGGGCGAAGGCGTCGGGCTGTCGTGGCGCCGCTTTGGCGAAGAGGCGGAGGACGCCGATCGCCTGGCCTTCGTAGGAGCGATCTCCGGTCAGCGCCGCCAGTCGCAGCAGACCGAGGGCCGCTGAGGAGTTGCCGGAGGGGATCGGGTGATCGCCGATCTCCTTACGCCGTGCGATCAGCGCCTCGTGGTCGTCGGAGGTGGAGAAGAAGCCGCCTCGCTCGGCGTCGCCGAAGCGGGCGATCGTCACGTCCGCCAGGGCTTGCGCCCGCTCGAACCAGCGCGGCTCGAAGCTGGCTTCGTACAGCGTCAGCAGCGCCTCGAGTAGGAAAGCATGGTCCTCCAGGTAGGCGTTGAGGCGACCTTCTCCGTCCTTGAAGCTGCGCAGAAGCCGTCCTTCCTCGTCGTGCAGCGACTCGAGCACGAACCCGGCGCAGGCGCGGGCCGCCTCGAGGTAGTACTCGCGCCCCAGCACTGCGCCGGCCTCAGCGAGGGCAGCGATCGCGAGCGCGTTCCAGGAGGTCAGGCGCTTGTCGTCGAGCCCGGGTCGCGGCCGCTGCGATCGCACCTCATACAGCGCCCGCCGCGCCTCTTCGAGGCCCTCCGGCGCTGGTGCCGCGGCGCCCGCCGGCAGGTGGAGCACGTTGCGCCCCTCGAAGTTGCCCGCCTCGGTGACGCCGTAGTGCTCCAGGACCGGCTCGGCGCCGGCGCCGAGCACCGCCCGGATCTCCTCCGGGGTCCAAACGTAGAAGCGACCCTCCTCGCCCTCCGAGTCGGCATCGAAGGCCGAGAAGAAGCCCCCCTCAGGTCCCCGCATCTCGGCCAGCATCCAGTCGAGGGTCTCCTCGCAGACGCGCCGGTAGCGCGCGTGGCCGAGGCGCTGCCAGCCGTGCAGGTAGGCACGGGCCAGCAGCGCGTTGTCGTAGAGCATCTTCTCGAAGTGGGGGACGAGCCAGTTGGCGTCGACCGCATAGCGGGCGAAGCCACCGCCCAGGTGGTCGTAGATCCCCCCCGCCAGCATCGCGTCGAGGGTTCGCTCGACGACCTCGGTCTCGCCGCGGGCCAGCAGCAGCTCCAGGGCGGAGGCGGGCGGGAACTTGGGTGCCCCGCCGAAGCCGCCGCGCTCCATGTCGGCGCCTTCGCGCAGAGTCCTCACGGCCGCGTCAAGCAGCTCCCCGTCGGGACTCTCCGCAGCCGGCTCGATCCGACCGATCGCGCCGAGGTGCGCCCGCATCTCCGGTGCCCGCGCCCGCAGCTCGTCGCGCTTGTTGCGGAAGGCCTCCACCACCGCTTCCATCACCAGCTGGAAGCTCGGCATGCCGCGGCTGTCGTCCGGCGGGAAGTAGGTGCCGCCGTAGAAGGGGACGCCGTCGGGATCGCAGAAGACCGTCATCGGCCAGCCACCCTGGCCGCTGATCGCCTGCACCGCCTCCATGTAGAGGGCGTCGACATCGGGGCGCTCCTCGCGGTCGACCTTGACGTTGACGAAGTGCTCGTTCATGTAGGCGGCGATCTCGGAATCCTCGAAGGACTCACGCTCCATCACGTGGCACCAGTGGCAAGCGGAGTAGCCGACCGAGAGCAGGATCGGCCGGTTGAGCTGGCGGGCGCGGCTCAGCGCCTCCAGCCCCCAGGGGTACCAGTCCACCGGGTTGTCCTGGTGCTGGAGGAGATAGGGACTCGTCTCCTGGGCCAAGCGGTTGGCCATGCCCTCACCCTACCCGCGGACGGCCGAGGCCAACTATTGGGGAGGTGAGGTCAGCGAAAGTGGGACGCAATGTGAAGTTTCGAGAGGTACGGGCGATTGTCCAGCCCCGTTGCATCTACATTTCGTAAGTGGCTAACGAGCGACTCCTCGCCGAAGGCGGGCCGGCTATCGACGCCGTGCTCGGCAAGCTTGACCCTGAGGACCGCGAGGTCGTCCTCGCGGCGCTCGAGCGGGCCGAACGGACCGAGACCGAGCTTCGCTATCTGGCCGACCACGACTCGCTGACCGGGCTGCTGGATCGGCGCCGCTTCCGCGCTGAACTGGACCAGTACGTCTCCTTTACCGCCCGCTATGGCGGTCAGGGGGCCGTGATGATCATCGACATCGACGGCCTCAAGGGGATCAACGACTCGCTTGGCCACCATGCGGGCGACCACTTGATCCGCCAGGTAGCCGGGACGATGCGCGAACGTGTTCGCACCACCGACATCGTCGCCCGCCTCTCCGGCGACGAGTTCGCGATCCTGCTGCCCCAGACCGACACCGCCGGCGCGCTGCAATTAGGTGAAGACCTGCGCTCGCAGGTCGCCGAGAGCGCTCGTCCCGCGCCAGAGGCCGAGCCGGCAACGATCAGCGTCGGCATCACGATGTTCGGCGGCCAGGGTGACGTCGGCGCCGAGTCCGTTCTGGTTGCCGCCGACCAGGCGATGTATAGGGCGAAGGAGGATGGCCGCAACCAGATCGCCCTCTTCCGCGATCCGAGCCAACCCCAGCGAGAGCCCGCCCGGCGCCAGACCACGGCGGCGAAAATCCGCGACGCTCTCACCGACGATCGCCTCAGTCTCCACACGCAGCCGATCCGCAGCCTCGAGTCCGGGGGCATCGAGCGCTACGAGCTGCTGCTGCGGATGACCAGCGAGGAGGGGGAGCTGCTGCCGGCGTCCTCCTTCATCGAGGCGGCGGAGCGCGCCGGCATGGTGCAGGAGCTCGATCGCTGGGTCGTCGCCCGCGCCCTCGAGCTGCTCGCCGAGCGCGAGCGCCAGGGGCAGCCGCTCTCTCTCCACGTCAACCTTTCGGGTGCTTCCCTCAACGACCTCTCCGTGCTCGAGTTCATCGAGCGCCGGCTCGACGAAGGGGATGCGGATCCATCGCGCTGCACCTTCGAGATCACCGAGATGGGGAACGTCTACGACTACGACGCCGCCGCTGGCTTTGCTGACCGTCTGACCGAATTCGGCTGCCAGGTCGCGATCGACGACTACGGTGCCGGCTTCGGTCCCTTCCACTACTTGAAGCGGGTTCCCTTCGACCTGATCAAGATCGACGGCTCCTTCGTCCGCGATATGCCACAGAGCGACGCCGACCAGCTAACCGTGCAGGCGATCGTCCAAATCGCCCGCGGGCTCGGCAAGGCGACGATCGCCGAGTACGTCCAGGACGACCTCACCGCCGAAATGCTGCGCGATTACGGGGTCGACATGGCTCAGGGCTACCACCTGGGCCGGCCGATGGACCTCGACGAGGCCCTCGCGGCCTAGCCGCAGTTCACGTTTGGCCCCTGACAGGAGCTCAACATGAACCTGGTTCGCCGAGTGCGTCGCCGCGCAGCTGCGCCCGCTTCACCTTGCCGCTATGGGTCTTCGGCAGCGCCTCGACGAACTCGACCACGCGCGGGTACTTGTAGGGGGCGGTCAGCGATCTGACGTGCTCCTGTAGCTCGCGGACCAGGGCCTCGGAAGGAGCCGCGTGCTCATCCAGGACGACGACGGCGCGGACGACGGCACCGCGCTCGGGATCGGGGGTCGCCACCGCCGCCGCCTCGGCGACGGCGGGGTGGGAGACGAGCGCCGACTCGACCTCGAAGGGGCCGATCCGGTAGCCGGAGGAGAGGATCAGGTCGTCGTCTCGGCCCTCGAACCAGAGATAGCCGTCGGCGTCCTCGCGCACCCTGTCCCCAGTCGGCCACCACTCGCCTTCGAAGGGGTCATCGTCGAGGTAGCGGGTGAAGAAAGTGGGGGAGGAGCCAGCGCGCAGTTGCAGTTCGCCGATCGCGTGCCCTCCGGCAGTCTCGTCGTCGCTCGCGACGCGGACGTCGAGGCCCGGTAGCGGCCTGCCCATCGAACCGTCGCGCGCCGGGTCGTCCTCGTCGGGGCGTATCCCGGTCACCTGCCCGGTCTCGGTCTGGCCGTAGCCATCGCAGATCGGGAGGCCGAGGCGCTCACGGAAGTGGCGGACCGTCTCCGGCTCGATCGGCTCGCCGGCGGAGATCAGCCGGCGCAGCGAGCGGATCGGCTCCAGCTCCGTCCGCGTGGCCAGCATCCGGTACTCGGTCGGCGCCTGGCAGAGCACGTTGACCCCAAGCTCCTCGCAGAGCCGCAAGCGCTCGACGGGGTCGAAGCGACCGTCGTGGAGCACCGCGACGGCGCCGCCCAGCCAGGGCGCCACAAAGGCGTTGCGGGTCGACTTCGACCAGCCCGGGGCCGCGGTGCACCAGGCGACCTCGCCCTCGCGGGCACCGAACCAGTGCTCGGCCTGCAGCCGTTGGCCGCTCAGGTAGCGCTGGGGATACAGCACCCCGCGCGGCTCGCCGGTAGTGCCGGAGGTGAAGACGATCGCCGCCGGGTCGTCGGGGCCCAGGTCCTCCAGTGGCGCCGGCGTCTCCTGGGCGCGGTCCTCGTCGAGGACGCGGGCGACGTCTTCCATGTCCATGTAGGGGACGCCATCGGGCAGCGCTGCCAGGTAGCGACCCTCGCCGACGGCCAGCTTCGGGTTCGCCGCTCGCACCCGCACCTCCAAATCCTTGCGGCGCAGCTGTGGGTTGCACGGCAGCGCCACCGCCCCCATCCGCCAGCAGGCCAGCAGCGCCAGCACCCACTCGGGACGGCTGCCGATCAGCGTCATCACCGCATCGCCGCGGCCGACGCCATGGGCGGCGAAGGCGCCTGAGAGCCCGGCGGAGCGGGCGAACAGCTCGCCGAAGTAGTGCAGCCTGCGGCTGCCCGCAGCGTCGACCTCGATCAGCGCCGGCCGCGCCGCCGGAAAGGCTTCGACGACGTCCTCGATGAAGTTCACGGGCGGCAGTCTGCCGAACTGCCCGCCGACGGGCCGAAAACGGCGTCCGGAACGCCGTTTTCGGCCCGTCGGCGGGTGGGTTAGCGCAGTTCCGAGGAGCCCTTGCCGAGCAGCTGGCGGGCGACGATCAGCAGCTGGATTTGCTGCGTGCCCTCGAAGATGTCGAGGATCTTCGCGTCGCGCGCCCACTTCTCCAGCAGGCGGTTCTCGTCGTAGCCGACGCTGCCGCAGAGCTCGACGCAGCCGAGCGTGACGTCGACGCAGGTGCGGCCCGCCTTTGCCTTCGCCATCGAGGCCTGCAGCGAGTTTGGCTTCGCGTTGTCGGCCATCCAGGCGGCCTGCATGGTGAGCAGCCGGGCCGCCTCGTAGTCGGCCTCCATCTCCAGCAGGCGCGCCGCGGCGGCGTGCTGGGAGAAAGCGGGCACCGCGTCGTCGACCTCGACCCCGGCTTCCGCCAGACAGCGGCGGGTCTCCTCCAGCGCCGCCCGGGTCACTCCAACCGCCATCGCCGCAACCAGCGGCCGCGTGTTGTCGAAGGTCTGCATGGCGCCGCCGAAGCCGGTCTTGGTGTCGATCTCGGGATTGCCCAGCAACGCCTCTTTTGGCACCCGGCAGTCCTGCAGGGTGAAGTTGGCGGTGTCGGAGGCGCGGATCCCGAGCTTGTGCTCGAGCCGATCCAGCTTCAGACCCGGGTTGTCGCGCTCGACGATGAACGACTTGATCGCCGCTCGGCCCTTGTCGCGGTCTAGCGAGGCCCAGACCACGATCAGGTCCGCCCGGTCGCCCGAGGTGACGAAGATCTTCTCGCCGTTGAGCACGTACTCGTCGCCGTCTAGCTCGGCGGTGGTGCGGATCGCGGCCGAGTCCGAGCCGGCCTCCGGCTCGGTGATCGCCATCGCCGCCCACTTGTCGCCGTAGCGCTCGAGCTGCTCGTCGCTCGCCACTGAGGCGATCGCCGAGTTGCCGAGTCCCTGACGCGGCATCGAGAGCAACAGGCCGACGTCGCCCCAGCAGAGCTCGATGATCCCCAGCACGGTGGAGAGGTTGGAGCCGTTGCGGTTGCCTCCGTCGCCGTTGTCGCTTTTATCGCGGCGCACGCCGGCGGCCCCGGCACCGCCGATGTCGGAGCCCTCGTTCATGCCGTCGATCAGCGAGGCGAGCATGTCGAGCTCCTTCGGGTACTCGTGCTCGGCTTCGTCGTACTTGCGCGAGATCGGCCGGAAGACCTCCGTCGCGACCTGGTTGGCCTGGCTGACCAGCGGCCTGAACTTCTTCGGTATCTCGAGGTTGATCATGTTCTTTCCTTTAGCTCCTGAGGTCGATGGCGGCCTCAGACGAGCAGGGCGCCCTCCATCACGCCCGCTGCGCGGAGGTCGCGGTACCAGCGCTCGACCGGGTGCTCCTTGACGAAGCCGTGGCCGCCGAGCAGCTGTACGCCGTCGGACCCGATCTTCATTCCCTTGGCGGCACAGAGGCGTCGCGCCAGGGCGGCCTCGTGGGCGAAGTCCTGGCCCTGATCGGCGCGGCTCGCCGCCCGGTAGGTGGCCAGCCGCATGCCGTCGGTCTCGATGCCTATGTCGGAGACCGTGAAGGCGACGCCCTGACGGTTGGAGATCGGCTCACCGAAAGCGGTGCGGTCGTTGACGTAGGGGATGACGTAGTCGAGCACGGCCTGTGCCGTGCCAACGGCCAGCGAGCACCAGGCGATGCGGGCGCGGTGCACGCACTCGACGTAGGCCTCCCGCTTGCCCTCGCCCATCAGGGCGGCGGTCGGCAGCCGCACGTCCTCCAGCAGCAGCTTGCCGGTGGCGGCGGGTCGCAGCCCCATCGCCGGCTCCGATTCGACCGAGAGGCCCTTGGCGCCCGACTCGATCACGAACAGGCCCGGGCCGAGGCCCTCGGCCTCGGCTGCAACCACGAACAGCTCGCAGTCGGCGGCGCGAGCGACCAGCGACTTGGCGCCGTTGAGCACCCAGTCCTCACCGTCGCGGCGCGCAGTCGTATCGAGCTTCAGGGGATCGAAGAGCGGCCTCGGCTCGAGGATCGCCAGTGCCGCCGCCGGCACGTCATCGCCGGCGAAGGCGGGCAAGTAGGTGGCCTCCTGCTCAGCGGTGCCCCAGTGGCCGATCGCGGTGGCGACCGCGCCCGGGGCGAGCGCCGCATAGGCGATGCCCATATCGCCGTGGGCCAGCGCCTCGCCGATCAGGACGCTACCGACGGCTGCCTGCTCGCTGACGACGCCCCCCAGCTCCTCGGGGATGCCGAGCGTGTTGATGCCGAGCTCGTTGGTGGCGGCCAGCAGCTCCGGTGGGGTCGAGGCGTCGGCATCCGCCGCCTGGGCGGCGGGGCGGACCTTCTCCGCGGCGTAGTCGCGGACAGCCTCCTGGAACATCTGTTGCTCGTCGTCGGGCGTGACGTCGAACAGGGCGCGCGGCTTGGCGGTGCTCTGCCGCGCCGGTTTACCCAGCTTCTGCGCGGCCTTGAAGGTGCGGCCCGCAGCCGTCGCCGTGCGGAAGCCGCCCTTGGTGCCCTGGAAGAGCGCCCGCTCGACCTGCTTGCGGACGCGGGTCCGGTCGAGCAGGTCTGAGCCCGCGAGCCGGTTCAGCGCCCGCAGGCCGAAGCCCATGCTCCGCTCGGCGATCCCGCCGCCCTTGTCGTTGCCGTTCACTTCTCACTCCTCCCGCTCTTGGATTTCGACCCGAGCGGCCGCGCGCGGCCGTCGAGGTGTGGGGTCTGTCGCTTCAGGTCCCGGACCGCGAAGCCGGTCTCCTCACCGTTGGTGGCGGTCAGGAGCTCGACGCGGGCGGGCAGGAAGATCGGCTTGCGGAAGCGCACCTCGACCTCGAAGGCATCGGGGAGGCGGTTCTCGATCGCCGCTAGGCAGCGCGCCTTGGTCCACATCCCGTGCGCGATCGCCGACTTGAAGCCGAGCGGGCGCGCGGTCAGCGAGTGCATGTGGATCGGGTTGCGGTCGCCAGAGACCGCCGCGTAGCGTCGACCGAGGTCGCTCCCCAGCCGCCACTCCGCGTTCGGCGTCAGCTCGCCGCCCCCCCGCCGATGGGCCGATTTCGGCACTCCGGCTGCCGTTTTCGGCCCGTCGGCGGGCTGTTCGGTCTTGCCGCGGCGCAGCATCGTGCTGGAGCTCTCCCAGACCTTCTCTGCGCCGACTCGGGCCTCGGTGAGGAGGCTGAAGGTGCGGCCCTTGGGGTGGGACTCGAGCTTGGTCGGCTTAACCCGCAGTTCCAGCGCCTCGTTCGCGCCGATCGGCCGGTGCTGGACGATCCGGTTCTCGACGTGGACGAGGCCAACCGCGCCGAACGGGAAGCCGCCGTCGGCCATCACCGCCATGTGCAACGGGAATGCGAGGACGTGGGGGTAGGTGGGGGGAAGCCGATCGCGCAGCGCGAAACCGCAGACCTTCGTGTAGGCGGCGACCACTTCGGGGTCGGCCTCGACGCCGTCCAGCGTCAGCTCGAGATCGGGGATCTCCTTGCCGCGGCCGGGCACGAAGGGGAGGAACGAGGCGCCGGGGATCAACGGCGCCGCCGCCCGCGCGTAGAGGGGCAGGATGCTGGGCGGACTGTCGAGCGTGCGCGTCGTCATCTGATCAGGCCCCGAGCAGGCTCTGGCCGCAGACGCGGACCGTGTTGCCGTTGACTCCGGCCGACGCGGGGCTGGCGAACCAGGCGATCGTCTCCGCCACGTCAATCGGCACCCCGCCTTGCGACATCGAGTTCATGCGGCGGCCGGCTTCGCGGATCGCGATCGGCATCTTCGCCGTCATCTGCGTCTCGATGAAGCCTGGCGCGACGGCGTTGATCGTCGCGCCGCGCTTGGCGAGGTCGGGCGCCAGCGCTTCGACCATCCCGATCACGCCGGCCTTCGAAGTGGCGTAGTTGGTCTGGCCGGAGTTGCCGGCGACGCCGCTCATCGAGGAGACGCAGACGATCCGCCCGTTCTCCTTCAGCAGGTCGCGGGTGAGCAGCTCGTCGTTGATCCGCTCCTCGCTGGAGAGGTTGATCTCCATCAGGCCGCTCCAACGGTCCTCCGGCATCTTGGCGATCGTGCGGTCTTTGGTGACGCCGGCGTTGTGGACGACGACGTCGACGTCGTCGCCGAGTGAGTCGGCGATCTTCTGCGGCGCGTCGTCCTCGGTGATGTCGAGCTCGATCGTCTTCGCGCCGAGCTCTGCGGCGACCTCCTGCAGGTCCTCCGAGAGCGCCGGTACGTCGAGCAGCACCAGATCGGCGCCGTCGCGGTGCAGGGTCTCGGCGATTGCCCGGCCGATCCCGCGCGAGGCGCCCGTCACCAGCGCCGTCCTGCCGATCAGGGGACGCTTCCAGTCGACGCCGCCGACTTTGGCGACCGCCTTGTCGACGCGGACGACCTGACCGGAGACGTATGCCGATTTGGGGGAGAGCAGGAAGCGCAGCGTCGAGTCGATCTCGCCCTCGGCGCCCTTGGCGACATAGACCAGCTGCACGGCGATGCCGCGACCGATCTCCTTGGCGAGCGATCGGGTGAAGCCCTCGAGTGCCCGCTGCGCGGTCGCCTCTCGGACGGGCAGGCCCTGTGGCGGCGTGCCGAGGACGACGACCCGGCCGGACCGCTCGACGCGCCTCACGGTGGGATGGAAGAAGCGCTGCAGCTCGACCAACTGGGTCGAGTCCTCGATCCCGGTCGCGTCGAAGACCAGCGCCTTGACCTTGCCCTCACCGTTGGCCGCCGGAGCGCCGATGTCGCCGATCAGCTTCTCGATCGACTCGCCGAAGCGGCCGCCGGGGGCGCCGCCGACCAGCACCGGGCCGGCGAGCACCGGGGCGCCTGGCTGGTGGCGGTCGAGCTTCGGCGGCTGTGGCAGGCCGAGGCGGGGCGCGATCAGGCGCCCGGGGGGCGAGTTGACTACCTGCGAGTAAAGGTCGGTGCTCACTTGCCGTCTCCTCCTGAGGGGTATTCGAGTACGGCGACGACGCCCTGGCCGGCCGCCGCGCAGATGCTGATCAGGCCCTTGCCCGAGCCGCGCTCGTCCAAGGCTTTGGCGAGGCTGGCGACGATCCGGCCGCCGGTCGCCGCGAAGGGGTGTCCGGCGGCGAGGGAGCCGCCGTTGACGTTGAGGCGCTCGCGGTCGATCGAGCCGAGCGGCTCGTCGCGGCCGAGCCGCTCCTTGCAGAACGCCTCGTCCTCCCAGGCGCGCAGCGTGCACAGCACCTGGGCGGCGAAGGCCTCATGGATCTCGTAGAAGTCAAAGTCCTGCAGCTTCAGCCCGTTGCGGTCGAGCATCCGCGGCATCGCGTAGGCCGGCGCCATCAGCAGGCCCTCGCGCTTGTGGACGTGGTCGACCGCGGCGGTCTCGCCGTCGGCGAAGTAAGCCAGCACCGGCAGGCCACGCTCCTTCGCCCACTCCTCGCTGGCGAGCAGCACCGCCGAAGCGCCGTCGCTGAGCGGGGTCGAGTTGGCGGCGGTCATCGTGCCCTCCTCGCCGCCGAAGACCGGCCTCAGCTTGGCGAGCTTCTCGGTGCTGGAATCGGGCCGCAGGTTCTGGTCGCGCTCGAGGCCGAGGTAGGGGTTGACGAGGTCCTCCATGAAGCCGCGCTCGTAGGCGGCAGCGAGCTTGCGATGGCTGGCAACCGCTAGCTCGTCCTGCTCCTCGCGGCCCACATCCCACTCGCTTGCCATCACCGCGCAGTGCTCGCCCATCGAGAGACCGGTGCGCGGCTCCTCGTTGCGCGGAATCGCTGGCACGATGTGGCCGGGGCGGACCCGGGTCAGCTGCTTCAGCCGGCCGACCGTGGAGCGCTCGCGGTTGGCGTCGAGGAGGATCTCGCGCAGGTCTTCGTTGACGCCGATCGGGGCGTCGGAGGTGGTGTCGACCCCGCAGGCGACGCCGGCGTCGATTTGCCCGAGGGCGATCTTGTTGGCGATCAGGATCGTCGTCTCTAGGCCGGTCCCGCAGGCCTGCTGGACGTCGTAGGCGGGGGTCTCCGGCGCCAGCCGGGTGCCGAGCACGCTCTCGCGGGTCAGGTCGCGGTCGCGCGAGTGCTTGAGGACGGCGCCCCCGGCGACCTCGCCGAGCCGCTCGCCGTCGAGGTCGAAGCGGTCGATCAGCCCGTCGAGGGCGGCGGTCAGCATGTCCTGGTTGGAGGCGCGCGAGTAGACGGAGTTGGAGCGCGCGAAGGGAATCCGGTTGCCGCCGACCACGGCGACGCGGCGCGGGCTATCGATCAAAGTCGATCACCTTTCGAGTTGGCTCAGATGGGGGTGGAGCGCGTGCAGGGGCGCGCTGCGCCTCCCGCCGCTACAGGGAATGACCGAACGATAACCGAGACACCGATCGATGTCTAGATCGGCGTGACGCGTCGCACACACCGTCCTACGGCGAAACGAAGATCGAGCGATCCGCTCGTCGCGAAACAAGGACTTGCTCGAGTTTGGCTGGCGGATTCCCTATGAGCGGGCACCGGTGTGGGCGAGGGCGAAGCGTTGGGCGAGCGCTTACTGGCCGCTCGCACCGCTGTTGGCCGCCGGTGCCTGGCTTGTCGCAATGGATCTGGCGGGTGGCGGCAGCTTTTGGCAGGGTCACACGATCGCGGCCAATTTCGCTACGGACGGCATTCTGGTGCTTGCCGCTGTCTTCGGGTTGGACCGGATCCTGGCGGCACGGACCCGCCGTCGCTGGCGACCGCTTGGGCTTCTTGTGGCCGAGGAATTCGACCTGACCGTTGACCTCCCGGAAGTGATCGCGTGCCGGGTGGGGGACTACTGCAAGAGGACCTACGGCACATTCGACGTGCCCGAGGAGATGCGGGACCCGGAGGACATCGTCCCGGCAGCGCTCGACGACCCCGAGACCTGGTGGGGGGAAGAGCCAGAGGGGGTGCCCGATCTCGTGAGCGACGCCGAAAGGGCAAGGGATGCCTTGGAGGAGCGAATCGCCCGCTGGGCGCCAGTCATGATCGTCGAGCCCGAACTGGCGGCGATAGCCGTGAGCGCAACGCGCCTTCTCCCGGCGATGAAGCGTTTCGTCTCGGAGCTGAGGATGGTGCGCTTTCACTGCCACTCGGAGCTCGCTGACGAGAATCGACGCCAAGAGGTCTTCGCGGACTTCTTTCGCACCCTCGACAAGCTCCCCCGCCTTGAAATAGACCTATGGGACGCAATCGCGCTCTACAGGACGGGACAGCCGCTGCAGCCGTGGGACTCAGAGGCTCGGGTAAGCGACGGCGTGGCGTAGGCGGCTTACGCTGACTCGGTTGCGGGCCGAGCCGCCGTGCCCTCGCTGGCTTCGCCCTCGCCCTCGGCGAAGCCGAAGCGCTCCTGCAGGCGGCGCAGCGGTCGCGGTGCCCACCAGTTCCACTCGCCGAAGAGGCGCATCAGGGAGGGGACGAGGAGGGCGCGGACGATGGTGGCGTCGATCATCACCCCGACCGCCATCCCGATCGCGATCTGCTTGACGAAGAAGACCGAGCTGACGGCGAAGGCGAGGAAGACGACGGCGATCGCCAGCGCGGCCGCGGTGATCACGCGGCCGGTGCGACCGATCCCGACCGCGACCGCCTCCTCGTTCGAGTCGCCGAGGTCGCGGCGTTCTTTGATCCGCGCCATCACCAGCACCGCGTAGTCGGTGGCGAGGCCGAAGATGACGGCGAAGAGGAAGACGAGGCTGGTCACCTCGACCGCGGCCGGCCCCGTGTAATCGAGGATGCCCTTGAGCCAGCCGTCCTGGAAGGCGAGGACGAGGAGGCCGAGGGTGGCGCCGAGGGTGAGCGCGTTCATCAGCAGCGTCTTCAGCGGCAGCAGCACCGATCCGGTGAGGAGGAAGAGAAGTACGAGGGTCGTCAGCGCGATGATCGCCACGACCAACGGCGCGTGCTCGAGCAGGCTCTGCTTCTGGTCGATGAAGCGGGCCGTGTTGCCTGAGACGAGCACTGCCACGCCGCCCGGAGCCGCCATGCCGCGGACGTCATCCACCGCGTCCTGCGACCCGCCGGTCAGCGCCTGCTCCTCGGGGGCGAAGTTGGCATAGGCAGCCCCCCCGGGAGACTGGCTGAAGGGCGTGCCGCGGCCGATGCCCTCGACGGCTTCGATCCGCCGCTGGAACGCCGCCAGCTGCGTCGGCTCGGCGGGACCGTCGACTGCGACGGTCACCGCTTCGGTGACGTCGCGGGGGTAGTGCGCTTCCAGGTAGCGGTAGGCGTCGTAGGAGGGCTGGCCTGGCGGCACCGCTTCGGAGCTGGGCCCGGTCAGCGTCGTCCACAGCAGCGGCGCGGCGCAGGCGAGGAGGAGGGCCGAGCTGGCCAGGGCGACGCCGACTGGGCGCCGCATCACCCCGCGCGCCAGCCGGTACCACCCGTCTGAGGTATCGGAGACGGCGGGGCCGCGGCGGATCGAGAAGGCGTCGATGCGGGTTCCGAGTAGGGCGAGGAGGGAGGGGACGACGAGGATCGCCAGCAGCGCCGAGAAGACTGCGACAGCGGTGCCGGCGACCGCCATCGAGTAGAGGAAGCGCTGCGGCATTACGATCAGCGCCGCCATCGCGGCGGCGACGGTGAGGCCGGAGAAGAGCACCGTGCGGCCGGCGGTGCGAACGGTGCGGCGGTGCGCCTCCCGCGAGGCGCCGCCACGCCCGATCTCCTCGCGGTAGCGCGAGACCAGCAGCAGCGCGTAATCGACGGCGAGGCCGAGGCTGAGCCCGGTGGCGATGTTCAGCGCGAAGACCGAGGCGTCGGTGAAGCTGGCCATCACCCGCAGCACCAACAGGGTGCCGACGATCGAGATCACCCCCAGCAACAGCGGGATCGAGGCGGCGACGACGCCGCGGAAGACGAACAGCAGCAGCAGCGCCAGGACCGGGAAGGCGATCAGCTCGGACTTGGTCAGGTCCTCGCGGGTCTGGTCGTTGGTCTCGTTGAAGCCGGGCGCGAAGCCGCCCATGGCGACGTCGAGCGAGCTGGAGGCGACCAGTGGCTCGACCCCTTCGGCGGCGATTCCGCCGGCGTCCTCGATGTCCTCGGTCGAGAGGTGGGCGGTCAGAGCCAGCGATTCGCCGTCGCGGGCGATCAGCGCCGCCCCGGCGCGCCGGTCGCGCAACGGGTTGACGACGGCGCCGACGTGCTCGACCCCTTCCATGCCGCGCGTGAGTCGGGCGACCTCTCGCCGCACCGCGGGGCTCGCGACGTCGAGGCGACCGCCGTCGGGGGAGCGGACGACCAGCACGATCGCGGGGTTCGGGTCGTAGCCGAGCGAGTCGCGCAGCAGCCGCGTCGCCCGCTCGCTCTCCGAGGCGGAATCCGTGAAGCCGGCCGCTTTGAGGTGGCTCTCGACGTCTTTGCCGACCGCCGCCGCGATCAGGACGAAAGCCGCGACCGCAGCGAGGACGAGCTTGGGGTGCTTCCAGGTGAGGTCGGCGACGCGATTCACTGGTCTGACCCTCTATCGCGCGGCGTGGCAAGAACGTGAGAAACCACACAGCGCGCGTATGCAGCGTCGGAGCTCATCGCGGCTCGACTGTACCAGAATTCAAAGTAGATACTTTGAAAGTCAAATTAACCCGCTAGAATCGAGGAATGAGCCGCCGCAACTACGGCCAATCCTGCAGCGTCGCCGGCGCCCTCGACCGCATCGGCGAGCGCTGGTCGCTGCTGATCGTGCGCGAGCTGCTGCTCGGGCCGCTGCGCTTCTCTGACCTCGCCCGCGGCGTCGGGGGCGCCCCGACCGACGTCCTGACCAAGCGTCTGCGCGACCTCGAGGCCGACGGCATCGTCGGCCGCCGCCAGCTCGACCCGCCCGCAGCGGCAACCGTTTACGAACTGACCGAGCTGGGGAAGGACCTCGAGCCCCTGCTGCTCGAACTGGGGCGTTGGGGTCTCAACTTCTTCCAGATCGAGGACGCCGCCGGGATTGAACCGTCCTGGCTGCCGAACTCGCTGCGGGTGATCCTGCGGCCGCCCGCCGACGCGAGGCTGACGATCCAGCTGCGCAGCGAGGGACAGGCCTTCCGCTTGAGGATCGAGGACGGCGCGATCGTCGCTGAGCGCGGCCAGGCCGCCGATCCCGATCTGGCCTTGTCGGGTTCCCCCCGCGACGTGCTCGCGGCCCTGGTCGCCGGTGAGGCCGGGGAGGACGGCGTCGAGATCGAGGGCGATCGCGGTGCGCTGGAGCAGCTGCGGGCGATGGTCAACCTGCCCGACCGCCTCCGCCATGACGCTGAGGCAGAGGCCGCGCAGGTAACCGCCGCAGCAGGCTAGAGGGGGTCCGCGCCCTCCCGGCGCAGGGCGTAGACGACGACCGGCTCCCCTAACAGTCGGTCCTCGCGCAAGGGTGCGAACCCGAGCCGCTCGGCAACCGCGATCGAGGGTGCGTTCTCACTGCTGATCATCGCGGTCAGGTACGGCATCTCGAATTGCGAGAGGCCCCACTCGATGCAAGCACGCGCCGCCTCGGTCGCGTAGCCGTTCCCCCAGGCGTCCCTTGCCAAGATCCACCCGACCTCGGTCTCCTCGAACTGCGGCCAGTGCTTCAGCCCGGTGCGTCCAAGAAATCGGCCGCTTTCCTTGTCGGTCACCGCCAGCAGGCCGTGGCCGCGCTCTTCCCATTCGCGGTCGTCCTTTCTCAGCCGCTCTTCCGCTTCGCCGCGATCCAGCGGCAGCACGAATCGGGTCACCTCGGGATCGGCGTGCAGGGTGGCGAAGTCGTCCAGGTCCTCGATGGAGAACCGGCGCAGCAGGAGGCGGGGCGTCTCGATCGTCATGCCCCCGAACCTATTTGGATCGCGGGCTCAGGACAGCTCGGTGCCGTCGTAGAGCTTCTTGACGTGCACGGTGCCAGGCGGCGAGGCTTCGATGCAGAGACGGCAGAGGACGCACTCGTCGACGTTCTCATCGACGACCTCAACGCGGCCGCCGGCGTCCTTGTAGATGTCGACGGGGCAGACTTCGTCGAGCTTTGCCGCCAGCGCGGCGTCCCCCGCGACCGACTCGTCGACCTCGACGTCGATGAAGACCCTGTTCAGCCGCTCGGGCATCAGACCGCCGCCCCCAGCTTCTCCTTGACGGCGTCGGGGATCTCGTCGATCCGCTCGACGACGCGGATCCCGGCTGCTTCGAGGCGGGCGATCTTCTCGGTGGCGGTGTCCTCCTTGCCCTCCACGATCGTCCCGGCGTGGCCGAAGCTCATGCCCTTCATCTCCTCGTCGTCCATGAACTTGCCCGCCATGAAGGCGACGATCGGCAGCCGGCTGTTGTTCTCCTTCACCCATTCGGAGAGCTGTGCCTCCATGCGGCCGCCGGGCTCGGTGTAGATGACGATCGCCTGGGTCTGCTCGTCGGCCTCGAAGTAGGGCATCAGCTCGGCGTAGGCGGAGCCGATGATCGCGTCACCGCCGATCGAGATCGCGGTCGAGACGCCGAGTCCGGCCTGGGTCAACGAGGAGGAGATCTCGGTCGTCATCCCGCCGGAGCGGCTCATCACGCCGACCGGGCCCGGCGCGTAGGCCTTGGCTGCGTCTTTTGCGGGGCCACCGATGCCGCCCATCTTGCAGACCTCGGGGACGATCAGGCCGAGGCAGTTGGGGCCGATGATCCGCGCCCCGCGCATGTTCGCCAGCTCGACCATCTGGGCGACGTCGCGGCGCGGCACGCGCTCGGTGACGATGACGATCAGCTTGATCCCGTTCTCGATCGCCTCCAGCACCGCGTCCTTGGTGAAGGCGGGGGGAACGGTGACGACCGAGCCGTCGACCGGCGCGCCGTGGTGCTCGACCGCCTGCGCGACGGTGTCGAAGACCGGCACGCCGTGCACCTCGCGACCCTTGCGGCCCGGCGTGACGCCGCCGACGACCTTGGAGCCGTAGTCGAGGCACTCGCGGGTCAAATTGACCGCCTCGCGCCCGGTGATCCCCTGGACGATGAAGGTCGTGTCTTTGCTCAGGAGGATGCTCATCTATCGCCTCCCGGCGCTTTACTCGCGCATAGCGCGAGTTTCGCGCCAGTCATGCCGGCGCCCCCTGGATCTTGGCGACGGCGCGGCCCGCCGCCTCCCACATCGAGACCGAGCGGTCGCAGTACTCGACCCCATGTTTGTCGAGGATCTTGAAGCCCTCCTCCTCCCAGGCGCCGGGGATACGGAAGATCGCGATCGTCTCGCCCGGGTCCTTGCCGAGCTCGAGGCAGGCCTTGATCACGCCGCGGGCGACGATGTCGACCCGGGTGTTGGAGACGATCGACATCATCACGGCGATCTTCTCGACGCCGTCCTTTTCGAGCACCTGCTTGGCCAGGCCGCAGGCCTTGGCGACCGACGGGTTGCCGCCGATCTCCGAGTAGTTGGCGGGCTTGCCGCCCTGGCTGCGAACAGCGTCGGTCAGGGTCAGCGAGCCGCCACCGGCGCCGATCACGAGACCGAGGTTGCCCTCGAAGCCATGGTCCTTGCCCTGGATCACGCCGCGATGGTCGGCGGCGTCGATCGCCGCCACGTTGCGCTCGAAGTCGGAGGGCTCGTAGGTCTCGCGCGTGTCGTCCTCGGCGATCTCCAGCTGTGTTCGCAGCAGCTTTTTCTGTCGCCCGACCGCCTCGTTCTCCATCTCCATGTGGGCGTCGAGGGCGACGAAGCTGCCGTCGGTGAGCTCGGCCAGGGGGTTGATCTCGGCCAGGGTCATGTCGTAGTCGCGGAAGAGACGGGCGAGGCGAGCGAGGATCGGAGTGGCGCGCTGCAGTTGCTTGCCGGTTACGCCGGTCGCGGCGACGGCCTGCTTCGCCTCGAAGTCGGCGATCGGCAAGAGGTTGGAGAGGTGACCGCGGCCGACGTGGTCGGGGTGTTGCTCGGCGACCTCCTCGATGTCGATGCCACCCATGTCGCTGAACAGCATCAAGGGCTGCTTCGCGGTGCCGTCCCAGACGACGCTGGCGTAGTACTCCTGCTTGACCTCGGCTTTCGGGTCGACCAGCACGCCGCGCGGCATGTGGCCATTGATTTCTAGTTGCAGAATCGCCTCGGCGTGCTCTGCGGCCTCCTCGGGCGTATCGGCGAACTTGACGCCGCCGGCCTTCATGCGACCGCCGCTCAGCACCTGTGACTTGATCACGACCGAGCCGCCGATCTCTGCGGCGGCCTTCCGTGCCTCCTCGGCGGTCTGGCAGAAGCCGTACTTGGTGACGGGAATCCCCGCCAGCTCGACGATCTTGCGTGCCTCGTACTCGTAGAAGCGCATGCGCGGCGCGGAACCCTATCCGACCGGGCGCTACAGGCGAACCAAGTTGGCGGCGTCGATGTTGCGGGTGACGCCACGGAAGTCGACGATTAGGAGCGCCGTCGCGACCACTGCCTCGTAGTCGACCTCGGGGTGGGCGGTGACGATTGCGGCGACGTCGGCCGCGCCCAACGCCTCGTCGAGATCGGTTGAGCTGAGGCCACGCTCGGAGAGTTCCGGCACGTGCGGGTCGTGGTAGGAGATCTCGCCGCCCAGCTCGCGCAGGAGGTCGACGATTTTCAACGCCGGCGACTCGCGCGTGTCGCCGATCCCCGCCTTGTAGCTGACCCCGAGCAGGAGGATGCGCGAGCCTCGCACCGACTTGCCGGCGTCGTTAAGGGCGCGCTGGATCCTTTCGGCGCAGAAGACCGGCTGCGCCTGGTTGACCTTGCCGGCCAACTCGATGAACTCGGGGTAGAAGTCGCGCTCGCGCGCCTTGAAGGCGAGGTAGAAGGGATCGACCGGCAGGCAGTGGCCCCCCATGCCGGGCCCGGGGTCGAAGCGCATGAAGCCGAAGGGCTTCGTCGCGGCCGCCTCGACCACCTCCCAGACGTCGATCCCGAGCCGGTCGCAGAGCTGCGCCAGTTCGTTGACGAGGGCGATGTTGACCGAGCGGAAGATGTTCTCCAGCAGCTTCGCCAACTCCGCCGCCTCGGGAGTGCTGAGGACCACGACGTCGTCGCAGATCTGGCCGTACAGCTCGCTCGCCCGCTCGGTGCAGACCTCGGTGAGGCCGCCGAGCAGCTTCGGCGTGGTGCGGACGGTGTAGTCGGTACGGCCCGGGTCGATCCGCTCGGGTGAGAAGGCAAGATGGAAGTCGCGACCGGCGGCGAGCCCGGACTCCTCGAGGATTGGCAGCAGCCGCTCCCGCGTCGTGCCCGGGTAGGTGGTCGACTCCAGCACGACCAGCTGTCCGCTGCGCAGCTCCCGCGAGAGCGCCGTCGCCGACTCCAGCAGGTAGGTGAGGTCGGGCTCGCGCGAGCTGGTCAGCGGCGTCGGCACACAGATGATCACCGCCTCGCAGGAGGCCAGATCCGCGTGTCGCGCCGTCGCCGTGAGCCGATCGCGAAGTGGCGCCAAGGCCTCATCGGGGACGTCCTCGATGTGGCTGCGGCCGGCCTTCAGTCCCTCGATCTTGCGCGTGTCGGTGTCCAGCCCGACGATCTCGTGGCCCGCCTCGGCGAAGGCGACCGCCAGGGGGAGCCCGACGTAGCCGAGACCAACGATCCCGATCTTCATCGGCGGCAGTATAGATACCCGGTTGGCCTGGTTAGCCGGTTTTGGCGCCGAAGGGAGGCTGGCGGAAGTCTTCGACGGGCCGCATCGAGAACGGCACCGATGCCGAGCGCGCGACGCGGGCGCGGGCGCTTCCCTTCTGGTTCTTGCCGTACCCGGTGCGGATCGCTCCCCGGAAGATCCCCTGGGCGTCGGCTTCGACAACGAGCCGGTCGCGCCAGCGGCCGCCCCGCAGCAGCTGGATCGTTACCTGGCCCGGCCCGCTGCTCGGCGTGCGTCCCCAGAAGGCGAGCTTGCCCTGCCGCGGGTAAGCGACGAAGGGGAAGCGGAAGGACTGCAGGATCGGCTTCGGACGGTCCTGCTCGAGGCTGGGACCGCGGAAGTAGAGGCCGGACTGGAGGGTTTCGCTGTACTTGCGGCTCGGATCGTGCAGGTCGTCGCGCAGGCTGTACCAGAAGAAATGGTCGACGCCCGCGCGCCAGGCCTGGTAGAGGGCCTCCGCCGTCCAGCGCTTCTCGATTGCCATCGGCAGACCGCCGGGGTCGGGAGGCTTGGTGTCCCAGGAGAACTCGGTGATCCACAGCGGCGTCCGGGCAGGGTCGCCATTCTTGATCCTGCCGGCGCGGTCAGCCGCTTTTAGCAGTGACTGGAGCTTGCCCAAATCGCCGAGCTGGACGTCGTTCACTTTGCCCTTGCGGGTCGGGGCGCCGGTCGTGTACGGCTGGATCGCGAAGACGTCGAAGGAGACCCCGCCCCCGCAATCCCCGGGCGTCGGCCTCGGGCGGCGGCCGTCGCGCATGCAGAGGAGCTGCCTGGCGAACTGCATCGGCCCGATCGTCCAGGGCGGCACGGCGATCGGGCCGAGCCCGGCCGCGATGACGACGTTCTGTTCGTTGACGGTCTTGATCCCGGCGTAGAACGCGTTGATCAGATGCCGGTACAGATCGGGCGAGAGGGCGTTGCCGGCGGTGTCGTACTGCGGGAAGAAGAAGAGGCTCAGGTTTGGCTCGTTGAGCGCCTGCCAGTAGCGCACGTACGGCAGGCCTGGCGTGCTGCCGCTGTAGCGGCGAGCGGCCGCGGTCGCGAATGCCCGCAACGCGGCCGGGTCCGGATTGCAGATCGCGGGGACGACGACCGGCGGCGTCTTGCAGCGCTGCGCCCACTCGGGCGCCCCGTCGATCTGCAGGACGGGGGTGAGGCCCGCCGCGACCGCCCGAGTGACGTCATCGTCGCTCTCGCCCCACTCGTAGCGCGGGTCGCCGGGATCCTCGGGAATCCAGTTCGCGTAGTGCGGGACGCCGGGGTCGTCTGCGTAGTGCGGGATGCTGGGGTTATCGCTCTGCGGCAGTTTCTCCGGCGCGGTCCCGCCCCAGTAGAGGGGGATTCGGATGAACTGGGCGCCGGTAGCGCGGGTGCGTTCGAAGCCGAGGGGAGCGCGGGTGCCGATGTTGGTGACGCCGGTGAAGAGCGGTTGCGAGCCGGCGGCCTGCGTCTGTTGCGCGGAGACCAGCAGCGCCGCGGTCGCCAGCAGTACGACAAGCCAGGGCCGGGCAGCGGAACTGCGAGCGAGTATTGCCTGTGGCTGGGCCATGACGGAGGGAAGCGTCGCCGCTTAGGCAGTCGACCGATTTCGCTGCCGCCGAAGAAATGCAAATGCCCATGCGATCGTGCCGAGGACGACGAGCAGGAGCAGACTCTCAGAGGACGACCATCCCGTCGCCTGCGCCAGGACCTCACCGAGTCCCGAGGACCCGCTCGAGTCGGAGGCCGGGGCGCTGCCTTGCCCGGGGCCGCCGGAACCGGCAGCGGCACCCACAGCGGCCGGGTCGTCGTCCTTGGGCTCGTTGGTCTTCGGCTTCTTACGGTTGTCGCCGTCATCGCTCGTGGCCGGCGCCCCTTTCACCGCCGCTGCCGCCGGAGCCGTCTCGGCCGTGAATTCCGCCACTTCGCGGCCGGCGTCGCCCTGCTGGTCGAGTCGGCTGGCCTTGCTCTCGCCGAGCACCTCGCTGGGCGAGGCGTTGCGCTTGGGGCGATCCTTCTCCGCATTGCGCTGGCCCCCGGCGGTCGGCACCGTCTCGGTGTACTGGGTGGCTGCCGAGTTGCCGGGCGGGACGAGGTATTCGGCGCCGGCGGCTGCCGGCAGGAGAAGCGCCCAGATCGCCGCCAGCGGAAGGAGAATTCTCGTGCTCGGCTTTCTCATTGCGTTCGGGGCCCGGATCGACGGTGTGTTTCGCGAAAGCACACGGTTTGCCCGTCCGGTGCGCGCTCATAGCATAGAACCCGATGGAGGCGACCTCGATGCGGCGGCGAGCCCCGAACCTGCAGCAGGGCGGCAACCTCGACCCCGCGGCGATCGCCGTCTGGGTGCTGGCCTTTGCGCTGATCACCTATCTCGGGCTGAAGGGTGGCGGCTACGACCCCCTCGTCCACGATCGGGTCGGCATAGCGGTCTGGTGGATCGCGTTCGCGGGCGTCGCCATCGGCGCTCTGCCGCGGTACCGGCCGGGCCGGGTCGCCTGGGTTGCCATCGGCCTCCTGACCGCGTTCGCCGCTTGGACCGCGCTCAGCCTCGGCTGGACCGAGAGCAGCGCCAAAACTTCCGCCGACCTCGCCCGGGTCGTCGGTTACCTGGGCATCTTCGCCCTCGCCATCCTTGCCCGCGGCCCCGGGCACGGGCAGCGGATCGTCTCGGCAGTGGCCGCCGGAATCGTCGTCGTCGCCGGCGCCGCCTTGCTCTCACGGCTGCACCCAGCTTGGTTCCCGAACGCGGATGAGACCGCCCTCTTCATCGACGACAGCCGCGAACGACTCTCCTATCCACTCCACTACTGGAACGGCTTGGCGGCTCTGGTCGCGATCGGGATGCCGCTGCTCCTCCACCTCGCGACCAGCGCCCGCTCGATTGCCGTCCGCGCGCTCGCCGCGGCCGCCCTGCCGGCGATGGTCCTGACGATCTTCTTTACCCTCTCGCGTGGCGGCATCGCGGCCGCTGCGATCGCCTTGGCGATCTTCTGCGCGATCGCCGCGGATCGCCTGCCGAAGGTGCTGGCGCTGCTCGTCGCGGGCGGCGGCGGCGCCGTCCTGATCGTGGCGGCCGACGGGCGCGACGAGCTTCAGCACGGCATGCTCAACGCCAGCGCCCGCCAGCAGGGGGACGAGATGCTGGCGATCGCCTTGGCGGTTTGCATCGCCGTGGGCCTGGTCCAGGCGGCGCTCTCGCTCGCTCTGCGCGACGAGCGGCGGCCCCGGTGGACCCGAATCTCCCCTCGCGGGGCTCGGCTGGGTGCCGCCTTCGGAGCTGTGGTCCTGCTGGTCGCCGCCGTAGCCCTGGACGCGCCTGGCCGCGCCGCGGGCGGTTGGGACGAATTCAAGGAGGGGGGCGCCCCAGGTGGTGGCACCGGCCGCCTTGGCAGCGTCGCCGGCCAGAGCCGGTACGAGTTTTGGGTCGCCGCCGTCGACGAGAGTCGCACCAAGCCGTTGAACGGAACCGGCTCGGGCACCTTCGAACTGTGGTGGGCGCGAAACGGGACCACCGACGAGACCGTGCGCGATACGCACTCCCTCTATCTGCAAACCCTTGGCGAGCTCGGCATCGTCGGCATCGCGCTGCTGCTCGCATTCGTGTTGGCGGTCTTCGTGGGCGGCGCCCACACCGCTTCGCGCGCCGGACCGGTGCAGAGGACTGTCCTCGCGGCGGCGCTTGCCGGTTGCGCGGCGTTCTTCATGACGGCGGTTGTCGACTGGATGTGGCAAATCCCGGTCCTGGCGGCGGCGACGCTCCTGCTCGCCTCGGTCCTGGTCGGTGCCGGCACGCGCTCGGAAGACGCCCGCCCGTTCGGCCCATGGCCTCGGGTTGGCTTTGCCGTTGCCGCCTTGGCCGCGATCGCCGCGATCGCGATCCCGCTCGCCGCAACGAATCTGCTGCGAGAAAGCGAAGCCGATGCTCGCGAGGGCGACCTCAACGGTGCCCTCGAGGCGGCGCGGAGCGCCGAGAACGTCCAGCCCGGCTCCGCCCTTCCGCGGCTGCAGCAGGCGCTCCTGCTGGAGCAGCTGGGCGAGCTCGGTCCTGCCTCGGAGGCCGCGCGAGCGGCGACCGCGCGGGAAGACACCAGCTGGCGCAACTGGCTCGTCCTTTCGCGGATCGAAGCGCAGCGCGGCCGAGCTAAGGCCGCTGTCGAGGACTACCGCAGGGCCAGGTCCTTGAACCCCCGCTCGCCGATCTTCGATCGCTGAGGCGAAAAGTCGCCCGTCGGCTTGGGATACTGCCGAGATCCGTTCAGAAGGGAGACAGATGAACTTGCTGGGCCGCTGCGGGACCCTCGTCGTGCCGATTCTCGCCCTGTTTTTCGTGGTCGGTTGCGGTGAAACCGTGATCGACGACGTCAAGACCGAGGACGCGATCGAACAGAACCTGAAGAAATCCGGGGGCAAAAAAGTCACCGCGGTGGACTGCCCCTCGGGCGTCGAGGTTGAAGCCGATGCGACCTTCGAGTGCACGGTCACCCTTGCCGGCGGCAAAGAGGAAACGGCGACGATGAAAATCCTCAATGAGGACGCGGACATCGAACTCGCCAACCTCAAAGCCGGTAAGTAGAGTGCCCCGGATGAGCCAAATCAGCACGGCCAACGCGCCGACCACCCATGCAAAGCTCCTCGACTGGGTCGGGGAGATCGCCGAGTTGACCCAGCCCGACGCCATCCACTGGTGCGACGGCTCCGCCGAGGAGTACGACGAGCTCGCTCAGCGGCTGATCGACGCCGGTACCTTCGAGCGGCTCTCTGACGCCAAGCGGCCGAACTCCTACCTCGCCCTCTCCGACCCGGGCGATGTCGCCCGGGTCGAGGACCGAACTTTCATCTGCTCGCAGCGCGAGGAGGACGCCGGCCCGACCAACAACTGGTGTGACCCGGCGGAGATGCGGGAGACGCTGAGCGGGCTCTTCAAAGGCTGCATGGCAGGGCGCACGATGTACGTGGTGCCCTTCTCGATGGGGCCACTCGGTTCGCCGATCGCCCACATCGGCGTCCAGCTGACCGACTCGGCCTACGTCGCCACCAACATGCGGATCATGACTCGGATGGGCAAGGGCGCGCTCGACGTCCTGGGCGAGAGCGGCGAGTTCGTCCCCTGCGTGCACTCGGTCGGAATGCCTCTGGCCGACGGCCAGGAGGACGTGCCGTGGCCCTGCAACGCCGAGAACAAATACATCGTCCACTACCCGGAGACGCGCGAGGTCTGGTCCTTCGGGTCGGGCTACGGCGGCAACGCTCTGCTCGGCAAGAAGTGCTTTGCGCTGCGGATCGCTTCGGCGATGGCCCGCGACGAGGGCTGGATGGCCGAGCACATGCTGATCCTCAAGCTGACTTCGCCACAAGGCGAGGTCAAGTACGTGACCGGGGCCTTCCCGTCCGCATCGGGGAAGACCAACCTGGCGATGCTGATCCCCACTCTCGAGGGCTGGACAGCGGAGACGGTCGGCGACGACATCGCCTGGATGAAGTTCGGCGACGACGGCCGCCTCTACGCGGTCAACCCCGAGGCCGGCTTCTTCGGCGTCGCGCCGGGGACGGGCCACAAGACCAACCCGAACGCAATGGAGACGGTCGAGCGCAACACGATCTTCACCAACTGCGCCAAGACCGATGACGGCGACGTCTGGTGGGAGGGGATGACCGGCGAGGCGCCGGCGCACGCGATCGACTGGCACGGCAAGGACTGGCGACCTGACTTCGAGAGCCCGGCCGCCCATCCGAACGCCCGCTTCACGACCCCCGCCGCGCAGTGCCCCTGCATCGCTCGAGGAGTGGGAGGACCCGGCCGGCGTGCCGATCGACGCCTTCCTCTTCGGCGGCCGCCGGGCGACCGCGGTACCGCTCGTCTCCGAGGCCTTCGACTGGGAGCACGGCACCTTCCTCGGCGCCACGATGTCGGTCGAGACCACCGCCGCTGCCGCCGGCACGGTCGGCCAGCTGCGCTTTGACCCAATGGCGATGCTGCCCTTCGGTGGCTACAACATGGCGGACTACTTCGCCCACTGGCTGAAGATCGGCCAGCGCGAGGGCGCCGTGCTGCCGAAGATCTTCCTCGTCAACTGGTTCCGCAAAGACGAGGAGGGCAAGTTCATATGGCCCGGGTTCGGCGAGAACAGCCGCGTGCTCGAGTGGGTCTTCCGTCGCTGCAACGGCGAGGGGGAGACGGTGGAGTCACCAATCGGCCTGCTCCCGGCCGAAGGCGAGATCGATCTCGAGGGGACCGAGGTGAGCGAGGAGCAGATGCGCGAGCTTCTCTCAGTCGACGCCGAGCTCTTCAGGCAGCAGCTGCCCCAGGTCAAGGAGCACTTGGCCCGGTTCGGGGACAGGCTGCCGCAGGAGATCTCGGCGCAGCTGGCGGCGCTCGAAGAGCGCTTGGGCTGACACGCACTTCGCAGGCGCGGCGAGGCTCTCTCCCGGGAATTGCTGTCGCACGGCCTACGGCCTTAGCGACTGAGATGGCGCGCGGCTGACGCCGCGCAAGCACCGGATTGCATCTCGCGGCCTTCGGCCACATTCCCAGGAGAGAGCCTCACCGCGCCTGCCAGGCCGCACCAGCTCTCGGGAGCTGGAGGGCCCGGCCTGCGGAGCAAATCTCGGGCGAAGCCTGCGACCGTCCCCGGCCCCTGGAAGCTTCCGAGAGACGAGCGGGTGTGTGGAGGCTTCGGCGGGTCGGAGCGGCGGTTCGTGCGAGAGTCCGGTCGTCCTCCGGGCGAATGTGGCCGCAGGCCGCGATATGCAATCTGATTCCAGGCGCGGCGGAGCCGCGCTCCAACCTCGTCGCCCGGCCGCAGGCCGCGCGACATCAATTCGCCCGGAGGACGACCGGGCTCCCGTGTGCACCCCCGATCGAGCTAGCGCTTGATCCGCACGCGCAGCGGGCGGGAAGGCTTTGCCACGTTGGCGACCACGCGCACGCGGGAAGCGCGACCGGCGCGGCGAATGGGCAGCCGGATCTTCTTGCGGAAGACGCCTGACTTCTTGGTGCGGGCCTTGCCGATGGTGCGCCAGCCGCGGCCCTGCCACTGCTGGATCTTCACCCGCAGGGAGTGCCCGGCGAGCGACTTCGGGAGGCGGCCCGTGACCGCGACCCGACCGCCGACCGGAACCGAGCGGCGCGAGAGCCGGGCCTTGATCCGACCGGTAGGCGCCGTCTTGCCGCCGAAGGTCAGCCTGACGATCGTTACTTCGCCGCCGACGTCAAGGGTCACCTGGCCGCCCCCGGCAGGGAGCGTGCCAACCGGCGCGCTGGAGGCATTGGGGAGGTAGGTGACTGCGCTCGTCACCGCACGGCCGAACCCCACGCTCACCGGTGCGGCGGGAACCGACTCGGGAGCTTGAGACTCGGGATCGATTACGTCCTCCGCACGCCAGAGCGCAAGGTAGAAGCTGCCATCTCGCTTCTGCAGGAGGACGTGGTGGACATCCTCCGCATCGCCGCCCACGGTGTAGGCGAGAGAGTCCGGGGCGAAGCTCGAGCCGGGGTCCTTGAGGATGTCGATCGTGTTCCGGAGCGCGACGAACGCGGGCTTCTCGGAGAAGTCGTTGCGCAGGAGGCCGAAGTTGTCCTCCCGCTCGCCCGAGCCGCCCTCCTCGTCGAGCAGCTCGTAGGAGAAGGTCCTGACGATGCCGCGGCGGAAGTACTCGAGGAACATCCGCGGCACGTAGGCCGCCATCGCTGCCTCGGAGACGGGGTTGTGTTCGCCGCCCCAGCCGGCCGCCGTGTGGTAGCCGGTCTCGGTCGCCATCACGGGCTCTGAGCCGGAGTTGTCGCCGGCTGCCTCGAGGTGCCGGTCGAGGTTCTCCTCGGGCCGGTAGCCGTCCGGGTAAGAGTGAATGTTGCCGTAATCCAGATCGCCCGAGACGTCGCCGAGCGCCTCCTGGTTACGGCGGTGGACGATCGAGGGGCCGACTATCGGCAGAGATGCGAGGGCTGGGTCGGACTTGACCGCCGCGTAGAGGCGCTGCTGGTAGGGGCGCAGACCGGATATCCAGTCCGAACCGCCCCACATGTCGAACTCGTTGGGCCCCTCCAGGGCGGCGACAGCTCCCTTCAGTTCCGTCTTGACAACCGAGAGAAGCTCATCGAGCGGCTCGTCTTCAGTTGGGTCGCCCATGATCAGGGTGGCACGCACGCCGTTCGCCGCCAGCTCCCGCAGGCGCTCGTACTGGTCCTCGCGGTCGGTGACCAGGTTCTCGCGGATGTGGCGGACACCGAGCTCGGCGAGCTTCTGCTTCACCTGGCCGAAGTGGCTGTAGTAGACGGTGTCGTCGTAATAGGTGTGGGTGTTGACCCCGATCGAGTCGACGAACGAGTCGGCGTTGCGGGCGGGCGTCGCTGCACCGCTGGCCGCCGTTGGCAGGAGAAGGGCGGCTGCGGCTGCGAGCACGGAGACCCATGCCGCCGGCGCTATGCGCGGGGCGCGGGAAGTGCGGAGGCTGGGGGTGGGCAGTTCCACCCTCGATGCCTCGGTCGTGGATCAGCCTACGCCAGTCCTTGCAAGCTCAACTGGACGTTTGTATGAGGACGGGACCGAGCGCTGAAAGCGGGCGTTCAGGGGCGTTCGGCTAGAGCCCTGAAGTGGCTGAGGCGCATCTGCCGCGCCCGGACTCGGTTGAAGCGCCTGCCACGAAGTGACTTGGCCCGACCCTCCCGACGCTTGTTCCACTTTCCTCGCGGAGGGCGCTGGTCCGGTACAGGCCCGACTTCGGGCTCAGGGCTCGGGGTCGGGGCGGGCGCGGGCTCAGGTGCTGGCTGGGGAGCAGCGGGCTCGGGCTCGGGAGCAGGGCCGGGTGCCGGCTCGGGAGCAGGCGCCGGCTCAGGGGCTGGCGCCGGGCCAGGTGCGGGCTCGGGGGCAGGAGCAGGGCTGGGTGCCGGGCTCGGCTCGGGGGCAGGCGCAGGACTGGGTGCCGGGCTCGGCTCGGGGCTCGGTGCTGGAACAGGAGCAGGCTCTGGCACGGGCGGGGGCTGCGGCGACGGTGGCCGGCTCGCGGCGGCCGGCTGCAGCTTCAGGATCGTGACCTGGGGACCGACGCTGACGCTGAGAGGGTCGTTTGGGTTCGAGAAGGACGAGAGCGAGGCGGCCGAGCTGTTGGGCGCATAGCGCTGGGCCGCCGCCAGGGTGCGGCCGACGCTGACCGTCACCGGGGCGGACGATGAGCTGAGCGGGATCCGCTTGACCGGGTCCCAGACGCTGCTGGTCCGCCACAGGGCCAGGTAGAAGCTGCCGTCGCGCTTCTGCAGCAACAGCTGACGCAAGCTGTCGAGGTCCCCACTGAGCGAGTAGTCGAGCGCTCCCGGCGCGAAGGGAGCGCCTGGGTCCTCGAGGATGTCGATCGTGTTGCGGAGCGCCGCGAACGCCGGCTTCTCAGAGAGATCGTGGCGCAGCAGGCCGAAGCTGTCCTCGCGGTCCGTCGCCCCCGCGCCCTCGTCGAGCAGCTCGTAGGAGAAGGTCCTGACGATGCCGCGGCGGAAGTACTCGAGGAACATCCGCGGCACGTAGGTCGCCATTGCTGCCTCCGACACGGGTTTGTGCTCGCCGGTCCAGGAGACCGCGGTGTGGTAGCCGGTCTCAGTGGCCATCACCGCCTTGGAGCCAGAGTTGAAAGCCGCATTCGCGAGGTGGCTGCTGAGGTTGCTCTCCGGCCCGTAGCCGTCCGAGTAGGAGTGGATGTTTCCGTAGTCCATCTGCCCCGATAGGTTGCCGAGAGCTTCCTGGTTGCGGCGGTGGACGATCGAGGGGCCGATCAGGGGCAGCGAGGAGAGCGCGGGATCCGCCTTGGCCAACTGATAGAGGCGCTGGTGATAGCTCGCCAGCTCGCCGCGCCAGCTCGAGCGGCCGCTGAGGTCGAACTCGTTGGTCCCCTCGAGGGCAGCCAGCGAGCCCCTGATCCTGTTCTTGGCGATCGAGAGCAGGGCTTCCAGGCCGGCGGTCCCTTCGGTCGGGTCGCCCATGATCAGGGTCGACTTGATTCCCGCCTGCCCGAGTTCGTTCAGCCGTTGGTACTGGTCTGACCGGTTGGGCACGAGGTTCTCGCGGACGTGGCGGACGCCCAGCTGTTGCAGCTTCGCCTTCCACTCCTGGAACCGCTGGTAGTAGACCGTGCCGGTGTAGTAGGTGTGGGTGTTGACCCCGATCGAGTCGACGAAGGCATCCGAAGGCTTGGCCGAGACCGGCGCCGCAGTGGCCATATGCGGTGCGAGGAGGGCTATGACTATTAGGATCCCCCCCAGCAACGCTGCGGCGCGCTGCAATTTGGCCCTGCATCGGACCCTGGGGCTGTCAAATGGTGCATCCACGAGGAAGCTGAGTCGACTCGATCGCTCTCCGGTGCAGTCGAGACGGACTGGAATGGACGCTTATTGGACTATGCAAATCCTCTTTACCCTCCACGATGACTTTGATGCAAACGCGGGCGGGATGGGCGTTACGGCGGGCCTCGGCGACGCCTACGCCGAGCGCGGACACGGGGTCGACTATCTGACCTTCGACGACCTGCCCGACGCTCTCCCGTTTCGGACGAAGTTCCTGCTATTCCCGCAGTTTGCCGCGCTGCACCTGGGCCACTTCGGAGGCGACGTGATCGACGCCTCCTGCGGCGATACCTGGATCTGGGCGCGGTTGCCCTGGCGACGCTTGCGTACCAAACGGCCGCTTCTGGTGACGCGATCCCACGGCCTCATCCACATCGCCGATCGGGCCCGGCGCGACGAGGCGGAGCGCGGCGGCTTGCGCCTGAGCTGGAAATATCCGATCTACTGGGGCGGCTACAGGCTGCGTGAGGTCGCCGCCTCCTACCGCAGCGCCGACCTCTGCCTGTTCATGAACGACGAGGAACGCGCCTTTGCGACCGAACGCTTCGGCGTGCCCGCGGAGCGAGCTCGCATCGTCGACAACGGCCTGCCCGGATACCTGCTCGGTCGCCAGCCGGAGCCGGCCGGTGCTGCGGGGGGATCGGCATCGTCCACGTCGGCAGCTACCTGGAGCTGAAGGGCGTGCGCTACACGGCCGCCGCCCTGAGCGCGATCCTCGAGCGCCACCCGGAGACTCACGTCAGCTTCTTCGGCACCGGGTGCGCGCCGGAGCGGGTGCTGGAGGACTACGAGGAGGTGCTGCACCCGCGGATCCGGGTCGTGCCTCGCTACCGCCGCGAGGATCTTCCGGAGCTGCTGCGCGGGCACACCGTGACCGTCTCCTCGACCCTGCAGGACGCCTTCCACCTCGGCACGCTGGAGGCGATGGCCTGTGGCCTGGCACCTGTCGTTGCCGCCACCGCCGGGCCACTGCGCTACGTCCGGAATGGCGAAAACGGATTGGTGGTGCAGCGGGCCGACAGCGCCGCGCTGGAGGCGGCGCTGGAGCGCCTGATCGCCGAGCCGGAGCAGCTGCGGCAGCTGCGCGCGGAGGCGAACCGCACGGCGCAGCGCTACAGCTGGGACCGAATAGCCGACGAGACCTTGGCGCTCTACGCGGAGGCGATCGAGCGGCGCCGCTGAGGCGCCCTACATTCCGTAGGCGTCGGCCAGCTCGGGGTCCTTCTGCGCCAGCATCTCGGCCAGCTCGACCATCACCTTGCACTGCTTCCAGGTGGCGTCGTCCTGCATCTTGCCGTCGATCATGTGGACGCCGCGGCCGTCGGGGATCGCCTCCAGGACCTTCTTGGCGAACTTGACCTCGTCCGGGGGCGGGCTGAAGACCTTCTTGGCGATACCGATCTGGACCGGGTGCAGCGACCAGGCGCCGACGCAGCCGAGCAGGAAGGCGGCGCGGAACTGGGTCTCGCAGCCGGCGGTGTCCTTGATGTCGCCGAAGGGGCCGTAGAAAGGCAGGATCCCGGTCGCGGCGCAGGCGTCGACCATGCGCGCGATCGAGTAGTGCCAGGGGTCCTGCTGTGCGGTGACGCGGTCGGCCTCTGGATTCTCGGGGTCCGCCGGGTCCTCCATCGAGCGGTAGCCGGGATGGCCGCCGCCGACCCGGGTCGTCTTCATCCGCCGCGAGGCGGCGAGGTCGGCCGGGCCGAAGCTCATCCCCTGCATGCGCGGGCTGGCGGCGGCGATCTCCTCGACGTTGACGACCCCCTGCGCGGTCTCCAGGATGGCGTGGACGAGGATCGGCCGCTCGAGGCCTGCCTTTGCCTCGAGCTGGGCCAGCAGCCGGTCGACGTAGTGGATGTCCCAGGCGCCCTCGACCTTGGGCACCATCACGACCTCGAGCTTGTCGCCGATCTCGGTGACGAGCGTAGTCAGGTCGTCCAGAACCCAGGGGCTCTCCAGCGAGTTGACGCGGGTCCAGAGCGAGGTCTGGCCGAAGTCGGACTCCTTGGCTGCCTGGACCAGTCCCTGCCGCGCAGCCTCCTTGCGATCGACCGGGATCGCGTCCTCGAGGTTGCCGAGCAGGATGTCGGTCTTGGTGGCGATGTCGGCGGCCTTGGCGACCATCTTCTCGTTCGAGAAGTCGAGGAAATGGATCATCCGCGACGGCTTGACGGGGATCTCTCTCAGTGGCTCGGGTGCGCCGATCGCCTGTGGCTGAAAGAAGTCTCTGGGGTTTCTCAAGCTGCTCCTCTGGTCGTTCGTGCGCTGGATGAAAGGTCCGGCTCGCGCGGGGGCCGAAATCTAGCCGACGCCCGATCGGGGGCAGTCCTGCAGTTGTCCAGGCCCCGTGAAATCTGCCGATGGACGAATATCTTGTCCTTTGCTCTCGACATATGCATCGATAGGCGTAACCTTCGGTTTCTTTGTTTGACTTCGCGCTGCGGGGGGCTGCTGCGAAAAGCGTCGATTCGTACGATTCTCGGCTCTGCACCATGGCTTCCAGGCGACCCCTGATCCACGGCCGTTCGATCCTGCTCGGGGGGCGGAAGCTGCACGTCCGCGGGGTCACCTACGGCACGTTTTGTCAGCACGACGGCATTCCGTTCCCGGCAGTGGATGACGTTCGCCGCGACTTCGAGGCGATCGCCGAGACCGGTGCCAACGCGCTGCGCACGTACGTGCCGCCGCCGCTTTGGCTGCTCGACCTGGCGCAGGAGCACGGTTTACAGGTGATGGTGGGCCTGGCCTGGGAGCAGCACGTCGCATTCCTCGACGATTCGGGCCGCGTCGCCTCGATCGCCAACCGCGTGGCCGACCAGGTGCGCGCCTGCGAGGGCCATCCGGCGGTCCTCGCCTACGCGGTGGGAAACGAGATCCCCGCCCCGATCGTGCGCTGGCACGGCAAGCGCCGGGTTGAGGACTTCATCGAGCGCCTCCACTGGACGGCCAAGGCCGAGGACCCCGACGGACTCGTCACCTACGTCAACTATCCCTCGACCGAGTACCTGGAGCTGCCCTTCCTTGACTTGGCCGCCTTCAACGTCTTCCTCGAGGAGGAACGCACCTTCGAGTCCTACCTGGCGCGCCTGCAGAACCTCTCCGGAGACCGGCCGCTGCTGATCACCGAGGTCGGCATCGACAGCCGCCGCAACGGAGAGCGGGAGCAGGCGCGAACGCTCGAGTGGCAGGTGCGGCACGCGTTCGGCACCGGCGCCGCTGGCGTCTTCGTCTTCGCCTGGACCGACGAGTGGCATCGCGGCGGCCACGAGGTGACCGACTGGGACTTCGGCGTCGTCGACCGAGACCGGCGGCCCAAGCCCTCGCTCGAGGCTGTCCGGACGGCCTTCGGGGCAGCACCCTTCTGTCCGAGCGGTCCCTGGCCGCGAGTGTCGGTCGTGGTCTGCACCCACAACGGCGGGCGCACGCTGCCGCAATGCCTCGAGCGCCTGCGGGCCCTGGACTATCCGGACTACGAGGTGATCGTCGTCGACGACGGCTCCAGCGACGGTTCGGCGGAGATCGCTCGTGCTCACGGCACGACGCTGGTCCAGACCGAGCACCGCGGTCTCAGCTTTGCCCGCAACGCCGGGGTCGCGCGCGCCAGTGGGGAGATCGTCGCCTTCCTCGACGACGACGCCTATCCCGACGCCGACTGGCTCCATTACGTCGCGGCCTCGCTGCGCGCCAACGCGCACGCAGGCATGGGCGGGCCCAACATCCCCCCCGAGGAGGACGGCCTCGTGGCGGACTGCGTCGCCGCCGCCCCGGGAGGGCCGATCCATGTGCTCATCTCCGATCGCGAGGCCGAGCACGTCCCCGGCTGCAATATGGCGTTTCGCAAATCGGCACTGGAAGAGATCGGCGGCTTCGACGAACGATTCCGCGCCGCCGGCGACGACGTCGACGTCTGCTGGCGGCTGCAGGAGGCCGGTCGGACGCTGGGCTTCAGCGCCGGAGCGGTTGTCATGCACCGTCGCCGCGACTCGATTCGCCGTTACCTGAAGCAGCAGTACGGCTACGGCAAGGCGGAGGCGCTACTGGAGCGCAAGTGGCCCAGCCGCTACACCCGCGCCGGCTCCTCGCGCTGGGCCGGTCGCATCTACGACCCGCCCGCCAGGGGGCCGGGGCGGCGAGCGATGGTCCGCTACGGAACTTGGGGGAGTGGCCTCTTCCAGTCGATCTACGAGCCGACGCCGGGGCTGCTCTCTGGCCTCCTGCTCGCCCCCGAGTTCCTGCTGATGATCGCGGCGCTCGCCGGGGTCTCGGCGTTCGGCCTGGTCTGGGCGCCCCTCCTGATCGCGGCGCCCATTGCGCTCCTGGGCCTCGCCTTCGTTCTCTGGCATGCATTGGCCAGCGGTTGGCGCGCCAACCGTCCGATCCCTGGTCGCCCCCGCTTGGAGACGTTCGCGCGGCGGTCCCTGACCTCGCTGCTCTTCCTCCTGCAGCCAATGGCGCGACTGGCCGGGCGGCTGCGGAACGGCCTCTCCCCGTGGCGCCGCCGCCTGCGCCCGGGAGCGGCATGGCCACGTCCGCGCACAGTCGAGTCTTGGCGAGAGCGCTGGCAGGACCCACAGGCGTGCCTGCAGCGACTGCAGGACTCGCTGGCGGCCAGCGGTGGTCTGGTGCGGAGCGGCGGGCCGTTCGACCGCTGGGACCTCGACCTGCGTGCCGGGCCGTTCGGCGGAGTCAAGATCTGTGCGCTGGTGGAGGACCACGGCTGGGGGAAGCAGCTCGTCCGCACCCGGATATGGCCGCGGGTCTCGGCCGGGGGCGCGATCGCCACCGCGGTCCTCGGGCTGCTGGCGGCCCTCGCCCTGCTCGGCGGCCGGGTGGGGATCGCGGCGACGATCGGCGTCGCGGCTCTGCTCGCCCTGGCGCTCGCGATCGAGGGAACGGGCACGGCGATGAACCTCGCCCTCGCGGAGCTGCGGCGGGTCGAGGACGAGGGAAGCGGCGACGACGGCGGCCAGAGCGACGAGCTCGGCGGGGATCCCGGGGGCGAGGATCGGAGGACTGCCCCGCCCGCGCCCGCTGAGCCACTGCCGGCGCCGCGCGGCGCTCGCGACCGAACCGTGGTCCACCGGATGTCCGCGAGTAGGCCGGCTGGCGAGGGAACCCCGTGAGCCTCAGCAGCCCGCTGAAGATGCGGGCGTCGAAGCCCGGGATGCCGTCGCGACGGCGCCGGCGCAAGCAGGAGAAGAGCAGCGCCTGGGAGCTCTGGAAGGCGCTGCCGCGAGCGCGACCATACCTGCGTCCCTATCGCAAGCTCCTGATCGGCGTCATGTCGCTGACCGTGGTGACGGCGATCCTCGGGCTCGCCGAGCCGTGGCCTCTGGCGGTGATCCTGAACCAGGTGCTGAGCGCCGAAGAATCGACCGGCATCGTCGAGTTCTTCTTTGGCAGCGATCCGACCACCTGGATCGTCCTCGTCTCGATGGTGGTGGCGCGGTTCCTGATCATCCTCTTTGGCAACGGCTTCACCGTGCTCAGCCACTATCTCGGCGCGAAGGCGGAGCAGAACATGGTCATGGACCTGCGCAGCGACCTCTTCGCACACGCGCAGCGCCTCTCCTTCACCTTCCACGATCAGAAACAGACCGGCGCCCTGATGAGCCAGATCAATCTCCAGGCCGCCGCGGTCGGCAACATCGTGATGGTCGTGCCTCCGATCGCCGAGGCAACCCTGACGCTGGTGGGAATGCTCGCGATCGCGATGCTGATCGACTGGCAGCTGGGCCTGCTCTCACTGCTCGTGGTCCCGCTGCTCTACTGGTCCTTCGGCGTCTACGGCGCCCGCATCGTGCCGCGGGTGCAGAGGGTGCAGGCGCTCGAGTGGCGCTCGCTCTCGATCGTCCACGAGGCGATGGCGATGCTGCGGGTGATCGTCTCCTTCGGCCGCGAGGACTACGAGCACCGGCGCTTCCGCGAGCAGGCGCAGACCGCCGTCGACGAGCGGGTGAAGCTGACGGTCCGCCAGAGCCTCTTCACCCTGGGAGTGCAGACCGCGACCGCTGCCGGCACCGCGCTCGTGCTCGGCGTCGGTGCCTGGCACGTGATCCAGGGCACGATCTCGGTCGGCGAGCTGATCGTGCTGCTGACCTACATCGCGTCCGTCTACCAGCCGCTGGAGCAGATCAGCACGACCGTCGGGATGATCCACGAGGAGCTGGTCCAGTTCAACGCCTCGCTCAACCTGCTCGACACCGAGCCCGAGGTAGTCGAGAAGCCCGACGCGATCGAGATCGGCCGTGCGCGCGGGCAGGTCAGCGTCCGAGGGGTCGGCTTCTCCTACCAGGGCCGCACGAACACGCTCGAGGACATCTCCTTCGAGGCCGCGGCCGGGCGAGAGGGTCGCCATCGTCGGCCCGACCGGCGCCGGCAAGACGCACGCTGATGAGCCTGCTGATCCGCTTCTACGACCCGCAGCGGGGCGGCATCGCGATCGACGGCGTCGACATCCGCGATCTCAAGCTGCAGTCGCTGCGCGACCAGATCAGCGTCGTCCTCCAGGAGCCGCTGCTCTTCTCCGGCACGATCGAGGAGAACATCCGCTACGGCCGGCTCGACGCCACCGCGGAGGAGATCGTGGAGGCGGCGCGGGCGGCCAACGCCCACGACTTCATCACCGGCCTGCCCGACGGCTACGAGACGAGCATTGGGCGAGGGCGGGGCGCAGCTATCGGGCGGCGAGCGCCAGCGCATCTGCGTCGCCCGCGCCTTCCTCAAGGACGCGCCGATCCTCATCCTCGACGAGCCGACCTCCTCGATCGACTCCAGGACCGAGGCCGTCATCCTCGACGCGCTCGACGACCTGATGGAGGGCCGGACCTCGTTCATGATCGCCCACCGCCTCTCGACCGTCCGCCAGGCCGACCAGATCCTGGTCATGGAGCACGGCCGGGTGGTCGAGCGGGGCACCCACGACGAGCTGCGTGCGGACGGGGCGACGTCTACCGCCAGCTGCACGAGGCACAGACCCGCGAGCGCAAGCGGCGCTCCAGCGCCGACGGTGCCAACGGCGGCCGCCGGCGAGCGGCGGGTGAGGCGGCTCTGGAGCACGGGGACGTCACCTGGCGGCAGGTAGGAGATTCCTGATGCCGACGAGCGTGCCGGCGCGACCGAAGATCGTCCTGCTCGGGATGATGACCAAGATGCCGGTGGCGGGCGTCGTCTGGCAGACCCTGCACTACCTGCTCGGCTTCGAGCGGCTCGGCTACGAGGCCTACTACGTCGAGGCCCACGCGCGCACCCCGTCGATGCTGATGGCGCGACGAGGACGACGACAGCTCGGCCCTGGCGGCCGACGTTCATCGCGGCGATCATGCGGCGCTTCGGGCTCGGCGACCGTTGGGCCTTCCACGCGCTGCACGACGACGGCCGCTGCTACGGGATGAGCGAGCTGCAGCTCGAACGGCTCTACGGATCGGCCGAGCTGATCATCAACCTTCACGGCGGCACCGAGCCGCTGCCCGAGCATGGCCGCCACCGGCCGGCTCGTCTACCTGGAGACCGACCCGGTGCAGCTGCAGATCGAGCTGCGCCACGGGGCTGCAGGAGACGATCGACTTCCTCGAGCCGCACTGCGCCTTCTTCACCTTCGGCGAGAACTACGGCCGCCCGGACTGCGGGCTGCCCGTCCCGGACCGCTTCCGATTCCTGCCCGACGCGGCAGCCGGTCGTGCTCGACCTCTGGCCGGATCGCCGCCGCAGCCGGCCGACATCTTCACGACGATCGGCAACTGGCGGCAGCACTGGCGCGACGTCACCTTCGGGGGCGAGCGCTACACCTGGAGCAAGCACCACGAGTTCCTCAAGTTCCTCGACCTGCCCCAGCGCAGCGGGCAGGCGCTTCGAGCTGGCGCTGAGCAGCTGCGAGGAGCAGGACCGGGCGATGCTCGCCAGAGCGCGGGCTGGCAGGTCCGCGACGGCCTCGAGTTCTCGCGCGGCCTCGACCGCTACCGCGACTACATCGGCGCCTCGCGCGGCGAGTTCACCGTCGCCAAGGACCAGAACGTGCGGCTTCGCACCGGCTGGTTCAGCGACCGCAGCGCCACCTACCTCGCGGCGGGCCGGCCGGTCGTCACCCAGGACACGGGCTTCGGCTGTGCGCTGCCGACCGGGCGAGGGGCTGTTCGGGTTCGCACGATCGACGAGTCGGCCGCCGAGGCCGTTGCCGCGATCGACGCGGACTACACCGGTCACGCGCGGGCCGCGCGTGAGCTGGCCCGGGAGCACTTCGGCCACGAAGCGGTGCTGCGGCCGCTCCTCGATGCGCTCGGCGTAGCCCGCGCCAAGTCCTCGCAGCGGCGGCCGCACTCCGTGTTCCCGCTCGAGATGGAGCTCGAACCGCTTTCACGGCGGCCGACGAAGCTGCCCCGGGCGACGGTGGAGGCCGCACAGCGCGTCCCCCTGCCCGCGCACGAGGATCCACCCGCGCTTGCCGGCGGCAGCGTCAGCATCGTCGTCGTCACCCACGGCGGCCTGCCGTTCACCCGCCTCTGTCTCGAGAGCGTGCTGGCCCACAGCGGCGACTGCGACTTCGAGTTGATCGTTGTCGACAACGGCTCCGACGACGGGACGCCGGACTACCTGGCCAAGCTGGCCGGACGCAACGCTCGCGTGCGGATCCTGCTCAACGGTCGCAACGTCGGTTTCGCCCCGGCGTGCAACCTCGGCCTCGGTATCGCCGGAGGCGAGCACCTCGTCCTGCTCAACAACGACACCATGGTCGCGCCGGGCTGGCTCGGCGGGCTCCTCCGTCACCTGCGCGATCCCGGCGTCGGTTTGGTCGGGCCGGTTACGAACCGGATCGGCAACGAGGCCGAGGTCCCGGTCGACTACGGCACGTGGGGCGCGTTCCTCGACGCCGCTCGCCGTCGCGCCGAGGAGCGCGAGGGAGAGTGGCTCGAGGTGCGAACGCCGGCGATGTTCTGCCTGGGGATGCGGAGGCAGACCTACCTGCACCTCGGCCCGCTGGACGAGCGCTACGAGGTCGGCCTGCTCGAGGACGACGACTACGCGGACCGCGCCCGCCAGGCGGGCTACCAGCTGCGCTGCGTCGAGGACGTCCTCGTCCACCACTTCGGCGAGGCCTCCTTCGGGCAGCTTGTGCCCGGCGGCGAGTACGCGCGCATCCTTGCCGCCAACCAGAAGCGGTACGCGGAGAAGTGGGGCCGTCGCTGGGAGCCCTACGGCCGCCGCCCCGACCCCCGCTACGAACGCGAGGTCGAGCTGGTGCGTGAGGCGGTGAAGGCAGCGGTTCCCGCGGGGGCCAGAACTCTCGTGATCAGCCGTGGAGACGAGCGGCTGCTGGAGCTGAACGGACGCCGCGCCGCCCACTTCCCGCAAGCGGAGAACGGAGGCTGGGCGGGGCATCATCCGGCCGACAGCGCCGAGGCCGTCGCCCACCTGGAGGCGCTGCGCGAGAACGGCGCGGAGTACCTGGTCGTGCCGCCCACCTACAGCTGGTGGCTCTCGCACTACGCGGGACTCGACGAGCACCTTCGCGCGCGCTGCGAAGCCGTTCTGGTCGACGAGCGGGCCGGCGCGATCTACCGCCTCCAACGGGAGGGCGCCGCGTGACCGCGACCGTCTCGATCGTCGTTCCGGTGCACAACCGGGCCGCGCTGACGAGGCGCTGTCTCGACACCGTCCTCGCGACCGCGGAGGGATGCGAGGTGGTCGTCGTCGACGATGGCTCGACCGACTCCACCGAAAGCCTCCTCGCCAGCTACGGCGAGGCGATCGAGATCGTGCGGCTCGCGCCAAACCGCGGCTACGCCGTGGCCTGCAACGAGGGCGCCCGCCGGGCCAGGGGGGACCTCCTCGTTCTCCTCAACAACGACACCGAGCCGCAGCCCGGCTGGCTGGAAGCGCTGACCCGCCACGCCAAGGAGTGGCCCGCCGCCGCGGTCGTCGGCGCCAAGCTCCTCTACCCGACCGGCGCCGTCCAGCACGCCGGCGTCGTCATCGGACAGGACGGCTACCCACACAATCTCTACGCCGGCTTCCCCTCCGAGCACCCTGCCGTCAACCGCTCCCGCCGCCTGCAGGCCGTCACCGGGGCCTGCATGCTCGTCCGTCGCCACACCTTCGAGGCGGTGGGGGGCTTCGACGGCGGGTTCCACAACTCGCTCGAGGACGTCGACCTCTGCCTGCGCATCGGCGAGGCCGGGGGAGAGGTCCACTACTGCCACGAGGCTGTCGTCACCCACATGGAGTCGGCTTCCCGTGGTCGCGAGGACCGCTTCGAGCAGAGCGTGCGCCTGTACCGCGAGCGGTGGCGCGATCGCGTCCAGCGGGACGATCTCGCCATCTACGCCGAAGACGGCCTGATCGAGGTCGAGTACGCCGAGTCCTATCCGCTACGACTCGAGCTTTCCCCGCGGCTCGCGGTTCTCGGGGGAGGCCGCGAGAACGAGATGGAGCGGCTGCTCGAGACCTACGCCCGTCAGGTCTCCGATCTCCTGGGGGAGGTCGTGCGTCTGACGGTGCTGCTCGGCGAGGACCGGGGCGAGCTCGTCGCGGCGGCATCCCAGCAAGCGACGGGCCCAGCTAGCCCCGCGGTCGACCACGGGGGTTTCATCGAGGAGGCGAATCGCCTCGAGGAGGAGGTGCGCAGGCTTCAGCAGCGACTCGAGCCGGTCGCTGCCGGGCGGGCGGCGGAGTTTGCTGCGACGCGCAGCCTTGGCTACCGCCAGCTCGTCGAACGGGTCCGCGCCGCAGTGACCACGACGGTCCCGCCCGGTGCCGCGGTGCTGGTCGTCAGCCGTGGGGATCGCGATCTCGTCGACCTGGAGGGGCTAGACGGCCTGCACTTCCCCCAGGACGCGGAGGGCCGTTACCTCGGCCATCATCCGCGCGACAGCGCCGAAGCCGTCTCCCGCCTCGAGGCGCTGCGTGCCAAAGGCGCCGAGTATCTCATCCTGCCCTCCACCGCCTACTGGTGGCTCGACCATTACGCCGGCTTCGCCGAGCACCTGCGCGATCTCTACGCCAGGACCGATGCCGGGGTCTGCGCGATCTACTGTTTGCAGCGCGACCCTGCCCTCGGTTTCGCCGAGGTGAGCGCGCGTTGAGCGCCAACGGCGGCAGCCGGCTCGGCGAGGCCGAGTACGCCGATCTGGTCGATCGCGTCCAGCGAACCGTCTCGGCCGCGGTACCGCCGGGATCGTCGGTGCTGGTGATCAGCAAGGGGGACGGGGCGCTGTTGGCGATGCCGGGCGTGACCGCGTCGCACTTCCCGCAGGCCTCCGGAGGCGAGTACGCCGGTCACCATCCGCTCGACAGCGCCGCCGCGACCGCGGCGCTGGAGGAGCTGAGGCGGCGCGGTGCCGAATACCTGGTGATCCCGGCGACGGCGCGCTGGTGGCTCGAGCACTACGCCGAGTTCGCAACACACCTTGCGACCCACGGCGAGCTCGTTGCCGATGAGCCAGACAGCTGCCTCATCTATGGCCTCGGCGGCTTCGGTACCGGCGCGGTGGGGCCGGCAGAGGCCGCGCCGCGGATTTCGATCGACCAGATGCGCGACTATCTCGAACACCTCGTCTCAGCCGACGCCAAGCTCGTCGTGCTCGAGGACGACGCCGAGCGAATCTCGGCTGGACTCGCTCCCCTCGCGACGGTCGGTCTCCCCGCCGGCGAGGCGGCCGGGGAGGGGGAGTCTTTCCTCGCCGAGCTGGAGCACCTCGCAGCGACCGGTGGCGACTACCTCGTCGTCCCTCGGGCCCTCGACGAATGGTTCGATCACAGTTCAGGGGCTGCGGCTGGGATCGAGCGCCGCTGCCGGACAGTTGCCGACCAGCGTCACCTTTGTCGCGTCTTCGACCTCGCCGACATGCGAGGCTTGCGGCCATGACCCCTCTCCGCGTCCTCTACGTGGCGCACAACCACCCGACCCTGCACCCGGGCGGCGCCGAGGCCTACGCGCTCGAGCTCTACGAGTCGATGCGGGAGGCGCCGGGCGTCGAACCGGTGCTGCTCGCGCGGATCGGGTCCAACGTCGCCCGCCAGCGCGTCGCGCATCCCGGCACCCCGTTCAGCTCCGTCAACGGCGACCCCAACCAGTACTTCGTCTTCACCGAGACCGACCATTTCGACTTCTTCACGCTCACCTCGCGCGACAAGTCGCTGTACTCGCAGCACCTGACCAACTTCCTGCTGGCGCAGCGTCCCGACGTCGTCCATCTTCAGCACACCCACTTCATCGGCCTCGACCTGTTGAGCCAGATCCGACGCGTCCTGCCGGAGGCGGCGATCGTCTACACGCTGCACGAGTTCCTGCCGATCTGCCACCGCGACGGCCAGATGGTGCGCAGCTTCAGCACCGAGCTGTGCGGCGAGGCCTCGCCGCGCCGCTGCCACGAATGCTTTCCCGAGATCAGCGAGCAGTCCTTCTTCCTGCGGCAGCGCTTCGTCAAGGCCCAGTTCGACAACGTCGATCGATTCCTGGCCCCGAGCGCGCAGTTGATGGACAAGTACCTGCACTGGGGCATCGAGCCGGAGCGGATCGAGGTCGAGGAGTATGGACGGCGCGAGCCGCCGGTACGGGCGCCGGACCCGGCCAAGGGCGAGGCGCCGGCCAACATCGGCTTCTTCGGCCAGCTGAGCTATTTCAAGGGTGCCAAGGTGATGCTCGAGGCGATGTCGCGGCTCGACTCGAGGGTGAAGGCTCACCTTTGGCTACATGGCGCCAATCTCGAGCTGCAGGCGCAGGAGTTCCAGGACGAATTCGCCGCGATGCACGCCTCGCTCCATGATCGCGTCACCTTTCGCGGGCCCTACGACCACAGCGAGCTGCCGAAGCTGATGGCCGACCTGCACTGGGTCGTCGTGCCCTCGATCTGGTGGGAGAACTCGCCGCTAGTGATCCAGGAGGCTTTCTTCCACCGACGCCCGATCATCTGCAGCGACGTCGGAGGGATGGCGGAGAAAGTCAGGGACGGGATCGACGGGATCCACTTCCGCGTCGGCGATGCTTTCAGCCTCGCGAAGGCAATCGAAGCCGCGGTGACGAATCCGAAGCTGTGGAGCAAGCTGCGCGACGGCATTCGCGAGCCCTATGCGATGGATGCGCACGTGGCCCGGCTCCTTGACATGTACGGCGTGTTGATCGGCGAGCGGCGGGGGGTGGCGGTCGGTGGCTGAGGCAGGGACCAGGAGAAAGCCCCGGGCCACCAAGCGGGAGGCGTCGCGGCCGGCGCTGCGCCGGGCCGCCGAGCTGGCACCCGAGATCGTGGTCGTGGTCATGGCAGGCGGCGGCGCTGCCCGCGACGAGACGGTTGTCGAGGTGGCGCGGCTGACGAGCGCCCCCTCGGCGAGCGGGACGGTGAAGCTCCTGCTCGGGTCAGGCGAGCGTCTCGAGCTGCCGAGCGAGCAGTGGGCGGAGGTGCTGGGGAGCCTCAAGGCACTGGTCCGCGACGAGCTGGCCGCACTCGACGCCGAGAAGCGCGACGCGATCCTGATGCGCCTGGCGACGGCGAGTCTCGAGGAGCACTCCTCGCTGGAGCTGAGCAAGTCCCTGCACGCGATCCGGGAGGTGCTGCGCGAACGCCTTCCGCCTTGCGCGGTCGACGCGGAACAGCCGGCCGGCCTAGCGGTCGAAGAGATTCTCTCGATCGACGATTCCACCTTTTGGGTCAACGGCTGGATGCACGACGAGGACGGGTTGGGCGAGGTCAGCCTCGTCTCCCCGGAGGGCGCGCGAGCCTCGGCGACGGAGGTCGCCCATCGCTACGAGCGGCCGGACGTCATCCAGTTCTACTCCGGCTTCGGGGGCGAGCGCGGCCGTAAGCACGGCTTTACGGCCCGCATCTCTCTGCCCGCGGTCAGCCACCTCCAGGATGGTTGGATCGCCGAGCTGCGGAGCTCCGAGGGAACCGGGCTGGAGATCCGTTGCCCGACAGTCGTTCGAGACCCGCACGTCGTTCGCTCGACGATCCTCGGACAGCTCGGCAGTCGAGGCGCGGTTGGAGGGTCGCTGGCGGAGAGTCATGGCCGCCCCGCGCTGACCAGGCTTCAGGAGCGCATCGTGGGCGAATCGGAGGTCGAGTCGGTGGACGTCTACGGGCAGCCCGCCAGCCAGCCGGCGGTCTCGATCGTGGTTCCCCTCTACAAACGACTCGATTTCCTCGAGCACCAGCTGCTGCACTTCTCGCGCGACCACGAGTTCGCGGACATCGAGCTGATCTACGTGCTCGACTCGGTCGAGCAGAAAACCGAGTTCGCCAAGCAGGCCCGGCAGCTGTTCGCGCTTTACGGGTTGCCCTTCCAGGTCGTCAACCTGACTGCGGGGGCCGGGTTCGCGGGCGCCAACAATCACGGCATCAGCGTCTCGCGCGCCAAGCGGCTCCTTCTCCTCAACTCGGACGTGATCCCCGACCGGCCTGGATGGATCGGCGCGATGAGCGAGTTCTACGAGCGGACGCCGGAGATCGGCGCACTCGGCCCCAAGCTGCTCTACGAGGACGACTCACTGCAGCACGCCGGCCTCTACTTCTACCGGCCGCCCGGTTCGGAATCATGGGAGAACGCTCACTGCTTCAAGGGCCTGCATCGAACCTTTCCGGCGGCGAACGTCTCCCGTCCGGTTCCCGCCGTGACGGCGGCCTGCATGATGATTGACCGTGAGCTGTACGACGAGGTCGGCGGCCTCCCGCTCCACTACGTGCAGGGGGACTACGAGGATTCCGAGCTCTGCCTGCGGCTTGCCGAGACGGGGCGGGAAAACTGGTACCTGCCCTCGGTCGAGCTCTACCACCTCGAGGGCCAGTCCTATGTGCCCGGCGTTCGCCGCGTCCCCAGCGAGTACAACATGTGGCTGCACAGTCAGCTTCACGGTGAGCAGATCGAGGCGATAATGGCCGACTTCGATCCGAACCTGGGAGCGGCCAGAAGCGAACTGGAGGGACCGACCGTTGAACCAGCCTGACGCAGTTGACGGCCCGATGGGGGGACTGGACATCTCTGATCGCCTTGTCTGGATGCTCGGCTCTCCCCGAACCGGGAGCACCTGGCTGATGCAGCTCTTCGCCGAGATCCCCGGCATCGCGGTAGTCGACGAGAGCTACCTGCCGCTTCACCTTGTGCCGATCGATCACACCGTGCCGGAGGGCGAGTACTTCGAGCGTGGGCAGAGGGCAGACGACCCGCATTACTTCTTCGCAAAGCGCTACTTGCCTGAGCTGCGGCCGGAACTCCGGGGACTGATCATGCGTGGCCTACTGCGGCAGCTACGGGAGCTTGGCCAAAACCCGGATCCGAAGTGGATCGTGATCAAGGAGCCGAATGGCTCCCACGCGTCGGATTCGGTGATGTCGCTCTTCCCCGAGTCTCGGCTGCTGTTCCTGGTGCGCGACGGCAGAGACGTGATTGACTCGCTGATCGACGCGATGCTGGCTCGCGACTCGTGGTGGCAGCAGAGCCAGGTCTCCGACGAGCCGAGGATCGTGAGCGAGCGGATGGCGTTCATCCGGCATCACGCAAACCTCTGGCTGCAGCGGACGATCGCGACGCAGCGCGCCTTCGCAGCCACGCCGGAGCCCCAGAGGCTTCAGATCGGCTACGAGGCGCTGCTCGCCGATACGACTCTGGGCTTTGCCCAGATGCTGGATTGGCTGGGGATGGAGGTGGGGCCGGACGCGGTTGCGGCCGCGGTCGAGAAGCGTTCCTTCTCGGCGATACCGGCCGACAAGAAAGGGCCGGGCAAACGCGCGCGCAGCGCCAATCCGGGCCAGTGGCGCGAGCGGCTTCGCCCCGGCGAGATCGAGCTGGTCGAAAAAATCATGGGAGCGAAGCTGCGGGAGCTCGGATATGACGTGAACGCCGATCTCGCCGGCTCCTCTGCGTGAGGACGCCGCTTCCGGTCGCGGCGTCGGTCGCGCAGCGACCCGGCTACGGCGGTCACGCCTGGGCCTTCCTCCAGTACGCGCTCGGCTTTCGCCAGCTCGGCTATGAACCCGTGTTCATCGACTGCCTGACGGCGGAGATGGCGACCGACGAGGCGGGCCGGCCGTCCAAGGAGGCGATGGAGGCGGCGGTGGGGTGGTTCGCAGCCGTGATGGAGTTCGCCGGCCTCCAAGGGTCCTGCTCGCTGCTGCTCGACGACGGGGAGACCGTCGGCCTCGACAGGCAGGAGTTGCGCGAGCGCATATCCAGCTCTCCGTGCCTGATCAACGTGATGGGCTTCCTCACCGATCCCGATCTCCTCGAAGCAGCACAGCAACTCGTCTTTCTCGACGTCGACCCGGGGTTCCCACAGCTATGGCGCGAGCTGGGACAGGCGGACCCGATGGCTGGCCATGATCGCTTCGCGAGCGTGGGAGCGAATCTCGGGCGAGCGGGATGTGGGATCCCCCCCGCCGGCGTCGAGTGGATCCCATTGCGCCCACCCGTCGTGCTCGACGAGTGGGCGGCGGCGCCGACCTCTTCGCGTGCGTTCACCGCGATCGGCAGCTGGCGCGGGCCCTATGACCCCATTGAGTTCAATGGACGCATGCTGGGACTGCGTGTTCACGAGCTGAGGAAGTTCGTCGAGCTTCCGCGCCGCACCGACGCGGACTTCAGGTTTGCCCTCGACATTGATCCGTCCGACCAACGCGACGTCGACCTGATGCAGGCCAATGCCTGGCGACTTCTTGACCCACGCGAGGTCGCGCCCTCGCCGGCCGCGTACCGGCAGTTCATCCAAGCCTCGGGCCCCGAGATCGCAATCGCCAAGAACATCTACGTCGCCACCAACAGCGGCTGGTTCTCCGACCGCAGCGCCTGCTTTCTCGCCTCTGGCCGGCCGGTTCTCTGTCAGGAAACCGGTTTTGGCGACTCCCTTCCTCACGCGGAGGGATTGGTTGCCTTCACGAGCATCGAGGAGGCGGTCGACGGTGTTGGTCGAATCCTTGCCGGCTGGGAGCGCCATTCGAAGGCGGCACGCCAGATCGCGGAGGACTTCTTCGACGCAAGGAAGGTGTTGAGTGGACTACTCGCAGAGCTCGGCGCAGAGTAAGAGCACGTCGATAAGGCGCCTCAACTGGGGCTGCGGCTCCCACCTCGCCCCAGGCTGGATCAACTCCGACGTCAAGGACGGCCCCGGCATCGACCTCGTTGCAGACATTCGCAACGGCCTGCCGCTCGCCGACGAGTGCATGGACTATACGGTGAGCATTCATGCGCTCCCGGAGTTCTCATATCCCGAGCTGAGCATGGTGCTTGGTGAGCTGTGGCGGGTGTTGGTGCCCGGCGGCACCCTTCGCCTCGCCCTGCCCGACCTCGCCAAGGGGATCGACGCCTACCTGCGCAGTGACCTCGATTACTTCCAGGTCGATCCGGAGGAGGTGAGGAGCCCCGGGGGGCGGTTCATCGTCCATATGCTGTGGTACGGGTACTCGCGCACTCTTTTCACCGTGGACTTCACGGAAGAGCTGCTGGAGAACGCGGGCTTCGTCGATGTCCGCGAATGCCCGTACCGGAGCACGGCAAGTCCCCACCCCGGGATAGTCGACCTCGACAACCGTCCCCTCGAGAGCTTCTTCATCGAGGCGCGGCGGGGGTCTGACAAGCCGAAAGGGACGCCCGGCATCTACAATCCCGACGTGGCGGAAGAGCCAAACGTCCAGATTGCAGAGCTGGTGCACTCGACACCGAACGAGCACCTGCGTGGCCATTTCAGGGTCGAGCGGGACGAGTCCAAGCTAGAGCTCGTCGGCTGGGCCCTTGGTATGGACTCGCCGGTGGTACAGGTCGAGGTGGTCTCCGACGGCGAGGTCGTCGCTCGCACCTCTCCGGTGGTCGAGCGCCCGGACATCGGGCAGGCTTTTCCGGACGTGGCTGGAGCGGCCACTGCCGGCTTTCAGCTCGCGATCGAACCGAGCGGCAGGGGCAAGAGTCATCTGCGGCTCCAGGCCGCGCTCGAGGACGGGCAGCTTGCTCCGCTCGGGGAGCTGGAAGTCACCTCCCGTGGTCGGCGCAGGGGGCTCTTCCGGCGCGGCAGATGAGCGAGGAGGCGCCACTCGTCTCAATCGTCGTCCCTTGCTTCAATCAGGCGCACTTCCTCGGCGAGGCGATAGACAGCGCCTTGGCCCAGACCTATCCCGCGGTCGAGGTGGTGGTCGTGGACGACGGCTCGAGCGACAACAGCTATGAGGTTGCGGGCCGCCGTCCCGAGGTTCGCCGTCTCCGCCAACCCAACCGGGGCGTCGCCGCGGCGCGCAACCTGGGCCTGGCCGAGTCACGTGGCGATTTCACGGTCTTTCTCGACGCAGACGATCGCTTGCTCCCGCACGCGGTCGAGCTCGGTATGGAAGCCCTGGCCAAGCGGCCTCGGATAGCGCTCGCGGCCGGGATGTCGAGGGACATCGGAGAGGATGGAACGGTGATTCGGAGTAGGCGCCAGCCGCTAGTTACGCAAGACCATTACCTCCATCTGCTCGAGGATTGCTACATCTGGTCCGGCTCGTCGGTGCTATATCGACGTGCGCCGCTCGAGTCGCTGGCTGGCTTCAACCAGGGGCTGCAGGCCGGCGACGATTACGAGCTCTACCTGAACCTGGCGCGCCGCTATCCGATCTTCTGCCATGACACGGTAGTAACGGAGTACCGCCGGCATGGCTCGAATACGACGCGCGACAGAGCGCTGGTGCTCACCTCCGAGCTGCGGGTTCTACGACGACAGCGCCCGCGAGACCGCCGCGAGCGAGACGCCCGCCGTACCGGCTTGCGGCGCACCCGGTCTCAGCATGGGCCGGTCCTCGCCGAGCAAGCTGCGGCGGCTTGGTGTGGACAGCGCCGGCTGGAGGCGTGGCGGAACGGGCTGACGCTCGCCCGTCACTATCCGAGGGGCTTGCTGCTCTTCGCCCGCAGGGTTCTCGGCGCCCGTGGGATCGTCGCGGGCCCGGTCGCGTCTGGAGCCGCACCTTGACCTCCGTCGACCGCCCGACCGTCAGCGTCGTCCTGCGCACCTACAACCACGCGGCCTTCGTGGCACAAGCGATAGAGAGCGTACTGATCCAGGACACGCCCTTTCCCTTCGAGCTCGTCATCGGCGAGGACTGCTCGACCGATGGGACTCGTGAGATCGTCGCCGAGTACGCACGGAGATATCCAGAGATCGTCCGGGCCGTCTTGCCGGAGGAGAACATCGGCCATGGGGCGATCTTCAAGCGGGCGCTGGATGCGACGCGCGGGTCATCCATCGCCTACCTCGACGGTGACGACTACTGGACCTCGCCGCAGAAGCTGGTGCGGCAGCTTGGGTTTCTCGAAGCCAACCCGGAATGCGCGAGCTGCTTTCACGACGTGAGCCTGGTCTACGGCGAGGCGGGTGCGCCTTCCGGTGCGGTGAGCCCGAGGCTCTCCGAGCGCCGTTTCACGCTTGAGGAGATCCTTCTGGAGTGTTTCATCCCGGCTCCCTCCGTGATGTTCCGGCGGGCTGTGGTCGAGCGTCTCCCGGATTGGACCTTCGATCTGATCTGGATCGATTGGCTGATTCACATCTGCTCGGCGTCGGTGGGAGCGATCGGCTACATCCCGGAGACGCTGGCGGCTTACCGCGTGCACAGCGGCGGCATGTTCTCCGCGCTCGACCGAATCAGCCAGGTGGAAGAGGACTTCCCTTTCTACGAGCGACTGCGTGGCGAGTTGCCACAGCAGGGAGCGCTGATCGACCGGTGCCTGGCCTATCGGCGCTGCGAGCTTGCGATCGAGCGCCTCGGGGTGCCCTTCGACGCCTGCGTCGTCCTGATCGACCCCAGGCGCGAGATGCGGCCTTACTTCAACGGTCGTCACGCCCGCAGCTTGCCAAGGAGGGAGGCGCGTGCGATAACCGAGCTGGAGGCGATCCGGGATGCCGCGGCGACGCTCGCCCCCGCCGACTGGGACTACGACTCTCCAACGCAGATGGCAGATGGCCAGGGCCGGTGCTACGTGGTCGTTCCGGCCGACGCGGTCGCTTGGCTCGACGGGCACCGCCAGTTGACTGAGTACCTCCGCATGCAGGCCCGGGTCGCCTGGGCGGATGATTGGTGCACGGTGCACGAGCTGGCGCCCGTGGCCGGCGACGGGGCCGGCGATCGGGCGCGCGCTCCGATACGGGTCCGGGGGTCGATCCATCGGCCCCTCCCCAATGGTCTCGCCGGAGGCTTCCTGGAGGCGCCGACCGAGGCCGCCTTGCTACCGGCGCACGCGGTCTCGGTCTGCGGTTGGGTGCTCGGTAGCCAGAGTCCGGTGGTCGCCGTCGAGTTCGAAGCGCTGGGAGAGCGGCTGTGGCGGGCACCGCTCGACATCGAGCGCCCCGACGTGGCGGAAGCCTTTCCCGAGCTGGAGACTGTCCGGCCCGGATTCCAGACGACGGTCAATCTCTTCGAGGCGCCGACTGAAGTCACCGTGGCCGTGCTGGTGGTCCTTGCCGACGGCAGACGGCTGCCCTTCGCCGAGCTTGAGTGCAAAAAGCCCGGGGTCGAAAACGCGCCGACAGCCGCGGGCGGTTGATGGGAAGGGCCCTCGCCATCATGGCGTTCGAGCGATGAGCTCGGCACCGAGAGTGAGCGTCTTCGTGCTCACCTACAACCACGAGGCTTGGATCGAGCAGGCCCTGGACAGTGCCCTCGCGCAGTCAGCGGCCTTTCCAGTGGAAATCCTCGTCGCCGACGACTGCTCGACCGACGGCACGCGCGCCATCGTCCGCGACTACGAGCGGCGCCACCCCGAGTCAATTCGCACGTTCTTGCCGGAGCGGAATCTGGGGGTGGCCGGCATCTGGTTGGAGGCGGCGCGGCGGACGCGCGGGGACTACATCGCGATTCTCGAGGGCGATGACTACTGGACCTCACACGAGAAGCTGGACAAGCAGGCCGCACTTCTCGAATCTCATCCTGACTGGGTGAGCTGCTTTCACGGCGCAACCCTCTTCCACGAGGACGGCGCCTTCCCCCCGCGGCCCACGACTCCGGCCTTCGACCGTCATGTATTCGATCTGGACGATGTCATCCGTGCCTGCTTCATCCCGTTTCTCACGGTGATGTTCCGCCGCGCCGCGCTCGCCCGCATCCCGCAATGGATCTTTTCCTACGCATGGTTCGACTGGCTGTTTCACATACATTGCGCCCGCCAGGGGCGGATCGGTCATTTCGACGAGGATCTTGCTGCCTACCGCGTACACGAGCGCGGCAACTGGTCTTCACGCGATCGATCCAGCCAGATCGAGGAGGATCTGCGGGTCTACGAGCGCCTCGCGACGGAGTTGCCCGGGCATCGCGAGCTGATCGATCGCTGTGTCGAGCATCGCCACTGCCAGCTCGCAGTGGAGACGTGCGCCCTTCCATTCGAGATGCCCGTCGCGCTCGCCGATCCGATCGGGGACATGCCGCCGTACTTCAACGGGCGGCACGCAGCGGTTCTGCGTCCGCCGTCGGGGAAGTCGGCCTCCGGGGAGCCGATTGGGGCGCTGGCGTCGTTGTACGCGGAAACGGAGACCAGACCTCCTCCGAGCCCTCACTATGCGCCCCGTTTCGTGCCACGGTCGGCGCCGCCCGGGCGATGGTGCGCATGGGTGGTGCCGAGGTCTGCTGCCGCAGCGGTTGAAGGTGACTGGGCGGCGGTGGACCAGATCGAGCGCCACGGCCGCTCCTGTTGGCATGACGAGTGGTGCCGGATCTGGGAAGTGGAGATAGATTCCGCGGCCAGCGCCACCGATAGAGAGGAAGGGCCGGTCGAGGAGATGGGTGCGCTCGTCGAGATCGTTGACGTATCGCTGTCGGAGCCGCTGCCCGAGGGGCTCGCAGGCGGGTTCTTCGACGAGCCCAAAGCCGGTGCGGTGTTGGACGCCCACGCGCTCGACATCCTCGGCTGGGCGCTCGGCGCCCGGGCTCGTGCCACCGCGGTCGAGTTCAGCATCGACGACGAGGTCTTCTGGCGGGCTCCGCTGCAGGCGGAGCGGCCCGATCTTGCCGACGCCTTCCCCGACCGGATGGATGCCGCCCGCGCCGGCTTCAGGACGACCCTCAACGCGATCGGCACGCCGGCCGACTTCGAGCTCGACGTCTCGGTAGTGCTGAAGGACCACCGCCGGGCGCCGCTGGGAAAGATTCGTGGGCGCCATCGCTGGCGCCGCGATGGCTCGCCGGCCTTCGCTCAGCTCGTCTCCGTGGTGATCCCGTGTTTCGGCCAGGCGCACTACCTGGGCGAGGCGATCGAGAGTGTGCTCGCCCAGACCTATCCCCATCTCGAGGTGCTGGTCGTCGACGACGCCTCTGCCGACAATGCATCGCCGATCGCCTCCCGCTACCCCGGCGTGCGCTGTGTGCGGGGAGAGAACGCGGGTGTGGCGGGTGCCCGCAACGTGGGGCTGCGGAGCACCAACGGCGACTTCCTCGTCTTCCTCGATGCCGACGATCGGCTCCTGCCGACGGCCGTCGAGGCTGGCCTGCGCGAGTTGGCGGCGCATCCCGAGTGCGCCGCCGCGGTCGGGTCCTATCGGCGGATCTCACATGACGGGCAGCCCCTTGCCACCCACGAGCAGAGACCCGTCGAGCGCGACCACTATGCGCGATTGCTCGGCGACAACTGGGCGGGCTTTCCGGCGCGCGCGATCTATCGACGGGCGGTCTTCGAGCATGTCAATGGCTTCGACTCCGAGCTCGAGCCGGCCGAGGACTTTGCCCTCAACCTGCAGATCGCCCGCCAGTTTCCGATCTGGAGCCATGCGGAGTTGGTCGCCGAGCATCGGGAGCACGGCCGCAACTCCAGCGGCGACGCCGGTCGAATGCTGAGCCAGACGCTGGCTGCCGTGCAACGGGAGCGGCGCCACACCCGGCGCACGGCGAAGTTGCGGCACTCCTACCGGAGCGCCCGGCGCCGCTGGAAGGCCTATTACGGCGAGCTGCTTGTTCGACAGGCACGGGAGTCGTTGCGGGCTCGGCGGCTCGGCGGCGCTCTGCGCGAGGCGGCGCTCCTCGTCCGTTACCGGCCCGGCGGACTGTTGCGGTTGCTGGGCCCCGAACGCTCCCCTCCCGCCTGAGCGACGCCGCTGTGGCGACCGCGATAGTCGGCGGGGCGCTTGCCAACAAGCCGTTCAACGGCGGAGAGGCATGGGTGAGGCTGTCCTGGGTGCTGGGACTCCAGCGCCTCGGCTTCGAGATCTACTTCGTCGAGGAGCTCGCGAGCACGAGCTGCGTCGATCGGTCCGGGGCAAAAGCGGAGTTCTCGTCCTGCGCCAACCGCGCCTACTTCGAGGACGTCGTCGCGGATTTCGGGCTCGAAGGACGCGCCGCACTGCTCGGGGACGGGGGGGAGCAGGCCGCCGGCCTCGACCTGGTCGAGCTGCGAGACGTCGCCGCCGATGCCGACCTTCTGGTCAACATCAGCGGCCATCTGACCATCGACGAGATCCTCGACGGGCCGCGGACGCGTGTCTACGTCGATCTCGATCCAGGCTTCACCCAGGCCTGGCACGCGGACAAGCGGGTGCCGTTCGGGCTTGCCGGTCATGACCACTACGTGACCGTCGGGCTCAACGTCGGGACACCCGCATCGCCGATCCCCGGCTGCGGCATCGGCTGGATCCCGACCCTGCCACCGGTCGTGTTGGAAGAGTGGCCCTTTCAGTCGCCTGCCGCCGCTCCGCTGCGCTTCACCACCGTTGCGACCTGGCGCAGTCCCTACGGCACGCTCGAGATTGGCGACCGCACCATTGGATTGAAGCACCACCAGTTCCGTCGCCTGATCGAGCTGCCCGAACGAATGGACGACATCGCCTTCGAGCTCGCCCTCGACATCCACGAGGGGGACTCCGCGGATCGGCGGGCTTTGATCGACCATGGCTGGGCGATCGTCGAGCCGCGAGAGGTCGCCTCGACGCCGCAGGCCTTCCGCGAGTACGTCGGCGGCTCGGGCGCTGAGTTCTCGGTGGCCCAGGGCGTCTACGCGGAGACCGCGAGCGGCTGGTTCAGCGACCGCACCGGCGCCTACCTCGCCTCCGGTCACCCGGCCGTCGTCCAGGACACCGGGATCGGAGACCGGCTGCCGCTTGGCGATGGCCTCCTCACCTTCTCATCGCTCGACGGGGCGGCGTCGAGCGTGGAACGCGTCGCCGCCGACTACGCTGCCCACAGCGCCGCCGCGGTGGCTCTGGCGGCTCACCACCTCGATTCCGATCGGGTGCTCGAGCGGCTCTTATCCGCGGTCGGAGTCGACGTCTAGTGGGCATCTTCGCAACCGCATGGCGCCTACCCGCCCTCGCGTTCGTCGTAGGCGCGATCGCTCTGCTCGCCACGGAGGACGGATCCGATCCGGCCGTGCCAGACGTCTCGATCCAGCTCGCGGGTCCGAGGCAGGTCGTCTTCGACTGGAGCCGGGAAGCCTGCGAGCCCACCCAGGCCGCGGACCTGCCGGCTCGCGCCTTTCGCGATGACCGCGGTCGCGTACAGCTCCTCCTCTCCCACTTCGACAACTTCCGCATGATCGGGCCCTCGCTGCACCGTCTCCACGTCGATTGCAGGCCGGTGATGACCTCGGCCCGTAACGCCGATCCCGCCGTTTTCCACGATCGCGAGTGGATCGCCTCGCCGTATACGGAGGACGGAAGGACCGTTTGGGCGCTGGTCCACGACGAGTATCAGGGAAATAGGCATCCCGGTCGATGCCCGCAGGGCACCTACTACCGCTGCTGGTACAACGCGATCACGCTGGCAGTGTCGCGCGACAGCGGTCGGTCGTTCCATCGCCCGCGCCATTCCGGACACCTCGTCGCGGCGCCTCCCTACCAGTATCGGGCGGGGGAGGGCCCGCTGGGCATATTCGCGCCAAGCAACATCGTTCGACGAAGCGACGGTCGCTTCTACGCCCTGGTGCGCGTTCGTGACCGGGGTGGGCGGCGCGGCGTCTGCCTGATCCGCTCGGGACAGATCGCCGCCCCCGGTTCCTGGCGGGCATGGGACGGACAGGGCTTCTCGGGCATCTTCACCGACCCATATCGCAGCCCGATCCGCCCGCGCGGGGATTGCGCGATCGTGGCGCCGGGCGAGATTGCCGAGATGACCGAGAGCCTCAGCTACAACACCGTGCTCGGGCGCTTCCTCCTGCTGGGCATGGCGCCAGCGGCCGGGGGCGGTGTCCGTCCAACCAATACGGGGATCTACTACTCGGTCTCGAACGACCTGGTTCACTGGTCGCAGCGCCGACTTTTGGTGGGTGCTTCCACCGTCCACAGCTTCCGCTGCGGAGGTAGGCCTCCGATCGCCTATCCCTCTCTTATCGACCCGAGGAGTCGCTCGCGCACCTTTGCGACGACCGGCGGCCGTCCGTTTCTGTACTACACGCAATTTCGCTACGTGGACTGCCACAGGACGCCCGACCGCGATCTCCTCCGGCGACGTGTGGAGATCACGCCGTGAGTGGGACCCCGGTGGCTGAGAAGCTGAAGATCCTGCTCAGTGGCATGGTCGCTGGTGACCCCCACCAAGGGGGTGCTACCTGGGCTGTTCTGCAGTACATCGCTGGCCTTCGCGCGCTCGGGCATGACGTCGTCCTCGTCGAGCCCGTGAGGGGAGGGCAGGCTGACTCGCCCGCGAGCGGATCTGAAGTCGTTACCTACTTCGAGTCGCTTCGGCTGCCGCCGGACCGCGCGGCGCTGCTGGTCGAGGGAGACGATAAGACGGTCGGAATGTCGTTCGACCGGCTTGTGTCCTTCGCCTCCGAAGCCGATCTGCTGATCAACATCTCTGGGATGCTCCGCGACGAGAGGTTGCTTGACGCGATCCCAGTCCGCGCCTTTCTCGATCTCGATCCCGGCTTCAACCAGGTATGGCATGCGACCGGGGAGGACATGGGACTCGATCTGCATACCCATCACGTGACGGTGGGGCTAGCCCTGGGACACGGAAGTTGTCCGATCCCGACCTGCGGGCGCAACTGGATACATACCCTTCCCCCCGTCGTCCTCGATCTCTGGCCGACGGCGAGCCCTCCGGCGCACGATGCCGCCTTCACGACGGTGGGCCACTGGCGCAGCTACGGGGCGGTGCAATTCGAGGGCATCCATTACGGTCAGCGAGCCCACTCGATGCGAAAGCTGATCGATTTGCCGATGATCGTTCCCAGCCGCTTCCAATTGGCCCTGGGGATACACCCAGCCGACGATGGGGACCTGGAGGCATTACGGGACAACGGCTGGGAGCTGCTCGATCCGCTCAAGAAAGCCGGCACGCCCGAGCGCTACGCGGAGTTCGTTCGCGCATCGAAGGCGGAGCTTGCAGTAGCCAAGAGTGGCTATGTCGCCTCTCGAAGCGGTTGGTTCAGCGACCGTAGCGCTTGCTACCTGGCCAGCGGCCGCCCCGTGGTAGCGCAGGAGACCGGCTTCGGTAATTTCCTACCCACTGAAAAGGGCCTGCTTTCGTTTACGACGACTGAGGAGGCCGCGGATGCGGTTGCGGCTGTCGAGCAAGATTGGGGACTCCACAGTCGCGCCGCGCGAATGCTGGCCGAGGAGCACCTCGATGCGCGCAAAGTGCTACCCGAAATGCTCGATCGTCTCGCGACGACCCAGAAAAACTAGAATCGCGCCCGTGCTCCCTCCCATGACAAGTCATGTGATCGAAGTCAACCGGTCAAGTTCGATTGATGCGCATGCCAGAGGTGACATGCGTGCGTATGCGAGTGCCCAAGGTCTCACGGTCGTGGGATGGGTAATCGGGCACAGGGCGAGAGTTGTGGAGGTCACCGCTCACAGCTCCGATGCCCTCGTTGCTCGTGCTCCCGTTGACGTGCCCCGCCCGGACATAGTCGAAGCATTTGGTGATGTGTCCGGTGCAGCGCGGTCGGGCTTTCGGATAGATCTTGAGCCACGTACTGTAGGTGAGTGCACTTTAGTAGTTCGCGCCGTATTCAGCCCGGATCATCGTGTTGAACTTGGGATAGCGCGGATCAAGGTCCGTTCCAGGAGGCGCGTGCTTTCGATACACCGAAAAGGAAAGAAGAGCACGGCCCAATGGACGGTCCTCTCGCCACCCGCGGAACGCCACAAAGTCTTACATGGGGCAGACGGTTGGCTTTTTCTCCATCGTGATCCCAATGATGTGATCGGGCAGCAGATCGGCCGTGTACGGTTGAAGCGTCGAAAAAGACGAGCATGGTCCGATCTGTTGAGAAACCGCATTGCGATGGTGAAGTCCGCTGGATCTGTCTGGCTGTGCGCGGTCATACCAGATAAGAACTTCGTATACCCAGAGCACTTGTCGCCCGAGATAGAGCCTGCTCCACGACGGGCGGTGCATGAATTTCTTTCCGTCGCCGAGAGACTAGATGCGCCAGTTATGTATGGATTGGATGACCTGCAGGCCGCGAAGCAGAGGACGCAGCTTTTTCCCAAGACGGACACGCACTGGAACCATCATGGGGCCTACATCGCCTATCGATCGATCTGTAGCGAGTTGGAACAGCGGGGTGTAGCCATCAGCTCCCTCGACGAAGGCGCGATTGAATGGAGTACCGAGCTCGTCCCGGGAGACCTGGGCTCAAAGCTATACCCACAGGCGACCAGTGTGACCGTGCGTGCGAGGTTGATCGCCCACAGGTCGAAAAACGTGTTTGATAATCGCGTGCAAAATCATGGGCGAGTGATGATTTTCGAGCAGGATTCGTCAGAGGGACTTACTGGCGTGATTTTTGGTGAGTCATTTGTTCAAAGCATGCTGATATTTCTCAAGGAGTCGTTTCGCCGATTGGTCTTCGTCCATACCAGCATGCTGATCCCAGAGGTGCTCGAGGCAGAGCAACCAGATGTCGTGCTGAGCATTCCGCTGGAGCGTTTCCTCCTCCGAGTGCCCGATGATCGGGAGGCTATGGCACGGCTTGATCGTGTCGCCCGACGCAAGGTGGAGCACGGCCGAATCAGTCCAGCTGCCGAGCCGTTCTTACGCGAGATTCCCAGCGGCCCCGCCTGCGGTGAACCTGGTCAGGTGGGCAGGCTACCCTGGCTTGAGCTGCGAGTTCATGACAAGGCGGTCGCGGTGCCACCGGAAGTTGAGCTATCTCGCGGTGACTGACATCCCTTTCAGCCGGCCATTTGTCGCCGGGACCGAGATCGGCTACGTCGAGCAGGCGGTCGCCGAGGGTGGCCTGGCCAGCGGCGGTCCCTTCACCGAGCGCTGCGAGCGCTGGTTGGCGGAGCGGACCGGGGCGCGGCGGGCGCTGCTGTCGCACTCGGGGACGGGCGCGCTGGAGGCGGCGATGATGCTGGCGCAGCTGGGCCCGGGAGATGAGGCGATCATGCCGTCGTTCGCCTATCCGACGATGGCGACGGCGGCCGTGCGCCAGGGGGCGACGCCGGTCTTCGTCGACATCGACCCCGAGACCCTCAACCTGGATCCGGCTTGCGTAGAGGCCGCGGTCGGGCCGCGGACGCGGGCGATCGTCGCCGTTCACTACGGCGGGGTGGGGTGCGCGATGGAGGAGTTGCTGCGGATCGCCCGCGGAGCCGGCGCGACGCTGGTCGAGGACGCCGCGCACTGCCTGCTCGCCAGCTACGGGGATCGTGCCCTCGGCTCGATCGGGGACCTCGGCACGCTCAGCTTCCACCACACGAAGAACCTGACCAGTGGCGAGGGTGGGGCCCTCCTTGTCAACGATCCGGAGCTCGGCGAGAGGGCGGAGGTCATCTGGGAAAAAGGCACCGACCGCAAGCGCTTCGAGCGGGGGGAAATAGATCGCTACACCTGGGTCGACGTGGGCTCCTCCTTCGCCGCCAGCGAGCTGACGGCCGCCTTCCTCTGGGGTCAGCTGGAGGTGGCGGAGCAGGTCACCGCGGAGCGCCGCGCGATATGGGATCGCTACCACGAGTCCTTCGCCGGGCTCGAGGCGGAAGGCCTGGCGCGGCGACCCGCGGTGCCCGAGCACTGTCGACACAACGGTCACGTCTACTACCTGATCGTGTCGGAAGGGGCGCGCGACGCAGTCCTGCGCGAGCTGCAGGCGCAGGGCATCGGCGCCTGCTTCCACTACGTGCCGCTGCACAGCTCGCCCGGGGGTCGTCGCCTCGGGCGCGCGGCAGGCGACCTGCCCCACACCGACCGCCTCAGCCGCAGCCTGCTCCGCCTGCCGTTGTGGGCTGGCCTGGAGGCCGAGGGAGTCGACCGGGTCATTGCGGCCACCCGCGGGGCGGTTGTGCGGACCGCTGCGACGCGGGCGTAGAGGCGCGTGGAACGCTCGTCTCCCGCCGACGCAGAGCTTCGCGACGGCCTCGAGCGGGCACTCGCCGAGGTCGGCCGTCCCGGCCCGAGCCGAGTCCTGCGGCGCCCCTCCGAGTACCGGACGAGCTTCCCGCTCGAGGAGCTGGAGGTGACCCTGGTCGACGGGGAGGAGCTGCGGCTGGCGTTCAAGCAGCTCGATTGGAGCCTGCTCGCTGACGAGGCACGCCTCGCGAAGCCGGACTTCCTCCACGATCCAGCGCGCGAGGCGGCGGTCTACGCCTCGCTGCTGGCGCCGGCGCCCCTCGGCGCCCCCGCCTACTTCGGCGCCCTGCTCGAACCAGGGGCAGGCAGGCACTGGCTCTTCCTGGAGTGGGTCGAAGGCCGCGAGCTCTATCAGGTGGGGGACCTCGCCCTCTGGGCGGAAGCTGCACGATGGCTGGGCGAGCTCCACGCCGGTTTCCAGGCTCGGGCCGATGACGAGACGGCCGGGGTGCCGCTGCTCGACTACGACGAGAGCTACTACCGGGGCTGGCTCGCCCGGGCGCAGCGCTTTGCCGAGGCCGACCGAGAGCGAGCGCGAGCGCTGTCCTGGCTCGGCGAGCGCTACGACGCGGTGGTCGAGGGCCTGCTGTCGCTTCCGCGGACTGTTCTGCACGGAGAGTTCTACGCCTCCAACGTCCTCGTCGACGGAGCTGCCGGTTCCTGTCGGGTGGCGCCGGTCGACTGGGAGCTGGCGGCACGCGGCCCCGGCCTGGTCGACCTTGCCGCCTTGATCAGCGGCGATTGGCAGGAGGCCGAACGGCGGCGAATCGTCGATGCCTATCGGGCGGCGGTGGGCGGGGACTCCTTCTCGACGCGGCAGCTCGAGATGGCCCGCCTCCACCTCGCGGTGCAGTGGCTGGGCTGGGCCCCGCCTGAATGGGTGCCACCCGAGGGGCAGCGCCACGACTGGCTGCGTGAGGCGGTCGAGCTGACCGAAAGACTGGCGCTTTGATGGCGGACCGCTTCCTGATAGTCAACGCCGACGACCTCGGCCTCTCGCCCGGCGTCAACGCGGGCATTGCCGAGGCGCACACGCGCGGCGTGGTGACCAGCGCCAGCTTGATGGTCCGCCAGCCGGCGGCAGCGCAGGCGGCCACCCTCGTCCGCGAGCATCCTGCCCTCGCCGTCGGGCTCCATCTCGACCTCGGCCAGTGGGACTACGAGGACGAGGAATGGAGGGCGGCATACGAACGCTGCCCGCCCGACGACGGAACTGCCGTCGAGCGCGAGTGCGGGGACCAGGTCGCTGCCTTCCGCGAGCTGCTGGGACGCGATCCGACCCACGTCGACTCCCACCAGCACGTGCATAAGACCGAGCCGACCAGGTCAGCTGCCGTCAGACTGGCGGAGGAGCTCGGCGTGCCGCTGCGCGACCACGGGGTGCCGTACGAGGGCGGTTTCTACGGCCAGACGGGGACGGGGGAGCCCTGGCCAGCGGGGATCGCCGTCGAGCGCCTGGTGGAGCTGGTCGAATCCCTGTCGCAGGGCTGGACCGAGATCGGCTGCCATCCGGGGCTCGGCCTGGACACCGAATCCTCCTACCGGGTGGAGCGCGAGCAAGAGCTCCGCGTCCTCTGTGATCCGCGCGTGCGGGAGGCGATCGAGCGGACGGGGGTCGCGCTGCGCTCCTTCGCCGACGTCCGTTGAGGCGGCGCAGGGATTGGGGGGCCGTTGTCGTAGACCGACTGAATGGAAGATCGTGCCGCTGACGTCACGCAGGACTGGCAGCTGCCCGAGCCTGCCAGGCCGCCGCTGGTGGGCGAGCTGGTCGAACGGATCGACGAGGCGCTGGCGACCGCCCGTGCCTCGGAGGCTGCCGTGATGACCGTCGGGGCGGCGGCGCTGGATGCCGCCGAGCAGGCCAAGCGAGCGGCGGACCTGGCCGAGCGGGCGAGCGTCGTGGCGCTTGCTGGCGCCGGCGAGCGGAATCCGATCCGACTCGTCCAGCCTGAGGACGACGGGCTACGCGATTTCGCCGCCCGGGCCGATCGAGTGGCCGAACGCCTGCGCTTGCTGACCGGCTAGGCCGACTCGCACTGCGAGCCGAAGTGCTGCGTCCAGACGCGGGTTCCGGTCAACCCTTCCAGCTCGCCGACCTTGAGGGCGATGCCGATCTGGTCGTAGTCACCGAGGACGTTGCGCCGGTGACTGGGCGAGTTCATCCAGGCCCGAAAGATCGAGCGAACGGAGCCTTCGTCGCCCACTCCCCAGGCCAGGTTCTCGCCCGCCCGCCAGCAGCCGACGGAGAGATAGCCGGATGCCTTCATCCAGTAGGTGAACTCGCGGCCGCAGGCTGAGTGGCTGAAGCTGTCGCAGAGCAGGATGTCGCTCGACTTGCCTTCGGCTGAGGCGCTCAGCTGTTCGGCTTCGGCCAAGGCCGGCAGGTCGAAGTGGGTCCGTGCGTAGTCGGTCATGCAACGCATCGCGCGCTCCTGCTCAGCCGCCGGGGCGTCGCGGTTGGTTTGCCCGGGGCAGGCCGACAGCGGGGCGATCGCCGTCTCCGGGGCCTGTGCGGCCTGCGCAGTCCTGGAGAGCGCCTGCTGTTGGCCGAGGCCGACGGCCAGCGCGCTCGGCGCGAGCGCCAGCGCCGCGAGCGCGCAGCAGAGCCAGAGGACAATTGAAAGTCGGCGTCCCACCTCTGCCTTGTCGCCAAAAGGCGCGCAGAGCAAGACCGCCTGTCAACCGAACTTGGACGCACGTACGAGCGAGGCCGCCGATATCCTTCGCTTCCCTCAGAGCCCCCGAGACGAAGCAGGAGAAATGGCCGTAGATACCGCCGCCTACAGCGAGCAGACCGACATCCAGCGCGACATCACCGAGATGGTGCGCCAGTTCGTCGACGAGCAGATCCTCCCCAACGCCGAGCACTACGACCACGAGGACTCCTTCCCTGAGCCGATCGTCGAGCAGATGAAGGAGTTGGGGCTGTTCGGGGTGACGATCCCCGAGGAGTACGGCGGCATGGGGCTCGACCTGACGACCTACGCGATGATCGTCGAAGAGCTCTCGCGCGGCTGGATCTCGATCTCCGGCGTCGTCAACACCCACTTCATCGGCTCCTACCTCCTGATGAAGTTCGGCACCGACGAGCAGAAAAACCACTTCCTGCCGAAGATGGCGACCGGCGAGATCCGCGCCGCCTTTTCGCTCTCCGAGCCCGAGGTCGGCTCCGACGTGCAGGGCATCAAGTCGACCGCCAAGAAGGGCGAGGACGGCAAGTGGGAGCTGAACGGGCAGAAGATGTGGGTCACCAACGGGCTCGGCTCGGGTGTCGTCTTCGTCCTGATGAAGACTGACACCAAGGCCGACCCGCCCTACAAGGGGATGACCTGCTTCATCACCGAGAAGGAGCCGTGGGCGGACAAGAACTCGGGCGATTACGAGGGCTTGATCGTCCCGCCCAAAATCAAGAAGATGGGCTACAAGGGCGTCGAGTCAACCGAGCTCGTCTACGATGGCTACCGCTGTCCGCCCGAGCGGGTGCTCGGCGGCGAGGAGAACGGCGTCGGCCAGGGCTTCGTGCAAATGATGGATGCACTCGAGGTCGGCCGCGTCAACGTCGCCGCTCGCGGCGTCGGCATCGCCCAGCGGGCGCTGGAGCTGGCCCTCCGCTACAGCCAGGAACGCAAGACCTTCGGCAAGCCAATCGCCCAGCACCAGGCGATCCAGTTCAAGCTCGCCGACATGGCAACCAAGATCGAGGCCGCACGCCTCGTCACCCGCAAAGCGGCGCGGATGAAGGATGCCGGCGAACGCTCCGACCTCGAGGCGGGGATGGCGAAGCTCCTGGCGTCTGAGACCGGCAAGGAGTGCGTCGAGGAGGCCTTCCGCATCCACGGCGGCTATGGCTACTCGAAGGAGTACGAGATCGAGCGCCTCTACCGCGACGCACCGCTGCTGCTGATCGGCGAGGGAACGTCGGAGATCCAGCGCATGGTGATCGGGAAGAAGTTGCTCCAGCGACACAAGCTGTAGGCCTGTCCCGGCAGGGGTTCCACTTAACTTTTTCCGAAGGCAGCTTGCGGCTGTCCGCGAGCGTCAGCGCGGAAAAAGTACAAGACGTTCCACCCCTACCGGGACAGGCCTCGCGTTGCCACCCGGATGCCTACCGCCGGGACACCGGGCTAGCTCTCGCCTAAGAGCGGGTGCCGGTGTTCGTGCCGGTGCCGCGGTCACCGCCACCCGGGCCCGTGTTCGTGCCGGTATCGGTGCCGGTCCGGGTGCGGGTGTCGTTGTCGTTGGTGGTGCCGTTGGTCGAGTTGACGCCGCTCGTGTCGTTGGTGCCCATGCGCGTGTTCGTGTCGTTGTCGTCGGTCGTGCCGCGCGTTGAGTTGGCGCCGCTGGTGTCGTCGGTAGCCAGCACGTCGCGATCGTCATCATCATCGCCGCTGCCCGGACCGCTGCTGTCGTCGTCGTCACCGCCGCCGGGGCCGCTGTTGCTGCTGGCGACCGCGGTGGGCACGTCACCGATCACGCCCGCTGCGTTCGCTGCCCAGAAGAGCGGCAGGGCCCCCAGCACGAGAAGCGCGAGGAACAGGGCGCTGGCTTTGCGCATGACAGACGCTTCGCCCGGAAGCAGGGCGTCATCCGCCTGGAGATTGCTGAAGACGCGGGCCGCCGGCGAGGCGGGTCGCGCTCCGGTGATTCGCCTGGACATGGTTTTCCCTCCTGGTCGTGGCACGGAAGACTCTTTACCCGTTGGTAGGGCTACAACACGGCCGCTGGCCGAAGATCACGCGGCTCAGATACCGACCGCGCCCCGACGAGCCAGCCTGATCTTGCGCGGCAGCCCCGCCAGCAGCGGCTCGATCCTCTCGATTACCTCCGCGCAGCTCGGACGGGCGGCCGGATCGCGGTCGAGCAGGTCGAGGATGAGGGAGCGGAGATCCTCGGGAAGCCTGCCCGGGAGCGGCTTCGGGTCCTCGACCAGCTGTGGGAAGCGCTCGACGCCGCCGCTGCCGCGACCGCGGGGGAAGGGCTTCTCGCCGGAGACGGCGTGGAAGAGCGTTGCGCCGAGGCCCCAGGCGTCGGCGCCGGACCCGATCCGGGCCCCTGCCGATTCGCCGACGCACTGCTCGGGAGGCATGTAGGGATCGGTCCCGATCGGGCCCGTGGTTGCCGCAGCCCGCTCCAGGGTGCGGGCGATGCTGAGGTCGATCAGTCGAGGTGGTACTCCCATCACGATGTTGTCCGGCTTGACGTCGAGGTGGACGTAGCCGCAGTTGGCCATGTACTGGAGGGCGCCGGCGACGTGCGCGGCGAGCGGGAGCAGCTGCTCGAGGGGGATGGCGCCGTCGCGCTTGATCAGGCGGCGCAGGGAGGGGCCCTCCAGGTGCTCGATCAGCACGTGGGGGTAGCGGCCGTCGAGGACGGCGCCGAAGCTGCGCACCAGGGTCGGGTGCGCGAGCGCCTCCAGCGCCTCGACCTCGCGGGCCAGGTCGCGCAGCGCCTTCTCGTCCTCCGCTTGGTCGGGACGCAGCACCTTGGCGACGCCGAGGGCGTACAGGGAGTCGTCCCACACGAGGCACACCTCGTAGCGATTGCCGCCGCCCAGGGTTCGCAGAACGGTCCGGCCCTGGCGAATCTCGTCGCCTTCTTGAAAGTCCCAGCTTGGGTAGTCGCTCACGGGCAAAGGGTAGGGGGCGCGCCGCTCGGCTAGCATCGGCAGTCGATGGCCGCAGACACGAAGGCTCTGATCGATACCGCCGTGAGGCGATTCCAGGCCGAAGTCCCCGCGCTACAGAAGCTCAAGCTGGTATTCGGGCTCGAGCTGAAAGGCAGGGGTGACGTCCAGCTCTACCGCGTCGAGCTGCCGGGCCCGACGATCAGCAAGGACCTGGCACAGGACGAGCGCGTCCTCGTTCAGATCGACCGGCCGGAGTTCAACGAGCTGGCCGAGCGCGGGACGCTGAAGAGCTACCGCAAGGCTTACGAGACCGGCCACATCAAGGCGACTGGTGACTCCAACGTGAGGAAGCTGATCGGACAGGTCGTGGAACGCCAGGAGCAGCGTTCCCGCCTCAAGAAGGTCCAGTAGCGACTCTTCTTCACCTCGGCTGCGCCCCATCTTTTGAGGTTTGGGCGCAACCTTGCGCTGCTCAAAGGCGGATAAGCAGCACTTTTCGAAATACCTTTAGACAAAACTACTTAGATTGGCCGCATGTTTGATCCAAACAATTGGTCAAACGTCTAGTGGGTCTGTACTTTCGGCGACCTTGATGGCGCCGCGGAGGCGTCATATGGCTTCAACACCAGCAAGGAGATCCACGTATGACTGCCCTAAGGTTCGGATTCACCAGACGCCGCTGGCTGGCGCTTTCCCTCGTGGCGAGCCTGGCAGTCTGTGGCCTGCTCGCGGTCTCGGCGCCGGCGGCGCAGAAAACGCTGAGCACGATCAATCTCTGCATCACGAAAAGCGGGCCCGAAAAAGGCACTGTCCGCTTCGTGTCAGGGAAAAAATGCAAAAGCAGAGAGCTCTTGGTCCGAGTCGTCGGCGGCTCGGGCAACCAGGGCGTCCTCGGGGTTGCCGGGGAAAGCGGCGTCCAGGGACCTCAGGGCGAGAAAGGCCCAACCGGCGACAAAGGGCCGATTGGCGATCAGGGTCCGATAGGCCCGCAGGGCCCGACCGGCGATAAGGGTCCCGCCGGTGAAAAGGGTCCGACGGGCGACAAGGGTCCGGCTGGTGACAAGGGTCCGGCTGGTGACAAGGGTCCACAGGGTGATCCTGGCGATAAAGGCCCGAACGGGGACAAAGGTCCCGATGGGGATAAAGGCCCGCAGGGCGACCCCGGTAGTAAAGGCCCCGACGGTGACAAAGGTCCCGACGGCGATAAAGGTCCCACTGGTGACAAAGGCCCTGATGGGGACCAAGGCCTCAAAGGCCCCAACGGCGATAAAGGCCCCGATGGGGACAAAGGCCCGCAGGGCGACCCCGGTAGCAAAGGCCCCGACGGGGATAAAGGCCCGAACGGGGACAAAGGCCCGCAGGGCGACCCCGGTAGTAAAGGCCCCGACGGGGATAAAGGTCCCGACGGGGATAAAGGTCCCGACGGGGATAAAGGTCCCGACGGTGACAAAGGTCCCGACGGTGACAAAGGTCCCGACGGTGACAAAGGCCCGAACGGTGACAAAGGTCCCGACGGCGACAAAGGTCCCACTGGTGACAAAGGCCCTGATGGGGACCAAGGCCTCAAAGGCCCCAACGGCGATAAAGGCCCCGATGGGGACAAAGGCCCGCAGGGTGACCCCGGTAGTAAAGGTCCCGACGGCGATAAAGGCCCCGATGGGGATAAAGGCCCGAACGGTGACAAAGGTCCCGACGGCGACAAAGGTCCGCAGGGCGACCCCGGTAGCAAAGGCCCCGACGGGGATAAAGGCCCCGACGGGGATAAAGGCCCGAACGGCGATAAAGGTCCCGACGGTGACAAAGGCCCGAACGGTGACAAAGGTCCCGACGGCGACAAAGGTCCCACTGGTGACAAAGGCCCTGATGGGGACCAAGGCCTCAAAGGCCCCAACGGCGATAAAGGCCCCGATGGAGATAAAGGCCCGAACGGTGACAAAGGTCCCGACGGCGACAAAGGCCCGCAGGGCGACCCCGGTAGTAAAGGCCCCGACGGCGACAAAGGCCCGATAGGCCTACAGGGATTGATCGGCGACAAAGGCCCGACCGGTGACAAAGGTCCCGACGGCGATAAAGGCCCGAACGGCGATAAAGGCCCGAACGGTGACAAAGGTCCCGACGGTGACAAAGGTCCCGACGGTGACAAAGGCCTGAACGGCGATAAAGGCCCCGATGGGGACAAAGGCCCGCAGGGCGACCCCGGTAGTAAAGGTCCCGACGGCGATAAAGGTCCCGACGGCGATAAAGGTCCCGACGGCGATAAAGGCCCCGACGGGGACAAAGGCCCGCAGGGTGACCCCGGCAGCAAAGGCCCCGACGGGGATAAAGGCCCGATAGGTCTACAAGGGCCGATCGGCGACAAAGGCCCGACCGGTGACAAAGGTCCCGACGGCGACAAAGGTCCCACTGGTGACGAAGGTCCTGATGGGGACCAAGGCCTCAAAGGTCCCGACGGCGACAAAGGTCCGACCGGCGACAAAGGTCCGATAGGCCTGCAGGGTCCGATCGGCGACAAAGGCCCGACCGGGGATAAAGGCCCGACCGGGGATAAAGGTCCGACGGGAGATAAAGGTCCGACCGGCAACAAAGGCCCCGACGGCGATAAAGGTCCGACGGGAGATAAAGGTCCGCCCGGAAGTCCGGGTGGCGTGGTCGGAGCGACCGTTGTGACCGCCACTGCGAGCGGCAACAACGCTGCGACGGCGGCGTGCTCCGGCACCGATGTCGCGATCGGCGGCGGCGGCAACAACAACGACGCCGACGAGAATGACGACGACCTCACTCTCTCGGCACCCGTTTCCGGTACCGGCGCCGCTGGAAGCAGGCCGCTTGCGACCAACGGTCAAACGCCGACCGGCTGGCGCGTCCAGTACCCGGACGCGAGCACGAGCGGCGTCACTACGACGGTGTACGCCATCTGCGTGCCGACCACTCCGTAGTCAGGTCGGCAGCTAAGGCAGGGAGGATGCCCCACGCCCCCGGTGAGAGTCCGGGGGCGTGGGCCGTCCGTCTCTTATTCCACCGGCACGATCTTGCCCGCGGTGACCAACTGAAGGGCCTGTTCGAAGCTGGGGGCGAAGACCTCGATCTGGACGTCGGTGTCGGGATAGGCGAGGTAGACGCTCTCCGGCTGCTTGCGGCTGAAGTAGACGACACCTCCGCGCGGAGCTCTCGCGAGGACTCCGCCGGGTTCCCTTCCCTCAGTGCGTAGGGCGGCGATCGGATCGGGCAGCTCGTAGCTACCGACGGTTAGGAAGGGCCTGGGATCGCTCGCCTTCGCGTCTCCCGTCAGGTAACGAAGGTAAGTGCGATCCGGCGCTGGCCGACTCAACTCCAGCTTTGCGCCTGAGGGCGGACCGGCCCAGTAGATCGGCACCTGTCCCTCGGAGGCGGTCTCGCGGAGCGCATCGACATCGATGACCGCCGCCGTGCCCGACGGCAATGGGCCGTTGTCTCCCTCGTCGTCGTCGAGGAGCGCCCAGGCGATCAGGCCGACGGCCAGCGCGACGGCCAGTCCGGAGGCCAACAACGCCTCCTGCCGCTTCGACGTCGCGGCCTTGCGGTTGCCTTTCGATTTCAGCCTGCGCATCTCGCCTCCTCGGAATCGTCGGACTCCATGCTTCGACGGACACGGCGGCAACCCTGGTCCGGCTCGGCGCGTCGGCGCGGCTCAGCTGGAAATCAGCCAGCGCGCCGCCGCGAGCAGGTCGCCGACCTCTTGATCCGGCTCGGGATCGCCGGGCGCGGAGGCGCCGATGCGGACGGTTGTGATGCCTAGGCGCCGCCCCGTCTCGATGTCGCGAGCGGTGTCGCCGATCATCGCGCTGCCGGCGAGCGCCACGCCCTCGACCTCGCGTACCGCTCGCTCGAGTAGGCCCGTCCCCGGCTTGCGGCAATCGCAGCTCCCCTCTTCGTGCGGACAGTGGAGGATCGCGTCGACGTGGGCGCCCGAGCGCGCCAGCTCGGCTTGCAGGCGCTGGTTGACGGCGGCGAGGTCGGACTCGCTCATCCTGCCGAGTGCGATGCCGCGCTGGTTGGTGACGACCACGGCCTTGGCCGGGTGTTCGTTGAGCATCCGAATTGCGTCCGCGGCTCCCGGCAGCAGCCTGATCCCGTCCGGCGAGATGACGTACTCGCCCTCCGGCGGGGACTCGTTGATAGTGCCGTCGCGGTCGAGGAAGGCGGTGGCGCCTGGCGCGAGCCGCGGTTTGCTCAAGCGGAGCCGGCCTCTTCGAGGAGCTGCGCCTCGACCCACTCGCAGATCGTGTGGGCGGCGAGCATGTGTCCCTCCTGGACCCGGGGCGTATCGGCGACCGGGATGCTGATGCGGTGCTCAGCGGCCGCGCCCACGGGGCCTGGATCGTTGCCCGTCATCGCGACGGTCGCCATCCCAATCTCTCCCGCGGCCCGGAGCGCCTTCTCGACGTTGACCGACCGGCCGCTGGTGGTGAGGCCGATCGCCACGTCTCCGGCCACGCCCAGGCCATTCAGCTGGCGGGCGAAGACTTCGTCGTAGCCGTAGTCGTTGCCGATCGCCGTCACCGAGGAGAGGTTCGCCGCCAGCGCCAGCGCCGGCAGCGGCGGGCGGTCGACCAGGTAGCGACCGACGAACTCGGCGGCGACGTGGATCGCGTCGGCGGCGCTGCCGCCGTTGCCGAAGATCAGCAGCTTGTTGCCGCGCTTGTAGGCCTCGGCCGTTAACTCCGCAGCGGCGGCGATCTGGGCTACGCACTGCTCGCTGCGCATCGCCTCGACCAGAGCGGCGCCGTCGTCGAGGCGCTTGCGGACGAGGTCGGTCGCAGCTGGCTCAGTCATCCTGATGGCTCCACGTCGTCAGCCCGATGTGGTCGAACTGGAAGTCGACCGCGTCGGCGCCGAGGGCCGACATCGCCGCGTGCACTTCGTGCTTGCGGTCGTAGCGGCAGTAGAGCAGCATGTAACCGCCGCCGCCGGCGCCGGTCACCTTGCCGCCAAGAGCGCCGTGCCGCTTCGCTTCCTCGTAGAGCTCATCGATATGCGGGTTGCTGATCCGCGGCGACATCTGTTTCTTCGAGGTCCAGGCTCGGTCGAGCAGGTTCCCGAACTCAGTTAGGTTGCCGCGCAGGAGGGCGTCCTTCATCGCGGTGGCGAGCTCCTTCTGCATCCCGAGGCTGTCGACCGTAGACGTTTCCCCCGAGCTGTAGCGGCCGACCTGGTCGTCGATGATGTGATCCGAGACGCGGGTCTTGCCGGTGAAGCAGAGCAGCAGGTTGTACTCGAGCTCGTTGATCGTCTCGGCCGGGATGCGCAGCGGGTTAACGATCACCTCGTCGGCGCGGAACTCCATGAAGTTGAAGCCGCCGAAGACGGCGGCGTACTGGTCCTGGGTGCCGCCCTTGAGCCCTAGGTCCTCGCGCTCGACGGTGTAGGCGAGCCTCGCTTTCTCGTAATCGGTCAGCGGCATCTTCATATGCTCGGAGAGCAGGCCAATCAACGCCACCATCACTGCCGAGGACGATCCGAGACCGGAGCCCGGGGGGGCGGCGCTGTGGAGGAAGAGGTCAAAGCCGTGGGGAGAGTCGGCGGCGAGCTGCTGGATCGCGGCCTTGATCAGGTCGAGCTTGTCGCCGTCGGGGCGCGCCTCCTCGAGCGCGATCGAGGCGACGACGTCGAGGTCGAGCGACTGGATCACAATCTGCCTGTCCTGGCGCGGGCGCAGGGTGCCGTAGGCGTAGCGGTTGATCGTCGCGCTCAACACCAGCCCGCCCTTCTCGGCGGGGTAGGGTGGGACGTCGGTACCGCCGCCGGCGAAGCTGACCCGCAGCGGCGCCCTCGCGCGCAGCAGGCGCGTCGGGCTTTGCTCGGTGGCCGCCATCGCCGCGGCACGATATAAGAGCGCCCCGACTGCGCCGGTCGATTAGCATCGCGCGCCAGCCAACCGACAGGAGATCACCCCACCGATGAGCGAGCAGAAGTACGAGCTGACCACCGACCAGGCCGAGCGCGAGGCATCCGGCGCCCACAGCTATGGCCGCTACCTCGAGGAGTTCGAGGTCGGCGCCGTCTACAAGCACTGGCCGGCGAAGACCGTGACCGAGGCGGACGACCACCTCTTCTGCCTGATCACGATGAACCACCACCCACTCCACATCAACGACGTCTACGCGAAGGGCTCCCAGCAGGGCCGCAACGTCGTCGTCGGTCCCCTCGTCTACTCGCTGGCCCTGGGTATGTCGGTCTCCGACGTCTCGGGCAAGGCGATCGCCAACCTCGCCACCGAAGATCTCAGCCACCCGAACCCTGTCTTCCACGGCGACACGCTCTTCTGCGAGACCGAGGTGCTCGACGTCAAGCCGTCCTCCTCGAAACCCGACCGCGGCGTGGTCAAGGTCCACACCCGGGTGCTCAACCAGGACGGCGTCCTTGTCGCCGAGTTCAAGCGGCTGGTGCTGGTTCCGCGGCGCGAGCCCGGCAGCTGAGCGCCGCCCCTGAGCGGGGCGGCCGCCCGCTACGCCGGGGGATAGACGAAGTCGCGCCAGCGGAGGTTCGCTGCGCGTCGGTAGAGGACAACGGAGATCGCGAAGACCACCGTGTAGGCGCAGGTGCTGACGATCGCTGCCGCCTCGATGCCTCCCTGCTCGAGGAAGAGGATCAGGCCGACCACGGTGAGGATTGCGGCCGGGGCGGCGGCGACGGTGGAGAGGAAGGGGCGGTTGGCCGCCAGCAGCCCGGACCAGAGCACCATCGCGGCGGCGTCGAGGACCTCGCCAGGCAGCAGGATCCGCAGCGCCGGCGCCGCGGATCCGAAGTCCGCCCCGTAGACCAGCTCCAAGGCGATCTCGGCGAGGACCCAGAGGGGCAGCGCGATCGCGACGCCGATCGCCAGCACGACGTGGAGGGTGCGGATCACGGTTCGTGCCGACTGCTCATCGGATCGGGCGGCAAGCGGCAACACGAGGACGGCAATGGTGCCGGTCAGCGTCCCAATGATGCTGGAGACGTTCGTCGCCACCGAGTAGAGGCCGATGCTGGCGGCGCCGAGGAAGGCGGGAATGATGAGGAGGTCGATCCGGTAGTTGACCAGGCCCGCTACCGAACCGCCGTGGGCGCGGACGCCGTACCAGAGGGTGGTGCGCAGCAGGGCGCTGCTGGGGCGAGCGAGGCCATGACGCCGCAGCGAGCGGGTTGCGGCGATCAGGCAGCTGGCGCCGATGGCGGCGGCGTTGATCGCCAGGGCCGCCTCGACCGAAAGCCCTCCGCTGGCCCAGAGCGCAACGTAGGCCACGGCGATCACGGCGGGGCCGACGAAGCGCGCCAGGTTGTAGGCGAGGAAGTCCTGGTCGCCGAGCAGCATGCCGTTGAGAACGCCCTGGATCAGTAGGAGGGCGATCGTCGCCGCGTAGATACGGGCTAGATCGATCGTCTCCGCGGCCTGGGCGGAGAAGAGCGTCGGCAGGACCAACTCGACGACGGCGATCGCCACCAGGGCCGCCGCCGCGCTCAGCAGCGCCCAACTCGCCAACAGGCTGCCGCCGTCCTCGGGCCGTTGGGAGAGGCGGTAGGAGATCGCCTGGGTGCTGCCCAGCGAGAAGAGCCAGCCGGCCATCTGCGCCAGGATCAGGATCGCCGCGATCTCGCCCCGGCCATCCGGCCCGAGGGCGCGGGCGATGGCGATCCCGGTGAGCAGGTTGAGGGCGAGGATCGACGCGTCGAACCCCATCGGCCCCAACACCCGCTGCCGGATGCTGGGGCGCAGGAGCAGTGCGCGCAGGCGTCCGGGCATTAGCCCTCCCGGGCGAGGTGGCGGCCCAACCGCAGGGCCAGCGCGGCGATCGTCGTCGTGGGGTGAAGGGGGCTGTGGGTGGGGAAGGCCGAGCCGCCCGCAACGTAGAGGTTGCGCAGGCCGTGGTGCCGGAGGTTCTCGTCGACGACGCCGTCGGGTCCCATGAAACAGGTGCCCAGCATGTGCCCACCGCGGTTCCCGAAGCGCCGGCCGACGACGCGCGCTCCCAGCGGCCGCAGGCGCTCCTCCAAGCCGCGGCGTACCTGCTCGACGCCGCGCTCCACGTAATCGGAGTCCGGCGCGTAGGCGACCCGCGAGAGCGGTACGCCGAAGCCGTCGCGTCGGGGGGAGAGCCGAACCCGGCGATCTTCGCGCGGTGCGTCCTCGAGGCTGATGTAGACCACCAGCGTGCGGGCAAAGCGCTCCGCCATCCGCTCTCGGAGGGCTCGACCCCTCTCGCCGTCGGCGAGCGCGTCGGTGAGCGGGTCCCTGACCATCAGCCCCGGGTTGAACGGGATCACCACCGCGGCGGCGCGCTCGGCCCGCCAATCGCCGTCCGCCCAGGCGTAGGAAATGCCGCTGTCGCGGCTGCTCGCCCGCCAGTGCTCGACCGGCCGCTCCAGCTCGATCTCCAGCTGGACGTGGACGTGGTCGCCGAGCCAGCGCCCCACGGCCTCTCCCTCCAGGCCGGAACGCAACAGCAGCGCTGCGTTCTCGATCCCGTGGGTCGCCAGCACCACCCGGTCGGCCCGGACCTCGCTGCGCTCGCCGTCGGCCGCGACGCACTCGATGCCGGCGACGCGGTCGGACTCGACCCGCAATCTCGCCGCCACCGTCCGGTCGCGAACCGAGAAGCCGGGCGAGGCGGCGAGCTCCCTGGCGACTGCCAGCATGCTGACCGAGGGCTCGATCGCCTCCAGGTCCTCGCTTCCGACGGGCGGGGGGTAACTCTTGCGTCCGGCGATCTGGCGGGCCACGGGCAGGGCGCCAAACGGCTCCAGCAGCGGTCCCAGCAGACGGTCCGTCGCCGAGGGCTCAATTGGCGGATGCGGATAGGCGTCGGAGCCCGGGAAGAGCTCGTGCGGGGCGCCGGCGACCTCCAGCGCCCGCTCCGCCTCGCGGTAGAACGGCAGCAGGTCGTCGTAGGAGATCGGCCAGTCGCGCCAGATCCCGTACCGCGAGCGCATCTCGAAGTCGGCGGGCAGGAGCCGCGGAGCGACGCCGGCCCAGAGCAGCGAGGAGCCGCCGAAGGCGTAGGCGTACTGCCAGGGATCGGCTTCCTGCCGGAGGTCGGGCTCGGTGTTGTGGCCGGTGGAGCCAATCGCCGCCTCGCGATCGGCAAGGGGCAGCGCGTCGGCGTCGAGCCGCTGCGGCCCGCGCTCGATCACCGTCACCTCCTCGCCGGCCCGGATCAGCTCGCGTGCGGTCAGCAGGCCGGTGATGCCGGAGCCGACGATCGCGGTTGCCGCTGCCATCAGGCGTCGCCGTCGACCAGCCGGCCCGCCGACGGCAGGGCGTAGAAGAGATTCTCGGAGGGGCTCGGTAGGAGCCCGTAGAGCAGCGGACGGATCGCCCGCACCCGGAAGCGGCGGGGGATGACGCGCCGCAGCAGCGGCGTCGTCGCGAGGACGAAGGCGAGCGCCCGCAGCAGGTAGCCGCGACGGCCGAGCCCGGCCTGCGCCCTGCCCGTCAGGAGCTCGGCCTCGGATCGGGTCAAGCCGAGTTGCCGCTGCACCCGCCAGCGGATCAAGCCGGCGCTGCTCCGGCGTGCTCGTCGGGGCTCACGACGTCGCTGCCCGCACGCGCAGCGACTCGATCGTGCCGACCGGGGTGGAGCCGGCGCACCTGGCGCCGCCGAAGACATAGAGGCGGCCGCCGTAGCCGGCGCTGGCGTAGCCGTGCCTGGGCCGGGGGCTGGACGGCAGCTCGTGCCAGCGCCCGGCCCGCGGGTCGAAGCCGAACGTCCGCCCGGTGAGGAACTCCTGCTTGGAGCCCTCGCCGCCGGTGACGACGAGCTGGTTGCCGACCCGCTCGAGGTTGATGCCGCTGGTCCCGATCGGCAGCGACTCAATCTCGGTCCAGCGGTTCAAGCGCGGGTCGTAGCGCAGGAACGCGTTCATCTCCTCGCCCCCGTCGTAGCGGCCGCCGACGGCGTAGAGATAGTCGCCGAGGGCGGCGACACCGAGGTGGTCCCTGCCATCGCCCGGAATCGGCGCCACGGATGACCAGGTGCCCCGCCTCAGGTCGTAGGCCTCGACCGTGTTGAGAGAATCCGGACCGTCGCGGCCGCCCACGGCATACAGCGTGTCGCCGACGATCGCCGTGCCGAGCGCACCGCGCGCGGTCGGCATCGGTTCCAGCTCGTGCCAGCGCCTTTCGGCGACGTCGTAGCGCCAGGCCGCGTCGGAGGCGATCGAGCGGTACTCCAGCTCGTTGCCGAGGCCGCCGACAACGTAGATCGAGTCGCCCTGGGCAGCCATGCCGACGTGGTTCAGCGGCCGCGGCAGCGGCGGCAGGCTGGTGAAGCGGCCGCTGCGCGGGTCGTAGCGACGGAAGGCAGAGGTGGAGCGTCCGAAGTTGTCGACGACCGGGGTCACGACTCCGCCGACGATGTAGATGGCGTTGCCGTGGCGGACCGCCCGCGCCTCCTCGAGCAGAGTCGGCAGCTGTCCCTCGCGCTGCCAGGCGCCGAAGCTGCCGCGGTCGTACACCGGCGCACAGTAGCCGGGCGGCTTGTAGTCGATGCCGACCCATCCCTTCACCTGCCGCTCGAAGGGAAGCTCAAGCAGCGCCGACAGCGGCAGCAGCGCGATCAGGCTCGCGACCAGGAGCAGGGGGATCCAGGCGGGACCGAGTTTTCTTCGCGATGCGGGCAAACTAGTGCAGGTCCAGGGATTCAGCCGAGGCCGTACGACCGTAGCCGGGGCAGGGGATGCCACGGAAGGCGTAGAGGCGCCCGCCGGCCACTGCCACCGCCAGTCCATGTCGGGGTTTTCGCATATCGGGCAGCCGCGTCCAGCGGCTGGAGCCGGGATCGTATGCGTAGGCGGCACGGAGGACCCAGTTGCCGCCGTGGTCGCGGAGATGGTCCTCAGCCCCTCCGACCACAAAGACCCTTGCACCGGCGGCCGCTACCCCGGGCGAGCCGGCGCCGACCGGCAGCGGGGGCAGGCGGCGCCAGCGACCGCTCGAGGGGACGAACTCCTCAAACGCGGCGAGGCTGAGGTCCGATGGCCGCCGCCCGCCGGCGAAGTAGAGCTCGCCGTCGAGCGCCACGGCGCCGAAGTGATGCCGGGGGGTGGGCATGTCCGGTCCGTCACTCCAGCTGCGGTCGCCGAAGTCGTAGATCTCCAGTGAGCGGCGCGGCTCGTCTTCGTTGCCGAACTCGAGCAGGCCGCCGGCCACGTAGAGGTGGTCGCCCACGGCGGCGGCCGCCGCCGCCCCCCGTCGCAGGTGCATCGGAGGCAGCTCTTCCACATCTCCCGTTCGCGGCGTGAAGGACCAGACCCGGTTCGTCGATTCGGCGCCGTCTATGTAGCCGCCGGCGACGATCACTTCGCTGCCATGGGCAGCGACCGCGGGGTGGTCGAGCGCGACCGGCAGTCGGGCGACCCGGCGGTACTCGCCGTCGCGGGGGTCGAAGCGGAGGATGGTGGGTCTCGGCACCGAGCGGGGTTTGACCGCCAACCATGTAGACGTAGCGGCCGATGCGGGCGGCGCCCAGCTCGGGAGCGGAGCTCGGTGAGGGCGGCTCGGGGCGCCAAGACCCCGCCGGCGGGCGACCGGCGGGACGAAGGACCTTGGCGGGGTCGAACCGGCAAGGCTCGGGCGGCTCCGGATCGCCGAGGCCGATCCAGTCGCGAACCGAGGGGCCCGGCAGCGAGGGACCGACCCCCGTCACGATCCCCAGCGTCAGCGCCAGGACGACGAGCGAGGCGACGAGCCCGGCGATTCCCGTGCGATGGCTCATGCCGAATCGCCGCGCGGGAGGTCGGCGCCCGCCTCCTCGGCGCCGCGCTGCTGCTCGATCAAGCCGAGCAGGAAGCCGGCGTGGGTCTCGACGCGGAAGACGCGCAGCGCTCCCGCTGCCGCGGTGATCGCCCGCAGGAGGGATCGCACCGGCCGGTAAGCGGTCCTATTTCGGGCGAGGCGCACGAGCAGCCGCCCGGGAAGCGGGGCGGCGCGAGCGAAGAAGTCCTCGGGCAGGGCCCCAACGGCTTCGGCGTGGGTCGCGTGCACGGCCGCCCGGGTGGCGCCGGAGCTTCGCGCCGCGCGAAGGAACCCCTCGGTCGTCTTCTCGTACATGTGCCGTGCGCGCAGCCGACGATCGAAGACGCCTCGCAGCCCGGCTGCTTGGCAGCGCAGCCCGAGATCGCGGTCCTCGTGGTAGCCGTAGCCCGCGGGCATCCCGACCTCCGCCCGCAGGCCGACCCGCAGGCAGTCGCTGCGCCGCAGCGAGACGTTGCCTGCCCAGAGCCCGGTCAGGATCGTCTCGGGATCGTGTTCGTAACGCTCGCAGGCCCCCTCGTAGTCGTGCGAGTAGAGCGCGGCGGCGAATTCGCCGCGCCGCCGTCTCGCCGGTCGGGCCACCGGCATGTAGCCGAGGACAACGAGCCCCTCCGCGCCGGCGTGGTGGCGTGCGTGGCCCTCGACCAGTCCGGGCTCCGGCAGGACGTCGTCGTCCAGCATGAGGACGACGTCCCCATTTGCCGCATCGACGCCGGCCTGCAGAGCCAGGGTCTGGCTGGACTCCGCGACGAACATCGGACGCAGCCGGAGCTCCTGCTCGGCGCGTTCCTCGAGCAGCTGCAGCGAGCCGTCCTCACAGGCGTTCACGACGACGATTATCTCGGTGGCCGCCTCGGGAAGCACCGCCCCGAGCAGCTCGGGCAGCCGCTGGCGCCGGTTGTAGGTGGGAATCACCACCGAGACGGTTGGAAGGCTTGCCTCGCTCACCTCAGATCCTCGAAGGTACCCACCGGCAAGCGCTTCAGCGCCTCCACCCACTCCAGCGACTGAAGCGGCCCGTACTCGTGCGGAAAGGCGGGGTGGACCATGACCTCCAGCGTCGGCGAGGACGCCGGGTCGTCGAACCCGTCGGCGGGGGGAAGGCCCTGCAAGTCTGCGCCAGAAAGTCTCCACCGAGAGGAAACGGTCGGTGGTCGTGAACCGCCTCGCGATCATCCGCGCCCGCGCCCAGCGCAGGCTGTTGGTGATCGGATTGGGCAGGTGTTTGTCTTCGAGCGCATTGCGGATCTTGATCCCGGTCGGAACCGCGGGGGAGAGGAGGACGTTGGCGGCCAGGTGGCAGTGGTGGTGCCCGTCGAGGTGGGTGGGCATGCGCCCGTAGAGGTCGACGAAGCGCTGGAACTGGTCGGCGATCACGCGGTTCACCGCATGTCTGGAGCTGGGGTCATAGACCCAGCGTCGCAGTCGCAGCAGGCGGGAATACTCGATCAGCCGACGCTGACGATCCCTCACCGCCGGTGGCGTCTTCGGGGTCCGAGTACTCCTCGACCAGGTTCAGGTGCAGCCCGATGCCGAGCTGCGGATGCTCCTTCGCGCGGGCGGCGGCGCGGTCGGAGTCCTCCATGAAGAGCATTGCGGTGGTGCTGGTCAGACCGCCGGCCGGTAGCAGTCGGAGATCGCAGTCGTGGTCGCCTCGTCGTATCCCCAGTCGTCGGCGTTGACGATGACGAGCCCGCGCCTAGGGGGCATCGGCGGGCAGCTCCTTGCGGACCATCGTCCGCAGATAGCGACGGTCGGCTAAGAGTCGCGCGTGGCCGACGATCCAGCTGCGCAGGAAGGGGATCGCCCAGCGCGGTCGCTTGAACAGGAAGAGCTTGGCGCTGGCCATGAAGCCGAGCGTCTCGTAGGCGACGAAGCGGCGCAGGTTCGGGTTGGCGAAGAGGGCGTCGAAGAGCAGCACGTAGATGTGCCAGCGCTGGTCGTGGGCGGCGTCGGCCATGCGGGAGGGTCGAAGGAGGTGGGCAGCTCCGGGTGGTAGCCGCGCGCGTCGGGTGCGAACAAGATCTCGACGCGATGACCGCGCCAGACGGCGCCGATGAAGATGTCGTCGGAGGTGACGATCCGCTCGTTCCAGGGCAGGTCGAGCCCGAGGGCGCGGGGGTAGAGGAAGAAGGCCCCGATCGACGAAGCTCGGCGCCTCGTCCTGTCGGGGACCCTGCCGTAGCCGATCAGCCGCGTCTTTTTCGGGGTCGTCCAGTGACGTGCCCCAGGAGACGCTGCCGGAGACGACCCGCCAACCGCTTCCTTCCCGGTAGCGGGCGACGAGGCGGTCGATCGCCTCCGGCTCGAGCTCGAGGTCGTCGTCGATGTTGACGAGCAGGTCCTCCTTGGCGACGCCGGTGCAGAAGTTGCGGGCCGCGGAGACGTTGCGGCCCTGGTGGGTGTGGAGACTCACCCAGTCGTAGCGTTCGCAGACCCCTCGACCGCGGTCCGCTCCTCCTCCGTCGGGCTGGAATCGCAGACGTAGACGGGGAAACGCAGCCTCGCCCGCGCCGCCTCGAGTGACTCCAGGCAGCTCGCCAGCTTTTCCGGCCGGCGGCGGGTAGGGATTACCACCGCGACCGAGGGCGAGGTCTCTGGCGAGCCGTTCGCCGGGTTCGGGTCAGGCTGGGCGGCCGCCATGGCGCGCATAGGGTAGCCCTGATCCGCGTCGACGCTTTCTAGACTGCGCCCGCGAATGGAGTCGAGCAAGCCCATCTTGATCGTCAACGCCGACGACTTCGGCTACAACGAGGCGGCCACCGACCCGATCGCCGAGACCTTCCGCGCCGGCCTGATCACCAGCACCACCGCGATGGTCTATATGAGGGACTCCGACCGGGCGGCGAGGATCGCGCGGGAGATCGGGCTGCCGGTCGGCCTGCACGTTAACTTCACCGAGCCCTTCGACGACCCGGGCGTTCCCGCCGACGTGCGCGAGCGGCACCTGGCGATGGTGCGGAAGTTCGGCGGCCCGAGCTTCGTCTACCGCAGCCGGCGCTGGATCTACGACCGGCGGATCCAGGCCGCCGTCGATCGCTGCGTGGCCGAGCAGTTGGAGCGCTTCGAAGAGCTGTACGGCGGCCCACCCACCCACATCGACGGGCACATGCACGTCCACGTCTGTCCCAACGTCGGCCTAGCGAAGCCGATCCGGCCGGGGACCAAAGTGCGCAACGCGCTCGGCAACAGGCCGTTGGCCAGCGGGCCGATGTCGCGGCTGATCGCCGCCCGCCAGCGGATCCTCCTGCGCGACCGCCTCACCACCCGCTACTTCCTCAACATCACCGACATGCACCCGGAGTTCATCGACGACGGCCCGGTTACCCGCCTCGGCCTGGCGATGGAGAGCTCGGTAGAGGTGATGGTCCACCCGGGCTTCGCCCACGAGTACACCACCCTCGCCTCGCCGGAGTGGCAGGAATGGATTGAGGGGCTGCAGCTCGGCTCCTACGGCGACCTGACCTAGCGTGCACGGGGCTAAGCGCGCGCTACTGGACCGGGCTCGGCCGGCGGAGCGCGCAGGAAGTCGCCCCAGGCGAGGCCGGCGAAGCGCCGGTAGAGCAGGATCGAGGCTACGAACACCACCGAGTGGGCAGCGGTGGTGATCGTCGCGGCGGTGGTGATGTCGCCGTCGGGCAGGAACAGCACCAGGCCCCCGATCGTGATCGCCGCCCCGAGGAAGTAGGGGAGGCTAGAGAGAAAGGGGCGGTTCGCGGCCAACAGGCCCGAGAGGATCACCGCCGCGCAGGCGCTGAGGATCTCGCCCGGCAGCAGGATCCGCAAGGCCGGTGCCGCGTCGACGAAGCTGGCGCCGTAGACGATCCTCAGCGCCACCTCGGCGAGGAGGACCAGGACGATCCCGAGGCTGCCGCCGATCAGCAGGACCGCGTGCATCGTCCGCACGACGACCCGCGCCGAGCCGGCGTTGTTGCGCGCCGCGACCGGCAGCACAACGACGGCGACCGTCCCGGTCAGCATGCCGATGATCGAGGAGACGTTGGTGGCAACCGAGTAGAGGCCGACGCTGGCGGCCGCGAGGAAGGCCGGGATGATCAGCAGGTCGAGTCGCGCGTTGACGAATCCGGCCAGCGACCCGCCGTGTGCCTTGACGCCGTACCAGACCGTCGTGCGGAGCAGCTGGGGATGAGGGCGGCCGACGCCGTGGCGGTCGATGCAGGTGATGGCGGCGACGATCGTCGTCGTGATCGTCGCCACGGCGTTGACGATCAGCGCCGCCTCGACCGTCAGCTCGTGGACGAGCAGCAGGGTGACGTACCCGACCGCGATCTGCACCGGGATCAGCAGCCGCATCAGGTTGTAGGCAAGGAAGCGCTGGTCCCCGAGCAGGAGTCCGTTGAAGACGATCCCCAGCAGGACGACCGTGACGAGGAGCAGGTAGATGCGCCCGAGGTCCACCGCCTCCTGGGTCTGGGCGCTGAACAGCGTCGGCAGCAGGAACTCGCCGATCGGGATCGCCAGTAGGCCGAGCGGCAGGGCGACCGCCATCCAGGAGCCGATCAGCCGCCCGCCGTGCTGGGGGTTCCGCGACTGGTGGTAGGCGACCGCCTCGGCACTGCCAAGCGAGAAAATCCAGCCGGCGGTTTGGACCACGATCAGGATCGCCGCCAGCTCGCCGCGCCCCGCCGGGCCCAGCGAGCGGGCGATGATGATCCCCGTGATCAGGTTCATCAGCAGGATCTGGGCGTCGAAGAAGACCGGCCCGATCACCCGCTGGCGCAGGCTGGAGCCGCCCGTCGCTCGGCCGATCGCGGCGCGGGCGCGGGTCAGCATCGGGCCGGGGGACCGGGTACCGCCCGGCCGGTGCCGGCCGTCGACGAGGATGCAGGGCTCACTTGCTGAACACAATCGGACGATCTAGACGGAACTTGTGAGGCGAAACGGATGAACCGGGCGATCATCGTCCACGACTTCATGGAGACCTACGGCGGCGCCGAGCGCGTCACTGCCGAGATGGCGCGCGCCTTCCCGCAGGCGCCGGTCGTCGCGATGCTCGGTCAGCGCGCGGTGGCCGAGCGGATGGGCGTCGCGGATCGCTTCAGCAGCATGCTTGCCGCCGCGCCCCGGCCTCCTGCGCCACTACCGGCTGCTGACGCCGGTGCTCGGCGCCTCGCCGACGCGCGTGCGGCTGCCGGAGGCCGACGTCGTGCTCAGCTCCAGCTACGCCTTCGCCCACCGGCTGCGCGCGCCAACGACGCGCCTCGCGTCTGCTACTGCCACAGCCCGCTGCGCTTCGCCTGGTCGATGACCGAGAGCTACCGCGAAGAACGGGCGGGCAACGCGCTCGCCGGCGCGCCTTCGAGGCGCTCGCCGCGGCGATGCGCCGCTCGGACCGCCGCAGCGCCCAGCCGATCCACGAGTACCTGACCCAGTCGCCGTTCACGGCCGAGCAGATCGAGCGCTTCTACGGCCGTCCGGCGGCGGTGATCGGGGCGCCGGTCGACTGCGACCTCTTCCACCCGGCGGCGGAGGGGCCCGACGACTACTACCTCTTCTGCGGCCGCCTGATCGAGCCCTACAAGCAGGTCGGGATCGCGATCGAGGCGTTCCGCCGCATCGGCCCAGCGGCTGGTCGTCGCCGGCGACGGCCCCGACCTCGAGCGGCTGCGCCGCAAGCGCGCCGCCGAACGTCGAGTTCCTCGGCCACGTGGACGATGACCGGCTGGTGCCGCTGATGCAGCGCTGCCAGGCGCTGGTCTTCCCCAGCCGCGACGACTTCGGCCTGATCCCGGTCGAGGTGATGGCCTGCGGGCGGCCGGTGCTCGCCTACGCCGGCGGCGGCTCGCTCTACACCTCGTTCCCGGGCATCACCGGGGAGCTGTTCGCGGAGCAGACCGCCGACGCGATCGAGGCGGCGCTGCGCGGCTTCGACCCCGGCGCCTACGACCCGGCGCCGGATCCGCGAGCACGCCCTGCAGTGGGACAGCCGACGTTTCCGCGAGCGCCTCGTCGAGCACGTCAGGCGGCCGCCGCCGGGGCCAGCCTGAATGTGCGGCATCTGCGGCAGCACCGACGATCCCGGAGGGCGGCGCGGCGCGGGCGATGAACGCGGCGATGGTCCACCGCGGGCCCGACGACGAAGGCGTCCACGCCGACGCCGCCAGCGGGGTCGCTCGGCGCCCGGCGGCTCAGCATCATCGACGTCGAGGGCGGCCACCAGCCGCTCGCCAACGAGGACGGCACGGTCTGGGCGGTGCTCAACGGCGAGATCTACAACCACCCGCGCGCTGCGCGAGCTGCTGCGCGAGCGCGGCCACCAGCTGCGCGACCGGCGACCGACACCGAGGTGCTCGTCCACCTCTACGAGGAGTACGGCGACGAGCTCGTCCACGCGCTCGAGGGCATGTTCGCCTTCGCGATCTGGGACGCGCGCGCGGCCGAGCTGCTGGTCGCCCGCGACCGCTTCGGCGAGAAGCCGCTCTTCTACGCGCGAGCGCGGCGGCGAGCTGGCCTTCGCCTCCGAGCTGACCGCGCTCGCCGCCGGCGCCGGCGTCGGCGCCGAGCTCGACCCGGCCGCGGTCGACGCGTTCTTCGTCTTCGGCTACGTGCCCGGGCCGAGCGCTCGATCGTGCGCCGGCGTCGCGCCAGCTGCCGCCCGGGCACCTGCTGACCTGGGAGCCCGGGCGGCGAGCGCGCCGAGCTGCAGCGCTACTGGCAGCCCGCCGGCGCCGCGGTCGCGACCGCCGACGAGCCGCTCGACGAGCTGGTCGGCGAGCTGCGGCCGGCTGCTCGAGGCCTCGGTCCGCAGCCGGCTGATCGCCGACGTGCCGCTCGGCGTCTTCCTCAGCGGCGGCGTCGACTCGACGCTGATCGCGGCGCTCGCCGCGCGCCAGTCGAGCGCGCCCGATCAAGACCTTCACGGTCGGCTACGACGTCGGCGAGGTCGACGAGACCGAGCGCGGCGCGCGCGACGGCGCAGCGAGCTCGGCGCCGAGCACCACGAGCTGGTCCTGCGCGGTCGACGAGGTCGCCGCGCGCGTGCCCGACCGTGCTGCGCGGCGCTCGACCAGCCGCTCGCCGACCAGGCGCTGCCCGCTCCACGCGGTCGCCGAGCTTCGCCCGCGAGGACGTCACCGTCGCGGTCGGCGGCGAGGGCGCCGACGAGCTGTTCGGCGGCTACCCGCGCTACCGCTGGCTGGCGCGCGCCGAGCGCGCTCGGCGGCGCGCCTGCCGGCGGCGCTGGCCGCGGGCGCGGCCGCGCGGCTGCTCGAGGCCGGCGCTGCCCGCCGGCCGCGCGCGGCCGGCTCGCCGACGTGCTCGAGCCCCGCGCACCGCGGTCGAGCGCCACCTCGACTGGGTCGCCGGCGGGCGCCGGCCACGCGCGACGCGCTCTACGGGCCGCGCCTGCGCGGCGCCGGCCGCTCGAGCGCGGCCTCGCGGCCGAGCTCGACGGCGCTGGCGTCGGCCGCCGACGGGCGCCGGTCGCCGGCCGCTTCATGCTGCTCGACCAGCGCCACTGGCTGCCCGACGACGTGCTGGTCAAGGCCGACCGCGCGAGCATGCTGGTCTCGCTCGAGATCCGCACGCCCTACCTCGACACCGCGAGCTGGCCGAGTTCGCGGCGACGGTCCCGCCCGAGCTGCACACCGGCGGCGGCGGCAAGGCGCTGCTGCGCCGCGCTGCTCGCCGAGCTGCTGCCCGACAGGCGCTGCGCGCGGCCGAAGACCGCCTTCCGCGTGCCCGCGGCCGACTGGCTGCGCGGGCCGCTGGCGCCGGTCCTGCGCGACCAGGTCGCGCGACGGCTGCGCCTGCGAGGAGGGCTGGTTCGACCGCGCCGGCGGCGTCGACGGTCCTCGACGCAGCACCTGCGCGGCGACGCCGACCGCAGCGCGGCGCTCTGGCCGCTGCTCGCCTTCGGCCTCTGGCTCGACCGCCTGCGGGGGCGCGATGCCGGCTGAGCGGCAGGCTGCGGGTCCTGCTCGTCACCCCGGACTTCCCGCCCGCGGAGGGCGGGATCCAGCTGCTGCTGACGCCGGATCGTCGAATCGCCCCGGCGCTCGAGCTGCCGCGTCGTCACGCTCGGCCAGCCCGACGCCGCGGCGTACGACCGCGAGCTCGACGCCGAGGTGCAGGCGGGTCGCCAGCGCAGACGTGGACCGGCGCCTCGCGGCCCTCGGCGCTCAACGCGCGCGCGCTGGCCGAGGCGCGCGCTTCCGCCCCGACGCTGATCCTCAGCGGCCACATCGTCGCCAGCCTCGGCGCGGTCGCGCTGCGGCGGGCGCTGCGGGTCCCGCTGGTCCAGTACGTCCACGCCAACGAGATCCGGGTCCGCGCCGGCCTCACGGCCGCGGCGGTGCGGCCGGCCGACGGCGACGATCGCGGTCAGCCGCTACACGCGGCGAGATGGCGTTCGGCCGCCGAGCGCCGAGCCCGAGCGGGTGCGGGTGATCCCGCCCGGGGTCGACCTGCCGCCGGACGTCCGATCGGCGAGCGCGAGCGGCGGCCGACCCTGCTCACGGTCGCGCGCTGCTCGATCCGCTACAAGGGCCACGACGTGATGGTGCGGGCGCTGCCGCTGATCCGGGCGCGGGTGCCCGACGCGCGCTGGGTCGTGGTCGGCGACGGGCCGTTCCGGCCGGCGCTGGAGAGCGCCGATGCGCGCCTACGGCCTCGGCGACGCCGTCGCAGCTGCTGCGGCCGGGTCAGCGACGAGGAGCGCGACGCGCTGGCTCGACCGCGCCAACGTCTTCTGCATGCCGAGCCGGGTGCCCGGCGGCGGCGTCGGGGGCGAGGGCTTCGGCATCGTCTACCTCGAGGCCGGCGCCCACGGCATGCCGGCGTCGGCGGCAACGTCGGCGGCGCGCTCGACGCGGTCGTCGACGGCGAGACCGGCCTGCTGGTCGACCCGGCCGACCACCTCGCGGTCGCCGACGCCGCCGATCGACGCTGCTCGAGCGACCCCGCAGCGCGCGCAGGCGATGGGCGAGGCGGCGCGCGCGCACGGCCGAGGGCTACGCCTGGCCGCAGGTCGCGGCGCGGGTCGAAGACGCTGCTGCGCGAGGTCGCGCCGGCGTGCGGCTCGCATGCGGGTCCTCTACGTCAACCAGACCGCCGAGGTCAGCGGCGCCGAGCGCTCGCTGCTGGCCCTGATCGACGGCCTCGGCGACCGGTCGAGCCGCTGGTCGGCCTGCCCGCCGGAGCACGCTGGCGCGAGCTCGCCGAGCGATCGGGGCATCGAGCCGCTGCCGATCCTCGGCACCGCGGCGAGCTTCCGGCTGCACCCGCTGCACACCAGCCGCGGGCTCGCCGAGATCGGCCGCTCCGCGCTGCAGGTGCGGCGCTTGGCGCGGCGCCAGCGCGCCGACCTGGTCCACGCGAACACGACCCGGGCGGCGCTGCTGGCCCTGCTGGCGCGCGCACGGGCCGCGGCCGCCCGTGCTCGCCCACATCCGCGACTGGGCGCCGGAGGGGCGGTTCTCCCGCGCCGTGCTCGGCGTCGTCGCCCGCCGAGCCGACGCGTCGTCGCCAACTCCGCCTACATCGCCGGCCAGTTCGACGGCCTGCCGCTGCGCCGTCCCGGTTCGCGGTCATCCACAACCCGGTCGACCTCGGCCGCTTCGACCCGGCGCGGCCGACCGCGCCGCCGCGCGGCGCGAGCTCGGGCGTCGCCGACGGGCGCCGTCGCTCTCGCCGTGGTCGCCCAGCTCACCCCCTGGAAGGGGCAGGACGACGCGATCCGGATCCTCGCCGAGCTGCGTCGCCGGGGGACGCTGACGCGGTCCTGCTGATCGTCGGCTCGGCCAAGTTCGCCGGCGCCGGCACCCAGTTCGACAACGCCGCCTTCGAGCGGCGCCTGCACGAGCTGGTCGCCGAGCTCGGCGTCGCGGAGCGGGTCCGCTTCCTCGGCGAGCGCGCCGACGTGCCGGACGTGCTGGCCGGCGACCGACGTCCTCCTGCTGCCCTCCTGGCGCGAGGCGTTCGGCCGGATCGCGATCGAGGCGATGGCGATGGGGGTGCCGGTCGTCGCGACCGACGTCGGCGGGCCGGCGGAGATCGTCCGCCCCGGCGTCGACGGGCTGCTGCTGCCGCCGCGCGAGCCGGCAGAGCTGGGCGCGAGAGCTGCAACCGCTCGTCCGTAGCGCAGAGCTGCGGCGGCAGTACGGCGGCCGTGGACGCGAACGAGCGCAGGAGTTCGGGGTCGAAACCCACGCTGCCGCCACGTTCCGCCTCTACAGCGAGCTGCTCGCGAGACCGCAGAGACGGAACGCGCCTCTATAGTCGGCCCGATGTCCGCCGGCGCGCGAGCAATCGCACCCAGGCCATGCGGAGTGGTCCCCTCGCCCTCGCGGCCGCCGCAGGTCTCGCGCTGCTCGTCGGCGCCCTCGCAGTGCGCTCGCCGCAGGCGGCGACGACGCTGACGCTGCTGCTGCTCCTGCCGGCGATCCGTGCCCAGTCCCGCAGCGCCGGCCTGATGACGCTCTGGGCCTACTGGCTACTGGTGCCGATGGTGCGCCGCGTGCTCGAGCTGTCGGCGCCGACCCCCGGCGCCGACCCCCTCTCGCTCCTGCCCTTTCTCGGAACCGGCGTGCTGGCGGTGATGGAGCTGCGCGAGAACCGGCTCGACCGCCGCGCCCGCCTGATTCTGTTCGGGGCCTCGGCCGGGTTCCTGCTCGGGCTGCCGATGGGCCTGCTCGCCGACCCGGCCGCGGTCAGCTTCGCCGCCGTCGCTTACCTGGCTGCGGTCTCGGCCTTCGTGCTCGGCTGGGGCGACGCGATGCGCCCGCAGACCGGATCGACCCTCTACCGGGCGCTCGCGGCGGCCCTGATCCCGCTCTCGCTCTACGCGATCGCGCAGTACTTCTTCTCCCTCTCCACCTGGGATGCCCACTGGGTCGATGCCGGCGAACTGGGGAGCATCGGCGCCCCGCAGGAGGACAAAATCCGCGTCTTCTCGACGCTCAACTCGCCCTTCACCTTCGCGATCACTCTCTCGACCGGGATCATGCTCGGCCTCGGGATCGCGAGGCGGCTCGGGGCGGCGGTCCTGCTGACGCTGCCGCTCCTGCTGGCCCTCGCGCTTACCTACGTGCGCAGCGCCTGGCTGGCGCTGGTGATCGGCGTCCTCGTCTTCGCCTTCGCCGCCCGCGGCAGGGCAGGCGGCCGGATCGTCGCGGTCGTCGCCGTCAGCTTGATCGGGTTGGTCGTCGTGGGCGGTAGCAACCCGACCACGCAGGCGTTCACCCAGAGGGTGACCTCGCTCGGCAGCCCCGAGGAGGACGTCTCGGCCAAGGAGCGGCTGGAAACGACCAAGCGGCTGCTGCCTGCCTCCGTCAGTCAGCCGCTGGGCGAGGGGCTGGGGCAGGCGGGGCTTGCGGTGCGGCTCGAAGAGTCGACCGAGGAGGAGCGGCTGGTGGACGTCGACGACGGCTACCTCTCGCTGCTCTATCAGTCGGGCCCGTTCGGCTTGCTGCTCGTGCTCGGCGCGATCTTCTCTTCGGTGGCCGCTGCGGTGCGGGTGCTCGGCCGCGCCGACCCCGAGCAGCGCCTGGGTGCGGCGGCGCTGTTGGCGACGCTGATGATGTTGCTCGTCGCGCTCGCCTCCGCCGACGTCTTCTTCGGCCTTCCCGGGGCGATCTTCTGGTATCTCTGCGGCCTTGCGGTCGCCTACGCATCCGCCGCGGGGCACACTCGTCCAGTCCGGTTCGCGGCACAGGAGGAGGAGCCGGACCGATTGCTACAGTCGGCGCCCCTGACGAGCGGCAGCTCTACTCGCGAGGCGCCTTCTCTTGCCAACCAAACGCAACACTGACGACTCCGATCTATCGCTCATCGCCCAGGCGATCCGGCGTCGGATCTGGCTCGTTGTGGTCTGCCTGGTGGCCAGCACCCTGGCGGCAATCGCCCTCTCGATCCGGGCTGAGGAGGAGTACGAAGCTACGACGGCACTCCTGCTGCGCTCCTCGACCGCGTTCGAACCGCAGCGGGCGGTCGACACCAACCTGCAGCTGCTGGGGCTGCCGGCGATCGCCGAACGAACCGCCGAGAAACTCCCCGGCACCAGCGACGAGGAAGTGGAAGACGCCGTCGTCGCCAGCCAAGAGGGCGACGCCGACATCCTCCAGGTCAGCGCGACCGCCGATTCTCCCGAGCTCGCGGCGCAGATCGCCAATACCTACGCCCAGCAGTTCCTCGTCTTCCGCGTCGAGGGCGAGCGCGAACGGCTTCAGACCAGCCAGGTGGAGGTGCTCGAGCGGGCGGTTCCGCCGACCTCGCCGGTCTCCCCGAAACCCGTTCGCAACACGATCTTCGGCGCCCTCATCGGCCTCGTCCTTGGCCTGGGGCTGGCGCTCCTGCTGGAGCAGCTCGATCGCCGCCTGAAGCGCCAGGACGATCTCGCCGAGGCCACCGGCCTGACCCTCCTGGCCTCGGTCCCCAAGCGCAAGGCATTCGACCGCGAGCACCTCGGACACGGCTCCCTCTCACCGGCGGAGACGGAGGTCTTCCGCCTGCTGCGCGCCAACCTGCGCTACTTCAAGGTTCAGCAGGACGTCAAGTCCGTGGTCGTCACCTCGGCCGAGCCGGGGGAGGGGAAGACGCTCGTCTCGCTCGGGCTCGCCCTGGCGGCGGTGACGAGCGGCGAGCGGGTGCTGCTGATAGAGGCGGACCTGCGCGACCCTGGCCTCACCCGCGTCCTCCGCCTTCCCACCACCACCGGCGGCCTCACCTGGGCCCTCACCGACGAGAACGGCAACCTCGCCGACGCGGTCGTCGAGGTACCGGCGGGCAAGCTGGCGGAGTCGATCGGCGGCGCGACGCTGGACGTGGTCCCCGCGGGCGGCATACCGCCCAATCCGACCGAGCTGGTCGAGTCGCAGCGGATGCGCGAGCTGCTCGAGCTCGCCGAGGACCGCTACGACTTCATCGTCATCGACACGCCGCCGGTCCTGGTCGTCTCCGACGCGATCCCCCTGATCGCCAGCGCCAGCGGCGTCCTCGCGGTGAGCGGCCTCGGCGTCAGCACCCGCACCTCGGCGGCCGACCTGGCCGAACAGCTGGAGCGCCTGGGGGCCGTGACCCTTGGGCTCGTCGCCAACTTCGTCGACACCGGCCGCTCCTACGAGGGCTACGGCTACGGCCGCCCGCCGACCCTCGGCCTCTCCGAGCCGGTCGAGCAGAAGCAGTAAGACCGCCCGCCCCCAGAGGGGGGGGGTTGGGCGCGGGGTTTCGCCAGTTCCGAGCTAGTACGCGCCGCGCCCCGACACGACGGCCGGCAGCGTTGCGAGCAGGATCTCGATATCGCGGGCAAGCGACCAGCCGGCGACGTACTGGTAGTCGAAGCGGACCATCTCTTGGAAGGGGCTCTGCGAGCGACCGTACACCTGCCAGGGACCGGTCAGGCCGGGTCGCAGCTCGAGCCGCCGCAGGTGCCAGTTCTCCTCCAGCGCGGCCGTCTCGGGGAAGATCAGCGGCCGCGGGCCGACCAGGCTCATCTCGCCCTTGAGGACGTTGAAGAGCTGGGGCAGCTCGTCGAGCGAGAAACGGCGGATGAAGCTGCCGACGCGGGTGATCCGCGGGTCCTTGCGGATCTTGAACATGACCCCGTCGTTGGCTTCGTTGAGTTCGGCGAGGTCGTCCTTGCGTTGCTCGGCGTCGACGTACATCGAGCGGAACTTGATCAGCTCGAAGCTGGTGTTGTCGCGACCGGCGCGGCGCTGGCGGAAGAAGACAGGGCCCCGCGACTCGACTTTGATCGCGACGGCGACGGCCAGCATCACGGGCGAGAAAAAGGTGATCAACGCGGTCGAGCCAACCACGTCCAGCAGCCGCTTCGCGGCCATCGAAGCTGAGGTCAGGATCGGGGAGCCGATCGAGAGCAGAGGCAGGCCACCGACCTGGTCGAGCGCCCGGACCCCGTCGAGGAACTCGAACAGGCGGGGCACCACGTCGACAGAGACGCCGGCGTCGCGGCAGGCGCGGATCGACTCCAGCAGCTGCTCGTGGCTGGCGCGGGAGAAGGCGATGATCACGCGGTCGATCTGCTGCCCCTCGATCACCGCGTCGAGGTCCGCGAAGCGCCCCAACCAGGGGAGGTCGGGGCTGCCGATGTCGTGCAGCTCGTCGTCAACGATGCCGACCGGGATCAGACCGAACTGCGAGTTGTTGCGCAGCTTCTCGACGACCTGCCCGGCAACCAGGCCCGATCCGAGGATCAGCGTGCGCTGCCGCAGGTCGGGTGCGCGGTGAACGCCGGCCCGCGCCACAGTGCGTGCGATGCCGGTCAGACCGGCAATGCCAGCGACGGTGAGGAAGGTGAGCGCCACTGCGGTGTGGAGCGGCAGCAACGAAGCGATCCCGTAGAGCGGCCAGGTGATTAAGAGGACGGCGACGAAGCCGCGCGGGACCTCGGTCACGGCGGAGGCCCAGGTGGCGAGCTGGTCGCTTCGGTAGAGGCCGATGCTGAAGGCCGCGAACGGCCAGAGCAGGGTGGCAGAGGCGACGAAGGCCAAACCGCCGAATGAGACCTGCCCCAGAGCCGTGATCGCCAAGGCAGCGGCGCTGCAGGCGGCGACCGAATCGGCCGCGAAGAGCATCCTCGCCAGCACCGTTCCCCGGCGTCGAGCGCGCCCCCTCGTCTCCGGCGACGAAGAGGACTCGACGTCCTCTGCCTGAACGGCGGGACGGTGCGGCGAATGGGTGACGGTTGAACTCTCCATGTTGGCTAAGTGGGGGACGTGTCTTTCGGTTGGAGGAGAGGTCGGATCGCTTATTGGGGGAGTTGGGGCTGGGTTTCCCCGGAGCCGTTTCTTGAAACACGGCCCAGCGCGTGATGGCTCACTCGGATACGCACGTTTTCTGGATCCGAGCTGCTGAACAGGCGGAGCCTGCGCAGTGACCCTGAAAAATAGAGGTGCTGCCGGGAAAACTCCATGGCCACCAACACATCGACAGGAAGTCTGTCGCCCTAAAGCCGGCAATGCCGCTTGCAGAGCGAAGATCGTTGACCCTCTTAAACGAATATTCGAAGTTTTTGTAAGGGCCTACTTCGAATCGGGTCAATGGGCCTCGTCGGAGGCGTGCGCGGGCGGCCTCGACTCCTCCGCCAGCGAGGTGATCTCCAGGGGCCCATGCGCGGCCGCTTCGAGTACCTCGGTGGCCTCCTCTGCCGAACGCGCGTAGAGCTCGACCAGCATGTGGACGACGATTCGCTCCTCATCGTGCTTGTGGAAGCGGACATGGGCGAAGAACTCGCGCACCCCAGCCTCGCCGAAGGCTCCGTAGGCGAGCAACTCTGCCGCTTCGGGCCCCGAGCAGCTCTCGACCCGGTCCTGGTCGACCGTAACCGTGCAGGAGGCAACCCAGGGGGTACCCGCGACCATCCGCTCCCAGCGGTCCTCGATCGGGACGACACGGTCGTCTTGGAAGGTGAGGTGCGGCTGGTCGTGCATGCAATTGAGGCACTGGACGACCGATTCCTGGACCTCGTCGATCCCTTCGGCGAGCATTCCCGTCGCGGGGTCGACGCGGCGGATCGCGTCGTAGTGGATCTGGATCTCGAGGTTCTCCGACCAGCAGCGATAACAGCGCAGCCAGGCAGAGCGGTCCCCGTTCAGCTCGCTCATCGTCGCCCTATTGTCGCGCGCCGGCCCGCTTGGTGCAGCTGGGGGCGCTCAGGCGGTCGTTGCTGCGGCGGCAGCCCGCCGTGAGACCAGCTCGACGATCTCGGCCATGATCCGGTTCACGTCGAAGTCCTTCGGCGTGTAGACGCCCTCGACGCCGGCCTCGCGCAGGCGTTCGGCATCGACGGCGGGGATGATGCCGCCGACCACGACCGGCACCTCGACGCCTTCCTCGCGCAGGCGCCGCACGACTTCGGGGATCAGCTCCAGGTGGGAGCCGGAGAGGATCGAGAGGCCGACGACGTCGACGTCCTCCTGCAGCGCCGACTCGGCGATCTCCTCGGGGGTGAGGCGGATCCCCTGGTAGATCACCTCCATGCCGGCGTCGCGGGCGCGCAGGGCCACCTGCTCGGCCCCGTTGGAGTGGCCGTCGAGCCCGGGCTTGCCGACCAGGATCTTGATCCGGTGCCCGAGCTGCTCGGAGACCTCGTCGACCCGCTCGCGGATCGTCGTCAGCTGCGCGCGGTCCGACGGCGGCGCCGCGCCGTCGACGCCGGTCGGGGCGCGGTAGGCGCCGAAGCTCTCGCGCAGCACCTCGGCCCACTCGCCGGTCGTCGCCCCCGCCTTGGCGGCGGCGATCGTCGCCGGCATCACGTTGGCGCTTTCGTCGGCGGCTACACGGCACAACTCCTCCAGCGCCGCCCGTACGGCGTTCTCGTCGCGCTCGGCCTTCCAGGCGCTCAACGCCTCGATCCGTTCGCGCTCGACCTCCGGGTCGGGAGTGAGGATGCCGCCGTCGGCACCGGCGGTGAGGGGGGAGTCCTCACTCTCGGTGAAGCTGTTCTGGCCGATCACCTTCTGATCGCCACTCTCGATCCGCGCCACCCGCTCGCGGTGGGACTCGACCAGGCGTGCCTTCATGTAGGGGACGGCGGCGACCGCACCGCCGTGCTCCTCGACCACCGCCATCTCGGCGCGGGCGCCCTCGGCCAGCTCGTCCACGAGCCCGTCCATCACCTTCGAGCCCTCGAAGAGGTCGGGATACTCGAGCAGGTCGGTCTCGTTCGCCAGCACCTGCTGGATCCGCAGGCTCCATTGCTGGTCCCAGGGCCGCGGCAGGCCCATCGCCTCGTTCCAGGCCGGCAGCTGGATCGCACGGGCGCGGGCGTCGCGGCTCAGCGTCACCGCCAGCGCCTCCAGCACGATCCGCTGGATGTTGTTCTCCGGCTGGGCCTCGGTCAGCCCGAGGCTGTTGACCTGCACCCCATAGCGGAAGCGCAGCATCTTCTCGTCGCTGACCCCGTAGCGCTGGCGGCCGATCTCGTTCCAGAGCCGGTCCATCGCTCGCAGCTTGGCGATCTCCTCGATTAGCCGGATGCCGGCGTTGACGAAGAAGGAGATGCGGCCGAAGACCCTGGGGAAGTCCGCCTCGGCGACCTGGCCGCGCGCTTTGACCTCGTCGAGCACCGCGATCCCGGTCGAGAGCGCGTAGGCGATCTCCTGCACCGGCGTCGCCCCCGCCTCCTGCAGGTGGTAGCTGCAGATGTTGGTCGGGTTCCAGCTCGGCACCTCGTTGACCGTGAAGGCGACCATGTCGGCGATCAGCCGCATCGAGGGCTCCGGTGGGAAGGCGTAGGTGCCGCGCGAGAGGTACTCCTTGATGATGTCGTTCTGGGTCGTGCCCTTGAGCTTTGCCCGCTCGACGCCGTTTTCCTCGGCGACCGTCACGTAGAGGCCGAGCAGCCAGGCGGCGGTCGCGTTGATCGTCATCGAGGTGTTCATCTCGTCCAGCGGGATTTCGTCGAACAACTGGTGCATGTCGCCCTTGTGGGCGATCGAGACGCCCACCTTGCCGACCTCGCCACGGGCCAGCACGTGGTCGGGGTCATAGCCGGTCTGGGTGGGGAGGTCGAAGGCCACCGAGAGGCCGGTTTGTCCCTTCGCCAGGTTGCGGCGATACAGCTCGTTGGAGCGGCGGGCGTCGGAGTGGCCCGCGTAGGTGCGCATCACCCAGGGGCGGTCGGACTCGGGCAGGCGGTGGTCGCTCATCGCCCCAGATGATATTTGCCAGAAGCGGGCAGAGCGTGAGCTTTTGCATGCATGGCATGCAGAAGCTCCGGCGGTTTGCGAGAAAGACCGCGTTCAGGCGCCGCGACGCGCACCTTTCGGCCGCATCCGTGTTTAGGCTGCGGATGATGCGAATGCGACTCATCTCCTTTGCCGTGCTGGCTCTCGCGGCCACGGCGGCGCTCGCCGGCACGGCCGGCGCGGCGCTCGTCGGCCTCTACCGCAACGGCATGGAGACCGACTCGCAGCGCGGTCAGATCGGCAAGCTCTCGGGCGAGCGCTGCGGTCGCGGCGGCGGTGCCAATGCCTTCCAGATCACGGTCGGCAAAGCGACCAGCGAGTGCGCGTACCGGACGCCGGTGGTCGGGCGTGATTTGGAGATCGGCGCCACCCTGCGGCTCTTCAGCTCGACCCCGAAAGCGGTAAAGCGCAAGGCCTTCCTTGCCGTCAACCTGCGCACCGGCGAAGCCGGCGCCGGCTACCAGCTGGCGGTCTTCCCGCTGCAGCGCAAGGCACAGATCCGCAAGGTGCTCAGCGACGGCGAAGTCGAATACCTGCACATCGCGCGGGGCGTCACTTCGATCAAGGGGACCGACCAACCGAACGAGCTGCGGCTGCGGGCATTCAACGTCACCAGCGGTCCCGACAGGGGGAAATGCCGGGTAATGGCCTTCGTCGGCAACCGCCAGGTCGCCGATGTCCTCGACCCCGGTGCGGGTGAGCTGCAGGGCCGCGGCTCGGGCTTCTCGGTCGGCGCCGTCGGCAACGGGAAAGGCGCTGTCGGCAGCGTCGACGACGTCGTCATCCGCGTCCCCAGCCCATTCTGAGCGCGGATGACACCAGCGCATCTCTGCGTCCTCGGTCGCTCGCGTGCAAAAGCACGCCACGCTCTCTGCGTCCTTGATCTGCTTGGTGGCATCCGCGCTCAGGCGATTCCGACATATTCCGCATAATGCGGGCCGATGACGACCACCGTTGAGAAGCCGCGTCAGGTCGGTCCCGGCTCCGGATTGGGTGGGGAGTGGCGGGTGATCGTCTGCAATGACGACCACAACACCTTCGACCACGTCGCCGGGACGCTGTCCCGCGTGCTGCCGGGGATGAGCCTCGAGCGAGGGCACGAGATCGCGGAGCAGATCCACAGCAGCGGCCAGGCGATCGTCTGGTCGGGCCCACGCGAGACCGCGGAGCACTACTGGGAACAACTCAAGGCCGCGGGGCTGACGATGGCGCCGTTGGAGCGCGCGTAGGAATGGCTCGTCAAGGGCGGCTTGTCGCCACCCTCTCGAGCTGCTGGCTGTTGTTGCTGCTCCTGCCGGCGCTGGCGCACGGCGGGGTATTGCCGAGCGGCTTTCGCGACAGCGTCGTCCTCGCCGGGCTGGACGATCCGATCGCGGTCTCCTTTTCCTCCGACGGGCGGGTGTTCGTCGCCGAGAAGCCCGGCAGGGTCCTGGTCTACGAGGACCTCGAAGACGACGTGCCCGAGATCTTTGCCGACCTGCGCACCGAGGTCTACGACTCCGGCGACCGGGGGCTCATGGGCATGGAGCTGGATCCCGAATTCCCGGACCGGCCCTACGTCTACGTCCTTTACACCTACGACCATCTGCTGGGCGAAGCCGACCCGGCGCCCAAATGGGGCGAACCGGACGACAGCGGCGACGACTGCCCCAAGCCGGAAAGCGCAGACGTCAATGCCTGTCCGGTGAGCGGCCGTCTGGTCCGTCTCGAGGCGGGAGGACCGTCGGGCAACCAGGCGGTCGACGAAGTGGAGCTGGTCGAGGACTGGTGTCAGCAGTTCTCCTCGCACTCGGTCGGTGACATCCAATTCGACGCGGTCGGCAACCTGTACGCGAGCGGCGGCGACGGCGCGAGCCCCTTCAATACGGACTACGGCCAGTTCGGCTGGCCGCAGAAGAACCAGTGCGGAGATCCGCCGACCGGAATCGGCGGAACCCAGACGGTGCCGACGGGGGAGGGCGGGGCCCTGCGCTCCCAGGATGCCTTCACCCCCAACCCGCTCGGCCTCACCACGGACCCGACCGGCCTCGACGGCACGGTGATCCGCGTCGACCCCGATACCGGCGAGGGCGTGCCGGGCAACCCGATGTTCGACAGCCTCGACGCGAACGAGCGGCGCATCGTCGCCTACGGGCTCCGCAATCCCTTCCGCTTCGCGGTCGACGCCGGCGGGGACGAGCTCTACATCGCCAACGTCGGCTGGCAGGAGTTCGAGGAGATCAACCGCTTCGCCGTCGACCCCGCGGCGCCCTTCAACTTCGGCTGGCCCTGCTACGAGGGCCCGTTGCGCCACTTCATGTACGACGGCCTCGACCTCGACCTCTGCGAGGCCCTCTACGAGCAGGAGGACACGGTCAGTCCGCCCTTCTACGCCTACCACTACGACGGGCGCGTCTACGCCGACGATCCCTGTCCCAGCGACAGCGGCTCGGCGGTCTCGGGGATCACCGTCTACCGCGACGACGCCTTTCCCGCTGCCTACGACGGAGCGCTCTTCTTCGCCGACTCGGTGCGCGGCTGCATCTACGCGATGCTCCCCGATGAGCACGGCAATCCGGACCCCTCGCAGGTGACGGTCTTCCTCGCCGACGGCGGCGTCTACCCCGGCGTCGACGTCGAGGTGGGCCCGGACGGCAACCTCTACTACGTGCGGATCTTTGACGGCGCCGTCCACCGGATCTCCTATGACCCCGGCGCCCCGCTGGCGGAGCTCACCGCAACGCCCCGGTTTGGCGAAGCCGACCCGCTGGAGGTCGAGCTCGACGCGAGCGGCTCGAGCGATCCCGACGGGGAATCGCTCGACTTCGCCTGGGACTTGGACGGCAACGGCAGTTTTGGGACCGTTGGCGGCGAAGAACGGACGGAGGACTTCGCCGGCCCGGGCCCCCGCCGCGTCGCGGTCCGCGTCGAGGACGAATCGGGCAAGAGCAGCGTCGCCCAGGTCTTCGTCCATCCGGGCAACACGCCGCCCGATCCGGAGATAGACACGCCTCTGGCGGGCCTGGAGTGGAGTGTGGGCGAGGAGATCGAGTTCGCCGGCTCGGCCGAAGACGACCAGGACGGTGATGTGCCGACCCCGGACCTGCACTGGAAGGCCCGCGTCCTTCACTGCCCGACCCTGGCCAACTGCCACGCGCATCCGCTGCAGGTGTTCTCCGCGGTCGACGAAGGCAGCTTCCTCGCGCCCGAACACGACTATCCGGCCAAGCTCGAAGTCGAGCTCAGCGCCACCGACTCCCAGGGACTGTCGGCGACCGAGAGCGTCGTTATCGAACCGAGCACGGTCAGCCTCCAGATCACCTCCAGCCCACCCGGCCTGACGCTCGCCGCCGGTCTTAAATCGCAACCCGCTCCCTTCACGCTGACCGCGATCGAGGGCTCCAACGTGGGCCTGTCGGCGCCACTGACCCAGGAACTGAACGGTGAGACTTATACCTGGAGCTCCTGGTCGGACGGTGGCGCGCGGGTGCACAGCGTGGACGCCGATTTGCCCGCGCAGTACACGGCCGTCTATACGCAGGACGGGAAAGACCCGGGTTCCGGGGATTCGGGGCAGGATGGTCAGCAGCAGCCCGGCAATCCGCCCGGCCCGGCGCCGGAGCCTCCGCTGCCGCCGCCAGGGCCGCACACCCGCCTGCTCAGCCACCCGCCGAAGAAATCCTCCAGCACGACGGCGCGATTCGCCTTTTCCGCCAGCGTGGTCCGGTCGACCTTCAGGTGCAAGCTCGACGGCCGCGAGTTCGCGCGCTGCCGGTCACCGCGCACCTACAGGAACCTCGCACCCGGCAGGCACGTCTTCAGGGTGGTCGCCATCACCCCAAGCGGGACCGTCGACCCGACTCCCGCGGTCTTCCGCTGGCGGGTGTTGGATTCGGCGAACTAGCGGCCGGCTGCACCGCCCGCCCGGCGGCTACTCGGCGACGACGAGCGTGTGCCAGGCGGGCAGTATGGGGATGCCGTGCAGGTCGATGACGGCCGCCCGGGCCTTCTCGATTTCGTCTGAGAACCAGTAGCGTTCGAAGTCGACGCGGCTCTCCCAGACCGAGGACTGGATGAAGTGGAGAGGGTCGTCGGTCGAGCGCGTCAGCGACCAGCTCTTGGCGCCGAAAGCCGGCATCCGTGCAGCCGCCGGCTGCCAGAGGTCGAGCCAGCGATCGGCCTTGAAGGGGGCGACGTGCCAGTCCAGCGTGCAAACCTCAGGCATCTCTACGCCCCCACCTCGGCCCGGATAGCGCCGGGTCCGTCGACGTTGCGGCCCTCGTCCTCGGACTCGGCCCCGACCAGGATCGAGATCTTGCCGAGGTGCTTGTTCTCGTGCAGCAGCTGGTGGGCGTCGGGGACTCCCTCGAAGCCCATCGTCTTCCACAGCACTGGCCGCACCTTGCCCTCGGCCATCAGCTGGTTGGCGCGCATGCACTCATAGGCGTTGGCGAAGTGCGAGCCGATGATCTGCTTCTGGCGCATCCACAGGTAGCGGACGTCGAAGTCGAGCTGGAACCCCGAAGTCGCACCGCAGATGACGACTTTGCCGAAGGGCTTGACGACGAAGACCGAAGTCGGGAAGGTGGCGCGGCCGACGTGCTCGAAGACGATGTCGGGGGCGTCGCCGAGGATCTCCTTGACCCGCTTGGCAAAGCCCCGCGAGGCCTTGAAGCGCTCCTTATCGGCGGCCTTGTCGGCGAGGTTCTCCTCAGTTCGCATCATCTCGCCGAACTCGTTGCGGTTGATGTAGTCGACCGCGCCGAGCTGCTTGACCAGCTCCCCCTTCTCGTCGGAGGAGACGACGCCGACGGCGTTGGCGCCGGCCGCTTTGCAGAGCTGCACGGCGAAGACGCCGAGGCCGCCCGCCGCGCCCCAGATCAGGACGTTGTGGCCGGGCTGCAGCTTGCACTGGTCGATCAGCATCCGGTAGGCGGTGAAATAGGTGAGGCCGTAGGCGGAGGAGTCGACCCAGGAGAGGTTCTGCGGGCGGGGGAGCAGCTGCTGCGCCTGGACCTTGGTGAACTGGGCGAAAGAGCCCCAGGTCGTCTCGTAGCCCCAAATCCTCTGGCTCGGCGCCGCCAGCGGATCGAGCCCGTGCACCTCGACGTCCTCGTAGGAGGCCTGGTTGCAGTGGATGACGACCTCGTCGCCGGGCTGCCAGCGGGTGACGCCCTCACCGACCTTCCAGACAATGCCCGAGGCGTCGGAGCCGCCGATGTGGTGGCCGTACTCGGGGTGGTCGCCGTAGCCGAAGACCGAAACCGGCTTGCCGAGCGCCGCCCAGACATTGTTGAAGTTGACGCCGGCGGCCATCACCCGCACGACCACCTCGAAGGCACCGGGCTCCGGCACCTCGATCTGCTCCAGCTGGAAGGCGTCGGTTGGTTCCCCCTCGCGCTCCTGGCGGATCACCCAGGCCGCCATCGTCTCCGGCAGCGTGCCGGGCTCCACATCAAGCTTCGCGACTGCGCTGGTGTCTACGGCCAAGGGGTCCTCCGCGGGGTCGTTTTACGGGCGGGCGGCAATCCTAGATGAGACGCGGACGGCCTCGCAGTCGCGCTCAGGCGACGTCCGAGGTCTCGCTCAGCTCCGGTGCCGCGATCGCCCGCACGGTGATCTCGACCGGCTCGGGCACTTCGATCTCCTTGCCCGGCGCGATGCCGAGCGCCTCGACCTTGCGCAGCTGCGGCAGCAGCCTGCTCTCCATCGAGGCGACGGCGGAGTTGTAGGCCTTGGTTGCGGACTCCAGCCGGCTGCCGGCGGTATCGAAGTCCTTGATGAACTTGGCGAAGCGGGAGTGCAGCGTGGTGGCCGCCTCGGCGATCGCCGCCGCCTCGGCGACCATCCGCTCCTGGCGCCAGCCCAGCTCCATCGTCCGCAGTAGGCCGACGAGTGAGGTGGGGCCGACGACGAGTACGTTGCGCTCCAGGGCGTAGTCGAAGAGGGTCGGGTCGGCGGCGAATGCGGCGTGCAGCGCCGGCTCGTTGGGGATGAAGCAGATCACCAGGTCGGGCATCTCGCCGGCCGCGAACTGGGCCTGGTAGGCCTTGGAGCTGAGGCTGCGGACGTGCTCCCGCGCCTGGCGGGCGTGGCGCTCCAGCTGCACCAGCCGGTCGGCTTCGATCTCCGCCTCCTGCGCGTCGAGGAACGCGTCAAGCGGCACCTTGGAGTCGGCGACGAAGCTGCGGCCCTCCGGCAGCAGGAAGCGGGCGTCGGGGCGGAGCCGGCCGTCTTCGGTCTGCAGCGTCTCCTGCAGCTCGAAGTCGACGTGCTCGGTCATGCCGGCGACCTCGATGCAGCGGCGCAGCTGCAGCTCGCCCCACTGGCCGCGGGTCTGCGGCTGGCGCAGGGCCTTCTTGAGGCCCGCGGTCTCGGCGTTCAGGTTGCCGACCGTCTGCCCTACCTGCTCGATCAGAGCCCGGGTCTGCAGGTCCGTTTCGCCGCGTTTGCGGACTTCCTGCTCGATCTTCTCCTGCCCCTTCGCGATCCGTTCGGCCAGGGCCTTGATCTCGGCCTCGCGCCGCTGCAACGCCGCTTCCGCGGTCTTGGCGTCGACCTTGCGCGACTCCTCGTTCATCCGCTGCAGGTCGGCGACCGCCTTCGAGGTCGCCTCCTGGATCGCCGGCCCGAGGTCTGGCTGCTCGACAGGCTCCGGCTGCGACTGGGTGAGGAGTGCGTAGACGAGCCCCGCGGCGAGGACGACTACGGCGATGGCGAGGACGATGGTCACGCGGCGATGTTGACGGGCCGCTCAGACGCCACCCCGCTAGTGGAAGTGCCCAGGATGCGGGCTGTCCGGGTCCGCTCAGGGAAGAAGCAAATCGTTCTTGGAGGAGGTCCGGTACGGGCCGACTACGAGGCGGGCCGGTTTGGCACCGGGGATGTCGGCGGCTTGGACCGAGTAGGTCCCAGTCGGCAGCTGCGCCTGCAGGGTGACCGCGCCGTTGGCAACCAGCGGCTTCGAGGTGCGGTTGGCGCCGACACCGCGGAGCTCGAGGCGGGAGTCGACGTCGGTCAGGTTGGCGGCGACGAGAACGACCTCGAGCGGGGCGTTGCTGCGGATCCGGGGCTGTTCGGCGTCGACGTTCTGGGGGATCTGTTGCGAGCGTTCCTCGCCGACCGCGATCCGCCCCGGCTGGACCCTCACCTCGTCCTCGGCGACGGTGACGCTGACCCGGGTCGAGGGTTGCGGCCGCGGCTCGTTGACGTGCTCTTCGGCCCCGCAGCCGCCCGCAAGCAGGGCCGCCGCGCTCAGCGCTCCGAAGGCGCAGGCAAAAGCCCCTCTGCCTCTCCGACGACCCATCGTGGGCGGAATCTAGCCGAACGGCAGGTCGATGACCCGCGCCGTAACGCCATCTTCACCTACGTCCAGCTCGGCGCCGGGCTCGGCCTCGCGGCGGACGATCGCCAGGGCGATCGGGCCATGAACGGGGGAGACGCAGGCGCTGCCGACTCGGCCCACGTCCTTCTCGCCCAGCCTCAGCAGCGCTCCTGCCTCGACCGGCGCGCTCAGCTCAAGTCCCCGCAGATGCCTGTTCGGGCGTCCCTTGTAGTGCAGGCGGGCGACGGGCTCCTGGCCGATGTAGCAGCCCTTGGTGAAGTCGACGGCCGTCTCGACGATGCCCGCCTCGACTGGCATCGTCTCGCTGCCCATCTCAGCACCGAAGCGTGGGACTCCTGCCTCCACCCGCAGGATCTCCGCCGCCTCTACGCTGACCTCGACCGCACCGGCCGCGATCAGCGCTTCGCGCAGTCGCGACGCCTCACCGGCGGGGTCGCCGGACTGCGAGCCCGGAGTCGCGGCGATCAGGTCAAGGCCAACGGCGGTGCCGACGGCGACGCAGTCGACTCCGTCGATCCGAACCTCGCGGGTGCCGTGCTTGGGCAGCGTCGCGGTGTCCGCGACAGTCGTACTGCGGGGACCGATCAGCGAGAGGATCGCCCGCTCGGCCGTTAGGTCAGTGATTTCGACCTCGCGCCCGATCTTGTAGGTCTCGAGGTGGCGCCGGGCTGCGGCGAGCGCCTCGACCTCGGTGTCGATCCAGATCTCGTCGGCCGCCAGTCGCAGCACCCGCATGTCGGCCTGCATGTGGCCCTTGCGGTCCAGCAGAGCCGCGTAACAGCCTTCGCCGGGGGCGAGGCCCTCGACGTCGTTGGTCAGCTGGCCTTGCAGGTACTCGGCCGCCTCCGCGCCGCGGATCAGCAGCTTGCCCCGCGCCGAGCGGTCGAGCAGCCCGCAGTCTTCGCGTAACAGGCGGTACTGGGCGTCAAGCTCGATCGTGGTTGCCTCGGTCACGCCTCCGATTCTAGGAAGGACGATGCGGCGCCCGAATTTAGATGCATCGAAATCCGCTTTTAGATGTGTCAAAATCCCACCGCGTGACTTCGATCGGATCGACCCAGCGATGAGCGACCGTCGTCTCAGCCGACGCAAGCTCCTCGGCGCCGCCGCCACGGTTCCGGCCGCCGCCGGGCTGCACACTCTGGTCGGCGGCGGGGGCCTGGGGGGTGGCTCCGCTCGAGCGGAGCCCGCCTCAAACGTGGCCTCCGCGAACGGCGGCCACGCCGGTCACGAGGCGTTCGCCCACGCGACCTTCGCCCCCGGCCGCAGCGTCAACCATCGCCGCAACGGCTTCGACCCGACCGAGCTGCTGCGCGACTTCGACTACGGCAAGACGCGCCGGCTGGCCAGCGGCCGCGTTGTACGCGAGTGGGAGATCGTCGCCCACGACAAGGAGATCGAAGTCGCACCCGGGGTCAGGTACGAAGCCTGGACCTACAACGGCCGTGTTCCGGGGCCGACCCTGCGTGCCCGCGAGGGCGAGCGGCTGCGCATCCGCTTCGTCAACGGCTCCGAACACCCGCACACGATGCACTTCCACGGCATCCACCCGGCCCTGATGGACGGCGTTCCGGGGATCGGTGACCGCCTGGGCGCCGGCCAGATCGACCCTGGCGAAGCCTTCACCTACGAATTCGAGGCCGAGCCGTTTGGGCTCCACCTCTACCACTGCCACGTCGCTCCGCTCGCCTCGCACATCTCGCGCGGCCTTTACGGCGCCTTCGTGATCGATCCCAAGAAGGGCCGCCCGGAAGCCGACGAGATGGTGATGGTGATGAACGGCTTCGACACCAACTTCGACCTCTCCAACGAGATCTACGCGGTCAACACGGTCGGCTTCCACTACGTCAACGAGCCGATCACGGTGCGGCGCGACGAGCTGGTCCGGATCTACCTGGTCAACGTGCTCGAGTTCGATCCGATCAACTCTTTCCACGTCCATGCCAACTTCTTCCAGCACTACCCGACCGGAACCTCGCTGGAGCCGACCGAGCTGACCGACACGGTGACCCAGGGCCAGGGCCAGCGCGGGATCCTCGAGCTGAAGTTCCCCTTCGACGGCGACTACATGTTCCACGCCCACGTCAGCGAGTTTGCTGAGTTGGGCTGGACCGGCTTCTTCCGCGTCGGCGACCCCTCCGCGATGACGCCGGCCGCCGCCGCGGCCGCCTACTGCAAGCTGCCCTGGGGTGGCAACGGGGGGCGGCTCTGATGCGTGTCCCGCCTCACGACGTCAGACCGCAAATGACGGCCCCAGATCGTCGCCATACTGCGTCCTCGGTCACCCGAATAGCGCTGCTATTCGGGCTCCCTGCGTCCTTGTCTGGCGACGCCTGGATCTCGTCATTTCCTGGTCAACGTCATGAGGCGGGACACTGATGGAGGCGACGGCACGCGCCGAGCGGCCGGCGAGCGATCGCTGGCCGGCCTGGGCGCTGGGGCTGGTCCCACTGGCCCTGATCGCGGCCGCGATCGGCGCCTTCGCGCTGCTCGGCGGGCCCGGGCTGGGCGAGCGGACGGGGCCGCCGGTCGAGGAGGTCGCGGTCGAGCGCACCGTGCTGCGCCCGGGTGAGATCGAGCTGACCCTGCGCAACGACGGGCCCGACCCGGTCGAAGTCGCCCAGGTCGCGATCAACGACGCTTACGCGCCTTTTGTTGCCAGCGAGGGACGCGAGATAGGGCGGCTGGGCTCGACCACGCTTCGGATCCAGTACCCCTGGATCGAGGGCGAGGCGTACGAGATCTTCGCCCTCACCTCCTCGGGCGGGACGATCGACGCGACGATCCCGGTTGCCTCGGAGACCCCGGACGCGGACCTCGGCTTCTACGGGCTGATGGCCCTGCTCGGGATCTACGTCGGCGTCATCCCGGTCAGCCTCGGGATGCTCTGGCTGCCCTTCGTGCGCCGGGTCGGCGAGCGCTGGATCGCGGCCCTGATCGCCTTCACGGTCGGCCTGCTCGCCTTTCTTGCCATCGACGCTGGGCTCGAGGGGCTGGAGATCGCCGGCGAGGCGCCCGCCGCCTTCGGCGGCACCGCCCTCGTCTTCGGCGGGGCGCTGATTGCCTACCTGGTGCTGGCCGCGGTCGATGCGCATCTGAGCCGTCGCAGCGAAGCGGGGCAGGGCGCCGCGGCGCGCGGCGGCCTCTACATGGGCCTTCTGGTGGCGATCGGGATCGGTCTCCACAACCTCGGCGAGGGACTGGCAATCGGCTCCGCCTATGCGGCCGGGGCGCTCGCCCTCGGCGCCTTTCTCGTCGTCGGCTTCGCCATCCACAACACGACCGAGGGGCTGGCGATCGTTGCGCCCCTGCGCGAGGGCGGCACCGCCTTCGCTCCCAGCCTTGGGCGCCTCGCCGGACTCGGCCTGATCGCCGGCGCGCCCGCGATTCTCGGCGCCTGGATCGGCGCCGCCGCCTTCGATCCCAGCCTCGCGGCGCTGCTCTTCGGCGTCGGCGTCGGCGCCATCGCTCAGGTGATCGTGCAGCTGGCGCCGGCGATGCGCGACGGCGACGGGCGCATGCTGCACCCCGTCTCCGTCGCCGGTCTGATCGCCGGCATCGTCGCCCTCTACCTGACCGGCCTGCTGGTGTCGGTATGAGGGCTCAGTTGGAGTCAGCTGTCTGATGCCCGCCGGCAGCCGCCCCCATACCGAGGCGATCGAGGACTACGCGAAGGCGATCTACGCCCTCGCCCAGCAGCGCCAGGGGCCGGTCCTCAACGGCGAGGTGGCGCAGCGGCTCGGCGTCACCCCAGCGACGGCGACCTCGATGCTGAAGCGGCTCGACGAGATCGGCCTGGTCGAGCACACCCCGTACAAGGGGGTGACGCTGACCCCGGCCGGCGAGAAGGTGGCATTGGAGGTAATCCGCCACCACCGGCTGATCGAGGCCTACCTCTCGGAGGCGTTGGGGATGCCCGACGACCGCGTCCACGCCGAGGCCGAGGTGCTCGAGCACTACATCTCAGAGGACCTGGAGCTGCTGATCGCGGCCAAGCTCGGCGAGCCGAGCCACGACCCGCACGGGACGCCGATCCCCGGGCCCGACCTACGCCCGCCTACGGATTGAGCAGCCGCTCGGCGAGCTGGGGCAGTTCGCGGGCCATTCGCGAGCGCGGGACGACGAGATCGACGCCGGCCGCCTCGGCCGCCGCGCGGGTCTCGACGTCGACGTGCGAGTAGTAGCCAAGGACGGGCATACCGAGGCTGACAAGGGCCTCGGGGTTCTCGCTGTCCAGGTCGGCGACGAGGAGGTCGGCCCCTTCCCAGGGCGCCTCCTGGAAGGAAGGGGCGAGCGTGACCTCGTGGCCGGCGGCGCTCAGCGTCGCCTCCACTTTGCTGCCGAGCAGCAGGTCGGTCGCGAGGGCGACGACCCGGGCCATCAGAGCGAGCGGCGCTGGCGGAACTCTTCGCGGACGCTCTCCGGCCGGCCCCACATCTGCACGATCTCGGAGCGCCCCTCGCGCACCTCCCGCACCTGCAGCTCGCCGGTGACGCCGTCCTTGTCGAGCTTTTGCAGCACGCCCACGACGGTCTCCGCCGCCGCGGCATGGCCGAAGCTGTGGGCGACCAGCAGCCGCCAGTCCCAATCGGCTTCGTTGTATGGCTGCGCATTGACCTGACTCAGCGTCACCGCCGTGTCCACGTACTTGCTCTCGTCGTCGATCCGCAGATCCACCTCCAGATCCGTCCAGTCGGACGGCAGCGAGTCGAGTATCTGCTGGAAGTCTTCAGCCAGGCTCACTAGCCGCAGCGTACCTACGCCCCGTCCGGTCTGACTCGTCCCGAGAGAGAGAGAGAGAGAGAGGGGGGGGGGGGCACCCGGCGCCCTCCCGCTACGGGTTCAGCCGAAATGCCCTATCGACGTCCAGCGGTCGCGTGAGTAGGCCGTGCTTCAGGTCCCAGGCTGCCCAGTCGCGGAGGACCGCGGCGTCGAAGGGGGCCGGGCGGAGGTCGTCGCCGAGGGCGCGCAGCTGGGCTGCCTGTTCGGCGCGGTCGAGGCCGGGGACGGCGGCGAGGAGGTCGTCGAGGGCTTGCTTCGGGCTCGGCCGTTGCCAGCTGTAGCCGCGCGTCGTCGCCTCGATCACCGCCTCGGCCAGCTCGGGATCGCTGCTCGAGCGTCGTGCGCGACGTGGTCAGGACCAGCTCTGGGTAGGCCGGCGCGCCGTAGCGGTCGACCTTGAAGATCCGCACCGGGACGCCGCGGCGCTGCAGCGCCACCCCCTCGGCGTTCCAGAAGCCGGTCGCGGCGTCGACCTTGCCGGCGGCGAGCGAGGCGACCGCGTTGAAGCCGATCGTCACCCGCTTCGCCAGGCTCGGGTCGCCGCCGTCGGCGCTGAGCTCGGAGTCGACCACCGCTTCGTCGGAGGGCAGGCCGGTGACGCCGACGTTGCGGCCCTCGAGGTCGCGGGGGCGCCGCACCGGCCCTCGCCGTCGCGGGCGATCACCGCTGCCAGTGGGCGCTGCACGATCGGCATCGCGCCGACGAGGTCGAGGCCGCGCTCGCGGGCGATGCCGAGGTCGTGGATGTCGAGGATCGCGAAGTCGGTGCGACCGGCCGCCAGCAGCTTCGGGGCGTCGGTCGAGTCGCCCGGCTGGCGGATCGACAGGTCGACCCCGGCGTCCTCGTAGAGGCCGCGGCTGCTCGGCTGCGTAGATGCCGGAGTGGACGGCGTTGGGGGTGAAGTCGAGCACCAGGCGTCGCGCCTTTCGGCGCGCCCGGTTCAGCGCCGTCCCCGCCGCAGCCGGCCGACGCCGGCGAGCAGGCAGAGCGGCCGCCAGCAGCGCGACAACCCGTCTCATTCTTCGGGGAAACCTATTCGCTCTGGCGATCCGGATACACTCCCGCCCCGAATCCGAAGGACTCAAGGGAACAGAGGAGGCGTTAACCAGTGCAGGAACGAGGACTTGCGGCATATCTCGCCGAGTTGATCGGCACTCTCTTGCTCGTGTTCTTCGTCGTCAGCGTCGTCGTGCTGTACGTGGCGACCGGGAACCAGCCGCAGTTCGGCACCGACTTCGCCGTCGTCGGCCTCGTCCACGCCTTCCTGCTGTTCGGGCTGATCGTCATGTTCGGCGTCGTCAGCGGCGGCCACTTCAACCCGGCCGTGACCCTGGCGGCGGTAGCGATCCGGCGGATCGCCCCGATCGACGCGCTGATCTACATCCTCGCCCAGCTCTCCGGTGGCGTCCTCGGCGCCCTGCTCGCGAAGGGCCTGCTGGTCGACGAGGGCCGCGCCACCAACTATGCGGCCGCGCAGGTGAGCGGGCTGCTCGGCGGCAACTTCCAGGGGATGATCGTCGAGGGAATCGGCACCTTCTGCCTAGTGCTGGTGATCCTCGCCGCGGTCTTCTCGAAAAAGAGCTTCAAGGAGTGGGCGCCACTGGCGATCGGCACCACCCTCGGCTTCCTCGTCATGGTCGGCGGCCCGCTGACCGGCGGCGCCTTCAACCCGGCCCGCTGGTTCGGCCCGGCGCTGGTCGCCAACGAGTGGGGCTCGGTCTGGCCCTACCTGGTCGGCCCGATTCTCGGCTCGCTGCTCGCGGCCGGTGTTTTCAGGTTCGTGCTGGAGCCGGGCGGCCTGCCGCCGACCGAGGCACCGGAGCCGGTGCGCGGCGCTGGCAAAGCAGTCCGTGGGGCCGAGCCCACGACGGGCAAACCGGGCAGCGCCCGCTGATCCCCATTGCGTAACCGCCGGGCCCGGCAAGGGCTCGGCGGCTGCACGCTGCTGCAGGTAGCGTGAGAGCCGTGCGTCGCGTCACCTTCTCGCGCAACTACACGCTCTCGCTCTCGCGCACTTGCCAGTGCTACTGCAAGTACTGCGCGTTCGCGACCCGGAAAGCGCATATCCACCCCCCCGAGGAGGTCGAGCGCCGCCTCGACGAGGCGGAGCGGCGCAACGCCAAGGAGCTGCTCGTCCTCACCGGCGAGCGGCCGGAGGTCAACCCCGAGGTCGCCGCGCGTCTGCGCGAGTGGGGCCACGAGGACTTCACGAGCTACGTCGTCTGGGCCTGCGAGCAAGCCCTGGCGCGCGGCATCCTGCCCCATACGAACATCGGCGTCCTCCACCGCGACGACCTAGCGCGCTTGCGTGAGGTCACCGCCTCTCAAGGCCTAATGCTGGAGTCAATCTCCGAGCGGCTGATGCAGACCGTTCACGCTGGCTCGCCGACCAAGCACCCGGTCCGTCGCCTCGCCACCATCAAGGCAGCCGGCGAGCTGAAGATTCCGTTCACGACCGGCATCTTGGTCGGTATCGGCGAGACGGCCGAGGAGCAGGTTGCTTCGCTTGAGGCCATCGCCGACCTGCACCGCGAATACGGGCACATTCAGGAGGTGATCCTCCAGAACTTCGTACCCCACCCCCGGTACTACGGCGAAGAAGTAGCCGACATCGCAGACGAGGCGGCGCGCGCTCGGTGGGGGAGGGGCGGGTCGCCCTCCGAACGTTTTGCGCGGGAGGAGAACGAACCTAGAGGCGCCAGCAGCCAACCTCAACATCGACGAGTTGCGAGTGAGGAGGGTGACCCGCCCCTCCCTCCCTGGGCGACCCCGATCTCCATCGACGACATCAAACGGTTGATCCAGGAGTGCAAACGGCTGATGCCGGATGTCGGGGTGCAGGTGCCGCCGAACCTGTCGGACTGGTGGCCCGAGCTGGTCGAAGCGGGGGCGACCGACCTGGGCGGGCTTTCCGCGAACGGGGATCACATATCGCCCGAGGAGCCGTTTCCGAGCCCGCATCAGGTGCGGAAGGAGCTGGCGCCGAGGGGGTTACGCGCTGACCGAGCGGTTGTGCGTCTACCCGCAGTACATGGACGCGAACTGGATGGAGCAGGGGGTCCTCGATGTGATCAAGCTGAAGTACTGGAGCTTCATTCCGCGGCGAGGGTCGGGGCGGAGGCGGGATGAGACGTTGGACCCCGGGCTGACCGCGCAGGCGATCGAGAAGGGGCGTGAGGGTCAGGAGCTGAGCGAGGATGAGCTGACGGCGCTGTTTGCCGAGACGCGGCCGGAGGCGATCGAGGAGATGCGGGCTGCCGCCGACGAGCTGCGGGCGGAGCTGGCGGGCGAGCGGGTGACCTTCGTCGTCAACCGCAACATCAACTTCACCAATATCTGCGTCGTCGGCTGTGCCTTCTGCGGCTTCGGCCAGGGGCGGCGCTCGCCCGACGCCTACGAGGTCAGCGAGGAGGACTTTGCGCAGCGGATCGACGAAGCGGTCGATTTCGGCGCCACCGAGATCTGCATGCAGGGCGGTATCCATCCCGACCTGACGCTGGAGGAGTACGGCCGCTGGCTGCGGCTCGCAAAGGAGGTGGCGCCGCAGCTGCACCTGCACGCCTACTCGCCGATGGAGGTCCACTACATGTGCGAGCGCTCCGGCAAGGGGCCGGAGGCGGTCTTCGAGTATCTGCTCGAATGCGGGCTCGGCTCGACGCCGGGAACGGCGGCGGAGGTGCTCGACGACGGCGTGCGCCGGCGCATCTCACCCAACAAGCTCACGGTCGAGCGCTGGGTCGAGATCGTCGAAGCGTCGCACCGGGCCGGCCTGCGCTCGACCTCGACGGTGATGTTCGGCCACATCGAGGAGCCGCGCGAGCTGGCGCGCCACATGCTGGTTGTCCGCGCCCTGCAGGAGCGAACCGGCGGCATCACCGAGTTCGTGCCACTCAGCTTCATCCCCTTCAACACGCTGCTCGGCCGCACCCACGGCGTCGAGGAGATCTCGGCCGAGGAGAACCTCAAGCACACCGCCGCCTTCCGCCTCGCTCTCGGCCGCACGATCCCGAACCTGCAGGCGAGCTGGGTAAAGATGGGCCTGGAGGCGGCGACCGAGGCGCTGCGCTGGGGCGTCAACGATCTCGGCGGCACCCTGATGGAGGAGAACATCTCCCGCATGGCCGGCTCCCAGCACGGCGTGAGGCTGGACCCCGAGCAGCTGATCGGCGCCGCCCGCGCCGCCGGCCGCACTCCCGCCCAGCGCACAACCCTCTACGAGATCGTCGAGACGTATTAGCCGCCGATCGCCGACGGGCCTAAAACGGCATTCGGAATGCCGTTTTAGGCCCGTCGGCGATCATGGGGCCATGCGGGCGATGGTCCTGGAGCGCCAGCGCGAGCCGCTGCGGCCGGCCGAGCTGCCCGACCCCGTTGCCGGCCGCGGCGAGGTGCTGATCTCCGTATCCGCCTGCGGCGTTTGCCGCACCGACTTGCACATCGTCGACGGCGAGCTGGGCGAGTCGAAGCTGCCGCTGGTCCCGGGACACCGGATCGTCGGCACGGTTCTCGAGGCAGGGGAGGGTGCGGAGCGCTTCCCGCCCGGCGAGCGCGTTGGGGTCCCGTGGCTGGGCTGGACTTGCGGCGAGTGCCGCTACTGCATGAGCGGCCGCGAGAACCTCTGCGACCGCGCCCGCTTCACCGGCTATGACCGTGACGGCGGCTACGCGGAGCTTGTCGTCGCCGACGAGCGCTTCTGCTTCCCGATCCCCGCCGGCTACCCGGACCTGCAGGCGGCGCCACTTCTCTGCGCCGGCCTAGTCGGCTACCGGGCGCTGCGCCTGGTCGGTGACGCCGAGCGGATCGGCTTCTACGGCTTCGGTGCCTCGGCGCACATCCTCTGCCAGGTTGCCGTCCACCAGGGGCGGCGGGTGTTCGTCTTTACGCGCGAGGGAGATGCCGCGGGGCAGGGGTTTGCTCGCAGCCTCGGCGCCGCCTGGGCGGGTGCGTCGACCGAGCGCCCGCCGGAGGAGCTGGACGGCGCGATCGTTTTCGCCCCGGTTGGCGCCCTGATGCCGGCGGCGTTGCGAGCGAGCGCCAAGGGGGCGCGGGTCATCAGCGCCGGGATTCACATGACCGAAGTGCCGAGCTTCCCCTACGAGATCCTCTGGGGCGAGCGCACGCTGGGCTCCGTCGCGAACCTGACCCGCGAGGACGGCGAGGAGTTCCTGCGCCTGGCGCCGCAAGTCCCGGTCCGAACCGAGGTGGAGCCGTACGCGCTGAGTGCCGCGAACGAGGCGCTCGACTCGATCCGCAGCGGCCGCCTCCGTGGTGCCGCCGTGCTTGACGTCGGCCCGCCTACCTGAGGCCGGCCGCATGCCGGTGCGGATCGCGGGTAGGGGAGAGTCGTAACGGAACTACGAGAAGGAGCGATGAGATGGGCGACGAGGTCCGCAACAAGGACGACGCTAAAGGGCGCGTGAAGGAGGCCGCCGGCGACCTGACTGGCGACAACGAGATGAAGCGTGAGGGCAAGCTCGACCAGGCGACCGGCAGGGCCAAGGACGGCGTCGAGAAGGTCGCCGACAAGGTTCGCGAGGCGATGCGGAAGGACTAGCGGAAGAGGTCCTCGCCGGGCGGCCGGCGCAGGGCGGCAGCGCCCGGACCGTCGTTGGCGCTGACGTGGCGGTCGAGGCCGCGAACCACGGTGGCGGGAAGGCGACTGGCCTTGTCTCTGACTAAGTCGGCGGCACCGGCCACCTGATCGGCGAGGGCTATCGCGGTCGCCACCAGCTCGCGTCCCTCGGCGTCGAGGCGGCCTCGCCAGTCGTCGAGGGGGACGATTCCGGCGCAGCCGATCGCCACCTCGGCCTGACCCAGTCGCCAGGCGCGGCCGAAGCTGTCGGCGACGACGACGGCGACGGCCCGCTCGGACGCGGCAGTGATCTCCGCGCGAATCCGCCGTGCGGAGGCATCGGGGTCCTCCGGCAGCAGCGACACGGTGCCGGGCTGGGGGAGGTTCGAGCTGTCGATGCCGGCGTTGGCGCAGACGAAGCCGTGCTTGGTCTCGACGATGAGGATGCCGCGCTCGGCACGCAAGACCTCGCGGCTCTCGCCGAGGATCAGCTCGACGAGCGCCGGGTCCTTACCCAGGGCCGCGGCGAGGCGACGCGCTTCCTTGCCGGGACTCACCTCCGACAGCTGCCGCACCCGATCCTCGGCCTTGGAGACGATCTTTTGCGAGACGACGACGACGTCCCCTTCCGCGAGCTCTGCCTGGGCCGCAATCTCGGTGCCGACGGACATGCCGGCGCTGAACTCCGGCAGTCCGGCGATGGGCAGGACGCGGAGCTCGCCAGGAGCGTTCACAGCCCCAGCACCTTGGCCGTGCGCGGGGCGCGGCCGGGCCGCTTCTCCAGCTCGCGGGTCAGCGCGACGATGTCGGCCGGAGTGTCGAGGTCGAGTCCCAGCGAGGGCAACTCCTCGACCGCGTACGGGATTCCCGCCGCGCGGGCCGCCCGGACGTGGCGATTGCAGCTGCCGTCGCCGAAGGACGGGCGGATCGCGCCCGGCGGCGAGAGGACGAGTCCGTTGGTGCCGGACCCATGGCGGTCCGGCACTACGGCCACGTACTCGCCGGGCACGCCGGTCAGCAGCCTGTCGAGCTCGCGCGGGTCGAGCAGCGGGCAGTCCCCTGGCAGGAGGACGACGCACGAGGCCCCGTCGGCCTCGGCCCGGACGATGCCGGCGAGCGCAGCGATGACATGGCCTTCGTCGGCAGGATCGGGTACCACGTCGACGGCGGTTGCAGCCCCCGCCGCGATCTCCTGGGCGATCGGGTCGCCGCTGACGAGGATCGTCCGCTCCACCGCACGGGCCTCGCCGATCGCCTCCAGCACGTCGGCCAGCATCGCTTCGACCAGGGCCCTGCGTCGCTCCTCGTCGATGCCCATCGCCAGCCGTCGCTTGGCGGCGGCGAAGCGCTTGACGGGGAGTACCGCGGTCGCTCTCAACTCGTCGTGAGGCTAGCTGCGTAGTCGAGCACGATTCGCGCCAGTCGCGCCCGGGTGGCGGCGCTGTCCATCAGGGTCGGCGCTGCCTGGGTCGGGATCTCCTCCGGCGGCGGATCCGGGTCGTCCTGGTCGACGACCATCGCGTCGATCAGGCCGGCGTAGAGCGAGGCGACCCCCGCGGCGGTCGAGGGTCGCCCGACCGCGGTCATGAAGCGCTCGGTCGGTCCCTTGACGACCTCGCCGGCGACGTAGGGACTGACGGCCACCACCGGCGCGCCGCTGGTCGTGATGACCTCGCGCATGCCCGGCAGGGCGAGGATCGGACCGATGCTGATTATCGGGTTCGAGGGGCCGATCACCACCGCGTCGGCGTCGCGCAGGGCGGCGAGAACCTCCTCCGTCGGCTCGGCCTCGGCGATGCCCTCCAGCTCGACCCCGCGCACGGCCGGCTCGCCACGCTCGAGCACGAGGTACTCCTGCAGGGCGCGCGAGCCGGCATCGGTCAGCACTCTGGTCCGCACCGGCTCCTCGCACATCGGCAGCACCCGCGCCGCCACACCGAGGGCGGCGGCGATCTGCGCCTGCGCGTCGGTCTGGCGACCGCCCTCCTCGAGGAACTGGCGGCGGTAGAGGCACGCGGCCAGGTCGCGATCGCCGAGACCGAACCAGTCGGGCACCCCGAGCTTCGCTAAGCGCTCGAAGACGACGAAGCCGTCGTCCTCGATTCCCCAGCCGCGCTCGGCGTCGATTTCGCCGCTCAGCCAGTAGGTGACGAGGTCGGGGTCCGGCGATACGTGGACGCCGAGGATCTCCAGATCATCGGCGGTGTTGGCGATGACGGTCAGGTCGGCGCCGATCTCCTCCTGCATTCCCGCCGCCAGCTTGGCGCCGCCGGTGCCGCCGGCGAGCAGCGCGACCTTCACCGCGCCGCGCTCATCACGAAGATTCGCGCTTCGCTCGCGGCGCGAAGAACCAGATATGCACGCTTGCTCGCTCCGCGCTCATTGCCAGTGGTCGGCGTCGGGCAGACCGACGAGGCGGATGCCGGCGTGCGTCTTGTAGCGGCTGTTGACCGAGATCAGCAGCGGCGTCAGCTGCTCGACGATCCTCGCCATCTCAAGGGCGCCGGCGTTAACGGCGCGCAGGCCTGCGATCGCCTCGATCAGTCGCGCGACCCTGGCCTTGTCGGCCTTGCGGTCGCCGCAGACGAGCACGTCCTCGTCGAGCTCAGCATCGAGATCAGCGAGGGTGGGGGCGGCGATCGTGTGCAGGGCGGCGACGACGGTCACCCCGTCGGGCACCATCTCCTGCGCCTGCTGGGCCGCCGAGCCCTGCCAGACGCCGAGCGACCGGGTCGCCTTGCCGCTGACCGCCGCTGCGAGCGGCACCGTGCAGTCGACCAGGAGCTGGCCGGGCCTCAGTGCGCCGCGCAGGTTGTTGAGGTTCTCGGACTGCGCGCGGAAGGGCACGGTGAGGAAGACCAGCTCCCCGCGCCGAGCCGCCTCCTCGTTGGTCAGTCCCTCGACCTCGGCTCCGGGGACTGAGTCGCGGATCCGGCCCGCCGCCTCCTCGGCGCGCTCCTGCGAGCGCGAGCCGATCGCGATCGGCAGTCCCGCCTTCGCCCAACGCAGGGCAAGCCCTGCGCCGAGGGCGCCGGTGCCGCCGACGATCGGTATCGGTTCGCTCACATAATCACCGGTTCACGCTTCGCTCACCCGCGAAGAGACAGATATGGACGCGCGTTCGCTCCGCGTTCACGGGCGCCAGTCTATGCTGCTGCCGCGATGAGGCTGGAGGGACGCAAGGCGTTGGTTACGGGCGGCGCGAGCGGCATCGGCGCGGCGATCTGCGCCCGCCTCGCTGCCGAGGGCGCCGAGGTCTGGGTCGGCGACATCGACGTCGAGGGAGCGGAGCGGGTGGCGGGCGAGATCAGCGGCCACGCCGTGGAGCTCGACGTAACCGACCTCGAGGCGGCTCGTGCCGCGATCGAGGCGATCGGGACGCCGCACGTCCTCGTCAACAACGCCGGTACCGACGAGTTCGGCTTCTTCACCTACACGACGCCGGAGCAGTGGCAGCGGCTGATCGCGATCAACCTGGTCGGCGTCCTCAACTGCACCCACGCGGCGCTGCCCTCGATGCAGGAGGGGGGTTACGGCCGCATCGTCAGCATCTCCTCCGAGGCGGGCCGGGTCGGCTCCAAGGGCTCCGCCGTCTACTCGGCGACCAAGGGCGCGGTCGTCGCCTTCATGAAGGTGATCGCGCGCGAGAACGCCCGCTACGGGATCACCGCCAACTCGATCGCCCCCGGCCCGATCGAGACGCCACTGCTGATGGGCGCCAAGGAGTTCGGCGAGATCGGCGAAAGGGTGATCGAGAACATGAAAGAGGGCACGCAGATGAAGCGCCTCGGCCAGCCCGAGGAGGTCGCCGCCGCCGTCGCCTTCCTCGCATCCGACGACGCCAGCTACGTCACCGGCGAGACTCTAGGCGTCAGCGGCGGCCTCGGCATGGTCTGATGGCGGAGCCCGAGCGGGAACTGGCGCCGGGGATCGAGCGCAGCGAAGAGTTCACGGTCGGTGGCGACCTGCTGACCGACGTCGGCGGCACGATCGGCGCCAAGGTCCTCTCGACGCCGGCCATGATCGCGATGATGGAGCACTGCTCGTCGCTGCTCGCCTTCGAGCACCTGCCGGAGGGCCGGGCGACCGTCGGCTTCGAAGTCTGCGTCAAGCACGTGTCCGCCGCCGCCGAGGGCGCCGTCTGCCGCACCCGCGCGACCCTGCGCGAGGTCGTCGAGGACCGCAAGCTCCGCTTCGACGTCGAGGTCAGCGAAGGCGACCGCACGATCGGCGTCGGCACCCACGAGCGCCGCGCGATCGACGTCGCCCAGTTCGGCTGAGCCACCCGCGCACGCCAATAAGCTGGCCTCTCATGGCTGAGCTGCCCAGCAAGGTGCGCATCCGCGAGGTCGGGCCCCGCGACGGCTTCCAGAACGAGCCGGAGACGATCGCGACCGACGACAAGGTGCGGCTGATCGACATGCTCTCGGCCAGCGGCCTGGAGCGGATGGAGGTCACCTCCTTTGTGCGGCCCGACGTGATTCCACAGCTCGCCGACGCGGAGGACGTGCTGCGGACCGTGCAGCGGCGCGAGGGAGTTGCCTTTTCGGTGCTGATCCCCAACGAGCGGGGCTTGGAGCGGGCGCTGGATCTGCGCGACCGCTTCGACGAGATCAGCGTCTTCCTCTCCGCGTCGGAGACGCACAATCGCAAGAACGTCAACCGCTCGATCGAGGAGTCACTGGCCGGGCTGGAGCGGACCCTGGCGCTCGCGCGGGACGCCGGCCTGCGCTGCGAGGGCGTCATCTCGGTCTCCTTCGGCTGCCCCTACGAGGGCGAGGTACCGCTAGAACGCGTCTTTGCGATCGCCGATCGGCTCGCCGCGGCGGGCTGCCAGGAGGTTGGCTTCGGCGACACGACCGGCATGGCCAACCCGCGCCAGGTCCACGAGTTCTTCGCCGCCGCCCGCGAGCGCTTCGCCGCGGTCGAGCTGACCGCACACTTCCACAACACCCGCGGCCAGGGCCTGGCAAACGTGCTGGCGGCGCTGGAGGAGGGGGTCGAGTCGTTCGAGGCGAGCTTCGGCGAGCTGGGCGGCTGCCCGGTTCCGCCCGGGTCGACCGGCAACGTCTCGACCGAGGACGTGGTCTCGATGCTGCACGAGATGGGCGTCGAGACGAGTGTCGACCTGCCCCGCCTGATCGAGGCTTCGCGGGCGGCCCAGGAGGTGCTCGGGCGACCGCTCGGCGCCCACGTGCTGCGGGCGGGTCCGGTCGATTGGAGCCAGGGCGAGTAAGGTCGGGACGATGAAGAGCGACGCCTTCAAGAAGGCTGCCGAGAACAAGGACTTCTCCGGGGCCGAAGAGCTGTTCTCCCCTGACGTGGTCTTTCGCAGCCCGGCGGTCTACGAGCCCTACGAGGGACTCGACGCGCTTGGCGTCCTCTTGAGGAACGTCGCCGAGGTCTTCGAGGACTTCCGCTACGTCGACCAGGTCGAGACCGGCGACACCGCCGTGCTCGTCTTCGAGGCGCGGGTGGGCGACAAGGAGCTGAACGGGGTCGACATCCTGCGCTTCGGCGAGGACGGTCGGATCGCCGACATGACCGTGATGGTCCGCCCGTTCAGCGGGCTGCAGGCGCTGCTCGAAGAGATGGGCCGCCGGCTAGGCGCGGCCTCCGGCTGAGCCTGGCTCGCCGGCCAGTCCGATTAGGCTGCCGCCGTGACCGATATCCGACCCGCGCTCGACGCCGCGCTCGCCGGCGGCCCGCAGCGCCACCATGAGAAGACCGCCGAGCAGGGCAAGCTGCCGGTGCGCGAGCGGGTCGCGCGGCTGGTCGACGCGGGCTCCTTCTCCGAGGAGGCGCTGCTCGCCAACTGGGAGCAGGAGGGGCTCGGCGCCGACGGGGTCGTGACCGGCCTGGCGACGATCGACGGCCGCCGCGTGGCGCTGATGGCTAACGACCCGACCGTCAAGGCTGGCTCCTGGGGGCCGAAGACCGTCGAGAAGATCCTCCGCATCCAGGAGCGGGCGCTGGCGCTGCAGATTCCGCTCGTCTACCTGGTCGACTCGGCCGGGGCGCGGATCACCGACCAGGTGCAGATGTTCCCCGGCCGCCGCGGTGCCGGCCGTATCTTCCACAACGAGGTACGGCTCTCCGGCCAGGTGCCGCAGGTTTGCCTGCTGTTCGGGCCGAGCGCCGCCGGCGGCGCCTACATCCCGGCCTTCTGCGACGTCGTGATCATGCGCGAGGGCAACGCCTCGATGTACCTGGGGTCGCCGCGAATGGCGGAGATGGTGATCGGCGAGAAAGTGAGCCTGGAGGAGATGGGCGGGGCGAAGATGCACACCGGCGTCTCCGGCTGCGGCCATTTCCTCGTCAAGAGCGACGAGGAGGCGATCGACCTCGCCAAGCGCTACCTGTCCTTCATGCCGGGCAGCTGGCGCGAGCAGACGCCGGTCGCCGAGGCCGTCGCCCCGAGCTCCGACGCCTCGATCGCCGAGATCGTCCCCGCCGACGAGAACCAGCCCTTCGACATGCGCGAGCTGCTCGACTCGCTGCTCGACGGTGGCTCCTTCCTCGAAGTCCACAAGCGCTGGGCGAAAGAGCTGATCGTCGGCTACGGCCGCCTCGACGGGCGAGCCGTCGGGGTCGTCGCCAACCAGCCGCGGCAGAAAGGAGGCGTCCTGTTCGTCGACTCGGCCGACAAGGCGGCCCGTTTCATCCAGACCTGCAACGCCTTCAACCTGCCGCTCCTCTTCCTCGCCGACGTGCCCGGCTTCATGATCGGGACGGCGGTCGAGCGCCAGGGGATCATCCGCCACGGGGCGAAGATGATCAGCGCCGTCTCCGAAGCGACGGTGCCGAAGCTCTCGGTGATCGTCCGCAAGGCCTACGGCGCCGGCCTCTACGCGATGGCCGGGCCGGCCTTCGAGCCCGACTGCTGCATTGCCCTGCCCAGCGCCTCGATCGCGGTGATGGGACCGCAGGCAGCGATCAACGCCGTCTTCTACAACCAGATCCAAGCGATCGAGGACGAGGCCGAGCGCGAGGCGTTTGTCGCCGCCAAGCGCGAGGAGTACTCGGCCGACATCGACATCCTCCACCTGGCCTCGGAGCTGGTCGTCGACACCGTGGTCCAGCCGGAGGACCTGCGCGGGGAGCTGATTCGCCGCTTCGCGATGGCGACGAGCAAGGACCGCTCCTTCGCCGAGCGACGCAACCCGATCACGCCGGCCTGAGCAAGCGCTCGGCTCAGGCGGCGAGGAAGTCCCGCGCCCGGTCGATCACCAGCTCCGGCATCTCGTCGACGATGAAGTGGCCGCAGCCGTCGACCAGCTCGACCTCCATCGCGTCGGCATGCCGCTCGTAGCCGCTCAGGAGCTCGGGACGGATTGCGGGATCGTCAGCGCCGTTGACCAGCAGCGTCGGCACGGAGAGGCGCCGGTCGGCGTAGCGGCCGCGCAGGAGCGACCTCACCTCGCGCAGGCTGAAGGTTCGATAGGTCTGCACCGCAGCGCGGGCCCGGGCCGGCTCCGTGAACGGGGCGGCGAAGGCGCGCAGCGTGGCCTCGTCCCAGGGGTCGCGAACGGTCGAGCCGGCAATGAGCACGCGCGGGATGAAGTTGCCGCGCCGGTGCAGGGCTGGGCCGATCCCGGGCGCCCCGACGACCGGCATGTAGGCGAAGCGCCAGGCATGGGGGAGGCTGGAGCCCGGCCGCGGCCACGGCGGCGCCACGCCGAGGGCAAGGAAGCGCTCGAAACGTTGCGGCGCCCGCAGGCAGAGCAGGAAGCCGATCCAGCCGCCCCAGTCGTGACCGACTAGCTTCACCTGCTCCAGGCCGAGCTCGTCGAGCACGGCGAGGACGTCGCTCGCCATGTTCTCCTTTTCGTAGCCGTCGGCCGGCGCGTCAGACCAGCCGTAGCCGCGTAAGTCGAGCGCCAGCACGCGGTGGCGGTCGGCCAGCGCCGGCATCACCTGGCGCCAGAGGTACCAGTGCTGCGGCCAACCGTGCAGGCAGAGGACGACGTCCTGGCCGCTCCCCGCTTCGGCCAGGTGGAACTCAAGCCCGCGGGCCCGCACGGAGCGGTGGCTGACGCCCTCGACGTGAGGCATGGCAGTCACTTGTCGAGCGAGCCGGCCAGCTCGACGAACCAGTCGAGGGCCGCCGGGTTGGCGAGGGAGTCGCGGCTCGCTGCCCGCTCGGGCGGGGTGCCCATCAGGATCCGCTTCACCGGCACCTCGAGCACCTTGCCGCTCAGCGTGCGCGGCACCTCGGCGATCGCGAAGACCTCGTCGGGGACGTGGCGCGGCGAGCATTGGCTGCGAACCCGGCGGGCGATCTCGCGCCGCAGCTCGTCGTCCAGCTCGGCGCCCTCGCGGAGGACGACGAAGAGCGGCATCCAGCCCTCGGTCCCGGGGCGGGGAATGTCGACCACCAGCGCGTCGAGGATCTCGTCGACGCCGAGCACGGCGCGGTAGATCTCGCTCGTCCCCATGCGGACGCCGGAGCGGTTTATGGTCGAGTCAGAGCGGCCGTAAATGATCGCCGTGCCGCGCGAGGTGATCTCGATCCAGTCGCCATGGCGCCAGACGCCGGGGTAGTGCTCGAAGTAGCTGGCCCGGTAGCGGCTGCCGTCGGGATCGCCCCAGAAGAAGACCGGCATCGAGGGCATCGGCTCGGTTACGACCAGCTCGCCGACCTCGTCGACGACGGCGTTGCCGTCCTCGTCCCAGGCCTCGACCGCGGCACCCAGCGCCCGCGCCTGCAGCTCGCCGCGGTAGACCGGCAGCAGCGGCGTGCCGCCGACGAAGGCGGTGCAGAGGTCGGTGCCGCCGCTGGTGGAAAAAAGCCAGGTGTCGGACCCGAGCTGCTCGTAGACCCAGTCGAAGCCCTCGGGCGAGAGTGGGGACCCAGTCGAGCCGACTGCCTTTAGGCGGTTCAGGTCGCGGCTGTCGGCCGGCTCGATGCCGGCCTTCATGCAGGCTGCGAGGTACGAGGCGCTGGTGCCGAACATGGTGACCTCGGCACGCGCCGCCAGCTCCCAGAGCACGCCCATGTCGGGGTGGCCGGGATTGCCGTCGTAGAGGACGATCGCGGCTCGGGTGAGAAGGCCGGAGACGAGGAAGTTCCACATCATCCAGCCCGTGGTCGTGAACCAGAAGAGACGGTCGCCGGGGTGGGCGTCGACGTGGAGGTGGAGCTTCTTCAGGTGCTCGAGCAGGATGCCGCCCTGCCCCTGCACGATCGCCTTCGGCAGGCCGGTCGTGCCGGAGGAGTAGAGGACCCAGAGCGGGTGGTCGAAGGGCACGCGCTCGAAGGACAGCTCGGGGAGCTCGTCGGCGGCGGCCAGCTCGTCCCAACGCATCGCGTCGCGCAGCGGTGAGAGGTCCGGCTCGGAGTCGAGGTAGGGGAGGACGACCGTGCGCACCAGACTCGGCATCGCCCCCTGCAGCTCGGCGACGACGTCGCGGCGGTCGAAGTCCTTGCCGCCGTAGCGGTAGCCGTCGACCGCGAAGAGCACCTTCGGCTCGATCTGGGCGAAGCGATCGATCACGCTGGCCGAGCCAAAGTCAGGCGAGCAGCTGGACCAGACGGCGCCGATCGAGGCGGTGGCGAGGAAGGCGACGATCGCCTCCGGGACGTTCGGCAGGTAGGCGACGACGCGATCGCCAGGCTCGACCCCAAGCTCGCGCAGGCCGGCGGCCACCGCCGCCACCTGCTCGCGCAGCTCGCCCCAGCTCAGCTCGTCGAGCTCGCGCATCTCGGAGGCATGGAGGATCGCCGTCTCATCCTCGTCCTTGCCCGCGAAGACGTGCTCGGCGTAGTTGAGGTGGCTGCCGGCGAACCATTCGGCGCCGGGCATCTGGCGGCCGCTCAGCACCGGCCCTCGCTCGCCGTCCGCCTGCACGCCGAAGAAGTCCCAGATCGAGTTCCAAAACCCCTCCAGGTCGTCGACCGACCAGCGCCACAGCTCGTCGTAGTCCTGAAGATGAAGGTCGCGCTCGGCCTGCAGCCAGCGCATGTACTCGGTCATCCGCGCCCGCTCGACCAGCTCGGTCGATGGCTCCCACAGCTTCTCGGGTGCCGCGCTCACCCCGCCGCGGCCGCAGCCCGATCGCCGGCCTGGGCCAGCTCCAGCTGGCGCGGGTCGTGGCTGCAGAGGAGCGTGACCTGGTCGCCATGGGCGCCAGCCAGCTCGCGCAGTCTCTCGGCATTGCGTTTGCGGACCACGTTGTCGGTGGCGGTCAAGTTCTGGAAGAGACGCAGCATCGGCGGGCAGCTCGGCGGAGTAGCGATCTCGCCATGGTGGAAGTAAGCGTCGCCGCAATGCAGGAGCCATCCTTCGCCGGTGCGGATCGCGACGCCGGTGTGGCCGGCGGAGTGGCCGAGCAGGGGAATCAGCAGCATTTCGGCATCGACGCCGGGGAGGATGCGGATGCCTCCGAAGCCGAACCAATCCTCGCCGCCGCTGCCGCTGTGTCTGACCCAGCGCGGGGCGTGCTTCCAATGGGCGCCGCCGATGTAGCGCATCCGATCGTTCAGCGACGGCTTCAGCGCCGCCTCGAGCTCGGCGTCGAGGACGTGGACTTCAGCCTGCGGAAAGTCGGGCAGGCCGCCGGCGTGGTCGAGGTCGAGGTGGGTCGTGACTATGTGGCGCACGTCGGTGGCGTCGAATCCGAGCGCCTTCAGTTGCTCCAGCGCGGTCGTCTCGACCTTCGGCTGCGGTCGCATCAGCAGGCGGAAGACGCCGCCCAGCTGGCCGGGATTGCGCGCATCCTCGACCCCGAAGCCGGTGTCGACCAGGACCAGTCCGTCGCCAGCCTCGATCGCCAGGCAGTGGCAGACGACGTGCGCCCGTTCCAGCAGGCCGCCGTCGCCGTTGACGAGCCGTCGCCCGTGTGGGCAGAGCGAGCCGCAATTGAGGTGGTGGATCCTCATCCCGCGGGGAGTCTAGTTCGACCACCCGTGCCCGAGCTCGACGTTTGTCAAGGATGCGTTGACAAAAGTCGAACTCAGAGGCGTCTATCGTTGGCGGCGCGCCGGAGTGGCGGAACTGGCATACGCGATCGGCTCAAAATCGATTGCCTTAACGGGCTTGTGGGTTCGAATCCCACCTCCGGCATCCCTGACGGCGGCTGACACGGCGCGGTGCGGCGTCCTCGGTCGGCCGGCTTCAGGTCACGCACTGAACAGTGCGCTCCCTTCGCCGTCCTCCCTGCGTCCTTGCCCCGCTTGGTCAGCGGCCGTCAGGCCCCTACGCGGGCTGCGGGGCGCCGTTCTCGGGCGGGGCGCCGGCGCCGTAGTCCTCGCCGGAACCGATCGGGCGCTCCTCCTCGACGTGCCAGTCCTGGCTGAAGGCGTAGGCGGCAGCGGCGATGAGGAGGATCTGCAGCAGCAGCATGATCACGACGAGCAGGCCGATGATCGGCACCGGCAACAGCGCGTCCTCGAAGCCGGGCTTGTCGCGGGCGAACCAGCTGTTGGCGCCGACGGCGCAGAAGATCGCCAGGATCATCGAGAGCGCCGCGGCGACGGGCAGGGGGCCCCGGCTCCAGCGATAGGTCTGGTAGGCGAAGAGGAGATAGAGCGCGGCATAGATCAGGCAGACGAGACCCATGCCGCCGCCGCCGCTCAGCAGCGACCAGCCGCTGATCGCGATAAGGGCCGCGAGCCCTGCCGTCGCCAGCATCAGAAGGACGACCACGAACTTGGTCGCGATCACCTCCGGCTTTTCCCGGTTGGGGTGCCAGAGTTCGTAACCCGGCCTCACCTCTCCTACTGCCATCGCGCCGATCATAGAATCTATGAGCGACGACGCGGCGTTGGCCGCGCGTTAAGCATTCGCGGGCGTGGCGGAATTGGCATACGCGCCAGGTTTAGGTCCTGGTGGGCTTCGGCCCGTGGGGGTTCAAATCCCTCCGCCCGCACTGGCTAGCATCCCAGCCACTCCCGGGGGAGTGAGTTAACGGCTATGCGCACGGTCTCCAAAACCGTGAATCCGGGTTCGAATCCCGGCTCCCCCGCTGACGCATCGCCGCCTGCCGAGGCGGGCGAGATCCGCCGCTGGCTAACGTAGGGTGCGGCGCATGAGACTTCCCATGAGGAGAACCCGATGACGAACACGCGCTATGTGAAGAGGAAGACGACGGGCCGTGGCTGGGACATCGTCAAGGAGGGCCACCGCCGGGCGACCGCGCACGGCGCCAGCAAAGCGGCTGCGGTCGAGACCGCCCGCAAGCTGGTTCTGCAGGAAGGCGGAGGTGAGATCCAGGTCTTGAACCGAACCGGCAAGGTCGTCGAGGCGACGACCGTCCGGCAGCGGAGAAAAGCTGCCGCCTAAATTCGCCCGTTTGGGCCGATCGAAAGGGAGCGATCGCCCAGGGGGTGCGTCGTAGCGTCGTAGAAGAGCAGTGGCTTGGCATTCAGCCGGCCGTAGATGTCAACCTGCTTCGCCAATAATTCCTTCCGAGGCCCCGGCAGCATCGAGACGGCGATCGGGCGGTCCGGGTTTTTGCTCAGGGCCTCCGCCAGATGAGCATCGTGCTCGCTCAGGCCACTGCCGAAGACCACGACCGGCAGGTTCCGCTGCCGGAGGCGGCCGAGGGCATGCGAGAGGTAGATGTTTTCTTCGATGGCCGCGAGCTTGTCCTTGGCTGAGCCCTCCGTGATGAGGAGCGCCCGGGCCCTGGCGTCGCCTTTGATCGGTTTGCCGAATTGCTCGAGGACGGTGTCGAGGTCGGTTTTCGTGAGCTTCCAGGTGACGCCGGTGCCGCCCACGACCAGATGAAGGGCGCCGTGGAGGAAGTAGACGGGAATCTTCTCGGGGTCAACCCAGGCTTTGGCTGGATCGAACTCACAGCGGCTTCGGTGGCGGAAGTGGTCCATGAAGGGATCGAAGCCGTCCGTCGCCATCGCCCAGTAGACGAGCAGGTCGTAGCTGGTCGTGAACACCCACTGGAATTCGCGCATCGCGGAGGCGATCGCCTTGCGCGTCGAATAGGGGATCTGGGTCTGCCTCAGGTGGACCTCCCGCACGGCGTGCCCGAGGGCTCGCTGGACGTTCCGGTACCGCTCGAACAAAGGCTTGGTGTCGATGCCGACGGCGTCGTTCACCCGGATCGCGGTGAGGAGATCGGCCAGAACCCGCTCGAAGTTCGGCGTTGGCGCAAACAGCTTGCGATCCTGATTCGTCAGGCCGGCGGACCTGGCATGGTCGTACAGCTTCGCGTAGCCGAACGGCTCCCAGATGTTGATGCTCATGCCGTTGCCCAGCAGCAGCGTGTCCCACTCGTACCGGTCTGCGAGGTCTCGCCAGTCTGAGAGCGTGCCGTCCGGCTCCGAGCCCATGCGCCGGTTGTCTAACAGCTTTGGGGGCGATTGCCGGAGCACTCTGAGAAGATCGGCCACTTGTCCAGTGATCCGGGAGCGGAGCGCGAAGATCTGCGGGAGCTGCACGAGCGGCGGGCGCTGACCGAGGACGAGGGCCGCCCGGAGGCGGTGGCGCGGCGCCACGAGGCGGGCGGTCGCACGGCGCGCGAGAACGTCGCCGACCTGGTCGACCCCGGCAGCTTCGTCGAGTACGGGCGTTTCGCGATCGCGGCGCAGCGGGGCCGGCGCGAGGTCGAGGAGCTGATTCAGCGCACGCCGGCCGATGGGCTGGTCGGCGGCACGGCGCGGGTCAACGGCGACCTCTTTGGAGACCGGGCCGCCTGCGCGGTCCTCTCCTACGACTACACGGTCCTGGCAGGGACGCAGGGGGCGCTCGGCCACCGCAAGAAGGACCGCCTCTTCGAGCTGATCGAGCGCATGCGTCTGCCGACCGTCTTCTTCGCCGAGGGAGGGGGCGGCCGTCCGGGCGACACCGATTACCCGGTCGTCTCCGCGCTCGATACGCGCGCCTTCGCACTGTGGGCGCGCCTCTCGGGCCTGGTGCCGCGGATCGCGGTCGTCGCCGGCCGCTGCTTCGCTGGCAATGCGGTGATCGCCGGCTGCGCCGACTTGATCGTGGCGACCGAGAACGCCTCGCTCGGGATGGGGGGGCCGGCGATGATCGAGGGCGGCGGTCTCGGCCGGGTCGAGCCAGACGAGGTCGGTCCGCTGGGGATGCAGGCACCCAACGGGGTCGTCGACCTGGTCGTCGACGACGAGGCGGAGGCCGTGGCCGCGACGAAGCGCTTGCTCGCCTACTTCCAGGGGGCGACGCCGCCGGGCGCCGAACCGAACCAGGATCGGTTGCGCGAGCTGGTGCCCGAGCGCGAGCGTCGCGCCTACCCCGTGCAGCCGATCGTCGAGACGCTTGCGGACGAGGGTTCCGTCACCTTCCTGCGCGAGCGCTTCGCGCCGGAGATGGTGACGGCACTGGCCCGCATCGAGGGGCGGCCGCTCGGGATCGTCGCCAACCAGACGATGCAGATGGCGGGGGCGATCACCAGCGAGGCCTCCGACAAGGCGGCGCGGTTCCTGCAGCTTTGCGACGCCTTCGGGCTACCGGTGGTCTCGTTGATCGACACGCCCGGCTTCATGGTCGGCCCGGACGCGGAGGCGACCGGCCTCGTGCGGCGTGCCTCGCGGCTGCTGGTCGCCGGTGCTGCCCTCAGCGTCCCGCTCGTGGCCGTCGTCTTGCGACGCGGCTACGGCCTCGGCGCACAGGCGATGGCCGGGGGCAGCCTGCACGAGCCGCTGCTGACCGTCGCCTGGCCGAGTGCCCACCTCGGCCCGATGGGTCTGGAGGGGGCGGTCAGGCTGGCTCTGCGCAAGGAGCTGGAGGAGATCGAGGACGCGGAGGAACGCGAGCAGCGCGTCCGCGAGCTGACCGCGGCGGCCGAGCAGAACGCGCGGGCGCTCAACGCCGCCGCGCTGTTCGAGCTGGACGATGTCATCGACCCGGCGCAGACGCGGGCGCTGATCGCCTCGACCCTTGCCGCGGCGCGCGGAGCCGCGCCGCCTGTCCGCCCGCGCTTCGTCGACACCTGGTAGGCGCGACTAACTCGGCCCCGCCCTCACGCCTGCGCTTTCCAGCGAAGGGATATGTGTGACCGATCTCACCCGCCGCCAGGTGAGTTGAGTGGTCGACTGGGTATTGGCCATGTCAATGACCTCACGCTCTGAGCTGCCCCCCGGTCCCCGGTTGCCGAAGGCGGTTCAGTTCCTCGGCTTCTGGATGCGGCCGCTTGCTTATCTCGAGCAGTGTCGCGAGCGCTACGGCAAGCGCTTCACGATCCGGCTGCCGATGACGCCGCCCTTCGTGATGCTGACCGATCCCGAAGAGGTCAAGGAAGTCTTCACCGCTCCGCCCGACGTGCTGCGGCCAGGCGAGGGCGCCCGCGTGCTGGAACCCGTCGTCGGCGCCAACTCGGTGATCCTCCTCGACGAAGCGGCGCACATGGAGCAGCGCAAGCTGATCCTGCCCGCCTTTCACGGCGAGCGGATGGAGCGCCTCACCGGCCTGATGGAAGAGGTCACCGCGGAGGAGATCGCGACGCTGCCGCGCGGTGTTCCGGTCGAGCTGCACCCGCGCATGCAGGAGCTGACGCTGAAGATCATCCTGCGTGCGGTCTTCGGACTGGAACCGGGCCCGCGCTTCGACGCCCTGCGCGAGCGGCTGCAGACGATGCTCCGTTTCGGCGACCGCCCGATCAGCCTCGTTCCACCGCGCCCCGACACCCTCCTCGCCAAGCTCGCCGAACGCAGCGGCCCCTTCACTGGATTCCTCCGTATCCGCGACGAAGTCGACGCGATCCTTTTCGAGCTGATCGACGAGCGGCGCGAGAACGGGGGAGAGGGCGACGACGTGCTGGCGATGCTGCTCGAGGCCCGGCACGAGGACGGCTCGCCGATGGAGCCGCAGGAGATCCGCGACGAGCTGCTCACCCTGCTCGTCGCCGGCCACGAGACGACCGCGACCTCGCTCGCCTGGGCCTTCGAGCGGCTTCTCCGCGAGCCGGCCGTGTTCGGCCGCCTGGTGGAAGAGGTCGACAGCGGCGAGGGCGCCTACCTGACGGCGACGATCCAGGAGACTCTCCGCGTGCGGCCGGTGCTGCCGAACGTCGCCCCGCGCCTGGTGGTAAAGCCGATCGAGGTGGGTGGCTGGACCTATCCGACCGGCTGCAGCCTCGTCGCCAACGCCTACCTGATCCACCACGACCCCGACATTTACCCCGATCCTTACGCCTTCCGGCCCGAGCGCTTCCTCGACCAGTCGCCCGGCACGTACACCTGGATCCCCTTCGGCGGCGGACGCCGCCGCTGCATCGGCTCCAGCTTCGCGATGCTGGAGATGAACGTCGTGCTGCGGGCCCTGCTCGCCGCCTGCACCCTGAGCTCGACCGCCGGTGGGGTGGAGGTCGCGCGCCGGCGCAACGTCACCGTGCGGCCGCTCGGTGGTGCGCGAGCCGTGCTCGCCGACCGGGCCCCGGTCGCAGTGGCTGCGTAGCCTCGCGGCCGCTAGCGCTTTGGCTTCAGCCCGATCAGCTCGAAGTAGCCGATCAGGTAGAGGCGGCGCCCGTCGGAGACGACCGGGGTGTACCCGGCCTGGCGCAGCTCGAAGGTTCTGCGGTGCGTGTGGACGTCGATGCCGAGAGCCTCGCGGGTCTTGAAGCTCGACGTGTAGACCGTGTGGCCGATCACCGTCGCGGTGCCGGGCACCGGCCCTCCGACGTCGAAGCGCCAGCGCTCCTTGCCGCTCAAGGCATCGATGGCGTAGAGGTGCTCGTCGTAGGAGCCGATGTAGACGGTGGCGGGCGTGCCGGGGACCTGGGCGACCGCCGGCGAGCCATAGACGTAATCGCCGGTCCGGAAGAACCAGTCGACCTTGCCGCTCTCCTGGTCGAAGGCGTAGACGGTGCCATCGTCGCGGGCGGCGTAGACGCGGCCGAAGGCGAGGGCGGGGGAGGAGTAGAAGCCGCCGCGGCCGAACGGCCGCACCTCCGAGGTGTTGGTGCGCCAGAGCAGCTTGCCGCTGCTCGCGTCGAGGCAGAACATCGCGCTCTGGTAATCGGCGACGCAGACGCGGCCGTCGTGGTAGCTGGGGCTGGCTTTGATCGCGCCCGGCGAGTTGAAGCGCCACAGCTCCTTGCCGTCGGAGGCGCGTAAGGCGACGACGTCGGTCTTGTCGGTCCCGATGTAGAGCGCGCCGTCTGCCGCCATCGGCGAGGATTCCAGGTGCGAGTGGAGATTGCGCTTCCAGGCCGGTTTCCCGCTCGCCGCATCGAAGGCGACCAGCTCGCCGTCGAGGAAGGCGACGTAGACGCGCCCTTCGCTGTAGACGGGTGCGGTTACGTCGGTCGGCTTGCCCGCGTTGCGAGGATCGCGCATCCGCCGCCAGAGGATCCGGTGGTCGCGCAGCCGGACCGCCTCCAGGTTGCCGAACTTGTTGACCACGTAGGCGACGCCGCCGGCGATGGCGGGCGGGAACTCGATCAGTCCGTGGGTATTGATCGACCACGCTTCCCGCAGCGGCGGATCGAGGGCTCGGCGCCTCGCCGGCAGGTAATGCGTGCGCTCGGGGACGCGGCCGAAAAATGGCCAATTGAGGAGGGGGGCATCACCGAGGCTGGCCGCGCCGCGATCGTTGCCGCCACAGCCGACCATTCCGCCGCCAGTGGCCACGAGCAGCGCCAGCGCACTGAGCAGGAGGGGTCGTCGCGCCGCAAGGGAATATCTCCGGATCCGCTCCCGCATCGACGCGGGCCGCATCGGCAGTCCCGCGCGGAAGCTGAAGCGGCGGACGGGAATTGAACCCGCATCATCGCCTTGGAAGGGCGAGGCTCTACCGTTGAGCTACCGCCGCACGGATGAAGCCGCCCCGACGAGCAGTGCGGCGCCGATGACAGTTTGCACAAACCACCTCGCACTTTGCCATCTCGTCGAGGACGGTCTGCCATTTGTGGTCCCTCCAGATCTTCGCGATGCTGAATTCCTTGTCGCGAAGATGGTCGAACTCCAGGACGAGAGGGTCGGTCTCGCCGCAGTCCGCGCACGGATGCTCACGGAGGTAGGCGACCAGGAACTCGATTCGCTCTGCGACGACCGCCCGCCTGCGGCGAGCCGCAGCATCGATGTATTTCTGCTTGTTGGCGGCGTAATGCTCCTGCTTGTACTCCGCCCGGCATGGCCGGCAGTAGTTGTCGCGCTGGCCGCGGGCTTTCCTCCGTCAGGCAAAGTCCTCACCTGGTTTCTACTGTCTGCAGCGGCCGCATCTCCTCATCGCCGCGCGACCATATAAAGGCGAACAGACGTTCCCCTGACCCCCTCGGGGATCCTCCCGCCCGCCGCTATGCGTCAAAATGCGATCAGCCACGGGGAGTGGCGCAGTCTGGTAGCGCACTCGGCTGGGGGCCGAGCGGTCGCAGGTTCAAATCCTGTCTCCCCGACTAGTGTTGTGTCTCGCGACATCGGAGACAGATGTCGCGAGACATCGTAGACATCTCAGCTCCCTCCGATCGGCTGGTAGTCGCGAGTGGGATCGAGGATGAGCCGGCGGATCAACTCGCCTGTGCGGCGATCGAGAACGCGGATGTCGCGGTCGGCGATGAGCAGCTTGATCGGCCGGCCTTTGTGTGCCCTGCCGATGCCGATGTGGTGCAGCTTGCTGTTGTGGCGCAAAGTGACGGTGCCCTGGGCGTCGACCTTGTCGTGGCGGACGCGGAAGTGGGTCTCGGGGCGCTCAGTTGAGGCCGGCCGAGCCTTGATCCGGGCACTGTAGGCCTGCAGGGGCGTGCGCCCACCCAGGGCCCTGTGGGGCCTGGTCGTGTTGTAGTAGTGCGCGAAGGCGTCGAGCTGTCCCTGCAGGGCGAGGAGTGTCTGCGCGGGAGCCTGCTGAGTGAGGTAGCGCTTGAGCGTCTGGTGCAGCCGCTCGACCTTCCCGCAGGTCTGCGGGTGGTAGGGCCGCGAGTTCTTGGCGGCGATGCCGAGCCGCTCGAGCTCGACCTGCAGTAGGACCTTGCCACCGCGCGGGGTGGCCGTAAAGACGGCGCCGTTGTCGCAGAGCAGGCTGGCGGGCGCGCCGTGCAAAGCCACAGCCATGCGAAAGACGTCGACTACGTCGGCCGCCTTGACGGTCGGGAAGGCCCGCGCGGCCAAGAACAGCCGCGAGTGATCGTCGAGCATGTTGAGGATCTCCGCGTGCCCTTCCCCCGCGAGGGGCCAGTGCGTGACGTCGGCCTGCCACATCTCGTTGGGCAACTCCGCGCAGAAGCGGATCAATGAGCTGCGCGGGCGCTTCTGAGGCTGTGGCGTGACCAGGCCCTCGCGTTTGAGGACTCGCCAGATGGTTGAGAGGGACGGCACCTGATCGATCTGCTCGGCGAGGTGGTAGGCGATCGTCGCCGCGCCGCAGTCGTGGCCTTCGGCGCTCAGCTGCTTGCGCAGGGCGACGATCGCCTGGGAGACCTCGACGGGGGTCCGGTGTGGGGAGCTGAGCGGCGCCCTGGAGCGCCGCTCCAGGGCGCCATAGCCACCAGCTTTGCAGCGGGCCAAGAGCTTGTAGATCCAGCTGCGATGAACTCCGTGGGCCGCCGCCAACTCGTTGACCGAGCGGCCCTCCAACAGATGCGCCTCGACCAGGTACCGCGCCTTGTCCACAGGAGAGCTCCCCTCATTCGGTGTCTCCTATGTCCTGACACAACTGTCGCCTATGTGGTGGAACCGGACACTGTCTCCCCGACTAGAAGAGCCTCACTTCAAACTGCGGCAGTGCGCTCAGCGGGATCCGCTGCGAGTCAGGCCATGCCCGCGAGGCTCAGTACCGTGCCGATGATCTTGATCGCGGGCCCGGCTACGTCATTGGCTTTCGAAACCATGCTTTGGATTGCCTCCAGCGTGCCCTTTAGCGTGAGGCGGTTCGCCTTGTCGTCGCGGACCTGCTCGGCCACGGTATGAATCGCTTGAACAGCTTCCTCCTTGTCGGAATCTGGGAGGTCTTTGCTCGCGAGACTGAGCTCGATGAGCCTTTTCAGTTGATCGTTGATCTCATCGGCTCTCGACCCGTCTCCGCGTAGATAGGTGTTTTGGAAATCGCGAATCACCGTCTCCCGCGGCCGGTTGATGAAAGTGGTCTGCCCCTGGAATATGAACTTTTCGTCGCTCATCTTTGCCGGTCCTCGTCTTTCATCGACATCTTTTGAAAGTCAGAAAGGGTGACATCGCCAGCGGGCTTGTTGATGAAGACGGTCTGGCCCTCGAACGTATACACAGCTCGGTCGTCGGTGGCCTTCTTCTCCGCCTCCGCCTCGAGCATTGAGAGGATCGCGGGATAGTCACGGCGGACGCCGGCGAAGCTAATCTCGTTGGACGCGCCGTCGACGATCAAGCGCTGAAGGCAACTGAACAGCGCCCGGAAGGAATGGGCCGTGCCATCGAGAATCGGAAACACCAGCTTCGAAGCTTCGGAGGCCTTCTCAAATAGCACCAGGCACGGCATCTCGTCGGGATAGACTCCGAGCTGCCGCGCCACCTCATAGGTCTCCTCGGGGCGGTAGGGCTTCGTTCGAAGCCACCCCAGCGTCGCCCACTCCCTCTGCAGCTGCTCGTCAACGATGCCCTTCCAATACCGACTTGCCTCACGCCAGTCCTTCTCAGGCTGCTCGATCACGTAGAAGTGAAGATTAGGTCCCGATGCTTCGCTAATCGAGGCGAAGTGCTTCCGTACGTACGTGGCGATCTCAACGTCCTCGTCGGTGTACAGCAAGGCGCCCTTCAAAGCCCCGGTCGCGCTCTCCGGCGGGGTCTCGTCCGCCGACCGGATCGCAGCAAATACCATCTCGGAGTCCGGCAAAGGAATCAGGCTGTAGAGGCCTTTTGGCTTGTGCTCGATGATCAGACCGAGATGATCGCCATCCTCGACCGAGTAGTCCTCGAGGCGACCGCCGGGACTTATCTGGGCGCCGGACTCGAGGTGAAAGAGCCCGTGCAGGGTCTCATGGTGAATGATGCTGTGGAGCGCTCTGCTGGCCTTGCTCGAACGGCGCAAGGACTGCGCGCGCCTCATTGCCGTTGCAATTAACTTTTTGGTTGGAAGCTGGTCGTCCGCCGCGAGCAGGAACCGCTCTTCGAATCGTTCTGCGTCAAGGGTGCGCCAGAAGTCGTCGACCACCTGATCGTCCGCGAACTCCAGATTGGGGCCAAGCTCTCGGTCGTAGTCGCTGGCCCAGTATTTCTTCGTCAGCGGTGCGACCAATCCCCTCTGCCAGCCGGGCATATGGGCGAAATAGAAAGCCTCTTGGCGATATACGAGGACCGATAGGTTCAAGCATCGAGAGTCTACTCAGAAGATTTATCAGCGCAGCACGGGCGATTTAATAGCCGGCGACGCCCGCCTTTCTCGATTCACCCTTGCCGGACGAGGGCTGTCCCGTTCCGGGGTCTTTGCAAGCGTTCCTCGCGTCCCGCAGATCGCAAACGGTTGTCCCGGTTTGCCCTGGGGATAATCGCGCCGTGGCCAAGGGTTCCACCAAGCAGAGCGCTGGGATCTTGCTCTACCGCCTACGCGGGGAGGAGCTAGAGGTGCTGCTGGTCCATCCGGGTGGGCCGTTCTGGGCGAGGAAAGACCTTGGAGCCTGGTCGATCCCGAAGGGGGAACATGGGGACGCGGAGGAGCCGCGGGTATGCGCTCTGCGCGAGTTGGACGAGGAGTTGGGGCCTTCGGCGCCGTCGCTTGACATCGATGCCCTGATAGAGCTGGGGTCGGTGAAGCAGAAGGGCGGCAAGGTCGTCACGGCCTGGGCGGCGGAGGCCGACTTCGATCCAGCTGAGCTGCAGAGCAACACCTTTGCGATGGAGTGGCCGCCGCGATCCGGTCGCCAGCTCGAGGTACCGGAGGTCGATCGGGCCGAGTGGTTCGATCCAGTCGAGGCGCAACGGAGGATCAACCCGGCTCAGGCGGCGTTCGTTGAGCGCCTACTCGCCTCGGTCGATGAGCGGAAGAAATAGGACGGGCCTCGATTTTGCCGACCCTGCTACAACACCGGCAATGCGCAGTTGGGACCTGAGAACCGTCGAGGTGAAGGCCCACGAGCCGGTCATCCTCGCTTCCGATGACGACGCACGCACGATCGTCTTGCACCTGCCCGCCGGTGAGGAGCTGCAGGAGCACGAGGTCCACGAGCGAGCGCGCCTCGTCGTCGTCGAAGGCGAGGTGGAGATCGCAACCGCTGCCGGCACCCGAGTGGAGGCGGGAAGCGGGCACCTGTTCGACTTCGACCCCGGTGAGCGCCACACGGTCTCCGCCCGTTCGGATGCCAGGCTGCTCCTGATCCTGTCGCCCTGGCCGGGCGACGGCCATCCTGGCGCGATGACCCTCGAGCAGAAGGCCGAGGTGCGCGAGCGCGCGGCCGAACAGGGGCAGGGCTAGAGCGCGAGATGGTGGACGGCCCCGATTCCCAAAATCGTCCGGGCGGCGAGGGGCCGGCCGGCCGACCGTTGCCACTCTCGGTGCGCCTGCTCGGCGCCGGCGTGCGCGGGGCTCGTTCGGTCGGCAAAGCGACCGGTGTCGACCGCGCCGTCCAGTCGGCTGCCGAGGAGGCGATGGTCGCGGCGGTCGAAAGCGAGGCCGTCGAACGGGCGCTGGTGCGCGTCCTGCGGGGGCCGCTGGTGGAGGAGGCCGTCAACGGTGCGCTCGAGAGCGAGAGCGTCAAGCGGGCCTTGATCGAGGCGCTTGACAGCGAGATGGTCGACGAGGTCTGGCGCCGGATGCTGGCCAGCGACGAGACCCAGCGGCTGGTCGAGCGGATCGCCGAGGCACCCGAGCTGCGCGCCGCGATCAGCGCCCAGAGCGTCGGCTTCATCGAGGACGTCGGCCACACGATCGCGGACTCGACCCGGAGGCTGGACGACGTCGTGGAGCGGGTCGTGCGTCGCGTCTTCTTCCGCCCGCGCCGGGTAGAGCCTTCGGACCGCGCTGGGGCGCTAACTCGGGGCCTCGCCCTCGGACTCGACGCACTGATCGTCAACCTCGCCTTCTCCGGGTTGGCGGCGATCCTCGCCCTGATTGGCTCCTTCCTTTCTGGCGACGGCAGCAACGTCTCTGGGCTCGCCCTGGCCTTGGGCGGCAGCGTCTGGTTCCTGCTCGGGGGTATCTATCTGGTCGGCTTCTGGTCGCTTGCCGGGCAGACCCCCGGCATGCGCTTCTTCGGCATCAGGCTCGGCGTCGAAGGGCGCGGACTGGCGCCGCGAAGATCCCTGCGGCGGCTGATCGGCCTCGCCCTGGCGGCGATCCCCTTCGGGCTCGGCTTCCTCGGCATCCTTTTCGACCAGCGGCGGCGCGGCTGGCAGGACCGCCTCGCCGGCGTCGACGTCCTCTACGAGGAGCGCGAGACGACGCCGGCGCCATGGTCGACGCTCGACGAGCCGGAGTTGCTCGCCTCCGCTCAGGAGCCCGGAACGGCGAAGGCCCCGGGGTCCCGGGGCCTTCGGCCACAGCAGTTGTCCGGGCCGCCGCTGGGCGGCGGCTGAACCGGGGGACTAGACGACGCGTGGTCCTCGCGGACCCTCGGACAGCTTGTAGATGATGATGATCGAGAGGGCGAAGACCGCCAGCGACCAGAACGGGTAGGCCGGGATCGAGAGCAGGGCGCCGACCGCGTTGAGCGAGGCGACGAAGATTCCGAACCAGCGCCCGAATTCGCCGCCAGAGAAGAGGGAGAAGGCGGCGACGAGCTCGAGCACTCCGACGATCAGCAGGATCCATCCCCAGGTGTTGAGCCCGCTGAGGATGAACTCGACGTTTTCAGCGAAGAACTTCGAATCGCCAATCGCGGCGATTCCGTAGATGATGTTGAGGACGCCGGCGACCAGCAACAGCACGCCGGCGAAGACCCACCAGCCGCTGACCAAGCTCTCATCGTTCATGGGCAACCTTTCGTGTGCGGGGGCATGGAGGTACGGACAGGAGTTCGGGGAAGCGTACGTGTCTCCTGCGCTCGGCTCGTTCCCTGAGACTGGTCGGGTGAATAGACTCGTCGCGCCAACAGCCGTGGGAGGAGAGCGATGAGCGTCGATGTGGTCAGAACGCCGGAAGAGCGGTTGCGGGGGCTGCCGGACTTTCCTTTCGAGTCGAGCTACCGCGAGATCGACGGGCTGCGCCTCGCCTATCTCGACGAGGGCGAGGGCCAGCCGGTCGTCTTCTTCCACGGTGAGCCGACCTGGTCGTTCCTCTGGCGAAAGGTCATCCCGCCGGTGCGCGACGCCGGCTTCCGCTGCATCGCACCCGACTACGCGGGCTTCGGCCGCTCCGACAAGCCCACCGATCTCGGCTGGTACACCTACGACCGCCACGTCGAGCTGATGGCGACGCTGCTGGAGGAGCTGGACGTGCGCGACGCGACGGCCGTCGTCCACGACTGGGGTGGGCCGATCGGCCTGCGGCTGGCCGTCGAGCATCCCGACCGCTTCGCGCGGCTGGTGATCATGGAGACGGGCCCCTTCACCGGCCACCAGCAGATGAGCGAGACCTGGCTCCAGTTCCGCGAGTTCGTGCGCGAGAACGCCGACGTGCCGGTCGGCTTCCTGGTCCGCGGCGGCTGCAAGCACGACCCCGGCGACGAGGTGATCGCCGCCTACGAGGCCCCCTACCCGAGCCCCGAGTCGAAGGCTGGCACCCGCGCCTTTCCGCTGATCCTGCCGACCGAGCCCGACGCGCCTGGCGCGGCTGAGGGCAAACGGGTGGCCGACGCCCTGCGTGACGACGAGCGGCCGGCGTTGGTCCTCTGGGCCGACTCCGATCCAGTCCTGCCGTTCTCGGTCGGCGAGCGGGTCTCCTCACAGCTGAACCTCCCGCCGCCGCGTCCGATCGAGGACGCGGGACACTTCCTCCAGGAGGACGCCGGCGAGGAGATCGGCCGCATCGTCGCCGAGTGGCTGCGGGGGTAACTAGCCGGCGGCGAGGCGCCGGACGGTCGCGCCGAGCTCGTCGCGGCTGCGCTCGAGCAGGAGCCGCACCTGCCGCGGCGGCCCGCTCTCCTCGATCCAGGTGACGGTCCCGGGCCAGTAAGGACTGGGCGGCGTGCCTGGGCGGTGGAAGGCGGAGGCGAAGACCCAGCTGCCGGTGTTGTGGAGGCTGCCGCCGCCCGGCAGCTCCCAGGCGGCCTCGTCCGCGCCGGGCCCGCCCCGGTGGGTGTGGCCGACGATCACGTAAGCGCTGTCGGCGCCGAGGCGTCGCGCCAGCTCCGTCGCGGCGGCGACCCCGCTACGGGTGATCGCCGTGGAGGAGAGGTCGGGTTCGAAGTCGGCGCGTAGCAGGCGGTTGAGAGTCCAGACCGACGCCGGGATGCCGGCGGTCACGGCAGCCCGCAGCGCCGTCCGCCTGGCCCGGCCGCGGTTGCCGTTGTGGCCGGCGATCGTGCGCCAGACGCGTTCGGAGGGCCGGGTTGCGCGCCGCGCCCTGCCGGTCTGGGCGAGCGAGTAGCCGAGTCCGTAGATCGGCCGCAGCACCCGCTCGTAGTCGTCCGGCCCAGCCTCGTCCGGAAGCGGCCCGAGCGTCCGCATCGAGGCGGCGGCGGCCAGGCACTCGAGCCGCGGCAGGGTCATGTGGCAGTCCATGTAGTGGCCGTGGGTCGCGTAGACGTCGGGGCGCAGCCAAAGGCCCGGATAGGCGATCGAGAGCTCGGCCCGGCCGAGCCATCCGGTTACCTGGTCGATTGCCTCGCCGCGGGGCTCGGTTTGCTGCTCCAGGCCCAGTGGCCGGCCGGCGAGCGCCTGCGCTTCCAACAGCGGCTCGGCTAGCCGGTGCTCGTGGTTACCGGGAACGAGGACGATCTCGCGACCCGCCATCGCCTCGCCCAGCTCCTGCAGGAAGGGCCGCACCCGCTCCAGCACCGCGGGCAGCGGAAGTTCGCGCAGCTCGAGCGCGTCGCCGAGCAGGACGAGCCGGTCGGCGACCGTTATCTCCTCGAGCAGCGCCCGGCGGACCGAGGCGTCGCTCAGCAGGTCCTCGCCGAAGGCGCTGCCGAGGTGGAGGTCGGAGACGATCGCGGTCCGCACCGACGCAACTTAGCCGCTGGCGCCCGCCCTGCCGGTCCTGGCTGCCCAGCCAGTCGGTGGCCTAAGCTGTCCCGATGAGCATTCTCGGCGAGGAGCGGCTGGCGCCCGTCAACGGGATCGAGATCGCCTACCAGGAGGTCGGCGACCCCAGCGGCGAGCCGCTGCTGCTGGTGATGGGCCTGGCGACGCAGATGCTCGCCTGGGACGAGGAGTTCTGCGGGTTGCTGGCCGAGCGTGGCTTCCGCGTCGTCCGCTTCGACAACCGCGACATCGGCCACTCGACCAAGATCGAGGAGGCCGGTGTCGCCGAAGCGCACCGACATGCTGCTGGGCCGCCGCGGCACCGCGCCCTACCTCCTGCGCGACATGGCCACCGACACGTTCGCCCTGATGGACCACCTCGGAATCGACTCGGCGCACCTGGTCGGCGCCTCGATGGGCGGGATGATCGCCCAGATGATGGCGATCGAACACCGGCAGCGCGTCCGCTCCCTCGTCTCGATCATGTCGACCACCGGCAACCGCTGGCTCGGGCTACCAACCTGGAAGGCCTTCGGCACGCTCGTCGCCCGTCCCGGCGCCAGTCGCGAGGAGGCGATCGAGCACACGGTCAAGGTCTTCCGCATCATCGGCTCTCCCGCCTACCCGATGGACGAGCCCCGCTTCCGCGAGCTGGCCGGCGCCTCCTACGACCGCTCCCACAGCGGCGCCGGCGTCGCCCGCCAGCTGCACGCGATCACCGCCTCGGGCGACCGTACCGCCGAGCTCGAACGCCTGCGGCTGCCGGCGACGATCCTGCACGGCGGCAGCGACCCCTTGATCCGCCCCCGCGCCGGCCGCGCCACCGCCCGCGCGATCCGCGACTCCCGCCTGCGCATCTTCGACGGCATGGGCCACGACCTGCCGCGCCAGCTCTGGCCCGAATTCGTGGAGGAGATCGCCGCCACGGCACAGCGGGCGAACGCGCCCGCCCCGGTCGCGCAGCCGGCCTGAACCCGGCAGCCGGGAGCGATGCGGCTGAGAGGAGTCGAACCTCCACGGAGTTTCCTCCACACGGACCTGAACCGTGCGCGTCTACCAGTTCCGCCACAGCCGCGGGACCAGGCAATCTACCGCCTGCCGCCCGCCAGCCGGCCGCCGACCCGCGCCTCGACACGACGCCTCCAATCGCTAAAATGCCGCCCCCACGCCGCTATCGTCTAGGGGACTAGGACGCCGGATTCTCAGTCCGGAAACCGGGGTTCGAATCCCCGTAGCGGTACTCCACGGAAAGCGCTCTAGAAAGCCAAAAACCTCGGTTTTGCCGGGGTTTTTCTAGTTCTTTGGGGCAACAGTTCGGTAACAGGGTGTTGCCGCCGCTGTATCCAGGTGCAAGCCCCGGGGCAAGCATTTCCCATGCTGGCGCGGTTTCGCTGTTGCCGCGCGGCAACAGCGGCAACGGTTCGCGGCAACGGCTGCGAGGCCGCCGTCGTGTTGCCCTACCGCCGCCTGGAATGGCGGCGAGGGAGGACGGTGATCGCGAACGTAGTGGAGGCTTCGTGGATCAGGTCGACAGGGATGGTCGTCGTCTTGGCGGCGCTCCGGGGCGGTTTGTCCGAGCCGAAGAGAGCGATGGAAACCAGCTCCCCGCGAGGATCGTGGCGCGCCTTGTAGCGGATGCCGTCATAGCCAGCCTCCTGAAGGGCGAGCGCCCAGCCCTGGGTCAGGTTGTAGTCGGAGGTTGAGTGGATCTCAGCGGTGAGGCCGATGAGTCCGAGGACGGTGGGGTCTGTCAAGTCAACAACGTTTGCTTTGGGCGGGCGCAGCCTAGACAGCCGTTGCGTGTCGACCAGCGGCTCCGGGATCACCCCGCCAGGCCGCAGTAGGCGCCCAAGCTTCTCGACGAAGGCGCCGATCGGCTCCTCGGCGAGGTAGCAAGTGCCTGACTCAGCGAGGTTGAACCTGCCATCCGGGCCGACATCGAAGAACCAGGGCGCGACATCGGCGGCATGGATTCGCCACAGAGGTTTCGTCCCGAGCTTTGTACTGGGAAGCTCGGGCAGGTCGTCCGGAGGGGCGGGCAGGCCGCGCGGACTCAACGCTTCAGGTCGGCCACGGTGCGGTGGGCCGAAAGAAGCAGGGGCTCGATGTCCACATCGGCGAAGGCATCAACCGGCGCCCGATCGCCAAGCTCCGGCTGAGGCGCGGTGGCAAACGCCGCGAGCGTCCACGAATCGAGCCCCGCATCGCCGAAGATCTCATTGAGCATCTTGACCGCACCGAAGGGCACCCCGCTAGTCGCATCGAACTGCCAGCGCGGGTAGCGAACCAGCCCAGCGTCGTCACGCAGCGCGACCACCGACCCGCTGACGACCCGCTTACGCAACGCCTCCCGGCTGATCCCCCCGAGCAGAACCCGCGCCTCAGCACTGGTCAGCAGCTCCCCAAGCGCCCGTTCCCAAGCCCCGCCGGCAAGCACGACCATTGCCGCCCGCCGGCCAAGACCCTCAGCATCATCAGCCGAACTCGGCTGCCCACCGATCTCGGTAAGCGTGCGCCGGAACTCCTCGACGGTGCGATCTAGCAGTGCTGGATTGGCCACCATGAGGCACCAAGGATAGCGTCAACCATGTCAACCAGCAAGGATGGAGATGCAGGGCATGTTTGTGGGGGTCAGGAACGATCCAACTCGGCGCTGATCGGCCCGATGCGGTAGAGGCATCCGACGCGCAATCCCGGTCGACCACGGCCCGCGGCCCGCCTCGACCTCATCGTCGAGGAAGTCGGCGCTGCCGACACCATCGTCGAGAAGGTGGATGTAGGTGCGGAGCGTGAAGCCTGGATCCGCGTGGCCGAGCCAGACCTGGATTTGTTTGAGGTTCCTACCGTTGGCGAAAAGCAACGAGGCGCAGGTGTGGCGGAAGTTGTGGAAGCTGATCCAGGGCATCCCGACCAGCTTTCGGGCTGGATTTAGGACGCGGTCGGCGACTTTGCCCCGGATCAGCTCGGTGCCGACGCCGGAGGTGAAAACCGGCTCCTGAGGACCGGAGTAGTGCGCTTCGCGATGCTCGCGAAGCCTTGCGGCCATCCGCGGCGCCAGGGGAATGTCTCGACGGCCGGCGCCGCTCTTCAGTCGCCGGCGCTTGCCGCGGTAGACCTGCTCGCGGACCTGGACGACCGGCTTGCCCTCGAGTTGCAGATGCTCCCAGGTCAACCCAATCACCTCCGATATCCGCATTCCCGTGTGGACAAGGAACTCGAAGAACAGGTGCCAGTCCTCCGGAATCGCCGAGAGCAGGGTTGCGAGTTCCTCCTTGGTCAGAGCCTTGGCGCGCTCCTCGTCGGGGATCTCCTCGACGAGGGGAGCGGGGATGCGGACGCCTCGGATCGAGTTCGTGCCGATCAACCCATCCTCGAGTGCGGTGGCGAAGAGCGTCGACAGCGACGCCCTCGTTTTCCGGATCATCGACGTGCTCAGGCCGTCGTTGCGCATCGCCATCAGGAGTTCGCGAACGTCTTTCAGCTCGATTTCGCTCAACTTCCACTTTGCCCATCGCGGCATCGCGTGGTTCTGGATCGTCCGGCGATACTCGGGGCGGGTGGTCTCTGAGAACCCGCGCTGGGTACGCCCGGCGTAGGTCTCGATCCACTGCTCGAAGTATTCGCCGAAGCGGACCCGGTCGACCGGTTTGCTGTCGACCGAGTCGCGAAGAGCCTTCTTCTCACGCGCCTCGTTGAAGGTGCGGCAGGTTTCCTTGTGCTGGCGGCCGCGGTGGCGCCAGGTAATCACGTAGGGGCAGGTGCATCGCTCTCCGCCCTTGCATCGATTTCCATGGGCGCGGTAGATGCCCGGGGTGGAGGTCTTGGCTAGCTGGGTCATCGTCTTCTCCTTTCGCCAGCTGTGCTGGCGTGTGGTCCGTTGCCTCTTCCACGGACGAGCTGGACCTGGCGCCACCCCTCGGCAACAGCATCGCGCGATTCGGCAACCAGGAAGCAACACGACGTCGTCTGCCAGCCGCAAAGGACCGCAAACAGCCGCAACTCAAAGTTGCCGAGATCGCTGCTATTGCCGATCGGACTGGGAAATCGCCAAACAGCCGAAAACGGCCGCAACGCATCCAGGCTTTTCTCAGTCCGGAAACCGGGGTTCGAATCCCCGTAGCGGTACTTGAGGTCGGGCCCTGGGCCCTGAGGTCGACTATCCGTTGAGGCAGCGGGGGTGCGCCTTGAATGGAGCGGCGGGACCCACAACCCTATAGTCAGTGATCTCTGACTATTCTCGTAGGAGCTTCGCCGCGATCGGGGACGACGACGGCGTCTACTACTGCCGTCAGCTGGATGCGGCCGACGGGGACCTCGATTTCGAGGGAATCGTCTGGTGCGGTCAGCAGTTCGAGCGCGATCCCTCGTTCGCGAATGTCTACATCGGCCGTCTGCGCCGGAGAGCGGGTGTCGATTCAAACGGCCACCGGATCGACAAGTGGGAAGGCCGCTACTTCGACGTCCCGCGCGGTTGCGCGTGCGGGGCGGGACGCCTCGACGTGGAGTCGCTGGTCGTCCCCAGCCTGCCCGTCGCCCTCTGCGACTTTCCCGAGCACTACATCGTTCGTCGCAGGCCGTCCCGCTTCGCAGGGAGGGTTGTCGCCGATTCGCTGCTGTCGCCTTGCTGGCCGGTCGCCTTCGAGCGGGGGCTTGTGGACTTCGAGCCTCCGCCGCCCGGGCCTCGCAACGCCCGCGCGGTCGCGAGCGGTGCGCCGACCTGGATCGAGGAGGCCGCGGCGCTCGGCTCCCGGCCGCTGCCAGCCGGGTTCGAACGCTCCGGCGCCGCCGACCTCACCGGAACCTGGCGAGGGGACGACGACGGCAGCTACTACCTGACGTCGATCCCCGCGACGAACGAGGTCGTCTGGTACGCGGAGCACCCCAGTGCCCGGCCGCAGGTCGGTCCGGAGCCGCCCGTCGGCTGGGCGAACGTCTTCTTTGGGATTCGCTCCGAGGCCGCGGTGCGGGGCCTCTGGGCCGACCTTCCGAAGGGGCTCGCCAGCAGGGCCGGGAGGCTGACGCTCGCGGTCGAGGACGCCGACTCGATCAGGATCTCGCGCCAGACCGGCGGCTACGGGGGCCGGCTGCTGTCGCGTGTGAAGCTCCGCGATGTGACCGTGAGCGTCGACTCGGTGACCGTCCGCCGCACCGGGGAGAACAGCGGCGACGAGCCGCTCGTCTACCTGGCGTTCTTCAAGCTGGACGGCGACACCGTCGACCTTGGTGATCTGCGCTCCTCGACGGCGACGGTGAGCGGGGCGCCGTCGGGGTTGCGCTTGGGCACCGACGTTCGCGGTGAGGTTGCGGTCCCGCCGGACCGCGGTCGCTGGCGCACCACTCTCGCAACCGTGCGCGGCGGACGGGCCGCGGCCGCGAGCGAGGACGCAACGCGAATCGGGGTGGTGATGTACGCGATCGAGGTCGATCCCGGCTATGCGGACGAGTTCCACCGGACCCGGTTTGCAACCTGGATCGAGGCTCAGCGATACGGCATCGATTCGGTCCTGCGCGATGGGAGGCTGCCTGACCTCGAGGACCTGCGCAGGAGGGCCAATCGGATCCTTGTCAGGGTACCTGGGGCCGTGGGAGGGCTGGCCATGGGGAGATCCGGACGATGTCCTCAGCGGTAACGCGGCGATGGCCACCTTCGCCGAGCTGGCGCACTCGCCGGTCGAGCGCGAGCTGCGGTTCCTGGGGGAGGGGGCGGAATGGACCGCACGGGTGAGGTTCGCGGCGCGGTCGCGGGCGAACCCCGATTGCTCCTCACCGCCCTCGGCGGCGCGGTTCGCCCTCGCGGACCTGCTCGGATAGGCGCCCAAGCCTCAGAAGTAAGACACGTACTTCGCGCCGCGCACGATCGACTTCTGTAGGCCGGAGAGCTGATCGCGACCGGGGTCGACGCACTTGCGGTGCATCAGGTTGGACGGATCGGTCGTGAAGAGGGGGTGCGTGAGATTGCAGGCGTGGCCGATCTCGTGAGCGAGGTGGGTCTTGCAGCGCCCCTCGGTCTCGAAGACGACGTAGTTCGTCAGCGGTCCGAGCGAGCAGCCGTTGTCTTCTCCGGCCACCTCGCGGACCGCAAACGCATAGATCGGGCTACCGATCCCGATCAAGCTCGGGACGGTGTACTCGCTGCACTGCAGGCTTGCGGCGTGCTCGTACTGCGAGCCGGTCAGCCAGAGGTCCTCCCCCCATGCCGCGGCGCCGCAGGACGGGTCGACGTCGGGCGCGCCGGCCCCGCCGCCGGTCTGGGCGTAGACAGTGACGTTGGCCTCGTCCTTGAGGATCTGGGTGGTGCGATCGAGGATCGGCTGCACGTTTTTCACCTCGGCGTCGCTGTTAAGGATCACGCAGAGACGCAGCTTCTTCGGGAGGCAGATCCCGAGCAGACCGCAGCCGATCCCCTCGGTGACGAAGCCAACCAGCCCGATGACGACGCTGGTGATCGCGTTGAGCGCCTCCTTGATGATCGCCCCGACGATCGGGATCGCGAGGATCGTCTTGACGAAGACGCCGACGACGAAGACGACCACGAGCAGCGTCTCCCATGCGAGGCAGACGAAGGTCGTGATCGTGTTCCAGGCGTGACAGACCCACTGGCTGATCCACACCGCCGCCTTGCAGACCCACGCCGACGCCTTGCAAACCCACTCAAAGACCTTGCAGATCGCCGGCCCGATAAACGGTATCCAGCTGATGACGCATTCCTTGGCCCAGGTCACGCAATCCTGGCCCCAGCTGTCACACCTGCTGTAGCCCTCGTCGCGCCAGTCGGTGCACTCTTTGCGCGTTTCGTCGAAGCCGTCGACGCAGATGCGGTAGTTCAGCATCGGTTCATGCTCTCCTGGGCGCTTCCAGGAAGATGCCCTCGAGTTCGTTGACGACCCTGAGGTAGCGGAGGCGGGCGATCGCAAGGCCCAGCGCCTTACCGAGGAGGCTGGCAGCGAAGAGTCCGCCGACCAGCGCAAGCCAGCCGAGGGCGGAGCGCGGGGTGAGCGGCCCGAGGACGGCGAGGAGCGGGACCAGTCCGAGGTAGAGCATTAGGGCGATGCTTCCCTCGCGGCAGCCGCAGGCGGCCATCGCCCCTGCTAAGCGGCGCTCGATCTCGCGGCGCCGAGATTCCTCGAGACTGGGCGCATCGAGTTGGATGCCAACCCGGGCAGGTGCGAAGCGGGGCGCCGGCAGCCGGTCGAGGTCGCCGAGCTCGGCCACGGAGTAGACGGTTGCCACGGGGGCGCCTTGATCTTCCATTGGCCCACCGTAGACACTTTGAAAAAATTGATCAATTGTCTTTTCGTCGAGCGTTGGTAAGGCGCGACCTCTTGTCGAAGCTAGACTGGCACGCGATGAACGTCCTCATTGCGGCGGACATGGAGGGGATCGCGGGGATCGACGATTGCGGCGACTGTCTGCCGTCGCACCCGGTGGCGTACAGGCGCGGGCGGCGGCTAATGACCGACGAGGTGCTGGTTGCGGTCGAGGCGCTGCAGGAGGCGGGCGCGGGGCAGATCTCGGTCGGCGACTGGCACATGGTGGGAACCAACATCGAACGCGAGCGGATGCCGGCTGGAGTGGAGGTGCGGCCGATAGCCGACCTGGCGCTGACCGAGGCGGAGCCCTCCTTCACCAAGGCAAATGGCGGACCGCTCGACGCTGTGGTGCTGATCGGCCACCATGCCAGCACGCCGAATCGGCGGGCGTTCTGCTCGCATACCTTCGTCTGGGAGATGGAGGTGCTGCTAGACGGTGAGTCGCTGAGCGAGGTCCGCGTTTACGCGCAGGGACTGGCGGCCGAGGGCATTCCCGTTCTCGCCCTCAGTGGCGACCGTTGGATGCTCGAGGAGTTGGACGACGGTGAGATGGGCAGCGCTGGCCTCGTCGAGGCGAAGGAGGGGAAAGGGCGGGCGCACGCCTGCTCGCGCGACGTCGGGACGGTCCGGTCCGAGCTCGCCGAGGCGATCCGCGCTGCCGCCGCTGCGCCGCTGCGACCGCCGCCTGCTCGAACCTATCCGGCGGAGCTGAGGATCCTTGCCGAGGGGAAGGAGCTGTCAAGGACGACGGTCGCCGAGCCGAAAGACCTGCTTACCGCGATCGCCACCGTCTTCCGCACCAGCCAGGTCTCGCGCGAGTACCGCCAGCTCGCCAAGCTGCTGCCCACCGGCCACGACTCGTTCCTGCGCGCCACGCAGCGTCGCCTCGGCAGCCTGCTGGCGACGCCGGTGATGCGTTCGAAGGAGCGCCGCTGGCTCGCCGCGAGCGGGTAGCGGCGGCCAGGGCGACTCTCTCAGGCGGCGTTACTCGCCGCCGAGACGGTAGGCGACCAGCTGCGGCGTTTGACCTTCTGCGGCAACCAGTCCGGCTGCTGCGAGGAGGGTGTCGCCCTCGGCCATGACGCCGGCGTTGGTCCCGGCCGGCAGGGTGACCTGCCAGGCCTCACGGCCCGAAGAGGTGTCGAAGCCGTGGACTTTGCCGTCGAAGGTGGTGGTGAAGACCAGGTCGTTGACCACGGTCGTCGCGCCGTAGGCCGGCGCGGTGGGGAATTTGTGTTTCCACTGGATCTGGCCGGTGGCGATGTCGAGCGCGACGATTTCCCCGCTCGGCGCGACCGTGCCGCCTTCGCCCGTTTCCGTGCCGGAGATCGCTTCGGCGGGGGCGTTGACGATGGGCGCGAAGACCGAGGTGCCGTCCGTCGCCATCGGCGCGATCACGCCACCGAGGACACCTGGATAGACGGTGCCTTTTTTGATCTTCTCGTATTCGCCGCGCATTGCGTAGAGGCCGTCTTCGTCGTGTCCGTTGTGGGTGCCGACCGGTTTTTTCCAGAGCAGCTTGCCGCTCTTGGCGTCGAGGGCAATCACCCAGCCGACCTTGCCGGCGGCCATGACGACTTCTTTGCCTTTCGACTCGACCAGGATCGGCGGCCCCTGCAGGTCCCAGTCGTAGATGTCGTGGGGGTTGAGCTGGAAGTACCACTCCATCTTGCCGGTTTTGCCGTTCAGCTTGACGATCGAGTTCGTGTAAAGGTTCGGGCCGGGCCGGCTCTCGCCGTAGGGGAATTTGCCGCTGCCGGGGAAGGGCGCGGGATTGCCGACGCCGAAGTAGAGGGACCCTTTGTCGTCGAAGGCGGGGGTGTACCAGAGGCCGCCGCCCGAGTTGATTTTCGGGTTGCCCCAGAGGTCGTTTGGAACGGTGTTCCACTTCCATAGTTTTTTGCCCGTTTTGCCGTCGAGTGCCCAGAGGATGCCGACGCCTTCGCCCGCGTACAGCGAACCGGCGTTGGTCGGGACAGTCGAGACGAAGACGGTGCCGTCGTTGTAGCCGGGCGCCATGTCGATGCCCTCTTTGGCATTGCGGGTGAGGGCGACCGACCACAGCTCCTTGCCGGTTTTCTGGTCGAGCGCGAAAGCTTCCGTCGGGGTGGCGCCGTAGACGCGGCCATCGGCGACCGCGACACCGTTCGGGCCGAGGCTGGGCGATTCGTAGGATTTCGTCCAGATGACCTCGCCGCTCTCCTGGTCGATCGCCTGCACGTTGGAGGCGAGGTCCTGCGAGTAGACGACGCCTTTGCTCATCACCGGCGTCGCCGCGTAGCTGCCGAATGCGCCTTCACCTTCGAGCGGCACGGACCACGCTTCCTCGAGCTGGGTCACGTTGGTCGTTTTGATCGGGCCACCGACCTGACGGCTGTTCGAGAGGTCGACGTTGGGGTAGCCGGTCCCGGTCAGCTGGTAATCGCCGGAGGAGGAGTCGTCGTCTCCGCCGCCACAAGAGGAGACGAGCAGTGCGAGGGCGGCGGCAAGCAGGAGGAGAACCGCGAAACGACTCCCTGCCCGTCCGAGCGCCGAACCTCTTTGGGGGCTCTCCGACACGGTGCGGCGACCCTATTCGATCAGTAAAAGCTTGTCAAGCATTAGAGCAGTCCTCGTTAATGCAGGGAAATCGGACCTTCCGAATGGGACGCCGACGACCCCTCCTCCGCGGACTCTTCCCCCAGCTGAAACGGCTGCAGGACGCGGTTCGAGAGCAGTCCGAGCGCACCCAGGTTGGCGAAGCCGGGGCCTTGGCTGAGTCCCGCGAGCCCAGGGATCTGGAGGCGAGGCTGCATCCCCTTCAGCTCGAGGAAGCGGCCGATCGGTACCTCACTGCGGGGTGGCGCGTCCCAGAGCTGGCCCACGCGCTCCTCGATCCTCGCCCGCACCTCGTCGGGGAACAGGGTGCGCAGCTGGGCGAGCAGGTCGAAGCCGGTGCAGTTCACGACGTAATCGTGCTCGCTGCCGCCGCGGCCTTCGGGCGCCTGGTAATCCAGTCGCACCCGTTCGCCGCCGGCCGCGGCGTGCACGTCGGTGACGCGGCCGGTCAGAAACTTGACCCGGTCGTCGTAGGCGATCGCCGCCAGGCTGGGTGGGTCGAAGACGCCGCGGTCTGAGTGCTTGACGAAGTCGCGCCGGGTCTGCTGGTCGAGCGACTCCCATTCGACCACGTCGGGGTTGGAGAAGACGCGGTTCTCAAGGAAGCTCTCACCGCGGCTGAGGGGCAGTAGCGGCGTGTAGATCGTGCAGCGCGCCCGCGGCCGGAACCCGCGCAGGAACATCACGCAGCTGAGCGCGCTCTCGCCACCGCCGACGACGCCGACGTCGCAGCCCTCCTCCGGCAGGGTCGCGAACTCGCTGCGCTTGCTGTCGCAGTGAAAAACGCGGCCGGCGATGCTCGGCTCGTGCGGGAAGGAGCGATGGATGCCGGGGCCGGTGAGGACGAGCGCGCCCGCGGCGTATCGCGAGGCGCCCTCCTTTTCCACCACATCGACCTGCCAGCGCTCGCTTTCCTCGTCGAGGGAGACCTCGGTTACGCGGCCGGAGACGTGCTCGACCCCCTCGGTGGCCCGCGAGAGGACCCAGGTCAGATACTCGCCGTAGTCGCGGTGGCGCACCGAGGGCGAGCCGGCGTCGATCCAGCGCGCGTAGCGGCGGCGGCTGACCATGTAGCGCTGCCAGGTGAACTGCATCAGCGCCTCGTCGATCGCCTCACCGGCCTCGCCGAACTCGCGCCAGCTCTGGTAAGGGAAGCCCACGTCCTTGATCGGGGTCACAGCCAGCGGCTCCTCGCCGGAGGTCATGCCGTTGCGGCCCTTCCAGGAAGCGGCGACCTCGGTCCCCTCGACGATCCGCACCGTGAGCGGCCCCAGCCCGAGGGTGTTGATGGCGTGGACCTTGGCTGCGATCCCCGCGGCCTTGGCGCCGGCGCCGACTATGAGTAGATCGGTTGCCGCTGCCATTGCTCCGGGGCGGGGGTCCGCGGTTCGGCGACGACGCGACCGCGCTTGTCGGGGCTGAAGGAGATGGCGCTGCGGCGGGCGTGCTCGGAGTCGCTCTCGACCGGCCGCAGGTCGACCTCGCTGAGCACGGTGCGCAGGACCCGCTTCATCTCCAGTTCCGCGTAGCTCGCCGCCAGGCAGCGGCGGGTGCTGCCACCGAAGGGGATCCAGGTATAGGTCCCCGGCTGCTGGTCCAGAAAGCGCTCCGGCAGGAAGCTGCGCGGTTGGGGATAGATCTCCTCGTTGCGGTGGATCAGGTAGACGCAGGGGGCAACGACCGTTCCCTCGGGCAGCAAGTAGCCGCCCAGCTGCATCGGCTTCAGCAGGCGTCGCACCACCACCGGCACCGGGGGACAGAGCCGCAGGGTCTCTTTGATCACCGCGTCCATGTACTCGCCGCTCTCACCGGCGTCGACCTCGGCCTGCAGACGCGCCAGCTTCTCGGGGTGGCGCAGCAGGCGCTCAAAGGCCCAGGCCAGCGAGGAGGAGGTCGGCCCGTCGGTAAGCAGCGTCAGCAGTTCGTCGCGCAGGTCCTTCTCGCTCAGCGCCGAGCCGTCCTCGTAGCGGGCGTCGATCAGCAGCGAGACGATGTCTTTACGCGCCCGCTCGCCCTCGCGCCGCCGCCGGTCGACCTCAGCCAGCACCGCCCGCTCGACCGGCGCCATCGCTTCGCGGAAGCCGCGGTCGCGGGCGATCCAGTCGGGCCCGAAGGCGGCACCCATGCTGAGCCGACGCGGATCGTTGAGCGCCTCGGTCAGCCGCGTCAGCACGGTGCGGATCGGCTGCAGCCGATCGGGGTCGTCGGGGCCGAAGACGGTGCGCATGATCACCTCCTGGGTGATCGCCTGCATCCGCGGCCACAGCTCAAAGGGCTCGCCGGCCGGCCAGCTCCGCACCTCGCTGCGGACGACGTCGGCCATCATCTCCGCGTCGCCGTCCATCCGCTTGCCGTGGAAGGGCGGCAGCATCAGCCGCCGCCGCACCATGTGGTCGGGCTCTTCCAACAGCATCACCGAGCGCGGCCCCAACACCGGCAGCAGCAGTGGGTTGGCGAGGGCCATGCCGAGGCTGTCGGCGCCGGCGGTGAAAACCCGTTTGACGTCGGCCGGGTCGCAGAGGAAGACCCAGGTGCCGGAGTGGAGGATGCGCATCGTGAAGATGTCGCCGTAGCGCTCCTGGCAACGTTTCATGAAGGGATAGGGACGCCGTGCCCAGCCGATCGCCTGCACGACGCTCGGCATCCGCGGTCCCGGCGGCAGGCCGGGTTCGCGGATTGCGATGCGCTCCGGCTCGCCGCTGCCGTTGGAGGCGCCCTCGACTGCCCGCCACGTCGTCACGTCATTTCCCCCTCGCCTGCTCGATCAGTTCGTCCTCCTCCTTGCAGGTGGCGGCGATCAGCAGATCGAAGAGATCGCCGGTGAACTCGGCCGGCAGGTCGACCTCGGCTCCCCGCGCCAGATAGCGCGCCCGCACCTCGGCCACCCGATCGGGCTGCATCATCGGGATCCCCTCCGCGTGCTTGTAGCGGGCGATGTCCCGGCAGACCTCGAAGCGCTCGCCGAGCAGGCGGGCGATGTCGTCGTCGAGCCGGTCGAGGCGGCGGCGGAAGGGCTCGAGGCCGTTCTCACTCATGACAACACTTCCCGCTTCGCTCCCGGCGCGCAGAGACAGAGATGGACGCTTGGTCGCTCCGCGCTCATACCGGCGCCTCCAGCTGGCCGTCGAGCAGCCCGGCGGCAAACGCGTAGCTGCAGGCGGCCAGGGTGGTGAGTGCGTAGCCGCCCTCCTGGATCACGCAGACCGGCAGCCGCGAGGCGGCCAGCAAGCGCCCGATTTGGGCGAAGATCGGCGGCGCGAAGTCCCAGCTGCCGTGTGGGTCGCCCCTGACCGTGTCGTAACCGAGCGAGACGACCAGCGCCGCCGAGCTGGCCGCCAGCACGTCGATCGACTCCTCGACCGCGTTGAGGTAAACGGAGGCGCCGGGGCTGCCCTCGAACTCGACCACGTGTTCCCGCGGCGTGCGCGGGGTCACGGTCCGGTCGGCGACGTTGGTCACCGGCCAGGCGTGCAACGAGTGCAGCCGTGCCTCGGCCATCGAGGCGACGATCGCCGCCGTGCCGTTCGGGTAGTGAAGGTCGAGGTCGAGGATGCCGATTGGCTTCACACCCGCCTCGCAAAGGGTCCAGGCCGCCGCGGCGGCGGTGTTGAGATAGCAGTAGCCCGCGCACCATTGAGGCCCGGCGTGATGCCCGGGCGGTCGGCAGAGTGCGTAGGTGAAACGCTCGCCACCGGCAAGTCGCTCGGCGGCGGTAATCGCCGTCCGCACGCCCTCGTGGGCGGCGGCGACGAGGCCGCTGCAGACGGGGATGTCCGGTTCCAGGCCCGGCGCCGCCAGCTCCGGCAGCACAACGGGCTCCTCGGAGTCGACCTCCCGCAGGGTGTCGAGGTACTCGGGCTCGTGCAGCTCGGCCAGCGTGCGCTCGATCTGCTCGTCGTCGACGGCAGCCGGCTCGGCCCGCACATCGCCGTGGCAAATGAGCCCGCTGCGGACGGCGGCGATGCGCCGGTTGTCGTCCATCCCCGGCCGCCTGCGCCCCCCTTCCACGATCCAGTGCGCGGCGTCGCCGCGGCCTGGCCGCTGCTCCACCATCAACAGCCCGCTCATCGCAGCAGCCGCCGCATCCTCGGTCCGAGGGGGGCAAAGTCGTTGGTGAGGTAGAAGGACCTGGTTGCCTCGATCGCGGCGAAGCTGTCCTGCGGCAGGCCGACCTCGAGCCGCGCGATCTCCTGCTCGCGGGCCAGCACTGCGAGCGCCTCGATCAACTCGCGGCCGATCGCGCGGCTGCGCCACTCGGGGCTGACCCAGAGGTCTTGGACCACGCCGTAGCGGCCGGGCACGTGGACCGCGTGCTGCCAGCTCGCGGCGAGGACACCGATGATCTCGCCGCCGGCCTCGGCGACGAGGAGCGCTCCCAGGCTGGGGTCCTCGACCAGCTTCCGCGTCGCCTCCTCGAGGGTGGCGGTCGAGGGGCCCTCACCGCCTAGCTCATCCAGCAGGGCCCCGATCCCGGCCGCTGCCGCGACGACATCGCCGGCCTCCGCCAGGCGCACCGCCGCTCCCCCGCCGACGGGCCTTAAAGCGTCCGTATGCGTCGCTTTGAGGCCCATCGGCTGGGCCTGGGCCCCGGTGGCCTCGCTCATGCCGCCTCCGCGATCGTGGCGGCCGAGGGCTCCAAGTCGACGCTCCACGCCCCCGGGTCCTCGCTGCCGGTGGCGACCCGGGCAATTGCCGCCATTGGCGCCCGAGCCTTCAGCAGGATCTCGTCGAACTCCTCTTCGGGGTCGGACTGCATGACGATCGCGCCGCCGGCGCCGATCGTGGTCCGGCCCGGCCGCATCACGATCGTGCGGATGACGATGTTGAGGTCCATGCTGCCGTCGACGCCGAAGTAGCCGATCGCGCCCGAGTAGACCCCGCGGGCGACGTCCTCGATGTCGTCGATGATCTCCATCGTCCGCTGCTTCGGGGCGCCGGTCATCGAGCCGCCCGGGAAGCAGGCGCGCACGCAGTCGACCGCGCTGCGATCGTCGGCCAGCCTGCCCTGGATCGTCGAGATCAACTGGTGCACGGTCGCGTAGTCCTCGACGATCATCAGCTCGGGGACGTGAACGCTGCCGACGTCGCAGACGCGGCCGAGGTCGTTGCGCAGCAGGTCGACGATCATCAGGTGCTCGGCGTAGGTCTTTTCGTCGGAGGTCAGCTCCGCTTTCAGGGCGGCGTCCTGCACCGGGTCCGCCGCGCGCGAGGTCGTGCCCTTGATCGGGCGCGCCTCGACCGTGCGCTCGCGGTCGACCGAGAGGAAGCGCTCCGGCGAGGAGCTGACGACCGCCACCTCGCCCAGCTTCAGGTAGGCGGCGAAGGGGGAGGGGTTGCTGCGGCGCAGGTGCCGGTACAGCTCGAACGGGTCCGGGCTGGCGTCAGTCGAGATCTGGTCGGTTAGGCAGACCTCGTAGGACTCGCCGGCGGCCATTTCGGCCTGGCAGCGCGCGATGTCGGCGAGGTACTGGCGGCGGCCGCGACCGCAGCGGAAGCTGACGTGCTCCTCGCCGGAGGAGATGACTGGACGGGCCTCCGCGGTCGGGGCGCCGAGTGCCTCCCGCACGACCGCTTCGGCCTCATCCAGCCATCGCTCGGCCCCCGCCTCGTCGCCGCGGCAGAGCGCGATCAGGTGCGTCCGGTGACCCACGTGATCGACGGCGACGAGGCGGTTCGCGAGCATCATCACTGCGTCGGGTACGTCCGATTTGTGGACGTTCGGCGAGCCGCCGTCGGCCTTCAGCTCGTAGCCGAGGTAGCCGACGAAGCCGCCGAGCAGGCCGGGCGGCAGCCCGACCGGCGCCTCGAGCGCGTAATTGGACATTTCGCGGTCGAGGACGTCGAAGATGGTGCCGCGCTCGCTGGTGGTGCCCTGCGCGCGGTGAGTGTCGATGCGGCCCGCCTCGACGTCGTATTCGAGCACGCAGCGCTCCGGGCCGGCGCTGGTGCCGAGGAAGGAGTGCTGGGCGAGCCGGGTCGGGGCGTCGGCACTATCGAGCCAGAAGGCGTGCTCGGCGTCGCCGAAGAGCCGTTCGAAGACGAGCTCGGTCGAGGGCTCGCCGGCGATGGTCCGCATCCGCAGCTCGACGCCGCTGGAGGCGGCCCGCCGCGCCTGAGTCCGCTGCGGCACGCCGCGCGGTCGTTTGGCTCCGCGCCAGCGCGGCGTCTTCGAGCGGCGGGCGAGGGCGTAGAAGTTCTCGACCAGCTTCGCGCCGTACTCGGTCTCCACCGACTCGGGGTGAAACTGGACGCCCCACAGCGGCCGCCTTGTGTGTTCGATGCCCATCACGACGCCGTCGTCGGTCCAGGCGGTGACGTGGCCATCGGGGCCCATGTCGGTGATCGCCAGCGAGTGGTAGCGGACGACCGGGAAGGCTTGGGGGATGCCCTCGAAGAGCCCGGCCCCCTCGTGGTGGATCTGGCTAAGGCGGCCGTGCATCACCTCGGGCGCGCTGCTGACCTTGCCGTTCAGTAGGTGGCCCAGCCCCTGGTGGCCGAGGCAAATGCCGAGCACCGGGATCTCGCTGTAGCGGAGGATGTCGTTACAGACGCAGAAGTCGTGCCAGCGGTCGGGGCTGCCGGGGCCGGGGGAGAGGACGATCGCGTCGAAGTCCCAGCGCGACAGCGCCCGCCAGGAGACGGCGTCGTTGTCGACCACGATCGGCGGCTCGCCGGCGACGCCCGCCAGCAGGTGGAAGACGTTGTAGGTGTAGGAGTCGTGGTTGTCGACGAGGAGCGTTCTCATCGGACTCCCTCCAGGCCGAGGCCGCGGGTGCTGTCGTCGAGGACGGAGGCGACCACGCGGCCGACCTGCGGCGAGCGCTCGCCTTCCAGGTACCAGCGCGCGAGGTGGGAGGTGTAGCGGGCGAGCGGGATCGGGTCGAGCCGACGGGAGACGAGGTAGAGGTGGCGCCGGTACATCTCCGAGTGGACGACGGCGAAGCGGTAGTCGGGATCCTCGTAGAGCTCGCCGTTCGCGGTAGCGGCGCCGTCGCCGTTCTTGACCCGTGCCCGCAGCATGTCCCAGCCGAGGCTTTTGCCGTCGACCAGGAGCTTCTCCGGTTCGAAGTTGACCTTCTTCGTCGCCGGGTGCAGGAGGAAGTAACCGAGCGCGATCTGGGCCGGGATCCGTTCCGGGGCCGGGTGCCGTTCGCGCATTCCCGCCCGCTCCGGATCGGCCTCCATCTGCTCGTCGATCCATTCGACCAGGTGGTCGATCAGCAGCGCGTCTTTCTTGCTCGATTTGATCGCTTCCTGTTCTTTGGCGACCATGCCGTGGAAGATGTCGTGGTAAGGGTGGAAGCCATTGCCTTCCTCGGTGTGGACCAGCTCCGCCATCAGCTGCCGCCTGCAGGTGACGTGGGCGACCCACTCCAGGCCGCAGACCTGGATCGAGGTGAGGCCGTCGACTTCGAGCCCCGGCGCGGCCATCCAGTAGGCGAGCGCGCGCATGTGCTGGGTTGGGACGCCGTCGGAGCGGACGAGCGGCATCTCCTCCAGCTCCTCGCGGCCGGTGATGTAGACGATCGTGCCGTCGGCGCGGCGTTCCAACGTCCCCTCCTGCAGCCCCAGCTCGGCCAGTTCGTTCACCTCCGGCAGGAAGTCGGACTCGAAGAAGACGCGGTCGAAGGCGATCCCGAGCCGGGCCAGGGTCTTGCGCTGGCCGGAGATCACCCAGGCGCGGGTCTGCGACCACAGCTCTAGCGCCGACTGGTCACCGTTGAGGACCCGCAGCAGCAGCTCGTCGGCGCTGTCGTTCTGGACGTCGACCTCGCGGGTCAGCGAGTCGGCCGGGTGGTCGGAGCTGAGCCCGTTGGTGGAGGCGCCCGCCTTGACGTAGTCGGCGTAGCAGTAGCCGACGAAGTGGTCGCTCTTCTCCCCGTTTTCGGAGGAGAGGCTGCGGCCACTGCGCAGGACCCCCGCCATCGCCTCGCCCATGCTGCGGCCAACATCGCAGATGATGCTGCGCCGCTCGACCTGGCCGCCGGCCTCGCTGAGGGCGGCGCCAAGCGCGTTCCCGAGCGAAAGGTTGCGCAGGTGCCCGATGTGGAGAGCCTTGGTGGAGTTGGCGTCCCAGAAGTTCAGCGCGAAGCTCTGGCCGCCGGCGATGTCGGCATGGGGCTTCTCCTCGTCGTCCTGACCGGCTTCGAGCGCGGCGCCCTTCTCTTCGAACCACTGCCGGCCGAGCCGCATCCAGACGTCCTTGCCGGTGCTCTGCACGGCGTCGACCCAGGGCTCGCTCTCCAGCTGTTCCAGCGCCTTACGGGAGTCGGCATCCTGCCGCCACTCCGGTACCCGCGGCACCAGGAGGACGTCATAGCCGTCGCGGGCCCGGAACGGGGCCCGCAGGGCCCAAAGCCCTTCGTCCCCGTCACCTCCCGTGTGATCGAAATAGTCGAAAAGGTTGTGCATGGCTCGCGACGACTCTTGTCGTTTACGGATGCACCAACCGGGGCTCGAACCCGGATCTCCGGCTTACAACGCCGGCCCTTTAGCCGATTAAGATATTGGTGCGCGAATAAAGCAGTCGCGTAACGCTCGACCATTCAATTTTCGCCGACTATAGCATCAGGTCTTAGACCGTGCTACCTCGGTACAGCCGATGTTCCGACCAGGTATCTGGCCCCGACAGTTTCAGCCGATTTGCTCGCTGCCGGGAGCCGCTTCGAAGACGGCCAGGGCCACCGTCGTCGGCGTTCCTGGCTCACCGCTCTGCGCCACCCGCTCGGCCGCTGCGGCTTTCGCCTCAGCGATCCGTGCAGTCGCCTCCTCGAGGATCGCCAGCGTCTCCTGCCAGCCTCGCTCGTCGAGGAGGATCGACTCGCAGCTTGCGACTTGCTCGCCGCTGCTGCCGAGCGTGCCGGCCTTCAGGGCCGCCAGGCCCTGGTCGACGATGCGGCGCAGGACTGAGGCGAGCGCGTGGCCGCGGGTAGTGTTCGAGAGAGGGATGCGGGGGGAGGAAGGCAGCAGCGTCGACACTTCGTAAGCGCAGTCGCTGGACTCGGCGCTGGCGGGGTCGACCGGCCGCACGCACCCGGTCCGGTGCAGTACCGATATGTGGTACCCGATCCTGCCGAGCGGTTCGCCCGTCGCTTCAGCGATCTGTCTTGGGCTGGCGGGACCACTGGCGATCTGCTCGAGGATTTCCACCCTCAGAGCCTGCGAGAACGCCCTCTTCAGCTGGGAATCCACCTCACCGCGAATTATTGTGAACATCGCGGGATTTGAACATATAAAACCGAGTACCGTAACTTTTGCTAAACAAAAGCTCGGGAGTGAACAAAAGCCCTAGGCGGGCGCTTCGGCGGGCGATTCGAAGCCGGCCAGGGCCACCGTCACCGGTATCGCATCCTCGCCGCTCTTCGCCCGCCGCCCGTTGGATTTCTCCTCGATCTTCTCCAGCTTCGCCAGTGTCGTCGCGAGCAGGGACGTAACTTCGCTCCATCCCCGCGCGTCCACGGCGACGGGGCTCCAGGTGAAGTGGCGGTCCTCACGACGGTCGAAGGTCCCCTCCTCGATCGCGAGCCGGGCCCGCTCGACCAGCGTCCTCAGGATCGCCCCGCTGATGCCACCGCGAACGGAAAGAGGGAGGAGCTTCCAGTCGCCATCACCTAGCAGCGGACGTTTGGCGCAGCGATATATGTGCTCGAGCGCACCCCGCCGCTGCACCGTTTCAACGAGTTCGATGCAGCCATAGTCCTCCAAGACCTTGAAGTGGTAAGCGACGCTGGGGAGCTTGCAGTCGTACTCCCGCGCGTAGCGTGCCGGGCTGATCTGTCGGTGACTCAGTACGGCGAGAATTTCAACCCGTTGGCTGTTCGCCAAGGCCTTCGCCAGCCGCGGGTCAAGTATCTGCTCTCCCTTCGTGATCTGCCTGCGTTTCGCCACTGCCGCTTCCTTTCCCCTCGAGTGCTTTGGACCGCTTCTGCGCAGGTGAATGGAACGGGAGTTTTGCAGACAAAAGATTTCTGTGCTATCTAATCACTTAGGAGTAAATGACTGATCAATTGTCTTATAAGCATGATCGTCGCGACCGGAGAGAAGAATGGGGGTGAGCGACTTGAAGATCGACCAGGCACACAGCGTCCTGCCGATGCTCTCGATCAGCAAGGCGGGCTGAGGCGGTGGGCGGTCGCCCCGGTTGGGGCGGCTGCCTACACTAAGGCGATGCCTGCAGCCGACGATCGCGACTCCACCTTCGCGCTTTACCGGCGTGGGATTGAGCTGCTCGAGGAGGCCGACTTCGAGCAGGCGACGCCGCCGCTGGAGGCTGCGGCGCGGCGCGCGCCGGAGAAGTCCTCGGTGCGCGAGGCACTGGGGCGGGCCTACTTCCGCAGCGGCCGCTTCGCCGCCGCCGCGACCGAGTTCGAGGCGGTGGTGGACACGCACCAGGTCAACGACTACGCCCACTTCTGTCTGGGCCGGGCGCTGGCCAAGACCGGGCAGACCGAGCGCGCCCGCCATCACCTCGCGCTGGCCGCCAACTTGCGGCCTGACCGCCGCGACTACCGCTTCTACCGCGAGCTGCTCGGCGCCTGAGCGCCGGCGCCCCCTACATCCCGGAAGTGAGGCGGCCGACGTTGGCGCTGCTGAAGTAGGGGCTGAAGGTGTGGACGCGGTCGCGGCGTTTGCCGTAGCTGGTTACGCCGTTGATCGAGCGTCCTTCTTCGATTAGCCAGCCGCCGCCGCTTGCTCCTGGCGCCCAGTGGCAGCGGATCGCCAAGGTCGGCGGGCCGGGGATACGGTAGGTGAGGGGATCGTCGCCGACGTAGGGGGATTCGCAGCCCTGCATCGCCGTCGATCTGCCGGGGTAGCCGAAGGTCTGGAACTGTTGGCGGCGGGTGCTGTCAATGACGATCGTCGCGCCGCCGCCGACCACATCGGCGACGTTGAGGCCTTCGGCGTTGGGAGAGGTGAGGATGGCGCCGACGTCGAAGTTGGGGTTGCCGAACCTCACCCACTGCCGGGTTGCGTAGATCGAGTTGCGGCGCGCCGTGAAGGCGCCGAAGGGAGCGGTCCCGCCGCTGAAGGCGGGAACGAACTCGACGTAGCGCGACCAGACCCCACCGCCGCGGACGAAGCGGGGACCGGAGTTGAGACAGTGGGCGGCGGTGAGGACGAGGCGGCGGGTCGGGCTGTTAATCGCGGTCGCCGAGCAGTACCCCTGTTTGCCGCCCTGCAAGACGAAGAGCCTGCCGTTGACGGTGAAGGGCGGCGTGGTCGGGGTGAGCACCGGCGCGAAGCTCGCCACCGCCAGCGGATCCGTCCGCGGTGCGTCGAGCGGCAGCGCGTTCCGCATCCGCTCCGGGGTCCAGTACCGAGCCGTCCGCGCCGCTTCGTCGGCGACCGCGGGGGAGGCGGGGTGGAGGCGAGCCGATGCCGCCCCCGCCGGCGCGGCAAGCGTGACCCCCGCGAGGCAGGCAAAGGCGACGAGCACGCCCGCCTGGCGCATTCTCTGCGAGCGCCCTCTCATCCGAGAGGGAGGATAAAGCTCAGCGGCTCCAGGTAGTTCAGCCGCTCGGACGGACGAGCGGGAGCACGCAGCGGTAGTGGCGAATTTCCGAGGACAGGGTCCCGTCATATAGGGCCGAGTCGATAACGGCGTTACTAGCCACTGTCGCTATGGCATACGTATTTTTCCCAGACAGGGTCACGAAACTATGCGACCACTCTTCGTCTTCGTGCAAGTTCACCCCGGGCTGTTTGGCGAAGGTGGCGAGCTCGAGCGCGTCCGGCAGGGTGCCACCCGCGTTGGCGCATTCGGCGGCGGCCAACGGCGCCGTCGCCATGGAGACGCTGGGTGAGCTCTGCCAGCAGGCGCCGGCGAAGAGCCGCGTGCCGGGCTTGCAGCCTGCGCTGTGGCCGTTGACCGTCTGGGCGTTGACCGCGTTGACGGCGTTGAGGGCGGTCTGCGCGTCGTTGGCGCTCAGGGCGCTGTCGGCCTGTTCGGCGTGGGCCGCGCTCGGCACCAAGCCCAGGGTCAGCTCATCGATGTCGTAGCCGGTCAGCGGCGTCGAGATTTGGGCGGTCTGCAACACCCCTGGCTTCAACCGATTGGCCGGGACCGACCGCAGCTTCAAGCGATTGCCCGGCAGCGACTTCGCCCGGATCGCCTTCCCGTTCAGCTTCGCCTGCTTCGCCGCATACACACTCCCCCCGAGCGCAACGAACAGTGCCACCACCGCGACCGCCAGCGCCGGCCCCTGCCGCCAGATCCCCCGTCCCATAGCCCCTCCCAAATAAACGGATTGGTTTCCTGATGCCGCCCGACCTTAGGAGGATGAGAGCAAACAGGCCAAGCAGATTGGACGAACATCCGTAGACGCAGCAGCTGGCATCAGCTGCGCTGTGCGCCTCTTCAAAGGGTTTTTAGACCGTGGGTGGGTGATTCGAAGGCGGTCAGGGCGACAAGGGCCGGGATCGGGCGCTCACCTGAACTGGCCATACGGTCCCGGGCGTGCTGCTCTTCTCCCTTGAGCGCTTTGGAAGCCGCATCGACGATGCACAGAATCTGGTCCCACCCGCGCTGATCCAGGCGAAGAAGAGACCAGGTGAGATGGCGGTCGCTGCGAGCGTCGAACGTACCGGCTTCAATCGCGTCTATAGCGTTTTCCCGTAGCTGTGCGAAAGATCTCCAGGTGATGGTTTCTCGGGTCTTCATTGGCGCTGCGAACCAAGCTTTCTTGTCGGGGATCGCTGGCTGAGGGGCCCGATAGAAATACTCCTTGGCACCTCGGCGACTGCCTCCGGTTTTGACCGAGGTTATTTCGAGCCACCCGGCGCTGGTGAGTCGTTTGAAGCGCCGATCAAGGTCCGACGCCGCACCACCGCCAAATTCATCCCGGAATTGCGAGGCACTCATCTCTCTCAGGTTTGCCTCGGAAATAATCTGGAGCGCGAGCGGGTCGGCTAGGACTTTGGCGATCTGGATCGGAAAGACGAACGTCGCGTCGCGCGGGCTTCGTACTGGAGTCCTGCCCGGTGGAGGGAATAGGCCGTTGGCATTGGAGAGGCCCTGGCGGTCGATGGAGGCAGCGGACTCGAAGCCCGCAAGCCCTACGGTCGCAAAAGCGGGTTTCTCGCCCGACTCGGCGAGACGCAGATTCGCTTCAGCTTGCTCTTTATTGATTACCTCGAAAGCATCATTAAGGGCTTCCATAACGCGCTTCCAGCCCAGCCGATCCAAGTAAACCGGCATCCAGCTGAGATGGCGATCTGGGCGTGCATCGAACGTATCGGCCTCGATGGCGGTTACGATTTGCTCAGTGAAGTGCTCGAGCGTCATCAGGCTGGAGGTGGCTTGGATCGACGGCGGCAGCTGGGACCACCTTTCCAAGTCGCAGACCGCAAGATCATTTGCGCGATAGAAATGCTCGGTGGCGCTGCGTCGCGCTCCCCCCGTTTTGGTCTGGATGAGTTCGAGCCAGCCTGACTCGGCAAGCTTCTTGAAGTGGTAGTCGACCCGGGATACGGATCCTCCTCCGAACGCAGTGTGGAACTGACTCGGGCTCATCGGGCGCAGATACAGGTCGGTGACGATCTTCATGCGCAATCGACTGGCATACACGACCGCAAGGCGTGCCAACGAATGACTCTCCGATCTGTCAAGGATCTGTTCCGCCACAAGTTTTCGCAATGATCGCCATGACACTGAGCGAACATCTAATGCTTATCAAAGGGCGGCAAGAAACCGCTCATGCTCTTCCCTCTGGGTCCAGAGACCAATGAGTCGAAGCTTTCGGACGCATATCTCGAAGTGAATCTAGGTGCCCGATTCTTTTAGGCTGCCAGCACGGTTTTTAAGAACTACTTCAACTGTTCTAATCGGATGAAGAGAAAGGCTTGCGTGGCAGAGGGAAGACAGCCCAGGCGCCCTAAGAGCAGTTCGTCGGCTGTTTTCAGCCTGAAGACAAGTCCAGTGCTCGGAAAGAAAAGCCTAAGGCTGCACCGTCGACCCGCGCCAAGGGGGGAGCGCTGAAACGGCTGCCCCCCAACCACAAGCTGATGAAAGCGCTGGGTCACCCGCTGCGGGTCCGGATCCTCGCGATCTTTGCCGACCGCGTCGCTAGTCCGAAAGCGATCTCCGACGAGCTGCACGAGGGCATAAGTCAGGTCAGCTACCACACGACGGTGCTTCGAGACCATGGGCTGATAGTGAAAGACCATGAGGTCCCCCGGCGGGGTGCTGTGGAGCACTTCTACCGGGCGGCGACGCCGACCGTGATTCCGCCGAATGCCTGGGACGACTTCCCCGACGTCGTACGAAATAGCGTCTCGGCACGCATCCTGAGGGAGTTCCTCGACGACGCACGAGCCTCGATGGAGGCGGGACTCTTCGACGATCCACCCGGTGAGCTCAGTTGGACCCCACTGATCCTCGATCGGGCGGGAATCGAGGAAATCGGAGAACTCACCCGAGACTTCCTCGACTCCGTCTTGGAGGTGCAGGACAAAGCAAGTCAGCGACTGCCAAAGACGAAAGCTGAGAAGGAAGCACAGGCTAAGTCGGCGACCATCTTCCTTTCGAGCTTCCTCTCGGCTCGCAGTCCCGCAGATGACAGGAAAGCGTCTTTCAGGAAACGACGCTAGGCATGGACCGGGCTGTGAGTCGAAACCGGTTGTCGCTGTACGTCGGATAGACTCGCCGCCACATACGGTCGGTGGTCAAGGGAAGTCCGGTGCGAAGCCGGCGCGGTCCCGCCACTGTGACCGGGCCAAGGAAGCCGCAGGCGCTTATTGCGTCAGCCACTGGGGCGACACGGAGCTCCCGGGAAGGTGCGGCCGACTATCCCGGAAGCCAGGAGACCTGTCCCCGGCCAGCCATGACAACCCTCGAGGAAAGGGTGGCTTAAATGCCAAGACTCATTCCATTCCGGCTGGTCGCCGCGTGTGCGCTTGCTTTCGTTCTCGCTCTCTCGACCGCGGCGGTCGCGGTGGCCAAAGGCGTCCCTGCCGACCTGCGGGTGGTGGGCAGCGGCGGCAAGGTGCTGACCGAACAGACGCTGCAGGCGGGCACGACGTCAGTCCCCACCAGTCCCAAAGCCACCTGCTTCGGCAAAGCGACCGGCGGCAGCGGCGAGTCGGTGACGGTCAAAGGAGCGACCGCGCTCGGGCTGCTGGGCCGGGCTGCCAAGTCGACGCCATCGCTGCAGCCGCTGTTGCTCACCGACGCCTTTGACTTCGGCTTGGGCCTATGCGGGATCGGCGGCTCCGAAGCGACCTCGAAGCTCTCTTGGTACCTGAAGGTCAACCATGTCAACCCGGAACTCGGCGGCGAAGCGGTAAAGGTGCGCGCCGGCGACGAGGTGCTGTGGGCGCTGGCGGCCTTCCCTTACCCGGATGAGCTGGCGCTTGTGGCTCCGGATCGGGTTACGCTCGGACATCCGTTCACTGTTCGCGTCTTCTCCTACGACGAGAAGGGCAGGAAGAAGCCGGCCGCGGGGGTGACCGTGAGCGGCGCCGAGGCTCCCACCGGGGGTGATGGCCGCACCACGGTCGTGCTGGCGCAGCCTGCGCGCCTGATCGCCCGCCACGGCAAAGACATCCCCTCGAATCGGGAGAGCGTTTGCGTCAGCGGGAAATGCCCCAAAGGCTGATGCCGTGAGCCGGTGCCGCGGCACGGCGGTCGCGATCGCGCTGCTTGGCGCAGCGCTCGCGGCTGCCGGCTGCGGCCTTGGCCCAGGCGAGGGGGTCGGCGAGGTCTCGCTGACCGTGACCCGCGACTACGGGGCGGAAGACTCGCCTTCGTCGAAGGCGAGCAGGTCGCCGAGTCGGACACCGTGATGCGGGTGCTGGAAGGCGGAGCCGAGATCTCGACCCGCTACGGCGGTGGCTTCGTGCAGTCGATTGACGGTCTCGAAGCCGAGCGGGCGGACGGCCGCGCCTTGGACTGGCTCTTCTACGTCAACGGCGTCGAGTCGACGGTCGGCGCTGCCGATTATGAGCTGGACGGCGGCGAGGCGATCTGGTGGGACTACCGGGACTGGTCGACGGCGCTGCGCGTGCCCGCGGTGGTGGGCTCCTGGCCGCAGCCTTTCCTTGACGGCTATGCAGGCGAGCGACACCCGGTCGCGGTGGAGTGCCGCGGCGGTGGTCCGGCCTGCGGGACGGTGCGGGGCAGGCTCCAGGGCGCCGGGGTGACTGTGTCTCCTGCCGGGACCGAGGACGCGATCCGCGTCCTGGTCGGCCCCTGGGCGCGGCTGCGGCAGGACGCGGCCGCGGCGCAGCTGGAGGACGGCCCCGAGGCGAGCGGCGTGTTCGCGGAGCTCGTACCGCTAGGAGGAAGCTTCCGCCTCGTCGGCCTCGACGAAGCGGGGGAGGCGGCCCGCACCTTCGGGGCGGGCGCCGGGCTGGTCGCCGCGACCCGGCGCTTCGACGCGCCGCCGGTGTGGATCGTCAGCGGCACCACGGCGGCCGGTGTGGACGCGGCCGCTGAGATGCTGGACGTCACCGATTTGCGGGGCCGCTATGCGGTCGCCGGGCAGAATGGGGGAGTGGTGCCCCTGCCGATCCCAGCCGAGCAATGAGGTCGCCGTTCGCGTACGCGCCCCGCCCCGGACCACTGCAGGCGGCTTCGCCCGGCGCTGCCGTCGCCTACCTCGGCGCTCTCGTCGTCGTCGCCTTCCTCTACTCGAGCCCTGTCGTTCTCGCCGCCGTTGGGGCCGCTGCAGCGCTCGCTGGCTGGCTGGCGGGGGCGGGACGAGCGGTGCGCTCGGCCGTCAAGCTCGGCTTGGCCATCGCCCTGCCGATCGTCGTCGTCAACGCGCTCGTCGTCAGCCGTGGCGAGACCGTTTGGGCGCGGCTCGGGGAGTGGCCGCTCTTCGGGCAGGTGAACGTCACCGCCGAGGCGATCGCCGACGGCTGCGTCTTCGGCCTCCGCGCCGTGGTCGTGATGATCGCCTTCGCCGTCTACTCGGCCTGCGTGGACCCCGACCGGGTGCTGCGGGCGCTGCGGCCGGTCGCCGGCCGCTCGGCTCTGACCGCAACGCTGATCTCCCGCTTCGTCCCTGTGGCGGCTGCTGACGCCGGCCGCCTGCGCGACGCCGGCCGCCTGCGCGGCCCGGCCGCGGCGCCGCTCGGCCGGGCGGCTCTGGTGCGCCGGCTGCTCGCCGGCTCGCTGGACCGCGCGGTCGACGTCGCGGCCACCCTGGAGCTGCGCGGCTACGGCCTCGACGCGCCGCGGGCGGATTGCGCCGGCTGCCCTGACTGCCGGCGCTCGCGCTTCGACACCCGCTTCTACGCGATCGGGACGATCCTACTTGCGGTGGCGATCGGAGCCAAGCTGCTCGGGGCAGACTCATTTGCCGCCTACCCGACCGTCGAAGTCGGCGTCGCTCCATCGACTCTCTTCGTCTCCGGTTTTGTGGCGCTGGCGGGGCTCGGGCCAATCGCTCGCCGTCGGCGGCCTGCCCGCCAGGGCCCAGCGGCGGCGATCCGTCGCTCGGAGGCAGCGCGTGCCTGACGTGGCGACCCCAGCCCGGCTGGCGCCGACGCTGGAGCTGGCCACGGTCACCTACACCTATCCCAACGGCGCCCGTCCCGCCCTTGATGGTGTCTCGCTGACGCTCGACGCCGGAGAGCTCGTTCTGCTTGCCGGCCGCTCTGCCTGCGGCAAGTCGACTCTCCTTCGTGCCGCCTGCGGCCTCGTCCCCCATTTCCACGGAGGCGAAATCGATGGCAGCATCGGCGTCGCCGGCATCGACGCCTTGCAGGCGGGGCCGGGCGAGCTCGCGGTTGCCGTCGGCTACGTCGCCCAGGACCCCGAGACCCAGGTCGTATCGACCACGGTCGCCGCCGAGATCGGGTTGCCGCTGGAGATGCGCGGCGAGCCCGCGCCCGCGCGTGCCCGGGCGATCGAGGAGGTAGCCCTCGCCCTCGCGATCCCCCACCTGCTCGACAGGACGGTGGACACGCTTTCGGGAGGGGAGCTGCAAAGAGTGGCTTTGGCCGCGGCTCTTGTCACCCGCCCAAAGCTCGTGCTCCTCGACGAGCCCACCTCCCAGCTCGACCCGGTCGCCGGCGACGAGCTGATCTGGCTGCTGCGCCGGCTCAATGAGGAGTGGGGGGTGACGATCCTCCTCGCTGAGCACCGCCTGGAGCGTTGCCTCGCCGCCGCCGATCGCGTCGTCGCCATGGACTCCGGCTCGATCGCCTTCGACGGCGCCCCCCGCGACTTCCTCGCCTGGGCGCAGGAGGCCGACCTAGCTTTGGAGACCCCAGCCGCTCGCATGTTCTCCCTCAGTGGCATCGAACCCCTTCCCACGGGAGTTCGCGATGCCCGGGGCATCTTGGCGTCGAAGGAAGCGGTCGCGGGAGAGAGGGCCGGGGGGTCTTACGACGAGCGGCGTCCTGTTTTTCGCACCGCCACCTCGGCGAGAGATGTCCACTCAAAGGCGAAAAACCCAGCGAGGAGTCAGACCCCCCGGCCCTCTCCCATCGCCACCGCAGCCGAAGCGCGCGACCTGTGGGTGGAGCTGGACGATGGAGAGACAGCGCGAGACGTCCTACGGGGTATTGATCTGCGGATCGAACGTGGGGAGCGCGTGGCGCTGATGGGACGCAACGGAGCGGGCAAGAGCACGCTGCTGCGGACGCTTGCCGAACTCGTCAAGCCAGTCCGTGGGAAGGCGCAGGTGCCGGGTGGATTCGCCCTGCTGACCCAGAACCCCGGCGACTACCTGGTGCGCGAGCGGGTCGGGGACGAGCTGCCGGGCGACGAGGGGAGGGCGGCGCTGCGGGCGGTGGGCCTGGAGGGGGCGCTTGAGGCGGACCCACGCGATCTCTCCGGCGGCGAGCGGCAGCGGCTGGCGTTGGCGATCGCGCTGGCGGGACGGATGAACGGCGAAGAGCTGCCGGGGCTGGTCGCGCTCGACGAGCCGACGCGGGGCATGGACCGAGCCCGCAAGGGCGAGCTGGCCGAACTGATCGAGCAGATGGCCGAGGACGGCGCCGGTTTGGTGGTTGCCACCCACGACGTCGAGTTCGCCGCCGGCTTCGCGGAGCGCGTAGTCCTCCTCGGCGACGGGGTCACCATCGCCGACGGCGCCGCCGCCGAAATCCTCTCGGGTGGCTGGTACTTCGCGACCGAGGTCGCACGGATCCTCGACCTGCCCGGGGTCGTCACTCCCGAGCAGGGTGTCGGCGCGCTGGAGGGACGGGGATGAGCTGGGCGCTCGCCAGCTTCCTGATCCTCGGCGCGGTGCTGTTTGCCGGCTTCGCCTGGTACGAGCGGACGCGACCGAGCTCGCAGGTCGTTGCCCTGGTCGCTGCCCTCGCTGCCATGGCGATCGCCGGGCGCATTGCCTTCGCGGCCTTCCCGAACGTCAAGCCAACCACCGACATCGTCCTCTTCGCCGGCTACGCGCTCGGCCCTGCGCCAGGGTTCGCCGTCGGCGCCCTCACCGCGCTCGTCTCGAACCTCTGGTTCGGGCAGGGCCCCTGGACGCCGTGGCAGATGGCCGGCTGGGGGATGTGCGGCCTGCTCGGCGCGGCGCTCGGGCTGGCGCGGTGGCAGCCGAACCGCTTCGTGTTGGCGGCCGTCTGCGGGTTTGCTGGCATCGCGTACGGCGCTCTGCTGAACTTCTCCCTAATGGCGACCTATGGAGGCGAGCTCTCGCTGCAGCGGTTCCTGGCCCTGGAGTCGCGCGCGATCCCGTTCGACCTCGCCCACGCTTTCGGCAACGTCGTCCTCGCGCTGGTCGCCGGACCGGCGATGGTGCGGATGCTGGTCCGCTTCCGCGAGCGCTTTGAGTGGCGAGTTCCCGCCGCCGCTTCCCTGCTGGCGGTGACGCTGGTCGCCCTCCCGGCGGCGATGCCCGCGCCGGCGCAGGCGGCCGAAACCGGCGTCACGGTCTCCTGGCTGAGAACGATCCAGAACGCCGACGGCGGCTGGGCCCCCTCGGCGGGTGAAAGTTCGAGCCCCGAGACGACTGCCTGGGTGGTGCTGGGGCTGGAGGCGGCCGGGCACAACCCCCTCGACGTCTCGAAGGCGGGGCAGACGCCCGTCGACTTCCTCCGCCGCAACGTCGGGGCGCTGAGCAGAAGCGGCGACTTCGCGCGCACCATCCTCGCCCTCGAGAGTGCGGGAATCGACCCGCGTACCTTCGGCGGGCGAAACCTGGTCGAGGCGCTGCTCAAACGCCGGCGCGCTGACGGCTCTTACGAGGGCTGGCCCGGGTCGACCGCCTTCGCGGTGATGGCTCTCCGCGCCGCGAGCGCTACGGGATCGCTGGCCGGCACCACGTCCTGGCTCGGCCAGGTCCAGAACGGCGATGGCGGCTGGGGCGACATCCCCGGCTCGGTCAGCACCGCCGATGGAACTTCCGTGGTCATGCAGGCGATGCCGGGCTCCAAGCTCGCCCAGGACGGGCTCACCTACCTGCGCCGGCACCAGCGCCCAAACGGCGGTTTCGTCACCGGCGGCAACGGCGCGGTCAACGCCCAGTCCACCGCCTGGGCAGTGCAGGGGATGCTCGCTGTTGGCGCCGATCCGGCTTCGATCCGGGCGGGCGGCAACAGCGCCCTCGACTACCTCGCCTCTCGCCTGGCCGACGACGGCCACTACACCTATTCGGCGGAGAGCGACCAGACCCCGGTCTGGGTGACCGGCCAGGCGCTCGCGGCGGTGGCGGAACAGCCGTTCCCGATCGCCGCCGTCGGGCGCGAACCGCGGCCGAGAACGAGCACCGGCGGAATTCCGACGACCCCCGGAGGGCGGATCACGCCGCCCACCGTGGAAAGCGCTCCACCGTCGGAAGGGATTCCGCCCTCGACCCTGCCGGAAACGTTCGGGCCCGAAGGCGGCACCATCCCTCCGGCGGGGACCGCGCCCCCGCTGCCGCCGCCGACTGGCGGCACCGGGCCGATCCCCGGCACTCCGGAAACGCTGGCGCCGGAGGGCACCGAGCCCGAACCAGCCCGGGCGGCGCCGCCTTTCAAAGCGAGTGAAGATCCCCCGCCGAAGCCCTGGGCGCCGCTGGGCATCGGTCTTGGTACCGGTGGCCTCGCCCTCGGCGGCGTCCTCTTCCTGGGCCGACGCTTCGGCTGGTAGGCGTCCGCTTCGTAGGCGCGTCCCGCTCGATTGCTCCCCAGAAAGCGAAACGGCCCGCGCGAGCGGGCCGAATCTGGGTGTCGCCGTTAGGCGACGGCTCACGCCTGACAACCGTGCGTCCAGCCTACCACCCCGATTCCATCGATTGGGTCAATCGGAGAGCTACGCGAAGGTGGACCGCTAGGCGGGTGGCTATCCCCGCAGGCCGCCTGACGATTGCACCTCGGCCCCACCTCCTCGCACTCTCAGCGAACTTCAGCGGAGGGCGAGGGACTCGAACCCTATCCGGGCCACACCCGGACTCATGGTTGTCAGACCTGAGTCGCCACCCGACGGCTTCACCCTCCGCTGCGGCGCACGGTAGCCGCGAAATCCGCCATTTCAAGCCACTTTGCAGCTATTTCACAGAGGATTCTCTCTCTCGGCACAGAGCGTGAGGCTTTGGCCGGAAACCGGTGGCTATGTTCCACCCGTGGACTTAGAGACCGCGATCCGCACTCGCCGCACGCACAAGGCGTTCGGCTCCGAGCCGTTGGAGCGGGACGAGGTCGAGGAGCTGCTGGAGCTGGCGCGGTGGGCGCCAAATCACAACCTGACGGCACCCTGGCGCTTCCGGGTCCTCGGGCCGGAGACCCTGGCCCGGCTGAAGGAGGCCGCTGGGCCAGAGGGGGCGGCCAAGCTCGACCGCGCCCCTACCTTGATCGTCGTCTCCTGCGTGCTCGGCGGTGATCCCGTCCAGGACGAGGAGGACCTGCACGCGACCGCCGTCGCCTCCTACATCGTCCTGCTCGCCGCGCATGGACGCGGCTGGGCTGGCTATTGGCGCACGCCGGGGGTCCTCCGCACCGAGGAGGGGCGGTCGGCGGTCGGGCTTCCCGATGACGAGCGTTTCGTTGCCCTGCTGCACCTCGGTGGCCCGCGTCAGGAGCGCCAGCCGCCGGAGCGGCCGCCGATCGAGCAGACGACCGTCTTCCTCACCTGATGCTCACCCGCGCCGCAGCCCTGGAGGCGATCGCAGGACAGCGCTTCGAGGTGGTCGTGATCGGCGGCGGCATCACCGGCGCCGGCGTTGCCCTCGACGCTGCCTCGCGCGGCTACTCAGTGGCGCTGCTGGAGCGCGACGACTACGCCTCCGGCACCTCCAGCCGCTCCTCGAAGATGGTCCACGGCGGCCTTCGCTACCTGCAGAATTTCGACCTCGGCCTCGTCCGCGAGGCGCTGCTGGAGCGGCAGCTGATGGTGCAACTCGCGCCGCACCTGGTCTACCCGACGCCGTTCCTCGTCACCGGCTTCGCCGAGGCGCGGCGCGACCGCCGCATTGGTATCGGTCTCAACATGTACGACGTGATGGCGACGACTCGGGTCGGTCGCAGCCGCCGCGAGATGCGCTCCTCCCGCGACAGCGACGAGGACTTCTACTGGTCACCGGACCGCCACCGCACGATTGACCGCGACGAGCTGTTGGACCTGGTCCCGAGCCTTGGCCCGCGCGACCCCAAGGACGCCTACCTCTTCTACGACTGCCAGACCGACGATGTGCGGCTGGTCCTCACCGTGCTCGGCGAGGCGCACCGCTTCGGCGCCGTCGCCCTCAACGGCGCCGAGGTGACCGAATTGCTGACGAGCAACGGCCGCGCCTCCGGTCTGGCCTTCGTCGAGACCGAGTCCGGTGAGCGCTTCGAGGTCGAGGCCGACAACGTCGTCAACGCGACCGGCGTCTGGGCCGACCGGATCCGCGCCGAGGTGGTCGAGGAGGAGGATGTGCCGCGGATCGCGCCCAGCCGCGGCACCCACCTGCTGCTCGACCGGGCCGACCTCTCGACCGGCTCAGCCGCTTGCGTCGTCCCGGCCGGCGCGGGCCGGGCGATCTTCGCCCTACCCTGGTACGGGCGCACCCTGGTCGGCACCACCGACAACGACTTCGATGGCGACATCGACCATCCGCATCCGGGCGAGGACGACATCGAGTACCTGCTCGACGCGGTCAACGCCTTCTTCGGTACCTCGGTGGGGCAGTCGGATCTGGTCGGCGCCTACGCCGGCGTGCGGCCGCTGATCTCCAGCGGTGACCCGAAGAAGTCAGTCGACATCTCGCGCAAAGCAGAGCTCTACGAGACGTCGTCGGGGATGCTGACGATCACCGGCGGCAAGCTCACCACCTGGCGGCGGATGGCGAAGCAAACGGTCGACAGGCTGGTCGAGCGCGAGGCCCGCGAGGCGCCTTGCCACACGGCCGAGATCCCACTCGGCATGGAGGCCCGGCGCGAAGACCTGGAGGGGCCGGAGGGGGTGGGGGAGGAGTCGATCGCCCAGCTCGCCTTCCGCTACGGCCACGCGACCCGCGCCGTATTGGACCTTGCCTGGAAGGACCCGAAGATGGCGCGCCCGATCGCCCCCGGCCGCCCCGACCTGGTCGCCGAGGCGGCGGTCGCCGCCCGTCTCGAGCAGGCGCGCAGCGTCGCCGACGTGCTGCTGCGGCGCACGCGGCTGGGGATCCTCGCGGCGCCGCAGCTGCGCAGCGCCGAGGCGGTGCGGCCGGTCGCCGAGGCGATGGGCAGCGAGCTCGGCTGGTCGCGGCGGCGGGTCAAGCGCGAGGCCGAGGCCTGGCCCGCCGCGGCGGCGCAGGCTGGCACCGACCCGGCCGCCGCGGATCCGGCGTCGACCGTCTAGCGCCTTCACTAACCTGGGAGCCATGAGACTTTTCATCGATACCGGAAACGTTGCGGAGGTCGAAGAGATCGCCGCCTGGGGTGTCCTCTCCGGCGCCACCACCAACCCATCGCTGCTCGCCAAGGAGGACGGCGAGCCCGGCGAGAGCATCAAGCGGATCTGCGAGCTGGTCGGTGGCCCGACCTCCGCCGAGGTCGTCTCTTCGGACGTCCAGGGCATGCTCGACGAGGGCCGCGCCTTGCGTGAACTGCACGAGCACATCGTCGTCAAGGTCCCCTTCAACGAGCACGGTCTCGAGGTCACCAGCACGCTGACCGGCGAAGGGATCCCGGTCAACATGACGCTCGTCTTCTCACCCACGCAGGCACTGCTGGCGGCGTCGGCAGGCGCCACCTACGTCTCCTGCTTCATGGGTCGGCTCGACGACATCTCGGTCGATTCGACGGTGGTGGTGGAGGAAATCGCCGACTCGCTGCGAGCCGGCGGGATGACCTCGGAAATCATCGCCGCCTCGATCCGCCACCCCGAGCACATCGTCGCGGCGGCGCGGATCGGCTGTGAGATCGCGACGACGCCGGCCAAAGTGCTGCGGCAGATGCTGAACCACCCGCTGACCGACTCCGGCGCCGAGAAGTTCCGCAGCGACTGGGAGACGCGGCCCGAGTTCGGCGAATGGCTCCGCGAGCTGACGCAGAAGCGCCTCGCGACCGCCGGTTGAATAGCCTGCCCGCCGTGAACAAGTCCGAGCTGGAGTCCAAGCACCTCGCCGAGTTGCACACGCTGGCCGCGGAGGCCGGCATCGAGCGCTACCGGATGCTCGGCCGCGCCGAGCTGATCGAGAAGCTTGCTGGTGATGGCGACGGCGAGGGCGGCAAGGCGGCCTCGAGCGGCCCGCGCCGCTCAGACTCGGGCCGGCGCCGGAGCCGCGAGGAGCGGCCCAGCCGGGAGGGGCGCGACGAAAAGCCCCGCCGGGAGAAACCCCGCCGGGAGAAGCCCGTCGACGAGGGTGGCCAGCGCCGCCGCTCCGAAGGGCAGCGTGGCGGCAAACGCCGCGCAGAGTCGCGCGAGGGCGGGGAGCGCCAGCAGTCGAGAGGCCGCGAGCAGCAACCCCCGCCACCCCCGCGCGAGTCCGCAGCCGCGGCCGAGCCAGCTGCGGGCGCCGAGCCCACCGCGGGCGAGCGCCCCAAGCGCCGCAGGCGACGCCGCCGCTGGGGCCGACGGCGCAAAGGCCTGCGCGTCCACGACCTGCTGCTGCCGAGTGCTGGGGGCCGCCAGTCGATCGTCTACGCGGAGAGCCGCGAGACCTGCACGGCGCTGCTGCGCGAAGTGGCGGCTCAGCTCGCCGACGCCTCCAACGGCCCGGACCCGATCGCTCTGCTGATCGAACCCAGTCCGGAGGAGCTGGCCGATTGGCGCCGCGACGCTCCCCAGTCGGAGATCGTCGCCGCCGGCAAGGCCAACCACGCCAATGACGCGATCGGCCAGGCGATTCGCCGCGCCGAGGGTGGCGAGAATGTCATCGTCCTGATCGACTCCCTCAGCCGCTTCGCCGAGAGCTACGGCGACGCCGACGGCGCCCGCGACCTGCTTGACAACGCTCTAACGGCATCCCAATCGGCCAGCGGCTCGCTCACAGTCGTGGCTGCGCTCGAGCGGCCGGCTTAGCCGCGGTAGGCGAGCCCTCGAGCGACAGCAGTACTCCTAGATTTCTTTCGGATTTGCCGGTCGCTTAATGGTCTGGGGGGAGAGTCCTGGTTTGTCCGCCTTTTGTTCCTCATGGGGGACGAGGAGCGGGACTTCATCGTGGAGATCGAGGACGACGCCTGGATCGCCGTGCGAAAGCGCCGGGATGCCCAGAAGGGGATGGACTGGGCGGTCGTCCTGCGCGTCAGGATCGGCGAGGCGATCCATTCCATCTGTGTCTACGACAATGCACACGGCTGCCCGGAGAGGCACTGGATTCGACGCGGCGAGAAGCTAGCCGCCGAACCGTTGACGACAAAAGGTGCCGCTAGACTGGATCTTCCCGCAGCGATAGAGGAGATCAAGACGAACTGGGAAGGGATGGTCGAGCGATGGGAGCCGTAGCGAGGAAGAACACGCCAGCGACCGAACTCGCTTTCGACCGAGTGACTGAGCTGCTGCTCGCCGACGAGATCGACGTCCCGAACCATTCCACGCTCGTCCCCGCCGACCTGGCGAGTTTCGAGAAAGTCATGGAGAGACGACTGCGAGAAGGCAAGCCGATCGTGATCGTCTATCCCGACGGCAGCGAGCAGCTGGTCGAACCGGCTGAAGTGCGCGCTGCTGCCGCCTAACGACTCAGCCGCGGTAGGCGATGCGGCGCCAGGACGGCTCGCGGGAGAGCTCGATCAGCTCGTTGCTGCGCTCGGGCTGGACGTAGCCGAAGGTCTGGGTTTGGTCGTCGAAGACGACGTCCAGCTCACCCTCCTTGACCCGCTGGTCGAGCCAGGCGCCGCGGAAGACGAGGCGGCGCAGCCAGTGGACGAGGCTGCGGTTGGAGGGGCCGACCAGGTCCTCCCAGTTGGCGTTGATGTGCTCGCCGAGGCGGGAGCTGGGCTCGGCGATCTCGCCGTTGACAGCCAGGTCGAGCAGGTCGTAGAGCTCCTCGCGGCTGAGGCCCTGCTGGACGAAGCCCAGTTTGACCGCGGCCTGCTCAACGCGCTGCCCGAAGTCCTCCTCGTTGAAGGCGAAGCGGAGCTCGCCGTACTCGAGCACGTAGTCAGAGCCAGACTCGTAGTTCCCTCTGCGGGTCGTCTTTTTATTCATTCGAGTTGAAGCCAATCCGCTCTCGCCAGCCCAGGCGGGAGCAGGTGCTGGATCATGCCTGTCATCGTAGCCCGGCGCAAATGGGCGACCCGCGCTGAATGAGCGTTTGCACCTCGAGAGCCCCTTGATCGACCTCCACTGCCACATCCTGCCCGGCGTCGACGATGGGGCACTCGATATCCGCGACAGCGCCGGCATGGCGCGCCAGGCGGCGGCGGACGGGATCGAGGCGATCTGCGCCACGCCGCACATTCGTCACGACCACGACGTCCGCATCCACGAGGTGGCGGAGCGGGTCGAGGCGGTCAACCGACGGCTGCGCGAAGAGGAGGTACCGGTTGCCGTCCTCACCGGTGGCGAGGTGGCGGCGACGGCCGCCGAAGGTCTGAGCGAGGAGGAGCTGGCACAGGTGTCGCTCGGCGACGGTCGCTGGATCCTGCTCGAGCCGGCGCCCGGCCCCCTCGACGAGCGGCTCCTGGCGTGCGTGGCGCACCTCGCCGAGCGCGGCCACCGCTCGCTGATCGCCCACCCCGAGCGGCACCTCTCCGAGGACATGTTCGAGCGGATCGCGGCGCTGATCGAGGCCGGTGCCCTGGTTCAGGCGACCGCTGATTTCTTCCTGCGGGAACGAATGGCGGTCGGGATGCGTACGCTGGCCGAAGCGGGGCTCGTCCACGTGCTCTCCAGCGACGCCCACTCCTCGCACGGCGGCCGGCCCGTGCATCTCTCGGAGGCCTTCGAGAAGTTGGCCGAGATCGAGGCGCTGCGCCCGCACCTGAAGTGGATGGCGGAGATGGCCCCGCGCGCGATCGTCGAGGGCGATGAGCTCGAGGTTCCGTTCGGGCCCGCCCTCTGAGCAAAGCGGGGTGATTTTTGCCCCCCATAGGGGACCAAAACCACCCGAGTTTGAGGCGGCGACGGTGCTGCCGACATACCGCGACCCTCTCAGAGCGGCCGCAGCTCGACCCGGCGCGCCAACTTCTCGACGATCGTTCGGTTGGCGCTGCCGAGCCCGTTGCGGAGGAAGTTGGCGGCGCCGGCCGCGGCACCGACCCGCAGCGTCTCCTCCCAGTCCAACCCCTGCGCCATGCAGGCCGCCAGCGCGCCCATCATCGAGTCGCCACAGCCCTCGCGGGCGCCGCGCTCGAAGCGGGGCGGGATCAGCGTCCACGCCTCGTCGCCGCGCAGGACCATCGCCGGCTCCTCGGCGCGGGTGACGATCGCCGTTCCGGCGCCCGCCTCGAGCAGCCGCTCGGCCGCTGCGCGCAGGCGCGCCTCGCCCTCGACCGAGTCGGAGATATAGGAGGCGAGCTGCCAGTCGTTGATCTTGACCAGCTCCGGCTTGCCCTCAAGGGCGCTGTTGAGGCGGGGCGGGGAGAGGTCGACGAGGCTGGGCGTGCCGTTGGCCCCGACGTCGGCCACGAGTTTGCCGTAGATCTCCAGCGGCAACGCGTTGTCCGGGTAGGGGCCGCAGACGGCCAGCACGTCCGCATCGAGGGCGGAGGCGCAGGCGACCGAGAAGAGATCGTCGACCTCGTGGCGGGAGGCGGGCATGGCGGCGCTCTGGGCAACCGGCTCGCGCTCGCCGCTGCGGCGGTCCTGGATGTATGAGCCGGTTGCCTCAGCGGTCTCAACGAGCGAGAGCTCAAACGGCATCTCCTCCAGCAGCGGTCGCAGGACGTTCCCGGACTCGCCGCCGATGAAGCCGCAAAGGTGCGCGTCGGCGCCAAGCTCCGCGGCCATGCGCGCCACCCAGACGCCCTGCCCGGCGGCGTGCAGGTGGATGTCGTCGCCGCCGTCGGCGGTCAGCGCCTCGACGGTGATCGAGAGCATCGGGTTGGGGCCGAAGATCGCGACTCTGCCGTCCCGGGCCATCGACGCAGGCTAGATGACTGGGAGGCCGTTGCGGCAGGCCCGGCAACCGGGGAGAGATCGCGGCTGCCGAGCCTTTCTTCCTCGTGTCATCGCCACCGCCAGCCCGTCGCTTTCGCAAACTGCCCGTCGTCGTCGTGCAGGGACAGCGGGTGCCCGTCGCGGACTCCCCGCGAGCCCGTCTGCTCGGCCTTGCCTTCCTCGGGCGCGAGCAGGCGGGCACCGGCCTGCTGATCCCGGGGTGCAGGAGCGTTCATACCTTCGGCATGCGTTTTGCGCTTGACCTCGTCTTCCTTGACGGAGAAGACAGACCGCTGGGGATCCGTCGTGGCGTGCCTCCGCGCCGAGTTGCCGCCGAGCGGCGAGCCGCGGCAGTGCTCGAGCTGCCCGCCGGCAGGCTGTCGAGCAAAGTCGTCGCCGCAAAGTCCAGCCCCGCGGGGGGAGAGTCTTCGTCGCCGCTCCCTTAGGAGGGGGATGCTGCCCCAGCGCAAAGAGATCGCCAGCGTCGTCGTCTGCGAGGACGACACGGCCACCCTGGAGCTTCTCTGTGACCACCTGATCGCCGATCGCTTCGGTGTCCTGCCAGCCCCCAGCGCCTCCGACGCGCTACGCCTCTGCCGCTACAAGCAGCCGGACCTGATGGTCCTCGACCTCTCGCTTCCGGACGCGTCGGGCCTCGACGTGCTGCGGGAGATCCGCGAGGCCGACGGGATCGCGTCGCGCTTCAACCCGCAGCTGCCAGTCATCGTCCTCAGTGGCCGGGCTGGCGAGGAGGATCGCGTCCGCGGGCTCGATCTCGGCGCCGACGACTACCTGACCAAGCCCTACTCGTACCGGGAGTTGCGAGCGCGGATTGGCGCTGTCCTGCGCCGCGGCGCGCCGGGGCGCGATGGGCCCTGCCGGGTGGGCGAGGTGGTCGTCGACCCGGCGCGGCGGCAGGCCTGGGTTGGGCGCCGGGAACTGAAGCTCTCTAACAAGGAATTCTCGCTGCTGCGCGTCCTCGCCTCCGACCCGCATCGCGTCTTCTCCAAGCGCGAGCTGCTGGGCGAGGTCTGGGGCTTCCGGGCCTCGGCGAAGACGCGAACCCTCGACTCGCACGCGAGCCGCCTGCGGCGCAAAATGGATCCCGAGAAAGGCCGTTACGTCGTTAACTGTTGGGGAGTCGGCTACCGCCTCATGGACGGATGAGCGGGCTGCCCGAGACGATCGCCGGCTGGCCACTCGCCGCGTCAATCGCGGCTGCTATCACCGCGCGTGGGTGGCGCGCCGGTCGTCGCCGCAGCTCCCTGAACGAGGCGCTGCACGAGCTGCGCCGCCCGCTGCAGGCGATCGCCCTGGCTTGCGGCGAGCGGCCTGCGCCCCACGTAGTCGAGGGGTCGGTCCAGCTCGCGGCCGTCGCCTTGGAGCGCCTCGATCGCGAGATCAACGGCCGGGGCGGCGGACCGCAGGGACAGCGGACGACCGTGCAGGTGCGACCGTTGCTCGAGTCGGCGGTCGCCCGCTGGCGATCGCGCGCGAGCCTCTGCGGCGCGTCGCTGTCGCTGCGCTGGCGCGCCGGCGAGGTCCTGGTCGAGGCCGATGGAGTCGACCTGGCGCAGGCGCTCGACAACCTGCTTGTCAACGCGATCGAGCACGGCGGCCCGACGGTCACGGTAGAAGGTTGCTGCCGCGGCGATCGCCTGCGGCTCGTTGTCTCCGACTCCGGCCGCGCCTCCCGCCCCGCCTCGCAGCGCGGGAGGCCCGCCGAGGTGATTGCGCGGCTGGCCGGTCGGCAGCGAAGGGGGCATGGTCTGGCGGTCGTGCGGCGGGTAGCCGACGTGCACGGCGGCCGCTTCGCGCTGCGCCGCTCCGACCATGGCTCGCTGGCGATGCTCGAACTGCCACTGGCGGGCGGCTGGGAGGGGCCCGCGGCATGAGCCGGCGCGCTCGCGCGCTCACCTTTCTCCTGTTCGCCCTCCTGGCGGCGGCGGCCGCAGCGGCGATCGCTGACGGGTACGGCTCCAGGGTCGTGCGCGGCTACGGCCCGCTGCGGTCCGTCGTTGTGCTCGGGACCAGGCTGCCGCGAGGCAAGCCGATCGGCTCGGCGCAGGTCGCCGAGGCGCTGACGGTGAGGCGGGTGCCCCAGCGCTTCGTTCCGCCCGACGCGCTGATCGACCCAGCGGAAGCGCTCGGGCTCGTCGCCGCGGCGGCCCTGCCCGCCGGTTCCTACCTGCAGGCCGCGCAGCTGAAGGCACCGCGACCGCCGGGGGACAGCACTGTGGCCCTGGCTCGGGACCGCCGCCCAGTCGAGATCCGGGTCAGCGGCGCCGGCGCCCTGCTGACGGCGGGCCCCGCGCCAAGCGGAGCGAGGGTGGACGTCATCGTGACCAGCGAACCACGCGGGGCGGGGTCCGGGCGGACCTACGTCGCGGCCGCCCGCGTTCCACTGCTGGCGCTGCGTCCGGAAGCCGAAGGGGCCGGCAGCGACCTGGCGGCTGCCACGCTTGGGCTGACGCGGCGGGAGGCCCTGCGGCTGATCGCCGCCGAGAGCTTTGCCCGCAAGGTCACCGTGCTGCCCGGGGCCTGAGCGTGGAGGGCCCCCGAGGGCGTGGGGTGGAGGCGAGGCGGCGACATCTGGAGGCGCTCGCGGACTCCTTACGGGAGCGGCTGATCGAGCGCCGCCGGACGAGCGCCGCCGCTGGCGAGCTGCCGGCGGGCGAGCCCGCGCAGGAGGTGCGCAAGCTGGTCGACGATGAGGCGGCGCCCTTGGCTGCGCCGGACCGCGAGGCGCTCGTCGCCCGCATCCTCCGCGACACCGTCGGCCTCGGACCGCTCGAGGATCTGCTGGCCGACCCGGCGGTCGAGGAGGTGATGGTCAACGGCCCCGAGCGCGTCTACGTCGAGCGGTGTGGACGGGTCGAGCCGACCGATGTCGCCTTCATCGACGAGGAGGAGCTGCGCAATGCGATCGAGCGCATCCTCGCTCCGCTCGGCCGCCGCGTCGACGAGTTGAGCCCGATGGTCGACGCGCGCCTCGACGACGGCTCGCGGGTGAACGTCGTCATCCCGCCGCTCGCGATCGACGGCCCGGCGCTCTCGATCCGCCGCTTCGGTGCACGCCGGCCGGGTCCTCGGGAGCTGGTCGAGCTCGGCACCCTGGACGAGGTGCAGCTGGGACTGCTGCAGCGCGCGGTTGCCGAGCGGCGCAGCATCCTCATCAGTGGCGGCACCGGGTCCGGCAAGACGACCTTGCTCAATGCGCTCTCGAGCTTTATCGCGGCCGGCGAGCGGGTCGTGACGATCGAGGACGCAGCCGAGCTGCGACTGCAGCAACGACACGTGGTGCGGTTGGAGAGTCGACCGCCGAGCGTCGAGGGCAAGGGAGAGGTGACGATCCGCGACCTGCTGCGTAACGCGCTGCGGATGCGTCCCGACCGAATCGTGATCGGAGAGGTTCGAGGCGCCGAGGCGCTGGACCTGCTCACGGCCCTCAACACCGGACATGCTGGCGCTCTCTCGACCGTGCACGCGAACTCGCCTGCCGACGCCCTCGGCAGGCTCGAGACGCTCGCGCTGATGGCGGGATTGGGCCTACCGCACGAGGCGATCGCCGACCAGGTGCGGCGCGGCCTCGACCTCGTCGTCCACCTGGAGCGCGGCACCGGCGGCTCCCGGCGGGTGACGGAGATCGCCGAGGTGGCGCAGGCATGAACGACGGGCCAGGGCTCCTGCTGGTGCTGATCGGAGCGGCGGCGGGGGGCCTGGCTGCGCTCGGCGCCCGCGAGGCCTTGTTGGGAAGTCCGGCCGTCGCCCGCTGGCTGAACCTGGCCCTGGAGCCGCTGCGGCGGGCCGGCCGCGAGGGCTACGACCCGTCGTCCTTGGAGCGCCGGCGCCTGGCCCTGGTCGGTACGGGAGCTGCGCTGCTGGCCGGTTGGCTGGTCGGCGGGGTTGCGGTCGCGCTGCCGCTGGCAGTTGCTGGGCCGGCACTGGCGGCTAGCGCCGTCGCGAGCAGGCGCCGGCGTTACCGCGGTGCAGTCGAACGTGCGCTGCCGGAGCTCGCCGCTGCGGTCGCCGACTCACTCGCCGCCGGCCGCTCGCTGCGGGCTTCGCTGCCGGCGGCGGCGACCTCGCTCGACGGTCCGGCCGCCGTCGAGCTGGCCAGGTTGGGAGCAGAGCTCGACCTCGGGGCGCCTACGGCGGGCGCCCTCAAAGGCTGGCAGCAGCGGATGCGCTCCCCGCGGGTCGACGCCTTCGTCGCCGCCCTGCTCAGCCAGCGCTTGGCGGGTGGCGACCTGGCCGGCCTCCTGCGCCGGTTCGCCGAGGGGGCGGCGGAACGCGATCGGGCTAACGAGGAGGCCAGGTCGGCGACGGCGCAGGCGCGCTTCACCGGCCTGCTGGTCGTCGCGATGCCGACGGGCGGCGCTCTCTTCGCCGAGCTCGTCCAGCCGGGATTTCTTGGCAGGCTGCTCGGAGCGCCCCCGGCGGCGGCAATGCTCGTCCTCGCTGCGTCCCTACAGCTCGCCGGCTTCCTCGCGATCCGCCGCTTGGCGAGAGTGGTCGAGTGAGCCCGGCGGCCGCCCTCGCCGCGATCGCGGCTCTCCTCCTCAGCGCGGCGCTGCGCGAGCTCCTCGCCGGCAGCACCGTTCCGCGCGGGCGCCTGCGCTCGTTCGAGCTGCCGGGACGGGCGCATCTCGCGGCGAAGCTCGGTGGCACCGCGGTGGGCGGGCTCGTCGCGCTGATTGCCGCGCCGGCGGCGCCGGGTCGCATCTCGCTGCTCGTTGCGATCGGGCTCCCAGTCGCCGGCTTCGTCGCCATCGACGCGCTGCGGGAGCGGCAGGCCCGCGTCCGCCGTCGCCGGCTCGTTGCGGCGCTCCCGGATGCCCTTGACCTGCTCGCGGTCAGTGCGACCTCCGGGTACCCACCGGTGGCCGGCTTTGGCGAGATCGCGCGCAGCGGGGCGGAGCCGCTGGCGACGGAGTTGCGGATGACCGTCGCCGAGCTGACCTGCGGCCGGCCGCTGTCGGAGGCTCTGCGTTCCATGCGGGCGCGCGTTCCCGGCAGCGAGATGGCGACGCTGTGCGCGGCGATCGAGCGCTCGCGCCGTCTCGGCTCGCCGCTTGCAGAGCAGCTGCGGCGGCAGGCCACCGCCCTGCGTCGCGACCGGCGCCGGATGGTCGAGGAGCAGGCAGCCCGGGCGGCTCCGAAGATCCAGCTCGTAGTTGCTCTCGTCCTGGTGCCGTCGGTCCTGCTGATGATCGCGGCAGGCCTGATCGCGAACGCCGACCTGTTCTTCAGTCGCTTCTGACCAGGCCACTCGCGAACGCTGCGAGGGCTGGTCGCTCAACGGGTCTCCTTCCCGTGCAACCGGTCTTGCATTGGGACACAAGATTCGACTTGTGTTGCAAAGTGGGGAGAAGTGGGTTATTGTGGCGCTCGAGTTGAAGCCCAAGGACCGGGGTGGTGAGGCTCCTCCCACCTCATCACTCCGGTCCTAACTCTCTTCCGGCCGCAGAAAGGAACCCGCGGGATGGCATTTCGGGGTCTCTACGAGCACAGCCTCGACTCCAAGGACCGCCTCACCGTTCCGTCCAGGTTTCGAGCTGCTCTTTCTGACGGCATCGTTCTCTCCAAGGGCTTCGACCCCTGCGTCTGGGTGCACACGACCGAGGAGTTCGAGCAGCTCTCCGACCGCTTCCTCGCCCCGCACAGCCCCTTCGGCGGCGACGCGCGGCGGCTGCGGCGCCGCTTCCACGGCGGTTCCTTCGACGAGAAGCTCGACGCCGCCGGCCGGATCAGGGTTCCGAAGCCGCTGATCGAGCACGCCGCCCTGACCGGGCCGTGCGTGGTGATCGGCGCGGGCGAGTACCTGGAGATCTGGAACGCCCAGGCCTGGGCCAAGCAGGAGGCCGAGCTCGACGCGACGGCGCCGGAAATCGCCGAGGGCCTGGCCACGAGCGGAACACCTGCGTGAGATGCGAGCCCTCGCCGTCGCCGAAACCGCAACCCTTGCCTATATGCCTCCCGAGCACGAGCCCGTCCTCGCACCCGAGCTGACCGCGCTGCTGGCACCCGAGCCGGGCCAGACGGCGATCGACTGCACCTTCGGCGGCGGCGGCCACGCGCGCCGGATCGCCGCCGAGCTGGGCCCGGAGGGGACCCTGATCTGCATCGACCGCGACCCGGCGGCCGAGGCGCGCTACGAGGCCTTTGCCTCCGAGGGGCCCTGCCGGACCCGCTTCCTCTCCGGCGACTACGCGGCAGGGCTTCGCACCCTGCGCGGCGAAGGCATCCGCCCAGACATGGTCTACATGGATCTCGGGATGTCCTCGATGCAGGTCGACGCCGGTGAGCGGGGCTTCTCCTATTCATACGACGCGCCGCTGGATATGCGGATGGATACGCGTCAGCAGCTCACCGCTGCGGACCTGCTCAACGAGTGGCCGGAGTCGCGGATCGCCCAGGTGCTGCGCCGCTTCGGCGAGGAGCGCTACGCCGGCGGGATCGCGCGAGAGGTCGTGAGGCGGCGCCCCCTGCGCTCGACCTCCGAGCTGGTCGACGCGGTCAAGGCCGGAATGCCGACCTCGGCCCGTTTCGGTGGCGGCCATCCCGCCAAGCGCACCTTCCAAGCGGTCCGCATCGCCGTCAACGGTGAGCTGGACTCGCTCGACGACGCGCTGCCGACGGCGTGGGGGATGCTCCCGGTCGGTGGCCGCTTCGCCGGCATCTCCTTCCACTCGTTGGAGGATCGCCGCGTCAAGCAGTTCCTGGCCGAGCGCGCCCGCGGCTGCGTCTGCCCGCCCGAGCTGCCGGTCTGCGTCTGCGGCCGCGTGCCCGAGGCGGAGCTGCTGACCCGGCGCGCCGTCGCTCCGGGGCCCGAGGAGATGGCGGCCAACCCGCGCTCCAAGTCGGCCCACCTGCGGGCCGCACAAAAGATTGCCGCCAGCGCTGTACCGGGGGGCGAGGGCTGATGGCCGCCGCCGCACCCGCTCGCGCTCCCGCGCCCGCCCGGAAAACAAAGCCGGCGCCCTCTCCGCGCCGCAAACGCCCGGCCCTCGCGCCCGCGCCGAGTCGCAAACCGGCAACGCGAAAAGGGGCGGCGCCCGCGCGCAAGCCGGCGGCCCCGCGACGCTCGCCCGCGCGTCGGCCCGGTGGCCAGCTGGTCCCGATCGCGGTCGGGACCGCGGCAGCCGTCCGCGGGCTGCCGGACTCAAGCCTGATCGTGAGGCTGACCCAGGGCCGCGCCTGGATCGGGCTGCTCGGCGTGCTGCTGGCCGGGATCGTCGCCCTCAACGTGATCACCCTCAGCCTTGCCGCGACTGCGGGGCAGGTCGATCAGAACATCCAGGCACTCGACCAGGAGAACTCGATCCTCCGCAGCCGCGACGCGCAGAAGTCCGGCGCGGCGCGGATCCGTCATGACGCGGCCACCCTTGGCCTCAGCGCGGTGGCAATCGACGAAGTCGGCTATGTCGAGGCCGGGCCCGACGACGTGACCACGGCCGCACGGCGCCTGGCCGCGGCCGGGACGGCCTACTAGGGGGCTTCATGTGAAGACGATCGAGCGAAGGATCGGACTTCTCTTCGCCGGCTTCCTCCTCTGCTTCCTCGTCGTCTCCGCCCGGGCTGTTTGGCTGCAGGGGGTCCAGGGTGCGCAGTTGGCCTCTGAAGCGGCCTACCAGCAGACCGAGTCGATCGACGTGCCGGGGCTGCGCGGCAGCCTGCTCGACCGCTACGGCAACCCGCTTGCCGCCTCTGAAGATGCGGCGACCATCTACGCCACGCCCTACCAGGTGAAGGACCCGCCGAAGACGGCAAGGGAGTTGGGGCGGATCCTCGACGAGGATCCCGACGAGATCCTCCGCAGCCTCAACGAAGAGTCGGGTTTCTCCTACGTCGCACACAGGGTTGACCTGCCGACCGCCGCACGAATCGATCGCCTCGAGCTGGACGGCATCGGTCAGCTTCCCGACAGCCGGCGCACCTACCCGCAGGGCGAGTTGGCGGCGCAGGTCCTCGGCGCGGTCGGCGACGAAAACCAGGGCCTGACCGGTCTCGAGGCAGGGGAGGAAGACGTCCTGCACGGCACCGACGGCGAGCGGCTGATCGTCAAGGACGCGCTCGGCGAGCCGATCCGCATGGACACGGTGACCGCCGCAAGCGACGGCGAGGACATCCGGCTCACCCTCGACCCAGCGATCCAGAAAGCGGCGGAGGAGGCGATCGGGGAAGTCGGCGAAGCCTATGCGCCCCAAGGGGCGACGGCGATCGTCATGGACCCGCGCGACTCGGACGTCCTCGCGATGGCGAATTGGCCGCCCGTCGACCTCAGCGAGCTCTCCAGCGCCGACCCCGAGGATCTCCTCAACCGCGCAACCGGCTTCACCTACGAGCCGGGTTCGACCTTCAAGGCGTTCACCGTCGCCGCCGCGTTGGAGGAGAAGCTGGTGACGCCAGGGAGCGCCTTCACCCTGGCGCCGACAATCCAGGTCGCGGACCGCACGATCGAGGAGTCCCACCCGCGCGGCACGGCAACGATGTCGGTGGCTGAAATCCTCGCTCACTCCTCCAACGTGGGGGCGGTGACGATCGGCCAACAGCTCGGCAGCGAGCGCTTCAGCCGTTGGATCTCCCGCTTCGGTTTCGGCCGGCCCAGCGGAGTCCGCTTCCCCGCCGAGGAGCAGGGCCTAGTGCCTGAGCTGGAGGAGTACTCCGGCTCGACGATAGGCAACCTGCCGCTGGGCCAGGGGCTCTCGGTGACGCCGATGCAGATGATGGCCGCCTACGCGGCGATCGCCAACGGCGGCACGCTGCGCGCGCCGCAACTGGTGGAGGAGGTGGACGGCGAGGGCATCGCGACCCCGCCCGGGCGCCGGGTGATCGGCCGCGACGTCGCCGCCGAGGTGCGGACGATGTTGGAGGGCGTCCTCGCCCCGGGGGGAACCGCCTCGGAGGTCAGCGTGCCCGGTTACACGCTGGCCGGCAAGACCGGGACCGCCGAGGTGGCCGAAAACGGCACCTACTCGGAGACCAAATACGTGGCCTCCTTCATGGGCTTTGCGCCGGCACAGGATCCGCGGCTCCTGGTCGCGGTGATCGTCGACCAGCCGCAGGGCGACATCTACGGCGGCTCGGTGGCCGCCCCCGCCTTCGGCGAGATCGCCGAGTTCGCGCTGCCCTACCTCGGGGTGCCGCCGCAGTAAAACGGCTGCGGCCCGACCTAGAATCGCTGCGATGAGGCTGGAAGAGCTCGCCGCGGCAATCGACGGGGCCTGCGTCGTCGGCGACGACGGCGTGACGATCGGCAACCTTTCCTACGACAGCCGCAAGGTAGAAGACGGGACGCTTTTCTTCTGCGTCCCGGGGCAGAAGGCCGACGGGCACGAGTTCGCCGCCGCCGCGGTCGAGGCGGGGGCGTCGGCGCTAGTCGTCGAGCGCGAGTTGGACCTGCCGGCGACGCAGCTCCTCGTTCCCGACGCACGCCTGGTGATGGCGCCGCTGGCTGCGCGCTTCTGGGGCGATCCGACGGCGGAGCTGCGGGTGGTGGGCGTGACCGGCACCAACGGCAAGACGACGACTGCCTTCCTCGTCCGCGAGATACTCGAGGCGGCTGGGATCCCGTGCGGCCTGCTCGGGACGGTGAAGCAGGTCGTCGGCGGCATCGAGGAGGAGGTAGAGCGGACTACGCCGGAGGCGATCGAGCTGCAGGCAACCTTCCGGCGGATGCTCGAAGCGGGCGACCGGGCCTGCGCGATGGAGGTCTCCTCGCACGCGCTCGCCCTGCACCGGGCCGATGCGATCCATTTCGAGGTCGCCCTCTTCACCAACCTGACCCAGGACCACCTCGACTTCCACGCCGACATGGGCGACTACTTCCAGTCGAAGCGGCAGCTGTTCGTCACCGGCCCCAGAACGGCGATCGTCAACATCGACGACCCCTACGGCGACCGCCTTGCCACCGAATTCGATTGCCTGCGCTTCTCGGCGCAGGGATGGGACGCGGACTTCGTCGCCCGCAACGTCTCCTTCGACGCTGTCGGCTCCAGCCTCACCGTCGCCGAGGCGGCGGGCGAGACCGAGCTGCGCACTTCGCTCCCCGGCCACTTCAACGTCTCCAACGCGCTTGCAGCCTTCGCCGCCGCGCGGGCGCTGGGGGTCGACGCCGAGACCGCTGCCGCCGGCCTCCGCGGCGCCACCCCGCCACCGGGTCGCTTCGAGCCGGTCGACGAGGGCCAGACCTTCGCGGTCCTCGTCGACTACGCCCATACCCCCGTCTCGCTGGAGAACGTGCTGGCGGCGGCGCGCCAGCTGACCGATGGCCGCGTGATCTCGGTTTTCGGGGCGGGTGGGGACCGCGATCGCGGCAAGCGCCCGCAGATGGGGCGCGCCGGCGCTGAGCTCTCCGACCTGGCGATCGTCACCTCCGACAACCCGCGCTCCGAGGACCCCGGCGCGATCATCGAGGAGATCCTCGCCGGCATCGAGGACCGGGCAGCGGTCGAGGTGGAGCCGGATCGCCGCGCGGCGATAGAGCTGGCGCTGACGCGCGCGCGCCCGGGCGACACGGTCGTCATTGCTGGCAAGGGACACGAGCAGGGCCAGGAATTCGCGGGTGGCCGCAAGATCCCGTTCGACGACCGTGAGGTGGCTCGCGACGAGCTGCGCAAGCTGGTTGGCAGCAGCCGCTCGCCCGCGCCGGAGCGACAGTGAACCTGAGCCCGGAGCGAATCGTGGCCGCTACGGGGGCAGAGGTGGTTGTCGAGGGCGAATCCGGCGCGCCTGAGCGCGCCGTCGTCGATTCCGGCGAAGCAAAGCGCGGCGATCTCTTCTTCGGTCTGCGCGGCGAGCGGGTGGACGGTGGCGACTTTGCGGCGGCGGCGCTTGAAGCGGGCGCTTGGGGGGTGATGGTCGACAGGACCGCGATGTCTAGGCACCCGTCCCTCGCCGAAGACACGGGCGGCTGGGTCTTCGCCGTCGACGACCCGCTCGCCGCCCTGCAGTCCCTTGCCCGCGCCTGGCGGCGCGAGCTCGGCGCGCGAACTGTCGGTGTCACCGGATCGGTTGGCAAGACGTCGGTCAAGGACATCGCCAGGGCGTTGCTGCCGGGCCGCGTCCACGCAAACCGCGAAAACCTGAACACCGAGATCGGCCTGCCGCTGACCGTGCTCGAGGCGCCCGCCGGCACCGATGTCCTCGTCCTGGAGATGGCGATGCGGGGAGCAGGGCAGATCGCCGAGCTCGGCGCAATCGCCGAGCCGGAAGTGGCGGTGATCACCAACGTTGGCCCGGTTCATGTCGAGCTGCTTCGCTCGGTCGAGGCGATCGCCGCGGCGAAGGCGGAGATCCTCGCGGCGCTGCCGAGCGACGGCACCGCGATTGCGCCGGTCGAGGCCGGCGAGCTGGAGCCGCATCTGGAGGGGGCAGCGCGGCTGCTGCGCTTCGGCCCCGGCGGCGACGTCGAGGCGGTCGAGCACCGGCTCGAGCAGGGAGTGACGGAAGCGCTGGTCTCCACCCCAGCGGGCCGCCACCCGTTCCACTTTCCGTTCGAAGAGAGCCACAACCTGACTAACGCGCTGGCGGCGATTGCAATCGGCGTCGCCCTCGAGGCGCCGCTTGCGGAGATGGCCGATCGCGCTGCAAATATTGGCTTTTCCCGCTTCCGAGGCGAGCGCCTGGAGCTGGGCGACGGAATCGTCCTAGTGAACGATTGCTACAACGCCAACCCGGTCTCGATGCGAGCGGCGCTCGATCATCTCTCCTCCCTCGACGGGGGTCGGCGGGTGGCTGTCCTCGGCGAGATGGCCGAGCTGGGGGAGGGTGCCGGGCGCTACCACCGCGAGGTAGGCGAGCACGCCCGGGCCCACGGTGTCGACTTAGTCGTCGGGGTCGGCGAGTCGGCGCGCGACTACGCCCCCGACGAGCTAGTCGCCACGCCCGATGAGGCGGCAGAGCTCCTGGCGGCGCAGCTGGAGCGGGGCGACGTGGTTCTGGTCAAGGGCTCGCGCTCGGCCGGGCTGGAGGCCGTGGCGGAGGAGCTAGAAGGCCTCCTCGGCGCTTCGGATGCGGAGGCTGCACCCGATGGGTGAGGTCTTGATCGCCGGCATGGCGGCGATGCTGATCTGCATCTTCCTCGGCCCCAAGTTCATCGAGTACCTGCGGGTGAAGGAGTTCGGGCAGCACATCCGCGAGGACGGGCCGCAGGAGCACCACGCCAAGGCGGGAACGCCGACGATGGGCGGGCTGATCGTCTTCGTCTCGATCTGCGTTCCCTTCCTCGTCCTCTCCGACCGCGACCCGCAGAGCCTTGCCGTCTTCGGTGTCGCGCTCGGCTGCGCGGGCCTCGGCTTCGCCGACGACTTCACCAAGATCGTCAAGCGGCGCTCGCTCGGGCTCTCCGCCCGCTGGAAGCTCGTCGTCCAGCTCTTCCTCGCGCTTGGCCTCTGGTGGGTGGCGCGACACGAGGTCGGGCTCGAGCCGACCCTCTTCTTCCGCATCGGCGATGCCAGCCTCGACCTCGGGCCGGTGCTCTACTTCGTCCTCGTCTTCCTCGTCATCGCCGGCACCTCCAACGGCGTCAACCTCACCGACGGGCTCGACGGGCTCGCCGCCGGCTGCTGCGCGATCGTGCTGCTCGCCTTCACCGCGATCTGCTTCGTCACCAACGAGCAGCAGAACCTGGCGCTGCTCTCCGCCTGCATGGTTGGAGCCTGCGTCGGCTTCCTCTGGTTCAACGCCTTCCCCGCCTCGATCTTCATGGGGGACACCGGATCGCTTGGTCTCGGCGGCGCGATCGGCGCCCTGGCGGTGATGACCCAGACCGAGGTGCTGCTGATCATCATCGGCGGCATCTTCGTGATCGAGGCCCTCTCGGTCGCGATCCAGGTCTTCTCCTTCAAGACATTCAGGCGTCGCGTCCTGCTGATGGCACCCCTTCACCACCACTTCGAGATGATGGCCTGGTCGGAGACCAAGATCATGCTCCGCTTCTGGATCATCGCCGCGGTCTGCTCCGGCATCGGCTTCACGCTGTACCAGCAGTCGATCGGCCGCTGACCGGGGAATGGCACGGAAGAAAAAGCTCATTCAGGTCGAAGAGCTGCTGGCGCTGTCGCTGCCCGCCGATGCCGATCGTCTCGCGGACCTGCCTCATCCGGGTGAGACCGCCCTGGCCAGCGCGCCGGAGGAGCAATGTCGAGAGGCAGTGGGGGCGTTCAGGAGTTTGTGGATCGAGCTTCTCTCAAATTCCTCTTGGAAACCCACCGGCAGCGCGCATGAAGTCGAGCTACGGAGAGGAGGATCGGGTGGGTTCTGGGCCGTCCTGCGCATGGTCGGTACCTACTTCGGATTCAGCCTCTTCCGCTATGCAGAAAAAGCCGGCCAGGCGGCCGCGGCCGACCTTATCCGAGGTTCGATCCCGGATATCCGCGATGACATCGACGAAGACGATTCCCTCGCCTTGATCAGGGATATCCAGCGCCTACACGCTCACAACATGCTGATGGCCTTCGAGATCTGTGCTTGGGGATTGTTCATAGCGACCATGCTCGACGAGGTCGACTTCCAGCCTGGAGAGCTGACTGAGGAGTACGACAGCGATCTGACCGCAAACCACGCTTTCGCGCGTTTCCACGAGCATTCGGTGGGGCTTACGGGAGATTTGCGATCAATGGCCGATGCGTTACTCCAACTTGCCCTTGACTACCGCCGCGACGTGATCAAACGGCGAGCAGAGAGGCGGCGAGAGACGATGCAGCGCTCTGGCACCGCGATCACCTCGCGCGAGCTGGTGTTGCTCGCCGGGCGCCATTCCTTCATGACCAAGAAATACGGGACGAAGAGGGCGGAGCGGGTCTTCGAGCAGCAGATCTCACTCGTGCTCCAAGAACTCGGTTTCACGGTGGTCCCGGTCCGTCCGGGGGCCACTGGGGCCGATCTCATATGCATCTCTCGGGAGCGTCGCTTCAGCTTCCTCGTCGACGCCAAGACCAGTGGCCGCAGCTACAACCTGCCCAAGGACGATCAGCGCGCACTAGCCGATTACGTCGAGGAATACTCGGTCGACCTTCCAGATCTCCCGCCGCTCGCGTTCGTATTGCTCGTCGGCTACCAAGCGGCTAAGACGCTGCCCAGGCGATTAGTCGACCTCGAAGCACGGGCGGGCGTTCCGGTGAGATTCATGCAGGCGGGGCTTCTCGCTCGCTTGCGCGACGGAATTTCTGGCCCAGTGTCGCCCTCGCACTTCCGCGATGCGGTGATCCGTTCGGAGCCGGTTCTCGGCGAGGAGGTGCTTCGCAAGGCGAAGGAGGCGGAGGAGACGATTGCCGCCGCTTACAAGGGCTTCGTGGAGAATTTGCGTAAGGCAGCGGGCTAGGCTCCGGCGTACCAGCGGTTGTGCCCCAACGAGGACCCCGCCCCGAGTCCAGCGAAGATAGGCCCATGAGCGCGCCGCCGCCGAGGAAGCCGCGTCCGCCGCTGCCGCGGGGGCCGTTCCTGGTCGTCGGACTGGCGCGGTCGGGCTGCGCGGCTGCGCGGCTGCTCGGCGAGCGCGGCGAGGTTGTCCGAGGGGCCGATTCCGGACATCCGCCCGAGGCGGCAGGGCTTCGGGGGGCGGGTGTCGAAGTCGTCCTGGATACGGATGGACTGGCTCTTCTGGATGGCACGCGGACCGTCGTCAAGAGCCCGGGCGTGCCCCGGGAGGCGCCGGTGATCGCGGCCGCATTGGAGCGCGGCATCGAGGTCGTTGGCGAGCTCGAGTTAGCCTGGCGCACGATCCCCAACCGCTTCCTGGCGGTGACCGGGACCAACGGCAAGACGACCACCGTCGAGCTGCTCGGCCACCTCTACCGGACGGCGGGCGAGTCGGTCGCGGTTGCTGGCAACGTTGGCACGCCGCTCTCTTCGCTCGTAGACGAGGTCGAGCCGGACGCGACCGTCGTCTGCGAGGCCTCCAGCTTCCAGCTCGAGGACACCGATGCCTTCGCCCCCGAGTGCGCGGTCTTCCTCAACCTCGCCCCCGACCATCTCGACCGCCACACGGACCTGGAGTCCTACCTGGCGGCGAAGCTGCGGATCTTCGCCAACCAGGGCAACAACGACATCGCCGTCTACAACGCCGACGAGCCGGAGCTGGCGGGGGTCGACCTCGGCGGCTGCGCCCGCCGCCTCGCCTTCTGCCGCGGCGCGGCACCCGATTGCGAGGTCTCCGTCTCCGAGGGCACGCTCTTCTACGACGGCGAGCCGCTGCTCGCGGTCGAGGAGCTCGGCATCTTCGGCGAGCACAACGTTGCCAACGCGATGGCTGCGGCCGCGGCCGGCCTCTCCATGGGGCTCGATCGCGATGCCGTGCGCGAGGGCCTGCGCAGCTTCGCCGGCGTGCCACACCGGCTCGAGCAGGTCGCCGAGATCGGCGGCGTCCGCTTCGTTAACGACTCCAAGGCGACCAACGTGGCCGCGGCGAGCGTCGGCCTGCGCGCCTTCGACGGCGGCGTTCACGCCATTCTCGGTGGCAGCGAGAAGGATGAGCCGTTCACCCCGCTGGCCGACCCGGTGCGCGATACCTGCGCGGCCTGCTACTTGATCGGCGCCTCCGCGGATCGTCTCGCGATTGAGCTGGCAGCGGTCGTCGACGCCGGGATCGGGCTGCACCGCTGCGGCGACCTGGAGGAGGCGGTGCGCCGAGCGGGAGCAGTGGCACGGCCTGGCGAGGTCGTCCTGCTCTCCCCGGCCTGCGCCAGCTTCGACGCCTTCGAAAATTACGAGCGTCGCGGCGAGCGCTTCCGCGAGATCGTCGAGGGCCTGCGGTGAGCGCTCGCGGGTTCGCCCTGCGGCTGCCGGGCATCTCGCCGCGCGCGAAAGCCAAGCGCAAGCGCTCCCGCGCCGCCAATCTTCCCGCCGAGTACAACCTGCTGCTGACCGCGACGCTCTGCCTGCTCGCCTTCGGCGCGGTGATGGTCTTCTCGGCCAGCTCGACCACCCGCGTGCTCAGCAACGGCGGCCTTTCCGACAGCGCCTTCTACCTGCAGCGGACGGCGATGTTTGGCGCCGTCGGCCTCCTCGTCATGCACCTGATCGCCCGCCACGGCCTGCAGGCGGTGCGGCGCCTGACGCCGGCGATCCTCGCCCTCTCCTTCTTCCTCCTCCTTGCGGTTCTCGCGGTCGGCACCAACGTCAACGGCTCGAGCCGTTGGCTCGGCTCCGGCTTCCTGCAGATCCAACCCTCGGAGCTGGCCAAGGTGGCGCTGATCCTCTACGGCGCCGACATGCTGGCGCGCAAGCCGAAACGGGTGCGCTCGCTGGAAGGCATGACGCCTTTCCTGCTCGTGGTCGCCGTCGCCGCGCTGCTGATCGTCGCCGAGCCCGACCTGGGCACGACCCTCGTCATCACCTTCGCCGTCGCCGCTACCTTGGTAGCCGCCGGCGCCCGGCTCCGCGATCTGGCACTGATCGGCCTCGCGCTTGCGTTCTTCGCGCTGCTGATGACGGCGATCGAGCCCTACCGAATGGCCCGCCTCACCGCCTTCCTCAACCCTGGCGCCGACGCCGCCGGGGCCGGCTTTCAGGCGGCACAGGCGAAGATCGCGCTTGGCTCGGGCGGGCTCTTCGGCGTCGGGATCGGGAATGGCGTCCAGAAGGCGTTCTACCTGCCCGAGGCGCACACCGACATGATCTCGGCGGTGATCGGCGAGGAGCTGGGCCTGGTCGGGATCGTCGGCGTCGTCGGCCTCTACTCGCTCTTCGGCTATGCCGGCCTGCAGATCGCGAAAAAAGCAAAGGACACCTACGGGAAGCTGCTCGTGGCGGGACTCACGTCGCTGATCCTCGTCCAGGCCACGGTCAACCTCTTCGCGGTGATGGGGATGGCCCCCCTGACCGGCGTGCCGCTGCCGTTCGTCTCCTACGGGAACAGCAGCCTCCTCACCTCGCTGTTCGCCGTTGGGCTGATCCTCAACGTGGCGCGCGGGGGGACCGCCCGCGCTGGCAAACTGCGCGTCGTCGAGGGTGGGCGTGCGCCCGCACGTGGAAGGAGCCAAACGAGTCGTGCACGGGCCAAGAGCCCCAAGAGTGGTGGTGGCAGCCGGGGGAACGGCCGGTCACGTCGTGCCGGCCATAGCGGTCGCCGACGAGCTTCGGGCTAGCGGCGCCGAGGTCAGCTTCATCGGTGCCCGCGGACGCATCGAGGCCGAGCTGGTGCCAGCTGCCGGTTACGAGATCGACCTCGTCCAGGTGCGGGGGATAGATCGGCGCAACCCGCTGCGCGCCACCCGCGCCGGAATCGAGGCCGTGGGCGCGACGGCCGCGGCCCGGCGAATTCTGCGCCGGCGTGGAGCCGATGTCGTCCTCGGCGGCGGCGGCTACGTCGCGGGTCCTGCCGGTCTGGCTGCGATGCTCACCGGAACGTCGCTGGTCCTGACCGAGGCAGACAGCCACCTCGGTCTCGCCAACCGTCTGCTCGCCCCCCGGGCGCGCCGCGTCTGCCTTGCCTTCCCGATTGCGGGGCGGGACGGCGAGCGCTATCGGGTGACCGGCCGGCCCGTGCCGGCGGCGGTGATGGGTGCAGACCGCGCCGCTGCGCGGGAGCGCTTCGGTGTCGCCCCCGATGCTCGCTGCCTGCTGGTGATGGGCGGCAGCCAGGGCGCGCGATCGGTCAACGAGTGCGCGATCGCAGCCTTCGCCGAGCGCGGCGGTCGCGATTTTGACGTCATCCACCTCAGCGGCCGGCGCGATTATGAGGGACTGGAGGAGCGACTTGCCACGGCACCGCACAGCCACCGCTACACCTTGCTTGCCTACGAGCCCGACCTTGGCGACTGCCTCGCCGCCTGCGACCTCGTGCTCGGCCGCTCCGGCGGCTCGATCTTCGAGGTGACCGCGACGGGACGGCCAGCGATCCTCGTGCCCTACCCGCACGCGGCCGCTGACCACCAAACCGCCAACGCCGCCTGGATGGTCGAGGCGGGGGCGGCGGTGGCCATTCCGGACGCCGAGCTGAGCGGCGAGCGCCTGGGGTCTGAGGTCCAGGGCCTGTTCGGCGACGAGGAGCGGCTTCGTGCGATGGCCGCAGCCTCGGCCGCCCTGGCCAAGCCCGACGCGGCGCGGCGGATCGCCGACGAGGTCCTGGAGGCGGCGCGATGAACGGGGGATGGGGCTCGCGTCGTCTGCACTTCATCGGCATCGGCGGGGCTGGCATGAGCGGCCTGGCACTAGTCTGCGACCAGCTGGGCGCCACGGTCAGCGGCAGCGACCGGGCTGACTCCTCTTATATGGAGCGCCTGCGGGCCGCCGGACTTGAGCCGGCGATTGGCCACGACGCCGGCAACGTGCCCGACGGCGCGGAGGTCGTCGTCTCGACCGCGATCGACGCCACCAACCCGGAGCTGGCGCTGGCGCGGGAGCGCGGCCAGCGCGTCCTGCACCGCGGCGAGCTGTTGGCCCAACTCTGCGCCGAGAAGAAGCTAATCGCGGTCGCCGGCACGCATGGCAAGACGACGACCACCGCGATGCTGGTCTGGGCGCTGCGGGCGCTAGGCGCCGATCCCGCCTTTTTCGTCGGCGGCGAGGTCCCCGGCCTGGGCCCCGATCGCGCCGCCGCCAACGCCGGCTGGGGGGCGGGGGAGTGGGTCGTCGCCGAGGCCGACGAGAGCGACGCCAGCTTCCTCGAGCTGCGGCCGCAGCTCGCCGTCGTCACCAACATCGAGATGGACCATCACTCGCGCTGGGGCTCGCTCGCTGAGCTGAACGCAGCCTTTGCCGAGTTCACGGCCAAGGCGGACACTGTGGCGGAGTTCAGCGCGTCCTCGCCGGGGCCCGAGCTGTCGTTGGTAATTCCCGGCGCCCACAACGTCCTCAACGCCCGCGCGGCACTTGCTGCCGTGCAGCTGGCGGGCCTTGACATCGACGTCGCCGCAAGCGCCCTCACCGACTTCCCCGGCGTTCGACGGCGGCTGGAGTTGAAGGGCGAGCGCAGCGGTGCTCGCATATATGACGACTACGCCCACCACCCGACCGAGGTGCGGGCGGCGCTTTCGGCGCTGCGGGAGCTGGCGCCGAGGCGCCTGCTCGCGGTCTTCCAGCCACATCTCTACTCGCGAACCAGGGCATTCGCCGCCGGCTTCGGCGCGGCGCTGGCGCTGGCCGACGAGGTGACCGTGCTCGACGTCTACGCGGCGCGCGAGGAGCCGGTGGGGGAGCTAGCGGGGGTCAGTGGCCTCGACGTGGCTCGCGCTGCGGCCGACCGGCTCGGCGGCAGGAAGGTCCGCTGGGCTCCGACTCAGGAGGCGGCGCAGGTGGCCCTCGAACCGACTCTCGAGCCGGGGGACGTGCTGGTGACGATTGGGGCCGGCGACATCTTCAGGCTCGCCGAGGCGCTGGTCGAGGCGGAGGGGCGGCAGTGACGGCGCCCGTTGATGTCGAGCGCGAATTCCCGCTGGCGCGGCTGACCACGGTCCGCACCGGCGGCAGCGCAGACTGGTTCGCGCGGCCGAGCGACGAGGAATCGCTGGCCGAGCTGTTGGTTTGGGCGGAGGCGAAGAGCCTGGCGATAGGCGTGATCGGCTCGGGCTCCAACCTGCTGATCGCCGACGACGGTTTCCGTGGCCTGGCCCTGAAGCTGAACGGGGAGCTGGCGAGGGTGGAGCGCGAGGGCGAACGCCTGCTCTGCGGCGGCGGGGCCCGCCTTCCCTCGGCGGCAGCCAAAGCGGCAGGGTGGGGACTCTCCGGACTCGAGTTCGGCGTCAACATCCCCGGAACCGTCGGCGGCGCCGTGAAGATGAACGCCAACGCCTACGGCGGCCAGCTCGCCCGCGTCCTCGAGTGGGTCGACGTCTGCACGCCGGCCGGCCGCGAGCGACGCTCGCCGCAGCAGCTTGGCTTCGCCTACCGCAGCTCGAACCTCGGCCCGCACGAGGTCGTCGCGCGAGCTTGCTTTGCCCTGAGCGCCGGCGAGCCGGCGCAGGTCAAGGCGACGATGGCCGCGATGCGCGAAAAGCGCCACGAGGCGCAACCGTCGGGGATCAAGACCTTCGGCTCCACCTTCAAGAACCCCGGCGACGCGGGGGCCGGCGGGCGCACCGCCGGTCAGCTGCTCGAGGACGCGGGTTGCCAGGGCCTTGAAGTCGGCGGCGCCCGCTTCTCGCCCAAGCACGCGAACTTCGTCGAGAACCTCGGCACGGCGACGACCAGCGACGTCCTCGAGCTGATGGCGGAGGGCCGGAGGCGGGTCCACGAGCGCTTCGGCGTCGAGCTGGAGCCCGAGGTGCAGGTGCTAGGGGACGTCCGATGGCCGCGAGGCTGGGAGCTGTGAGTCGACTCGCCCGGCTCGGGCGGTGGCCCGCGGTTCTGCTGGTCGGCGTCCTGATCGCGGCGCTTCTCTACCTCTTCGTCCTGCCCGACTCGAAGGCCGAGCCCCGCCTCTTTTTGCCGCGGGCGACGGCGACCATCGGTAGCGGTGAAGAGGCCGTGGCGGTGAGCGCCGACGGTGAGGTTCTCACCTGGCTTACGTTGCCGGAGGAGGTCCAGCTGCCACGCCTGCCGCTGGCGACGGTCCCGGAAAAGTCGCGGCTGGGCGGCCCGCTGCTCGAACAGGCGCTTGTCCTTGGGGCCGCTCCTGCCGCCCTGCGGCCTTACCTCGACAGCAGCGGTTACGGCGAGACTGGAGTTGATGTCGAGCTTCGCTCTGGGATCGAGTTGCGCTTCGGCGATGCCACCCGACTGACGGAAAAGTGGCAGGCGGCCACCGCGGTCCTCGCCGACCCGTCGATCATCACGCTCGATTATGTGAACCTGCTCGCACCGAGACGACCGACCGTAGGCGGCTCTGGGCATACGCTTCCGACTCTTCCCTAAACCCTCGACCACAGGGTTAGAATGGCCAAAGCCTCAAGTAGGGCTTGAGACATGCCGCTTGCAGGATGCCTACCGGCGGTTTGACAGAGGGACGTCTATGCCCTACGTTGAGCGCAATTTCCGCGGTTGAAGCGGAGGGTGGGACCCTCAAGCATCGCTGAAGCCTCGGACGGAACAAGGGCTCAACTCAAGATGGAATCCACTTATCTCGCGGTGATCAAGGTCGTCGGCGCCGGCGGCGGCGGTACCAATGCGGTCAGCCGCATGGTCGACGCCGGCATTCGCGGCGTCGAGTTCGTCGCCGTCAACACCGATGCGCAGGCGCTGCAGGCATGCGACGCCGACATCAAGCTCTCGATCGGCCAGGAGCTGACCCGCGGTCTCGGTGCCGGCGGCAACCCGGAGGTCGGGGCCGGCGCTGCGGCGGAGAGCCGCGACGAGATCAAGGAGGCGCTGAAGGGGGCCGACATGGTCTTCGTCACCGCTGGCGAGGGCGGCGGTACCGGCACCGGCTCGGCACCGGTGATCGCCGAGATCGCCAAGGAAGAGATCGGCGCCCTGACCGTCGGTGCCGTCACCAAGCCCTTCGAGTTCGAGGGCAAGCGGCGAATGCAGCAGGCGCTCGAGGGGATCGAGAAACTGCGCAACAACGTCGACACCCTGATCATTGTTCCCAACGAGAAGCTGTTGCAGGCGGTCGAGCGGCGCACCAGCGTGTTGGAGGCGTTTCGCCAGGCCGACGACATCCTGCGCCAAGGTGTCCAGGGCATTACCGACCTGATCACGATCCCCGGCTTGATCAACCTTGACTTCGCCGACGTGCGGACGATCATGCGCGACGCCGGTTCGGCCCTGATGGGCGTTGGCGCCGCCTCCGGCGAGTCGCGCGCCGTCGATGCCGCCAAGGCCGCCGTCACCTCGCCGCTGATCGAGGAGTCGATCAAGGGCGCGACGGGGATGCTGCTCAACATCACCGGCCCCGAGGATCTCGGGCTGTTCGAGGTCAACGAGGCGGCGCAGCTGGTCCAGGCCGAAGCGGACGAGAACGCCAACATCATCTTCGGCTCGGTCGTCGACCAATCGATGCGCGACGAGGTGCGGGTGACGGTGATCGCAACCGGCTTCGAGGGCTTCGAGCTGTTGGCCCGCTCGCCGCAGCGGGTGCGGCGCCGCTACGAGAGCCGGCCGCGGATCTCAGCCGAGGACACTGACATTCGCAAACTGCGGGTGAGCGACGACGACATCGACGTTCCGGGGTTCCTCAAAGACTGAGCGTCGAGGGGGCGAAGAGGGGTCGGTGGAGCCTCCTCACTCGCAACTCGTCGATGGAGAGTGGGGCTGCTGTCGCCGCTTGGGTGGCGCTCCTCCCGCGCAAAACGTTCGGAGGCTCCACCGACCCCTCTGCGGGCCGCACCGGAGGCCTTCCAAATTCGCGCGGCCCTTCAATACGCTGCCGGCGTGACCAGCACGACGCTTCGGCGCACTCCTCTCTATGAGCAGCATGAGGTCCTTGGGGCGAAGATCGTTCCGTTCGCGGGGTGGGAAATGCCGATCCAGTACGAGGGGATTCGGGAGGAGCACTCGGCGGTGCGAACACACGCGGGGATGTTCGACGTGTCGCATATGGGCGAGGTGGAGATCGAGGGTCCGGGGGCACTTTCGTTCCTGCAGCGGGTGCTCTCTAACGACGTGGCGGCCATCGATCTGGGCGGCGCTCAGTATTCGTGCCTCTGCAACGAGGGCGGCGGGGTGATCGACGACCTCTTCGCCTACCGCCTCGGGGGCGACCGTTACCTGCTCGTCACCAACTCCGCCAACCACGAGGAAGACCTGGCCTGGCTCGGTCGCTGGAGCCGGGGTTTCGACGTGCTGGTCCGCGACGTCGCCGATCGCTACGCGATGCTCGCTGTGCAGGGGCCGAACGCGCGCGGCATCGTCAGCCGCACGCTGGGTCTGGAGTTGCCGCCGCGGATGCGGGTGGCAACCGCTCGGGTCGGCGACCGGCCTGCACTGGTCTGTGGCACCGGTTACACCGGTGAGGATGGTGTCGAGCTGCTGATCGACCCGGACATTGCCACGCCGATCTGGGCCGAGCTGCGCGATGCCGGCGTCGTCCCCTGCGGCCTCGGTGCCCGCGACACGCTGCGACTCGAGGTCTGTTTCCACCTGCACGGCAACGACCTCGCTCCCGACCGCAATCCGATCGAGGCCGGGCTCGGTTGGTGTTGCGCCGAGAGGACCGGCTTCGTCGGGGCCGAGGCCGTCGCCCGCGCCCGCGCCGAGGGCACCGCCGAGAAGCTGGTGCCCTTCCGGATCGAGGGCGCCGGCATACCCCGGCAGGGCAACGCGGTCGTGGCCGACGGCGAGGAAGTCGGCGTCGTCACCAGCGGCAGCTTCTCGCCCTCGCTGGAGATCGGGATCGGGATGGCCTACGTCCGCGCGGACCTCGCCGCGCCGGATACCGAGCTGGAGATCGACGTGCGGGGCAAACGACGCGCCGCCCGGATAGCTTCCAAGCCCCTCTACGAGAAGGAGCGATGACGTGGCCGAGGCGACCTACCCCGAAGACCTGCTGTACCACGACCAGCACGACTGGGCTCGGCTCGAGGGAGAGGACCATGCCGTATTTGGGGTCACCTGGTACGCCCAGGACAGCCTCGGCGAGGTCGTTTTCTGCGACCCCCCTGAGGTCGGAGCGACTGTCGACAAAGACTCCTCCTATGCCGAGGTCGAGTCGGTGAAGGCGGTCTCGGATGTGATCGCGCCGATGTCCGGCGAGGTCGTCGAGGTCAACGACGCGCTCGCCGACACCCCGGAGAAGATCAACGAGGATCCCTACGGCAACGGCTGGCTGGTCAAGGTGAGGCTGACCCAGCCGAGCGAGGCCGAGGCCCTGCTGGACGCCGCCGAATACCGCAAACTGCTGGAAAGCGACTGAGGCGGTGCCGCCGCGGGCTGCGTAGCCTTAGCGGCGTGACGCGCTACACCTCAGCGACGGACGCCGAGCGGGCGGAGATGCTGGCGACGATCGGCGTCGGCTCGACCGCCGAGTTGTTCGAGCAGGTGCCCGAGCCGCTGCGCCTGAACCGGCCGCTGGCGCTGCCGGCGGGGATGAGCGAGGCCGAGGTCCAGGAGCGGCTGGCCGAGCTGGCCGAGCGCAACGCCGACGCCGAGCGCGAGGTCTGCTTCCTCGGCGCAGGCATGTACGACCACCACGTGCCGGCGATCGTCGACGCGATCACCCAGCGCTCGGAGTTCCTCACCCCGTATACCCCCTACCAGCCGGAGATCTCGCAGGGTGGGCTGCAGGCGATGTTCGAGTTCCAGACCGCGATGTCCGAGCTGACGGCGCTGCCGGTCGCGACCGCCGGCCTCTACGAGGGCCCCTCCTCGGTCGCCTCGGCGGGCTACCTGGCGATGAACGCCACCAGCCGTAGCCGCTTCGTCGTCTCCCGCGGCCTGCACCCGCACAGCCGCGAGACGCTGGCCACCTACTCGCAGGGATACGGCGCGGACATCGCCGAGATCGGGCTGGAGGACGGGATCACCGACGCAGCCGCGTTGGCAGCTGCGGTCGACGCCGAGACGGCCGCCGTCTTCCTGCAGAGCCCGAACTTCCTCGGCGCCGTCGAGGACGTCGAGGCACTCGGGGCTGCCGCCAAGGAGCACGGTGCCTTGCTGGTCGTCGCGGTCGATCCGATGACGCTCGGGGTCCTGCGCCCGCCCGGGGAGTGCGGTGCCGACGTCGCCCTCGGCGAGGGTCAGCCGCTCGGCAATCGGCTCGACTTCGGCGGGCCCTCCTTCGGCTTCTTCTGCGGGACCGAGGAGCTGATTCGCAAGATGCCGGGGCGGATCGCCGGCGAAACCGACGACGTCGACGGCCGCCGCGGTTTCGTCCTGGCGCTGCAGACGCGCGAGCAGCACATCCGCCGCGAGAAGGCGACCCACAACATCTGCACCGCGCAGGCGCTGAATGCGCTGGCGGCGACGATCCACCTCGCTTGGCTGGGGCGCGAGGGATTCCGCGAGCTGGGCGAGCTGCTGGTGAGGCGCACCGCATACGCGCGCGAGCGCCTGGCGGCGGTGCGGGGAGTCGAGCTGCTGCACGAGGCGCCGGTCGCGCGCGAGTTCGCCGTTCGCCTCGACGCTCCCGTCGAGCGGGTTCTCGAGCGCTGCGCCGAGCGCGGGATCGCCGCCGGCTACCCGCTCGGTCGCCACTACCCCGAGCACGAGGCCGGTCTGCTGGTGGCGATAACCGAGCGGCGCAGCCGCGAGCAGATCGACGCGCTTGCCGAGGCGCTCGGGGCGGCCGTCGCGGCCGAGCGTGGCGCTTTTGTCGCGGATAGCGCGAGCAAAGCGCCAGAGGGGGCTCGCTGATGGCGATGACCGAGACCCCGATGCAGCGCGAACGGGCACGGACGATCTTCGAGAAGTCGGTGCCGGGCCGTCGCGCCGGCGTCCTGCCGGCTGCCGGCGTCCCCGAGCCACCGCTCGAGGAGCTGATCCCGGCCACGCTCCTGCGCGCCGAGCCGCCGCGCCTGCCGGAGGTCTCCGAGCCGGAGATCGTCCGCCACTACAACCGGCTCTCACGTCGCAACTTCGACCTCGACAGCGGCTTCTACCCGCTCGGCTCCTGCACGATGAAGCACAACCCGCGCCTCAACGAGCGGGTGGCGGCGCTGCCCGGCCACGCCCGTCTGCACCCGGCCCAGGACCCGCGCCGCGCCCAGGGCGCGCTGGAGTTGATGTGGTTGCTGCAGGAGTCGCTGGCCGAGATCTGCGGCCTGCCGCACGTCAGCCTGCAGCCCTCGGCCGGTTCGCACGGCGAGCTCGCCGGCCTGCTGCTGACCCGCGCCTTCCACGCCGATCGCGGCGAAGCACGGACCAAGGTGCTGGCGCCAGACACCTCGCACGGGACCAACCCGGCCTCGGTGACGATGGCCGGCTACGAGAGCGTCAAGGTGGCGACCAACGAGCGCGGCGGGGTCGACATGGACGACCTGCGCGCCAAGGTCTCCGACGAGGTCGCCTGCCTGATGCTGACCAACCCCAACACGCTCGGGCTCTTCGACGAGAACATCGCCGAGATGGCGGCGCTGATCCACGAGGTTGGCGGCACGCTCTACTACGACGGCGCCAACCTGAACGCGGTGATGGGGCAGACCCGCCCCGGCGACATGGGCTTCGACATCGTCCACGTCAACCTGCACAAGTCCTTCAGCCAGCCGCACGGGGGCGGAGGGCCCGGGGCGGGGCCGATCGCCGTCTCGGAGCGAATCGCGCCCTTCCTGCCCCGGCCCCAGGTCGTCAAGCGGACAGGCGACAACGGCAGCGCTCCCTTCTACGACCTCGACCTCGAGCGCCCCAAGTCGATCGGCCGCCTGCGCGGCTTCCAAGGCAACTTCGGCGTTTTCGTCCGCTCCTACGCCTACATCCTCAGCCTCGGGGCCGACGGCCTCGCCGAGGCCTCGGAGACCGCGGTGCTGAACGCCAACTACCTGGTGGCCCGCTTGCAAAGCGGTCGCGCTCGGAAATATCTGCCGGTCGCCTTCGACCGCCACTGCATGCACGAGTTCGTCCTCTCCGGCAAGCCGATGAAACGCGAGCTGGGAGTCGCCACGCTCGATCTCGCCAAGCGCCTGCTCGACTTCGGCTTCCACCCGCCCACGGTCTACTTCCCCCTCCTGGTCGAGGAGGCGCTGATGGTCGAGCCGACCGAGACCGAGGCCAAGGAGACGCTCGACGCCTTCGCCGACGCCGTCGAGGAGATCCTCGCCGAGGCCGAGCGCGACCCCGAGCTCGCCAGGCAGGCCCCCTACACGACCCCGGTCCGCCGCCTCGACGAGGTCAAGGCGACCCGCAAGCCGGTAGTGCGGCAAGCGCTCTAGCCGCCTGGGACGCGAAGCGGAGGAGGGCGGCGACTGACCTAGAGCTGCGGCAGGTCCTGCTTCAGCTCCAAGACCGGCGCGAAGAGGTCGCCGTGACGGTCGAGCCGCTCCACCACGTCGTCCGCCTCGAAGACCAGGCACTCGCGGTCGTCGCGCTCGAGGGCGGCTTCGACCTCCTCCCAGCTGAGGGGCGTGGAGACGGTCGGCTGCTCGCGGGCGCGCAGGGAGTAGACAGCAATCGTCGTTTTGCGCGAGTGGTTCTGGGACCAGTCGACGAAGACCTTGCCCTGGCGGTCGACCTTCTTCATCTTCGAGACCACCTGCTTCGGCGTCTGCTTCTCCAATAGCTGGGCGATCGCTTTGGCGAGAGGTTTGGTCTCCTCGTAGCTCGCCTCCCCGTTGAGGGGGACGTAGACCTGCAGGCCCTTGGAGCCGGAGGTCTTGGGGAAGCACTCGACGTCGAAGTGGGCGAAGAGATCGCGCAGGCGCAGCGCAACGCGGCAGCAGTCGAGGACGTCGGCCGGGGGGCCGGGGTCGAGGTCGAAGGCGAGTACCGTCGGCCGCTCGAGCTCGTCCGCCAGCGAGAGCGAGGGGTGCAGCTCGATCGCCGCCAGCTGCGCCATCCAGACCAGCGTCGGCAGGTCCTCGCAGAGGCAGAAGTCGATCGTGTCGTTTTCGACCGGCACCGGCGCGGTCCGAACCCACTCCGGCCGGTGTTTGGGGCAGCGCTTCTCGAAGAAGGCGGCGCCGGTGTCTTCGACGCCCTCGGGAAAGCGGCGCAGGGTCAGCGCCCGACCCTGCAGGTGGGGGACGATCGCCGGCGCCACCTTCGCGTAGTAGTCGACTACCTCGCCCTTGGTGAACCCCGCCTTCGGATAGAGCACCTTGTCGAGGTTGGTGAGCTTCAGCTCACGGCCGTCGACCTCGACCCGGCGGTCAGTGCCCACGGGCTACTTCGAGGACTTCGCTTTGGCGCGGCTGGAGCGTTGGGCGGGCGCGCGTTTCGGCGCCTTGCCCTTTTTTTTCGCCGCTTTGGACGGCTTGCCGTCGCCTTTGCCCTTGACTGCGGCGATGCTCTCCTCGAGCGCGCTCATCAGGTCCGGCGCGGCGGTCGGTTCCGGCTCATCCGGCGTCGGTGCGCTGAGCACGTCCTTGCCCTCGGCTTTGCGTTCGATCAAGGCCAGCAGCTCCTCGCGGTACTCGTCGCGATAGGCGCTCGGGTCGAACTCGCTGGTCAGTGAGTCGATTAGCTGCTCGGCCATCTCGACCTCTTTTTTCCCGACCTTCGGTTTCTCGGAAGGCAGCACGTCGTCGAGCTCGGACGGCGGCACGACCTCGTCGGCAAAGCGCATCGTGGTCAGCGTCAGGACCCCATCGCCGGGGCGGAGCGCTGCCAGGTGCTCTTTGTTGCGGAAGACGAAGCGGGCGATCGCCACCTTGCCCGACGCTTCCATCGCTTGGGCGAGCAGCGAGTACGCCTTCTCTGCACCCTCAGCCGGCCCCAGGTAGTAGGGGCTGTCGAAGTAGATCGGGTCGATCTCCTCCAGGTCGACGAAGTCCTTGACCTCGATCGCGCGCGTCTTCTCCGGAGCCATCGCCGTCATCTCGTCCTTGGTCAGCGGCACGTAGCGGTCGGGCGAGAGCTCGAAAGCCTTGACGATCTCCTCGTAGGGAACCTCTTCGTCGGTCCCTTCGGCGACGCGCCGGTGGCGGATGCGGGCGCCGTCGGACTCGCGGATCTCGCGCAGGGAGATGCCGCGACGGGCCACCGCGCTGTAGAGCTTGACGGGCACGTTGAGGAGCCCGAAGCTGATCGTTCCGCTCCAGATCGCTCTTGCCATCAGTCGATCACCTACCCGGATTCTGCCAGCCGCCTACGCTTCGCCGCCGCCGGTCGCCGCTGCGGGAGGCTTCTTGCGGCGTGCGGGATCATGCGCGGCGTGCTGTTCGAGCTTCGCGAGGTCACCTACAGCCGCGGCGGCCGGCGCGTCCTCGACTCGATCGGCGCTGAGATCGTGGAGGGCGCCACCGCGGTGGTGGGGCCGTCGGGCAGCGGCAAGTCGACCCTGCTGCGCTTGCTCAATCGCCTCGCCGAGCCCGAGCGCGGGACGATCTCCTACCGCGAGCGGCTGCTGTCCGAATACGACCCGCTGGCGCTGCGGCGCGACGTGGCGTTGGTGCCGCAGCTGCCCGCGCTGCTCGATGGCACCGTCGAGGCCAACATTCGCTACGCGGCGGGCCTGGCGTGCCGTGAGCCCGAGCTGCAGCGCTGCCTGCGGTTGGCCGGCCTCGACCCCGACTTCGGCGGGCGCGACGTGTCAAGCTCTCGGTCGGCGAGCAGCAGCGGGCGATGCTGGCACGGGCAATCGCCCAGCAGCCGCGTGTCCTACTCCTCGACGAGCCGACCTCGGCGCTGGACCGAGTCGCCCGCGACGAGATCGAGGCAACGCTTGGCCGCCTGCGCCATGAGCTGGAGATCTCGCTGATCGTCGTCAGCCACGATCCCGAGCAGGCGCGCCGCCTGGCTGAGCGGGCGCTGCGGCTGGAGGCGGGACGGGTCGTCGCCTGCGGCCCGCTCGAGGAGGCCCTGGCGTGAACGGAATCGACGTCTCGCTCGGCGAGGTCGCGGCAGCCCTTGCGCTGGTTGCGTTGGCGGCGGCGATCTCGCGGTGGCGGGATGCCGAGCTGGAGGACGACATCCTCGTCGCCGCGATCCGTTCCTTTGTCCAGCTGACCGCGATCGGCTATGCGATTGAGGTGATCTTCGACGCCGACACGATCTGGCTGGTCCTGGCGCTGCTGGCGGTGATGATCCTCTTCGGCGCCTTCACGGCCCGCAGTCGCGCCCGGCGCGTACCCGGTGCTCTCTGGCCGCTGCTGATCGCGCTCACGATGGCGGGGGCGACCACGCTGGGCCTCGTGATCGCGCTCGGGATCTTCGAGCCGACCGCGCGCAACCTCGTGCCGGTTGGGGGGATGGTGATTGGCAACTCGATGACCGCCGCTGCGGTGGCGCTGAACCGGCTCGGCGACGAGGTCGCCGACTCGCGGGCGCGGATCGAGGCGACGCTGGCCCTGGGGGCGACGGCGAGCGAAGCGGCGACGCCGATCGTTCGCCGCGCTCTGCGGTCGGGCACGATCGCCCTGGTCGACTCGACCAAGACGACGGGGTTGATTTTCTTCCCGGGGACGATGGTTGGGATGCTGCTGGCCGGGGCCGAACCGACTGACGCCGTCCGCCTGCAGCTGATCCTCCTCTACGCGCTGCTCGGCAGCGTCTCGATCGCTGCCCTAGTGGCGACGACGCTGGCCTACCGCAACTTCTTCACGCCGGCGCAGCAACTGCGCGAGTTCGAGGCTTGATCGCCCGGAGCGCCTCGATGCGCTTTTCGATCGGCGGGTGGGTTGCGTAGAGACGGGCGAGCAGGCGGTGGAGCCTGCCGCCCTCCCTCGCTCTGACGAAGAGGGCGAAGCGCACTTCGCGTAACTCAACCGGCGCCGGAGGCGATGCGTGGCCTCTGAGCCTTTCCAAGGCAGAGATCAAAGCGACTATGTCGTTCGTCAAATCGACGGCGCGCTTATCGGCTGCGTACTCGCGCGTGCGCGAGATCAGGCAAGCGAGGGCGAGAGCGGTCGGCGCGGCAAGCGCAGCCTCGATCAAAGTGAGCGGTCCGAGGACGCCGACGAAGAGCAGCATCTGCAAAGAGCCGACCAGGAACCTCTTTGCCATGCTGCGGATGAGGAGGAGGTAGACCCCACCAAAAACGAATATCAGAAGATGCTCAACAGGGCTTGGGTTGGGCTGGCTCGGATCGAGGACCATAAGCGCGAGCCCCAGGACTATCGCCCCTGCGTAGGCCGGCCAGACAGCGCGGAAAATGCGCTTGGGCCCCCAGAGGAAATGTCCCTTGAGCCGCCCGGCACGCTCGACCGTGTCGGCGATCGCATCGGCTTGGCCCACCGCCTTGATGTCCTCGGCCTCGACGTGCGCAAGCTCGTGGGCCAGAACCGCCTCCTGCTCCGCTGGGCACAGCAGGGCAAGCAGGCCGGTGGTAAGCACGATCGATGCCTCGTCCCGGGATCTGCCGACGGCGAAAGCGTTCGGGGTCGTGCACTGTGCAATGCGGAGGGCCGGCGGCACGTCCAGGGCGCTGGCCTTCGTCAATCGCTCTATGCTCGCTGCCAGGCTTGCCTCCGACTGATCCGCGAGGTCGGGTGGGCGCCCGCGGCTCGTGTCGCGCTGCTTACGCTGGTCGGTCAAGGACGCGACCAAGACCGCGACGCCGGCGCCACCGCCAAGTGCGACTCCCAAGGCGGAAGGCGGAGCCGGCAGTTCGAGGAAGGTGAGGGCAGCGGCAAGGGTGCCGTAGACCGAGAAGCCCAGCAAGATCCCGTTGACCACTGCGACTAGGGCAAGGGCGATCAGCAGCAGCCGGCTGCGACCGTCCCATCGCATCGACCAAGCATGATCGGGGATGCGGACGGCTCTACACTCGGCCCGGTGACTCGGCAGCAGCGCCTGACGCTGGTCGCGACGATCCTCGGTTCGACGGTCGTCTTCCTCGACTCGACCGTGGTCAACGTCGCCCTGCCACCCGTCGCTGAGGACCTCGACGCGGGGCTCGCCGGGCAGCAGTGGATCGTCGAGTCCTACATGCTGACGCTGGTCGCGCTGCTGCTGGTCGGAGGCTCGTTAGGCGACCAGTTCGGGCGGCGGCGGATGTTCGTCTTCGGGTTGATCGCCTTCGGGGCCACCTCGGCGCTCTGCGCGGTCTCGCCCAGTGTCGAGTTCCTGATCGCCGCCCGCGCTCTGCAGGGGATCGCCGGGGCGCTGCTCGTGCCGGGCTCGCTGGCGATAGTTGCCGCCACCTTCGACGGCGAGGCTCGCGGCAAGGCGGTCGGTACCTGGACCGCCTGGACCGGGATAGCGACCGTGTTCGGACCGGCCGGGGGCGGGGCGCTGATCGAGGCGCTCTCCTGGCGGGCGATCTTCTGGGTCAACCTGCCGCTGATCGCGGTCACCGTGGCGCTGACCCTGCACTCGGTGCGCGAGAGCCGTGACCCCGAGGCGTTCAGGGGCATCGACTGGGCGGGGATCGGGCTCTCGGCGGCGGGGTTGGGCGGCCCGGTCTTCGCCTTGATCGAACAGCCGGCCCTCGGCTGGAGCGATCCGTTGGTCTGGATCCCGATGGTCGCCGGCGTCGCCTGCTTCGGGCTCTTCGTCCTGCGGGAGGCGCGCGCCCGTCACCCGATGCTCGACCTGGCCCTGTTCCGCATCCGCAACTTCTGGGTCGCCAACCTGACCACGTTTACTGCCTACGCGGGCCTGATCGGCGGCCTCTTCTTCGTCGGCCTTTTCCTGCAGCAGGTGGCTGGCTACTCGCCGCTGGAGGCGGGGCTGGCGACGACGCCGATCTCGGTGATCCTCTTCGTCCTCTCGCCCCGCTTCGGGCGGATCGCCTCCGGCACGGGTCCGCGGGCGCCGATGACCGCTGGGCCGATCGTCGGCGGCATCGGCCTGATCATGCTGATGCGGGTCGGCTCCGATCCCAACTACGCGGTGGACGTGCTGCCGGCGATCGTCGTTTTCGGCCTCGGCTTGGCTGCGACCGTGGCGCCGCTGACCGCGACCGTGCTCGACTCGGTGCAGGAGCGCCACGTCGGGATCGCCTCCGGCGTCAACAATGGCATCTCGCGGGTCGCCGGCCTGCTGGCGATCGCCGTCCTCGGGGCGGTGATCTCCGCACAGTTCGGCGCCAGCACCGGTGGCGAGGCCGGTGCGACCCCCTGACCGCGAGCGAGCCCGAAGCCTCGACCGCGGCCTTCCACCTCGGCGTCCTGATCGCCGGCGTGCTGATGATCGTGGGTGGGATCGTCTCCTGGCTCGGAATCGAGAATTCGGAGCGGCAAGAGGCCGCCTATCCCAGCCGCGGTAGCGCCGCAGCCGGCGAGTGCGGCCACGGCGCCACCGAGCCCGCTTGAGCGACAGGGGCGGGGTACCTCTCGAACGGGCGGATACTCGAAGCGTCGCCCTAGTTAGGGCGACGCTTGTCCGGGCGAGAGAGGCACTGATCCCTGGCCACAACTAGTCTGCGGCTCGTGCCTGCACCGATCATCTTCTCGGGGATCGAGCCGACTCGGCCGCGAGCACCTCGGCAACTACATCGGCGCGATCCGCCAGTACGTCGAGGGACAGGGGCGGGGCGAGCCGGCGATCTTCTGCATCGTTGATTTGCACGCGATCTCCGTTGCCTTCGACTCGGCAGAGCTGCGCGAGCGTCTCTACGACACGACCGCGATCCTGCTCGCCGCCGGCCTCGATCCGGAGCGCTGCATCCTTTTCCGCCAGTCCGACGTCCGCGAGCACACCGAGCTGACTTGGCTGCTCTCCGCGGTCACCTCCCACGGCGACCTCAACCGCATGCACCAGTTCAAGGAGAAGTCGGAGAAACAGCGCGAGCTGGTCTCCGCCGCTCTCTTCTTCTACCCGGTGCTGATGGCCGCCGACGTGCTCGCCTACCGGGCGACCGAGGTGCCGGTCGGCGACGACCAGCGCCAGCACGTCGAGCTGACGCGGGAGATCGCCCGCCGCTTCAACGAGCGCTTCGGCGAGACGCTGGTCGTGCCCGAGCTCCGCGTCCCTGAAGTCGGCGCCCGGATCATGGACCTGCAGGAGCCGGAGCGGAAGATGTCGACGACCGGCGCCAGCGAGGCGGGGACCATCTACGTCCTCGACGAGCCCGAGGCGATCCGCAAGAAGCTCGGCAGCGCCGTCACCGACTCCGGGCGCGAGGTCGTCCGCGCGCCCGACAAGCCGGGCATCGGCAACCTGATCGAAATTCTCGCGGTCGCCCGCGACCTCGACCCTTCCAGATCGAGAGCGAGTTCGAGGGAGCCGGCTATGGCGACTTCAAGAAGGCCGTCGGCGAGGGCGTTGTCGAGCTGCTGGCGCCGGTTCGCGAGCGCTACGCCGAGCTTCGCCCCGATGAGGCGACCCTGGAGGTCGCCCTGGCCACCGGTGCCGAGAAGGCGCGCGCGATCGCCGGCCCCGTCCTCGCCGAGGTCCGCGACCGCATGGGCATCGGCGCGCCGCGTTAACTTGGGCCGGTGAGCGTCGCGGAACTCGACCTCGAGCTCGACGTCTTCGCCGGGCCGTTCGACCTGCTGCTAGCGGTGCTGCTGCGCGAGGAGGTCGACCTGTTGGAGGTGCAGCTGGGCGATGTGGTGGTTGCCTACGTCGAGCACCTCGAGCGCGAGGGGGAGCTGGAGCTCGAGGTGGCGACCGAGTTCCTGGTCCTGATCGCGGCGCTGCTGGAGCTGAAGTCGCGCCTGCTGCTGCCCGGCGCCGAGGAGGACGGCGAGGAGCTGGCGCCGGAGGAGGCGGTCGAGGAGCTGCTGGCGCGGCTGCTCGAGTACCGTCGCTACCGCGACGCGGCGGCGGTTCTGAACGAGCGCTTCGAGGCCGCCCGCGGCTACCTCTACCGCTCGGCGCCGCTGCCGCCGCAGCTGCGCAAGGTCGCCCTCGACGCCGCCACCGCCGTCTATGAGCCAGAGCGGCTGGCGGCCGTGTTGGGCGACCTGCTTGTCGTGCCACCGCCACTCGACATTGGGCATATCCGCCCCACCGTCTCGCTGGAGAAGCGCCTGCGCGCCCTGCGCGATGCGCTCTCCGGCCGCTCCAGCATCGACTTCGACGAGCAGTTCGGGGAGAGGACCGACTGACCCAGGCGGTGACGCTGTTTGCGTTGCTGGAGCTATACCGAAAGGGCGAGGTGACCTGGAAGCAGGGAGAGCCGCTGGGCCCAATCGAGATCCAGCGCGTCGGGGGGCAGGGATGAGCGACCTCGCCCGCACGATCGAGGCGCTGCTCTTTCTCTCGCCGCAGCCGGTGGCGACCGCCGACCTGGCGGAGGCGACGGAGGCGACCGAGGGCCAGGTGACCGAGGCGCTCGACCTGCTGCGCGAAGACCTCGCCGAGGGCAAGCGGGGCGTCGTCCTGCGTGAGGTGGCGGGGGGCTTCGCGCTGGCCAGCGACCCGGCCAGCGAGGCAGCGGCGAGGCGACTGCTGGCCAAGCCACGGACGCCGCCGCTGACCCAGGCGCAGGCCGAGACGTTGGCGATCGTCGCCTACCTGCAGCCGGTCTCGCGGCCGGAGGTGGCGCGGATCCGCGGCGTCTCCTCGGAGTCGGCGGCGCAGACCCTGACCGAGCGGGGCCTGATCGAGGAGTCGGGCCGTTCGCAGTTCGGCGCCGCGCTGTTCAAAACGACTGAGCTGTTCGAGCGCCTGTTCGGGCTCACCGGCCTCGACCAGCTGCCCGACCCATCCAAGTTCGACCCGAGCCCGGAGGACGAGCGCGAGCTGCGCGAGCGGTTGCTGAAGGCCGGGGAACAGCGGGCCGAGTGAGCGAGGAGCCGCTCCCGGCAGGGGTTCCACTTAACTTTTTCCGAAGGCAGGTTGTGGCTGTCCGTGGGCCTGGTCGCGGAAAAAGTACAAGACGTTCCACCCCTACCGGGAGCGGCTCTTAGTGCGCTTGGTCAAGTTCCTCGCCCATGGCGGGATAGCTTCAAGGCGACGGGCAGAGGCGATCATCGCCAAGGGAGTCGTCACCGTGAACGGTGAGGTCGTCACGGACCCCGCCCGGGACGTCGAGGTGGGGGACGACGTGCGGGTGAACGGCACGCCAGTGGCGGCCGAGCCGCGCGAGGTCTGGGCGGTCAACAAGCCGGTCGGGGTCGTCTCGACCGCGCACGAGCCGGGCGAGCGCACGGCGGTAGTGGAACTGGTGAGGTCAGATGCGCGCCTCTACCCGGTCGGCCGCCTCGACGCCGACTCGAGTGGGCTGCTGCTGCTGACCAATGACGGCGAGCTGGCCAACCGCCTTACCCACCCGCGCTACGAAGTGCCGAAGACCTACCAGGTCGAGTTGCGTCGCCCGCCGTCCGCCGAGGACCTTCGCCGGCTGGCGGGCGGCGTCGAGCTAGAGGACGGTCCGACTGCACCGGCCGAGGTGTGGCGTCGCGGCGAGCGCGAGATCGAGATCATCCTGCGCGAGGGCCGCAACCGCCAGGTCCGCCGCATGGCCGAATCCGTCGGCAACGTCGTGGTGGCCCTGCGTCGCGTCCGCTTCGGCCCGATCGAGCTCGGCGGCCTCGCCGAGGGCGACGCCCGCCGCCTCTCACCCGAAGAGATCGCCTCCCTCTGGGAAGATGCGCGGTGATGGACGAGCAGAGACTTTTCGCCGTGCGCGGCGCGGTGCAGGCGGAGGCAAACGAGGCAGGAGCGATTGTCGACGCCACCACAGAGCTGATGCAGGAGCTACTGGGCCGCAACTCTCTCGAGGCCGAGGCGCTGGTCAGCTGCCTCTTCACCACAACCGTGGACCTCGACGCCGAGTTCCCGGCGGTAGCGGCTCGCGGCGCCGGCCTCGACGCGGTGCCGCTGCTCTGCTGCCAGGAGATCCCGGTGCCGGGCGCGATGCCGCGGGTGATCCGGGCGATGGTCCACTACTACGCGCCGGTCGGGCACGTGCCCGCCCACGCCTATCTCGGGGCGACGCAGGAACTGCGCTCCGACTTGCACGCCGCCCAGTAGCGGCCTGACGCCCCCGGGCCGGCCCGGGGGCGTCAGGGGCGTATCCGGCACACTCCTTTCCATGACCGTCACCTTCGCGGAGAAGCTCGCCCGCATCCCGGGCTACCAGGCCGGCGTCCCGGCCGGCAAGGCGCCGGAGGCGATCGCCGCCGGGGGCATAGCCCAGCTCGCCTCCAACGAGTCGCCTTTTTCACCGCACCCCAGGGTCGTCGACGCGATTCGCGCGGCGGCCACGGCGATGAACCGCTACCCAGATCCTGGGGCGACGCTGCTGCGCCGCCGGATCGCCGAGCGCTACGAGACCGAGCCGGGGCACGTCGCCGTCGGCAACGGCTCCTGCGAGATCCTGCTCGCCGCGGCCGAGGCCCTCTGCGAGCCCGGCGCCGAGATCATCTACGCCTGGCCTTCCTTCTCGATGTACCCGTACCTGGCGGCGCTCTCCGGGGCCCGCGAGATCCGCGTCGCGCTCGGCGAGGGCGAAGTGCACGACCTCGAAGCGATGGCGAGCGAGGTCACGGCGGCGACCCAGCTGATCATCGTCTGCAACCCGAACAACCCGACCGGCACCCATCTGCCAGCGGCACAGGTCGCCGCTTTCTGTGAAGGCCTGCCCGCCCACGTCACCATCGTCCTCGACGAGGCCTACGTCGATTTCCAGACCAACGACGATCCCGACGCGACGATCGATCTGCTGGCCGACTTCCCGAATCTGGTGGTGCTGCGGACCTTCAGCAAGGTCTACGGGCTGGCTGGCCTGCGGGTCGGGTTCGCGATCGGCTCGGCCAAGTTCCGCGCCGCCGTCGACGCCGTCCGGCAGCCGTTCAGCGTCAACGCGCTGGCCCAGGCGGCGGCGGCGGAGGCGATCCTGCACCAGGACGACGTCGAGCGCCGCGTCGAGCAGACGCTCGTGGAGCGCGTCAGAGTTGAGGAAGGGCTGCACGAGCTCGGCCTGCGGACGACGGCCACGCAGGCCAACTTCTCCTGGGTCGACCTCGGCGACGGTGACGAGAAGGAGATCGTCGCCGGCCTCGGCGAGCGCCAGATCGCGGTGCGCGCCGGGACCCCGCTCGGCGGCCCTGGCCACATCCGCGTCAGCTACGGCACCCCGGCCGAGAACGACCGATTCCTGGCTGAGCTAGGCGAGCTGCTCCCCTGAGCTGCCCCTTCATGGTAAAAACTCTTCGAGCAATGAAGCGAACAGGCGACACCGCCAGCAGCATGTGCGCGAGGCGCGCCGCGGTTGCCCCTGTGCGCATCTCGTATCCCTGGCGATTTAGCTAGGCGTCCGGCCTGGCGGCATCGCGCCGCATTCATAAGAGCGTTGGCCGGGCGCCGGTGCAGCGGTTCGCGTGCTTCCCGATGCCCGCGCTCGCATGGCGAAGCCCGCTTGGAAAGTAAGGTCTTGATGTGGAGAAAGGCGGCGGCAAGATGATGATCGGAATGCAGCGGACGCGGGATCCCGTCCGCGACCAGAGGATCGAGCGGATCGTGGAGCTGGTCTCGCCCGAGGCGCTGCTCGGCGACCTGCCACTCGGCGATGAGCGGGAGGCGGCGGTAGTGCGCGGTAGGGGCGAAGTCGGCAACGTGCTCGACCTCAGCGACGACCGGTTGCTGGTCGTGGTCGGACCCTGCAGCGTTCACGACCCCGAGGCGGCGCTCGAGTACGCCGGCCGGCTGGCCGGGCTGGCCAGCGAGCTGCACGATGACCTGCTGGTCGCGATGCGGGTCTACTTCGAGAAGCCGCGGACCACGACCGGGTGGAAGGGCCTGATCAACGACCCCTACCTGGACGGCTCTTGTGACGTCAACGCCGGCTTGCGAATGGCGCGCACGCTGCTGCTCCAGGTGCTCGACCAGGGGCTGCCGATCGGCTGCGAGTTCCTTGATCCGATCACGCCGCAGTACATCGCCGACACGGTCGCCTGGGGGGCGATTGGCGCGCGCACGACCGAGAGCCAGATCCACCGGCAGCTCGGCTCTGGCCTCTCGATGCCGATCGGCTTCAAGAACCGCACCGACGGCGACGTCCAGGTAGCGGTCGACGCGGTCCGCGCCGCCGCCGTCTCACACGCCTTCGCCGGCATCGACGACGCCGGCCGGCCGGCGATCCACCACACCGCCGGCAATCCCGACGGCCACGTGATCCTGCGCGGCGGGCGGGGAGCGCCGAACTGCGACCCGGACGGCATCGCCGCGGCGCTGGAGAAGCTGCGGGCGGCCGGGCTAGCGGAGCGAGTGGTGATCGACGCCTCTCACGACAACAGCGCCAAGGACCCCGAGCAGCAGATCGCCGCCGCCGGCCAGATCGGCGACCAGATCGCCGACGGCAACGCTGCGATCGTCGGCGTGATGCTCGAGTCCTTCCTGGTCGAGGGCAGGCAGGAGCTCGGCCCCGGCGACGTCGACTCGCTCACCTACGGCCAGTCGATCACCGACCCCTGCATCGACTGGGAGGAGACGGTCTCCGTGCTGGAGCGGCTGGCGGGAGCGGTGCGGGCGCGGCGCGGCGCATGAAGGCTGCTGTCCTCGGGGTCGGCCTGATCGGAGGCTCGATCGGGCTCGCCGCCCGGCAGCGGCTCGGCTGCGAGGTCGTCGGCTGGGGACCGAGGCGGGCGACGCTGGAGCGGGCGGTCGAGCTGGGGGCCGTGGACCGTTCGGCCGACTCGGTCGGCGAGGCCTGCGCCGAGGCCGACGTTGTCTTCTGCGCCGCGCCGGTCTCGGTCCTGCCGCAGCTCGTGCAGGAGGCGCTGGAGGCAAGTGGTTCGGAGACTGTCGTCACCGACGCCGGCTCGACCAAGCGCCAGCTGGTCGAGGCGCTGGGCGGGGACGAGCGTTTCATCGGCGGCCATCCCCTCGCCGGCGCCGAGACCGCCGGCGTGCAGAACGCGCGCGCCGACCTCTTCGAGGGCGCCCGCTGGTACCTGACGCCGACAGAGCGCTCCAGCGGCATCCTCTACGACCGCCTGCAGCGCCTCGTATCCGACCTCGGTGCCCGCCCGCAGGCGATCGACGCCGAGGCGCACGATCGACTGATGGCGACCGTGAGCCACCTTCCGCATGTTCTCGCCAACGTGCTCGCCGCCCAGGCGGCGGCGGAGCTGACCCGCGACTCGCAACGGATGCCGGAGGTGGGGCCCAGCTTCCGTGACGCGACCCGCGTTGCCGGCTCGAACCCGGCGATCTGGAGCGACATCTTCAGCGGCAACCGCGAGGCGATCGCCGCCGCCATCGACGATGCCATCGCCCGGCTCGGCGAGGCGAAGGAGTTGATCGCGGCAGGCGAGGCCGACGCTGTGGCGGACTGGCACGCCACCGCCGGCGCCGACCGCCTGCGCCTGCTGGAGACGGAGCGGGGCGCCGGCCCGCTGCACGAGGTGCGCGTCGTAGTCCCCAACCGGCCCGGGATTGTCGCCGAGCTGGCGCTGGCGCTGGGCGAGGCCGGCGTCAACATCGAGGACATGGCGCTCCACCCGGCCGCGGACATGCGTTCGGGGGCGATCTCGGTTTGGGTTGCCGGTGAGGAGCAGGCCGAGCGGGCCGCGAACCTGGTCGCCGGGCTCGGCCACACGGCGACCGCGCTCGGCGAGAGCGCCTAGCCGGCGGTGGCCACCCGCTTCGATCCCTCCGGCCCGCTGCGCGGATCGCTGCGGCCGCCAGCAGACAAGTCGGTCTCGCACCGGGCGGCGCTGATCGCCGCGATGGGCGAAAGCGAGACGACGATCGAGGGCTACCTCGATTCCGCCGACACGCGCTCGACGCTGGCGGCAGTCGAGTTGCTCGGGGCGGAGGTGGAGGGCTGCGGAGCCGACACGATCGAACCATCGATCCGGGTGCGGGGCGTAGGCCTACGTGGTGCCGCCGAGGCGCAGGTGGACGTCGGCAATGCCGGCACCCTGCTGCGCCTGCTACCCGGCTGGCTGGCGGGGCAGGAGGCCGGCTCCTGGACGCTTGACGGCGACGACTCGATCCGCCGTCGCCCGGTCGACCGCGTCGCCGAGCCGCTGCGGCAGATGGGCGCGCGACTGAGCTGTCGCGAGGACCGTCTGCCGCCGCTGCGGATCGAGGGCGCGCCGCTGCGCGGGATCTCCTACCGGCTGCCGGTCGCCAGCGCACAGGTCAAGTCCTGCCTGCTCTTTGCCGGCCTACTTGCGGAGGGCGAGACGCGGGTCGTCGAGCCGCTGCCGACCCGCGACCACAGCGAGCGCATGCTGGCCGCTGCCGGGGCCGAGATTGAGCGCGCCGACGGCGCCGTCACGGTGCGCCCGGCCGCGCGGCTGGAACCGGGTGAGATCGTCGTCCCCGCCGACTTCTCCTCGGCGGCGTTCTTTCTCGTCGCCGCGCTGCTGGTCCCTGGCAGCGCGGTCGAGCTGCTCGGCGTCGGACTGAACCCGACCCGCACCGGCCTGCTGGCGATTCTGGACCGGATGGGCGCCGAGGTCGTGGTCGAGGCCGAAGGTGAACGGGGTGGCGAGCCGAGCGGGCGGATCCGGGCACGTGCCTCGGCCCTGCGAGGAACGGAGGTCGGCGGCGCCGAGATCCCGCTGGCGATCGACGAGCTGCCGCTGGTCGCCCTCGCCGCCTGCTTCGCCGAGGGGGAGACGACGATCGGCGACGCTGCCGAGCTACGGCGTAAGGAGAGCGATCGCATCGCCACCGTCAGCGCGGCGCTGACTGCGCTCGGTGCCGAGGTCGAGACGAGCGAGGACGGGATGCGGATCGCCGGCACCGGCGGCCTGCGCGGCGGCGCGGTCGACTCGCACGGCGATCACCGCATCGCGATGCTCGGGGCGGTCGCCGGACTCGCGTCGCACGAGGGCGTCGAGGTAGGAGGCATGGGCGCTGCCGGGGTCAGCTACCCGGGCTTCGAGGCGGATCTCGCTGTGCTTTCGCGCTGAGCCATAGCCTGCCGGCCATGGTCATCGCGATAGACGGGCCCGCCGGGGCCGGCAAGTCGACCGTCGCCCGCGCGGTGGCGACGGCGCTCGGCTTCACCTACCTCGATTCCGGGGCGATGTACCGCTGCGTCGCGCTGGCTGGTTTGGAGCGGGGTGCCGACCTCGACGACGGCGAGGCGATGACGGCGCTGGCGCGTTCGCTGCGGATCGGTCTCGACGGCGAGCGGGTCGAGCTCGACGGGCGCGACGTCAGCACCGCGATCCGCTCGGGGCGGGTGACCGAGGCGTCTTCGCGCGTCTCCGTCCACCTCGGCGTGCGTGAGGCGATGGTCGCCGAGCAGCGACGGCTGATCGGTGCCGGCCGCTACGTCGCCGAGGGCCGCGACATCGGCACCGTGGTCAGCCCCGAGTCGCCGCTCAAGGTCTTCCTCACTGCCTCGGCCGAGGAGCGCGCTCGCCGCCGTGCGCTCCAGACCGGCGAGGAGGAGGGGACGGTGCTGGCGGCGCAGCGGCGGCGCGACGAGCGGGACCAGACGCGCGAGCACAGCGCCCTGCGCGCCGCGCCCGACGCGGTAGAGGTCGACACCACGAAGCTCGCCGCCGATGAGGTCATCGCCCACATCGTCGCGCTGGCCCACAAGCGGGGCTTGGCGTGAGCCGGCTGCCTACGGTCGCCGTGGTCGGCTTCCCCAACGTCGGCAAGAGCACCCTCGTCAACCGCCTCGCTGGCGGTCGCGAGGCGGTGACGCATGCGGAGGCGGGGGTCACTCGGGACCGCAAGCGGGTGCCTTGCGAGTGGAACGGAGTCGCCTTCGAGCTGCTCGACACCGGCGGCATCGACCTCGCCGATCCCGATGAGCTAGCGGAGGACGTGCGGCGTCAGGCCCGGATCGGGATCGACGAGGCGGACGCGATCCTGCTGGTCGTCGACGCCCGCGCCGGGGTGCGCGCCGGTGACCTGGAGCTGGCCGCGGCGCTCCGCGGCGCCGAGGCCCCGGTCGTGGTCGCTGTCAACAAAGTCGACCGTCCCGGCGACGAGCACTTGACCGCGGAGTTCCACCAGCTCGGACTCGGCGACCCACTCGCCGTCTCCGCCACCCACGGGCTCGGCACTGGCGACCTGCTCGACCGAGTGGTGGAGTCGCTCGGCGACCGTCCGCCGCAGCCGGACGAGTCCGAGCGGGTGAGCGTCGCCGTGATCGGTCGGCCCAACGTCGGCAAGTCCTCGCTGGTCAACGCCTTCCTGCGGGACGAGCGGACGATCGTCTCACCGCGGGCCGGCACGACCCGCGACGCGATCGACACCGACCTCGAGGTCGAGGGCCGACAGGTGCGCCTGGTCGACACCGCCGGCCTGAGGCGGCGCGCCAAGGTCGCCGGCACGGTTGACCACTACGCACAGCTGCGCACGGAGCTCGCGGTCGAGCGGGCTGACGTGGCAATCGTCGTCTGCGACGCCTCCGAGGGCGTCACGGCGGAAGACCTGCGGATCGCCGAGCTGGCGATGGTCGCCGGCTGCGCGACCCTCCTCGTGCTGAACAAGTGGGACGTGAGCGCGACCGACGTCGACGACGCCCGCGCTCGGGTGGAGCGCAAGCTGCGGCTGCGACCGGCGGTGATCACCTGCTCGGCGCTGCGCGGTCGCAACGTGCCGAAGCTGCTGCCGAAAGCGCTGGAGCTGGCCGACCTGGCGGCCTCGCGGATCCCGACGCCGGAGCTGAACCGATTCCTCAACGACGTCGTCGCCAAGACGCCGCCGCCCTCGCGGCGCGGCAAGCGCCTGCGCCTCTACTACGCGGCCCAGGTGGGGGAGAGCCCGCCGCGGTTCGCGATCCAGGTCAACGACCGCCGCCTGATCGTCCGCGACTGGGCCTACCACCTGGAGAACCGGCTGCGCGAGACCTACGGCCTGGAGGGCGTCCCGCTGGTGATCGATTTCGTCCCCCATACGCGCCGTCAGCGTCGCTGAGCGTCCACTAGGCTTTCTTCCATGCAAACCAGAGAGCCGCTTGCCGAGGGGGAGTACCTGTTCACGTCGGAGTCGGTCACCGAGGGCCATCCCGACAAGGTCTGCGACCAGATCTCCGACGCCGTCCTCGATGCGGTGATGGCGGGGGACCCGGAGGGCCGCGTCGCCTGCGAGTCGCTGGTCAACACCGGCATGGCGGTGGTCTCGGGCGAGATCTCCACCGACGTCCACCTCAACGTGCCCGAGATCGTCCGCGAGACGATCCGCAAGATCGGCTACGACCACGGCGACTACGGCTACAACTGCGACCACATCTCGGTCATCGTCTCGCTCGACGAGCAGTCCCCCGACATCGCCCAGGGCGTCGACCACGCGCTGGAGACCCGCGTCGACCCCAGCGACGACGACGAGCTGGACGTCGCCGGCGCCGGCGACCAGGGAATGATGTTCGGCTACGCGACCGACGAGACCGAGGCCCTGATGCCGATGCCGATCCACATCGCGCACCGGCTCGCCGAGCGCCTCGCCGAGGTCCGCAAGGACGACACCCTCGGCTACCTCGGACCGGACGGCAAGACGCAGGTCTCGGTCCGCTACGCGGACGGTCGCCCGGTCAAGGTCGAGAAGCTCTTGATCTCCACCCAGCACGCCGAGGAGGTCGACTCGCAGGAGCGAATCAAGGGCGATCTCTGGGAGAACGTCGTGCTGCCGGTCCTCACCGCCGAGGTACCGGGGATGTACGAGGAGGGGTCGCTGCGCGAGAGCTTCCTCGTCAATCCGACCGGCAAGTTCGTGATCGGCGGCCCGGTCGGCGACGCCGGCCTCACCGGCCGCAAGATCATCGTCGACACCTACGGCGGCATGGCCCGCCACGGCGGCGGCGCCTTCTCCGGCAAGGACCCCTCCAAGGTCGACCGCTCGGCCGCCTACGCCGCGCGTCACGTCGCCAAGAACGTAGTCGCGGCGGGGTTGGCGCAGCGCTGCGAGGTACAAGTCGCCTACGCGATCGGCGTCGCCCACCCGGTCTCGCTGATGGTCGAGACCTTCGGCACCGGCAAGCTCCCGGACTCACAGATTTCGCAGCTGGTCGAGGCCGAGTTCGACCTGCGACCCGGCGCCTTCCGCAGCTACCTCGACCTGCACCGCCCGATCTTCCAGCGGACCGCCGCCTACGGCCACTTCGGTCGCGAGGACGAGGGCTTCACCTGGGAGCGGATCGACCGGGCTGATTCGCTGCGCGAGGCCGCGGGCGAGTCGACGGCAACTCCCGCCTAACGCGGAGGCTGCGCCTCGCCTAGGCCGTGGGTGCCAGCCGAGGCGGCGCCGGTTGCCTCGTCCACCCGGTGGACGACGATCTCCGGGTCGGCGACGCCAGCGAAGACGAAGTTGTAGTCGTCGGTTGCGGCGGTGTCGAAGTCGACGTCGCCGATCTGCATGATCCGCTGGTAGACCGACTGGCGGTAGTTGACGTTCTGAACCCGCTCCAGCCGCGTCTCCTGGACCTCGCGCGAGACGATGCCGCGCTTGATGTTGAGGCGACGGTCGGTGATCGTGTAGGTGGTGGCGACGCGTTTGACGAAGCCGATCAGGACGGTCAGGCCGATCGCCGCGAGGACGACGAGGAAAACGGCGCCGCCGTCGGCGCCGAAAAGCTTCGCCACCACGCCCGCCAGCGCCGCGAGCGCGATTCCTTTCAGGTAGAAGCCGAGGATCGCCCGCCACGAGGGGTGGCCCTCGAAGATCACGCGCTCGCCGGGGCTGAGGTTGAGGGGAGCCATCAGGGAATTCGCCCTCGCTCACTCACGCGGAACCAGATATGGACGTTCGTTCGCTCCGGCTCATAGGGCGGCAGGATATCCCGCCGTCCGCCGGGCTCCATACCGTCGGCCGGTGACCATCGCCAAGGTTGAGCCGCTGACGACCGCCCGCGCTCTGCGCGGCCCCTTCGATTACCGATTGCCGGCGGCGATGGAGGAGGTCGGTGTCGGCAGCGTCCTGCGAGTGCCGTTCGGACACCGGCGGGCGCTTGGCGTTGTGGTTGGCCTGGCCGAGAGCTCTGAGCTGCCGCCGGAGCGCCTCGCCGAGCCGCTCGAGGCGCTGGAGATGGGCGCTCCGGCGGAGCTGGTCGGCCTGGGCCTCTGGGTCGCCCGCGAGTATTGCTCGACTCCCGCCCGTGGCCTGCAACTGGTGCTGCCGCCGGGGACGGGCGCCGGCGGGCAGCGGGTGCGGACGCGGACCGAGCTGCGGGCGGAGATCACCGCCGCCGGCGAGGAGGCGCTTGCCGGTAGTGGGCGCCTCGGAGCGCGCCAGCGGGCCGCGTTGGAGGCGCTGGGCGCGGGCGAGATGTCCGCCGCCGAGCTGGCGGCAGCGGTCGGGGCCGACCGCCAGGTGCTGCGCCGGCTTGAGCAGAGGGGTCTGATCGTCACCCGCAGCTCACGGCTGCGGCGCCGGCCGGGCGAGGCGAGCGTGGGGGCGGTCCGGCCCCGTCCCGAGCTGCTGCCCGAGCAGGAGCGGGCGGTCGCCGAGATCGTCGCCGCGCTCGACGGCGAGGCCGGCTCGCCGCGCAGCCTGCTCCTGCACGGCGTCACCGGGTCGGGCAAGACCGAGGTCTACCTGGCCGCGGTCGAGGCGGCCCTGTCCCGCGGACGCGGCGCGATCGTCCTCGTGCCGGAGATCGGCCTGGCGCCGCAGGCGGTGGCGCGCTTCCGCTCGCGCCTCGGCGATCGCGTCGCGGTGTTGCACTCAGCCCTCTCGCCGGGAGAGCGCTACGACGAGTGGCGACGGCTGCGCGACGGCGAGGCGAGCGTCTGCGTCGGGCCTCGCTCGGCCGTCTTCGCGCCGGTCCGCGACCTTGGCCTGCTGGCGATCGACGAGGAGCACGATCCTTCCTACAAGCAGGAGGGCGACCCCTCCTACGACGCCCGCACGGTGGCGAGGCGGCGCGCCGCCGAAGCCGGCGCGGTTCTCGTTGCCGGCACCGCGACGCCGCGGCCGGAGTCCTGGCTGGAGCTCCCGCACGTTGAGCTGCCGCGGCGGGTAGATGGGCGCGGCATGCCGCCGGTCGAGGTCGTCGACATGCGCGATGGCGATCGCCGTGCCGGCCCACTGCACCCCGCCACCTGGGAGGCGCTCGGCGAGGTTCGCAGCAGCGGCGCCAAGGCGATCGTGATGGTCAACCGGCGCGGCTTCGCCCCCTGGCTCACCTGTCGCTCCTGCGGGCACCATTGGGGCTGCCCCGCCTGCGACGTCTCGCTGATCGTCCACCGCCACGCGGGACGCCTGGTCTGCCACCACTGCGCCCACGCCGAACGGATGCCGAGCGCCTGCCCCAAGTGCCGTTCGACGACCCTCTCGCAGGGCGGGGTCGGGAGCGAGCAGGTCGAGGAGCTGCTGGTCGAGCGCCTCGCGCCAATGCCGGTCTTCCGGCTCGACTCCGACGTCGCCTCCGGCCGCGGGGCCCACGCTCGCATCCTCGCCGCCTTCGGCGAGGCCGAGACCGGAATCCTCGTCGGCACCCAGATGGTCGCCAAGGGCCACGACTTCCCGGAGGTGACCCTGAGCGCGATCGTCGACGCCGACGCGACCCTGCGCTTCCCGGACTTCCGCGCCGCCGAGCGGACCTTCGCCATGGTTACCCAGCTCGCTGGCCGCAGCGGCCGCGGCGAGGCGGGGGAAAGTGATCGTCCAGACCCTCGCGCCGCAGGCTCCGAGCATCCTCCGCGCCGCCAGTCACGATTCGCCAGGGTTCCTCGGCGAGGAGGTCGAGCGCCGGCGCCTGCTCCATTACCCGCCCTTCTCGAGTCTGGTCCGAATCGTGCTGCGCTGCGAGGACGAGGGACGCCTTGATGAGGCAGCTTCGAAGCTGGCGGGGCGCCTCGCCGAGTCGCTCCCCGGACGCACCGAGCTGCTCGGCCCGGCGCCGATGTTCCGCGTTCGCAACCGCCACCGTCGCCGCCTGCTGATGAAGACCGATGAGCGCAAGGCCACTGTCGTCGCCGTCCGTACCGCGGTCGAGCGCCTCGCTGCCGACCGCTCCCTGCGCGACGTCGCCACTGCCGTCGACGTCGACCCCCAGTAGAGCCGAGCCCCCGGATCGCACAGCGCCGTCCGCTCCATACAATCGATCCGATGAGCGACGAGGGGCCGATCGAGGCCGAACGGAGCGAGCGCGAGGCGCTCGAAGCGCAGCTGCTGGAACGACGTGAAGCGGCGCTGGCGCAGGTCATCAAGTTCGGCGACCCGGTCCTGAAGAGCGTCGCGTCGCCTGTGTCGGAGTTCGGGCCGAAGCTGCGCGCGGAGGTCGAGCGGATGATCGGCATCATGCGCGACGGGATGGGGGTCGGCCTGGCCGCAACGCAGATCGGCGTGCTGCGTCGCGTGCTCGTCTTTCAGGCCGGGCCCGATTCGCCGCCGACTGCGCTGGTTAACCCGACGGTTGACTGGTTCTCCGAGGAGGCCGTTGTAGCCGAGGAGGGCTGCCTCAGTCTGCCGGACGTCTCGATGGACGTCGAGCGTCCGTTGTATGCACGCTTCGGCGGCTTCGACATCGAGGGCGAAGTGGTGACGATCGAGGCATCGGGGCTGGAGGCGCGCGTCCTCCAGCACGAGATCGACCATCTCGACGGCGTGCTGATTCTCGACCACGCACCGCGCGAGCAGCGCAAGGGTGCCCTGCGCGCCCTGCGCGAGGGGGGTAGCTACGCACCACCGGCCGACCACGACGAGGCGGCCGACGAGGAGCACCGCGAGCCTCGCACCGACGCGTGAGAACGGTCTATCTCGGAACCTCGGACTTCGCCGCGGCGGTGCTTCGCCGCGTCGCCGAGACGCGTCACCGCCCGCAGCTGGTCGTGACGCCGCCCGATCGGCCGCGGGGCCGGGGGCGGCGCAGCGGCTCGCCGCCAGCTGCCGAGGCCGCCCGCGAGCTGGGCATCGAGCTGCTGCAGGTTGAGAACGTCAACGACCCGGTCGCCCTGGAGAGGATCCGCAGCGCCCGGCCCGACGCCGCAATCGTCTGTGCCTTCGGTCAGCTGATCCGCGAGCCGCTGCTCTCCGAGCTGCCGCTGCTCAACGTCCATCCCTCGCTGCTGCCGCGCTGGCGCGGCGCCGCCCCGATCGAGCGGGCGGTGATGGCCGGTGACGAGCGCACCGGCGTGTGCGTGATGCACCTCACCGCCGGTCTCGACTCCGGTCCGGTCGCCCTGCGCGAGGAGTTGCCGATCGGGGCGGAGGACGACTTCGCCAGCCTCTCCGAGAAGCTGGCCCGCACAGGGGGAGAGCTCTTGGTCCGCGCTCTCGACCGCCAAGAGGAGGGGGGGCTCGAGTTCGTCGAGCAGGACGAGGCGGCGGCGACGTACGCGGAGAAGATCGACCCCGCCGAGCGCCGCCTCGATCCCTCCCGCCCGGCGGTCGAGCTGGCCCGCACGGTTCGGGCGCTGACGCCGCACATCGGCGCCTACCTGGAGGTCGGTGGCGATGAGCGGCTCGGGGTGCGGCGGGCGCGGGCGGTCGACGTCGCCGTGAGGACAGGCGAGATCCGCGCCGAGTGGGGAGCGTTGTTGCTGGGCTGCGCCCGCGGCGCGCTGCGGTTGGAGGTCGTGCAGCCGGCCGGCGGCCGGCCGATGGCGGCGGACGCCTACCTGCGCGGCCACCCTGTGCCGGCGTTGTGAGCCGGGTCGCACCCGCGCGTGGGCTCGCTTTTCAGATCCTCCGCGCAACCTTCGAGCAGGACGCCCACACCGAGCGGGCCTTTCGCGAGGCGGCCGATGCGGTGAGCCTGGAGGGACGCGATCGCGCCCAGGCGCAGCGCCTCGCCTACGGCGCCGTGCAGCGCCGCGGCACCGCCGACGCGGCGATCGAGCGCCTCGCGCAGCGCTCGCCGCGGCTCCTCGACCCGCCCGTGCTGGCGGCACTGCGGCTCGGTCTCTACGAGCTGCTGTTCGCTGACGCGACGCCGGACCACGCCGCGGTCGACCAGGCGGTCGAGCTGGTCAAGGGCGCCGGCGCCGGCCACGCCGCAGGCCTGGTCAACGCAGTACTGCGCCGCGCGGTGCGCGAGCGTGAGGCGTTGGTCGACGACCTGCTCGGCGACGACTCGACCCCCGAGCGCGCCGCCGTCGCGCACTCGGCGCCGCTCTGGCTGGCGCGGATGTGGTGGCAGGAGCTCGGTCCCAATGCGACCCGTTCCCTGCTGGCGGCCTGCAACGAGCCGGCTGAGGTCGGGTTGCGGGTCAATACGTTGCGCGGCGACCGCGAGTCAGCGCTGGCGGCGCTGCACGAGGCTGGTGTCGAGGCGCGGGAGCCCACCGCCCCCTGGCCGCTCGCGGCGGCGGAGACGATCGCCGTCGACGGCCGAGCCGGGCGGGGGGCGGTGGCGCTGGTCGAGGCGGGCCGGCTGACGCCGCAGAGCCGCGGCTCGGCCGCGGTGGTCGAGGTGCTCGATCCGCAACCGGGTGAGCACGTCCTCGACCTCTGCGGCGGCCCGGGGATCAAGACCGGCCAGATCGCAGCGCGCATGGGTGACCGCGGCGAGGTGATTTCGGTCGAGCTCGATCCCGCCCGGGCGGCTGAAGTTGCCGCGCAGGCGCGCCGACTGGGCCTGCGCAGCGTCACCGTCGCCGAGCTCGACGCCGCCGAGACCCCGATGGCACCCGGCTTCGACCGCGTTCTGGTCGATGCCCCCTGCTCGGACCTCGGCGCCCTGGCCTCGCGGCCTGATGCACGCTGGCGCAAGTCGCCGCGCATGATCGAGCGGCTCGCCGAGCTCCAAGGCCGCGTCCTGGTGCAGGGCGCGAAGGCGCTGCGACCGGGAGGCACGTTGGTCTACGCGACCTGCACGATCTCGCGCCGCGAGGGCGAGGACCGCGTGGCGGCGTTCCTCAACGCCGCCGCGAGCGGGGATGCGCCGCCGCTCGCCGTCGACGACCTCGGCGCGCTCGCGCCGGAGCTGGCTTCCCCCCGCGACAGCCGCTGCCTGCAGCTGCGTCCCGACCGCGATCGCACCACCGGCTTCTTCATCTGCCGCCTGAGAAGGGATGATGGGGAGCGATGAGCGACCGGGGCGGGCGATAGGGATGCTGCAAAGCGCCAAGTGCCCCGGCTGCGAGGAGCCCTGGCTGCGCCCGACCCAGCTTCCGGGCCGCTTCCGCTGCGTGTACTGTCTGCGCCGCTTCGAGCTGGTCTCGCAGTGCCCCAACTGCGGCGAGCACCAGACGATCGCGCGGATGAGCACCACCGAGGACATGACCTGTCAGATATGCGGCGATTCAATGCTGAACCCCGTATGAGCGCACGGATGAAAGAGCTTGTGGCGGAGCCGAGGGTGGCTCCCTCGATCCTCTCGGCCGACTTCTCGCAGCTCGGCTCACAGGTCGACGAGGTGATGGCGGCGGGGGCACGGGTGATCCACTTCGACGTGATGGACGGCCACTTCGTGCCGCCGATCACGGTCGGGCCGCTGGTCGCCTCGGCGATCGCCGACCGCGTCCACGACGCCGGCGGCGTCCTCGACGTCCACCTGATGATCGAGGCGCCGGAACGCCAGATCGAGGCTTTCGCCGAGGCCGGGGCGGACTGCATCACGATCCACCGGGAGGCGACGCCGCACGCGAACCGCCTCCTCAGCGCGATCCGCGAGCGTGGCTGTCTGGCCGGCGTCGCGATCAACCCGGCCACGCCCGTCGAGGACGTCGTCGAGCTGCGCGGATACGCCGACCTGGTCCTCTGCATGACGATCAACCCCGGCTGGGGCGGACAGGAGCTGCTGCCGACCTCCACCGACAAGCTCACCCGGCTGGCGCCCCTGGTCGGCGAGGCGACAATCGAGGTCGACGGCGGCATCGACGCGAACACGGTCGGTCCGGTCGCCGCCGCCGGCGCCTCGCTGTTTGTGGCCGGCTCGGCCGTCTTCGGAGGTGGAGACCCGGCCACGGCCTACACCGAGATCGCCGCTGCCGCCGGCGCTGTTTGAACCCGGTCAGCCCGTCCCAGAGCGCTTGATCTCGAACATCCGTCCAGCAATCGGGCCGATCGGAGCTCGCGCGGCGCATCGACGGCGAACTCCCCGCTCGTCGCGGGTAGCGTCAACGGGATGGACAGCGGGGTCGAGCGAAGCGGGGCTGAGGTCCCATTCAATCTTGCCTACCGTGTGCTCGGCTCGGAGACCGACGCCGCCGAGGCCGTGCGAAAGGCGTCCTTTGAAATCGGAGAGGTGCCAGACGGCGATCGGCAGTTCGCCCTGCAGCTCCTGATAGCGACGCGCAAGGCATGCCATGACCTCGCCACGCGGCGGCGGCAACCGCCGCCGGCAGCGTCGGAGTCTCCCAGGGAGATCGCCGCGGCGAGCATGCGTCTACCGATCCGCCAGCGCGAGGCACTAGCCCTGCGAGAGCTCGGCCGCCTTTCGTATGGCGAGATCGCGACGATCCTGGAGACTGGCCACAACGCTGTCGCCCAACTGATCTCGCGGGCGCGCATCAACCTCAGCGACGAGCTGCGCGGCACCGTCCTCGCCTCGATCGCCGCACCCTCGCCCGAGTGCGAGCGGGCACTGCCGCTGATCGCGATGCGCAACGATGGTCAGCTCGAGGCGGATTCCCCAGATGCTGTCTGGCTCGACGGCCACCTGAATGCCTGCGAGCGCTGTCGCCTCGGGATCGGGGCGATGCGGGAGGCGGCAGCCTCCTACGCTTCGTGGGCGCCGATCGCCGCTCCCGCTGGTCTCTTCGCGACGACGGCGCAGGCGATGCCGGTGGAAGCGGAGGCCGCTCCCACGCCGGTGCCGGAGCAGCGGGACCGGCCGCGCCGCCGTCTTGCGCTCGCCGCCGCCCTAGCGTCGCTGCTGCTTTTGGTCGGCATCGCCGCCGCCTCCCTCCGCGACGATGCCGCGCCCCCGCTCGATCCGGCCACGGACGCCGCTCCTCCGGCGAGTGCCGGGTCGCCGACGCCGGAGGCGCGGGTGAAGACCGATGGGAAGGAGGGGAGGAGGCGCCAGGGCAAGAAGCCGGATGAGGCCGCGTTGGGCTCGACCTCGAGAGGCGCCGGCGACCCGAGCTCCGCCCCGGTTGCGATCCCGGTCTCGACCGAGGGCTCTTCCGACCAACCCGCGTCCCGTCCCGAGCCCAAGTCTCCCGGCACGGCGGCCGTCCAGCCCACGCAAAAGGCGCCCGCTCCCAGGCAAAGCTCCAGGCTGCAGCCGCAGCCGGACCCGACCGCCGCAGCGGCACCGCAGCCCGTGCCGGAAGCAGCACCCGTCAGTGAAGAGCCGCAGCCGGAAGAAGCCACGTTCGAACCGCCGGGGCGCACGGATCCGCCCGGCAAAGCAGTGGGGCGGCCGTCGAAGTAGCAGTTCGCGGCGGCTGTAGTACGTAACTAGCGCGCGCCGATCAGTGCGCGCGAAGGTGCCTCACACGTATTTGCAGGAAAAGGCAGGCCACCCGCCGTCCAAATATTCACTCTGTGTTAACCGCCTGACCTCACCGACCACCACGTTTCTTCTCCCTGTTCAATTTGCCGATCCTTGGAAAGGAAGGCGCTGATCGGAACGGCCTGCGCCCTCACGCATTGCGAAAGGAGCGCCAGATGAGTCTCAAGCTCAAAGCATTTGGCCTCGGCCTACTTGCCACGACGGCAATCGCTGCAGGAGGGGCGGCGAACACGTCGGCGGAAGCGGGGGGACACTTCGTCCTGGAGAAAGCACATAGCCACATAAAAGCATTCGTAAGTCCCCAACACCAATGGCATATAGCTTTTCACGGTCTATTCGACGAAGTGGGTTGTAACTTGACATCAGTGACAACCGCAACAACCTTGAATCAGACATTGGAAAGCATCATTCTTATACCCACCTACTCCGACTGCACAACAACAGGTAGCAAAACCGAAGTGCAGATAGAGTACGAAGAATGTCATTCTACATACACAGTAGCGAAAGGCACCGGTGATCAAACTGAGCAGACAGTTCACCTGCTATGCCCACCCGGCCGAGCGATAAGGATCACACATCCGAACTGTACCCTGACTATTAACCCGCAGACAGCAATCGGTGGTCTGACATACACAAATAAAACCGACCCTACCACTGGTCAGCACGAAGTCACACTGGATGCACGGGTTCAGCACAGCTTTACCAGGCATGGGCTCTGTCAGCTCATGTTGCCAACAAATGGAACCGCCACAACAAGGGGATCACTCACACTCAAAGCATTCGACACAGAAGAATCTCAGATAGATTTCACAGCTACATGAGCGTTGCAACGGAATAGTGTGGGTTCCGGTCGCCGGCTCTGACGGTGGCTGGAGGTCAGCCCCTGGCTATCAACGCGCCGATCGCCTCTTGCCACCAGGCTCGCTCAGAAGGATCGTCGACACCGCTGCGTTCGGCCCGGCGCTCACACCAGCGCGCAAGGGCCTGCCGGCCGCCGATGGCGACGATGCCTTCGGTGGTCACGGCGTAGCGGCCGTCGGCGAGGGCGACGAGGGCGCTTTGACGGTCACGCCGGCTGCGGACCACCGAGACGACGGGGATGCCGTCAACCGAGCGCGGGGAGGAGGGGTCATCGGCGGCGTTCGCCGGGCCGACCGAGAAGACCTGCGACGCGGCGCGGCGCGGCAGGAGCTGCGGCGGCGCCTCGCCGATCGGCCCCTCGTGCCAGCGCCGGGTCAGGTTCTCGACCTCGCTGCGCACCTCGCCGCGAACGAGGATGTGCAACTCATCGCCCTCGCGCACCTCGGAGGACCCACGTGGCGGCAGCGCCCGGCCGTCGCGGACGATCACGTTGACCAGGGCTTCGCGCGGCAGGCCGAGCTCGCGCACCATGTGGCCGGCCGCGGCAGCGCCCGGACGTAGCCGGTAGGCGATCACGTCGCCGCCCATGCGGCGGATCCGTCCCGACTCGAGCAGGCGCCGCGGCAGCGAGGGCTCGTCGGTGGTGAGGCCGAGCCGCTTGGCGAGCGGCTCGAAGCTGGCGCCTTGGACCAGGGTCGACGTCACGACGACGAAGAAGACGATTGCGAACAGCTGGCCACCGGGGTCGACGCCGGCCACGACCGGGAAGGTGGCGAGCCAGATCGGCGTCGCCCCCCGCAGCCCAGCCCAGCCCAGCATCGTCCGCTCACGCAGGTTGAGCGGCGAGAAGAGGGTTGCTGCGAAGGCTGCGAGCGGCCGCGCGAGCAGGATCAGCACCGCCGACAGCGCCAGTCCCTCCAGGGCGACGTCGTCGAGCGTGCTGGGGAAGACGAGCAGGCCGAGCAGGATGAAGAGGCCGATCTGCGCCACCCAGCCGACTCCCTCGTGGAAGGCGACGACGGTGCGCCGGGCCGGGATCCGCCCCGACCCGAGCGCCAACCCGGTCAGGTAGACGGCGAGGAAACCCGATCCGTAGGCCACCTCGGCCAGCCCGAAGGAGACCGCGGCGATGGCGATCGTGGCGACGGGGTAGATGCCGTCGGTTGGCAGCGCCACCCTGCTCAGTCCGACCACCGCTGCGCGCCCGACCACGACGCCGATGACGCCCCCGATCGCCAGTTTGAGCACGAGCAGGCCGGCCATGTCGGCGAGCCCGAAGCCCGGCTCCTGGATCCATTCGATGAACCCGATCACGAGCAGGAGCGCGACCGGGTCGTTCATGCCCGACTCCCCCTCCAGCGAGCGCGCCAGCCTCTTCTCCAGGGTCGAGCGGCGCAGGACGGCGAAGATTGCCGCCGAGTCGGTGGCGGCGATCGCCGCTCCGATCAGCATCCCTTCCAGGGTGCCGAGGTCGAAGATGACGGTTGCGGCCAGCCCGGCGACGACGGCGGTGACGACGGTCCCCACGGTCGCCAGCGAGGCCGCCGTGCCGAGGACGGGGCGGATCTCCGCCCAGCCGGCACTCAGCCCGCCCTCCAGCAGGATCAGGATCAGGGCGATCGTGCCGAGCGTCCGGGCCAGCTCCGCGTCGTCGAACTCAATCCCGCCGATGCCCTCGGAGCCGGCCAGCATGCCAAGGCCGAGGAAGAGCAGCAGGCCGGGGATGCGGATCCGGTCCGCCAGTAGGGCGCCGCCGATGCCGGCCGCCAGCAGGGCGCCGGCGACGAGGATCAGCTCCGCGTCGTGGCCGCCCATCGTCCCCGAGCCTACGCGCCCTCGTCGGCTGCCGCCAGCCGGGTCTCGAGCTCCTCGGTCGAGCCGGCCCTCGGCACGTCTTCCAGACGCTCGCGCGGTCGCCGGTAGATCGCGAAGAGCAGCCCGAAGAGGAGCAGTGCGGCGACGGCAAAGCCGATCTCGACACGGCGGAACTCATCCCCGATCGGCGCCAGGAAGCACCAGGCGACGAAGAAGGTTGCGCAGCCGATCCAGCGGATCGAAGCGCGCCGCACCTGTCCCTGCGCGAGGCAGGCCTGGTTGATCGTCACCGAGGAGAGGTAGAGGCCCATGCCGGCCGTGACCAGCAGCAGGCCAACGCGGTCGTAGCTGAACTTGTCGCTGAAGGCGAGCTGCATCAATTGCGGGCCGGCGGCGAGCACGGCCAGTGCGACGACCGCGGTAAAGGCGGCAACCGCCATCAGCACCATCCGCACGGAGCGGTGGAACTCCTCGTCGCTGCCCGCCTCCTCGCTGGCGTGAAGGGTGGTGAGGTGGGGGAGGATGCTGGTCGAGACCGCCTGAAAGAGCTGCAGCGGCGCCCGCGCGATCATCAACACGTTGAAAATGAAGCCGGCGGCGGCGGCCCCCTCGATCCCGCGCACGATCAGCGGCCCCGCGTTGAGGAAGACCTGCTCGCCGAGCATGATCAGGAGCACGGCGGCGGCGAACCCGGTTCCGTGACCCAGCGTGAACTCATCACTCTCGGACATCGGGTCGCGGCGCGCGGGGCCTGTCGCGGGGAAGGAGTCCTCGTCCTCGCGGGACGACGCTGCGGGCGAGGACTCCTTCCCCGCGCCACCCACGCGAGTGGTCTCGAAGTCGGACGACGTTGCGGATCCGCGGTGCGCCCGGCGCGCGAAGGCCGCCGGCACCACCAATAGCGAGAGGGACGGGGCGGCGACTATTCCTATTGCGACTGCGGATTGGCCGCTGAGGAGGCCGACGGCGACGAGGAGGGCGAAGGAGGTGCGGAACACCGACTCGGAGAGGATCATCGTCGCGAAGAGGCCGAAGCGGCGGTGCCCGGCCAGGTAGCCGCGCGCGAAGTAGCTCGCCGCGTAGAAGAGCACGGCGAGCAGGAAGACCCAGTAGAGCGTTTCGTTGCCGCTCAACAGACCGTCTTCGATCGGCCCGCGCAGGGCCAGCGTGAGGACCGCAAATGAGGCGGCGAGGCCGAGCTGGATCTTCGTTGCGACCAGGGTCGGCTCGCGTACCGATTCGCCCCGCGCCAGCCGCTCGGAGATATGACGCGAGAGCAGCTGGTCGACCGGCCGGTAGAGGGTGGAGACGGTGATGAAGACCGCCGACCAGACGACGGTGATCTCTCCGTAGTCGGGCTTGGAGAGAACGTGCGAGGCGATGAAGAAGTAGACGTAGGTGATGACGCCGGTGAGGCCGACGCCGATCGCCAGGAAGCTGGCCGTCTTGCCGTACTCGGCCGTCGCCGAGCCGTCCCCGCCCGCCGCCTGCCGGGCGCCGGGCAGCCTCTCTCGCAGCCCCATCAGCGGCCCGGGGCGCCGGGCTCGTAGTGCGAGGGCTCAACGCCCAGTGCAAGCTCAACTCGTCGCACCCGCTCGAAGACACGTTGGGTCATCACTCGCTGGCCGGCGAGCAGGTCGCCGATCACGCCCAAGGCGAGCAGCTGCAGGGCGGCGATGAAGAGGACGGCGCCGAGGATCAGCGACTGGATGTGACCGCTGCGGTCGCCGTTGAGGATCCAGTCGAGCAGAAACGGCATCCACGCACCCAGCGCCAGCAGGCCGACGAGCACCCCCGCCGAAGCGAACACCCGCAGCGGCTCGTAGCGGGCGTAGATACGGAGGATCGAGAGCGCATTGCGGCGCACGTAGGCGCCGGTCGTGCGGAAGAGTCTCGACTCGCGGGTCTGTGGGTTGACGCCGATGTCGGTCTGGCCGACCGCGACCAGCATCTTCCCGGCCTGGATCAGGCTCTCCAGCGTGTAGGTGAAGTTGTCCACGACAAGCAGGCCCAGCGCCGCCTCGCGGTTGTAGGCGCGGAAGCCGGAGGTCGTGTCGGTGATGGCCGTATCGGACAGCTTGCGCACGACCCAGCTGCCGACCCGCTGCAGGCCTTTCTTGGACCTGGAGAAGTCCTCGACCCCGGCGACGTGGCGGTCGCCGACGACGATGTCGGCCTCGCCGGCAAGGATCGGCGCCACCAGCTTTGTCACGTCGGCGCCCCGGTACTGGTTGTCGGCATCGGTGTTGACCACGATGTCGGCGCCGAGCTTGAGACTGGCGTCGAGGCCGGCCTGGAAGGCCGCCGCCAGCCCCTTGTTGTTGGTCAGCCGGACAATGTGCTCGACGCCGTTGCGACGCGCCACCTCGACCGTCTCGTCGGTCGAGCCGTCGTCGATCACCAGCAGCTCCACCTCGTCGATGCCCTCGATCTGTCGCGGCAGATCGGCGATCGTGGCGGGGAGGGTCTGCGCCTCGTTAAGGCACGGGATCTGGATGATCAGCTTCACGTGGGCGATCAGGGTATCCGTAGGCTCCGTCGGCGCGGCAGTAGAATCGGGTTGATTGACGAGTCAATCGGTCTTATGAACCCCCAGCTCACAGGCACGGACTGGACGCACCTGAGGCGCGCCTTGGAGCTGGCCGAGGGCGGGCGGGGGCGGGTTAGCCCCAACCCTCTCGTCGGCGCGGTGATCGTGCGCGACGGCGAGGCGATCGGCGAGGGGTACCACGCCGAGCTGGGCGGCCTGCACGCCGAGCGGGCGGCGCTGGAGGATTGCCGGCGCCGCGGCGAGGATCCGGCCGGGGCGACGATGTACGTGAGTCTGGAGCCGTGCGCCCACTACGGGCGCCAGCCGCCCTGCACCGAGGCGATCCTCGAGGCCGGAATCGGACGCGTCGTAATCGGCTGCGACGACCCCTCCGAGAAGGCGTCGGGTCGCGGGCCGGGCGTCCTCCGCGATGGCGGCGTCGAGGTCGAGTTTGCGAGCGGCGAGGAGGCGACCGCGGCGCGCCTGCTCAACCAGCCGTTTCGCAAGTATGCCCGCACCGGCCTGCCCCTGGTCACCCTGAAGCTGGCGATGTCGCTCGACGGCAAGACCACCACGCCAGCGGGCGACTCGCCCTGGATCTCGGGCGAGCGCAGCCGCGAGCTGGTCCACCGCTGGCGAGCCGAATCGGACGCGATCGCGGTCGGGATCGGCACCGTCCTCGCCGACGATCCGCTACTGACCGCGCGCGGCCCCGCTGCCCGCCAGCCGCTGCGGGTCGTCTTCGACTCGCAAGCCCGCCTGCCGCTCGACTCACAGCTGTTGCGCACGCTCGACGAGTCGCCGGTGCTGATCGTCGTGGCACCGGGCGCTGATCAGTCGCGTCAGATCGCTCTGAGCGAAGCAGGCGCCGAGGTCGTCGTCGCGGATGGGTCGACTGCGGCCCACCGCATCCATGCTGCCCTCTCGGACCTCGGCCGACGCAACGTCACCAGCCTCTTCCTGGAGGGTGGGCAGACCCTCGCTGCAGCTTTCATCGAAGCTGACGCCATCGATGAGTCCCGCATCTTCGTCGCCCCGACCCTGCTGGGCCAAGCCGCTTCTCGCGCGGGTGGCGCGGGGGGAGGGGGGCTGAGGACGTCCTCGCCCGCAAGCCCCCCACCTCCCGCGACAGGACCCGCGCGCCTGGTGGCCCTGTCCCGAGCCGTCGAGGAGATAGGAGACGACACGTTGATCACGGCAAGGTTCAAGGAGTGGTGACGTGTTCACGGGGCTGATCGAAGACGTGGGACGCGTGGAGTCCGTCGAGGCCGATGCCGATGGGGCTCGGCTGCGGATTGCGACGACCCTGTTGCCCGAAATCGCCGAGGGGGACTCGATCGCGGTCGACGGCGTCTGCCTGACGGCGACCGGGGTGGAGGCCTCCGGGTTCGAGAGCGCGGCGATGAACCAGACGCTGCAGGTGACCGCACTAGGGGGGCTGAAGAGCGGCAGCCGCGTGAACTTGGAGCTTGCGATGAAGGCCTCGGACCGCCTCGGAGGACACATCGTCCAGGGCCATGCGGATGGGGTCGGCGAGGTCGTCTCGCTTGCTGACGACGGCTTCGCCAAACGGCTGCGGGTGGCGCTGGCGCCCGAGCTGCTGCGGTACGCGATCGACAGGGGCTCGATCGCGCTCGCCGGCGTCAGCCTCACCATCGCCGCCCTGGGCGAGCGTTGGGTCGAGGTGTCGCTGATCCCGGAGACGCTGGAGCGGACCAATCTCGGCGAGGCCGCGGTAGGGCGCAAGCTGAATGTCGAGTGTGACGTGGTCGCCAAGTACATCGAGCGGTTGGTGTCACCATTGGCCGGAAAGGAGCAAAGGTGAGTCGGATGGCAGAGGCGGCGAAGGCAGAGCAGGCAGCGGAGGCGACGGGGGAGAGCCCGTTCGCGCCGATCGAGGAGGCGATCGAGGAGATCCGCCAGGGACGCATGGTCGTCGTCTGCGATGACGAGGACCGCGAGAACGAGGGCGACCTGACGATGGCCGCCCAGTTCGCGACGCCGGAGGCGATCAACTTCATGGCCAAGGAGGCGCGCGGGCTGATCTGCCTGGCGCTGACGCCCGAGCGCTGCGACGAGCTCGGACTCGACCTGATGGCCGCGAAGAACGAGACGCCGCTGCAGACCGCCTTCACGGTTGCAATAGAGGCCCGCGATGGGGTGACGACCGGGATCTCCGCCGCCGATCGCGCCCGCACGATTCAGGTCGCGGTCGACCCCAACGCCAGCCCCCGCGACCTCGTCCAACCAGGCCACGTCTTCCCGCTGAAGGCAAAACCCGGCGGCGTCCTAGAGCGTACGGGGCAGACCGAGGCCGCGGTCGACCTCGCCCGACTCGCCGGCCTCAACCCGGCCGGAGTGATCTGCGAGGTGATGAACGAGGACGGGACGATGGCGCGGGTTCCGGACCTGGTGCCCTACTGCGAGCGCCATGGGCTGAAGATGGTCACCGTCGCCGACCTGATCGCCTACCGGCGCCGCACCGAGAAGCTGGTCGAGCGAGTTGTCGACACCGCCCTGCCGACCGCCTTCGGCGACTTCACCGCGGTCGGCTACCGCTCGCTGGTCGACGACAAACACCACGTGGCGATGGTCAAGGGCGAGGTCGACGGGGTCGAGGACGTGCTGGTTCGCGTCCACAGCGAGTGTCTGACCGGCGACGTCTTTCACAGCATGCGCTGTGATTGCGGCGAACAGCTCGCTTCGGCGCTGGCGATGATCGAGCAGGAGGGCCGGGGCGTTCTCCTCTACCTCTCCCAGGAGGGCCGCGGGATCGGCCTGCTCAACAAGCTGCGCGCCTACAAGCTGCAGGAGCAGGGCGCCGACACGGTCGAAGCCAACCTCAAGCTCGGCCTGCCCGCCGATCTGCGCGACTACGGGATCGGCGCCCAGATCCTGGTCGACCTCGGGCTCAGCAGCATCCGCATCCTCACCAACAACCCGAAGAAGATCCACGGCCTCGAGGGCTACGGGCTCTCGGTCTCGGAGCAGGTCCCAATCGAGGCGGATCCCAACGTCCACAACGAGGCCTACCTGCGGGCCAAGCGCGACAAGCTCGGCCACGCTCTGCATCACCAAGGGCTCGCGCTCGACGAGGAGATGATCCGCGAGGAGGAGGAGCGCGACGCGGAGGCGGGAGATGGCTGAGGACGGCTCCTTCCTGGAGGGCTTTGACGACGGCGAGCGGGCGATTCTCTCCTCGCTGCGCTTCGCGGTCTGCGTCGGCCGCTTCTACGAGGACCTGGCGCAGCGGCTGCTGCAGGGGGCTGAGGAAGGCTTCGAGCTGGCGGGCGTCCCGGCCGCGTCGGTCAGGCACGCCTCGGTGCCCGGCGCCTACGAGCTGCCCTTCGCGGCGAAGCTGCACGCCGAGACGGGCGACTTCGCCGGCGTCGCCTGCCTCGGGGTCGTGATCCGCGGCGAGACGGACCACTACGACTTCGTCTGCGCCGAGGCGGCCCGGGGAATCCAGGACGTGCAGCTGCAGACAGGCGTGCCCTGCTCTTTCGGCGTCATCACCTGCGACACGATGGAACAGGCCCTCGCCCGCGCCGGGGGCGGCAAGCGCGACCAGGGCCGCAACGCCGCTCTCACCGTCGCGCGGATGGCGCTGCTGCAGCGCCGGCTGGGTTAGAGGGCGCGAAGAACTGCGACCTGATAGCGCGTTATCTGGCGATCGGAGGTAACGATCGTCAAGCCCTCGGTCTGGGCTTGAGCGACGAGCATTCGGTCAAAGGGATCGCGATGGTGATGGGGCAGGGACGCGAGGGCGCGGGTGTGGGCTATCGAAACTGGGAGGAGCCTGAAGTGCCTTGCCTGAAGCTGCTCTTCGAGATCATCCGGGTCTCGGAGCTTGCCGTGGGACTTCTTGATCGCCAGCTCCCACGGGCTGACGATGCTTACGAAGACATCGCTCTCTGCGGCGCCAACCGCGGCAGTTGCCTCTGCGCAGAGCCGATTGGGACTGGTCAGCGCCCAGAAGAGGGCATTGGTGTCGAGCAGCAGCCTCAATCGCCCTTCCAGAGGTCGTCCCCGTGCGGGAATATCTCGCTTTCCTCGAACATTTCCTCGATCTCCTTGTCGAACTCGTAGAAGTCGGGTGAGATCCAGACCTTCCCTTCCCACCCGCCGAGCTTGCGAGGGCCGAGTTTCGGCACCGGCACCAACTTTGCCGCCGGCTTGCCGGCACGGCTGATGACGATCTCCTCGCCGCCTTCCACGCGCTCGACCAGCTTCGAGAGATGGGTCTTCGCCTCGTGCATGTTCACCTGCTCTAGGTCGCTGGGCGTCATTTCTCTCCCCCTCGGGGCCTGAGTATTTGGATCTCGGCAATTATTAGTCCACTTAGCTAACTAGCGATCAGGCTACCATGCACGACCCGATGGCCAGGGTTTGTCATAGCTGCGGCAAGGGACCGGCGTTTGGCCAGTCCCGCAGCCACTCGATGGTCGCCACCAAGCGGCGCTTCGACCCGAACCTGCAGAAGGTCCGAATCGAAGAGAAGGGCCGCAAGCTGCGCGCCTACGTCTGCACGCGCTGCCTCAAGGCCAACAAGGTCATCAAGGCCGCCTGAGGCCGTAGGACACGGCGCGGGGACGCACCGTCAGCTTCGCGTCGTGCGGAGCACTGCCGCTCCGCCGCCGTCACGCCCTCGCTTGGTCCTACGGCCTCAGGACCACTTTCCACTTGGGCGCCGCCGCGCGATCTTCAGATTGCATGTCGCGGCCTTCGGCCACATTCGCCGAAAGGAGAACCGGCTTCCTTCCCACCAGCGCTGGCGGCTCCTCGGAAGCTTCGCGGGTTGGGGGCTAGGCAAGCTTCCGTGGCCCACGCGAGCCACGCGATGCAGGCGGGATCGCCAGAGTGGCGAGGCTTGGTACAGCCGGGCGACGCGAGGAGGGGCGGGGATTCCCTCTCCGGAATGTGGCGAAGCCGCGACATGCAATCTGTTTATTGCCCGGCGGAGCCGGGCTCCACCTCAGTCGCTAAGCGCGGAGCGCGTGCGACATCAATTCACGGAGAGGGAATCCCCGCTCCTCTATCGCCACCGCTTGTCTGTAGCGGTTACTAGATTCCACTGGCGATGCCCGATCCGTCCATCGCGCGCTTTCGGCGCGTCATCATCGCTGCCTACGCCCACCTGGAGGAGCGGCGCCAGGAGGTCAACGACCTCAACGTCTTCCCGGTCGCCGACGGCGACACCGGCGACAACATGGCGATGACGATGCGGGCGGTGATGGAAGAGCTCGACCACCTCGACGGTCTTGAGGTCGACGAGATCGGCCGTACGCAGCTGGTGCAGGCGCTCGCCCGGGCGGCGCTGATGGGCGCCCGAGGAAATTCGGGCGTCATCCTTAGCCAGATCGTGCGCGGCGCCGCCGAGGAGTTGGCGAGCAGGCCCGGCGAGCTGATCGACCCGGTTCTGGTCGCCTCCGCCTTCGCCAGCGCTGCCGACGCCGCCTACGACTCCGTTCGCGACCCGGCGGAGGGGACGATGCTGACCGTCTTCCGCGAGATGGCGCACTCGATGACCCGTCAGCTCGTCCGCCTCGAAGCGGACAAGCAGCGCCTCGACCGCGGCGTCAGCGACGAGCAGCAGGACGCCGTTCTCGCCGAGATCCTCGAAAAGGCGGTCACCGACGGGCAGAAGGCGGTCGAGCGGACCCGGAGCAGCTCGAGGTCCTGCGCGAGTCGGGGGTCGTCGACGCCGGTGGCTACGGGCTGGTGCTGATCCTGGCCGGCGTGGTCGCCGGCCTGCGCGGCGAGCGCGACGGCTTGCCAGAGATCTCCCACCAGGAGGCGCCGCGATTGAGTCGACCCCACCACCACGACAGCCGCTACCGCTACTGCACCAACTTCATCGTCTCCGGGGCTGGGCTCAACTCACGAGACTTCCTGCCTCGGTTGGAGGGGCTCGGCGACTCGGTGCTGGTCGTCGGGGATGAGGTGACGCTGAAGGTCCACGTCCACACCGACGAGCCCGAGGCCGCGGTCGCCCTGTTTGAGGGAGTGGGCGAGGTAACCAACCTCGACGTCGCCGACATGCGCGAGCAGATCGCCGAGCGCAGCGCCCGCCTCGCGAGCGGACGCTCCGGTGCGCTAGCCGTCGCCGCGGGCGACGGCTTGGCGCGGATGTTCGGCGAGCTCGGCGCCCACGTGGTCGACGGCGGCGAGACCCTCAACCCGTCCACCTACGAGCTGCTGGCGGGGATCCACGAGGTGCCCGCCGACGAGATCGTGGTCCTGCCGAGCTCCTCCAACGTGATCATGGCCGCCGAGCGGGCCTGCGAGCTGTCGGAGAAGCCGGCGCGGGTCGTGCCGGCGACATCACAGCAGGCCAGCTTGCTGGCGCTGATCGAGCTCGATCCGGGCCGCACCGCGGAGGAGAACGCCGAGCGCCTCACGGCCGCGCTGGACGGGATCGCGGCGGGCGGGGTCGCCCCGGCGGGCCGCGACGACGCCCAGGGCCGCTTCCGGCAGGGCGACGCGGTGGGGTTCGTCGGTGAGGAGATCGTCGCTTGGGGCGGCGCTGGCTCGACCCTAGCGGCGACGATTCAGCAGCTCGCCAAGGGCGCCGAGATCGTCACCGTGGTGGCGGGGAGGGGGCCCCGATCCCACTGGACGAGATCGATCCCCACGTTCCGGACGGGGTCGAGATCGAGACCCACGAGGGCGGCCAGCCGAGCTGGTGGTGGCTGCTCGCCGCTCGAGTAGTGCGCTCCTTCGGCGGCGATTCGGAGCTGACCGGGGCACAGCTGCGCGAGGCGCCGGTTCATTGGCCCCGCCCGAGCGTCCTCGAAGTCTCGATCGAGACCCTCGATGGCGTCGGGCCCAAGCTCGCCGAAGCGGCTGCCGAGGCAGGGATCGCCACGGTCGGCGACCTCCTGCTCCGCTTCCCCCACAGCCACCGCGACCGCACCGTCGTGCCGGTGGCGGAGGTCGAGGTGGGCGACAAGGCGACCTTGCAGGTGGAGGTGATGGGAGCCAAGCCGAGCAACTTCCGTCGCCGCGGTCTCTCGATCCTCTCCGTGAAAGTCGGCGACGAATCGGACTCGATCAGGGCGACGTGGTTCAACCAGCCTTGGGTGGCTCAGAAGCTGACGCCAGGGAGCCGCTTGCTCTTGACCGGCTCGCGGGACAAGCGCGGCTTCCGGGTCAGCGAATACGAGCTTTTGAGCTCCGGCCCGCGGGTCCTGTCGTCGGGGGAGGGGGGCGCTGCGGGCGGGGGCGTCCTCGACCCCCTCCCCCAACGCCACCCGCGGGAGAGGCGAAGAAGCTCGGTTCCGGTTCACCCGGCGACCGAGCAATTGAAGGCCCAACGGATACGGCAGTGGGTCGAGCAGGTGATCCCTTGGGTGGAGAACATGCCCGAGCCGTTGCCCGCCGAGTTGAGAGCGCGGCGGGGATTCGCGGGGGTAGCGGATGCCTTCCAGGCGGTGCACTTTCCCGATGCGGAGGCCGATGTCGAGCAGGCGCGGCAGCGGTTCGGCCTTCGAGGAGCTCTTTCTCTACCAGGCGATCCTCACGACTCGTAAGCGAACTCAGCGGGCGGCGCGCCCTGGTCCGCAGCTGGGAAAGCCGGCGGTCAGTGACGCGCTGGAGCGCGTCGTTGCCATTCGAGCTCACCCGCGACCAGCAAGCGGCTTGCGAAGAGATCGACCGTGACTTCGCCTCGGGGCAGCCGATGCAACGGCTGCTGATGGGCGAGGTGGGTTCGGGAAAGACCGTGGTGGCCCTGTACGCGATGCTGCGCGCCCTGGAGGCGGGCTTCCAAGCGGTGCTGATGGCCCCGACCGAGACGTTGGCCGAGCAGCATGCTTCCACGCTCGACCGTTTGCTCGCCCGCGAGCCGCTGCCGTTCGCGTTGCTGACCGGGGCGACGCCAGCGCCCCGTCGCCGCGAGGCGCTGGAGCGGCTGGCGACCGGCGAGCTCGGCCTCGCCGTTGGGACCCATGCCTTGATCGATCCCAAGGTTGAGCTTGCCCGCCTCGGCGTCTGCGTGGTCGACGAGCAGCACCGCTTCGGTGTCCAGCAGCGGCGAGCTCTGGATGCGAAGCGGGTGGAGGGGATGGCGCCGCACGTCCTCCACATGACCGCGACGCCGATTCCCCGCACCCTCTCGCTGACCGCTTACGGCGACCTCGACACGACGGCGCTGCGCGAGCTGCCGCCAGGGCGCCAGCCAATCGAGACGCGCTTGGTCGAGGCGGGCGAGAGGGCGGACGCGTACGAGTTCGTTCGCGAGCAACTGCGGGCAGGGCGGCAGGCTTACATCGTCTGCCCACTGGTGGAAGAGTCGGAGAAGATGCAAGGCAAGGCGGCCGAGGTGGAGGCCGAGCGTCTCGCGGCCGGCGAGCTGAGCGGCTTTGCGGTCGGCGTCATCCACGGCCAGATGCCCTCTGCCCGCAAGGCAGAGGCGATGGAGGCATTCGCCTCCGGCACCCTCGACGTCCTCGTTGCCACCACGGTGATCGAGGTTGGCGTCGACGTCGCCAACGCGAGCGTGATGGTGATCGAGGGCGCCGAGCGCTACGGGGTCTCACAGCTACACCAGCTGCGCGGCCGCGTCGGTCGCGGCGAGCACCCCTCCTTCTGTCTGCTCTTTCCCGAAGAGGGTGGTGGGATGGCCCGGCGGCGGCTGAAGGCTGTCGAGCGCGAGAGCGACGGCTTCAAGCTGGCTGAGGTTGACCTCAACCTGCGCGGCGAGGGCGAGGTACTCGGCACCCGCCAGCACGGCCTGCCCCGCTTCGGCATCGCCGAGCTGCCGGAGGAAACGCCGACCCTGGTCGCCGCCCGCGAGGAGGTGCTGGCACTACTGCATCGCCACGGCTCGCTCGACGTCCCCGAGCTTGGGCCACTGCTGGAAGTCGCCCGCCGCCGCTTCGGCGCCGGAGCGGCCGACCCGATCCCGTTGTAGCGACCGGACTTCATGCATGCATGGCGTGCATAAAGTCCGCTTCGACTTGGAGGACATGCGTTCATGAGGGTGATCGCGGGGGAGCTGAAGGGGCGCCGGCTCGTCGCGCCGCGCGGCTGGAAGGTGCGGCCGACCTCCGATCGCGTTCGCGAGGCGATCTTCTCGGCGCTCGGCGAGGTCGTCGGTGCCCGCGTCCTCGACCTCTACTGCGGCACCGGCGCCCTGGCGATCGAGGCGCTGTCACGCGGGGCGGACAGCGTCATCCTGGTCGACCGCGACACCCGCCCGGCGCTCGGCAACGTGGAGCAGCTCGGGCTGCGCGAGCGGGCCGAGCTGGTGCGGGCCGACGTCGTGCGCTGGCTCGCCGACCGCGCCGTCGCGTCGGAACCGCCCCGCTTCGATCTTGTCTTCGTCGATGCCCCCTATAAACTCGCCGACCGCGTGGGGCGGGAACTCGACATGCATCTCCCGGGACTCCTCGAAGAGGAGGGACGGGCGGTCGTCGAGAGCGGTGCCGGCCGTCCCTGCGGATCGAGTCGCTCGAGCGACTCCGCCAGCGCCGCTACGGCGGCACCGACGTCTCCTTCTACGCGGCGAAGGAGCGGGACTGATGGCCGAGCGCAACGGGACGGTCGTCTGCCCGGCAGCTACGACCCGTCACCAACGGGCACCTCGACATCATCACCCGCAGCTCGGAGGTCTTCGAGCGGGTCGTCGTCGGCATCGTCGACAACCCGATGCGCAAGGACAAGACCCTGTTCACTGCCGAGGAGCGCAGGGGGTTGATCGAAGAGGCGACGGCGAGCCTCGGCAACGTCGAGGCACGGATCTTCTCCAACCTTTTGGTCGAGTTCGCCCGCGAACAGGGCGCGACGGCGATCGTCAAGGGCCTGCGGGCGATCTCCGACTTCGAGTACGAGTTCGAGATGGCGCAGCTGAACCGCAAGCTCGACCCCGGGATCGAGAGCATCTACATGATTGCCTCGCCGCAGTACAGCTTTCTCTCTTCCACCGGGGTGAAGGAAATGGCGACCTTCGGCGGCGACGTTTCGGACCTCGTGCCGAGCCCCGTTGCGGCCGCGATGACGGAGCGCCTGGGCGAACGGTAGGCTTCCACGGCCGGCGCGCCCCGTGGGCGCGAGCTTGCAAAAACCCGAGGAAATGACCGGTTCTTCACCGACGATGCCCCCGACACGTAGGCTTACGATCTTCTGATGGACGTACTGGTCCTAATAGACAAGCTCGATGACGTAGTCCACAACGCCCGGCCCGTGCCGTTGACGGACCAGGTGCGCGTGGACCGCGAGGAGATCTACGACCTCCTCGACCAGATGCGTGCGACGATCCCCGAGGAGATCAAGCAGGCTCGCTGGATCGTCAAGGAGCGCCAGGAGATGCTGGCCGAGGCCAAGCGCGAGGCGGAGCGGATCGTGCGCGAGGCACGCGAGCAGCAGGCGCGGCTGATCTCCGACGAGGAGGTCACCAAGCAGGCCGAGCGGGCGGCCGACGAGATCGTCGAGGACGCCCGCACCCGCGAGAGGGAGATTACGGCTCGGCGCCGAGGACTACGCCGACGAGATCCTCAACACCCTTGAGGTCAACCTGCAGAAGTTCCTGGCGGCCGTGCAACGCGGCCGCGACCGGCTCGCGGGGCGGGACGAAGAGCAACCCGTCCCCGAGCTGGACGAGCAGGCCTAGCTCCGCCCTCTTCTTAGTAGACGGCGCGGATCACGGCCAGATCGTCGGCCTGCCAGGCGATCTCGCCTTGCGACCACTCGACGAGGCTTTGGAGCTGGTCCCCTTCGAACTGGTCGCCGATGACGAGGGAGCGGGAATGGTCCTTGACGCGGCGGACCAAGGCCTTCTTCTGATCGTCGCTGAGGTCATTGACGGAGAGGACCGAGATGACCAGGTCCCAGGGGCCGTCGGGGAGGGGATCCTCCATGCGGGCCAGCTGGACGTCGTCGTAGGTCTGCCTAGCGCGGAAGACCATGTCGGGGCTGGCGTCGAGGCCGACGACCCAGGCCTCCGGGTGGGCCTCGATCAACCGCCTCGTCGTCTCGCCGGTTCCCATTCCCAGCTCCAGCACCCGCTCCGGCGGGAAGGGGACTGCGGCGACGGCTTGTTCCTGCAGCTCGTCGTAGCGCGGGAGCTTGGCGCGGATCCGCTCCAGATACTCGTCCGGTGTCCAGTCGAAGTGGCCCATTTCGTAACCTCGTCGGAGGGATGCCATCGTAAGCGGCCGGGCGGAGGAGCTCACAATGGCTGGAGCATCGATCACGATCATCGACCTGGGGCGCCTCTCGCTCTCTCACGGCGAGGGAGCACGGCTCGACCTCGGCGTGCGCCTCGACCCGCTCGAGCTGGGCGGGCAGACCTACCTGCCGGGGGACGGGACGATCGAGGCCAGGCTCGACATCTCCCGGCCGACCAACGGCTACGCCTTCCGCTTGCGCCTGCCGCTGCGGGTCGAGGGTCCCTGCATGCGCTGCCTCGAGGCGGCGCTGGTGGAGACCGAGGTCGACGCGCGCGAGGTCGACCAGTCCAACACCGAGGACGAGGAGCTGCGCAGCCCCTACGTGGTCGAAGACGACCTCGACCTCGGCCGCTGGGCCCACGACGCCGCGATCCTGGCCCTGCCGGCCCGAATCCTCTGTCGTCCCGACTGTGCTGGCCTCTGCCCTATCTGCGGCGAGTCGCTGAACGATGCCGACCCCGCGGACCACGAGCACGAGAGTGTGCGTGATCCCCGCTGGTCGAAGCTGGATGAGCTGAAGCTGGACTAGCGGCGCACCCGCTACCATCCCGCGACCTATGGCCGTCCCTAAGAAGCGAACTTCCAGCGCGCGACGCGACAAGCGGCGTGCGCAGCACAAGGCCGGCAAGCCGAACCTGAACAGCTGCCCGCGCTGCCACAGCCCGCGGCTGCCCCACCGGGTCTGCCCGACGTGCGGTACCTACGCAGGGCGCGAGGTGGTCCAGCACCGGATCGCCGAGCCGAGCGCCGGCGCTCCCGACAGCCAGGAGTGATGCCGGGCGGGCGCCCGGCGACCGTCGCCCTCGACGGTTTCGGCGCCGAGCAAGGCTTCGCGGTCCTCGCGGAGGGCGCCAGACTCGCCGCCGCGGACGGCATCCACCTGCGGGTGTTCGGTCCGCCGGAGGAGCTGGACCTCGCCGGCATCGACGGGATCGAGGTCGTCCCAACCTCGGAGTGGATCTCCAACGAGGAGGAGCCCGTGGCCGCCGCGCGGGCCAAGAAGGAGGCTTCGGTGGTGCGCGCGGCGCGCGAGGTCGCGGAGGGACGGGCCGAGGCGATGGTCAGCCACGGGTCCACCGGGGCGACGATGGCCGCCGCCACCTTCGGTCTGCGCCGCCTGCAGGGCGTCCAGCGGCCGGCCCTGGCGGTGCAGTTGCCGGTTCCCGGAAAGTCGGTGCTCTTCCTCGACGTCGGCGCCAACGTCGAGGTGCGGGCGCAGCACCTGGTCCAGTTCGCCTTCCTCGGCGCTGCCTTCAGTGAGGCGGTGCTCGGCGTTGAGGCGCCCCGAATCGGACTGCTCTCGGTCGGCGAGGAGGCGGGAAAGGGGCGCGAGGAGGTGGTCGCCGCTCACGCTCTGCTCGCCGCCGCCGAGGGGATCGAGTTCGTCGGCAACGTCGAGGGGCGCGACCTTCCCGCCGCCGCCGTCGACGTCGCCGTCACCGACGGCTTCACCGGCAACGTGGCTTTGAAGCTGATGGAGGGAACTGCGCGCACCGTCGCGGCGGCGCTGGGCGACGCCGCCCGCTCGAACCCGCTCAGCGCCCTCGGCGGCCTGCTGATGAAGCCGGCCCTCGGCGGCCTGCGCCGCGAGTTGCGCCCGGATGCGACCGGGGGTGCGATCTTGCTTGGCCTGCGGGGTGTGGCCGTGGTCGGTCACGGCAGCGCTGGGGCCGAGGGGATCGCGAACGCCGTGCGGCTGGCCTCGCGCTGTGTGAGGAGCGACGCGGTCGGTCGCACCGCCGCCCTCCTGCGCCAGGGTGCGGCGACGCGGGGAGCCCTGTCCGGGGAAACAGGCTGACGGGGCCCGCGGATGATGGGAAGATGCCGGCAGCGATGACCCGCGACGAAGTACTCAGCCTGGTCCGCGACCACCTCGCCGAGGAGCTGGAAGTCGACGGCGCCTCGATCGGCGAGGAGACCCGCTTCAAGGACGACCTCGACGCCGACTCGCTCGACCTCTACGAGCTGGTGATGGAGCTAGAGGACCGCTATGGCATCTCTGTCTCCGAGCAGGAGGCGGCACGGATCGAGACGGTCGGCGACGCCGTGAGCTTTGTCCTGGAGCGCGCCCCAGCGTGAGCGTCGCCGCTCTCGCGGAGCTCGTCGCCGAGCTGCCCGACGAGCTGCGGCACCGCGCCCTCACACACTCCTCCTGGGCCGAGGAGTCGGAGTCCTACGGGCGCCTGGCCTACCTTGGCGACAGCGTCCTCGCCCTCGCTGTCGCCGCCGACCTCCACGAGCGCTTCCCCGAGATTGACGCCGGCGGCCTGACCAAGATCCACAATCACGCCGTCAGCGGCATCTCTTGTGCTGAGGTCGGCCGCGAGCTGGGCGTACCCGAGATGCTCGAAGAGGCCGAGCCAGAAGTCGAGGAGGCGATTCCCGCCGAGGCGCTGCTGGCTGGATCGCGGCCACTGCCGGAGGCAACCGAGGCGCTGATCGGGGCCTGCTTTGTCGCCTTCGGCTTCGAGCGCACCGCGAAGGCGGTCGCGGCTGCCTTCGAGCAGCGGATCGAGTACGCGACCGAGGCTCGCGTCGACTCCAAGTCGGCCCTGCAGGAGCTGCTCGCCAGGCGCCGCGCGCACGTAAGCTACGAGGTGGTCGCCGAATCGGGGCCCGCGCACCGGCGGACCTTCGAGGTGGAGGCGATCGTCGACGCCGAGTCCGTTGGGAGGGGCGAGGGTCGAAGCAAGAAGGCGGCGGAGCAGATGGCGGCCGAGCAGGCACTGCAACAGCTCGGGGACCAGGCGTGACGTCGCGTCCGACTCAAACGCGAGCCTTAGCTGGGACGAGATGTATCTGAAATCGATCGAGATGAAGGGGTTCAAGTCGTTCCCCGAGCGCACCCGGCTGGAGTTTTCGCCGGGCGTCAGCGTGATCGTCGGGCCCAACGGCTCCGGCAAGTCGAACATCACCGACGCCGTCCTCTGGGCGCTCGGCGAGCAGAGCCCGGGCGCTATTCGCGGTGCCTCGATGCAGGACGTGATCTCCGCCGGCGGCAAGGGCATCGGCCAACGCCGCGCGGCGGAGGTCCAGGTGACGATCGACAACGGCGAGGGCCGGGCCGCGACGGAGCTTTCGGAGATCGCGATCGAACGACGACTCGACCGCTCCGGCGACGGCGGTTACCGCCTCAACGGCGCCCGCTGCCGCCTCGTCGACGTCGTCGAGGTCCTTTCGGACACCAATCTTGGTCGCGAGATGCACTCGGTGATCAGCCAGGGCCGGGTCGAGTCGATCGTCCATTCCAAGCCGCGCGAGCGGCGCCTGCTGATCGAGGAGGCGGCGGGGCTCGGCAAGCACCGCAAGCGTCGCCGCCGGGCCGAGCTGAAGCTGCGTGCGGCGAGCGACAACCTCGACCGCGCGCTCGACGTCGAGCGGGAGGCACGGGCCCGCCTGCGGCCGCTGAAGCGCCAGGCGCAGGCGGCGGAGTTGGGGGCGAGGATCGAGCGCGAGGAACTGGAGCTTCGCGGCCGACTGGTTGCCGAGGAGCTGCGCTTTGGCGCCGACCGAGCCCTGGCCGCGGAAAAGGCGGCGGAGGGGGCGCGCGCGGCGCGCACCAAGCTCGAGCAACGGCTTACGGAGGTGAGCGAGCGCCGCCGCGCCGCGGAGGAGCGCTTCGCCGCCCGTGATCGGGAGCGCACCCAGGCCTGGGGATTGCTGACGAAGCTGCGCGGCGAGCAGCAGCGGATCGCGGTGCGGGCGGCAAGCCTGGGCGATCGCGAGGGTGCTCTGGCGGCGGCCCTGGAGGGCCTGCGGGCCGAATTCGGGCCACTGACGCTGGATCTCGGCTCGACCGGCGGGGCCCCGGCCGAGCGGGCGCGCAAGCTGGGGGAGGAGTTGGCCGAGATCGACGCCGGTCTGGCTGGCGCAGCGGAGGGGCTGGCGCGGGCTCGCTCCGACGCTTTGGCCGAGGCCGATCGCGAGAAAGCGCTGAGCACCGTGCAGAGTGGGGCGGAGCGAGCGGCGCGGCACGCCCGCCGGGCCGAGGGTCTGCTCGGCGAGCGCCACCGCGAGGCGTTGCGCCGACGTGTCGCCGCGGGCGAGGAGCTGCTCGACGACGTGCGGTCGGGGGCGGCCGCGATGGCCGCTGCCGAGACGGCGATCCGCGGCCGGGTCGAGCGGATCGAAGCCAAGGTCGTCGGCGGGCAGGACGGCGGCGACGAGATCGCCGAGGAAATGCGCGCCTGCTCGCAGCAGGAGTCGGAGCTGCAGGTCGAGATGAAAGTCGCCTCGGACGAGCTGACGGCGGCCGAGGTCGAGGCGGCCCACCTCGGTGACCGCCGCGCCGAGGCAGCGAAGGAGCTGGCGACGATCGCCGAGCGGCTCGGCGAGGAGGTTGGCCCCGCCGAGCAACCGCTCAGCGACGAGGAGCGGGCAGAGATCGAGCGCCGGCTGCAGCGGCTGGACCGCCGCCGCGCCCAGATCGGACCGGTCAATCCGCTCGCCGAGCAGGAATACGAGGAGGCGCGCGAGCACGTCGAGTCGCTGCAGGCCCAGCGTGAGGACACCGAGCGGGGAATGCGCGAGCTGGAGGCGCTGATCCGCGACGTCGACCGTGAGATCGAGCGCGCCTTCGAGCAAACCTTTGAGGCGACGGCGAAGAACTTCGAGGAGATGGTCGAGCACCTATTCCCCGGCGGCAGGGGACGCCTGCGCCGGGTCAGCCTGCGTCCGGTGCGGAGCGCCGAGGAGGCCGAGCAGCCCGCAGCTCCCGACCCCGAGGCGGAAGCGGAGGCCGAGGAGGAAGAGGAGCGCGAGGAGCTCGGAGTCGAGATCGAGGTGACCCCGGCCGGCAAGTCGACTCGCAAGCTCTCGCTGCTTTCCGGCGGCGAGAAGTCGCTGGTCGCGATTGCCTTCGTCTTTGCCGTCTTCCTCGCCCGCCCCTGTCCCTTCTACATCCTCGACGAGGTCGAGGCGGCACTCGACGACGCCAACATCGACCGTTTCCTGCAGCTGATCCGCCGCTTCTGCGACCGGGCCCAGTTTGTGATCGTCACCCACCAGAAACGGACGATGGACGCTGCCGACGTGCTCTATGGGGTCACGATGGGCGGCGACGGCGTCACCAGGGTGGTCTCCCGACGCCTTCCGCGCGAAGCCGGGGAAGGGGAGGCCGACACTCCGCCGCCGTTCGCGGGCGTCGCAGCCGGGAACGGACGAGAGCTCGTAGACGACGCTCCCGGCCTGCTTGGCGCCAAGCCGCCAGCGGGGCCGCGCTCGCGCGACGATTCCGCCGCTGCTGCCTAGGCTTCGCGCGTGGCGACCTCCTGGCAGGAGATCTTCGACCTCGGCTCGCGTGAGGCGACGCCTGCGCCGCCACAGGACGAGGGCGAGCGCCGCGGCGTCTTCCGGCGCCTGCGCGAGAGCCTCTCGAAGAGCCGCCAAGCGCTGGCCGAGGAGATCTCTTCCAGCCTCTTTGACCGGATCGACGAGGAAACCTGGGAGCGCCTGGAGGAGGCGTTGATCCTCGCCGACGTCGGCGCCCCGACGACGGCGGAGGTGGTCGAGCGGCTTGAGCAGGAGGTCGACTCGGGCGCGGTGCCGGCCGACGGCGAGGCGGTGCGCGACCGCCTGATCGAGATCCTCGCCGAGGTCGCCGCCAACGGGCGCGCCCCGATCGACCTCAGCGGCGAGCCGGCGGTACTGCTGATGGTCGGCGTCAACGGGACCGGCAAGACGACGACGATCGGCAAGATCGCCTGGCATCTCTCGCAGGAGCTCGGCCTCTCGGTGGTGCTGGCCGCCGCCGACACCTACCGGGCCGCCGCCGCCGAGCAGCTGGCCGAGTGGGCAAAGCGGGCGGGCGCCGAACTGGTCCGCTCGGCGGAGGGAGGCGACCCGGGCGCCGTCGCGTTCGACGCGATCGCCGCCGCCCGCGCCCGCGGGGCCGACGTCGTCATCGTCGACACCGCCGGGCGGCTCCACACCCAGGGCAACCTGATGGACGAGCTGACGAAGGTGCGGCGAGTGATCGGCAAGCAGATGCCCGACGCCCCGCACGAGACGCTGATCTCGATCGACGCGACTACCGGCCAGAACGGGCTGCGGCAGGCCAAGGTCTTCTCCGAAGCGGTCGACGTCGACGGCGTCGTCCTGACCAAGCTCGACGGCACCGCCAAGGGCGGCATCGTGCTGGCGATCGCCAACGAGCTGGAGATCCCGGTGAAGCTGATCGGCGCTGGCGAGTCGCTGCAGGACCTGCGCCCCTTCGACCCCGAGGAATTCGCGCAGGCCCTCCTTGCTGCCGAATAGTGGTCGACTTCGACGTTTGTCAAACATACGGCGACAAACGTCGAACTCACTGGCCTAAGCTGGTCTGCCGTGTTCGACCAGCTCTCAGACCGGCTTCAGGCGACGCTCTCCGACGTCCGCTCGCGCGGCACTCTCAGTGAGGGAGACGTCGACGCGGCGATGCGGGAGATCCGCCTCGCCCTGCTCGAGGCCGACGTCAACTTCAAGGTCGTCAAAAGCTTCACCAAGACGCTGAAGGAGCGCTGCCTCGGCTCCGACGTGCTGGAGAGCCTCGATCCGGGCCAGCAAGTGGTGAAGATCGTCAACGAGGAGCTGACGGCACTGATGGGGGGCGCCGGCCGCGACCTCGCCTTCGCCTCCAGCGGCCCGACCGTGATCTTGATGGCCGGCCTGCAGGGCTCCGGCAAGACGACCGCTTGCGCGAAGCTGGCCCGCCACCTGGGCGAGTCGGGCAAGAACATCGCGCTGGCAGCGTGCGACGTCTACCGCCCCGCCGCCGTCGATCAGCTGGTCACCGTCGGCAAGCGCGTCGGTGCCCATGTCTACGAGCAGGGCACCGATGCCGACCCGGTAGAGATAGCCGCCTGGGCGCTCGACCGCGCCCGCGAGGAGAATCGCGACGCGCTGATCGTCGACACCGCGGGGCGCCTCCACGTCGACGAGGACCTGATGGCGGAGCTGGCGAGGATCCGCAAGCGGGTCAAGCCGCACGACGTGCTGCTGGTCGTCGACGCGATGACCGGCCAGGACGCCGTCGGAGTCGCCGAATCCTTCGCCGATGCGGCCGAGTTCGACGGCGTCGTCATGACCAAGCTCGACGGCGACGCCCGCGGCGGCGCCGCCCTCTCGGTCAAGGCCGTGACCGGCAAGCCGATCCTCTTCGCCTCGACCGGCGAGAAGTTGGATGCCTTCGAGCGCTTCCACCCCGACCGGATGGCGTCCCGCATCCTCGGCATGGGCGACGTCCTCAGCCTGATCGAGAAAGCCGAGCAGCAGGTCGACGAGCGCCAGGCCGAGGACCTGCAGAAGAAACTGGAAAGCGACAGCTTCACCCTGGAGGACTTCCTGCAGCAGATGAAACAGGTGCGCAAGATGGGCCCGCTCAGTGGCCTGATCGGGATGCTGCCCGGGATGGGGGCGATGAAGGAGCTGAAGAACGCCGAGGTCGACGAGGGGGAGCTGGACCGGGTCGAGGCAATCATCCTCTCGATGACGCCCCTGGAGCGTGCAAACCCGGGGATCATTAAGGGCTCACGGCGCAAGCGGATCGCCGAAGGGTCGGGGACGAGGGTGCAGCAGGTCAACCAGCTCGTCAAGCAGTTCGACCAGATGCGCAAGCTGATGCGGCAGATGGTCTCCGGCAAGACGCCCAGTGCTCAGCAGCTAGCCCAGATGGGCGGCGGAGGAGCACCGCGCCCGAAGGTCCGCAGGCGCTGATGTTCAGCCGGCACGTCCTCTGCTTCGCGTCCGGGCGTGCCGGGCGAGTCCTGTAACCTCTCGCGCGCTCATGGCCGTACGGATAAGACTGAGAAGGGTGGGTTCGAAGAAGAACCCGATCTGGCGGATCGTTGTCGCCGACAAACGCTCGCCCCGCGACGGGCGGACGATCGAGACGATCGGTCAATACAACCCGCAGACCGAGCCGTCGACCATCGTGCTCGATGAGGAGCGCGCCCGCCACTGGCTCGAGCACGGCGCCCAGCCTTCGGAGTCGGTCGCCAACCTGCTGCGCGCCAAGGGCATCGCCGCCTCCGGAAGCTAGTAGGTGTCCAGCCGGTGACGGAGCTGCTCGAGTTCCTCGTCAAGGCGTTGGTAGAGGACCCTGGGGCCGTCGTCGTTGAGGAGCTGGAAGAGGACGGAGCGCTCGTCTACGAGATCACCGTCGCCGAGGACGACCTCGGCCGGGTGATCGGCAAGGGCGGCAGGGTCGCCAACGCGATCCGTACCATCGCCAAGGCCGCCGCCGTGCGCCTCGACCGCCGCGTCATCGTCGACATCCTCGACTGAGCGGCGCCCTCGAGTGAAGCTCGACGTCTTCACCCTTTTCCCGGAGGCATTCGACTGGTTCCAGTCTCAGCGCTCGGTCCAGAACGCCCTGGTCGAAGGCAACGAGCTGCGCTTCTTCAACTACCGCAAGACGACTCCGCTGGGAGCGGGCCAGGTCGACGACGCCCCCTACGGCGGGGGGGCGGGGATGGTGCTGCGGGTCGATGTCGTCGACGCGGCCCTACAGGCGGCCTACGCCAACGGCGAGAACCCGCGGATCGTCGTGCTCTCGCCGACCGGCCGTTTGCTTGACGACGAGCTGGCGGATGAGCTGACCCAGGAGCCGCATGTAGCGCTGCTCTGCGGGCGCTACGAGGGGTTCGACGAGCGGGTGCACGAGCACCTGGCACACGACGAGGTCTCGATCGGACGCTACGTCCTGGCCGGTGGCGAGCTGCCGGCGATGGTCTTGGCGGACGTCGTGATGCGGAAGTTGCCGGGGGCGCTGGGGCACGAGCAGAGCGCGGTCGAGGAGTCGTTCAGCCGCGTCCTCGAGGGCGCGCCGGAGTACCCCCACTACACCCGCCCACCGACCTACCGGGGCTGGGGGGTGCCCGACGTGCTGCTCTCCGGCGACCACGATCGGGTCCGCCGTTGGCGGGCAGAGCAGAGCCAGGCTCGGGCCGAGCAGTTCGAGCGGGACTCCAAGTAGGTACGATTCCGCCACCGCGCGGCGCCATGCACCGGCTCCGGCGGTTTTTTCTCGCCTCCGCGAGCGAATGAGATCTCCGGTGGCGATGAGCATGAGCGAGCGAAATTGACATGAGCAGCGTCATCGACAGCATCGAGCAGCGCCAACAGAGGCAGGGGCTTCCGTCGTTTGCCCCTGGCGATCGCGTGCGCGTTCACTTCCAGGTGGTTGAGGGAAGCCGGCGCCGCACCCAGGTCTTCGAGGGAGTCGTGCTGAAGCGGCAAGGCTCTGGCGCCCGCGAGACGTTCACGGTTCGCAAGCAGTCCTTCGGCGTCGGCGTCGAGCGAACCTTTCCCCTGCACTCACCGAAGATCGAGAAACTGGAGATCGCGGCGCGCGGCGACGTGCGCCGGGCCAAGCTCTACTACTTGCGTGGCCGGATCGGCAAGGCGGCAAGGGTCGCCGAGCGGAGGTGGGGGATTGACGACGAGCTGATCTCGGCGCCGCCTCCTCCTGAGCCGGAGCCCGTTGACTCCGAGGGCGCTACTGCTGAGGAGGCTCAGGATGAGGCCGCCCCGACCGCGGGTCCTGTCGACGACGAGGGGTCCTCGTCCTCGCGGGACGACGCTGCGGGCGAGGAGGCCCAGGCCGCCCCGACCGCGGGTCCTGTCGAGGATGAGGGGTCATCGTCCTCGCGGGACGACGCTGCGGGCGAAGACCCCTCATCCACGCCACCCGCGGAAGAGGCGTCGGAGGCTGAGCAACCTCAGGATGAAGCCGCGGCGGGGGAGCCTGCTGCCGAGGAGTCGTCCGAGGCGGAGCCGGAGGCTGAGGCCTCCGACGAGGGCAAAGACTGAGACCGCGGATTCCCAAGGCCCACGGGGCGGTCGGCGGCTTCGTCGAGCTGATCCTCATCGTCGCCCTCGCGCTCGGCCTGGCGCTGGCGATCCAGGCCTGGCTCGTCAAGCCGTACCAGATCCCGTCTCAGTCGATGGAGCCCACCCTGGACGTCGGCCAGCGCGTCCTGGTTAACCGCTTCCTCTACCACTTCACCGATCCGGAGATCGGCGACATCGTCGTCTTCCATCCCCCGGCTGGGGCCGACAGCGGCGGCGAATGCGCGGAACCCCTCCCCGAACAGGCCTGCGCGAAAGGGACCCCAGCCCGCTCGGACCAGAACTTCATCAAGCGGATCGTCGCTGGGCCAGGCGACAAGCTGAGCATCCGCAACGGCCATCCGGTCGTCAACGGGGTCGAGGTGACGGACGAGTCCTACATCAAACCCTGCGAAGTTGGCGGCGGCTCCTGCTATTTGCCGAAATCAATCGTCATCCCGCCCGACCATTACTTCATGATGGGCGACAACCGTGGGGCGAGCCAAGACAGCCGTTTCTGGGGACCTGTCCCCCGCGATTGGATCATCGGCAAGGCCTTTGCCACCTACTGGCCGCCAGACCGGGTCGGGATCTTCTAAAGCCCACCGACGAAGACTGGCGCGCTCGCGCCGCCTCTTCGCCTTCGATCGGGGCCTTGGCAGCCGCTTCGTTGCCGGGGCTGATGAGGCCGGCAGGGGCTGTCTTGCGGGCCCGCTGGTCGCTGCCGCCGTCCTGATTGATTACGAGACGCTTTCGCGGGCAGACCGCCGCGCGCTGGCCGGCCTGCACGACTCCAAGCAGATGAAGCCGGAGCGGCGCGAGGAGCTCTATCCGGCGGTACTGCGGGCGGCAACCCGGGTCAGCGTCGCGGTGCGGTGCGTGCGGGGGATCGACAACCGCGGGCTCCACGTCACCAACCTAGAAGCTCTCTCGTGTGCCCTGGAGCGGCTGGCACCCGAAGCGGAGGCGATCTGCCTCGTCGATGGCTTCTCGCTGCGCCACTGCTCTGTATCGCATCGGGCCGTGGTCGAAGGTGACGGCACAAGTGCCGCGATCGCCGCGGCCTCGGTTGTCGCAAAGGTCAGCCGCGACCGCTACATGCAGGTGGCAGCACGGGTCCACGACGGCTGGGGCTTCGACGAGCACGTCGGCTACTCGACCCCCGAGCACCGCGCTGCGATCGAGCGGCTGGGGATCTCGCCGCTGCACCGCCGCTCGTTCGACTCAGTGGCCTACAGCCAACTGGAGCTGGCGTGACGCGCGTGGCGCGGCGCATATCGGCGTCCTCGGTCGGCCGCCTGCGGGTCACGCACTGAATGTGCGCTCCCTTGACGGCCTTCCTGCGTCCTTGATCTGCTTGGCCACGCACGTCACGCGACTTAGAAAGCCCCTCTCAGGTGCTCGTAGTCCGTCACCTCCTCGATTCGATTGAACGTCACGCCGACTGCGTCGAAGCGGATGGCTGCATAGCGGGGCCGGTCACGGCGCTCGCCCATCCAGGCGGTGGCGAGGCGGCGGATGCGGCGCTGCTTGCGGAAGTCAATTGCGTGGACCGGGCGCTCCGGGCCGAAGCGGGAGTCCCGCCGGGCGGCCTTTACCTCGACGAAAACGAGCGTCGAGCCGTCGAGCGCGACGATGTCGAGCTCGCCGTAGCGGGTGCGGGCGTTGCGCTCAACGATCTCCCAGCCGACTTCGGCGAGGTGCGCCGCGACAAGGTCCTCGGCGGCCCTGCCGATGCGCTGACGAGTCGCGGTCATCGGCGCCGAAGGTAAGGCACACGGCGCCCGCTGGCCTTCGGGCACAAATTTGGCCCAGACAATTTTCATTTGGCGCACCACGCGTGCGCCGGTCCGCGCGAGCCTGCCCCGCATGCTTGCCACGGCGCGGACTTTCACCCTCGATGGCATCGCCGCCCGCGCCGTTCGGGTCGAGGTAGACGTGCACCGGGGCTTGCCCGCCTTCGCGGTCGTCGGGCTTCCGGACGCTGCGGTCAGAGAGGCTCGCGAGCGCGTCCGCTCAGCTCTCGCCAACTGCGGTTTCGACTTCCCCTTGCAACGTATCGTCGCCAGTCTCGCCCCAGCCAGCCTGCGCAAGGCAGGGCCGGGCCTCGACCTGCCGATCGCCGTGGCCCTGCTGGTTGCCTCCGGCCAGTTGGAGTGGGAGGCCCTGCCGAGGCTGGCGATGGTCGGAGAGCTGGCGCTCGACGGCGCTGTCCGGCCGGTGCCCGGCGTGCTCGCGATCGCGGAGGCGGCGCGGGAGGGCGGCGCGGAGGCGATCGTCGTACCGGCGGAGAACGGCCCGGAGGCCGCTCTGGTGGGCGAGATCGACGTGATTCCGCTGGCGGCGCTAGGGGAGGTCGTCGACCTTGCCAAAGGCGGGCGTGCGCCCACGCGGCCTCAGTCGCTGGCGCTTCCGCTCGTACCGGAAGAGGGCGGCCCGGACCTGGCCGACCTGCGCGGCCAGCCGCACCTGCGCCACGCGCTCGAGGTGGCGGCGGCGGGCGGGCACAGTCTGCTCATGGTCGGACCGCCGGGCGCCGGTAAGTCGCTTGCGGCCAGTCGGTTCCCTTCGATCCTGCCGCCCCTCGCGCCGACAGAGGCTTTGGAGGCGGCGCGCGTCGCCAGCGCCTGTGGTCGGCTCGAGACCCGCCTCGCCGGCGGACGGCCCTTCCGCTCACCCCACCACACAATCAGCGCCGCCGGTCTAGTCGGGGGTGGTAACCCGCCGCGAGCGGGAGAGGCGACCCTGGCCCACCGCGGCGTGCTTTTCCTCGACGAGCTCTGCGAGTTTCGGCGAGACACGCTGGAGGCGCTGCGGGCCCCGATCGAGACCGGTTGGATCACGATCGCCCGCGCCGGCGCGAACAGCCGCCTACCGTGCCGCTTTGCCTTGGTCGCGGCCGCAAACCCCTGTCCCTGCGGCAGGGGGGAGAGTGATCCGGAGTGCACTTGTGCGCCGCTTGACGTACGTCGTTACCAGGGGCGACTTAGCGGCGCGCTGGCCGATCGCATCGACATCCTCGCTGCGATCCGCCAGCCGAGCGCGGCGGAGATCGGGGGACCTCCTGGCGAGTCCTCGGACGCGGTCCGCGAGCGGGTTGCCACGGCCCGGGAACTGCAGGAAGAGCGCCTTGGGGAGGGGCGCTGCAATGCGGAGATGACTCCGGCTGAGGTCCGCCGCTGCCCGCTCAGCGACGATGCCGCGGCGCTCCTGGCCGAGTCCTACGCACGGCAGCGGCTCAGTGGTCGCGCGCACGACCGCGTACTGCGCGTGGCTCGCACGGTCGCCGACCTGGCCGGGGCAGGCGCGATCGAACGCGAGCAGATTGCACAGGCACTGCAGTTGCGCCGGAGGGATCGTGGTTAGTGCTGCCGCGCCACGCGCCTGCGCCGGTTGCCTGCGGCGCTCCCGCCTGCTCGCCCATCTTGCTCCGTACATCGAGAAGATCGCCACTGGCGCACCGGGGTCGCGTTCGCCCGAGCTGCTGCGCCTCTCCAACGAGGACCTCGCCATCGTTGCCGCACCGAACGTGGCCGAACAGGTTCTGGCGCAGATCGAGGCCGTTCCCGAGCGCCGCCTCCGGGAAGAGCTGGACGCCGCCGGATGCTGGGCCTGCTGCCGCCATCACGAGCTCTTCCCGGAGGGGCTGCGCGACGCCGCCGACGCGCCCTGGGCCCTGATCGGAAGGGGGGATCCGGTGTTGTTGGCGGAGTTGTTGCCGAGCGACGCGGTGACTGTGGTCGGCTCCAGGCGCGCCTCCAGCTACGGCCGCGAGGTGGCCCGCGGCCTCGGCCGCGAACTGGCAGCCGCCGGGCTGCTCGTCGTCAGCGGTCTCGCCTTCGGCGTCGACTCGTGCGCCCACCGCGGGGCCCTCGAAGCGGGGCGGACCGTCGCCGTGCTTGGCTGCGGGCCCGATCTCGCCTATCCGGCCGCCCACCGATCGCTCTGGAGGCAGATCGGCGAATGCGGGCTCGTCCTCTCGGAGCTGGCGCCAGGCACCAGCGCGTGGCGCTGGAGCTTTCCCGCCCGCAACCGAATCATGGCCGCGTTGGCCGGGATGACAATCGTCGTCGAGGCCGCCGAGCGCTCGGGCTCGCTGATCACCGCCGACCTTGCCGCTGACCTGGGCCGCGACCTCGGCGCCGTGCCGGGACCGGTCGGATCCCGCCTCTCCGCCGGCCCGCACAAGCTGCTCGCCAGCGGTGCCTGCCTCGTGCGCGACGCGCAGGACGTGCTCGACGCGATGTTGGGACCGGGTGCGAAGCGACTAGGTCGGATCGGACCAACCGTGGATCGGTTGTCGCTGGCGGTCCTGGCGGCGGTCGAGGGTGGCGCCGAGACCTGCGACGCAGTCGCCGCCGCCATCGGCCTGACCGGCGGCGATGTGGCCGCGGCGCTAGCCGACCTCGAGACCAGCGGTTACGTCTCCTGCTCGATGCTGGGCCTCTACACACGCACCACCCTGATGCCCCCGATTGACGGGTGTGGCGCTTGACCACACCCTCAATCGCTCCCGTTTAGGGTGACCGCGATGAGCGTTCCCGCAGTCCTCTCAATCGCCGGCTCGGACTCCGGGGGCGGCGCCGGCATCCAGGCGGACTTGAAGGCGTTCGCCCGGTGCGGCGTGCATGGGATGACCGCGATAACCGCCGTCACGGCGCAGAACACCGTCGGCGTCAGCGCGGTGGAAGCGATCCCGCCGGCGACGATCGTCGCTCAGGTCCGCGCGGTCGCCGAGGACATCGGGGTCGACGCGGTCAAGATCGGCATGCTCGGCACCGCGGAGACGGTCGAGGCCGTGGTCGAGGCACTGGCCCTGGTCGCCGAGGCCCCTGTCGTCGTCGATCCCGTGATGGTCGCCGAGAGTGGCGCCGTCCTCCTCGATGAGGTGGCCCGCCGGGCCTTGGTCGAGCGGTTGCTGCCGCTAGCGACCATCGTCACCCCCAACATCCCGGAGGCGCGGGCGCTGACCGGTGGGGAGGAGGGCGAGTCACAGGAGGACCTCGCCCGCGAGGTGCTGGCGCTCGGGCCGCGGGCGGTCATCGTCACCGGCGGCCACAGCGACCAGGGCATCGACTTCTTCTTCGACGGCGTCGAGGCCGTCGCGATCGAGGGGGAGCGCCATCCGGATGGGGCTTCGCACGGCTCCGGGTGTACCCACTCCTCCGCAGTGGCGGCCTACCTAGCCCGCGGGCTGAGCCCGCTCGACGCGGCGCGAAACGCGCGCCAGGTGGCCTCCGCAGCGATCGGCGCTGGCCTGCGCGGCATCGGCAAGGGTGCGGGCCCGGTCGACGCACTCAAAATCGTCGACTACGACTAGCGGTGCGACGCGCGAAAGCGCTCGAAAAGGGCTCGCCCGCTGAGGCCGGCGAGCGCGGCCGCTACCGCGATGGGGGACGCGAACAGCACGATCCACCAGACCATCGGCGCGTCGCTGCCGAGCCACTCCTCCGCGAAGCCGAATGGTACGGCGATCGGGAGGGCGATCAGCGGCAGAAGCGCCGCCGTGGCGCGACGCGTAAGCCACCCCAAGGTCAGAGATGCTGCCGGCCAGACCGTGTATGCGAGCCGGTAGTTCTGCGCATCGGCGTTCAGCGACACGATCACCATGACCGTCGCGACGACGTAGGCGGCAACGGCAATGGCGCGCATCATCGATGCTTACCCATCAGCGACTCCAGCGTTACTTATTTCACTTGCTCCGCCGCGGTCGAGGCGTCGCAGTAGATTCCAGTCATGAGCTCCAACGGCGCCACCTCGACCAAGTTGCCGCGCCCACGCTCGAGCGTCGTCTTCGACGGACCGGACCGGGCGGCGGCCCGCGCCTACATGAAGGGGATCGGCTTCGACGACGATGCCCTGAGCCGGCCGACTATCGGGATCGCCAACACCTGGATCGAGGCGATGCCCTGCAACTATCACCTGCGCGGCCTCGCCGAGCACATCAAAGAGGGAGTGCGCGCCGCCGGCGGCACCCCGATGGAGTTCAACACCATCGCCATCTCCGACGGGATCACGATGGGCACCGAGGGGATGAAGACCTCGCTGGTCAGCCGCGAGGTGATCGCCGACTCGATCGAGCTGACCGCACGGGGCTACCAGTTCGACGCGATCGTCGCCCTCTCTGCCTGCGACAAGACCATCCCCGGTTGCGTGATGGCGCTGGCTCGGCTCGACGTTCCCTCGCTGATGCTCTACGGCGGCTCGATTGCTCCCGGCCGCTGGCACGACCGCGACGTCACCATCCTCGACGTCTTCGAGGCGATCGGGGCCCATGCGGCTGGGGACATGAGCGACGAGGAACTGCGCGAACTGGAGGGGGTTGCAAGCCCCGGCGCCGGCGCCTGCGGCGGCCAGTTCACCGCCAACACGATGGCTTGCGCCTTCGAGGCGCTCGGGATCAGCCCCGGCGGCTCGGCGATGGTGCCCGCCGAAGACGACGAGAAGGAGACGGTCGCCGAGAAGATCGGCGAGCTGGCGATGAAAGTGCTCGCCGACGATCTGCGGCCGAGTCGCGTGATCACGCGCGAGTCGCTGGAGAACGCGATCGCCTGCGCCTGCGCCTCGGGCGGATCGACCAACGTCGTCCTGCACCTTCTCGCCGTCGCCCGCGAGGCCGGGGTTGAGTTGGACATCGAGGACTTCGAGCGGATCTCCCGCCGCACGCCGCTCTTGGCCGACCTGAAGCCGGGTGGCCGCTTCGTCGCCACCGACCTCTACCGCGCCGGTGGCGTGCCGCTCGTCCTCCAGCGCCTTGCCCAGGCGGGGATCCTGCACGGCGAGGCGATCACCGTCAGCGGCCGCACGATCGGCGAGGAGGCCGCGCTGGCCGAGGAGCGGGCCGGACAGGAAGTCGTGCGCTCGCTAGCCGACCCGCTCAAGCGCGAAGGCGGGCTGGCGATCCTGCACGGCAACATTGCGCCCGAGGGGGCGGTAGTCAAGCTGGCCGGAACCGAGCGCACCAAGCAGGTCGGTCCGGCCCGGGTCTTCGAGTCCGAGGAGGATTGCTTCCGGGCGGTCAAGGCGCAGCAGATCCGACCCGGGGACATCGTCGTCATCCGTAACGAGGGACCGGCGGGCGGCCCTGGGATGAGGGAGATGCTGCAGGTGACCGCGGCGATCGTCGGCGAGGGTCTCGGTGAGGACGTGGCCCTGCTCACCGACGGCCGCTTCTCCGGTGCCACCCGCGGTCTGATGGCCGGTCACGTCGCCCCGGAGGCGGTCAAGGGGGGCCCCATCGCCGCGATTCGCGAGGGCGATGAGATCAGCTTCGACGTCGAGGCGCGCCGCCTCGACGTCGACCTCTCCGACGAGGAGATCGCCAAACGCATCGCCGAGTACGAGGCGCCCGAGCCCACCTACAAGACCGGCGTGATGGCCAAGTACGCCGCATCTGTCTCGTCCGCTTCGGCCGGCGCGGTGACCGCCTGACCCTCTGGGGCTATCCCGGCAGGGGTGGAACGTCTTGTACTTTTTCTGAGCATCCAACCTCGGACGGTCGCAGGCTGTATTCAGAAAAAGTTAAGTGGAATCCCTGCCGGGATAGCCCCTACTCGGCAAGGAAGTCTTCGACGAGCCGGTTGAAGCGGGCGGGCCGCTCCATCTGCGGCACGTGGCCGGTGCGCTCGAAGATCTCCAGCCGCGAGCCGTCGATCAGGCGGTGGTAGCCGATTGCCGCCTCGACCGGAACGATGTGGTCGCTCAGCCCCCAGACCACCATCGTCGGAATTTCTATCTCCGGCAGGCGGTGGCGGGTGTCGTAGCCGCCGATCGCACGGATCGCTTCGCCGAACCCGGGCGCCCTGATCCCAGGCTCCATCTGCTCGGCCAGTAGCTCGGGTCGCACCCGGTTCGGGTAGCGGAAGACACGACCGAAGGCGAGGTTGCGGGTGCGCGGTCGCCGCAGCCAGAACTCGCGAGCACCGGAGAGGAAAGGGACGACGGCCTCAAAGGTGTTCACCGCTGCTTCGAGGCGGCGCCCTTCAGCCTCGGCGAAGCTGATCCCAGCGGCTGAGACAAGGACGAGCCGGTCGAAGCGCGACGGCTCTTCGATCACCGCCTCGGTCGAGACGAAGCCGCCCATCGAGTTGCCGACGATCGCTGCAACCCGGTTCAGTTCCAGCTTCTCGCAGAAGTCATGGATGAGCTGACCGTAGGCAGGCATGTCGATGTCCCAGGAAGGCATCGGGCTGTCGCCGAAGCCCGGCAAGTCGAGCGCGATGGCGCGGTAGCTGCGGCCGAAGTGGGGGAGGGTCTCCAGCCAGTTTCGCCAGCAACCGCCGAGCCCGTGGACGAAGAGGATCGGTTCGCCCTCGCCGATCTCGGCGTAGTTGACCTCGGCGCCGGGGAGGTCCACGCGGTGCAAATGCTCGCGCCAATCGATCCGCAGCCAGTCGGGATCGCGGTTGCCGTAATCGGTCGCGGGGAAGACCTGGGGCTCGGTCGTCGTCAGTTCAGGCATACCCCATCCTTTCCAGAATCGGAATCTCGCGGATTTGCGGTGGCTGCAGGTGGTCCCAAAGGATGCCGCGCGGGCGCTCGTACTGGCGCTCGACCTCGATCACCGCACGCGGAGTGGCAATCAGGTCGACGGGAAGGTCGTGCGACGTCACCATCAGGTGGCGCCGCACGATCTGGATCGGGTGGACGGTGGTCGCCACCGTGGTGTGGTCGTCGATCTTGCCGGCGTCGATCAAGACCCCGTACTCGAGGTCGGAGTAGCCGCCGCCCTTGCCGATCCGCGCCCCGCTGAGGTTGACGGCCACCGAGCCGCAGAGGACGAAGTCGATCTCCGGCAGCTCTTCGAGCGCGACGACCCGGCCGTGCTTGAGGGCGCCCTTGATCGTCGCCGCCTCTTTTTTCGCCGCCTTCGAGAGCCGCTTGGGCTCCAGCACCCGGAAGGGATGGGGGTCGCGCAGGCGCGGCACGGCCATGATCACGGTCTTCCCTTCCTCCAGCGCCAGGCGCCGCGCGTGGGTCTGCGGCGAGTCCGGGTTGGCCTTAATCGCCCGCGCCCGTCGCCAGGCGCGGCTGCCGGCCAGCTTCTCGGCGGCGAGTTTGGCCCCGGCGAAGTTGGGGATGCGGCCCTCGGCGCCGGGGAAGCGCGACACGCCCTCGCGGTCCATCGCTTTCCAGATCTCCCTGCGGACCTCGTCCTTGGCGCGCACCTAGCGAACGATATCCGGCGCCGGCGGGCCTGGTCGCATCCACCTTTGCAGGGAGCGAGCCGGGTCGAGCGAATGATCCGTGTGCCTAAACTTTTCGACGATTCCATCCGAGGAATGCCCGAAGGTTCTTTCGGGAAAAGGGAGTCATGGGCAGAAAGACAAAAATCGCGATCGCCACTGCGCTGGCCCTGATCCTTCTCGGGGCGGTGGGTGCCTATGCCTACGACAGCTCCCAGAGCGACAAGATCGCCGAGGGGGTGACGATCGGAGGCGTCGAGGTCGGCGGCATGGACGCCGGCCAGGCTGAACGCGCAGTCCGCCGGCAACTGCTGGCGCCGCTGCGCCACTCGCTCAAGGTCGGCTACGACGGCGAGAGCTGGCGCCTGCCGGGCGAGAGGCTGAAGGTCCACGCTGACCTGGAGACGGCGGTCGAGGAGGCACTCGACGTCAGTCGCGACGGCGGCCTTCCCTCGCGCGTCGTCCGCTACGTCACTGGCGGTGACGTAGATGAGACGGTTGCGGCCGAGGTCACCTACTCGCAGCCGGCGGTCAACCGCTTCGTGCGGCGGATCGCCGCTGAGATAGACCGCGAGCCGCAGGACGCCACGGTCGCCGCTTCGGGCGCATCGCTTGAAATCGCCCCCGCCGAGTACGGCCGCAAGCTGCGCGACAACCTGCTGACCAAACAGCTGAACGCAGCAGTGTTGAACGCCGACGCCGACCACACGATCGCCGCCCGAACCAACTCGGTGAAGCCGGAGGTGACCGGCGACGAGGTTGCCGAGGAGTACCCGACCTACCTCACCCTCGAGCGCGCCACCTACACGCTGCGCTTCTGGAAGAACCTGAAGCTGGCCGAGACCTACACCGTCGCGGTCGGCCAGGAAGGGTTGGAAACGCCGGAAGGCCTCTACGCGATTCAGGACAAGCAGGAAAACCCCACCTGGAACGTGCCGGAATCGGACTGGGCAGGCAGCCTCGCCGGCCAGTCGATCCCGCCCGGCCCATCGAACCCGCTGAAGGCGCGCTGGATGGGGATCTACGAAGGGGCTGGCATCCACGGCACGGAAGAAACCTCCTCGCTGGGAACCGCCGCCTCGCACGGCTGCGTGCGGATGTCGATTCCGGACGTCGAAGAGCTGTACGACCTTGTCGAAGTAGGAACCCCGATCTACATCGGCTAGCCCGGGCAGGCGGCAGCCCGCGCATGGCGAACCTCATCTCATGACCTGGGGTGAAGCCTTGGCCAGCTTCGATCGCGACCTAAGGGCGCGCAGCATGGCGGAGCGAACGCGGCGGGCTTACGGCGTCGATCTGGGGCAGTTCGTCGAGTGGGCAGGGGGACAGGGCTGGAGCCCGGGGAGGTGCGGCACCGCGACGTGCGGCGATATGCGGCCGGGCTCTCGGCGGACGGGGCCGCAGCGGCGACGGTGGCGCGCAAGCTGGCGGCGATTCGCAGTCTCTTCGACTTCCTCGTCCGCAGCGAGCGGATCGGTCAAAACCCGGCCGACCTCGTCGCCAGCCCCAAGGGCGAGGACAAGCTGCCGCGCCTGCTCAGCGCCGAGCAGGTCCGCTCGCTGCTGGAGGGGATCCCGGCTCGGACGCCGCTGGAGCTGCGCGACCGGGCGATGCTCGAGCTGACCTACTCATGCGGCCTGCGTTGCGAGGAGATCATCAACCTCGACCTTGATGCAGTCGACTTCGAGGACGAGCGGTTGCGGGTGCTCGGCAAGGGCTCGAAGGAGCGCCTGCTGCCGATTGGCGAGCCCGCGCAGCGCGCACTGCGCCGCTACGCCGAGCGCGGCCGCCAGGCGCTGGCGACGGAGCGGCGCGAGACCGCCCTCTTCCTCTCCAAGAGCGGTCGGCGCCTCTCCAGCTCCGACGTGACCCGGCGCCTGGCGCTGTGGATCCGCGAGGCGGCCCTGGGCGCCGGCGTCTCACCGCACTCATTGCGGCACAGCTTCGCCACGCACCTGCTCGAAGGCGGCGCCGACCTGCGCGCGATCCAGGAGCTGCTAGGCCACGCATCGATCTCGACCACGCAGGTCTACACTCGCGTCGATGCGGCTCGCCTGCGGGACGTCTACGCGGCGACCCATCCGCGTGCATGACGCCTACCGTGCTCAGCGCGCAACGCCCACATGATCGGCCCGCGACCATAGAATCGAGCGAGTTCCATGGAAACCGGCGTTAAAGAGGTGGAGCTGCGGGATCTGTGGCGCCGCTACAAGGGGGAAGGCGACGCTTCGGCGCGGGAGCGGCTCGTCGTCGCCTACTCACCGCTCGTCAAGTTCGTCGCCGGCCGGCTCGGTGCCGGGCTGCCCTCGCACGTCGACGACGCCGACTTGATCTCTTACGGCCTGATGGGCTTGATCGGCGCGATCGAGCGCTTCGAGCCCGAGCGGGGGATCAAGTTCGAGACCTTCGCGATGACCCGGATCCGGGGCGCGATTATCGACGAGCTGCGCTCGCTCGATTGGGTTCCGCGCTCGGTCCGCTCGCGGGCGCGCGAAATCGAGGCCGCCCAGACGAAGCTCGAGCACGAGCTGCAGCGGGCGCCGACCGAGACCGAGCTGGCGAAGAAGCTGGGGCTGACCGAGGACGAACTGCAGACCTCTCTGCTGGAGATCGCCAACTCCTCGGTTTACGCGCTCGACGAGCTGTGGACGATCTCCGACTCCTCCGGCGACAGCGTCTCCCTGCTCGACACGATCTCCGATCCGCGGGCCGACGACCCGCAGGAATCGCTTGCCAGCAGCGAGGTCAAAGACCGCCTCACCGAGGGGATCTCAGGCCTGCCGGAGCGCGAGCAGCTGGTGATCGCGCTCTATTACTACGAGAACCTCACCCTGCGCGAGATCGGCGAGGTGCTCGGCGTCACCGAGTCGCGCGTCTCGCAGCTGCACACCAAGGCAGTGATGCGGTTGAAGTCCGCTTTGCAAGAGGCTTGAGAGCGTTGGAGACCCTAGTGCGAGACTTCTCGCGCACGTCTGGCGGCGGCGGACGCGGCGCGTGACGGCGTCCTCGGTCGGCCAAATAGCAGCGCTCACGAGTATCCGGTTCTGTCAGGTGACGTGCCTACAGTCGTCTTGTGGGCAGGCCAGACTTCCCTCGCACGATCATGGAGTTCCAGGAGCGCTTCCCCGACGATGTCGCCTGCCTCGAGTACCTGGCGGCGTCGCGGTGGCCGGAGGGCTACCGATGCCCGGCCTGCGGCAGCGAGCGTGCCTGGATCCTGGAGCGTCGCCATCTTTGGGAGTGCACGGACTGCCATCGCCAGACTTCGGTCACCGCGGGGACGGTCATGCACGGCACCCGCACTCCGCTTCGACTCTGGTTCTGGGCGGCCTACCTGGTCGCCACCCACACTCCCGGGATCTCCGCCAAACAGCTGCAGCGCCAGCTCGGCCTCTCGCGCTATGAGACCGCCTGGCTGATCCTGCAGAAGCTGCGCCGGGCGATGGTCGCCCCTGAACGCGAGCCCCTGTGCGGCGAGGTCGAGGTCGACGAGGGCTTCCTCGGAGGCGTCGACCCTGGCCTGCAAAGCCGGCCGAGCGTTGGCAAGCGGCGCTCGTGGGGGTTGCGGTGGAGGTCCGCGGAGCCGGCTCGGGCCGGTTGCGGCTAGCGGTGCTTGCGGACGCGAGCAAACGCACCCTCGGGCCCGGGTCACCGAGAACGTCGAGTCCGGCGCGATCGTCCACACCGACGGCTGGGGCGGCTATGCCGACCTCAGCGCCCGTGGCTTCGACCACCGGCCGCTCTCTCAGCGCTGGCGTAGCGAGGAGCGCCGCCTCTCCTGCCCCGCGCCCACCGCGCCCTCTCCAACGTCAAGACCTGGCTGCAGGGCACCCACCGCAGCGCCTCCGAGAAGCACCTACAGGTCTACCTCGACGAGTTCGTCTTCCGTCACAACCGCCGCCGCACTCCGATGGCCGCCTTCCAGACGCTGCTGGGGCTCGGCGCGGCGCACGAGCCGAGCACCTACGCCGAGATCACCAGCAGGGCTGCTGCCTGAGTGAACCGGATACTCATGAGCGCTGCTATTCGGCCTCCCTGCGTCCTTGTCGCGCTTGGTCCGGCGCTCGCCAGCCGCCCTCGCGAAGTCCCGCACCAGGGTCTAATCTCGTTGCGTGCCTCACAAGGCCGCAGATCGGATTCGCAACGTCGCGCTGATCGGACACCGCGGTTGCGGCAAGACGAGCCTGCACGAGGCGATGCTGTTCGAGGCGGGCGCGACGCGCCGGCTCGGCACCGTGGCGGAGGGGACGACGACCTCCGATCACGAGCCCGACGAGCACGAGCGGGAGATGTCGGTCGGCGCCGCGGTCGCCGCCTTCGAGTACGACGGGCGCGAGATCAATCTGATCGACACCCCGGGAGAGCCGAGCTTCGTCGCTGACGCCGTTGCGGCACTGCGCGTCGCCGACTCGGCGGTGCTCGTCGTCAACGGGGTGAACGGGGTCGAGGTGCAGACCGAGCGCCTCTGGCAGCGGGCCGATGTCGAGGGGCTGGCGCGACTGGTCTTCGTCAACATGCTCGATGGCGAGCGCGCCGATTTCTTCGCCGCGCTCGACTCTTTGAAGAACGCTTTCGGACCGCACGTCGTCGCCACCGAGATCCCGATCGGCAGCGCCCACGAGGTGCACGGCGTGGTCGACCTAATCGACATGGAGGCTTTCGTCTACAAGGGCACCGGGCCGGGCGCCGCGCAGAAGGTCGAGATCCCCGACGAGCTTCGCGCCCAGGCCGAGGAGTACCGGGAGAAGCTGATGGACGAGGTGGCCGAGAACTCCGACGAGCTGATGGAGCGCTACCTCGACGGCGAGGAGATCGACCACGAGGAGATCGTGCGAGTGCTGAAGGAGGGGGTGACCGCCGGGCGAATCTTCCCGGTCACCTGCGGGGTGGCGACCGCAAACCTCGGTGCGGACCGTCTACTGACGGCGCTGGTCGAGGACTTGCCTTCACCGGCGATGCGGGGCCCGGTGGAGGCGCTTGGTCCTGGTGGGGGGGCAATCGAGATCGCGCCCGACGAGGAGGCCTCGCTCGTTGCCTACGTCTTCAAGACCCTGGCCGATCCCTACGCGGGTCGGATCAACCTCTTCCGCGTCTACCGCGGCACTCTGCGCTCGGATTCGCAGGTCGTCAACGTCACCCGGGGCGAGAAGGAGCGGATCGGCCAGCTCGGCCAACCGCTCGGCAAGGAGCTGACCTCCGCCTCTGAGCTGAACGCCGGTGAGATCGGCGCGATCGCAAAGCTGAAGCAGACCCAGGCCGGCGACGTGCTCAGCGGCGCTCAGGAGGAGATCGCCTTCGCGCCGCTCGACCTGCCGGCTCCGGTGATGGCCTTTGCCTATGAGCCGAAGTCCAAGGGCGACGAGGAGAAGGCGGCGGCTGCCGTACGGCGCCTCAGCGAGGAGGACCCGACCCTCGACGTTCACCGCGACGCCCAGACCGGCGAGCAGATCCTGGCCGGGCTGACCCAGGTGCACGTCGAGGTGATCGTCGAGCGGATGAGACGCCGCTTCGGTGCCGAGATCGAGCTGCACCCGCCGCGCGTCCCTTACCAGGAGACGATCCGCCAGCCGGCCGGCGCCCACCACCGCTACAAGAAGCAGTCGGGCGGCCGCGGCCAGTTCGCCGACTGCCGGATCGAGATCGAGCCCGGCGAGGTCGGCGCCGGGCTCGAGTTCGTCAACCAGATCAAGGGGGCGGCAATCCCCGGCAGCTTCATTCCCGCGGTCGAGAAGGGAGTGGCGGAAGCGATGCTGCACGGAACCGTCGCCGGCTACCCGGTCAAGGATGTGCGGGTGCGGCTTGTCGACGGCAAACACCACGACGTCGACTCCTCCGAGATGGCATTCAAGATGGCCGGCGCGATGGCCTTTCGCGAGGCGATGGCCGAGGCCGACCCCGTCCTGCTGGAGCCGATCGTGCGGCTCACCGTGACCTGCCCGGAGGAGGTCGTCGGGGACGTGATCGGCGACCTCAACTCACGGCGCGGCCACCCGCTGGGGATGGAACCGAAAGGAGGGGCGACGGAGGTGAAGGCCGAGATGCCGATGGCCGAGGTGCTCGAGTACGCACCGGACCTGCGCTCAATCAGCGGCGGTCGGGCCGACTTCACGATGGAGTTCGAGCGCTACGAGCCGGTGCCCACGCAGCTTGCGGAACGGCTCGTTGCAGCGGCTGCGTGACGCAGGTGGCCGGCGCATCCAGCGACTGAAGGGGAGCGGTGCGAGCGCGAAGCGCGAGTTCCTCGGTCGCTTGCGTGCAGGGCACGCCACGCTCCCTGCGTCCTTGACCTGCTTGCCCACCTGCGTCACGCCATGGTCTAAGTTGGCCGTGTGAGCCCAGACGAGACCTGTGCGGTCTGCTCTCGCACTATCCTGCCCGGAGAGCGCATCCGGACCTACATGAGCCCGAAGGAGGGGCCACGCCGCGTTTGCGAGCTGTGCCGCGACCGCGCCGAGCGGAATGGCTGGGTCGATCCGGCGGCACCGGGCGCCAACGTCGGCCGCCGCCCGGAGCCGCAGCGGGTTGAGTCCCCCCGCGGACGGCTGGAGCGGGCGGTGGCGCGGTTCAACGCCAGCGAGGCCGCCCGCACAGTGGCCGGGCTGATGCGGACTCTGGGTGTCCCTTCCGTCTCGATCGGGTCCGTCGCGGGATCGCCGAGCGAGGTGCGCCTCACCGTCGCCTGGGACCTCTGCTGGTACCAGTGGGGGGTCGACCTCGGCGACGAGCTGCGGCCTGTCTTCCAGCTCGACCGGGGCGACGAGATCGAGCAGCTGGACGGGTCGGCGCGCCAGTGGAACGCGAGCGCCGAGGAGGGCGGGCGGTTGACGCTCGGTCTGAACCCTGCCGCTCGGGCACCCGGCGGCGAGCCGGTTGCCCGGAGATGACCACCTTCCGCTGATGGAGAAGCTGATCGTCAACGTCGACGGGGGCGCCCGTGGCAACCCCGGTCCGGCGGCGATCGGCGCCGTCGTGCGAGGCCCTGGGGGCGAGGTCCTCGAGGAGCGCGGCGAGCGGATCGGCGAGGCGACGAACAACGTCGCCGAGTATCGGGCGCTCCTGCTCGGGATCGAGCGGGCGGCGGCACTGGGGGCGCGCGAGCTGGAGCTGCGCGGCGACTCGCAGCTGGTCGTGCGTCAGGTCAAAGGCGAGTACAAGGTCAAAGACGCCGGCCTGCGCGAGCTGCACACGAAGGTGAAGGACGTCCTCGGGGGCTTCGAGCGCTGGTCGATCCGTCACGTGCCGCGGGCTGAGAACGCAGAGGCCGACCGCCTGGTGAATCGTGTCCTCGACGGCGAGGCGATCGGCGGCGACGTAGCGGCGGCGCCGGCTCGCGCGAACGCAAACGGGGCGATCGACCCTGGCGTCGACATCGGCCACGTCCACCTCAAGGTGGCCGACCTCGATCGCGCGCTCGACTTCTACTGCGGCGTGCTCGGCTTCGAGCTGCAGCAGCGACTCGGTGACGACGCGGCCTTCGTCTCGGCGGGCGGCTACCACCACCACATCGGCCTTAACACCTGGCACTCGCGCGGCGGCTCGCCGCCGCCAGCGGGCAGCACCGGCCTCTTCCACCTCGCCATCCGCTACCCCACCCGGCGTGCCCTCGCCGACGCCCTGCGGCGCCTCTCCGACGCCGGCGTTCCGCTCAGCGGCGCCTCCGACCACGGTGTCAGCGAAGCGCTCTACCTCGACGATCCGGACCACAACGGCCTCGAGCTCTACTGGGACCGGCCGCGCCAGGAGTGGCCAAGACCGTCCGACGGGCAGGGGGTGGCGATGGTCACCGAACCGCTCGACCTGAGCGACCTGCTCGCCGAGCTGGATGGGTGAGCCGGCCTGACTTGGCCGATCAGGAAATTCGGCGATCGTCGGCTAAACCTCCAGCGGACGGGTATAGCCAGCAGTCCAGCAACAACCCCAACTGCCCACCGTTCGGCGGTTAGTCCCCTAACCCGACCCATCGCTCCAGCACTCGCGAAGGAGGCCGGCGGGGCTGGGGCGGGTCCTCAGGAGCCGAGGATCGCGCCGATTAGGCTCGGCTTGAAAGGCTCGGTGCCGGCCACGAGCTGCATCGTTGTGTGCCCAGTGTTGGACCGCAGGTAGGCCAGCTCTCGGCCGAGGTCGCCGACGCCGTTGGTCGCCGGCAGCGGAGCCAAGTGCAGCGTGCTGAGGACGCCGATCGCCTGGCCGGAGCCGTTGAGGAAGCCGCTGCCCGAGTCACCCGGCACCCCCGGCGTCAAAGTTGCGACCACGTGACTCCAGCCGTTGCCTTCGCTCTGGATCAGGACCCCCTGCTTTGGGCTGAGCTGGGAGATGCCCGCGCGCAGCGAGGAGCTGCCGTACGAGTAAACGGTCGAGCCGAGGCCACCCACGGAGCCCATCCCGGTCGGCCCGCCGAAGCGCGGGACCGACGGATTGACCTTCGGCACGTCGGCCGGGTCGACCCTGATCAGGGCGAAGTCGTTGTAGGCGCAGGCGCTGGGGTCGATCGCGTCCCTGGCCTGCATCGTCAGCCACGAGCTGTAGGCGAGGGTCCCCGGCTGGCTGGCCCCGGCGATGGCCACCGGCGTTCCCAATGGCAGCGAGCCACTGGTGCAGCCGTCGGTTTCGGTCGCGCTACCGGTACCCGAGCAGTGGGCCGCCTGACCCAGGTAGACGTCTTCGCCTTCCTGGAAGACGAAGTTGGCCGTGCACTGGGCGCCTTCGGTGAAGACCTGGACGCCCGGGTGAACAGTCGCCTGCCCGACCGGGGCCCAAGCGGATGCGGTGGTGGGAAAGAGCGAGGCGACGAGCGCCGCCGCCAGAAGCAAGAGGACGATCTTGGTGCGGCTCACGGAGCTTCCTTTCCTCGCAGCTGCTGGATGGTCCACCAAAGGGCGCCGAGATCATCGTACCCATTACTTAGTAGCAGCTAACGCCCCCCGGGCAGCCCGCCTATAATCCGCCCCCGATGCGGCTGTAGCTCAGCTGGCTAGAGCGTCTGCTTGCCATGCAGAAGGTCGTGGGTTCGAATCCCATCAGCCGCTTCGCTTCGATTCCCCTGCACTTCGGCAGGTTGGACTTCCCGGGGGAAAATCAAACCACCCCCGCATATCCCCTCCGTTTTGGGCACTAGTTCCCAAAATGACGCCGATGCGCGGCGATTAGCGGCGATTTCGGCCGATTCCGTCTCGCTTTCGCCTGGCGGCGGAGCTAGGTTCGCCAGCGCCAAGACATAAGTGGCCCCGGCGGCGGTGGAACGCCCCGGGGCCTGGCACCGAAGCCTGAACTTCGATGCGAGAGAAACGGTACTCCGCCGTTGGCCCCTCGGGGGTGGCGTCTGGTCCGGCTCTCGGTGCCCTACCGAGAGGAGGGGCGCCATGCCCGGCACCACGATCACGATCAGCGGCCCGCAGCGCAACGGCCTCTACGAGCTGGTCCGCAACCACCTTGGCTCCGTAGGCGACCTTTGGGACGCGCTGGAGCGAGACAAGAACTTCGCCACCGCGGCACGGCTCGGCCTGGAGTTCGGCGAAGACTTCGAGCTGCTGGAGGAGATCGGCTGGGGCGAGGACGAGCGCCGCGAGAGCTTCGAGCTGACGATGCCGGTCCACGACCTGACGGAACTGCTCAAACGCCTCCATGACGAAGCCGAGCAGGTGCTTCACGGGAAAGGGACCGAGCGACAGGCCCGAGAGGACGATCGGGCGACCGAGGAGCGCTACCTGCGTGGCCTCGATGCCTGCGAGCAGCTGCTGGTTAGGCTCGATGAGGGCGCGCCGGGATGACGGCGCCCACCCTGACCATCTCTCGGCCTCACCGGGATGCGCTTTACGACCTGATCTGGCGGCGCGGGCTCATCTTCGGTGGGGGTCCCGCCGAACTCGGGCGAGCAGAGGGCGTCAGCAACCAGCAGGTCTGCGAGGAGATCAGGGAGGAGGGGCGTCTCAAAGACGACCTTGCTGAGCGCGACTTGTTCGATCTGACCATGCCCGTCGAGAGGCTCCGCGCGACGCTCACTCGGCTGCGCGACGATGCCGAACGCGCACAGACGGAGAGGCCAATGCCGTGGGAGCCGCGGGAGGACGAAAAGGTGCGCAAGGGCCGCCTCTGCAGTGGCGCCTACACCTGCAAGTTGCTCTTGGAGCAGCTCGACCCGCCGTCGTCGTCAGGGGAAGGCGCATGACCCTGTCGGTGAACCCTGACGAGCGACGCACCCTTGAGGAGTTGCTGTCGCGGCGCCTGTTCATCCTGGTTGGGAATCCCTCCGGGCTCGCCAAGGCGGAAGGGATCACGGTCGTCGAGCTTTACGAGCGGCTCGCTGACGACCTGCGGCTGATGGAGGACATCGGCTGGGTCTCTGAGTCCGACCAGGAGGCGGTGGAGTTGACCATGCCGCCCGAGAAGCTCGCCGAAACCTTGAAGCGGCTTCGCCGCGATGCCCGTCTCGCCCCGCTTTCGCCACGGCATGAGCGAGAGCCGGAGGAAAGCGTCGATGAGCGTTGGCGGCGCTTCCGGCGAGCGGTTGAAGTATGCGAGGAGCTGCTGTGGCGGCTCGATTCCTCAGACCACGACGAGGAGGACCCCGAGCCGATCAGCGGTGTCTCGGCCGAGGACGCCGCGAGGCACGAGCTGGGCTCCTACGTCCCCGTCACTGATGGCCTGATCCTGGCGGCTGCCGAGCGCGCTGTGCTGCACGAGCAGGAAGCGGAGGTCTTGACGTCCGCCCTCATGGGGCACCTCGGATTCAAGTGGGCGCCACCCACGAATCGCCTGTTCTTCCCCCGGCTCGAAGAGCTGCGGCAAGCCGGTCTGTTGACCAGCATCGAGAGGCGGGGCGAGCCGTATTGGAGCCTGACCTCGGTGGGGCGGGAGCGCCTGGCCAAGGAGCGCGAGGCCGGCGCGGTCGGCGACCTGCCGGAGTCGCCTCAGCATCGCGCCTGGCGGCACGCCCGCGAACAGGCGGCTGTGCGGGCTGACGGGTTCCGGTACGCGCAGACCGACGCCATCGGTGACGCCTATCAGCTCCTCTATCAGCGCGAGCCCTCCTTATCCCAGGAATGGCTCGACTTGAGCGAGCGGCTGCGCTGGTCGACTTGGCGTGTGGCGTCGGCCATCCACTGCCTGGAGGAGTGGTTCGAGCCCGACGACGAGCTTCCAGATGTAGACGAGAACCCCGGGCCGTGGCCCGGGCGCCGCTCGATCTGGGCATGGGATCGAGACGACGCCGAGCTAGGAAGGAGAGCGGCATGAGTGAGAAGAAGCAGGTCGATCAGGAGATCATCGACTTCCTCAAAGAGAAGGAGACGGCGACTGTCGATGACATCTGCGCGGCGCTGAAGATCAGCCCCACCAGCGCACGCAAGTATCTCGCCGGTCTGACCGTCGACAAGAAAGTCCACCGTGAGGAGGGCGGGCGCGAGGGCCGCCGCAAGCTGCCCGATGTCTTCTCGCTGCCGGGCAGGAAGCAGGCGGGCAAACAGGCCAAACGAGCCTCTGGGGGATCGGCAAGCGATCGCCTGCGGCCGGGCGAGCTCGACAAGCACCTCCTCGACTACATGCGCCGGCACAAACAGGACGCGCCCCACAGCCCGAGCGCGATCGCCAAGGGGATCGAGCGCTCCTCGGGGGCGGTGGCGAACTGTCTGGCTCGCATGGACGGGAAACAGGTACGGCTCGTCCAGGCCAAGCCGCGCAGGTACGGGTTGACGGAGAAAAAGAAATGAAGCGCCCGCGCCGCTTCAGTAGTCGCGATCCGGAGAGCCGGCGTGGACGCGGTTGAGCGCCACGAGCACGTCGTGCGCTTCGGCAAGGAGCTGAGGCGCATTCGACGGGAGGCGGGCATCTCGATGGAGACCCTCGGCGATCGTGCCGGGCTGCATCGCACCGAGATCGGCCACCTGGAGCACGCGGGCCGGGAGCCGCGACTCACGACCATCATCAGGGTCGCGCACGCCTTGGATATCTCGGCGAGTCGCCTGCTCGAGGGCGTCGACCGCCTCGAAGGTGACGGTGCGCGCCCTGAGCCAGATCCAGCGCCATTGGTCGCTGTTCGAGGGCCGAGGTTCAGGCCACCGGGAGGTGCAGAGGACCCCGCGCAAGCGGGGTCCTCTGTCTCCCGCCTCGGCCCTCGAAGAGCGACAAACGGCGCCTCCCCCGAGCCCCGCGATGAAGGAGCGGCCCGGCTCAGATAGCGCGCATTCCGAGGAAGACGTTGATTCCGAGCTGCCCCATTGCGTCGAGTGCGGTCGCGAGCTGCTCGACGCCGAACCGGACGGTGACGCTCCGGCGAGGTGCGAGGACTGCATTCCCGAAATCGGCCCTGGCAGCGCGTACGTAGACCGACTTGCGGTCAATCTCCGCCAGCTCCGCGTCGGCGCCGGTCTTGAGCGCGGCGCGCTTGAGAGCCGGGTTGGGACTCAGCACCTTGCCCATCTGGAAGGTGACGACGCCAACAACTTGCGCCTGACTACGGCCTTGCGGCTCACCTGCTCGCTGGGCACCTCGATCGAGCAGCTAACCGACCGCATCCACTGGAACCCGGGTCAGATAGTCCGTGGCTTCGAGCAGCGCCGAGGGGTGGAACGGCTATCGGGGTTCTTCGAGGTTGTACCCGGCAACGTGTCGGCCTTCGAGCCGCCCTTGCCGCAGGAGGTCAGCGACCGCGTAGAGGCGGCTGCGATCTTCGGGGCGAATGTCCGGGGTGCTCGCGAACGCCGCCATCTAACCCAGGCGAAGCTTGCGCGAAAGGCCGGCCTCGGCAAAAACGGCCTTTCGTTGATCGAGAGAGGCGTTCGGGAGACGTCGGTCGCGGTCCTCCTCGCGCTGGCCCGCTCGCTTGAAGTGCCGCCGGACCTCCTGCTCGGAGGCATTATCTGGAGTGCCGACCCACAGCCCGGCGCGGCGAGTCGGGCTCGACGGGCCGGATGTAGCCTCGACATCCCCATCCGGCGCCTTTGGAACGAGGGCAAAACCGCGCGTGAAATTGCCGAGGCGGTGGGCACTTCACCCGGAACGGTCTCGGCGACGGTGCATCGGTTGCGAGAGCGCGGCGAGCCCCTCAGCTATCGCCGCCCACCCACGAGAGGGGTCCACGCCCGTGCCCGCCAGCGGCGTCCAGCATGCCCTGCGCCTGCCTTGATCTGGCACGAGGAGCCTCAGCACGACGCCGCGATGCCGAGGATTGACGAAGCCTCCAGTGAGGACATAGCCGGCAGGATCGGAGTCAACGTCAGGTTTCGTCGCGCCGAGTCTGGGTTGACGCTTCGGCAGCTCGCCGAAGCCACGGAGACGCACTTCAGCCACCTCTCGCGGATCGAGCGGGGGAGGTCGAAGATTCCGCAGCTCGCTCTCATTCTCAAACTCGCGGGGAGCCTCAACGTGCGATGCGGCCTCCTTACGGCCGGCGTCATCTGGGATCCGGCGTCGCACTTCTTCTGGGTGGAGGACTCCCCGCCCGAGCCTCACACGGCGATTGATCGGCTTGGAGCCAACGCGAGGCAGGCCCGGCTCCAGGCAGAGCTCTCCCAGCAAGCGCTGGCCGACCGGGCATCCATGAGTCGTAGCGATCTCGTGGACTTCGAGCGGGGAAAGCGGAACTTCAGGATTTTCACGGTGGTCCGCATCGCTAGCGCTCTCGGAATCAGCTTCGAGCAGATCTTCGCCGGGGTCGCCAATTGGCATTTCCGTCCCCTGGCGCCACCGGAATTCTTGCCAGGCGAGCGTCCGACCAAGGCAGAGCGCGACCAGTTGCTCATGCGACTTTGGCGCGAGGGATGTCCTGAAGCGGAGATAGCCGAAGCACTGGATCTGTCGAGGAAGGCCGTTGGCCCTTATGTACGCGAACTTCGGGATGAAGGAGAGGATCTTCCGTACCGGCGCCCACCGCGAAGCGCAGTCGAAGTGGCGGCCCGCCGACGACGTGGTCACTCCCTCTCGTCCAGCAGGCCACCGATTGCCTCGGGTCAACTGCGGAGGTGACTCCGAAAGGGGCGGCGCTGCGCCAGGCTACTTGGCAGGACCGCCTTGATTACCCTTCGACATTCATGCGGCTCGCGAGGCGGTACACGGACAAGAAGGCGCTGACGATCACCATCTGCTGGGTTGCCGCGCTCGCCGTTACCGGCTCGACCGAGGCCCTGCTGTTCATGGCCCCGGCGCTGCTGATCGCCATCCCGTTGATCGGTGGCCACTACATCGGCGAGGAGCTGATCGTCAAACTCGCCGCGCGGCGAGCCCGTCCGCCTCGGCGAGCGACCACGTCCTCGGCCTGGCCGCTTCCATCGACACCTGAGAGCTGGCGCCCGCGTGGCACCGGCCTGATCGCGTTCTCGCTGGCGAAGCGCCCGCCGCCCGCGCTCCTGCTCACGCAGAACTAGCGCCAGGCGCCGACCCTTTCGGTCACGCCTCGCGCCCGATCGAAAGGAACCCGTGCGAAAGCGCTGGGCGGCACTCGCCGCCACGACAACGTTGCTCTGCCCGCTCATGGCTTCCCCGGCCCTGGGCCACGAAGGCAACCCCGACTTCCGCTCCGAAATCGACTCGGTGCGCCCGAGCGTGCCGGGCATCAGCTTTGAAGTCCTCAACTACGACGCCGACATGGAGCTGGTCGTCCGCGAAGGCCACGAGGTGACGATCTTCGGCTACGAGAGCGAGCCGTTCGCTCGCGTCCTGCGCGACGGCACCGTGCAGAAGAACCAGCGCTCGCCCGCGACCTACCTCAACACCGACCGCTATGCCGAAGCCCAGGTGCCGGAGAGCGCCGGCCCCAAGGCGCCGCCTCTCTGGAGAACGGTCGACGACTCGGGGACCCTGCGCTGGCACGACCACCGCATGCACTACATGGCGACCGGCACCCCGCCGCAGGTCAAAGACGAGAGCAAGCGCACCAAGGTCTTCGACTACGAGATCCCGCTGCGGATCGACGGCGAGAAGGGCGCGGTCGAGGGCACCCTGCTCTGGGTCGGCCCCGCCGATACCTCGAAGACCCCGTTCCTGATCGCCAGCATCGCGATCATCCTCCTCGGCGGCGTAGCGGCTCTGATCGCCCGGCGACGTCGGCGGGGCGAAGACGAAGACGACGAGCGCCCGACGAAGGAAGCCTGGTAGGTGCCTCGCGCTCTGAACAGGCTCGCGCTCGCCCTCGCCGCCACGCTGGCGGCGGCGTTGCTGCTCGCGCCGAGCGCCCTCGCCCATGCGACCCTGGAGGGCACCTCGCCGCCGCGCGGGGCGACGGCGAAGCAGCAGCCGAGCGCGGTTGTTTTCCGCTTCAGCGAGCCAGTCGAGGGCAACTTCGGCGCCGTCCGCGTCTATGACGTCGAGGGGGAGCGGGCCGATGCGGGAGATGCCTTCCATCCGGGCGGGGAGGGGGAGAAGCTCGGCGTCCACCTGAAGCCCGGCCTGCCCGACGGCAGCTACACCGCCACCTATCGGGTTGTCTCCGCCGACGGGCACATCGTCTCTGGCGGCTACGTCTTCTCGATCGGCAAGGCCGGGCGGGCGCCGAAGGATACCGTTGCCGAGCTGGTCGCCGGCCGCGATGCGGGGACCGCGACGGAGATCGGGATGGGGATCGCTCGCGGCGTCCAGTACGCGGCGCTGGTGGCCGCGCTCGGCGCCCTTGCCTTCCTGCTGTGGGCCTGGCGTCCGGCGCGGCGGCTGGCAGGCGGCAACGGCGAGCGCTGGGGGCGGGCGGGCATCGCCTTCGAACATCGCCTGGGGATCGTGCTGCTTGTCGCCGCCACCGCGGGCGCGATCAGCGCCGTCGCCGCGATCGTCTTCGAGGCGGCCCAGGCGGCGGGGATTTCCGCGACCGCAGCGCTCGACTCCACGATCCTGCGCGAGGAGCTTGGGACCCGCTTCGGCACCGTCTGGGGGTTCACCGCCCTGGCCTGGATTCTGCTCGGGCTGGGCGTGGTGCCGGCGCTTCGCCGCCCTTCGTCCTGGCGCATCGCGCCGCTCTTCGTCCCGCTCGCCTTCATCGCCATGGAGCCGGCGCTTTCCGGCCACCCGAGCACGCAGGACCCGGTTGCGCTTCTCTTCCCGGCCAACGTCCTCCACGTCGTCGCAATGTCGATCTGGGTCGGCGGGCTGGCCTCGCTTGTCCTGATCCTTCCCGCCGCGACCCGCGAGCTGGAGGCGCCGGATCGCAGCCGCCTGATCGCGGCGGTGTTGGCGCGCTTCTCGCCGGTCGCGCTGCTCTGCGTCGCCGCGATCCTGCTCACCGGCCTCGGCCAGGCATACGCCTACGTCCGCGACCTCGACAACCTGATCGACACTGCCTACGGGCGCGCCGTCCTAATCAAGTTCGTCCTCCTCGTCGGCGCGCTGATCCCCCTCGGCGCCTACAACCGCTATCGCTCCGTCCCGCGCCTCGAGCGGATCGCGGCTGGCGGTGAGGCACCCGGCCGCGCCGGGCTGCTGCTGCGCCGCGCGCTGCGCGGGGAGGTGGCCCTGATCGTGGTCGTCCTCGGCGTCACCGCGGCGCTGGCCGGCTACGCCCCAGCGACGGCGGTGCAGTCGGGACCGTTCTCGGGCAGCGCCTCGCTTGGCCCTGCCGAGCTGGAGATCACGGTTGACCCGGCGCGGGTCGGCTCCAATCAGGTCCACCTCTACCTCTTCGACGCCACCAGCGGCGCGCAGTTCTCGCGGGTCAAGGAGCTGGAGATCGCCGCCACCGAACCTGAGAACTCGATTGGCCCGCTGCCGCTCGAAGCCCGGCGCGCCGGCCCCGGTCACTACACGGTGCAGGGGGCGCTGCTCGGCGTCGCCGGGGATTGGGACCTCGTCGTGACCATGCGCGTCTCGGCCTTCGACGAGTACACGGCCCAGGTCGAGGTGCCGATCCGATGAGGGGCGATTCGCTGCGAGAGAAGGCACCAATCCTTGCCGGCCTGGGCCTGTTGATCTGCGCCCTCGTCGGCCTCCAGCTCACCGACTCCGAACCGGGCCTGCTCTACCTGGCGCCGGCTCTGCTCCTGCTAGGGGCGCTCGCCTTCGACCGCTATCCCGGCGAGCGGCTGTTGGCGGCCGTCTGCCGCGCCTGGCACCCACACCTTCGTCGCGAGCGCTCCGTGCCTGCGCGACCACTTGCCCTTCCTCGCTCCTCTCCACGCGGCGGCGCCCTCTTGGCGATGGCGCTCGCCGGGCGCGGGCCTCCGCCCTGAGCTCGCCACCCCTCCGGGTGGCGCTCACGTTCGGAGTAACCGTCAACGAAAGGAAACGATGAAACTCAAGATCACCCTCGCGCTGATCGCGGCGCTCGCCCTCGCGGTGCCCGCCAGTGCCAGCGCCCACGTCACGCTCCAGCCGGAGGAAGCCGCAGCCGGCGACTTCACCGTCCTCGACGTCCGGGTTCCCAACGAGCGGGACGATTCGGGGACGACGAAGGTCGACGTGCAGTTCCCGCCCGGCTTCATCTTCGCCTCCTACCAGCCCGTCGCCGGCTGGTCGGTGGACGTGCAGATGGAGAAACTGGCCAAGCCGATCACCAGCCACGGCGAGGAAATCACCGAGCAGGTGAGCCAAATGACCTGGACCGCCGACAGCGACAAAGTCGGCATCCAGCCAGGGCAGTTTCTGGACTTCCCGATCTCGGTCCAGATCCCCGGCGAAGCCGGAGACACCCTGACGTTCAAGGCGATCCAGACCTACGACAACGGGGAAGTGGTGCGCTGGATCGGCGCCCCGGAATCCGAGGAGCCGGCGCCCCAGGTCGCCGTCACCGAAGGCAGCGAGGGGCACCACGGTGCGGATGGCGATTCGGAGTCCTCGGAGTCAGACGATTCCGACAGCGCCAGCAAGGGCCTCGGGATCGCGGCGCTGATCCTCGGCGCCCTCGGCCTTCTGGCCGGCGGGGCCGCGCTGGTGCGCTCAGGCCGAAAGGCATAGGGAGATCCCCGGCTAGGGACGAAGCGGCGAGCGGTAATTAGCCCGCTCGCCGCTTTACAGCCCATACCCTCACGTTGATGCGCAGGCAGCCACCAATCGGTCTCGGGGTCGAGCCACCCGCTCTCTGGCTCGGACTCGTGGCAACGGCGGCCGCGGTCGGAGCGGGCACGCTTCTCGTCTATCCGCTCAAGTCCGTAGCG